>MSXQ01000033.1:0-25239 GCA_002083645.1 Proteobacteria bacterium ST_bin13
ATGCTCAGTTTCGCCATCTCGCTTTGCTCGATAAACGCCCCTTCGTAGGTCTGGGTCAGGTCTTCATTCTCGCGCGCGGCGGCAATGTGGCTGGCGAGGTCGGCGAAGTTTGTGAAGTTGGTCATGATAGCCTCCGTGAATCTCATCCATTCGATGAGGCTTCTCATTCGACGTGCGGCGGTCGTGGCAGTCAGGGACGTTAGCCGGGAAGCCGGCGCAGCCGGACCCCGGTTAACGCCGCGCCAGCGGGGAGTGGGGGAACCGCTCATCCTTGACGGGCTCGGATCCCCGCACGTCATATCTAGGCATTCAGAGAGAGAGATTTTTAAGGCACTCCGCTTGCCTCAGGCGCCATCGCAAGGTGATCGTCACCCGCAGGGCGGAGACCGGCACGGGCTCCGGGAGGCGATAGCCGAGTAGAGCGCCGGTCCCGGCAGCGCCGGGATGCGTCGAACATTCTGAGGGCGGTTCACTCTGGTTGCCGAAATCTTGGTCGCACCGCTCGTGCTGATCTGACAGTAACGGCTTTATGAGACGCAATCCCTTTGGCTTCACCGAGACCGCCGTTGATCGCTACCTCCGAGAAGAGCGCGAACGCGCCGACCTGCTACGTAATGTGCTGGGCGGTGGCGCCGCGGTCGAAGCGATCCGCCAGGCGACGAAGGAGCAGGAGCTGCTGCGGGGCACCAATTTCGATGCGCCCTATCGTGGGATACTCGACACTCTGGCGCGCGAGCGGGAAAGTCAGAAGGCGTTCAAGCATCTCGCGAGCAACGCCTGGGCACTATCCGTGCAGGAAACGGCGCGGACGATTGCGGAGCAGCATGGCGGGCTGGTCGAGCAGCAGCGCCATCTCGCGAGCAGTGCGCTGGACACGATGAAGGCGTTCGACATCAACCGCGGTGCGGTTGCAACCGCGATCGCTGCGGCGACCGCGGGAGAGACCTACCGGCGCATGATTGCAGACTCGCTGCCGCGCTTTTCCATGTTCAGCGCCATCGCCGAGCGAATGCTGATGATTGATCTGGGGACGCTTCGCGCGAGCGATGATGTCGTCCAGTCAGCGACCGAGCTTGCCGCCAGATCGGTGATCGAGGCGCAGCGTATCGCCGAAGCGTTCGCCTCAGCGCAGACCGATGAAGAAGGAGCCGCTCTGTACGGCTCGATGCTCGATGTTCTCGCCGAGCTGTTTGCGAACCTGGGCCCAAACACGATTCCCCAACTCCGAAGGATGGGGCTCGTGGAGTTCGTGAGCTTCATCTTCGGGTTTCTTGGCCTTGTGCTTAGCGCGGTCGCGCTTATCCCGCAGGAGACAAGCCAGAGTCCGCAGGACAAGGCGGCGTTTGCCGAGTTGACCCAGAAGGTCGACCGGCTTCAGCAGGAAACGAAGGCCTATCACGAGGCCGAGGTCCATAACGACGAAGCCTATGTCGCGGACCTGCCACGCGCGGAGCTATCGCGTGATGCTACGTTTCGGCGCACGCCGGAGCGTAGCGGGCAGGTGGTGCTCAAGGCGCCGAAGGGCGCCGTGCTGGCGATTGCCGAGAACCGGGGGCGCTGGCGTCTGGTTGTCTATCGCGACCCGTTATCGAACCAGCTTGCCCGCGCCTGGGTCTATGACACCGCCGTGACACTGCTGGCGCCGGCGTTAGGCAGCGAGGAAAGATAGGGCGGCGCTGGCGCCGCCCTGGCGCGTTCAGAAGAAGTCGATGCTGTTGGCGATGATCTCGCAACCATAGCGGGCCACGCCGTCCCGGTCCTCCCAGCTCGAATAATGCAGCCGGCCCGAGATAGCGACGACGTTGCCTTTTTCGCGCGAGGCGGCGGACTTGCCGAGGCCGTTGAAGCACGTCACCTTGTGGAACTCGGTCTCCTTGGCGGTGTAGCCCGTTGCTTCGTCGACGTAGGTCTTGCCGTCTTTGAGTTTCACACGGTCGGTGGCGACGATGAGGGTGGTGACGCTGCCGCGGGTCTCGGGATCCTTGGCGACGCGACCGGTGATGTTGACGTTGTTCATGGGACTGCTCCTGTCTGGGTCCGACGGCCTTCCCGCCGGTGACACCGAAAGAGCGGCGTGCGGGGGCGCATCGCACCGAAGCGTAAGCGACGGGGAACCCCGCGAAGGGAGCTGGCGCGGGCAGCCGCTTCAGCGGCAACACGGGCGACCGGAGGGGTTGCGATGCGCCCCCGTTCGCCGCAGGTGTCACATCACAGGCGAAGGGAGGCAGGCGGACCCGGCAGGAACCAGGCGCAATACACAGACATGCGGGAAGCGCCACGGCGTCGAGACTGCAGAGCTGACCATCGATCGCGACCACGGGTTGCGCGGCCGGCTCAGTCAGTCAGGTTATGGGTGTGCCGGGTCAGTGCCGATCAACAAGCCAGTTTTCGACGGTAAGCGCGCGGATGCGTGAAAATTCGCCGACGTTCGCCGTCACCAACGTCGCATCGAGCGCATAGGCATGGGCGGCGATGAAAAGGTCGTTCGGACCGATCGGCTTCCCCGCACTTTCCAGTTCAGCGCGGATACCGCCATATTCCGTGTCGGCCGGCACATCGAGCGCGAGCACCTGTACGCTCTCGAGGATCGCTTCGATCTGCGCCAGCAGTCTGGGCGAACCTTTCTTGGCACAGCCATAGCGCAGTTCCGCCGCAGTGATGATGCTGACGCATATCGCATCTGGCCCGACTTCGGCGATGCGCGACGAGACAACGCCCTGGGGGTTTCGCGCCAGTTCGGACACGATATTCGTGTCGAGCATGTAGAGCCGGCTCACAGGTCGATGGCCTTGGCTGGCAGAAGCGTGTCGTCGATATCGGGAAATTGATCGTCTGGTCCGAGCGGCTCGAGGCTCGCCAATACCTCAAGTATGTTTTTGCGCTTTATCGGTTCAAGTACCAGGCGGTCGCCTTCGCGATGAATCATCACGCGATCGCCAGGCAATTCGAAGTCGGCGGGAATGCGCACCGCCTGGCTTTTGTTGTTTCGAAAAAGCTTCACTTCGCGAGACTGTGACGCCTGAGAGGAATTTCCGACCATGGCGGCCTCCTTTGGATATACACGAACATATACAAGGCTGGCGCTTCGCGCAACCACGCTGGCGGCCTTAGGCAGGAAGAAAGAAAACAGGGCCCGTTTCGCAGTGAGCGAACCGAGCCCTGAAGTGTCCACGTGCCGGGCAGCGGCACGTGGTGGGGAGAGGTGCTAGTCTGCCATCTCCGGCTGACGACGCCGGCGACCGCCTGCGGCAGCCGGCTCGCCTCCGAATGCGCCATCGGCCGAGGATTCACCCAGACCGTCGCCACCAGCGGGAGCCGCAGGTGCGTCGGCGCCGGGCAGCGGCGGCAGACCATCGTCGGCAGCAACCATGTCAGTGGGCGCGTCCCGTCGGCGGGTCGGGCGCGACCAAACGACGTTGTACGAGCCATCCTCCTGGCGGAATGCCGAGATGTAGAGCGGCTTGTCGAGGCTGGGATCCTCGATCTTGCCGTTGAGGAACGTTTCGCCGGTCGAGTTGGACGAAAGTTCGAACAGCGCACCGACCTGAACCCACTGGCGGGCGGCGGAGAGTGCGAGGATCTCGAACTTGGGTGCGCGGGGATTGACGGACTGGACGGTGCGCAGCGCGATCACGATCGCGACGGTGAGCGTCGAGATCTTGCCGGTGTAGGTGCCGCTGGCGTTCTGCTGGATGGTGCCGATGTTCATGGGAAGTCTCCTGAGTAAGTGCGCTCGAACCCCTTGTCCGAACACACTCTCTCACCCCCTCAGCTCCTCGGCCGTTCGGCCGAGTAAGGCGCGTCAGCGCCGCTCCGACCTGGCGCCACTTCGGCGCCGTCGGGTCCGTCCCCATCGGCGCGACTGGTTCAGCCCTTGTCGCTCGTTTCCGCCGCCGCCTGTCCTTTCCGGCTCCGCGGACCCTTGGCGAAAGCCGCCGCCGCCTCGGCGGCCTTGGGTTTGCGGCCGCGCCGCGGCTTGGGCTGGACGTGGAGTTCGACTTCGGCCGCAGGTTGCTGAGCCGGTGCGTCGGGTGCCGGTTCCTGCCGCTTGCGGCCGAGGCCGAGGCGCTTGGCAACTTCCCGCCGCTGCTCGGAATATCCCGGCGCGACCATCGGATAATCGGATTTCAGACCGTAGCGCGCGCGATAGTCGGCGGGGGTCAAGCCGTGAGTGCCCAGATGGCGCTTCAGGGATTTGTAGGGTTTGCCATCGATCAGCGAGACGATGTGGTCGGGCGATGCGAGGCTTTTACGGACCGTGACCGCGGGCGTGTATTCGGCTTCGGCGGGCGGCGCAGGTTCAGGCGACGCCTCGGGCTCCTTGGCAATACCGGTGATCGCCGCGTGGGTTTTCGTGATGAAATCCGGCACGTCCTCGGGCCGTATGTTATTATGTGCAACATAGCTTGCGACGACTTCGATCGTCATCGCGACGAGGTTATTCTCTTCGGGCATCGGCGTCTTCCCAGGCAAAGTCCGCCGTGGCGGTCTTCGCCAGACGATTGCTCGTTATGCCGCACTATCTGCGCCACGCAACTATTCTACTGACCCGAATCTTCAAGCAACGACCGGTCGTGATGGCTTCCGCCATTCAGTCCCCCGGTGATGGCGTCGCCGGTTTGCGCCAATGCGCGACGATGTCCTGCATTTCCTCGGCGAAGCCGAGACTGTCGATATAGACTGCGCCGCGATCATTCTGGCCCAGAAAGCCAATGATGCTGGTGATATCGTTGGCAACTGCGAGATCGAGGCCAAACATGTCGGCGATCTCGAAATGACCGAGGTCCGGCCCGTTCCACCAAGCCATCAGGAAGTTTGCAACACGTCGCGCTTGACCGGTGTCGCTCATCGCCAGCGGGATCAGCCGGGTCAGCGCCGCGCGCGCTGCATCATAATCGATCGGAATCGAGGTCATCATCTGTCTCCGAGCGCCCAAGCTATAGCTCTGCGGCGCGGGCGCAACTGTTCGTGGCGATCAGAAGCGAAGTGGCGCGGGCGTGGCGAGCCAATCCGCCTGGGAGGTCGCAATTGGTACGTCGAACCTTGCCGCCTCGGCCTCGGAGAAAACCCGCGCTCGTCCAAGCCGATCGAAGCCGTCGGCGTCGTTCCAGAAACTGAGCCCATGCTCAGCATGCCGGGTGGCAAGCACGAACCCGTCGGCACCCTCGTCGCGGATTCGATCGATGGCGCGGTCGAGCATTCTGCCGGTGCTGGCAAATTCGATCGCGGCCTCGGTGATGACGACATAACCGCCCCCGAATTCGCCCGCGCGCAACCGGTCGTGATCAGAGGACCATTCGAAACCGAAAGGGAGCGCGGAGCGCGCACAGCGTTGGATTAGGTTGGCCGCGGTCTCGATGCCGAATTGCTCGCCGCATAGGGAGACGATCACCCGATCCTCAACGTCGGGATCGCCGATCGCGACATCGAGATCGAGATACGGATAGGCGGCGTCCGGAAAGAGGTCGAGCAGGCCATCGAACGGACTGAGGTCGGTCCGCGGGAACTTCGCGGCGAAATCGTCGCCGATCGTGGCATAGTGCGCTTCAAGCGCATCGAGACCAACGGCGGGATCGCCGATCAACGCGATAGCGTCGACGACCCGGCGGAGAAGATCGGCCTCGGCGGCGGTGACGACGAGCGTGAACGCGGCCTTGGTATAGCTATTCGACATGAGCAGCTCCCTTCGCGCGCGAGATGGTGGTGCTGGCCGTGGCGCTCTGGTCGTCGCCCTCGACGGCGAGAGGGGGAATGGCGAAATCGGCGGCGTCGAAGTGCGCGAGCACCGCCTCCAGCGAGCCGAGTTGCTCAATCGTGCCACGCGCGATGACAATTTCGTCGTCTTCGGTCACGACGTAGGAGGCCAATGTTCCCTCGCCGCGATAGATGACACGCTCCGGCCCCCATTGTCCGGCATAGCCACCCGACCATCTCGCAAAGGGAAGCCGGTTCTGGACGCACCAGCTTTCGAGCGCGTCGAAGCGACCACCGGCGACTTCGTGGGCATAAAGATTGAGCGGCGCACCCATGGTGCGATGATGCGCCTCGAAGGGCTCGCCGTCCCATTCAGTCGCGAGGCCTTCTGCATGGATGTGCTCGACGAGTTCGGCGTAAGTCGAGCGAGAGAGCAACCCGCCGATGGTGATCGAGGCGGAAACGCGGTCTGCCATAACGGCTCCTTGATCATCGGTGCTTCAGGGCACGTGGGAGTGAGCAGCGCCGGCTGAGCCGGCGACGCGGAGAACTCGAAACAAGATTTGAAGCGGCCGTCAGCGCCGCTCTATCAGTGGCGCGAACCGATCAGACGCCAATCAGTGGATCGAGCCGAAGCGCGACCGCTTGGCCTCGGCCTGCTGGGTCCCGTCCTTGATGCCGATCGTCGCGCGCATATCTGCGTCGAGCGTATCGACCAGATCGGTGGGCACCGTCACATGAGGCGCGACGATCGCGATCACGGCCTCGGGCGTGAGAAGCTCGCCGGGCGCGGTGCCGAACCAGATCAGGGCCTCGCCCTCATCAGGCTCATCTTCGGTCCGGAAGAAAACCTGGGCAAAAAACGTCTGGAGCGGGCGGTCCCAGCCAACCGTCGCGCGGACCACGTGCGGTTGGTCGGCCTTGGGTTGAAGGTCATGCCTGCTCATTGCGTCGTTCTCCGGATCCTGTGTTGTACGTGCCGCGCGGCGCCTTCGGCGCTGCTGATCGCTTTGCCGGCCGCGGAGGCTGCCTGGCGCGCGCCAGCCTGACGGAGAAGAGTACGGGCTTCGCGCAAACGCTCAACCGCAATCGCAATTGCCTGCCCCTGCGCGGGGCTGGCCGGTGTGATCCGCCGCATGGTTTGTCTCCGGATGGATGGGGAGCGAGAAAAGACGCGTGTCAGTCGTCGCCGGGAAGCATGACGGTCATGATCCGCGTCGTCGCGGCGGCATCGGCAGGGTCTTCCGAGCCCCATTCGAGCGACGGGTCATAATAGTCGATCCTGAAGCGGACGGTCGTCTCACCGATGGTGAACTCGCCGCGCGCGCGCTCTGGACCGTCCTTCGAGGTGAAAACGTAGCGCCGGATGGCGCCAAGCACCTCGGCCTGGGCAAGAGCCACGCTCACGACCCGGTCATCGCCCGCAACGGTGGCCAGGCAGGTAGCCGTAATGACGATACGCGCATTGCGATCGAGCCCGAGTCGGACGCGGTCGTTGAGCGTGGCGATGCGAGAGGTGGGATCGGTCATACTGCCTCCATCAGGCCGGCGTTGAAGATTTCGCCGGACGCCCGCTGACCGGCACGATGGTTGCGGCATCCTGGAAGCAGATCAGGTCGAGCAGTGCCTCGCGGCGAACGGCACCGATGATTTCCGAGCCGATGGCGAGTTCGGGCATTCCATGGCAATTCTCGCGATCAGGCGAAAAGGCGCGCCGGCTGGCCGACGGGTCCGGTCAGGCGCAATTCGCCGCGAAGCCGTTCGGCGAAGCGATCGGGCGCCAGTAGCTCATTGATCGAGGCCCAGCGGTTTCGCTCGCCGCAGTGATCATCACGCCCCCGCACGCGGCGAAACAGGACTTCGTGGTCTGGGCCCATGCAGCTGAGCGATAGCTGCACCCAGATCTCCTCACCGTGGAGCGTTATTTCGCCCGAGATCGCCGGACCGGCCTTGTTCGAACGGATGTCGAAGCTGCCGTCGTCCAGCTCCAAGGCCTCGGCGAGGCGGCGCATGGCCGCGCGACCTTCGGCATGGAAGACACGCTTGGCCGCCTCGTCATAGCTGACGCCGCGATAGGCGAGCGTGCGCAGGACGGGATGCCGCCGGATCTCGGCGATCTGGTCGATGCATGTCCGACGCAGGGTCGTGCCGTCGTCGGCACTTGCGCAGACCTTCCCCAAATGCCGCGCGAGGAGGATCACGGCCGGGTCCGTTTCGCTATCCTTGCCGGCATTACGGCAATCGGTGATGGCGGCATTGATCGCGTGCAGAGTCGAGGCGATCGTGGTCAATGCGCTGGGATCGAGCGCCTGCTGGTGGCGCATGGCAACATCGTAATGCATGGGGTGGTGCTCCGGTCTCGAGCGCAAATCCGCTCGCCCGGTCCCCTCCCCCTCCCCTTTTCCGACCGGTCGCTGGCCTTCGGCCAGGAGCGCGCGGCGCAGTAGCGCATCATTCGCTTCCGGGATCGTCTGGTGATGCCTGTGCGAGCAAGATCTGCACGGCGCGCGCAAGCCCGGCTTCACCCGCCTCGTTGACGATCTCGATGCCCGGGCTTTTTGCCCGGAGCGCGGCGACAAGTGCAGCGGCGGGCCGGCCCCTCAGAGGATAGGTGAAGACCTCGCCGTCCTCGATTGTGACGACGTTGGTTCGCATGCGCCGTCGCAGCAGTGCCAAGTGCTCGGCCTGGTCCATCAGAGACGCGATCTCGTGTTCAAGATCTGGCTCAAACGTCATGTCGTGGAACGAGCGTAGCGGTCGATTGGCGCGGAGCCAGCTGTTGACCTCGGCCTCGGTAATCGCGCCGGCCTGACGATAGTCGTCGGCGGCGCCATAGCCTCGATTGCGGGCGTGGAACGCCAACGCGCCGTCAATCCAGATCTCGGCGGTGTAACAGGGCGTCTCTTCCGAGAGCGCCTTCATAATCCTGAGCTTGCGCAGTTCGATCAACATGTCTTGATCTCCTCATTGGGACGCAGCGCCGCACTCGCGAGAGGCCGACGGCCAGGCCCCGGCCCAATCGAGCGGGCGATATAGCCGGCGTAGACGCCGCAGGCTGCCCAGTAGGCCGCGACCGGCGGCTTGCGGCTGCACCAGCTCTTTCGGCGCGCAGGCGAGCGTCGCGCTGGATGTCGAGCAGAATGTCCTGAAGCGCGAGGCGCACCTCTGGACTGAGCGCCCGTAAACGGGCCACGGACGGAAGGGCGAGGGTTGGATTGCGCACCTCGGCCTTGACTTCGCCTCGCCCAAAGGCGGATGGGCATCGTGAGCGTCGACTAAAGCATCAGGCATTGCGGGGGCTCCTCGGCACTGGGAGCGACTTTGCCCGCTCCTTGATCAGACCCCGAAGCCCCCCATCCCTCTCTCAAGCAGCGAGCTTGTCCCGGTAGATGTCAGCTGCCCATTGTTCGATCCACGGCGCAGTCAACTCGTCATGGTCGAGTTTCCGACCAGCGGGAGAGGCCGTTGGCAGAAATGAGGGCGTTGGTTCGCAGCGCTCGGGCTCGCTGGAGAATAGGACCCTCGTTGAGATGCGGGAGTCCCACTATGATGTCGATCGGCATGGTGGACCTCATGGTGTGCTGAGCGGCTTGACCGTCACGCGCGTTCACGTTACGTTCCAACGCGCTGGAGACTTGCGATGAAGAAGACCGTTTTTCACGATCGATTTGATCTCGACATCACGCTGCGAGACGCCGCCCTGGATGCGGACAATCGGCCGACACGTCGCATGATCGCGAACGGCGCCATCGGCATGGACGTCGAGGACGCCTATTATTCGGTTCGTGAGCTTCGCGAGGCGATCGCCTGGACGCACGAAGGCGACGTGGCGGCCAAGCGAAAGCTGACCGCGATACTCGCCAATGACGGTGCGGACGATTTCCAGCGCTGTATCTATTTCTGTCTGGCGGGTCGTGGCGTGGTCGACATGCTCGATGATCTCGAATGGCTGGAGGATCTGCTGGAGCGTCGCGGACGTGTGGCGGGCGAAGTTCGACGGATGAAGGGCCGGTGCATGCCGCTCGCCAAGCCCTATGTGGCGGACGCTCCGGATGGGCCGCTGGTCAAGCTCGACGCCGAGTTTGAGCAGGGTCCTTCCTGGTGGGCCGATCCCTCGCTCACGGCCTGAGATCAGCCGGGCGGGTCAACGGGATCGGCGTTCGCACTGCAGGCGCTCATCTCGCCGCCACTTGGCGGGCTCGATCCAGCGCCCTGCCAGAGCCCCTGCCCTGTCTAGCTTGGCTCGGGAGAAGGCAACGGCATATCGCGCTGCACGCGGGGGATCGCCGCGAAGATATTGGGCCTCGGGAATGGCGAGACCCGCCCGTATCAGCCGCTCGCCGAGATCGACGCCGTCCACGGTCACGGTGGCGACTGGACGGCCGTAGGTGCTTGTGGTTGTGAGCTTGATATCGGCGGTGCTCGAACGAAGAAGTTTCGCGGCCAGATCTTGGGCTGCTTTTCCGCACTCCCAGCAATTGCCGCGACGTTCGCACAGCTGCCTGCTTTCGAAGGCGTCGACGCCTTGGAGGCGGAAATCGACCGCCACAGTGTCGCCGTCGAGCGCCCGCGCCCTCGCGTTGAAGCCTCGATCGGTCGCGACCTGAGAGGAAGCGCCACAGGAGGTAACGGCAAGCACGGCCAGAAACATCGCTCGGGTCATGAGACGATCTCAACCTCGACACATGCATCGCGCGATGGCGAGGTCGAGACGTGAAACGGCTGCAACGGGTTCCCTGTTCGGATGATGCTGACGCGGCCAGGTTGCGCATCGAAAAGCCGGGATGCGACGCGGTGCGCGTTCTCACGGCTGCACAGGAGATAACGTTTGGGCGACAGCCAGGGTGCTGGGGCGAACATGTCGAATCCTTTTCGCAGACATCATGGCCTGGGTGCGCGGCCTCAGGCAAATATCGTCTTATGGACTTTGGTCACCGGAACGACCGTCCATTCTCGTTCCATGAAGCGGCTGATCGCGTAACCCAAGCGGGTCTCCGGGTCGCGGAAGCTTAGCCGACGGCCGCGCTTCGCTACGATGAATTCATCTCCGACATGGCCGTCTGTAAAGGTAAGAGCCGAGGCAAGCTTGATGCGGTCGCCATCTTCGATCTTGCGCGCACGACGCTCGAGATTGGCGCGACAGCGCCGGCGCCAGTCGAGCGCATGCTCCTTGTCGGTCGAGGTCAGGAGATCGAGGATATGGGCCGGACAATTGGCCTCACACGGACCCATCGATTCATCCATGTCCTTGTAGCCAAAGTGCTCGCCGGTCTTGCTCCTGGGATTCCACATCACCTTGCAGACGATCGCGAAGACCTCTCCGCCGACGCCGTCGAGGATGATCTGGGCGGCGGCGTAATAGGTTCGGTTCTGCGGGCAGGATGAGGCGAGCAGTTTCAAGCCTTTGACGACGCCATCGACATCGCGGCTGCAGGTGAACTGTGCATCGAGATACGCCTTGGCGGTAGCGTGGCCGCCCATGTGGTAACGCGACATTGTGAGCCAGCCCATTGTTGGCCTCCTGAGGTGGTTAGGGTTTCACCAGTCGTAGGTCGGCAGATCCCCGATCGGCTCGCAGTCGCGATCGAACTGGATCCAGGTCGCGCCAGCGGTTTCCGCCAGTGCGAGACAGGCGCGGAGCGACGGGGGCATGACATCACGGCTCGGCGATGGCACCCAGACGAACCATCCATAGTCCTGCCAGCGCTCGGCAACGATCTCGCTCTGCCAGATGGAAGGAACATCGCGAGCCGCGATCGGCAGCGGGAACTGTATGAGTGCGTCGAGCTCGCGCGCCGTGCTCTCATCGACATGTGCGGTCGAGAGACAGACGAGCGTGTTGATTTCGAGAGTCATGCTGGCCTCCTTCAAGCTGCTTCGGCAAGAAGCTCAGCAGCCTCGGCCGATGGCTCGGACGGCGATGCCCCGGACGGATCGGCACTGAAGGCCCACATGTAGTTGAACGCCTGCTCGGCCTTGGACGCGGCGTGAATAATGGCGGTCTTGTCCCCGCGCAGTATGCCGAGCCAATGTCCAACATAACTGGCGTGGCTGTCATGCAGCTCGTTTGGAAGACCCAAATGGGCACAGACGAGCCCACTGCCGATTTCAGCGACCAGTTCCTCAAAACTATAGGCCTTGTCGCCAAAGCGCTTTCCGAAGGTGCGCGCCAGGCGCTTGGTTCCGCCGGTCCAATGGGTAGTCTCGTGCGCACGGACCGAGGCGTAATGGTCCATCGTGCGGAAGGTCCGCTGATGCGGCATCTGGATATAGTCGAGAGTCGGCGCGAAATAGGCCTGGTCGCCGCCGTGCCGGACATCGGCCGGAATGCGTTCGAAGAAGCCGTCGATCTCGGCCTGATGCGCCGAAGGGTCTATTGGCGCGGGCTCTTCGGCCGTGGGGTAATAATGGGCGGGCAGGCCGTCGATCTGGTCGGCGTTGAACACGATGTAGTGGCGAAGGAAACGGATGCTCCGCTCCTTCTCGGCACCGGTGACGGGGTTGGCCTCGGTCTTCTTGAAGCTGGAATAATATACGGACAGAGAGCCGGTTTCGCCGCGGCGAACATTGCCGCCCAGCGCTTCGGCCTGGCGGAACGTCATCCAGTAGCGCGACCGATAGCCCTGGGCGTCGCCAATCGCCCAGAGATAAAAAGTGTTGATGCCCGTATAGGGGGTGCCGCAGTGTCGGAGCGGTCGACCACCGCTTCCTTGGACGCGCCAGGGGCGGCTCCATGGCGGGACGCCTTCCTCGAGCTTCTTGATGATGAGATTGGTGATCTCCGCCGCGACGTCGCGGCTCGGCCTCGGTTTTGCAGGCATGACGGTTAGCTCCGGGGAATGGGCGCACAAGGCCGCCGGTGCACGAGCATCGACGGCCAGGTGCCCAGGATGGGGAGAAGCGAAGGACGGGAACCAAGCGGTACGCCGCTGGCCCCCGCCCGCTCGCTGGTCAGGCAGCGGGTTCGAGCACCTCGTCGCCGATTTCGGACGGGTGTGACCCGGCATCTGCGAGCGGCTCGACGGCATCGGACAAACCGTCTTCGCCACATTCGGTCTCGTCGACCTCAATGACGACATCCTCGGGTTGCCCGTCGAGGAACCGCATTGCGTTTGGCACCCAGGCGAGCGCCGCCTCCTTGACCTCGGTTTCGACGATCGTGTCCCCGGCAAAGAGCTTCTGACAGCTCGCCGAAATCTCGGCCTTCTTGAGCGAGGCGTGCCGACCGCTAAGCGCCGGCCCGCCCACTTCATCGAGCAGGCTGAGGATGCTGCCCTTGTTTACCCGATCGAAGAAGTTCTCCGAGGTCGGGCGCCACCAGCTGGCGACGTCGATTTCGAGGATCGACGCCAGCCGGTTGTGGAGCGGGATCTGCTCGTTGCTGATGCCCGGTTTCGCCTCGAGCGAGATCGCGACGATATAGGCGAGCCAGTTCGCCTTGCTGTCGTCGTCGAGAGCGCGAAAGCCCTCGAAACGCGCAACCTCGCTTTCGGGCTCGGTCCAGCCTGCATCGAGGCCTTCATGAGCTTCGGCGAGATAATCGCGCGCCCGCGACGTCGACATGTCACCTGTGTTGGGATCCTGCGGGCCGCTTGCGCGGATCGTCGTCCCGTATTTCGTCGAGTTGTAGGTATAGCGGCTCGACGCCTTGGTCCGGGCATCGACCATCACGAACAGCGCGTAGTCGAGCGCGAGCGCCGGCTGTGCGAGGATGCAGGACGCCAGGATGTCACGGCGCTGCATCGCCAGTTCGTCGTAGAGGCGGGAGCTCAGCGGCTTGCCGCCAGGTGCCACAGCCTCGGGGCGATGGGTCGGTTCGGACGGTTTGGGGCCGCCGATCCGGAAGCCCCCGGACGAACGATCACCGTCCTCGCCCTCGTTGCCTTCGTCGTCAGCGGGCTCCTCCATGAGGATCTGCTGCTCACTATAATATTGCGTGTCGAGCACCATCTCGCCCTGTGGCGTGAGGAGCAGGAACGCGCCGACATGGGGTTTCAGCTCGTCGGGGAGAACTGGCGCGCGGTTCTCGATTGCTTCGGCCTCCTGGATGAGGCGATCGTCCTCCTGATCGAGCAGCTTGAAGTTCTCTTCAGACAAGGACTCGTCCTGCATCTCGCCCTCGAGTTCCGAACGCCGCTCGTCGATTTCGGCCAGGCGCAGCGTCTGTTCTTCGGTCAGCTCGGGCTGGCGAAGAATGGCCCGGTAGAGTCCGTGCGCGGCATTGTGGGCATAGTTGCTGGCTATCGGTCGGATCCACGCAAGGCTGGTTTCCTCGCCGACGCGCTTGGCTTCGGCTTCCATGATCTCTCCGGCGAGCCGGTGCGCGATCTCCGGATTGACCCAGCGGTCGTTGCCGTCGGTGAACAGGTCACCATCAATCTTGCCGCCAGCTTCGATGTAACGGGCCTCGCCGACCAGGATCGCAACCGGATCGTTCGCCTTGAGGGTTTCGTTGGCGATGACGCGGCGGATCGTATCGGCGTTGACGAAGCTGTGTTTATAGCTGTTCCAGACCAGCAGCTGCTTCTCCTGGTTTTCGGTCGACGCATAAGCCTTAGCGACGTCGAGCGTGATCTCGCCGGCGCTGAGCGCTTCGAAGATCGGCTCCGCCAGCGAAGCGAGACGCAGTCGGCCCTCCACGAACCGACGGGTGACCCCGAACCGCTTGGCGACAGCATCGAGGTCGCCGCTGGTACCGATGAAATGCTGGAACGCGCGGCATTCTTCGGCCGGCGTCATTTTGAGCTGCTGGAAGTTGGTCGCAGTCGAGGTTTCGGAGAGCGTCGCCTCGTCCGCCTGAAGCACCATCACAGGCACGTCATAGTCGTCGGCTTTGATCGTGCCGGCTTCGGCGAGGCGCTGCAGCGCGCGGAGGCGCCGACCGCCGTCGAACACTTCGAACGTGCCGCGCGGCTTTTTCGCGGGGGTGACGAGCAGATTCTGCAATACGCCACGCGCCTCGATATCGGCCGCCATCTGCGGGATTTGCAGCTTCTCTTCGGGAAGTCGGCGGACGTTGATCGGCGAAAGCCGCAGCTTGCTGAGCTTGATGGTCTGAATCACGGGGGTAACTCCTTCTGGCGTCCGGCACATTCCGGACACCATCCCCGCTCCCCCTCACCTCTCTCCCAGGGTGGTCACCGGGGTCATTACCGCAGGCAGCCTTCGGCCGATCAGCCGCCGCCGAGCAGAATGCTATCGAGCGTGTCCGCAGCCGTCGGCACCGGCAGGAAGACCCGCGTGCGATACTGGATCACCTCGGTGAAACAGCCGATCGACTTAAGCCAGGTGAGTTGCTCGGACGGCGCGCCGACCAGTTCGATCCGGGGGTTTCCGTTCACCAGGGCACGCCGGATGGTCATTGGAAACGGTCGGGCGAGATCGACTGCGCGGCCAGAGAACGCCGATTTGACGATGTCTTGCGGCGGCATGTTCTCAGCGCGATCGATGCCGAGCTTTGTAAAGAGCTGGACGACATGCTCGTCGAAAACGAGGCGGCCGAGCCAGCTATTGCCCGCATTGTCGGCGATGCGGTTCACGACCAGGTGGTCGCTCGGCAGCGCGGACCAGATCGGTAGTAGGAGTCCGGTGGCAAGACGGACTGTCTCTCTGTCGACTTTGTTCGCCGCGTCCTCGGCTTCCTCCCGCCATTTCTCGGAAAAGGCGGGTCGGTCGATCTGGGTCCATGCGCTTTCGAACAGTTCGTGCTCGCGCATATATTCTCGTCGGGTCGGTCGCATCAGCTCGACGCGAGGGATCGGCGTTCCCTCCTTCTCTTCCATAAGGGCGCGCGCCCGGGTCTGGAGCGCCACCTTTCCGGATTTGGTGTTGATCAAGAATTCGGCGGTCGCGTCGCCGTCGGCTATATGGAGGATCCGCTCCAGCGAGACCGGCACGCGCCGGTGCTCTATCTCGATCGTGAGCAGGTGCGAGGTGGCGCCGCTGACGGGGTCGGTGCGCAGCAGTGTGTCTTCGATAAGGGAAGCCTTGCCAACCAGGATGGTTTCGACACCCACATCCAGCCGCCCGGCTTCGCGCGCTGCGGACACGCGTGTTTCGACGAGCGAGAGAAACTCGTCGAAGATCTTGTTCTGAAGACCGATCGGCAGAGCCAGAATCCGGTTCAGCCAGCGTTGGATGGGTGGCAATTCATCCTTCATCACCCCATCCTTGTCGCAAAGCTCAAGGCCGGTCCGCTGTTCGAAATCCGCATGGCTGATACTGGTGAGTTTTCCGCCGACGAGTAGGTGGAACCAGCTTACGAGCGCTGCACACGCATATTCGCTTTCGAGATTATCAGCTGGATCGAACAAATTCTGGCCGCCGGTTTGACGTTGGCCCCGCGTAAGTGCGCCCAAGGTGTCGAGCCGCCGGGCAATCGTACTCGTGAAGCGAAGCTCGCCCTTGCAATCTGTCGTGACGGGTCGGAACAACGGGGTGCTGGCCTGGTGCGTTCGATGGGTGCGACCGAGGCCCTGGATCGCGCGGTCGGCGCGCCAGCCCGGCTCGAGCAGCAAGTGAACGCGCTGCTGCTGGTTCACGACGTCTTTGGACGCATGATAGGATCGACCGGTGCCGCCGGCATCCGAGAAGATGAGCATCCGCTTGCGCCCTGCCATGAAGGCAGCGGCCTCGGCCTGGCTTGTCCGGGTGGACCTAGTCTCGAGCTTCTGACGGCCGTCGCCAGTCGAAATCAGCCGCTTGGTGCGGCCCGTCACCTCGGCGACGTGGTCGTGCCCGAAGTGCTCGAGAAGCCCGTCTAGGGCCGACATGATGGGGGGCAAGGCGCACAGTTGCTCGATCATGAGATCGCGCGCCGCTTCGGCTTCGGGATTGTAGACCGGGTTACCGGCTTCGTCCTCCATGGGAACGGACCTTGGCGTCCCGGTATCGTCGGTGAAGACGCGCATTTGCCGCGTTGGAAATGCGCGCTCGAGATAATCGATGATATACTCGCGGGGTGAGAGATCAATCTCGAGATCTGCCCGTTCGTCCGGGCCCAGTGCCCCTAGGCGCCGGTCGAGTATCGACTCGGCGGTCGTGACAAGCTGCATTACCACGGATTGCCCGTTCTCCAGGTGATGCTGGGCAGCGGCAATCACCGTCGGCAGCTTCATCGACAGGAGGACCTGGCCGAAAAAGCGCTGTTTGGTCGACTCGAACCGCGACCGTGCGGCGGCTTTGGCGCCGCTGTTGAGCGTTGCATTCTCCAGGCCATCGACCACCGCGGTCAGCTCGAGCGCCTTCTCCATGTTCTGATGAATGATCGACCAGGCATCGGCGTAGGTATCGTAAATCTCGATCTGGGCCGGCGTCAGTTCATGCTGGAGAATGTCGTACTCCACACCAGCGAAGCTGAGCGCGCGCGCCATGTACAGACCGGTCGCCTTGAGGTCGCGCGCGACCAGTTCCATCGCGGCGATCCCGCCCTTGCGAATGCTGCTGATGAATTGTTCGCGATCGGCGAAGGCGGTTTCCGGCCCCCAGAGGCCGAGGCGAACGGCGTAGGCGAGGTTGTTGATGTCGGAGGCGCCGGTCGCCGATGCGTAGAGAACGCGCGCGTCCGGCAGATAGTTCTGAAGCAGAACGCCGCAGATGCCCTGCTGCGAGCCCTCCTTCGCCCCAAGAGCCCCCTCCCCGCCGGCCACGCCGCCCATCTCATGTGCTTCGTCAAACGCGATGACGCCTTCGAAATCAGCGCCAGCCCAGTCGGTGATCTGTTTGAGCCTGCTGTGATCGCCGCGCAGAGATCGCAGGGTGGGATAGGTGACGAGTAGGACGCCCTGATCGAGCTTGATGGGCTCGTCAATCTTCCAGTTGGAGATGGGTTGGATGTCGCCGTTTAGTCCGCCAAGCGCGGTCCAGTCGCGACGCGCGTCTTCGAGCAAGGGCGCATTTTTGGTCACCCAGATGTTGCGGCGACGGCCCTGCAGCCAGTTCTCGAGAATACAGGCTGCGATCTGACGCCCCTTGCCGGCACCCGTCCCGTCGCCGAGGAAGAAACCCTTGCGGTACGTATCGCCATCTTCGGCCAGCGTAAGCCCGACGCCTTCCTTGTTGGGTTTGAACCGACCGGGAATGGTTTGGGACCAGGCATAGCCTGCATAGACCACGGTCTCGAGCTGCGATGCCGAAAGCAGCCGCTCGGCGACGGTACGCTCGGGAAGCCTTGGCAAATAGTCGGGGATCGGCGCAGGAATGGAGCCCATTGCCACGGACTCGACCAGCGCGGTCGGATGTTCGCCTGCCTTGTCGAAAACGATGCGGCTCGGCCGATAGGGGAGATAGACACCGGTCTGGTCGAGCAGCGGCGCAGGGGTGCCGAGCTTGGTATAGTCGACCGGCAGTACGTGATTGCGAACGGGTGCATGATAGGGACGCGGCTCGGGCCGGTTGCTCTTGACCGCCCGGAACATCGAGACGCCGCTCGAGCGTTTTGGAGCTGCCGCCGGCAGGTCAGCACGTGCGGACCTGCGCTCGGGGATGATCAGCACTTCGATCAGTTCGGTGACCGAGGAGCGCTGGATGGTCGCCGGGGGTGCTTTGCCCGGTAATTTGTCGATCACGAAGAGTCGGACAGCGATTGAGGTGCCATGCTTTAGATAGCATTTCTCGAGACGGATCGCCGTCTTGACGGTGACGTCGCGCAGCACGGTCTCGTACTGATCGCGCATCCTGGCGCTCGGTCCAAACCAGTCGGGCATGATCGCGACGAGACAGCCGCCGGGGCGCAGTCGACGCAGCGCGGCTTGGAGATGGCGAACCGCGGCATAGTCGTCAGCCCCTCGACCCAGCGAGCGCGAGAATGGGGGATTCATCATGATGAGCGTCGGGCGCTCGATGTTACTAAGGGAGGAGTTGAGGGTGGCGCCGTCATGGCCGGTCACGATGGCGTCCGGGAAGACATGGGCGAGGCGCCCGCGGCGCGCAGGGTCCAGCTCATTGAGGTGCAGTGTCTGGTGGGCGCCAAGCTGCGCGACGAGCAGGCCGTTGCCAGCGCTGGGTTCCAGGATCACGTCGTCTGGCTGAACGTTCGCGAGCAACACCGCGACGGCGGCGATATCGACCGGGGTCGAGAATTGCTGCCAGTCTATTTGCTCTTCGCTACGGACGGTCTGGGTCGGCAGGCGGGTTGCCATGTCGACGATGGGGCGGACCTCGTCAAACGAGGAGAGGACCGGGCCCAAAGCGCGGAAATGCAGGGCAAGCGCGTGCTCGAGGACTTCGAAGCTTTCGCGCTGGGTCCACCGGCCATCCGCATCTGATCCACCATAGGCGGCGACCATCGCTTCGTTGAGGTGCCGGCGCGTGATTGTCTGGCCCGCGCTCAATCGTGGGAGAATTTGGCGCGCGGCTTCGTGATCGGCGCGATTGGCCGCGTGGAAGATGTCGGTCATCTGGGGTCTCCTGGGTAGCTGCACCCTCGGCAGCATCACGCTCTCGACCCCCCTCCCCTTTTCCCTTGGGGAACGGCTAGATCCGGCCTCGCTGAGCGTCCGCGTCCAGAGCCTTGGCCCAATCCTTGAATTTCAGCGGCGGCGGAAAGCGGCGGATCGCCAGGCCGGGCCGGGCATAATGGTCTTCGGCCTGAGCCGCCGCGCGCCTCCCCTCGGGATCATTGTCCTCCGCAATGAGCAACGTAGTGACGCTTGCGGGTATGACGAGCTGGTTCAATCGGCGCGCTCCAAGTGACGCCCAGCAGGGTATGTCTTTCAAGCGCGTGAAGGCATCTGCTGTTTCGAACCCTTCAGCGATCCCCAGGGTCGAGCCCCCTTCCCTGCCTCGCCAAGCGCCAGACAGCGGCGTGCCGAGCATGACCTTGCGAACATAGTCAGCTGTCTCGGTGTTGAGGAAGATTCGCTGGATCGCGACAAGCTTCCTGATCTCGCGAACTGCTATGAGAAGTGCGGGCAAATATACCGTCTTCGGTTTCGGCAAGTAAGGGCACCGCGGATGAAAGCGGAGGTCGGGCGGCGGCGGTAGGAGGTGGCGTCGTGCAAGATAGCGTTCGGCAAGCGTTCCGCGCACATCGGTAGCTTGATCCCAGATTTTCTGTACGTTCGGAGGCCGCGCAGGGCTCGCCGGGTCGGGTGGCGCATAATGCTGACCAGGGCGAACGCGACGAAGCTCCCGGAGGACATCTTCCCGGGAGCATCCTGCGAAACAGGTGACCAGGATGCCTCGGTCGCCTTGGCGGATGGAGAGGCTTGGATCGCTATCGGCATGCGCGGGACACCGGCACATCGCGACATAGCCGCTCCAGGTGCCGGCTAGCGCGCCGACGATATCGACAAGCTCTTGTGTTGGACGTTTTGCTGTAAGCGGCATGATTGCACCTCCTGCTTACCAGCTTGCCTCCCCCTCTCCTCTCAATGCTCTGGTGAAGGCTGACTAGCCTGGAGGGCGGCCTAACGCGTGGAGCGAATCGGCTGTCTTCTTCCAAAGAATCATTTTTAAAAACGCCGCTGCTCGCAGCGGAAGGATTCATGATTCAAATAGATTCAGATTCGGGCCGGAAAAGATGTGTCCTTTCAACGGACTAGACGGATCTACCTGACCTGATGGGGGAGTTTCCCTGACCGCCCGGGGGCGTCAACCTGTCCTCGCGGGGGAGGACGCCTGACCCATTGGGGGCCATCCTGACCTCTTGGGGGGCATACGTGCTACGTGACATTTTAGGCAGTTTGTGATCGAATAAATCCGCAAATCGGACCAAGACGCCCGTTTGGTGCTGTTCGCCAGGCAGCATGCGCGACTCAGTGCATCTCCTCGGTTTCTAGCTTCGGGACCGCCAATCTATCCTGACCGTGTGGGGGGTCTATACGGCAATCTATCCTGACCTGACTTGACGGATGAGGTCAGGTCAGGCAGCAAACAGTCTCCGAAGACTCAGTTTCGATCGTACTATGGCATGGAATCCGAAGCAGGCCAATTAGCTGAAGAAATTGAACCAGCAGTAGACGAAGTCTCGCCTGGTCGCGCGATGCGCGTGGCCGCAGCGTTGCGGGCAAAAGGTGGCGACGAATTTGCCAAACCCGGCAACATCATCGAGGTCAAGTTCGTCAAAGGCGAATCGCTGAGCCTTACTGCATCTCGTTTGCTTGCACTTATGATCTTAACTGCAGGCGGTGATGCTTGGGAAGATAAGCCACATCGGATGCGGAAGGCCGACATCCGCCGGGGCCACAAGGGCAACGAGCGAATCACTGACATGCTTGAGGAGCTTCATCGAACGTTGTTTGCCGTCGATGATAAGTCATGGCGCGGCAAGAAGGCGACGCTCCGCTTTTCTCTGATCTCACGTTCGCGCGAGGAGACCGAAGAGGATGGTGGAGAAGCGGGCTGGATCGAATGGGAGTTCACGCCCGACGCCCGTAAGATGATTCAGGCATCCGAGACCTATGCAGTACTGAACCGGCAGGCGGTGCTCGGCTTTAGATCCAATTATGCCTTGCGATTGTACGAACTTGGGGCGCTGCGCTTGCACAGGAGGCAGGCAACTTGGCGGGGCGATATGGCGGCGCTGCGTGCCGCGCTCGGCATCCCGCCTGAGGTGTACACCGACTTCGCGCAGCTGCGGCGCAAGGTTCTCGAGAAGGCGAAGGCAGAAATCGATCAGCTTGCCCATTTTCGGGTAGAATGGCGAGAAATCCGCCAGGGGCGAACAGTCGCGGAAATCGAATTCCGGTTCGAGCCGAAGAGCCCGCCGGAGGTCATCGAGACAGTAGATGAACTCGATCGTCATTCCAGTGGCCGTAGAGAACGGCGCGATGGTACGGTCGAGACGATGTCGGTGGGGCAGGGGGCTATCGCAGCGCCGCCTAAGGCCATTGCCAAAACGAAGCCTGAAGAGCCGACTTTCCCGCGGGGCTCGATCCGCTTTGGGCATGATGATCTGCTGGCACTCGGCCGGGCCCATGGCGGTGGTTGGGACATTGACATGATCGCTGGTGGCTTTCGCGAGCATATGGGCGAACGGCTTGAAAAGCTTCGAGGCGCTAAGCTCGCGGCGGCCTGGAAAGGGTTCTGTGAGAGCTGGGTAACACGGCGGGGCAGGGCGCTTTAGGTAGAAATTGCACGCGTGCAATTTATGTCGCCCCCACCGAGTCAGGATAGAGGCCCGAAGGCCCAATATGGCGGCGACAGGACGCCTCAACTTTCGAAAATCTCGATTTCATTGACCAAAAAGCGTAAGTCAGTGTACCCCATGCTGAATTGCGAAAGGTGGCCATGTGTCTAACGGACTTGAAATAGAGGAAGCCGAACGGTTGGTGTCGGTCGCGACGCTTGCAAGCCGGACGTCATCGGTCCTCGAAAAGCTTCGCGATTCCGCACGTAGCGCCCGTGCTGACGATCGTCGCGAACCAACCTTCACGATCAGCAAGGCGGCCGAACTCGTGAACCGAACGCCTACTGCGATTCGCGACGCGGAGAAGGACGGTCGCCTCCCGGAGCCAGCACGCACCGACAATAATCGGCGCGAGCGTTATACCTTGGCCCAGCTCAACGATATGCGTGGTGTCTTCGGGACGAGGCCATATCGGGCGGCTGACGATCCGTGCTGTGTCGTGGCGGTCCAGAATTTCAAGGGCGGCGTCGGCAAATCGACCGTTGCGGTTCACTTGGCTCAGTATCTCGCAATCAGGGGTTACAGGGTGGCGCTGGTCGACTGCGACAGCCAGGCCTCGGCGACGACGCTGTTCGGATACGTTCCCGATCTCGACCTTGACGAGGACGACACGCTTTATCCCTTCCTTCGCGAAGGCGAACGGTCGTCGCTCGACTACGCGCTCCGGAAGACGCACTTCGATGGCCTGGAGTTGATCCCGTCAAACCTTCGGCTCTTCAACTCGGAATATGAGCTGGCAGCGCGAATGGCGCGGGGAAGCGATACCCTGCTTGATCGTCTCAAGGAGGGTATCGAAAGCATCTCGGATCGATTTGACGTTGTCGTGATGGACCCACCGCCAGCGTTGGGAGCGATCTCGCTGTCGGTGCTCCGGGCCGCAAATGCATTGGTGGTACCAGTTCCCCCGACCGTGATGGATTTCTCCTCCACGGCAGCATTCTTGTCGATGCTGGACGAGACCATCGAGCAGCTGGCCGATCGCGGCATGGCGCCTGAGCTGAAGTTTCTCCGCTTTGTTGCTTCTAAGGTCGATGAGAACAAGTCGATGCAGAAAGAGCTCTTGCAGCTCATGCGAACGCTCTTCGGGCATGCGATGATCCGAACGCCGCTCAAGGACTCGGCAGAGATCGACAATGCGACGGCGCGGCTGATGACAGTTTATGAGCTGGATGGTCCGGCGACGAGCTCCGCAGTCCGCAATCGTTGCCTAAACTATCTGGACGGCGTTAATTCCGAGATTGAGGTCGATATTCGCTCGATGTGGCCGAGCCACCAAAAGCGGTTGCGCCAGGAAGCGTTGGCATGAAAACTCGAAATTGCACGCGTGCAATTCGGGAAGGATCGGAAAAATTGCACGCGTGCAATTCGACTAGAGGGAGGCTCACATGAGCAGGAAAAACAGCGGCTTTGCTGCCGATCTAGCGGCCGGCATCGACCTGTCCGAAGAGGCTGCTGCGCCTCGTCGACCGAGTATCGCCTCCAACGTGCTCACGGGTCGCTCCAACCGCCTCGCGGACCTCGCATCTGGCGCCATCGTCAACAGGACTCATGAACTCGTCGATCCAGCTCGATGCCGGATGTGGGTTGGCCACAATCGAGATTATGCCTTGCTGAGCGAGGAGCGTTGCGCCGACTTGATAGAGAGCATCAAGGCGCAGGGCAGGCAGGAAATTCCCGCCATCGTCCGGAGGGTCACGGGCGACCCTGACCACGATTTTGAGGTGATATGTGGCGCGCGCCGGCATTGGTCGATCAGCTGGCTTCGATCCCACAATTATCCGGACTTCAAGTTTCTCGTCGATGTGCGCGAGATCGGGGACGAGGAAGCCTTCCGTCTCGCTGACATCGAAAACCGCGCTCGGGACGACCTGACGGATCTTGAAAGGGCAAGAGATTATCTCCGCGCACTCGAAACATACTATGAGGGTCGTCAAAGGACGATGGCGGAAAGACTCAAGGTCTCTGAGAGCTGGCTGACACGTTACCTTGATCTCGCCCGCCTGCCGTCAGAGCTGACCAGGGCTTTTGCCGAGCCGCAGGAGCTAGGCGTCCGTAACGCGATTGCGCTGAAGGCTCTGATGAAGCCGGAGGAACGTAGGGAGCGCGCTTTCCGAGAGGCGGAGCGTCTAGCCGGGGCCCAGCAGGATAGTGGGCAGGCTATGCCGGTGCTCGAAGTGATCAAGGCGCTCGCTCTGGCGGTAGACCCCCCCAAGAGGTCAGGATCCCCCAAGAAGTCAGGTAAGCCTGAGACGATCTCCAGTGCAGGTGGGAAACCAGTGCTGCGGATCGAGGGCGCCGACCGCAAGGGCATTCGGCTAACGCTGCTCAGCAAAGGTGGAGCGTCCCGGAAAGAGGCCGAAGAGGCAATTCGCGGGGTGCTAGACCAGCACTGGGCTTGAACGCCCACGGGAGGCCCCGAGGAGCTTCCTCGCCCCCTGTGGCGTGACGTGGAGCAATTTTGAGACTGCCGACGCCTGAATGTCCGGATAGGTGAGCTGTAACCGGGCGAGGAGGGGGGCCTTGCTCCGCTTGGTCACCCGCATGTCAGACAGCGTGCTACTTGCCTTTCGTTCGATTGAATCGAGCTCACGAATACCGGCCTCGGCAGCTTTGCCCAGTCTCACTATCATTAGATCAACAAGGGCTTGTGGCGTTGCCGGAAGGAACTTCGGAAGGAGGACCAGCGACGGGAGAACCCGTGTTGTGAAACCGGCCCGGTGAAGCATCCGAGGGACCATCGAGGCGATCAGCCAGATACGATCGCGGCTTCGGGGGGGCAGTTCTAAGGACCTCCCGTCAAATGTTATGACCTCGGAGCTGCTCGCCGGCGCGGGCTCTATGAGCGCAGCAAGATCGAAAACGCGGCGTGCGACTTCGTTGAGATTCCGAGTGGGGAAGGAGACGTCTGCTGCAGATCGAACCTCGCGCCAAAGCGGACCGAAATGGGCGAGGTCATCTCGGCCGTATGCCTCAGCCTCGATCCGATCGTCGAGAACCGAACGGAGCATGTTGAGAGTCGCCCGAAGGATTGGATCCCGGCTGTCTTCGTCCCGGCTGATCGCGAAGTGAAACACTGCGGCTACAGATATCGGATCGTTGAGGCCCTCGGAGGCGCGGGGAGGGGGGGTGCGGCCGGTAATCCAGTCCTGAAGGTCGCGCACGTCGATTGGCACGCCCGCCAATCCAGCGAGGACAGCTGCGCCTTCCAGGCGCGACCGGGCAAGAAAGATGTCTGCGCACGTGCTACTGTGCAGGCGGCCATCGAGGTGCCCGAGCTGCAGCATCGTCTCGCCGAACTGAGTGAGCCTATCCTTGTCCATGCCCGGATCGGTATCGCATGAAGGGAAACCAAAGTCAGCAGTTGGTTTCCGTCTCTTGTACTCCCTAAAAGCGCACATATGATAATTGCACTTATC
>MSXQ01000008.1:0-98924 GCA_002083645.1 Proteobacteria bacterium ST_bin13
GTCCTGAGTAGGGGCTGAGCTTGTCGAGGAGTAGCAGGTCGGATCGTCTCCCAGACGATCCTGAAACATGCCGGGGGCATGTTTCACCTGCTACTTATCGAAGGACCTGCCCCACACGCCGTCCTTCGATACGCCATTTCGACAAGCTCAATGGCTACTCAGGACAAACGGATCATATTTTCAGGACGATGCTCTAACGCAGCCGCAAAGCGACTGATCGGGCCGCGATCAATGTTGTGAATCCGGGACATGGACGATCAGACCGTCCAGCGCATCGGACATTTCGATCTGGCAGCACAACCGGCTATCCTCGCGCACGCCTTCTGCGAATTCGAGCATGTCATGCTCCATCTCGCTCTGCACGCCCGTCCGCTCGCGCCATTCGGCGGCGACATAGACATGGCAGGTGCCGCAGGCGCAATTGCCGCCACAATCGCCATCAATCCCGCGAATATTGTTATTGAGCGCGCCCTCCATGACCGAATAGCCGGTGGGGATGTCGACGTGATGTTCGGTACCATTGGATTCAACAAAAGTGACGCGCGGCATGAAACCCCCCGGATGTTCAGTGATGTGGCAGATCAGCGATAAGCGCGCGGATCAGCCCGGAATGCGCACCATCATGCGCTCATAGCCCTTCACAAAGGCCGATGGCACCCGGACTGGCGGCTCAACCACCTCGATCAGCGGCCAGCGCTTCATGATTTCTTCCCAGACGATCTTCAGCTGCATTTCGGCCAGGCGATTGCCGACGCAGCGATGGATGCCGAAGCCAAACGACAGATGCTGGCGCGGCCGCGCGCGATCGATGATGAACGCATCGGGATTGTCGATCTCGGTCTCGTCGCGATTGCCCGAGACATACCACATCACGACGCGGTCGCCCTTTTTGATGTGCTGCCCGCCCAGGATTGTGTCCTGCAGCGCGGTGCGGCGCATATGCGCAAGCGGCGTCTGATAGCGGACGATCTCAGGCACCATTGATTCGATCAGCGCCGGGTTGTCGCGGAGCTTTTGATATTCGCCTGGATTTTCGTTGAGGAACAACAGCCCGCCGGTGATCGAGTTGCGCGTCGTGTCGTTGCCGCCGACGATCAGCAGCAACAAATTGCCGAGATATTCCATCGGCTGCATGTCGCGCATCGACGGGTTGTGCGCCATCATCGAGATCAGATCGCCCGCCGGCGGCGCATTGACGCGCGCATTCCACAGGCCAGTGAAATAGGTGAGGCACTCGATCAGGATCGCACGCTGTTCGTCGCGGGTCATTATGGCACCGGGCGCGGTGGTGTCGATAGTGGTGACATCCGACCAATATGTCAGCTTGCGGCGCTCTTCCCAGGGGAAGTCGAATAACGTGGCGAGCATTTGCGTCGTCAGTTCGATTGATACGCGGTCAACCCAGTCGAACGGTTCGTTGATCGGCAGGTTATCGAAAATCTTCTGCGCACGCTCGCGGATCAGCACCTCGAGCACCGCCAAATTGGCGGGCGCGACGATCGGCGATACCGCTTTGCGCTGCACATCATGCTTGGGCTGATCCATCGCGATGAACATCGGCAGGATGAAATCACTCTCCTGATCCTTCGCCGTAATCCCGCCGAGATGCGCTTCTGAGGAGAAGACGGCGTGATTGGTATCGACCGCCATGATGTCCTTGTAGCGCGTCACCGACCAGAAGGGCCCGAACCGGCCATTGGCGCAATAATGGATCGGGGCTTCCTTGCGGAGCCGCTCGAAAAACGCCCAATGCGTATTATCGACGAAGCGCGAGGAGTCGGTCATGTCGATGTCTTCGATCGGCATCGAATAAGCGATCGAACGAGCGGCTTCGATGGCCTCATCCTCGATCTGCTTGAAGGCGGTCGCCATGATCAGTCTCTCCCTCGCTGGATCCCGGTCAACGCCGGGCCATGTCATGCGCCCAAACTGCCCTGCTTGCTGCGTAATGGCAATGTTTAAGGGTGGGTAAGGGGTAGGTTGTCGATCCGTCACCACCCATTTTGGGCGCGACATTTGCCGATAAAATGTTGGCGGAGAAAACAAAAAGCCCGCGGCTCCCTGAGAGGGAACCGCGGGCTTTTTCCCCCGTCTTTAGCTCGTTTTACGCGACGGCAGCTTCCTGCACATCGTCCGGTTCGCGCAGCACATAGCCGCGGCCCCAGACGGTCTCGATATAATTGTCGCCTTCGCAGGCCATGCTCAGCTTCTTGCGCAGCTTGCAGATGAAGACGTCGATGATCTTGAGTTCGGGTTCGTCCATGCCGCCATAGAGGTGGTTCAGGAACATTTCCTTGGTCAGCGTGGTGCCCTTGCGCAGCGAGAGCAGCTCGAGCATCGCATATTCCTTGCCGGTCAGGTGGACGCGGGCGCCATCAACTTCGACGGTCTTGGCATCCAGGTTGACGGCGAGCTTGCCGGTGCGGATGACCGACTGCGAATGGCCCTTGGAGCGGCGGACGACCGCATGGATGCGGGCGGTGAGTTCTTCGCGGTGGAAAGGCTTGGTGACATAATCGTCAGCGCCGAAGCCGAACGAGCGGACCTTGCTATCCATTTCGTTGATGCCCGACAGGATCAGCACCGGCGTCTGCACCCGGGCGACGCGCAGCTTTTTCAGCACGTCATAGCCATGCATGTCGGGCAGGTTCAAATCGAGCAGGATGATATCATAATCATAGAGCTTACCGAGATCGAGGCCCTCTTCGCCAAGATCGGTGGTGTAGACGTTAAAGCCTTCCGCCGAGAGCATCAGCTCGATGGCCTTGGCCGTGGTGGGCTCGTCTTCGATCAGCAGCACGCGCATCTGGCTATTCCCCTGTTGCTCGCAGCCCCGAACGTCCCCAGTCGCTCGGCACCGTCACACATATTCCATTAACCTCATCAGTGATGAAGGTAAAAGGTTAATTTGTGATTAAGCGGCCTCAATCCACGAGTCGCGTACAATTCCTGAGTCAGTAGAATCACTTGGCCGCCCCTAAATTTTGGTCTGGCAGACCCCGGTTAACGTTGCGGTGAGGTGATTGACGAGCATTTCGACGCGGCGGGGTCGCAAAGGGCTGGGCGGGGTCATCAAGTGCAGCGCAATCGGTGGCCCGCGCCAGTCGGTCAGGATCGCTTCCAACCGTCCGGCGGCGAGATCGGCGCCGATAAAAAAGTCCGGCAGCGTGGCAATGCCCAGGCCCGCGCGAAGCGCCGGCAGCATCGCATCCCCGCTGTTTGACCGGAACGATCCAGCCGGGCGCACCGCCACCTCTTCGCCCCTGGGGCCAGTAAAGCGCCAGGGGCCGCTGGCATTGGTATAGGCAAAACAAACATGCTCGCCGAGCTGTGCAGGGTGCGTGGGCCGACCATGGCGGGCAAGATAGGCGGGCGCGGCAACGATATGGGTTGGAATTGGCCCCAGCCGGCGCGCGCGAAGGCTGCTGTCGGGCAGGTCGCCGATGCGCAGCGCAATGTCGATGCCCTCCGCGACGATATCGATCAGCGCGTCGGAGAGGTGCAGGTCGATCTCAATCGCCGGATGGGCGGCGATGAAATCGGCAATGACCGGCGCAACGTGCAGCAAGCCAAAGCTCATTGGGGCACTCACCCTAACCAGTCCGGCCAGGGCCGATGTCGAATCATGCGCGGCTTCTTCGGCTGCACGTGCCTCACCCAGGATGCGATGCGCGTGCTCGGCCAGCGCTTTACCGGTCGTCGTCAGCGACAGGCGGCGCGATGTCCGGTTGAACAGGCTGGTGCCGATATGCGCCTCCAGCCGGGTGATTGCCTTTGAAACGGTCGCCTTGGACAAGCCAATCGCTTCAGCGGCACCGCTGAACGATCGGTGCTCGACGACGCTGGCGAAGATCGCCCAGCCCTCCAGATCGGGTAGCCGCATCGCGATTTTCTCCGGCATTAGTGAATAATTGGAAACGATAGGTTTCCATCGTTTCCATTTACGCCGCGTTTGCAACCTCTATCTTGGCGGCAACACAAAGGAGGTTCCAATGCTTACCAAAAACCGCATCGACCGCCGGACATTCGACAGCCTTGGTCATGCCGATCATGGCTGGCTCAACGCCCGTCATCACTTCTCCTTCGCCAGCTATTACGATCCTGACCGGATGGGCTGGGGCAGCATCCGGGTGTGGAACGACGACGAGATCGCCGCCAATTCGGGCTTTCCGCCGCATCCGCACCGCGACATGGAGATCATCACCTATGTCCGCACCGGGGCGATCACTCATCAGGATTCACTGGGAAATACCGGCCGGACGGTGGCAGGTGACGTGCAGGTGATGAGCGCGGGAACGGGCGTTCGCCATTCGGAATATAATCTTGAATCCGAAACGACCACGTTGTTCCAGATCTGGATCGAACCGAAGCGGCTGGGCGGCAGCCCGAGCTGGGGCGCCAAGCCGTTCCCCAAGGATGATCGCTCGGGCAAGTTCGTGACGCTCGCCAGCGGGTTTGCCGAGGATGAAGGCGCCCTGCCGATCCGCGCCGATGCCCGGCTGCTTGCCGCCACCGTCAAAGCGGGTGAGGCGATCAACTACAATCTTGGCGATGGCCGCCACGGTTATCTCGTGCCTGCCACCGGCGTGATCGAGATTGACGGCGCCCGGATCAACGCCCGCGACGGTGTCGCGCTGCTGGGCGGGCAGACGATCACCATCACCGCAATCGATGATGCCGAGATCGTTTTGGTCGATTCCGAATAGGCCAGCGTTCGTTGCAATGCCGTTTCCGGGTCCGTTCGCGGACGCGGACGGGGCGGGTGCGGCTTTTCCCCAAGCAGACCCAACGTGCCCGCCCCGAAAAGTCCCTCCATTAAGGAAGCATCGCCATGTCAAAAGTACTTGTTCTCTATTATTCCTCTTATGGTCATATCGAGCAGATGGCCGAAGCCGTTGCCGAAGGTGCCCGTGCCGCTGGGGCGATCGCCGATGTTCGCCGCGTACCGGAAACCGCGCCGCAAGCGGTGGTTGCGGCGGCGCATTTCAAGACCGACAGCGCCCATCCGGTGATTGGTTCTGTCGAAGAACTGGCCAGCTATGACGCGATCGTGATCGGCGCGCCAACGCGCTTCGGGCGGATGCCCAGCCAGATGGCAGCGTTTCTGGATCAGGCTGGCGGGTTGTGGATGCGTGGTGCACTCAACGGCAAGGTCGGCGGGGCGTTCACCTCAAGCGCAAGCCAGCATGGCGGCCAGGAAGTCACGCTGTTTTCGATCATCACCAATTTGCTGCATTTTGGGATGACGATCGTCGGGCTGGATTATGGCTATCAGGCGCAGATGGGCGTTGATGAAGTGAAGGGCGGATCGCCCTATGGCGCGACGACGATCGCCGATGGCAATGGCAGCCGTCAGCCAAGCGCGGTTGAGCTTGATGGCGCCCGCTATCAGGGACGGCGCATTGCTGAAGTGGCGATCAAGCAGGCCGCCTGACCGTATCCCGTTAGAGCACCGTACTTGAAGTTTGAATCACCCCCCGTTTGTCCTGAGTAGGGGCTGAGCTTGTCGAGGAGTAGCAGGTCGGATCGTCTCCCAGACGATCCTGAAACATGCCGGGGGCATGTTTCACCTGCTACTTATCGAAGGACCTGCCCCACACGCCGTCCTTCGATACGCCATTTCGACAAGCTCAATGGCTACTCAGGACAAACGGATCATATTTTCAGCACGATGCTCTAGGTTACCGCAGCGGCGGCGTCTCTATCCGGGGCGTCGCCGTTGGCGCAGCTGCAGGCGCCTGAGTGCCGGGCGCCGCAATCAGCGGCGACAACGGAGCGACAGAAGGCATTTGCCGGGCGCTTGACGAAACGGCATTCCCCCCCGGTCTGCCCGGTGCCGCGATCAAGGGCGGGACGGCCAGTACCGGCGTTCCTTCCGGGATCATCGGCAGTGCTGCAAAATCGCGGCGGGCGCGGGCAAAGATTGCGCGGGCCGGGCCCGCCCCGGCGGCGCTTGCCGATGTGCCAACCCAGCGCCAATGCCAGGGTTCCCAGGTCACCCCTTGTGCATTGCCCGCCGGGAAGGAGAGTTCGAACCCGAAATCGGGCGCGTGAGCGATCAGCCATTTTCCGGCCGGCGTCCAGGCGAAGCAGGCGTCGACATCGCCACATCGCGGCGATGGGCGGGTGCCGAAATCGATCGCATAGCCCGTCGCGTGTTCGCTATAACCCGGTGGCCCCACGGCGCGGGCACGTTCGGCGGCGTTGCGACAGCGCTTGTTCGGCCCGATCTGGCTGCAGAATACCGTGCGCTGGCGTTCAATCGTACGATAGCAGGATACTGCCCGGATCCGCCCGGCCATTCCTGGCGTCAGCGCAGCGGCAGCCAGCATGCGCCCCAGATCCGCCGCCGCTTCGGGACGCAAGAGACAGGGCAGCCCGAGCGCAAAGGCCGCCGGGGCGGGGACCAGTTCCGATCCCGTCGCCTGGCCATAGGGCAAATGGCCAAGCAGCCGTCCGTCAGCGCCAACCGCGACGTTCTCACTTGGGCATAGATGCTGGGTGGTCGCTTGCGCAGTGATCGGCGCCAGGGCGATAACCGCCAGCGCAAGAGCGAATTGGTTCTTCATGGGGTCCTCGGGCCGATGCGCTTTTTCTGGCACGCGGGCGCGGCGAGTGGCAAGGGCGTGTGATGATTACAGACCATGTTCTTTTTATCGACGGTGAAGCAATCGTCATCGACAAGCCTGCGGGCCTGCCGGTCGATCCGCCGCGTGACGGCGCGCTCAGCCTGGAAAACCATCTGCAGAGCCTGACCTTCGGCTTTCAGCGCTGGCCGCAGGCGGTGCATCGGTTGGATCGTGACACCAGCGGTTGCCTGCTGCTGTCGCGCAATCCCAAGGCGCATAAGCGCTTCCAACGGGTGTTTGAGGCTGGGCTGGTCACCAAACGCTATCTCGCGGTGCTTGATGGCGTCCCTGACGGGGAAAGCGGGCTCATCGATCTCGCGCTCGACAAGATCAGCAGCGAGGCAGAGGGCTGGCGGATGATTGGCAGCCCCAAGGGCAAGCCATCGCGCACGCATTGGCGGCTGGTGCGCGTGATCGGTGCGCAATCGCTGGTCGAGTTTTCGCCTGAAACCGGGCGCACCCACCAGATCCGCGTGCACGCCGCAGAGGCGTTGGGCGCGCCGGTTGCGGGTGATCCGGTCTATGGGCGCAAGGGCCCGCACGGGATGCTGCTGCATGCGGCGGCGCTGACCGTCCCGCGCGAGGGCAAGCCCGATGTAACCGCTGAAGCGCCGCTGCCTGAACGGTTCGTGGCGGCAGGCTTTGGCCCAGCGCCGACCGATGAGCCCGCGCCTGAGACCAGCGATGGCTGAGTATGTCCTCCCCGAAAGCGCGATCGAGGAGGAGCGTTTCCTGGCCGCATCGGGACCGGGCGGGCAGAATGTCAACAAGGTGGCGACCGCAGTGCAATTGCGCGTCGATGTGTTCAAGCTGGGCCTCGCGCCCGATGTTTACCAGCGGCTGAAGACGCTCGCTGGCACCAAGATGACGACAGCGGGCGAGATCGTGATTACCGCGCGCAAGTTTCGCACGCAGGATGCCAATCGCGTCGATGCCCGAGCGCGGCTGTCCGAGCTGATCGGCAAGGCGCATGATCGCCCCGTCCGCCGGGTCAAGACCAAGCCAAGCAAAGCCGCCAAGGCACGCCGCGTCGATGCGAAAAAGGGGCGGAGCGAAGTGAAGGCGGGACGCGGTCGGGTGTCGTTGGATTACGCCTAAATAAATATACTGGGTTTGCCATAAAGACTTAAAATGCCAACAAGCGGCGCGAGCGCCACAATCAAAAACATCAGGTATACGAGTAGTTTGGCGTGGTGATGTGTCTCGGTGCATTATCCAATAGCGCTACTTGTTTGCATGCTATCAGCTTTCAATTCAGTGCGGATATCAAGAGAAGGTTTTTTTAACCCCCTTTTAAAAATGCAATGACGAACCATTATTGCGGGCGATCATTTTGCCGAGTTTTTGACGATCGGTAACAGACAACTGAAAAGCCGTTTTTATTAACTCCTCGTACCGAAGCCGGGCATCTCGTGCTTCCTCCTGAGCTACAGCTTTACTCAACTCCTCAACGCGGAGACGGTCAGGGGCCTCCCGAGCCAGTTCTTCACCCATCAGCACTTTCAAGCGAGACAGAGCTGCGAAACGGTCCTTTTTTTCGCTGAAGGCGACTGCGCGACGTGCATAGATACCGGCACCAGGAGGGGAGAGGCCAATTAGCACCAGCGCATGACTCCGAGTCAGTTCGAAGAGGGTGTCAGTTGATACTTCAGCTGACACCGGCGCGCAGAGAATAAGGACTGCTAGCAGGGCTGCTTTTGCTTTTCGCATAGTTAAAATTATGCGCGATTTGCAGAGAACGCAACCATATACGCGTTTCACCAGGAGCGGGTATTTTTACCAATTACCTTGGCTTGGCACTCGCAAATTGCCTAGTGTTCGAGCGATTCCTCACAAAGTGATTTGCAAACGTCTACCATCTTGCCAAACCCATCCGGCGCTCCCAGTTTCCCCACTCACAACGCCGGAATAGCCCGCCCCATGTACGCCTTCACCGTCGATACCAGCGCCAAGGACGAATTGTACCGCGATCTCGCATCGGCGCTCGACGCGCTCACCGCTGACGAACCCGATGCGGTCGCGAACATGGCCAATGCAGCGGCGCTGATCTGGCAATATCTCCCTGATCTCAACTGGGCGGGCTTTTATCGGCTGGTTGGCGGTGAACTGGTGCTCGGGCCGTTTCAGGGCAAGCCTGCCTGCATTCGCATCGCGATGGGCAGCGGCGTGTGCGGGACGGCTGCGGCGACGCGGGCGACCCAGTTGGTCGATGATGTACATGCCTTTCCGGGCCATATCGCCTGCGATGCCGATAGCCGATCCGAACTGGTCGTGCCGGTTGTGCGCGACGGCATGCTGATCGGTGTGCTCGACCTCGACAGCCCGATCGCGGCGCGCTTCGATGCTGCGGACGCCGCCGGGGTGGAAGTACTCGTCGCGTTGCTTGCTGGGCGTATCTGACCCGAACTGGGACAGTGCTTAAGGTGGCGAAAAACCGCCAAAATTGGTAACGATGCCGTTAAGAAATTACGGTTTGTTCGGCCCGGGTCATCGTCCGGCGGACGACCGGGCGGAGAGTTAACCATGCAAACCCCCAAGATCGTGTCGCTGGCGCTGGCAGCGATCGTGCTGGCCGGCCCCGCCGACGCACAGCGACTCGGGCGCGGGCAGATGATCGCCCCGCAGATCAACGTTCCCGTCAGCGGGCCGCAGGGTGGGCCGGTACCGATGCTGGCACCGTCGGGTGGCGGCCGCACTGGCGCGCCGCCGATGATGATGTCGCGGCCGGCCAATCCAAACGTCATTCCGCCCCTGAACCGGATGCCGCGGCTGCAGGGTCAGCGCTGGGGCGGCCAGGTCGGTGGTCGCTGGATCGGCGGTGTACAGGCACCCGGCGGCTGGAATGGCTATCGCCGCCCCTGGCGCGGCTTTGCGCTGCCCAGCTATTGGATCGCGCCGAGTTTCTTCATCGGCAATTTTGCCAGCTATGGCCTGGCCCCGCCGCCATACGGCTATCGCTGGTCACGTTATTATGACGATGCGGTGCTGATCGACGATCGCGGCCGGGTGCATGACAGCGTCAGCGGGATTGGCTGGGATGGCCGCGATGATCAGGACAGCGACTATGCCGGGGATCAGCCAGGCTATGGCGCCCCCTATCCAGCGCCCGGAATCGGCTATGAGGGCAGCTATCAGGGCAGTTATGAAGTGAATGGCCAGCGGGGCTATCAGCAGGGCCGGCAAAGCGGCCGATATGGACCGAAGCCGCCGGTGCAGGCCGGCGCGGTGGTCCAGCCGCTCTATCCGCATGGCTATACCCAGACCTGGTCAGCGGGCAGCGGCTATTACTATCCCGGTGGTGTCACGACGACGATTACGGTGCAGCAGGCCCCGGTCGTCACCACGACCGTGACCGAATATATCGAGGAAACGGTGTACCGCACCCCCGTTCGCCGCAGCTATCGCAAGCCCGTGCGCCACGGGCGCGCAAAGCCAAAGTGCAGCTGCGCCTGCGCCTGCCGATAGGCGATTATTTAGGCGTGTTGCGCTAGAGTTGTCTGTGATACCCCAATCACCCCTCCCCTTCAGGGGAGGGGACGGGGGTGGGGCGTGTCCACGAGCGCTGCGCCAACGGAGAGCCCCCACCCCAACCCCTCCCCTAAAGAGGAGGGGCTTTAGTGACTCCACGCGATCGCAAGCAGAGCTAAGGGCGGGGCGCTGGTCCCGCCAACACCGGCAGGCTTTCCGCGCCATTTGCCGCCAGCGCGCCCACGGCGAAGAGGTGATCGTCGATCGAGGTGTTGACCAGAGTCACGCCCGGTTCGGTCACATCCTTATGGCCCGTCCAACGATCGGTATCGGTGCGCCGCCAATAAACGCGGTAGCCGGCCGCCCCCTTTACCGGCGCCCATTTCACTGCCGTGTCGAAGGACAGCGCGCCGTTGATCGTCACTTGCTTGGGCGCAGCAGGCGCGCTGGCGAAGCGGCGGATCGCGGCGACGTTGATTGCGGTGACCTTGGCGAGATAGGGGAAATCCATCTTGTCCACGGTGTCGCCATAATCAATGCCGCCATCGCTCCGGATGTCCTGGTGCTGCTGCGTCCAGTTTTCCGCGCCGACGGAAAAGCGCACTGCCGGATAGCCGAGCTTCAGGAACGGCTCATGATCGCCGCCGCGCCCGAAACGATCGGGCCGCCGGTCCATGAACACATCAAGCCCACCGGGGATGTCTCCGGCAATTGCGTCAATCGTCTTGGCAAGTGCGCGGGAGGGGCCGTCATCCTCGCCGCCATTGCCGCGCCGGGCGAGCTGCTCAGCAATCGTTTCCGATGCGCGAATGCCTTCGGAAAACACCCGAACCCGGCCTGCCACCCGAATGCCATTCTGCCCCATCGTATTGCCGACGATATCGTTGTTGAGCATCGCCGAGACTTCCCAGCCGCGATCCCTGGCGGTTTCGGCGAGCAATTGCCCGCCCCATAACCCCTGTTCCTCGCCCGAGAAGACCGCATAGACGATCGTCGCTTCGAATTTCTCGGTCGATAGCAGCCGCGCTGCCTCCATGACCAGCGCCACGCCCGATGCATTGTCATTGGCGCCGGGCGCGTCCTTGGTCACGTCGAGCGTATCGGTGCCGCGGCTGTCGATATGCGCACCGACGATGACGACGCGGTTGGGATCACGCCCCCATTGGACGCCCAGCACGTCGATCACCTCGACCCCGTTGGGCGCGCGCGGGCCTGTAAAAGTCCGACCGATGCGCTGAACCTGCATGCAGCCGCACGCCTCGCCCAATTTGTCGAGCTCGTCCGCCGCCCAGGCCCGCGCCGCGCCGATGCCGCGCACCGGATCAGTGGGGGACGAAAGCGTATTGCGCGTGCCGAACGAAACCAGCTTTTCAACCGTCGCCTTCAGGCGAACCGGGTCGGGCTTGTCCTTGGCATTGGCCAAAGCGGGAAGGCAGAGGGCGAGGGCGGCGGTGGCCAGCAGAGGAATGCGCATAGCGGCATGGTGGCGGCTACAGCACCCATCGGCAAGGGGCTAAGATGCAGCCGCGATCGTGCGGACATAATCCGGTTCAACCTCGGGCGCAGCGCATCCGTCCGTTGGGTAATAGGCCCCATTGCCAAGTCGGGTGAGCAGACGGCGCGCATCGACAGCGGCGGCCGTCAGCTTCCCGTGGCCCGGCCCGGCGGCGATCCGGCGAAGCAGGGCGATTGTTCGCGCCCCGCAGCCATCGGCTGATAGCAAGCCCGCAAGCTGCGCGGTGGCCTCACGCTCTTCACCCGGATCAATCGGCGCATTGTCGGCTGCCGAGGGCGGATAATAAAAGGGTTGCTGGTAATAGTTGCGCAAATCGACATTGGCGGCGATCGTGGCGGAGGTGATATTGGCGAGCACCGCCGCAGCACCGCCCAGTTTGAACGGCTTGCGCGGCGTGAAACGCACGATTTTGAGTTTCACGAGCACATCAAGATCGCGGACCGACCGGGTTTGCCGTACCGCATCGATCGGCAGGCCCGACGCAAAGCCGAACAAGCCGATCCCGGCATCATCGACCACGGGCAACCGCGGCTGTTCGTCGTCGGGGAGGGCAAACTTCACCCGTTCTGCAACGATGCGGTCGATCGGCAGCATGCGGTCGGCAGGCGGCGTTGATGCGATGCCAGCGCTCGCCAGCAGGAGAAGCGGCAGGGAAGCAAGGCGCGGAGCTAGAGAAGGGCGGCGACGCATGGACGTTCTCCCAAGAGGTCAATGGCGATAGAGCAATGATCTAAGGCAGAATTTTGACCAATCCGCTAGCTCAGCCGATCGATGGCGGCGGCGCTTAGCCCGCCGGGCACGATCATCAGCGGGATTGGCAGGGCGCCGGCATCCGATCCGGCGAAATGGCTGATCAGCGGGCCTGGCGCGCCATGCGGGGCGGCGGCAAGCACCAGCGCGGCGATTTCCGAATTGCCGGCGATGACGTCGCGAATCACCTTGCTGGCGTCGCCCTGACGCACGGTGATGATCGGCTTCAGCCCCGATTCCTCGATCAATGTGCCTGCTGCGGCCGCGACCAAGGCTTCGGCATGCTGGCGGGCCTCTTCCTCGATGGTGGCCTGCACACCGCCCCAGGGCACGAACTCGGCAGCGGGCACCAGCGCCAGGATTTCGACGCCACCGCCCGTCTTCACGGCGCGGCGTGCGGCAAAGCGCAGCGCGGTTTCGGCCTCGGGCGTCTCGTCGATCACCACCAGATAGATGCGCATGGCCGTTTTTCCCCGCCAATTTCGGATCGATTTTGTCGCTAAGGTGGGCCGGGACGGGGCGCTGCGCAAGCCTTGGCCTTGACCCGGCGCGCCGGATGGCGAAGGAAACGCCCACCCCCAGGACTCGCGCAAGGATTCCTCTTTCATGCCGATCGAGATCAAGATGCCCGCTCTTTCCCCAACGATGGAGGAAGGCACCCTCGCCAAATGGCTGGTCAAGGAAGGCGACAGCGTCTCTTCGGGTGATTTGATGGCCGAAATCGAAACCGACAAGGCGACGATGGAGTTCGAAGCCGTCGATGAAGGCGTGATCAGCCAGATATTGGTGGCCGAGGGGACTGATAACGTGAAAGTGGGCACAGTGATTGCGCTGCTGACGCAAGAAGGGGAGGCGGCATCGCCGCCCGCATCGCAACCGGCGTTACCTGCTAAATCGGCACCGGCTGTACCTGATGCTGCGCCGCCTGCCAGCGTGCCCGCCGCTGTGGCACCCGTGCCGGTCGCACCGCCGCCCGCACCCGTTGCAAGCGGGGACCGGATCAAGGCCAGCCCATTGGCGCGTCGATTGGCGGCCGAGAAGAGCATCGACCTTGCGACAGTGGCCGGGACTGGCCCGAATGGCCGGATCATCAAGGCCGATATCGATAGCGCGAGCCCTGGTGCAGCGTCGATGGCAACGCCCGTCGCCGTAGCGCCTGCCGCCGCTGCACCCGCGCCAGCGTCAGCCGACCCTATCCGCCCTGCCGCGCCCGTCGCATGGGACGATACGATTCCGCACGCAATCGAGAAACTGTCGAACATGCGCAAAACCATTGCGCGGCGGCTGACCGAAGCAAAATCGACGATTCCGCATATTTATCTGACCGTCGATGTTCGGCTTGATGCGCTGCTCAAACTGCGCGGCGACCTCAACAAGGCGCTTGAGCCGCGCGGGGTGAAGCTGTCGGTCAATGATTTGTTGATCAAGGCATTGGGCGTGGCGCTGATCCAGGTGCCGAAGTGCAATGTCACCTTCCTGGGCGACCAGCTCGTTTCCTATACCCGCGCCGATATCGCGGTCGCGGTATCGATCCCCGGTGGGCTGATCACGCCGATCATCAAGGACGCAGCGGGCAAGAGCGTCTCGACGATCGCCACTGAGATGAAGGACCTTGCCCAGCGTGCCAAGGACGGCAAGCTGCAGCCAGCCGAATATCAGGGCGGGACGGCGTCCATTTCCAATATGGGCATGTTCGGAATCAAGGCATTTGATGCGGTGATCAACCCGCCACAGGGGATGATCCTGGCTGTTGGCGCGGGCGAGCAGCGGCCTTATGTGATTGACGGCGCGCTCGGCATCGCCACGGTGATGTCGGTGACGGGCAGTTTCGATCACCGCGCGATCGACGGCGCGGACGGCGCGCAGCTAATGCAGGCGATCAAGGCGCTCGTCGAAAACCCGCTTGGCTTGCTGGCCTAAGGCACGATCATGCGATTTGCGATTGAACTCATGCATATTGCGCTCGGCATCGCCACCGCGATTGTGATGGCGTCGATGGCGGCCTGGGCCGTGCCGCTGGCGCGCGCGGACATCTGGAATACCGACTATGTCGTGATCGCGTTCGTGATCGGCATGGGGTATTTGCCGCTGCGTCAGGCCTGGGCCGCAGACCGCGCCGCCGAAGCTGCCGAAGCACGGGGACGAGAGGCATGAAGATTGCGGTTATCGGCACGGGTCGGGTGGGCAGCGCAATCGCCCCGAACATCGCCGCCGCCGGGCATGACGTGGTCTATGGCGTGCGCGACCCCGCCGATCCAAAGCATGCCGGTGGGGATGGGATCGCGCGGCGCTCGACGGTGGACGCGGCGGCCTGGGCCGACATCATCGTGCTGGCGATCGGCTGGGATGCGGTGGATGGCGCGCTGGCGGCGATGGGGCCGATCTCGGGCAAGATCCTGATCGATCCGATCAACCCCTATGATTTCCGAAACAATCTCGCCCCGCTGATCGCGCCCGATCAGTCCGCCGCGATGCTGTTGCAGGCAAAGACCGATGCTGTGGTGGTCAAGGCGCTCAATCAGGTGGGATCGGGCGTGATGGCCGATGCACCAGCGCGGCGGATCAAGCCGCTGCAGTTCGTCGCCGCCGATGACGCCACCGCAAAGGTGGCAGTGATGCAGTTGCTCACGGATATCGGCTTTGATGTCCGCGATGCCGGGGGCCTGGATTATGCGCGCGAGCTGGAGGGGATGGCGCGACTGTGGATCGCGCAGGCCTTTGGCCACGGTCTTGTTCCCACTATCGGCTGGGCGCTGACCGGCCCCGATGCCTGATCCGATCCCCCCCGAAAACCAGCTGGCGATTCGCGTTACGGCGATGCCGGCCGATGCCAACGCCTATGGCGACATTTTTGGCGGTTGGCTGATGAGCCTGATGGACTCCGCTGCCGGCCTGGTCGCCGCCCGTTATGCCAAAGGCCGCGCGGTAACGATCGCGGTCGAGGCGATGAAATTCCATGCACCCGTGTTCGTTGGCGATGAGGTCTCGGTCTATGCCGATCTGGCGCGGGTCGGGCGCACATCGATGACGATCGAAGTGCAGAGCTGGCGACGCGACCGCCATGCCGAACAATCCTGCCTTGTCACACAAGCACGCTTCACCTTCGTCGCGATCGACGAACGGCGGATGCCGCGCGTGATTGGCGAAGAATTTGTATGATCCTCCCTCCCCAGGAGTCTGACTGTGGCTGATACTTATGATCTCATCGTGCTTGGCTCGGGCCCCGGCGGCTATGTCGCCGCGATTCGGGCGAGCCAGCTTGGCCTGAAAGTAGCGATCGTCGAACGCGAGCTGCTCGGCGGCATCTGCCTCAACTGGGGCTGTATCCCGACCAAGGCGCTGCTGCGCTCCGCTGAGATTTATCATTATATGCAGCATGCCAAGGATTATGGCCTGGTCGCCGAAAAGATCAGCGCGGATATCGATGCGGTGGTGAAGCGGTCGCGCGGCGTGGCGAAGCAGCTCAATCAGGGCGTCACCCACCTGATGAAGAAGAACAAGATCACCGTGCATATGGGCGACGGCACGCTGACCGCCGCCAACAAAGTTGCGGTGACCAAGGACGGCAAGACCGAGGAAATCAGCGCCAAGAACATCATCCTGGCGACGGGCGCGCGAGCGCGCGACCTGCCCTTTGCCAAGGCCGACGGCAAGCGCATCTGGACCTATCGCCACGCGATGGTGCCGCCCGAAATGCCGACCAAGCTGCTCGTCATCGGTTCGGGCGCGATTGGAATCGAGTTTGCCAGCTTCTACAATGATATGGGCGCTGAGGTGACGGTCGTCGAAATGCTCGACCGGATCGTGCCAGTCGAGGATGCTGACGTTTCCGCCTTTCTCGAAAAATCCCTCAAGAAGCAGGGGATGACGATTATGACCGGGGCTGGCGTCGAGAAGATCGATGTTGGCACGAAGGGGGTGACCGCGAGCATCAAGGCAAAGGACGGCAAGGTTGCCACCAGCGAGTTCAGCCATGTTATCGTCGCGGTCGGTATCGTGCCCAATACCGAGAATATCGGGCTAGAGGCGCTGGGCGTCGCAATGGATCGCGGCTTCCTGAAGACCGATCCGATGTGCCGGACCAATGTCGCCGGGCTCTGGGCGATCGGCGACATCACCGCGCCGCCCTGGCTCGCGCACAAGGCCAGCCATGAAGGCGTCATCGCGGCTGAGGCGATTGCCGGCGGCCATCCGCATGCAATGGACCCCAAAAACATCCCCGGCTGCACCTATTGCCACCCGCAAATCGCCAGCGTTGGCCTGACCGAGGCCAAGGCGAAGGAAGCCGGATACGACGTGAAGGTCGGCAATTTCCCCTTCATTGGCAATGGCAAGGCGATTGCGCTGGGTGAGGCGGAGGGGTTCATCAAGACGGTGTTCGACGCCAAGACCGGCGAACTGCTCGGCGCACACATGATCGGCGCGGAAGTGACTGAGCTGATCCAGGGCTACACCATCGGCAAGACGCTGGAGACCACTGAGCAGGAGCTGATGGAAACTGTGTTCCCGCATCCGACGCTCAGCGAAATGATGCATGAAAGCGTGCTCAGCGCCTATGGCCGCGCGCTGCATTTCTGAGGCGCACAAGTGAGCGGACCGGGCGGCGCAGCAGCCACCCGGTCCGCCGTTTGTTGGTTACGACGCGCTGGTGGTGAGCGCGAGACCGATTGGGCCTTCACCCGCATAGGTCATCTGCCCCGTCAGCTTGCCATCGGCAGCCGCTTGCACGCTGACGGCAACGACACCCTGCGTACCTCGGCAACCGATCACCCAGGTGCCACCGGGATGCCAGGGCGCCTGATCGCCGCCCCATTGATTGGCGACGCTGTAGGTGTTGGCCATTGTCCGGGTGCCCTGAAAGCCGATCGGGCCTTCACCGGCATAGGTCATCGTCCCGCGCAGCGTCTGGCCATTGTCGGTGCTGGTGACATCGATGGCGACCACCGCCTGATTGTCACGGCAGCCGATCACCCATTGGCCACCCTGGTGCCAGGGCGCAGTGTTGCCACCCCATTGGTTGACGGCGTTATAGGCGGTGCCCGCCGACATCGCGCCCTTCACCCCGATCGGGCCTTCACCCGCATAGGTCATCGTCCCGGTGATGCTCTGGCCATCGTCGCTTGAGTTCAGGTTGAATGCGACCGCATTCTGCCCGTTGCGTGCGCCCAGCAGGAACAAGCCGGCGTCATGCCAGGGGGCTGAATCGCCGCCCCATTGATTTTCAACCTGATAGCAATTTTCGGTGACGAGCGTGCCGCGAAAGCCGATCGGGCCTTCGCCGGTATAGGTCATCGTGCCGGTAAAGCTGCGGCCCCCGTCACCCGAGCTGATGTTGAGGGCGACCGGCAGCTGCGCGCCACGGTTGCCGATGTTCAACACGCCGCCATCATGCCAAGGGGCGGAGTCTCCACCCCATTGGTTCTGGATCGTATAAACGGTCATTTCCTGCTCCTTTTTTGATTTTCATGAAAATCGGCCAAGAGAATCCGACCCGCTCGATACTGATCTATCGACAGGAGGATTTGTTCGGCCGCATCTGAAGGTTAAGCAATTACCGGGCGATCTTACTGATCTGCCTCGGATATTTTGATTGATGATATTGTGTCGGTCAATTCGAACTAGGTCTATTGTCGATCCAATATCTGGTCAAAGTGGTTCATTCTATTGTTGCACAATTGAATGTTGCGGATCTTACCTCAAGGCCTCCCAGCCCTGAAGCTGGGCGCCCCTGAAGCTGAGGACAAGGCGCTAACCGGGAACGCGCGCCGCGGCCGATGGCGATTCCCAGCGCGTCTTTTTCGCGATAGGGTCATCTTCCGTAGATTTGATGGCGTGGAGTTGGCCAATGTCGAAACGAATGATTGCCGGACTGCTGCTTGCCGTATCCGCGCCCGCCCAGGCCGAGACCGTCGTCGTCACCGCTGACCATATGGTCGATGTCGTTGCCGGCAAGACGGTGGATTATCCGGCGGTGTTCATCACCGATGGCCGCATTACCAGCGTGGCCGATGCCCGGACGGTGAAATGGGGCAGCGACGTCAAGCATATCAACCTGTCGGGGCAGACGATCCTGCCGGGCCTGATCGACATGCATGTCCATTTGACCTCGCTCGCTGAGATTGGTGGCTATCGCGGGCTGCAATATACCGACAGCTTCTGGCAGGCGGTCGGTGTCGCCAATGCCAAGAAGACGCTTGATGCGGGGTTCACCTCGGTCCGCAATGTCGGGTCGGCGAACTTTGACGATGTCGGCCTGCGCGAGGCGATCGATGGCGGCTGGATCCCCGGGCCGCGCCTCACCACGGCGACCTATGCGATCGGCGCGACCGGCGGGCATTGCGACGACAACAGCCTGCCGCCCTCGTTCGACAAGCAGCAGCCTTCGGTGATCAACTCACCCGAGGAAGCGCGCGCCAAAGTGCGGTGGCTGCACAAATATGGCGCGCAGGTGATCAAGATCTGCGCGACTGGCGGCGTATTTTCGCTCGGCGACAGCGTTGGCGGGCAGCAGCTGACGCTGGAGGAGATGAAGGCAATCGCTGATGAAGCGCATATGCTCCACATCCGGGTGGCGGCGCATGCGCATGGCGATGAAGGCATCCGCACCGCAATCCTGGCCGGGATCGATACGATCGAACATGCCAGCCTGGCGTCGGACGAGACGATCAAGCTGGCGGCGGCGCGCCGCACCTGGTTCGACATGGATATCTATAATGACGATTATATCCTGGCGACCGGCACGGCCAACGGCACCGAGCAGGAGAGCCTGGACAAGGAAAAGGAGATCGGCCTGAAACAGCGCCAGACCTTCCAGCGCGCGGTCAGGGCAGGGGTGCCGATGCTGTTCGGCAGCGACGCGGGCGTTTATCCGCACGGCGACAATGGCAAGCAATTCGCCAAGATGGTGCAATGGGGCATGACCCCGCTCCAGGCGATCCGCGCAGCGACCAGCAGCGCGGCAGAGGCGCTGGACAAGACCGCTGATGTCGGCGCGATTGCGGTCGGGCGCTATGGCGATATCGTCGCGGTGGCGGGCGATCCGCTGAGCGATGTGACGCTGCTTGAACATGTCAGCGCGGTCATCAAGGGCGGGGTGCGGGTTAAGTGAGCTGCCGTTGATAGGCGATGCGTCATCGCCAAACCGTGTTGATGTGGCGGCTATCGCCCCAATGAACGACGTTCGCATTCACCAACTGCTTGCCCGAAACCAGCCGCTCGTTAAGCTGAGTTTGAATTTGGTTGGGGGGTGGAATGATTGCTGCACTTTTGGGAGTCCTAGCGATCCTTGGGGGAACCCAAGATACTCCTGCCCGCCCCATTGCTCGGTGGAGCTTGCAAGTAGAGGCGGCTCACTGTGCTTTGGTGAGACTGAGCCCTGAAACAGGATCGACTTTCTCGATCGACGCAACGCCGGGCAGCGACAGCTATCGACTCGCGATCAAAAAGGAAGGCGTTGACGCTTCGGAATCTTTCAAGCCTGCTTCGCTTACCTTCGCCCCGTCACAAAAGGTTACGACGGGTTTAGCGAGAGTCGCCAAGCTACCCAACCGAACTGTAGTGACGCTGATGCAGGGAATGCCTGCGTCGCTGCTTGATGATCTCTCCGGCGCCTCAACTGTAACATTAGAGGCAAAAGGCCTAAAGACCATCGTGCCAGTTCCGGGCGCAGCCAAAGCCGTCGAGGCGTTGCGGAAATGCAATGCAGACCAGCTCGTGGAATGGGGTGCGGATCCTGCGCAGTTTGCACTCGGCGGAACGACACCGATCGCGCTAAAGTCTCGGGATGAATGGATATCAAATTCTGTGCTGTTGAATTTGGCAGGAGAGTCCGGACGGTCGACCATCAACGATGAATTCCGCCTTCTTGTGGCCAGTGATGGGGTTATAGCCGAGTGCCACGCGACGGCAGCCATCACGGAGAAGAGCTTGGAAAAGCACACATGTGCTGCCGTAGTGGGACGGCGGCTGTTCAGCCCGGCGAAGGACGCTAGCGGCAACGCGGTGGTCGGCGCCGCCACATTTACAATAAGCCTGATACGCGGCCCATCGTAAAAAATACGTCTGCTTTTGCACCTTGGAAGCTAAAAGTCGGCATTCTCCTACCCACCCAGAATCCGGTTTTTGTCGGAGAGATTTGTGAACTCGGTCACCGCGGTAAGAAAAAAAGGGCGCGATACCCCCGGTATCGCGCCCTTTTTTGCGTTCAGGCGTCGCCGATCAGGCGGCGGCTTCGTTCGGGCTGACCAGATGGACTGATTCCGTCGGGCGGCCCGATGTGGATGTGCTGCTGCCGGTGAACGTCCTGCCCGAATCCGGCGAGATATGTTTCAGGCGGCCGTCGATGCTGGCGCCATTTTCGATCGCGATATTTTCATATTCGACATCGCCCGTGATGCGGGCGGCGCGCTCTACGGTGAGCTGGCGAACCGAAACCGTTCCTTCGATCGCGCCAGCCAGTCGCGCGGTTTCGGCGCGGACATTGCCCGCAATCCGGCTTTCGGTGCCTTGCACCAGCGATCCGCAATTCACATCGCCATCGACCCGGCCATCAATATGCAGATCCGCGGTCGCCATGATGTTGCCCGTAACAATCACATCCGAACCGAGCACGGAAAACATGCCACGCTTTCCAGCGGGCTGGCTCGGGGGCTGCGGCAAGCTGCTCGTGCCCGAATCGCGCGTTGGACGGCTATTATTGTTGAACATGCTCATAATTACCCCGCAGAAATATCTGAGTCGATGAATTGAACGCTAAAGCTACCACAGAAGCGCGGCTTTTTGCAGGTGGCTTTGCTTAAATGGTGCGTGCCAGAAGGGGATTATCGTTCGCGGCGGGTTGGAGCAATGGCGCGGCGGTCAGCCAGGTCGCCAGGAGCATCGGGATTGCCCCCACACCGGCCATCCAGGGCCAGCCGACACAATAAGCGAACAGGCCCAGAATCGAGCCAAGCTGCACATAAGCCGCGATGCGCCAGTCGCTCCGGTTCGGGCTGATGATCGCCAAGACCAGCGCCAGCACATCCGCCAGCAGGAAATAGCGTTCGTGCATCCGCGGCAGCAATCCTGCCGTGATCAACGGGGCGAGCAGCGCGAGCCGAACCAGCATGACAGGCGTGAAATGGCGCGCGGTCGCAATAAAGCGTGCCAGATAGGCGGCGACCGCGCCGACCGCAGCGACCATCGCCAGCCCGGTAATGTCGTAGGATTGCGCGCCGAGCAGCATGGCGACCATCCAGATATTGGGCGCGTTGAGCGCGATATCATGAAATGTATCGGCTTGCCCCGCATAGATTGTCAGCAAATCATAGACGGGCCATCCGGCCAGCCAGGCGGGGACCAGCGTCAACGCATAAATGGCGGGCGTCCAGAGCCAGTGGTGCAGCGGGACCCGACGCGCGATCAGCAGCACCAGAATGAATGGCCCGATCAACACCGCCTGCAGCTTGATGCCGATCGCCAGCCCGCACCAGCCGAGCATCGCCGGGTGCTTGCGATCAATGGCGGCGGCCAGCGCCATCAGCAGCGGTGCTGCATACATCGCATCGCTTTGCCCCAGCAGGGCGGCATTCAGGATCAGCGTGGGGAGGGCAAGCAGGCAGATGGCGAGGCGCTTGGCGTCATCGACCTTTAGCCGGACCAGCAGATGCCACATGGCCGCTGCCGCCGCGCCATTGCCGAGTACGCCAACGACCTTGATGATAAAGCCGTCAGCGATCACCCCCTTTAGCGGCGTCGCCAGCGCGAGCAGATAGAGATAGGGTGGATTATAGGCACCAAATGGGTGCGCGAAGGCGGCAATCGGCCCGGTATCGACGATGTGGTTGAACCACGGGATGTAATCGTTGATGACGTCGGTGGTGAAGATCGGCAGCAACATGGCATGCCACCAGACCGCAATGATCATGATGCCAGCGAAAATTGCTGGACGAAGGCGGACTTGGGGCGGGCGGATATCGCTTTGGAACATGGGGTTCGTCTACCCGAACAGGGTTAGCGCGCGGTAAAGACCGCCGGATCGTCAATCGGCCAGAGTCAATGTTGACCTCCCCCGGTGTGCCGCGTATAGGCGCGCCTGCTTCGCGGGACTCAAGGTCGCGTCGAGGCTGCTTGAACATTGCTGGATACCGTCCAGGACCGCGGAGCTCAAAAGGCTTCCATGAGGTCCTTTTTGTCATTTCCGACCCTGGGCAGGTTTGCCGTTGGGGATCCAGCAAAGTAACCGCCAGCCCCGTCTGGTAACATAAGGTGAAGGGCTTCATGCCGACGATTAACCAGCTGGTCCGCAAGGGCCGCGACCCGCAGAAGGCCAAGTCCAAGGTCCCTGCGATGGACCAGAACCCGCAAAAGCGCGGTGTCTGCACGCGCGTTTATACGACGACTCCGAAAAAGCCGAACTCGGCATTGCGCAAGGTGGCCAAGGTTCGCCTGACCAATCAGCGCGAAGTCATCAGTTATATCCCCGGTGAAGGCCATAACCTGCAGGAGCACTCGGTGGTGCTGATTCGCGGCGGTCGCGTTCGCGATCTTCCCGGCGTCCGCTACCATGTGCTGCGCGGCGTGCTCGATACACAGGGCGTCAAGGATCGTCGCCAGTCCCGTTCCAAATACGGCGCCAAGCGTCCGAAGTAAGCCGATGGGCTTGTCCCGTCACCAAGGCTGAAGTGCAAAGGAAGAAAATATGTCTCGTCGTCGTCGTCCCGAAAAGCGGGAAATCCTGCCTGATCCCAAATTTGGTGATGAGGTTCTGTCAAAGTTCATGAATTCGGTGATGCTGGACGGCAAGAAGTCCGTCGCCGAAGGCATTGTCTATGGTGCGCTCGAAACCGTCGAAGCCCGCGCCAAGAAGGACCCGATTGCGGTGTTCCACGATGCGCTGAACAATGTGAAGCCGAACATCGAAGTGCGCAGCCGCCGCGTTGGTGGTGCGACCTATCAGGTGCCAGTCGAAGTTCGGTTCGAACGGTCACAGGCGCTGGCAATTCGTTGGCTGATCAACGCGGCCCGTTCGCGTTCGGAGCACACGATGGCTGGTCGCCTTTCGGGCGAATTGATGGATGCTGCCAACAACCGTGGCAACGCCGTCAAGAAGCGCGAAGACACGCACCGGATGGCCGAAGCCAACCGCGCCTTCTCGCATTATCGCTGGTAACTGCTATATAGGGCGCGAAAGGCTGGTCGGCATGGCAACCCAGATTGATCCGAAGGAGTTCGACCTGCAAGAGCAGCTCGCGCGCATTCGGAAAATCCAGGAAGAAAGCGACAAGTTTTCCGCCGAAACCAGGAAGTTGCTCGCGGAATCAAGGACGATCTCGCTGGCGACGGTTTTCCAAGGTGCCATTGCGATCGCCGCCCTGCTTGGTGCTGGGGCGGCGATCGCCAAGCTCTTCTTCCCCTGAATCGCTCACGCGTTCAGTTCACATTTTCAAACCGTAAGGACCACGCCCATGGCCCGCAGCCATCCGCTCGAAAAATATCGTAACATCGGTATCATGGCGCATATCGACGCCGGCAAGACGACGACGACCGAGCGAATCCTGTATTATACAGGCAAGTCCTACAAGATTGGTGAGGTCCATGAGGGCACCGCCACGATGGACTGGATGGAGCAGGAGCAAGAGCGCGGGATCACGATCACGTCGGCTGCCACGACGTGCTTCTGGAACGACCACCGCATCAACATCATCGACACCCCCGGCCACGTCGACTTCACGATTGAAGTCGAACGCTCGCTGCGCGTGCTCGATGGCGCGGTTGCCTGCTTCGACGGCGTTGCTGGCGTTGAGCCGCAGTCTGAAACCGTGTGGCGCCAGGCGGAAAAATATCACGTGCCGCGCATGTGCTTCGTCAACAAGCTTGACCGCACCGGTGCCAATTTCGACATGTGCGTCGACATGATCAAGGATCGCCTGGGTGCGCGTCCGGCAGTTCTGTATCTGCCGATCGGCATGGAAGGTGGCTTTAAGGGTCTGGTCGATCTGGTCGAGAACCGCGCGATCATCTGGCTCGACGAGCAGCTCGGCGCGAAGTTCGTCTACGAAGAAATTCCAGCCGACCTGGCTGACAAGGCCGCCGCTGCGCGCAGCGAGCTGATCGAAATGGCCGTCGAGCAAGACGACGACATCATGGAAGCGTATCTGGAAGGCACTGAGCCGACCGTTGCGCAGCTGAAGGCGCTGATCCGCAAGGGGACGCTGAACTTCTCGTTCGTGCCCGTGCTGTGCGGCTCGGCGTTCAAGAACAAGGGCGTTCAGCCCCTGCTCGACGCTGTGGTCGATTATCTGCCCAGCCCGCTCGACATCAAGGACGTTGAGGGTCTGAAGCTTGACGGCACCACGCCCGATTCGCGTCCACCGGAAGATGATGCGCCGTTCTCGGCACTCGCCTTCAAGATCATGAACGATCCGTTCGTCGGCACGCTCACCTTTGCGCGCATCTATTCGGGCAAGCTCGAAACTGCGTCGCAGGTGCTCAATTCGGTCAAGGACAAGAAGGAAAAGGTTGGCCGCATGCTGTTGATGCATGCCAATGACCGTGAAGACATCCAGGTTGCCTATGCCGGTGACATCGTCGCGCTCGCGGGTCTGAAGGACACCACGACCGGGGACACGCTGTGCGCCACCAATCTGCCGATCATCCTTGAGCGGATGGTTTTCCCTGAGCCCGTGATCGAGCTGTCGGTGGAACCAAAGACCAAGGCCGACCAGGAAAAGATGGGCGTCGCGCTCAATCGTCTGGCGCGTGAAGATCCGTCGTTCCGCGTGTCGTCGGACAATGAAAGCGGCCAGACCATCATCAAGGGCATGGGCGAGCTTCACCTCGAAATCCTGGTCGATCGCATGAAGCGTGAGTTCAAGGTTGAGGCGAATGTCGGCGCGCCGCAGGTGGCGTATCGTGAATATCTCGCCAAGCCGATCGAGCTGACCTACACGCACAAGAAGCAGTCGGGTGGTTCGGGCCAGTTCGCTGAAGTGCGCGTCAAGGTGACGCCGGGCGAGCGCGGTTCGGGCTTTGTCTTCATCGATTCGGTGAAGGGCGGCAACGTGCCCAAGGAATATATCCCGTCGGTTGAAAAGGGCATGCGCGAAACCGCATTGACCGGATCGCTGATAGGCTTCCCGATCATCGATTTCACGGTGGAGCTGACCGACGGCAAATATCATGACGTCGATTCGTCGGCGCTGGCATTTGAAATCTGCGCCCGCGGCACGATGCGTGAAGCCGCGCAGAAAGCCGGCATCAAGCTGCTCGAGCCGATCATGAAGGTCGAGGTTGTGACGCCTGAGGATTATCTGGGCGACGTGATCGGCGATCTGAACAGCCGTCGTGGCCAGATTCAGGGCACCGACACGCGCGGTAATGCGCAGGCTGTCGAGGCAATTGTGCCGCTTGCCAACATGTTTGGCTATGTGAACACGCTGCGTTCGTTCACCCAGGGGCGGGCGCAATATTCGATGCAGTTCTCGCACTATGACGAAGTGCCAGCAAACGTTGCCGACGAAGTGAAGGCAAAGCTGGCGTAACCCGGAATCACTCGCTATGGGGCACGCTTTCGCGCAGCCCCGGCGACACGAAAATTGATCAGCAAGGTAGGAAACAATGGCTAAAGCAAAGTTTGAGCGGACCAAGCCGCATCTCAACATCGGCACGATCGGCCACGTCGATCACGGCAAGACGTCGCTGACGGCTGCGATCACCAAGGTGCTCGCTGAGACCGGTGGCGCCACGTTCACCAGCTATGCCAACATCGACAAGGCACCTGAAGAGCGCGAGCGCGGCATCACGATTTCGACCGCACACGTCGAATATGAAACGACGGCACGCCACTATGCGCACGTCGATTGCCCAGGCCACGCCGATTATGTGAAGAACATGATCACCGGTGCCGCCCAGATGGACGGCGCGATCCTGGTCGTGTCGGCGACTGACGGCCCGATGCCACAGACCCGCGAGCACATCCTGCTCGCGCGCCAGGTCGGCGTGCCGACGATGGTCGTGTTCATGAACAAGGTCGATCTGGTCGACGACGAGGAAATCCTCGAGCTGGTCGAGCTGGAAATCCGCGAGCTGCTGTCGAAGTATGACTTTGACGGTGACAACATTCCGATCATCCGTGGTTCGGCCGTTTGCGCGCTCGACGACAAGCAGCCTGAGATCGGCCATGACGCCGTTCTGAAGCTGATGGCTGCCGTTGACGAATATCTGCCGCAGCCAGAGCGTCCGCTCGACAAGCCGTTCATGATGCCGATCGAAGACGTGTTCTCGATCTCGGGTCGCGGCACCGTCGTCACCGGCCGTGTCGAAACCGGCATCGTCAAGGTTGGCGAAGAAGTCGAAATCGTCGGCATCCAGCCTGCGGTTCGCAAGACCGTCGTCACCGGCGTTGAAATGTTCCGCAAGCTGCTCGATCAGGGCCAGGCTGGCGACAACATCGGCGCGCTGATCCGCGGCGTTGGTCGTGAAGAAGTTGAGCGCGGCCAGGTGCTGTGCAAGCCCGGCTCGATCAAGCCGCACACCGACTTCCAGTCGGAAGTGTACGTGCTGTCGAAGGACGAGGGTGGCCGTCACACGCCATTCTTCGCCAACTATCGCCCGCAGTTCTACTTCCGCACCACGGACGTCACCGGCACCGTCGAGCTGCCTGAGGGCACCGAAATGGTCATGCCAGGCGACAACATCGCGCTTGGCGTCAAGCTGATCGCCCCGATCGCCATGGACGTCGGCCAGCGCTTCACGATCCGTGAAGGTGGCCGGACCGTTGGTTCGGGTATTGTCAGCGGCATCTCGAAGTAATATAGGCTCGCCTCCGCCCGATTCCCCGGTCGTCAAAAACCAGGGAATCGGGCGGTTGCTATTTTATGTAACGTGTAATCAGAGGCGGTAATCAGCCGCCCCGCTCTTTCGCATCGGTAGGGACTATGGAAACGCAGAATATTCGTATTCGTCTGAAAGCATTCGATCATCGCGTGCTCGATCAGGCAACCGGCGACATCGCCGATACGGCCCGCCGCACCGGCGCGCTCATCCGCGGTCCTATCCCTTTGCCGACGCGCATCGAGAAGTTCACCGTGAACCGCGGCCCGCACATCGACAAGAAGTCGCGTGAGCAGTTCGAGGTGCGCACCTATAAGCGTATGCTGGACATTGTTCAGCCAACCCCGCAGACCGTCGATGCTTTGATGAAGCTCGATCTTGCTGCTGGCGTTGACGTGGAGATCAAGTTGGCCTAAAGGCCGCGCTCTCCAACGAGATTCGGCCCCGTTCAACGGGGCCAACGATAAGGGATACCGCCGGATTTATCCGGGCCCGCGTCCCCCGACACGTTTCCCAAATGGGAAGCACCAGCCCGGGTCGGGGCACGTACAAACATTTAGGGTTGAGGCACGCCCGCTCGGGAATAGTCCGGAGCGGGCCTCTGTTATTGAATGGAGCATGGATCATGCGCACTGGCGTGATCGCGAAGAAAATGGGGATGACCCGCTTGTTTAAGGACGATGGGCGCCATGTGCCCGTCACCGTCCTTTCGCTTGAAGGTCTCCAGGTCGTTGCCCGCCGCGAGGCCGACCGTGATGGTTATACTGCACTCCAGCTCGGCGCTGGCGTTGCCAAGGCGAAGAACGTCGCCAAGCCGCAGCGCGGCCATTTCGGCAAGGCCGAAGTGGAGCCCAAGGCGAAGCTGGCTGAATTCCGCGTTTCCGAAGACGCCATGCTCGATGTGGGCGCCGAGATTTCGGCCGACCATTTTGTCGCTGGCCAGTTCGTCGATATTGCCGGCAATACGCAGGGCAAGGGCTTCCAGGGCGGCATGAAGCGCTGGGGCTTCGGCGGTCTGCGCGCGACGCACGGCGTTTCGGTCTCGCACCGTTCGCTCGGGTCGACCGGTCAGCGCCAGGATCCAGGCAAGGTCTTCAAGAACAAGAAGATGGCCGGCCACATGGGTGACAAGCAGCGCACCCAGCAAAATCTGGAAGTCGTTTCGACCGATGTCGAGCGCGGCCTGATCTTCATCAAGGGCTCGGTGCCCGGATCGAAGGGTGGCTGGCTCCTCATCAAGGACTCGGTGAAGATCGCCCGTCCTGAAGCCGCTCCCTATCCCGCCGGTCTCAAGACCGTCGCCAACAGCAATGAGGCTGCGGCCGAGACGCCCGTCGAAGACGTGGCGGCTCCCGAAGCCACCGACGGCCAGGAGGCCTGAACATGAAAATCAAGCTTCAGTCGCTTGACGGTGCCCAGGGCGCCGACATCGAACTCAGCGATGACGTGTTCGGCCTTGAGCCGCGCGCTGACATCCTGCACCGCGTCGTCACTTGGCAGCTCGAAAAGCGTCGCGGCACTGCCCGTGGTACCCGTGAGCGCGCTGATGTGGCCCGCACCGGCAAGAAGTTCGGTCGCCAGAAGGGCGGCGGTACGGCACGTCACGGCGATCGCCGCGCGCCCGTCTTCATCGGTGGTGGTAAGGCGCACGGCGCTCGTGTTCGCGACTTTAACCCGTCGCTGAACAAGAAGGTCCGTGCGCTCGGCCTGAAGATGGCGCTGTCGTCGAAGGCGAAGGACGGCAAGCTGATCGTGATGGACAGCCTGGTCGTTGAAAATGCCAAGACGGCGGTGCTGTTCAACAATTTCAGCACCTTCAACGCCAGGACGGCGCTGGTGATCGACGGTGACATGGTCGAGGCAAGCTTCGCGCTCGCCGCCGGCAACCTCCGCCAGATCAACGTGATGCCGGCGGCAGGCGCCAATGTTTACGATATTCTCAAGGCTGACACCCTCGTGCTGACGCGCGCGGCAGTCGAAAAGCTGGAGGCGCGCTTCGCCCTCCCGGGAGGGGCGAACTAATGGCTAAGAAGGAAAAGGCAGCGATTGCGGTCCGTCATTATGACGTGATCGTCGCGCCGCACATCACCGAAAAGGCGACGCTGCTGAGCGAGCACAACGCGGTTGTGTTTCGCGTGGCGAACGATGCGACCAAGCCTGAAATCAAGGCCGCCGTGGAAGCGCTGTTCGACGTGAACGTCACTGGCGTGAACACGATCGTCCAGAAGGGCAAGACCAAGAAGTGGAAGGGCAAGCCCTACACCCGGTCTGATGTGAAAAAAGCGATCGTCACCCTGAAAGACGGGCAATCGATCGACGTGACGACGGGGATCTGAGGCAATGGCACTCAAGCATTATAACCCGACCAGCCCGGCACGCCGTGGCCTGATCCTGGTGGACCGTTCCGGTCTGCACAAGGGCGGCCCGGTAAAGGCGCTGACCGAAGGCAAGCGCAAGACCGGTGGCCGCAACAACAAGGGCCATGTCACCTCGCGCGGCATCGCCGGTGGCCACAAGCAGCGCTATCGCATCATCGATTTCAAGCGTCGCAAGTGGGACGTTGAAGGGACCGTGGCGCGGATCGAATATGATCCAAACCGCACCGCTTTCATCGCGCTCATCGAATATCCAGGCGACGAAGTCGTTTATATCCTGGCGCCGCAGCGTCTTGCCGTCGGCGACAAGGTTGTCGCTGGCAAGAAGACCGACGTGAAGCCGGGCAATGCGATGGAGCTGGGCCAGATGCCCGTCGGCACCATCGTCCACAATGTCGAAATGAAGCCCGGCAAGGGCGGTCAGCTCGCCCGCTCGGCAGGCACCTATGTGCAAGTGGTCGGTCGCGACAAGGGCATGGTGATGGTTCGCCTGAACTCCGGCGAGCAGCGCTATATCCGCAGTGATTGCATGGCGACGGTGGGCGCGGTGTCGAACCCCGACAACGCTAACACCAATCTTGCCAAGGCAGGCCGCAACCGTTGGAAGGGCATTCGCCCACTGACGCGCGGTGTCGCCAAGAACCCGGTCGACCATCCGCATGGCGGTGGTGAAGGCCGGACCTCGGGCGGTCGCCATCCGGTGACGCCATGGGGCAAGCCGACCAAGGGTGCGCGCACCCGTCATAACAAGGCGACGGACAAGATGATCATCCGCTCGCGTCACGCCAAGAAGAAGGGCTAACCGCTCATGGCACGTTCCGTCTGGAAGGGTCCGTTTGTGGACCTTCACCTCCTGAAGAAGGCGCAAACCGCTCAGGAAGCCAATAACCGCGCACCGATCAAGACCTGGTCGCGTCGTTCGACGATCCTCCCGGATTTCGTCGGCCTGACCTTCAACGTCTATAACGGCCGCAAGTTCGTGCCGGTTTCGGTCAACGAAGACATGGTCGGCATGAAGCTCGGCGAATTTGCGCCGACGCGCTTCTTCCCCGGCCACGCCGCCGACAAGAAGGGCAAGCGCTGATGGGCAAGGAAAAATCCCCGCGTCGCGTGGCTGACAACGAGGCTCTCTCGGTCGGCACGCAGATCCGTGGTTCGGCGCAGAAGCTGGGCCTGGTCGCGGCACTCATCCGCAACCGCAAGGTTGGCGATGCGATGAACATTCTGCAGTTTTCGAACAAGGCAATGGCTGTCGAGGCACGCAAGGTGCTGGCATCGGCAATTGCGAATGCAGAGAACAACCATAACCTCGACGTCGACGCCCTCGTCGTGTCGGAAGCATCGGTCGGCAAGTCGATCGTGATGAAGCGTTTCGCCACCCGCGGTCGCGGCAAGTCGACCCGCATCCTCAAGCCGTTCAGCCGGCTGCGGATCGTGGTGCGTGAGCAGGCAGAGGAAGCGTAATGGGTCAGAAGAGCAATCCGATCGGGCTTCGGCTGCAGATTAACCGCACCTGGGACAGCCGCTGGTATGCAGAAGGCGCCGATTATGGCCGCTTGCTGCTGGAAGACCTGCGCATCCGTGAGTTCATCATGAAGACGCTGCCACAGGCGGCGATTTCCAAGGTCGTGATCGATCGTCCGGCCAAGCTGTGCCGCATTTCGATCTTCGCTGCCCGTCCCGGTGTGATCATCGGCAAGAAGGGCGCGGACATTGAAAAGCTGCGCAAGACGCTCGGCAAGATGACCTCGTCCGACGTCAGCTTGAACATCGTTGAAATCCGCAAGCCGGAAATCGATGCCAAGCTCGTCGCGCAGGGCGTTGCCGATCAGCTCGAGCGCCGCATCGCGTTCCGTCGTGCCATGAAGCGCGCGGTTCAGTCAGCGCTGCGTCTGGGTGCAGAGGGCATTCGTATCACCTGCGGCGGTCGTCTCGGCGGCGCGGAAATCGCGCGCACGGAATGGTATCGCGAAGGTCGCGTGCCGCTCCACACGCTGCGCGCCAATGTCGATTACGCTGAAGCAACGGCACACACGGCTTATGGCGTGTGCGGCGTGAAGGTGTGGATCTTCAAGGGCGAAATCCTGGGTCATGACCCGATGGCGCAAGACCGGTTGATGATGGAAGCACAGACTTCCGGCGTCCGCCCGGCGCGCTGATAGGAAACTAGACAATGTTGCAGCCAAAAAAGACGAAGTTCCGCAAGGCGTTCAAAGGCCGCATCCATGGCAAGGCCACGGGTGGCTCGACGCTCAACTTCGGGTCCTATGGCCTGAAGGCGATGGAGCCGGACCGGATTACCGCCCGCCAGATCGAAGCGGCCCGCCGCGCGATCACGCGCCACATCAAGCGCCAGGGTCGGTTGTGGATCCGCATTTTCCCGGACGTGCCGGTTTCGTCCAAGCCTGCCGAAGTCCGCATGGGCTCGGGCAAGGGGTCGCCGGAATTCTGGGCCGCCCGCGTCAAGCCGGGCCGTATTTTGTTCGAACTGGACGGCGTGCCCGGTCCGGTTGCCGCAGTGGCATTCGAGCGTGCAGCGATGAAGCTGCCGATCAAGGTTAAGGTTGTTGCCCGGCTTGGCGACACCTCGCACCTGGGAGCATGATGATGGCCGATGTTAAGGACATGCGGACCAAGTCCGACGATCAGCTGAGCGAAGAGCTCGGCAACCTGAAGCGTGAGGCGTTCAACCTGCGTTTCCAGGCTGCGACCAACCAGCTCGAAAAGCCGAGCCGGGTTCGCGAAGTCCGTCGCGGCATCGCCCGTATCAAGACTCTGCAGTCTGAGCGTTCGCGCTCGACCGCCAAGTAAGGAATTTAGACATGCCGAAGCGCGTGCTGACGGGGCTGATCGTCTCCGACAAGGGCGACAAGACGGTTGTGGTGAATGTCGAGCGCAAGGTGAAGCACCCGCTCTATGGCAAGATCATCCGTCGTTCGAAGAAGTATCACGCCCATGACGAGGCGAACGAGTTCAAGGCTGGCGAAACGGTGCGGATCGAAGAGATTGCGCCGATCAGCAAGCTGAAGACGTGGAAAGTGCTCGACCGGGTCAACACCCATGCGACGCCTGACCGGGTTGATGTCGACGCGTAACGGCGTTGTTTGATTTAGGCGGGGACCGGTCAGCAATCGGCCCCAAAGTGAAGAAGGAAGCGGATCAATGATCCAGATGCAGTCCAATCTCGAGGTCGCTGACAACAGCGGCGCGAAGCGGGTGCAGTGCATCAAGGTGCTGGGCGGCTCAAAGCGTCGCACGGCCGGTGTTGGCGACATCATCGTCGTCAGCATCAAGGAAGCGCAGCCCCGTGGTAAGGTGAAGAAGGGCGATGTGCACCGCGCCGTTATCGTGCGCACGGCGAAGGACATTCGCCGCGCCGATGGCTCGGTCATCCGGTTCGACACCAACGCAGCCGTGCTCGTCAACAAGAACGAAGAGCCGATTGGCACGCGTATTTTTGGCCCGGTGGTGCGTGAGCTCCGTGGCAAGAAGCACATGAAGATCATCTCGCTCGCGCCGGAGGTGCTGTGATGGCTGCGGCCAAGATCAAGAAGGGTGACACCGTCGTCATCCTGTCCGGCAAGGACAAGGGCAAGACGGGCGAAGTGACCCGTGCTTTCCCGAAGGACGGCAAGGTCATCGTGTCGGGCGCGAACATCGCGACCCGCCACAAGAAGCCGAGCCAGGCGAACCCGCAGGGTGGCCTGGAAAAGATCGAAGCGCCGATGCACGTGTCGAAGGTGGCGATTGCCGACCCCAAGACCGGCAAGCCATCGCGCGTGCGGTTTGACATCAAGGACGGCAAAAAGGTCCGTGTGGCCGTGAAGTCCGGGGAGACGATCAGTGGCTGATGCTTATGTGCCGCGGATGAAGTCGATGTACGACGACGTTGTCGTGAAGGCGATGACCGAGAAGTTCGGCTACAAGAACGCGATGGAAGTGCCCCGGATCGAAAAGATCGTGCTCAACATGGGCGTGGGCGAAGCGACGCAGGACATGAAAAAGGTCGAGCAGGCCGTCGGCGAAATGGAATTGATCGCGGGGCAGAAGCCCGTTGTGACCAAGGCCAAGAAGTCGATCGCGCAGTTCAAGCTGCGTGAAGGCATGCCGATCGGCTGCAAGGTTACGCTGCGCCGTGAGCGGATGTACGAGTTTCTTGATCGCTTCATCACGATCGCGCTGCCGCGCGTTCGCGATTTCCGTGGGCTGAACCCCAAGTCATTCGACGGGCGCGGCAACTATGCCTGCGGCCTGAAGGAACAGCTGATCTTCCCGGAAATCAGCTATGACAAGGTCGACAAGATCCGCGGCATGGACGTGATCGTCACGACCACGGCGAAGACCGACGAGGAAGGGCGCGAGTTGCTCCGCCTGTTCGGCTTCCCTTTCCCGATCGAAGACGCAGACGCGAAGAAGGCGGCATAAGATGGCGAAGAAGAGTTCGATCAACAAGAACGAGCGCCGCAAGATGCTCGTCAAGAAATATGCTGGCCGCTATGCCAAGCTGAAGGCAGTCGCGAACGACAAGTCGCTCGACGATACCGAGCGCCTGATCGCCCGCCTGAAGCAGGCTGAAATCCCGCGCAACGGCAATCGTACGCGCATTCGCAACCGGTGCGAGCTCACGGGTCGCCCGCGCGCTTATTACCGCAAGTTCCGCCTCTGCCGTATTCAGCTGCGCGATCTGGCCAACAAGGGCCTGATCCCCGGCGTTACGAAGTCGAGCTGGTAAGGACGAGATATGGCACTGACCGATCCCATTGGTGATATGCTCACCCGCATCCGCAACGGACAGCGCGCGCGCAAGGACTCTGTCCTGACGCCGGGCTCCAAGCTGCGCGCCCGCGTGCTCGACGTGCTTCAGCGCGAAGGCTATATCCGCGGCTATACCGAAGAAGAGATGGGGCCTGCCAAGGGCATCCGCATCGAACTCAAGTATTTCGAGGGCCAGCCTGCGATCAAGCATGTTGCCCGCGTTTCCAAGCCTGGCCGCCGTGTCTATTCGGGTTCGCAGGATCTGCCCCGGATCATGAACGGCCTTGGCATCACGATCGTCTCGACGCCGCGTGGCGTTCTGTCCGACGCCGAAGCGCGCGAACAGAATGTCGGTGGCGAAGTGCTGGCGGAGGTATTCTGATGAGCCGCATCGGTAAAAAGAATGTGCCGATCCCCGCAGGGGTGACGGCCAGCATCGACGGTGGCATTATTTCGGTGAAGGGGCCCAAGGGCACGCTCACCATGCCGCTGGTCGATGACATTAGCTACATCCTTGAGGATGGCGGCATTTCGGTGAAGCCGGCGAATGACACCAAGCGCGCGCGTGCGTTCTGGGGCATGCAGCGGACCCTGGTGCAGAACCTGGTGACGGGCGTGAGCGAAGGCTTTTCGAAGGTGCTTGAAATCACCGGCGTCGGCTATCGCGCTGCGTCGCAGGGCCGCAACCTGAACCTGCAGCTCGGCTACAGCCACCACGTCAACTATGCGATTCCGGACGGCATCGAGATCAAGACGCCCGACCAGACCACGGTCGAGATTTCGGGCATCGACAAGCAGAAGGTCGGTCAGGTCGCTGCTGAAATCCGTCGCTGGCGGAAACCCGAGCCGTACAAGGGCAAGGGCATCAAGTATCGCGGCGAGTTCATCTTCCGCAAGGAAGGGAAGAAGAAGTAATGAGCAAGGGAATGTCTCTGTTCGAGAAGCGGCGTCGCCGCAACCGCACCGCGCTCCGCGCGCGGGGTTCGGGCCGTCCGCGTTTGTCGATCCATCGTTCGGGCAAGCATATCTATGCCCAGGTGATCGATGATGCCGCCGGCAAGACGATCGTTGCCGCATCGACGCTGGAAAAGGACGTGCGCGGCACGAACGGTTCCAACATCGAAGCAGCAACCAGCGTGGGCAAGCGCGTTGCCGAAGCGGCAGTGCAGGCAGGCGTCAAGCAGGTCGTCTTCGACCGTGGCGGCTTCCTGTATCATGGTCGCGTCAAGGCGTTGGCTGATGCCGCGCGCGAAGCCGGATTGGAGTTTTAAGAATGGCTGACGAAATCCAGACCCAGGCAGCGCCCGACGCTGGCGCTCCGGCTGGCGACAATCGTGGTGGCCCGCGTGGCGGGCGTGGCCCCGGTCGCGGTGGCCCCGGTGGCGGTGGCAATCGTGACGGTCGTGGCCGTGACAGCCGTGGCGGTCGCGATAATCGCGGCCGTGGTGGTCCCGGTGGCGATGACGGCGGCGAAGAGCTGATCGAAAAGCTGGTCCATATCAACCGCGTGTCGAAGACGGTGAAGGGCGGCAAGCGCTTTGGTTTTGCAGCCCTCGTCGTGGTCGGCGATGGCAAGGGCCGGGTTGGCTTTGGTCACGGCAAGGCGCGCGAAGTGCCGGAAGCCATCAGCAAGGCGACGGCAGCTGCCAAGAAGGCAATGGTTCGCGTGCCGCTGAAGGAAGGCCGCACGCTGCATCATGATGGCAAGGGCCATTTCGGTGCAGGTCTTGTGACCGTTCGTTCGGCACCGCAGGGAACCGGCATCATCGCCGGCGGCCCGATGCGCGCCGTGTTTGAATCGCTGGGCGTGGCAGATGTGGTGACCAAGTCGGTCGGTACGTCGAACCCGTACAACATGATCCGGGCGACCTTTGAGGCGCTGATTCACCAGACCAGCCCCAAGGCAGTCGCTCAGCGTCGTGGCAAGAAGATTGCCGATCTGCTCGGTCGCGGTGGTTCACAGACCGCCGAAGCCGATGCGCTCGCGGTCGTGGAGTAACTGACATGGCAACCATCAAGATCACGCAGACCGGTTCGCCGATCCGCCGCACCAACGATCAGCGCGCAACGCTGGTCGGCCTGGGCCTCAACAAGATGCACAAGACCGTCGAGCTGACTGACACGCCTGAAGTGCGTGGCATGATCCGTAAGGTGGCGCATATGCTGAGCGTCGAGGGCTAAGCCTTCCTCTCACGGGTCGTCACCTCCAGCGGTCGCTGGGATGACGGCAGTGGGAAATCAAATATGGGTTGGGCGGCCCATCCGCCCTGCGCGAAATAAGCGAAAGCGAGTGCACGACCATGAAACTGAACGAACTCCGTGATAACGAAGGCGCCCGCAAGTCGCGGATGCGCGTGGGCCGTGGTATCGGTTCCGGCAAGGGCAAGACCGCTGGCCGTGGCCAGAAGGGCCAGAAGAGCCGTGAGGGCGTGTCCATCGCCGGCTTTGAAGGCGGCCAGATGCCGCTCCACATGCGGTTGCCAAAGCGCGGCTTCAACAACATTTTCGCCAAGGATTATGCCGAGGTGAATCTGGGCGCGATCCAGAAGATGATCGACGCGGGCAAGCTCGCGGCCGATGGTACGCTTGATCACGCTGCACTGAAGGCCGCTGGCCTGGCGCGCGGCGGCAAGGACGGCGTCCGTCTGCTCGCCAAGGGCGAACTGACCACCAAGCTGAGCTTCACCGTCGCTGGCGCGTCGAAGGGCGCGATTGAAGCCGTTGAAAAGCTGGGCGGCACGGTCGATGTGATCCATGTCGTACCTGCCAATGAAAAAGCCGCAGCCAAGAAGGGCGTTAAGTACAAAGAACGCCAGGCTCATAAGGCGTCTTTCAAGGCGTAACGCGTCGCTTCGGCGATCAGACGCTAGGCAAGCCCGCTTGCGTGACTATATGAGCGGCGGGGCGGTGAAAACGATCCCGCCGTTTATGTTTCCAGGACGATCAAACCGATGGCATCAGTAGCCGAGCAAATGGCCTCCAGCATCAGCTTTGCGAAATTTTCGCAGGCGACCGATCTCAAGAAGCGGCTGTGGTTCACGATCGTGGCGCTGCTGGTGTTCCGTCTGCTCAGCTTCGTGCCGCTGCCGGGGATCGATCCGACCGCGCTTGGCCTGCTGTCGCAGCAGACCCAGGGCGGTGTGCTCGACCTTTTCAATTCGTTCACCGGCGGGTCGCTGGAACGCATGAGCCTGACCGCGCTGGGCGTGACGCCCTATATCACTGCATCGATCGTGGTGCAGCTCGCGACGTCGCTGTCGCCGACACTGGCGGCGATCAAGAAGGACGGCGAAAGTGGCCGCAAGCGGCTGAACCAGTATACGCGCTACGGCACCGTTGGACTGACGATCGTGCAGGGCTATTTCATTGCGCTTGGCCTTGAATCCTTCGGCGCAAGTCAGGGTGTGGCTGCCGTCGTCGAGCCGGGCATCATGTTCCGCGTGGGCGCCGTGATCTCGCTGGTCGGTGGAACGATGTTCCTGATGTGGCTGGGTGAGCAGATCACCAGCCGCGGCATCGGCAATGGTGTGTCGCTGATCATCATGGCCGGCATCGTCGCCAGTATGCCGACCACGCTTTATAATCTGTTTGAGGGCAGCCGGACCGGCTCGCTTGATCTCGTTCGACTGCTGGGCATCATCGCTGCAGTGGTGTTTCTGGTGCTGTTCATCTGCTTCATGGAGCGCGCCCAACGCCGCATCCTGATCCAATATCCCAAGCGCCAGACGCAGCGCGGCATGCAGGCTGATCGCAGCCATTTGCCGCTGAAGATCAACACGGCCGGCGTTATCCCGCCGATCTTTGCGTCGTCGCTGTTGCTGATGCCGCTGACGATCACGCAATTCGCTGGCAATTATGTGCAGGGCCAGAGCGGCTGGGGTGATTTCATCATCACGATGAACCAGTATCTCCAGCATGGCTCGCCATTATATATGTCGCTGTATGGCGCGGGCATTATCTTCTTTTCGTTCTTCTATACCGCCGTTGTCTTCAATCCTGAGGAAACGGCTGACAATCTGAAGCGGCACGGTGGCTTCATTCCTGGCATCCGTCCGGGCAAGAATACCGAGCTTTATTTCGATTATGTACTGACGCGGCTGACGGTGATCGGGGCGGGCTATCTGACGATCATCTGCCTGTTGCCGGAATATCTGGTTTCGGCGCTGTCGATTCCTTTTTATCTGGGTGGAACGAGCTTGCTGATCGTCGTCAATGTGACGATGGATACGGTAACGCAGATCCAAAGCCACTTGCTTGCGCATCAATATGGCGATCTGATCAAGAAGGCCAAGCTGAAGGGCGGCCGACTCCGCTAAGAGAGTCGGCGCCGAACGAGGGGACCTGAGCATTTGAATATCATCCTGCTGGGGCCCCCGGGGGCGGGTAAGGGCACACAAGCGAGCCGATTGCAGGCAGAGCATGGCATGGTGCAGCTCTCGACCGGCGACATGCTGCGCGCGGCCGTCAAATCGGGCAGCCCGGCTGGGCTAAAGGCCAAAGCCGTGATGGAATCGGGCGGGCTGGTTTCCGATGATATCGTCTCGGCGTTGATCGACGAGAAGCTTGGTACGCTCGCTGCCGATGAAGGCGCGATTTTCGATGGCTATCCGCGCACCTCGACCCAGGCCGAATCGCTCGATGCGCTGCTCGCCGCGCACGGCCGCACGCTGGATCACGTCATCGAGCTTGAAGTGAATGAAGACGCGCTGGTGGAGCGGATCGTTGGCCGATTCAGCTGCGCCAGCTGCGGCACCAATTATCACGACAAATTCAACCGGCCCAAGGTCGATGGCGTCTGCGATGTCTGCGGCGGCATCGAATTCAAGCGCCGCGCTGACGACAATGCCGAAACCGTCCGCACGCGCATGGCCGAATATCGCGCCAAGACGGCGCCGATCCTGCCGATCTACGAAGCGCGCGAGCTGGTTTCGCGGGTCGATGGGATGGCGGACATTGACCATGTCAGCGCCGCGATCGAATCGATCCTGAATCCGGGCGGCTGATTGCACGCCGATTTTGCGACGAATGGCGTGACAGGCGCGTGCGGGCATGTGCATGTAGCGGCCCATGACGACTCGGGCGCAGTTACTATCGGAAATGGACGCAATTGAAGCGACCGCCAAGCGTCTGGCGACGGTAGCAGAACGCACCGATGATCAGCGCAAGCAGGATCTGGCAGCGGCGCGTCGCGAGCTTGCGATACGCATGATGACGGTCATGGCGATCGGCGAAGATTATCCCCCAATCAGACAAAATGCGGCGGTTTATGCTGAACTGCGCCAGCGGTTGAGTGGATTGCGGGCCGTGATTGCTGACCATCAAGCGCGCTGGTCCGCCGTGGCGATCGATAGCGACGACAAAGCCTATAGCGCGTCATCGGCGGGCGTTCAGCAGGCTGGCCGGGATTTCATGCGCTGGGTTCGACGCCAGGTGGAGAGCCTGCCGCCATCCACGGACAATGACGACGGAAACGCTGCCAGCCGGGCCGTCGCGAGCTAAGGGAAACGACATGCAGGGGCGATCACTATTCTGGGCGATGATGTTGGCGATGACGTCGCTGCCGGCCAGTGCAGAGGTCGTGCAAATGTCGGCCACGGGGTTCGAAACGACCCAGAGCATTTCGATCGACAAGCCGATAAATCAGGTCTGGCCGGTCCTGCGCAATCCGCAAAAATGGTGGAGCAAGGAACACACCTATTCGGATGACAGCGCCAATCTCTATCTCGATGGCCAAGCCTTGGGGTGTTTTTGCGAGCGGCTGGCCGACGGCGGGAGCATTGCCCATGCGCAAATTCTCTATATCCAGCCGCCGCGGATGATCCGAATGACCGGCGGGCTCGGCCCGCTCCAGGCCGAAGCGGTGACGGGGACACTGACCTGGGCGCTGGCGCGCGAAGGCGACAGCGCTACTCGGGTGACGTTCACCTATATTGTTGCGGGCACTATCAGGGGCGGAGCGGAAGCGATTGCGCCAAAGGTGGATGAAGTGCTGGCGGTGCAGTTGCTTGGCCTGAAATCTGCCGCTGAATCGGCACCGCCGCCGCCGAAGCCGCCAACCACACGCTGATCCAACTGATTCAGGTCGTGCTTTGCGTGGCCTTTGCCGCCGCGCGTGCCCGTCCCGGCAAGGTGCGCAGAAAATAGCCGATAATGCCAACGCCGACGATGGTCGGCAGCACCCAGATGATTGGGTTGAAGGCATGTTCGGGGAACAGCTCGATCAGCCCGACTGAAAGGAACGCGGTGTAAGCGGCGATGCCGGTCGCGACCATCGCCTTTAGATGTTCGGGGATGTAATCGCGCGCGCCGGGGGTGGGCTTGAACATATACCATAAATAGGTGGCGGTGGTGCCAAAGCCGATGATCGACACACCGATCATCAGCGGCTGGTTCAGCATGATGCCCTGCACGAAGCAATTGGTGCCGGTCGCGAGCACCGCAATTTGCAGCGCTACCATCGACCAGTGGCGGTTGGCGGCGTGGTTGCGCTTGTTGGCGACCATCTGCAGCCCATAGCGGGTCATGCTCATCGTCAGCAGCGCCAGATAGATCATCATCCAGCCAAACAGTCCGCGATAAAGCGTTTCGTCGGTCAATTGCGGGTGCATCGCCAGCGGCCAGCGCAGCGACAACAGACCCATCCCCAATGCCATGAAGCTGGCGGCATAGATGGATGTCGTGAAAGCCTTACCCCAGCGGCGGTGCGCCGGGCCGCCCTTGCGGGTCAGTACCGATCCCCAGCAGCTGGTGAGCGCAACCGCGCCGGCGATGACGTGAACGACGAGAATGATATTGAACAGCCAGGGCATCAGTTGGCGGCACCTCATATTTGCACGGCAACCAGCATGTTTTAGGGCGGCAACGCGCGCAAGGGTGATTATTTTTGGCGCGGCCATTTGCTGAGTGGGGCCTAGGGCACGGATGACTGCCAACGCTGTGCCGACTTAACATCGGTCGATGCCGATTTGCTGATTGCAGCGGCCCCCGGGGTGAGGTATTTTGGCTTCGCGCGTTGCACTGCACCACACCGCTTGACAGCTTGTGCGCTGCGGCCTAAGCGCGTGCTCTTCCGAACCACCGGTTGCCGGCGGCGCTTTCGCGCTCGCCGGTGTCGTGCGTTAGGAAATCAACGCGATGAGATGGGGCCGGTGCAGCCATGCCAGGCCCTGTGGAGCAGGAGAAACACTTTCATGGCACGTATTGCGGGCGTCAACATCCCGACGAACAAGCGCGTTGTTATCGCGCTCACTTATATTCACGGCATTGGCAACACCAAGGCCAAGGAAATCACCACCAAGCTGGGCATTGCGCCTGAGCGTCGCGTGCAGGACCTGAGCGATCAGGAAGTGCTGCAGATCCGCGAAACGATCGATGCCGATCACACTGTTGAGGGCGATCTTCGCCGCGAAGTGTCGATCAACATCAAGCGTCTGATGGATCTCGCCTGCTATCGCGGGCTGCGCCATCGCAAGGGCCTGCCGGTTCGTGGTCAGCGCACGCATACCAATGCGCGCACCCGCAAGGGTAAGGCCAAGCCGATCGCCGGCAAGAAGAAGTAAGCGCGGGGCGCTTACTTCTCCGCCGGAGGCAGGCATGAAGCCGACAGCCTCCCGGTCTCAGCATCAGGGTTAGGATTTTTCTACTATGGCACGCGAACCTCAGCGCATTCGTCGGCGCGAGCGCAAGAACATCACCAGCGGCGTCGCGCATGTGAACGCCAGCTTCAACAACACGATGATCACGATCACCGATGCCCAGGGCAACGCGATTTCGTGGTCGTCGGCGGGCATGATGGGTTTCAAGGGGTCGCGTAAATCGACACCTTATGCCGCTCAGGTCGCCGCCGAAGACGCTGGCCGCAAGGCTGCCGAACACGGCGTGCGCACGCTTGAAGTGGAAGTGAAGGGTCCGGGTTCGGGCCGCGAATCGGCGCTGCGTGCGCTGCAAGCGGTTGGCTTCCAGATCACTTCGATCCGCGACGTGACGTCGATCCCGCATAACGGCGTTCGCCCTTCCAAGCGTCGTCGCGTCTGATTCCGGCTTGTTCGCGCGCGATTAAACCGCTGGCGCGAACAGGTCTCCCACCGGCCGGAGCACGCCCCCGCTCCCGCCCAAAACCAAGGGGAAGCCCGTGTCCGTGAATGCAAAGAACTGGCAGGAACTGAAGAAGCCGAGCAGCCTTGAGCGCAAGCCCGGCGGTGATACCAAGCGCAAGGCGACCTTCATCGCCGAGCCGCTCGAGCGTGGCTTTGGCCTGACGCTCGGCAATGCGCTGCGCCGCGTTTTGCTCTCGTCGCTGCAAGGTGCTGCGGTTACCTCGATCAAGATCGAAAACGTCCTGCACGAATTCTCGTCGCTGGCCGGTGTGCGTGAAGACGTCACCGACATCGTCCTGAATGTGAAGCAGATCGCGCTGCGCATGCAGGGCGAAGGCCCCAAGCGGCTCCAGCTTTCGGCAACCGGCCCCGGCCAGGTGACCGCGGGTGACATCGCTGTTTCGGGCGACATCGAAGTGCTCAACCCCAATCTGGTGATCTGTCACCTCGATGACGGCGCGACGCTGAACATGGAACTGACGGCTGATGTCGGTAAGGGCTATGTCCCCGCCATCGCCAACCGCCCGGCCGACGCGCCGATCGGTCTGATCCCGGTCGATGCGCTGTATTCGCCGGTGCGTCAGGTTTCGTACAAGGTCGAGAACACCCGCGTTGGGCAGGAACTCGATTATGACAAGCTGACGCTGACGGTCGAGACTGACGGCACGGTGACCCCGGACGACGCGGTCGCTTATGCTGGCCGCATCTTGCAGGACCAGCTCGCGCTGTTCGTGCACTTCGATGAATCGGCGATGGTCCGTTCGGCACCGATCGGCGTTGCGGCCCCGGCAACCGGTGGCGAAGTCGCTGGCGACGCGCAGCAGATCAACCGGTATCTGCTCAAGAAGGTCGACGAGCTCGAACTGTCGGTCCGCTCGGCCAATTGCCTGANNGAACGACAACATCATCTATATCGGCGATCTGGTGCAGAAGACCGAAGCCGAGATGCTGCGCACGCCAAACTTCGGCCGCAAGTCTTTGAACGAGATCAAGGAAGTGCTGTCGTCGATGGGGCTGCGTTTGGGCATGGAAATCCCCGGCTGGCCGCCTGAGAACATCGAAGAGATGGCCAAGAAGCTTGAGCAGGAGATTATGGGGTAATCGCAGGCGAATAGCGCAAGCTATTCGCCGTCGCGGCGATTACCTCGGCCAGCCTCGCACAGCGAGGTCCAACGGCGACACGGCTTTGCCGGGTCGGGCCAAGGAAGCTGGATCCCCGCCTTCGCGGGAATGACGTAATTTGGGTGGTCCGCGTCGCCACCTGGTCTGGGGTACCTAATCCGGCCCCCTAACGAACGAAGGAATATATCATGCGCCATCGCGTAGGCGGTCGTAAACTTTCGCGGACTTCGGCCCACCGCACAGCGCTGTTCCGTAACCAGTCGGCAGCGCTCATCAAGCACGAGCAGATCGTCACCACCGTCGCCAAGGCGAAGGAACTGCGCCCGTATGTCGAAAAGCTGATCACGCTCGCCAAGAAGGGTGGCCTGTCCAACCGTCGTCTGGCGCATGCGCGCATCCTGGACGATGCCCAGCTGGTCAAGCTGTTCGACGTGCTCGCTGCCCGCTATGCCGACCGCAACGGTGGCTATACCCGCATCATCAAGATGGGCCCGCGCGGCTCCGACGCCGCGCCGATGGCGATCATCGAATTCGTTGATCGTGATGTGTCGGCCAAGGGCCAGGATTCGGGCCCGGTGATGGGCGACGAGGATTACGCCGACGCGGCTTGAGCGCCGGTATAGCCCCGGTCGCGCGACATTGGTGCCGACTGGGTCAAAGGGTTGAGAAAGGGGTCGTGCCTGATAAAGGTGCGGCTCCTTTTTTTATGCTCGGAGCCTGTCCTGATGCGTCGCACGCTATTGCTGATCCTGCTTGCCATGCCATTGCCGCTTCATGCTGAGCCCGCGCCGGAGACAAGCACGCAGATGACCGCCTCCATCACCTATCCCACCACCCGCCGCGTCGATCAGGTTGACGAGCAATTTGGCGTCAAAGTTGCCGATCCCTATCGCTGGCTGGAAAATGACGTTCGTACCGATAGCGAGGTGAAGGCGTGGGTCGATGCCCAAGTGACGACGACCAATGCCTATCTGGAAAACCTCCCCGGCCGCGATGTGTTCAAGGCGCGCATGAAAGAGCTCTATAACTATGAGCGCTTCGGCTTGCCGGTGAAGAAGGGCGGCAAATATTTCTACAGCCGCAACTCGGGCCTGCAGAACCAGTCGGTCTTATACGTCCGCGATACACTGGCGGGAGAGGGTCGGGTTGTGATCGACCCCAATGGTTGGTCGAAGGACGGGGCGACGGCGCTGGCCGAATGGCTGCCATCGGAAGACGGCAGCAAAGTCCTGTACGGCGTGCAGGACGGTGGCACGGATTGGCGCACGCTGAAGGTGCTCAATGTCGCCACTGGCCAATTGTTGAGCGACACGATCGAATGGGTGAAATTTTCTGGCCTCAGCTGGGCGAAAGACGGATCGGGGTTCTTCTATTCGGCGTTCCCGGCCCCAGCCGAAGGGGCGAAGTTCCAGGCGCTGAACGAAAATCAGAAGGTCTTTTTTCACAAACTCGGCACGCCGCAATCGGCCGATCGGCTGATCTATGCCACGCCGGACAAACCCCGCCAGGGCCATATCGCGCAGCTGACCGATGATGGTCGCTGGCTCGTTATCGCTACCACCCAGGGCACCGATCGCCGTTACGAGGTGCACGTGATCGACCAGACCCAGCCCGGTGCCGCACCGCAAATGGTGTTCGCGGGGCTCGAATATGAGTGGCAGTTGGCGGGCAATGCAGGGGCCACGCTGTTCTGGAAGACCAACAGCGGCGCGCTCAAGCTGCGCATCGTCGCAACCGATCTGTCAAAGGCGGGCGAGCTGCCAGCGATCCGTGAAATTGTGCCCGAGGATAAGGCGGTGCTCGAAAGCGCCACGATCATCGGCGGCAATCTGGTCGCCGAATATCTGGTCGATGTGAAAAGCGAAGTCCGGCTGTACACGCTGGATGGCAAGAAACGTGGGACCCTGCCACTGCCCGGGATTGGCTCAGTTGGAGGCTTCGGCGGCGATCAGCTCGATACCGAAACCTTTTTCGCATTCACCAGCTTCGCTACGCCGACGACGATTTATCATTATGACGTGAAGGCGAACACCGCGACCCCCTGGGCCGCGCCGAAGGTGCCCTTCAATCCAGCAGATTATGTCGTCGAGCAGAAATTCTACGCGTCGAAGGATGGCACCAAAGTGCCGATGTTCGTCGTTCATAAAAAGGCGCTGCCCAAGGGCCCGGCACCGACGCTGCTTTACGCCTATGGCGGGTTCAACATTTCGAGCGCACCGGGCTTTTCCGCAACGCGGCTCGCCTGGATGGAGCAGGGCGGGGTGCTCGTCGTCGCCAATATTCGCGGCGGTGGCGAATATGGCAGTGCCTGGCATGATGGCGGGCGGCTGGAGAACAAGCAGAATGTGTTCGATGATTTCATCGCTGCGGGCGAATATCTGATCGCGAAGGGCATCACAACCAAGGACAAATTGACCATCCAGGGCGGGTCCAACGGCGGTCTGCTGGTCGGTGCCGTTGTCAACCAGCGGCCTGATCTGTTCGCAGCGGCATTGCCGGCGGTGGGCGTGATGGACATGCTGCGCTTTGATCGGTTCACGGCTGGGCGCTACTGGGTCGATGATTATGGCTATCCGTCGAAAGAGGCGGATTTCAAGGTGCTGCTTGCCTATTCGCCCTATCACAATGTGAAATCAGGCGTCGCCTATCCCGCGATCCTGGCGACCACGGCGGATACCGATGATCGCGTCGTGCCCGGTCACACTTTCAAATATGCGGCCGCCATCCAGCATGCCGATATTGGTCCGAAGCCGCATTTGGTCCGGATTGAAACGCGCGCGGGGCACGGCAGTGGCAAGCCGACTGATAAGGTGATCGAGGAAGCGGCTGACTTGTGGGCCTTCGCCGCAAAATGGACCGGGATGACGGTGAAATAACCTGGCGTCGCCGTCGCTCCGGCTGATTGAGTCGGGCGACGGCGACTGTTTGATGGTCGGTTATCCAATTGGGTCTTCGCCACCGACCGTGATGATCGCCCGATCCTGATAAAAGGCAATATAGCCCGCCAGGGCGGCCACCTGAACAAAGGGATCCGCATAGGTCCAGGCGATCGGCAGTTCGGGTGCGGTGCTGGCTGCATAATAATGGGCAATGCCTTTGAAGGGGCAGAACGTCGTGCGCTGGTCGATGGCATCCAGCCGGTCAACATCGACATCGACGGGCGGAAAATAGAAAACCAGTCCGTGGCCTTGCTCATCGACAACAATCGTTCGGTTGCTCGACGCCACGATTTGGTCGCCGACTTGCACCGTCACTCGATTGCGGCGCGGGAGCAGATCGACCCGGTAATCGGGGCGTTCAACAAATCCTGAAACAAGCATCTTCATCCTCCTGAGCGGGGCGGGGCTAGACCGATTTGGTCTCGCCGCCATCCACCCGCAGCGCCGGCCAACGGACCACGTCGGTGGATGTCGTTATGTCAAATCCGTCCAGAATCGGGCCGTTCAGGCAGCGGCGCGCTTGCCCTTGAAGAGCAGGGTCATGAAGGCGAGGTCGAAGCCGCGCGGCAGGATGGGGGCGGTGCCCATGACGATGGCGGCGACTGGTCCAATGATGACCGATCGGCGGCGGCGGCGCACCGCGCTCATCACCGCGCGGGCGACGGTTTTCGGCCCCACAGTCGGAAAAAGCTTGTGAACCAAAGTGGTTTTCAGGTCCGCTTTGCCAGCCGTGCCGAAGCTGGTGCGGACGGCCGGTGGATGGATCGCGGAGACCGAGACGCCGTAGGCGCGGAGCTCGCTGAACATCGCGACACTGAGGTTGGTGACGAAGGCTTTCGACGCCGCATAGGCAGCAAAATACGGTGTCGGACGCGTTGCGACGGCGGCGGACAGGTTGACGATCGACCCGCTCTTGCGTGCCTTCATCCCGCGGGCCGCCCAATGGCTGAGCCGGGCAAGCGCGTTGATGTTGAGCCGCAGCATGACATCGATCTTCGCCCAATCGGCATCGACAAATGCGCCTGAGGCACCGTGCCCGGCATTGTTGACCAGCACGTCCGGCATATAATCCTGCGCGTCCAGATCAGCGATAAAGGCGTCGAGTGCTTGCGGATCAGCGAGATCGACAGCGGCGATTTGCGGGCGGATTGCGCCGGGCAGGTGGTTGGCGGCGGCTTGCAGCTTGGCAGCATCACGCGCGACCATCAGCACAGCAGCACCCGAAGCAACGGCAAGGCGCGCAGTTTCCAGGCCAATGCCTTCGCTGGCGCCGGTGATGAGATAGGTTTTGGTCATCGGGGGAGTCCTTGAGAAAGCGGGTTGGGTGCCCGGGCGTCGAGGGGAGCGACGCCCGGGCGGGGGAGCGGTTTATTTCGTGGCAAATGCCGCAGTGATTTCGGCAGCAACAGTTGCGGCGTTTTCATCGAGGACGAAGTGGCCGGCATCGAGCCAGACCAGCTTTGCCTTGGGCAAATCCCGCAGGAACGCAGTCGCGCCGGCTTCGACGAAGAAGGGATCATGCTTGCCCCACAGGATCAGTGTCTTGGGGCTGTGCTGGCGGAAGGCCGCATGCCAACTGTTGTACAGCGCGACGTTGGTCTTGTAGTTCTCCAGCAGATTAAGCTGATAGGCATCAGTGCCGGGGCGATCGAGCAAAGCCTGGTCGTGCGTCCAGTTATCGGGGCTGATCGCGTCGGGGTTCTTCGCGCCAACGGTGTACTGGAACTGGGTGGTGCCGGCCTGGAGGAAGCTGCGCGCGCCCTCTTCGGATTTGGCATCGCGGTGTTCCCAAAGCGGTAGGAATACCAGCTTTGGCGGATCGCCGACGCCCTCCATATAGGCATTGGTGTTCTGGATCACGAAACCCTTCACCGCGTCCGGGCGCTGGGTGAAGATGCGGAAACCGACCGGGCCACCATAATCCTGCATGTACAAGACGTACGACTTCAGGCCGAGCTGATCGATCAGGCCAGTCACATGGGTGGTGAGATTGTCGAACGAATAGTCAAACTCGGTCGCCGAGGGCGCATCGGATTGGCCAAAGCCGATATAATCGGGCGCGATCACATGGAATTTGCCGGCCAGCTGCGGGATCAGGTCGCGGAACATGAAGCTGCTGGTCGGGAAGCCGTGCAGCAGGATGATCGTCGGCAGGCTTGGGTCACCGGCTTCGCGGTAGAAGACCTTGCGGCCGTTGACGGTGGCATAATGATAGGTGGTCTGGGTCATTGAAACAGCCTTTTTGCTGGCCGCAACCGGGGCGGCGGCGTGGGTGGGGGTGGGGGGCGTCAGGGTGGTTGCGATCAGCACGGCGGCGATCGAAGCGGCGTGGAAAAGGGGCAGTCGAGTGGTCATCACAAACGTCCTTGGGGTCAGGGTGCAGAGGGGCGACGGCGCCACCGCGAATGGGTGGCACCTGGCGCAATTGGCTCGGTGACTGGGAACGGGCAGGATTACGACGCTTTGGGCTGGTCAGCCCGATGTCGTGCGTGCCCGTCGGCAATCGCCGCAATGGTCAGGGAAGGGGAAGGACATTCCTTTCAGCAACAGGCCTGATTGGCCGGTGACGCTGAATTAGTAGCTTCCATTGATCGTCAGAAGACGTTATTTTTGAGACGTTGACTTCCAAAGAATGGAATATCGGGATGGATCGTTTCGATGCGCTGCGCACCCTATTGGCTGCAGTCGATGGCGGCAGCTTGTCCGCCGCTTCGCGGCGACTGGGCATGCCGTTGCCCACGGTCAGCCGCAAGATTTCGGAGCTGGAGGCCCATCTCGGCACGCAATTGCTGATCAGGACCAGCCGCAAGCTCGTGCTGACAGAGGCTGGTCAAGGGTTCGTGCCTGCCGCGCGGCGCGTGCTGGGGGAGCTGGAAGAGGCCGAGCGGGCTGCGGCAGGCGAGTATCGCACCCCAAGCGGGGATTTGCTGGTCACGGCGTCGCTGCGCTTTGGCAAGGCGTATCTGACCCCGGTGGTGTTGGCCTTTCTGGCCGAATATCCGCAGGTGAATGTAAGGGTGATCGCAGCGGATTATGTCGTCGATCTGATCGAGAACCATGTCGATGTCGCGGTGCGGGTCGGTCGCCTGCCCGATAGCGGCCTGGTCGCTCGGCGGATTGGGGATACGGCTTGGGTGGTGTGCGCGAGCCCGGCCTATCTTGAACAGCGCGGCACCCCGCAAACGCCTGAGGGCCTTGCCGCGCATGATTGTATCGCGTTCGAAGGATTGCAGCCCGCGCGCCATTGGCCCTTCGGGGTGGGGGCTGATGCCCGCACCATCGCCATCAAGCCGCGCTTTGCCGGGAATACTGCCGATGCCGTCATCGCGGCTGCCGTCGCTGATATGGGGGTCGCCCGGTTGTTATCCTACCAAGCGGCAGAGGCGATCAATCACGGGCAGTTGATCCCGCTGCTGGTTGGCCAGTCACCCGAACCAATGCCCGTCCATCTCGTCCATCCCCCGGCCCAGCTGGTACCGCTCAAGTTGCGCGCGTTCCTGGATTTTGTCGCGCCGCGCCTGAAGACAGCATTGCGTGACCTGGGTGCATAGAGCATCGTGCCGAACAAATGATCCGTTTGCCCTGAGTAGCCATTGAGCTTGTCGAAATGGCGTATCGAAGGGCGCGTTCGGGGCAGGTCCTTCGATACGGGTCTTCGACAAGCTCAGCCCCTACTCAGGACAAACGGGGTAGTGATTCAAACTCCAAACACGTTGCCCAAATCGCCGAACGCACCGGTGTCGCGGCTGTCCAACTGCCCTTTGCCGCCGTTACTTGCCGACGGTGAAGGCAATTGGTGCGGTGGTAGATGGCGGGGCGGAATGCAATGCGATGACCTGGGTCAGTAATTCAAAGGTCGACTTGGTCTCTAGGTCATTATCGGCGATGTAGAACCACGCGCCGCGATAGTGGACCATCGTGGTCGCCCCCACCGGCTCCCGGTCGGAGACCTGAACGCGGAACACGCCACCCAGCATTTCCTGCCAATCGAACGGGCTGCCATCTGCCCGCGTCGTGCGGCGTACCAGCCCGGCATCGAGATCACGCCCCGGCACTTCCACCCCGGTCGCCAGGAAATGCAGCGCCGCCATCACCGGGCGCGTGGTGATGACCAGCGATTTGGTATCCGGGGCATCGCCCGCCAGGATGATGCGGATGCGATCTGCCGCAGGATCAATCCCGGTCAGTGATTTGAATTTCAGCGCCTCTTCACTCGCCGCCGATCCGCGCGTGAAGCGTAGTTCGATGCTCGGCTTCTCCCCCGGAATGCGGACGAGATCGAGCCGGTTGTCACGCTGGAGCGCGCGCAGCAATTTGGCCGCATCGGCAAATTCGTGGAATTCGGGTTCGCGCGACGGGGCAGGGCCGGACGCGGTCGGCGCGTTCTTCAGCCCGTTCATTTCGATTACCCCGATCGAAAAGGCACGGTCGATCGACCAGCCGGACCGCACCAGCAGGAACAAAATCTCGGGGTTGATCGGCGTCATCATCTGCCGCACGAACTTCTCGCCCTCCAGCGGCGCGTAGAAGATCGTCGGCTTTTCGTTCAGCGCAATCGTTCCCGGCCCAAAGCCGAAGACGCGGCCGATTGTATCCTTGGCGGCGGTGCTTGATGTCTGGCTGTAGCTGCCGCTGCTGCCGATCGACATGTTCATTTCGAGCGACGCGGCGATCCGCTCCACACTGGTGAAATAGGTGGTGTCGCGGTACCGGATCCGCACCAGATTCAGCAGCAATTCCTGGTCGTTGGTCTGCGCAATCGCCTGATTATAGAGCGGCCGGGTGGCGATGAGCGCGCGCGGCCCCGCATAGGCACAGCCGCTGAGCAGAACCGCGGCGGTCAGGAGCAACCCCAGGGATTTCATTCGGCTAATCATCGTGAACCAATCTGCGCGAGTTCGGGTTTGGGCAGTTTGCGCCCCAGGAAGCGGGTCATTCCCGCCAGGATCTTGCCGGCCATTGAGGTGCGCTCTGCTTCGATCTGTTCAGGCGGTTTGCTCGACCGGGCCTTGTCCGACGAGAGGCGACGTTCGGCGGCTGCCATGCTCAATGTTTCGGCGGCTGACGGGCAGGTGTCGAGCAGATGTTCGATATCGGTCTTGTCGATTTCATAGGCGACGGTGTCGGTCACCGCGACGATCGTCGCGCTGCGCGGTTCGCCGGTGAGCAACGACATTTCGCCGAAGAAATCGCCGGGCGAAAATGCGGCGACGTCCAGCTCGCTGTCGCCTTGCGGGATGCGGACCGATACCAGCCCTTCGCTCATCACGAACATCGACTGGCCCGGGTCACCTGCTGAGATCAGCCGTTCGCCAGCGACAAAATTCCGGCGGGCGATCCGGTCCGCCAGCTGGTGGAGTGTTTCGGAATCGATATCCGCAAAGAGCTGGACCTGATTAAGCAGACGGAACCGGCTCCCGGGGGCTTCAGCAAAGCGGCCATAATCCTGCGGCTCAGCGGTCCAGTTGTCGATTTTAGGGTGCGCGAGCGCCAGGCCCGTGGTCGACAAATGGCGCAGCAAGTGCCCGAGGATGAGGTGCTTCGCCTTGCCCGGCGCGAGCTTGGCTGGATCGAGCATATATTTGATCTTGTAATTGATACCGTTGCCCGTCGCCTCGGAAATCCGGGCTTTCACGTCCCAGATGGCGTCATTGTCCCGCGCGGCCGCCTGGATCACCGACGTCAGCACGCGGAGCGCGCGATCGGTGCTCACTTCGAAATCGAGCGATACGACTATTTCGAATTCGCCCATCCGATCAGGCTTCGAATAATTGAGAACGATCGATTCACTCATCACCGTGTTGGGGATGACCATCATCGAATTTTCGGGCGTGAGGATATAGGTGCTGCGCCAGTTAATCTCGGTCACCCGGCCCTGAATGCGGGTCGTGGTGCCACGGCTGAGGATCTGGACGAAATCGTTGATGCCAAAACCGCTGTCGAGGTTGAGCGCGATGCCGGAAAATGTGTCCGAGATCAGGCTCTTGACCGCAAAGCCGATCACCAGGCCGATAACGCTCGACGTGGCAATCGCGCCGGTGAGGGGAATGTTGAACAGCGTTGCCGCCATCGCCAAACCCATCGTGCAATAGATCAGCACATTGGTAATCTGGATCAGCAAGCGCGGCGTTTTGCGGCCACTGGACCGGCCGAGCTGGTTCCAGAACAGCATCTCGGTCAACCGGCAGATGATGATCGCACCGGCGATCCACCCGATAATCGCAAAGCTGAGATAGATGGCGCGGGATGACAGGCCGGTCAGGGCGCCGAGCATATCAGCCACCAACAGCTGAATGGCGCAAAGCGTGACGAGGAGAATACCGACAGGTATCCCCAACGATCGGATCGCTGATCTGATCATGTGCCCTTCCAAAAAACTCATTCCCCCCGAGCGATTGTTACATCTTCGTGACTCTATCGTTTGACAAGCGTTTTTTGGCGCTTTGCCTGCCGCATTGGGACGCATATCGGCCGGATTTTTCACCGCCGATCTGGCGGCGATGTGCCTCCAAAGCCTAGCTTGTTGTGAACGAACGAAATTTTCTGCGTCGTTCCTGCGGACTGGCCATCGTCGTTTTGGGCCGTTATCTGACGCCATGAACCAGCATCCCGACTCCATCCTGATCATCGATTTCGGCAGCCAGGTGACCCAGCTCATCGCCCGCCGTGTGCGTGAGGCGGGGGTGTATAGTGAGATCGCTCCCTTTAACGCCGCCGCCGCCGCCTTTGCGCGGATGCAGCCAAAGGGTGTGATTTTGTCGGGCAGTCCGGCTTCGGTGCTGGATGCCGACAGCCCGCGCGCGCCGCAGATCGTGTTCGATAGCGGGGTGCCGGTGTTGGGCATTTGTTACGGCCAGCAAACCATGATGGCGCAGCTCGGCGGCGATGTGCAGCTCGGCGACAGCGGCGAGTTTGGTCATGCCTTTATCGAGGTGCAGGACAGCTGCGGGCTGTTCAACGGGCTTTGGACAGAGGGCGAGACGCATCAGGTGTGGATGAGCCATGGCGACAAGGTCACCAGCCTTGCCCCAGGCTTTCGCACGGTCGCGACCAGCCCCGGGGCGCCCTTTGCCGTCATCGCCGATGATGCCCGGCAATATTACGCGATGCAGTTCCACCCGGAGGTGGTCCACACCCCCGATGGCGGCAAGCTGATCGCCAATTTCGCGCGCCATGTCTGCGGGCTGGCGGGCGACTGGACGATGGCGGAATTTCGCCAGACCAAGATTGACGAAATCCGCGCGCAAGTCGGAACGGGCAGGGTGATTTGCGGCCTGTCCGGCGGGGTCGATTCCGCGGTGGCAGCGGTGCTGATCCATGAGGCGATCGGGACACAGCTCACCTGCGTGTTCGTCGATCATGGGCTGATGCGCAGCGGCGAGGCCGATCAGGTCGTGGGCTTGTTCCGCAACCATTATAATATTCCGCTGGTCCATGTGAACGCGGAGACACTGTTTCTAAACGGACTCAAGGGCCTCACTGACCCTGAGGCGAAGCGCAAGTTCATCGGTGCGACCTTTATCGAAGTGTTCGAGGCCGAAGCGCGCAAGATCGGCGGCGCGGAGTTTCTGGCGCAGGGGACGCTCTATCCCGATGTGATTGAAAGCGTGTCGTTCACCGGCGGGCCATCGGTCACGATCAAGAGCCACCATAATGTCGGCGGTCTGCCCGAACGCATGAACATGAAGCTGGTCGAGCCGTTACGCGAATTGTTCAAAGACGAAGTGCGCGCGCTGGGGCGCGAGCTTGGCTTGCCCGATATCTTTGTCGGGCGGCATCCGTTTCCAGGACCTGGCCTGGCGATCCGTATTCCGGGCGAGGTGACCAAGGAACGCTGCGATATCCTCCGCAAGGCCGACGCGATCTACCTTGAGGAAATCCGCAATGCCGGGCTGTACGATGCAATCTGGCAGGCGTTTGCGGTGCTGCTCCCCGTGCGTTCTGTCGGCGTGATGGGGGACGGGCGGACCTATGACAATGTCCTGGCGCTGCGTGCGGTGACGTCAACCGACGGGATGACCGCGCAGGCGTTTGAATATCCCGGCGGATTCCTGCCGCGCGTGGCGACCCGCATCGTCAATGAGGTCAAAGGCATTAACCGCGTGACCTATGACTATACCAGCAAGCCGCCCGGCACGATCGAGTGGGAATGAGGCGTTAATCTGGGGCAACCGACCGGTCAGTCGGTGGCGTTGCTGCCCGGGGTATTGGCGTGAATTTCCCAAACCGCCATGAACAGCGCGGCGATGACGGGGCCGATGACGAAGCCGTTGAATCCCATCAGCTCGAACCCGCTGAGCGTTGCGATCAGCACGACATAATCGGGCATGCGGGCATCGCGCCCGACCAGGATTGGCCGCACGACATTGTCGACGCTGCTGATGATGAAAAAGCCGCACAGAAACAGCGCGACGCCGCGCCAGATATCGCCGGTGGCGAGCAGATAGACGGTGACTGGCACCCAGATAAGGCCCGTACCGATCGCCGGGAACAGCGAGAAAATCGCCATCGCCACACCCCAAAGCAAGGCGCCGCTGATGCCCAGGCTCCAGAATATGATCCCGCCAATCATCCCCTGCAGGATCGCGACAATCATGCTGCCCTTGATGGTCGCACGGACGACGGCCACGAAGCGCGCCACCAGGAAACGTCGCTGATCGACCGGCAGCGGCAGGCTGCGCTCGACCATCATGGTCAGGGCTTGGCCGTCGCGCAGCAGGAAGAAGGTCAGGTACAGCATTACGCCAAGCGAGAGGAAAAACGCGATCGTTCCCTGCCCGACCGTAAACGCCTGCCGTGCCAGCGTCTGGAAACTGCTGGCGATGCCCTGGCCGATCCGGTCGCGCACGGCGTCGAAATCGCCCAGACCCATGTCAACGAGCCACGCGCGCACGAACGGCGGCAAATGGCGCTCCGCTGCGACGAAGCCGCGCCCGATGTCGATCTCGCCCGACTGGACCTGGCCATAGATCGCTGTCGCCTGGCTGAGTAATGCGACCCCGAGCAGCATCGCCGGGATGATCGCGACCGCCATGATGATCACCAGGGTGATGATGGCGGCGAGACTGCGGCGCTGCGGGATTCGCGCCAGCACCTGCGCGTTGAGTGGCGTGAACAGGATCGCGGTGATCACGCCCCACAGGATCGCCCCGATGAACGGCCCGATCAGCCAGACAAAGGCGACGGTGACGAGCAAGAGCAGCAAGGGCATGAAGCTGCGCTCAAGAATGGTCCGGGGGTCGGCCGGTTCGGTCATGCGTGTCCCATCCCGTTGGCCGCGACGAGTCCCGAGCGCCCGGCGAGCAGGCGGCCGACCAATGGCTTGGCCCCCTCAAGCACGACCAGCAGCACCACGCCCAGCCCCGCCGCCAACACCATGTCAGTCCAAGCGATCGCTCCGAATTTCAGCAGTGCTTGCGCCGAGGGCAGGAAAAGGATCAGCGCGGTGATGGCGGCAATCGCCAGGACGACATAGCGCAATGCCGCGTTAGGCCGCGACAAGGCCTCCCCCAGCGACGCCCCGAACGAACGGTTCACCAGGATCAGCGCGATTAGCTCGGCGATCAGCGCGAAGAAAATCAGCGCGCGCAACTCGGCATCCGCCATCCCGCTCCAGGTCTCAACCAGGAAAACCGTCGATAGCATAATGAACGCCATCCCCCCCTGCACCACGCTCCACGCGATCATGCCGATCGAGAAGAGCGGTTCGTTTGGGTCGCGCGGTGGTCGTGCCATGATATCATCCTCGTCGCGTTCCGCTTCGAACACCAGCGCGCAAACGGGATCGATCACCATTTCGAGCAGCGCGATATGGATCGGCCCGAACAGCAGCGGCAGGCCGAAGAACAAGGGCAACAGTGCCAGCCCCGCAATCGGCACATGCACCGCGAAGATGAACGCCATTGCCTTGCGGATATTATCGTAAATCCGCCGCCCGAGCCGGACCGACTCGACGATCGATCCGAAATCATCCTCAAGCAGCACGATTGCGGCAGCTTCGCGGGCGACATCAGTGCCACGTTTGCCCATCGCCACGCCGATATGCGCGGCTTTCAGCGACGGCGCGTCGTTGACCCCGTCGCCGGTCATCGCGACGATCTCGCCCAGCGCCTTATAGGCTTGCACGATCCGCAATTTTTGTTCGGGCATAATGCGCGCGAAGACGGTGACTGCCTTGAGCCGACCGGCCAACGCTGCATCATCGAGCGCGTCGAGTGCCGTGCCGGTCAGCACTTCGCCATCGGCAATCCCCGCCTGAGTCGCGATCGATCGCGCGGTGGCGGCATAATCGCCGGTGATCATCACGACGCGGATGCCAGCGCTGCGGCATTCGGCAACGGCGGCGGGAACGCTGGCGCGCAGCGGATCGGCGAGGCCGACCAGCCCGGCCAGCACATAATCATAATCGAATTGGCTTTCCCGCCAGTTTCTATCGGGTGGCGTCGCGGTGGCGACCGCCAGAACCCGGATGCCACGCCCAGCCATCGCTTCCACTGCGGCGGTCATCGCGGCGCGGTCGGGCGCGGCGAGTTGGCAAAGGTCGGCAATTGCCTCGGGCGCGCCCTTGGTGGCCATGGTCAGCGTGTCGCCATTTTGCCAGATGTTGGACATCGCCAGCAGTTCTGAGCGCAGCGCATAGGCATGCACCAGCGTGCCATCGGTGGCGGTAATCGCGGGAATGGCCGCGCGGGCCTCTTGCAAGGCGATTTCCATCGGATCGCTTGGCAGCGCAGCGCTGGCGAGCGCGGCGGTTTCGATCAGCCTGTGCCACGCTGCGGGGGTGGCGATATCAGCGCCGACCGCCAAAGTTTCCCCCGATGGCAACCACAGCTCGGCCAGCGACATGCGGTTCTCGGTCAGTGTCCCCGTCTTGTCGGTGCACAGCACGGTCGCCGAGCCCAGAGTCTCGATCGCAGCGGCGCGGCGCGTGAGCACGCCGACCTTGCCGATCCGCCACGCGCCCATCGCCAGGAACACCGTCAGCACCACCGGAAATTCTTCGGGCAGCATCGACATGCCGATGGCGATGCCGGCCAGCACTGCCTCGATCCAGCCACCGCGGAGCAGCCCGTAGAGCAGCACCACGAGCAACGCGACCGCCGTCCCGCCCGCCGCACACCACGTCACGATCCGCGTCGTTTCGCGGCGCAGGCGCGGCGCTTCGGTGTCAAGCGTTGCCAGCGATTGCCCGATCCGACCGATTTCGCTGCGTGGCCCTGTCGCTTGCACGCGGGCAATGCCGCTGCCGCGGGTGACAAGTGAGCCCGAATAGACATAGGGCAGGCCATCGCCGCCGGGGCGGTGCGCGCCGTCATCGTTACCCGCAGCGACGATTTTGCCGACCGGTAGCGATTCCCCGGTCAGCAGCGACTCATCGGCCTGGAGGTCACCGGCCTCGACCAGCAGCGCGTCGGCGGCAATCCGATCGCCCTGTTCCAGGACGATCAGGTCGCCGTTCACGACCTCTCGCCCCGGCACGTGCAGCCGAGTGCCATCGCGGATCACCAAAGCGCGCGGCGCGGACAGATCGCGCAGCGCCTCCAGCACATGTTCGGTGCGCGCTTCCTGCACGACCGTCACGACGACTGAGAAAGTCGCAAACCCCAGCAGGATCAGCGCCTCAGTCAAATCACCGAGCAGCAGATAGGCGGTGCCGCCCGCCAGCAGCAGCGCCAGCATCGGCTCGCGCAACACCTCGACCGCAATGCGCCAGACCGATCGTCGCCCGGTCTTTGGCAATTCATTGGGCCCATCGGCTGCCAACCGGGCTGCTGCTTCGGCTAAAGACAGGCCGCAGCGATGGGGGTCAGTCGTCGCCGCCACGTTCGCCCCCTTCGCGACCCTCGCCGCCCTCGCCCGAACCGCCGCGATGGCAACGGATGCAATTGGCGATGTCGCGGATACCTTCCTCGGCGTGGATGGCGTTGATCCGGGCAGGGCTGTGCTCGTGACAGCTGTAACACGTGTAGCGGGTGAAATTGCCGTCTGTGTGGCACGTCGCGCAGGTGGTCTTGTGCGGACCGATCAGCGCGAAATAGCGGCTATGGTCGAAGGTGGCGGGTTTCCATCCGGCCTGGGTATGGCAGGCCGCGCAGTTGGTGCCCGCCTGCGCATGAAGCGGCGTTTTCGGTGCGCGGTGGCAGGTGGCACACTGGTCGCGCACCTCGGGCCGCAACAGCGTGTGCGCGAAGCGTTGCTTTGTCGCCTTGACCAATTTGGGCCCGCTATGGTCGCTGTGACAGGCCAGGCAGTTGGGTTCGGTCAACGACTGGTGAAAGGCTACGGCGTCGCCGTCCTTGCGCATTAATCTGCCCGTCGTGGTGCGGATGCCGATCTCGGCCAGCGTGTGGCAGGCGGTACAGCGCTGAACCGATACGCCCCTGAAGGGCGCATGGCAGGCGAAGCAATTGCTCGCAAAGCCCGCATGCGCTGGGATCAGCGGACCGGGCGCGACCATCTGTTGCGGAAAGATAAAGGCAAGCGCGATCAGCCCGCACAGATTGGCGGCGATCAGCCAAAGCGCCCAGCGGCGGATCATTGCCACCCCCAGAACAGGAAGATCGCGATGATATGCGCCAGCGCGAGCACGCTGAACGCCAGTGTGATCGGCAGATGGACGACGCGCCACGACTTGACCACGTCAAAGGTCAGGCTGTCCCAATAGGTCCGCTCTTCGAGCTGCTCGGGCGAAAGGCCGCGCGCGCGCAGCCGGGTGCGGGTCGCCTCCAGCCGTTGGCGCGATCGGCCGAGCAGATATTTGCCGGTCAGCCCGCTGGCGATGTTGATCAGCATCGCCCCCACCGCCAGCCAGGCGAGGATCGCATTGAAATGGATGCCGGCATGGACGAGGATCAGCAGCGATCCGGCCCAGGCGAGCCGTTCATGCCAGTAGAGCAGATCGGCCGGTTTGCCCGATTTGATCAGCTTGCGCTTCCGCATCGAATAGCCCGACGAGGCGAGGATGAGCAGGACGCCGGGAATGCCCAGATAGCGCCCGATCCAGACGGCATTGGCCAAATGCAGCCCGGCGTCGAGCGCGAGCGCCGCACCGGCAAGCGCGGCGAGCGACAGGTAAAAGGGAATCACATCCCGTTGCATCAGGCTGGCGCGGATGCCGGTCATGCGTTGAGCACCAGATCGCCGACCGGCGCGCCGACGCACAACAGGCAATGGCCCTTTGCGACGTCAAAGGACGGCGGCTGGGGGTAGCGCACCTCGCCCGAGGTCACCGCGGTGTCGCAGCTTCCGCAACTCCCGGAGCGACAGCCAGAGAGGACGGCGACGCCATTACGTTCGGCAAAATCGAGCAAATTGGTTTCCTCGCCGGTCCAGCTGAGCGTCCGCCCGGACCGCGTGAAACGGATTTCCAGCGGTGTGGCGAGCGGGGTGGGCGCGACGTCCTCAGCCGATTCAATCGATGCCGGGCCGAACGCTTCATAGTGCACCGCATCACTCGCCACGCCCCATGCGCGCAGCGCCGGGACCAGGCTCGCCATCATCGGCGGCGGCCCGCAAACATAGAAATGCTGGTTGCCGTGCGGCAGGATGCGCCGCAGCAACGCGACATCGATGAAGCCGATCGCATGGTAGCGATCGCCCTTGGGTTCGAGCGGCAAGGGCGCGCTCTGGACGATGGTCAGGTGGAAATTGGGGTGCTGGTCCACCATCGCCAGCAGATCGGCTTCGAACACCAGTTCCCGGCTATCGCGAACGCCATAAAACAGGTGGATCGCGCGGTCGGGCTGTGCGGCAAGCGCTGCGCGCGCCATCGCGAACAGCGGGGTGATGCCGATGCCGCCCGCGATCAGCACGGCGAGAATGCTGGCGTCGTCGTCGAGGACAAAGCCGCCCGCGGGCGCGCGCAGCTGAAGGATCGTGCCTGCGGCCACATGGTCTTGGAAATAGCTGGAGACGCGGCCCGGCGGCAGGTCGGGGTGATCAGCGGGCGCGGGGATACGCTTGATGGTGATGCGATAGGCCAGTTTGTCGGGGCGATCGGACAGCGAATAACAGCGCGTGACGGTGCCGATTGTACCGCGCGCGTCGGGCAGTTCGAGGTGAAGCGTCAGGAACTGGCCGCCCCGGTACGGCGCGAGCGGGCGGCCATCGACTGGCTCCAGGTAAAAGGAGCTTTGGCTGATCGCGTCGTCCTCATCATCGCGCGATCGCACCCGAAACGCGCGCAGGCCAGCCCAGGCGGCGTTGGGCACGGCGCGGGTCGGCGCGGCCTGAACCGAAGCAGGCCGGGGACGGAATGCTGCGAAGATGATCGCCGCAATTACCTGCACCGCAAGCGCAGCGCAGATATAGCCGGCGAGCGCGAGCGCGGTCATTCGCGTCTGCGCTCGGGCTGGAGCAGACGCCTAGTCATTGTCGCCCGCGCCTTCGCCCGCTTCGCCACCGCCATTCTCGCCCGCTTCGGCATGCGCGCCGGGCGAGAATGCGACCGGATCGACCAGCGTGATGCCATAGGCAGCGGCACCAATCGCAACCGTCGCGATGGGAAGCCCGAGCGGCGTGGGCGACCGCGCATCAACAACGCCGGGGTGGAGGTCTGCGCGCTTGCGACCCGTGATGAAGGCGCGGATCAGGTTATCCTTGGTCAACAGTGACATTGCGATCACCGCAATCACGTGCAGCGCGATCAGGCCGATCAACACATTCGCCAATGTCTCGTGCAGGCCGCCTTCGGCTTCGCCCTGGATCGTCGCGCCGGTATAGATGATGCCGCCGACCGTGCCGAGCAGCGCGATGATTGCCACCCCGCCAAGCGCATTATGGCCAATCGCCCGTTCGGGTTTGCCCGAAAACAACCCGCCGACATGATGGGCAATCTCGCCCGGCTTCAGGAAATCAGCAAAGCGTGCATGCTCGCCGCTGACAAAGCCCCATACCAGGCGGAAGGTAATCAGCAGCGCCGCAATCCAGCCGGCCGGAATATGCCAGGGGGCAAGCGCGCTGCCTTCCTCCGACGACAGAAACGCCACCAAAATGGTCACGACCAGCGCCCAGTGAAAGACGCGCACCGGGATATCCCAGACTCGAACAGTAGCGGCAGTGGTGGGGGCGGTGATGGGCAGCGGGGAAATCGAAAGATCGGGCATGGTCACCTCCGTGGAGGCAAATGCTTCGACCAAAGTCCTGACACAGACCTGACAGGGGCGGCTATCGATCCTCGTCAGGTGCGGCGAAGGTCACGCGGAATAGCGCACCGCCACCGGGTGCATTGTCGACTGTGATGGCGCCGCCATGGGCCTGCGCCAGCCGCTGGACGATACCGAGCCCCAGCCCGGCGCCATCGGTCTTGCGCCGGTCCTTGCGCCAGAAGCGTTCGAAGATGTGCGGCCGGTCTTCGTCAGCGATGCCTGGGCCATGATCGCGCACGCTGAGCTGCGGCCCCGGCCCGGCGGTCACCTCGATTGGTGTGGCGCCAGGCGCATGCGCGAGCGCGTTGTCGATCAGGTTGCGATAAATGCGGTAGATCGCCTCGGCATGGCCGAGCGCACGGGTGTCGCCGACGCTTTCGAAGCGCAAATCGCGCTCTGCTGCGAACACCTTGGGGGCCATCGCTGCCACAACCTCGCGCCCGATATCGGCGAGATCGACCAGGACATCGGGCTCGACCGCGAGCGCATCGGCCTGGGCAAGATCGAGCATCTGCCCGACCAGCCGCGCCATATGCTGGGTGTCGGCCTGCAGATCATCGCGAAGCGCGCTGGGCGGCAATTTATCGAGCGACAGCTGCATGATCGACAGCGGCGTGCGCAGTTCGTGCGCGGCATTGGCGGTGAAGCCGCGCAGGATCGCCATCGTCTCATCGAGCCGAGTCAGCGCGCGGTTGACCGCCCGAACCAGCGTATTGACCTCACGCGGCTCGGGCGCTTCGGACAAGCGTCGCAAGACATTATCGGCATCGAGCGCATCGACCTCGGCCTCAGCCCGCCTGAGCGGTTGCAGTACGCGCCGGACGGCAACGATGTTGAACAGCAGCAGGAGCAGCGACAAGGGGATCAGCGGCAGCAACACATGCTGGACGATTTCGTTGAAGATCACCGGCACATAAGGGGCGATGCCATCGCCTTCGAACTGCATGAACAACCAGCGCGTCCGCCCGTCGCGCTCGAGCGTTCGCACGCCCGAAATGCGAAATCCTCCGGCGATGCGCTCGCGCCTGGTCCAGTCCATCAGCACACCGGGGCGTGATTGCCCGGCGATCGTGGCCGGATCGATATAGCGGGCTGACCAATGTTCGGCCCCCGGCGGCCCGATCGTCAGGTCAGCCGAAGCTTCCGCGCGGCGCGCCTCCAGCGTCAGCAATTCCTGCGCCAGCGATTCGGGCTGGCGGCTATAGGTGAGGACGACGATCCCGATATCGAGCAGCGCGAACAGCAAGGTGAAGGCGGCCAGCCGGGTGGCGATCTGCCGAAACAGCGTTGGCCCCGACGGTCCTTTGCGACTGTTACCGGCCCTGTCCATGGCCCGCTTTAGCCATAAACGGTCATCGGCGCGAACAGCGCATAGCCCACACCGTGGACGGTGCGAATCTGGATGTCTGCGTTGGCCCCGGTCAGCCGTTTGCGCAACCGCGAGATGCACGCCTCCAGCGCGTTTGGCGTCACCTCCGCATCCATCGAATAGAGCGCACCTTCCAGCGCTGGCTTGGCGACAACATGCCCCGCCCGCCGCAACAGGCATTCGAGCAGATCGACCTCGCGCGGTGTGGCCTCGACCGGCAGCCCCGCCACTTTCACGCTACGCTCGGCCGAATGCAGCAGGACATTGCCTACGCTGAGTTCGGTGCCCAGCGAAGCCCCCGGTCGGCGCAGCAGCGCCCGGCAGCGAGCGGCAAGCTCTGGAATCTGGAACGGCTTGACCAGATAATCGTCCGCGCCGGCATCAAGCCCCAGCACCCGATCATCGAGACCGCCACGCGCGGTCAGGATCAGGATCGGCATCATGTCGTGCCGCCGCCTGAGCCCGCGCACCAGATCAAGCCCCTCGCCATCGGGCAGGCCGAGATCGAGCAGCATCAAATCATAGTCGTTGATCTTCAGGGCGTGTTCCGCACCACCGACGGTTTCGCACCAATCGACCGCAAAGCCCTGTCGGTCGAGCCCCTCGCGGATCAGGCTTGCCAGACGGGCATTATCTTCAACCAGCAACAGGCGCATTGTCGGTGTCCGTCCTTTCGACTGTTCGCTTGTAGTCCGTAATCATCGCCAGCGGCAGGGGCGCCATTCAGCGCGGAAACCTGCTTGCCGGTACGTTGTAGATTTATCCTGCTGCGCCCGTGGCCTGACGAAATGCTGACAGCGTTTGAGAAATTGTTGGAACGTGGCTAGCCAAGTCCGGGCCAGTTACATTCCCGCAGCGCATGGCTGTTGATCTGCGCTGCGGGGATGGCCGCCCAGCGCGATGCGAAGCGCACGGTGTGCCTTGGACATTAGCGATTGCAATTCCAAAAGGGCATGGCCAATCTTGCGGCGGGCAGGGGCGCGATATGATGTCGCGTGATACTGCCATTGCGCGGGAGAGACCCGGTTTTTCAAAGGGGTCTCGTTTGGTTGATTTACTGCTCAATGCGGGCGTGCCGTTTGCAGCGCTGATCGTGGCTGGGCTGGTCGCCGGTTTTGCGGCGGGCCTGTTCGGGATTGGCGGCGGTTTCATCGTCGTCCCAGCGCTGCTGGTGGTATTGCCCCTGTTTGGCGGCGATAAGGCGCAGCTTGCGCATGTCGCCATCGGCACCTCTGCCGCCACGATCATCATCACCTCCATCCGATCGCTGCGCTCGCATGCCCGGCGCGGTGCGGTAGAATTTCCGATTCTGTGGAGCTGGGCACCCTGGCTGATCATTGGTGATGCCGTTGGCGTGCTGCTGGCGGGGCGGATTGATGGCCATATTCTGACGATGATCTTCGCGATTGGCGTTGGGTTGATGTCCCTGCTGTTCTTAATTCCGCACCTGGCCGACCATAAATTTGGTGATAATATGCCAGGTATCGCCCCGCGCGTCGCGATTGCCGGCGGCCTTGGGACGTTTTCCGCGCTGTTGGGGATTGGTGGCGGGACGATTGCCATCATGGTGATGACGCTGTGTGGCCGATCGATTCACCGGGCGATTGCGACGGCGTCGGGCATTGGCGCGCTGATCTCCATTCCCAGTGCCATTGGCTTTGTGCTGATCGGGCTTGGTGAGGCCGGGCTGCCTTGGGGGTCGCTTGGCTTTGTCAACGTGCCAGCGACGGCGGCGATCACATCAATGTCGATCCTGACCGCACCGCTCGGCGTTGCGGCAGCGCATAGCCTGCCCGCAACCCCGCTGCGGCGGATTTTCGGGCTCTACCTTGTTTTCATTGCGATTGTGATGTTCCGCAATGCCATGAAAATGTGACTTTAAACGAGTGACTGACCAAAAGGGCACCGGGTAGTGCCGACGTCGATGCGCAACAAAGCCAACAGATAATGGGAGTGATCAAGATGACCGATGTGATGACCGAGCCGACCGCCTTGATCCTGCCGCCCGAAGCGCAGGATGATTTGTTGACGCGCGGTTTTAATCGGCGCGACCTTGCTCGTTTCGCGGCGGTGTTTGGCGTGGGCGCGGTGGCGGCGACGACGGGGCGCCCGGCCTGGGCCGCCGCTGGTGTGCCGGACCCAGCCCCCAGCGCCAAGACCCGCATCGGTGCCAATGAATGCTGGACCGGGCCGCTGATGCCGGGCCAGATCGCCGCCAGCAAGATGATTGCGCATAGCAACCGTTATTCGCCGCATGACGAACGCGGCGATTTCATCAAGGCGGTGATGGCGATTGAAGGCGTGCCCTATGATCATGTCGCCCCCTGGCCTGGATCAAGCGATCCCTTGTCGCGCGCGGTGATCAGCTATTGTTCGCCGACCAAAGGCCTGGTGACGGCCGATCCGACCTTTGAACTCGCTGGCCGTACTGCCGAATGGATTGGCGCGCCGGTCAAGCGGGTGCCGCTGACCCCTGATTTTCGCCATGACGTGAAGGCAATGCTGGCGGCTGATCCCAATGCCGGCCTTTATTATATCTGCACGCCCAACAATCCGACGGGCACCATCACACCGATTGCCGACATTGAATGGCTGATCAAGAACAAGCCCGAAGGATCGATGGTCCTGGTGGATGAGGCCTATACCCATTTCGCCGGGGTGCCGGTCGCGTCATCCTTTGTCGTGGCGCACAAGGATGTGATCGTGCTGCGGACCTTTTCGAAAATCTTCGGGATGGCCGGCATGCGGATGGGCTTCATCATGACCAACCCCGCCAATATCGCCAAAATGATGCGTTATGATGGCGGCATGCAATCTGGCGCGTTGCCGCTACCCTCGCTTGCCTGCGCGACGGCCAGCCTGACGGCCAAGACGCTGATCGCGGCGCGCAAGGCCGAAATGGAGCAAGCGCGGGGCATGACGATTGATCACCTGAAAGCGCGCGGCCTGACGGTGGTGCCCACCAATGCCAATATGGTGATGATCGACTGGAAGACCAAAGCCGCCAAGGAAGTGCAGACGGCGTTCCGCACGCAAAGCGTGGAAATTGGCCGGTCCTGGCCAATCTGGCCGACCGTATCGCGGATTACCGTGGGATCGATGACCGACATGAAGAACTTCTGCATGGCACTCGACAAGGTTTGGGTTGCCTGAATGTGATCGCCCGATCGATTGCAGCCATTAAGCCGGGTGCTCCGTTGGTGGGCATCCGGCATTTCCTTGGCCGGTGCAGCGGCAGCGAGGGGTTCGGGCGCCGCTTGCCGAAGTAAAGCGATGCCGCACTGCAACGCAATGCTGACATGGTCGATCGATCAACAATTTGTTACAATTAAGTCATTATTGAGCCACATATCTGCGCCAGTGTTTCTAGGTCGATCCGATCCATACCCGCCTTCCACGGCGAGAGTGACGCCGAGGCCGAGGCCGACGCAGGCGGGACCTCAATCTGGCAACAGGAGATCCCATGAAGTTATCACTTTTCACCACCGCCAGCGCTGTCGCCGCAGCGATGCTGATCATCGCGCAGCCTGCTGCTGCCCAGGAAACCGAAGCGCCCAAGGCACTGACCGTAACGGGCTCGATCGCGCTGGTCTCAGATTATCGTTTTCGCGGCGTTTCCCAGTCTGACGAAGAGCTTGCCGTGCAGGGCGGCTTCACCGTCACGCATGAAAGCGGCCTCTATGCCGGGACCTGGGCATCCAACCTTGCTGGTTGGGGCGCTTTTGGCGGTTCAAACAGCGAGCTCGACCTTTTTGCTGGCTACAAACGGCCCATCGGCGGCGCGACGCTCGATGTCGGTTTGACTTGGTATATGTACCCAGGCGGTGCAAGCAACACCGACTTTGCCGAGCCTTATGTCAAGCTCAGCAGCACGGTGGGGCCAGTGTCTGTGCTCGGTGGCTTTGCTTATGCGCCCAAGCAGCGGGCGCTCGGCAATTTTTCGAACACGCCGTTCAGCCGTGGCCAGTCCGACGATAATATTTACGTCTGGGGTGATGCCAGCGTTGGCATCCCGAAAACGCCAATCACCGCCAAGGCACATGTTGGCTATTCGGACGGTAACCCAGGGCTTGGCCCGAACGGCACCAGCGTTGCACCGACCGGCAAATATGTCGATTGGTTACTCGGCGTTGACGCAGTGGTAGGACCATTGGTGCTCGGTGTCGCCTATGTCGACACGGACATCACGTCAGCGGAATCGGCGTATCTGTTGCCGAATTTCAGCTCGACCAAGGACGGCGGCCCGATTGCCGGCCCGCAGGTCGTGTTCTCGGTTTCGGCAAGCTTCTGATCGGTTGATCCCGCAAGGGGTTTGCCCTTGCGGGATCCCGCCTTCTTGTCGTGCGGGCGGCAATGGACTTTGCGCGACGGTCGGGTAAATGGCGGTGATGGCTGCTGATCCGCTTTCGCCCGATCGACTTATCCTGCGTCGGCCAGATGACTGGCACGTTCATCTGCGCGATGAGGCGATGCTGGCGGGCGTTGCACATTTTACCGCCCGGCAGTTTGCGCGGGCGATTGTGATGCCCAATCTCGTCCCGCCCGTGACGGACCGGGCAGCCGCATCGGCCTATCGGGCGCGGATTATGGCGGCGGTCGATCCCGGCCTTGGCTTTACGCCATTAATGACCTGCTATCTCACCGATCATACCGATCCCGATGAGGTTGAGCGCGGCTTTGCCGAGGGTGTTTTCGCGGCTGCCAAGCTTTATCCCGCGCATGCCACCACCAATGCCGAACATGGCGTCTCTGATGTCAGTGCGATCAGCGCGGTGCTGGAGCGGATGCAGAAAATCGGCATGCCGCTGTTGCTGCACGGCGAAGTGACCGATCCTGCTGTCGACATTTTCGATCGGGAAGCGGTGTTTATCGATCGCATTTTCTCCCGGATCAGCGCCGATTTTCCGGGATTGAAGACAGTATTTGAACATATCACGACGGCCGATGCCGTGGCCTTTGTCGAGTCCAGCGGCCCGCTGGTTGCGGCGACGATCACGCCCCATCATTTGCGGATAAACCGCAACGCGATGTTTGAAGGCGGCATCCGGCCGCATTTTTATTGCCTGCCGGTTGCCAAGCGCGAGCGGCACCGGCTCGCGCTGCGCCGGGCGGCGGTTTCGGGCTCGCCGAAGTTTTTCCTGGGCACGGATTCGGCGCCGCATGAGGTTGGCCGCAAGGAATCGGCCTGTGGCTGCGCTGGTTTGTTCAACGCCGCTTTTGCGATCGAAAGCTATGCTGCGACCTTTGAGGAGGAGGGCGCAATCGATCGGCTGGAGGGTTTCGCCGCCGAGCATGGACCGCGCTTCTATGGGCTTCCGCTCAGCGATGAACGGATCGTGCTGGAACGCGCGCCGGTGGCGGTCCCCGCGATCATCGCCACGCCCGATGCGGGCAATCTGGTGCCCTTTCATGCCGGGGATATCCTGCCCTGGCGCTTTGCTGGCCTTGCGCCTGCGTGACCATGGCTGAACCTGGCGATCGACCGCCGGTCTATCGATACCGTGTTTCGGGATTAACTGTTCAAAGCGATCTTGCCCTGCCCGGGTTGCGCCGACTGGCAAGCGATGCGCCGCCCAATGTGACCATCGCGGCCGGCGTCGTGCCAACCATGCTCCCTGATCCCGTGCTACTGCGGCCGCGATTGCAACTTGGCGCGACCCAGGCGTTGTCGCTGCGTCCCGGCATTGGGCGCTTCCTGATCGAAGGCGGCAGCATGATCCATTATGCTGCGGAGCCCGGTGCCACGCCGGAAGAACTGACGATGTTCCTGGTCGGTACGGTCTTTGCGGTGCTGCTCCATCAGCGGGGCGACATCGTTCTGCATGCCAGCGCGATTGCGGTTGGCGGGTGCGCCGTGCTGTTTTGCGGGCGATCGGGCGCCGGTAAATCGACGCTCGCCGCGGCGTTTGCTGAACAGGGGTATCCGCTGCTGTCCGACGATCAATGCGCGATTGCCCTGGATGCGGCATCGCGGCCGATGCTTCGACCCGATGGGCGCCAATTGAAATTATGGACGCCCTCGATCGCGGCGCTGGCACTGGATGGGCGACGGCAGGGCGCGGTGCCGATCAATCCCAACAAATTTTATGTCGATCCCGCCCAGCGGAGCGACGACGCCCTGCCGATCGGCGCAATTTATCATTTGTCCGAAAGCGATTCCGGGGCGGCAATCGAGGTCAAGATTCCCAATCTGGCCGATCGTACCGCGCTGCTGGTTGCTAATGCCTATCGCCCGGTGCTGATGCAACGCATGGGGCGTAAATCCAGCTATCTCCAGGCGAGTGCGGCGATTGCCGGGCAGATCGGGGTATTTCGGTTTGTTCGGCCAAAGCAATTTGCGGCCATGCCGGCGATGCTCGGCGTGCTCGCCGATCATTGGCGGGACATTGGGCTGGTCGCCTAGCGCGGCTTGCGATCCGCCGTCCAACCAAGGATAGCGGCAGAACAGTTGGTAGAGGATGCGGTGTGGATCAGGCAGATATAGTCATCGTCGGGGCAGGGCATGGCGGCGCGCAGGCGGCGATTGCGCTGAGGCAGCAGGGCTTTACCGGTTCGATCGTGATTATCGGCGAAGAGCCCGAACTGCCCTATGAACGGCCGCCGCTGTCGAAAGATTATTTGGCTGGCGACAAGCCCTTTGAACGCTTGCTGATCCGCCCAGCGGCGTTCTGGTCCGAACGGCAGATCGATTTTCGGCTGGGCATGCGAGTCAACGCTGTGTTGCCGGAGGAGCATCGGGTCACGACCGAGGATGGCCAATCATTGGGCTATCGCACGCTCATCTGGGCGACCGGCGGCGCGCCGCGAAGACTGACTTGTCCGGGGGCAGAGGTGGCGGGCGTCCATTATGTCCGCAGTCGCGCTGATGTGGATCAGCAGATCGCTGAATTGGCGTCGGTCAGCCGGGTCGTCGTCATTGGCGGCGGCTATATCGGTCTTGAAGCGGCGGCAGTGCTCAGCAAGCTCGGCAAGCAGGTAACGGTGGTCGAAGCGCTTGATCGCGTGCTGGCCCGTGTCGCCGGGGAACCGCTGTCGCGCTTTTTCGAAGCCGAACACCGTGCGCACGGCGTCGATGTGCGGTTGAGTGCCATGGTCGAGGCGATCGAGAGCGCGAACGGCCGGGCAATTGGCGTCCGGCTAACGGACGGCGAGCTGCTCGGTTGCGATATGGTGGTGGTGGGGATCGGCATCATTCCCGCGGTCGCGCCGTTGCTTGCGGCAGGAGCTGCGGGGGGCAATGGTGTGCTGGTCGATGCGCAGTGCCGCACCAGCCTGCCCGATATCTTTGCGATTGGCGATTGCGCGGCCCATGCCAATCGCTTCGCCGGGGGCGCGGTGATCCGACTGGAATCGGTCCAAAATGCTAATGATCAGGCAACAATTGCCGCCAAGACGATCATGGGCGGTGCTGATGGCTATGACTCAGTGCCGTGGTTCTGGTCCAACCAATATGATCTGAAGTTGCAGACGGTCGGTCTGTCGACGGGCTATGATCATGTGCTGGTGCGTGGGGACCCCGCCACGCGCAGCTTCTCGGTCATCTATCTGCGTGATGGGCATGTGATCGCGCTGGATTGCGTCAACATGATCAAGGATTATGTCGCGGGGCGGGCGTTGGTGGTTGCTGGCATTACGACGGGCCTGTCACCCGATCCGATCCAGCTGGCCGATCCGCTGATCGCCTTGAAGACGCTGGCTGCGCCCGCGTAACCGCCTTGGCCATGGGGAGGTAGATTTCTGCGCGCAGCCCGCCTTCGGCGCGGTTCGATAGCGTCATCGTCCCGCCCTCATCCTCAACGGCGCGCGAGACGATTGATAGCCCGAGGCCAAAGCCGACGGTGTCGCGCTGGCGGGCGGTGTCGAGCCTGACAAAGGGTTTGAGGACATCCGCCAGCTTGTCGGGCGGGATGCCGGGTCCGTCATCTTCGACATAGAGGCGGATCGAATCGCCATCGTCTTGCAGCGTCAGGATCACCGATGATCCGTGGTGCAGGCCATTGTCGACAAGATTGGTGATGGCGCGCTTTACCGCCGATCGACGGATCATCACTTCAAGATGATCAGGGCCGACATAGCTGACATTGGCGCCATGATCGGTCGCATCATCGGCAATAGTCGCGCATTTTACCGCAAGGTCGACGCGGGTTGGCGTTTCTGGATCCTCGTCGCCGCCCAAATAGGCGAGCAACGATGAAACCATCGCTTCCATTTCATCAATATCTTCGCGGATCGCGTCGCGTACCTGTTGCTCCTGAACGCTATCAGCGCGCAGCTTAAGCCGGGAAAGCGGCGTCCGCAGATCATGACCGACCGCGAACAGCGCCTGAGTGCGATCGTTGATTAGCCCGTGAATTCGGCTTTGCATGCCATTAAAGGCGCGAATCACCTGCGCGACATCGGTTGGCCCTTCTTCCTTGACATAGACTTCAACGCCGCTGCCGGTTTGGTCGGCGGCGGCTGCCAACCGGCGCAGCGGTTGCAATGTCCGTTGCATCAGCAAACCGGCCATCAGCACCAGGGCAATTGCTGGTGCCAGCGCGAGCAGGACCCGTTCGGTAATGACGCGCACATTGGCGACAGGTTCCTGGGTGCGGAAATACAGCCAGCTATGGTCGGCGAGGTGAAGCCCGCCCGTGACCACGGATTTGCGGCCTGGCGATTCGAGCCAAATCCGCAGGTCAGTGCTGCCTAGCGTCGGTTCCCAGGCCACGATTTGCTTCGTCATCCCCGCGAGCGCCGTTGCCGATGGCGGCGGCGGGTGCTGTGTAGTCTGCCACTGGACCAGATAATGGCCGGTGCTGAGCGATGCCGCAAGCTGCGGCCGTTGGGCGACGGGCGCTGCGGACACCAGTTGCTGGGTGATCGCCAGATGTTCGGCAATGCGGCGCGCTTCGTCGTCGCGCACCGAAAATTGGCTGTCGCGTTCGTAAAGGATTGTGCTGATGCCGAATTCGATAATCACCGTCAGCAGCAGGATCGCCACAATCTGCCCAAGGACCCCGGGCGATGGACGGACGAACTTGATCAACGACGCTCGACAGGGACGTTCAGCATATACCCAATCCCGCGCACCGTGATGATCGGCGCATCACGACCGGCGCTGGAAAGCTTGCGGCGCAACCGGCTGATCAACACGTCGATGCTGCGATCCGAACTGTCGCCAAGCCGGGTCCGCGACAATTCGATCAGCCGATCACGAGCGATCACGCGCTGGGCGTGATCAAGCAATGTTACCAGCAGATCGAACTCTGCGCCGGTCAGATCGACGCTGGCACCGCTGGGTGAGCGCAATTCGCGGCGGGGCAGATCAACCACCCACCCATCAAAAACAATGGTTTTGGCTTCGCCATCGCCCTTGCCCCGGTCAAGCGCCGGACGGCGCAGCACCGCGCGGACGCGCGCGACGAGCTCTCGCGTCCCAAAGGGTTTAGCGATGTAATCGTCCGCACCCAGCTCAAGGCCGACGACCCGGTCGGTCTCACTCCCCCTGGCGCTGATGAAAATGATTGGCACATCACTTTGCTGGCGCAGCGACCGGCAAAGATCGATGCCGTTGGTGCCGGGCAGCATGATATCGAGCAGCACGAGATCAACCGGCCCTTGATCAAAGGCCAACCACATTTCGGGCGCGGCAGCCGCAGGGCGGACGGTATAGCCGTTTTCCTGCAGCGCTCGGGTGGTTAGCGTGCGAAGCGCTGGGTCATCTTCAACCAGCAAAATGGTTGGGGCCGTCATACAAGATCGCCTAGTTTCATCGAACAGAAGTAGGGGGAGCGTTCCGGAGCGTCAACGGAGTGCGGTTCCCAAAGCGAATCAAGCAATACTTCTTTACATCGCAGGCAGCATTGCCGCTGCCGCTGTACCAAAGCGTAACACTGCTTAACCATCTTGAATGCTGGCAATAATCGTAAACATCGCGTTAACTTCAGCGCATGGCATTCAGATCAATCGCATCCGCCCCGGCCCATGGCCACCCGATCCGCCGGATGGTGGGAACCAAGCGTTCTGCGCCCAAGGCGCTGGCTGCTGCGGCAAAGGGGGAGGATGAGCTGAAGCTGTTTGCGCTCAGCTTCACGGCATTCTTCATCTGCATCTATACGCTGATTTTATAGGCGTTATCGCCTGGAGCTGGCCTGGCAGGCGTCAGGTCGCCGGGATGTCGTCACAGAGCAGGTGCAGTTTATAGCCCAGCCATGCCGATATCGGGCACATCACCGCGACCACGAACAGCATGTCGCTAGGGCCGACACCGGCAAGCGCTAACCCCTGCACACCAACGGCGCCCAGCACCATGGCGCCGGCATTGACGACATTATTAGCAGCGACGGTCCGCGCGGTCTGATCCTTGGTGACGGTCGTCGTCAAAAAGGCATAGAGCGGCACCACGAACATGCCGCCGGTTACAGCAATCGCGATCAACGCAGCGACCACAGCGATGCCGCGCGGCAACTGCATGAAACTGTGCAAATCATACAATGTACCGGCCGGGGCGGCTGGCCAGCTGCGGCACAGTAAGGAGAAGATCACGACGCATGCGCCCATCGCCAACACCGACGCTGGAGCATAGCGCGCTGAGGTATGTCCCTTGAGCAGCGCGTTGATCGCGACCGAGCCAACCGCGACACCAACCGAGAACAGCGCAATCACAAAGGTTGAAACAGCCTCATCAGAGGTGAGCACATTTTTGACCAGCGGCGGGAAGATGATGATCAGCACCGCCCCCATCGACCAGAAAAAGCTGATCGCGCAAATCGTCATGAACAGGCGCGGGATATGCATCGTCGCGCTGATCACGCGCCAGGATGAGGTAAAGGGATTGTAGTTGATTTTTAGCTCTGGCCCGGCGCGAAGCGCCGCTGGCACGAACAGCGCCGTAACCCACCCGATCAGCGCCACGACAAGTACCGTGATCACCGTCCACTCTGCCGGTTGGGCCGCGAGCAAGCCCGCCACGATCGTGCCGGCCAGGATCGCCAGATAGGTCGCGGATTCGACCAGGCCGGTGCCGCCCAGCACTTCGTCTTCGTGCAGATGCTGGGGCAGAATGGCATATTTGATCGGCCCGAAAAACGCCGAATGAATGCCAAGCCCCAGCACGGCGATGAGCATCAGCGCCAGGCCGGGGGTGGCATAGCCGCCATGCGCCAGCAACAGGCCCGCTGAACCGACGATCATGATCAAAATTTCGGCGGTCTTCACGATCCGGATAATCTTTGCCTTGTCGTGCGTATCGGCGAGCTGGCCGGACAACGCCGAGAGCAGGAAAAACGGCAAAATGCCGATCGCTGTCGCAATCGCGTTGAAATTTTGCTCGATCTTGGGATCGTTATAAATCTGGTAGGTCGCGAACAGCACCATCGAGGTCTTGAACAGATTGTCGTTGAAGGCGCCGAGGAACTGAGTGACAAAAAGGGGCAGAAATCTGCGCTTCTTCAGGAGCCCGAGCGCATTCAACATGGAAAAACCGTACCTCAAAATGGCAAGACTGTGACAAGGCCATAGCCGAGCGGCGCGGAAACCGGCAATCGGATAATGTACATGCGCCCGCCGGGTGGGGTTTGCGTCGGCCCATGACAGGCGTAGAGCGGCCCGCAATGTTGACCTTGCCCAATTTGTTGACCCTGTCGCGGATCCTTGCCGTGCCGTTGCTCGCTGCCCTGTTGTGGTGGCCCGATTGGCGGCTTGGCTATGCGATCGGCTTCGGCCTGTACTGCCTGATGGGCATCACCGATTATTTCGATGGCTATCTGGCGCGCGCGCAGGGCACCGTATCCAAGCTTGGCATATTTTTGGACCCGATTGCCGACAAGATCATGATCGCCGCGGTTATCCTGCTGCTGGTGGGGACGGGCGATATCGCTGGGCTGCACAAGGTTGCAGCACTCGTCATCCTGCTGCGCGAGATTGCGGTCTCTGGCTTGCGGGAGTTTTTGGCGCAGCTCCGCGTCTCGGTGCCGGTATCGCAGCTCGCCAAATGGAAGACCGCGCTGCAGATCATCGCCTTTGGCGGGCTGATCCTGGCCGGGGCGTTGCCGGCGGCGGCCTGGATCAAGCTGGCTAGTCTGTCGGCACTTTGGCTGGCGGCCGGGCTGACGGTGATCACCGGCTGGGATTATCTGCGCGTCGGCCTGAAGCATATGGATTGACGGCGATGGCGGTCGAGATGCTCTATTTCGCCTGGGTCCGCGAACAGATTGGCTGTGGCCATGAAAGCGTCTCGCCGCCCGAAGGCCTGGCGACGGTGGCCGATCTGATCGATTGGCTGGCCGGCCGAAGCGCCGGCCATGCCGCCGCCTTTGCCGATCGCGCGCGGTTGCGGGCGGCGATCGATCAGCGCTTCGGTCCGCTCGACGCGCTGATCGAAGGGGCCCGCGAAATCGCCATTTTCCCACCGGTGACGGGCGGATGATGGCGGTTCGCGTCCAGGCCGAGCCGATCGATACGGCGGCAGCGCTTGCTGGGCTTGAGGCACCGGGGGCGGGCGCGGTGGCGAGTTTCACCGGCCTGGTGCGCGGCGATGATGGCGTTTCCGTGCTGGAACTAGAGCATTATCCGGGGGCAACCGAAGCAGCGCTGGAAGCTCTTGCTGTCGAAGCGAGCGCGCGCTGGTCGCTCATTGCTGTCGAGATCATCCACCGGGTCGGGCCGATGGTGCCCGGCGACCGGGTTGTATTTGTCGGCACCGCCGCCGCCCATCGCGGTGCTGCGCTTGAAGCCTGCGCCTTCCTGATCGATCGGCTGAAGGCCGACGCGCCGTTCTGGAAGCGCGAGTTGCGCGGCAGCGACGCCCGCTGGGTGGAGCCGCGTGCAAGCGATGATGTGGCGGCTGATCGTTGGCGGGCTGGGTAGGGATCACCGTTGGCCTGATTGCTTGGTCGCCAAATTTGCGGGTCACTCAATCCAGCTTGGGGATCAATGCGCCGCCGACGATATGCACCACGCCATTGGCCTGGCGGAGATTGGCGGTTTCGATATAGCTTTTGTTGCCGTTGGCGTCGGTGATGCTGATTGCGTCATGGATGATTTGGATCACCAGCGGCTCGCCGTCGATGCTGGTGTAGCGCGCCTTGCCGCCGCCAGCCTTTACCCGTTCGCGGATCTGCTCGGTGGTGATCGCGCCGGGCACGATATGGTAGCGCAATATTCTGACCAGCGCTGCCTTGTTCTCGGGTTTCAGCAGCATCTCCACCGTGCCGGGTGCGAGGCGGGCAAAGGCGGCATTGGTTGGCGCGAATAGCGTCAAAGGCCCGGGGTTGATCAGCGTATCGATCAGGCCGGCGGCTTGCACGGCAGCGAAAAGCGCCGACAAATTCGGTGCGGCAGCGACATTTTCGGCGATTTTCTTGTTCGCCTGCATGTTGGTGCTGCCAATGCCGGGCGTCGACATCGGCGCGGGGTTGCCAACCGCGATCATGGCATCGCGCTGCTGTGCACCAGCATCGACGCTGCAGCCAATGGCAATCAATGCGGCAGCTAAAACGGCAGCGCCAATCCGGCGCGCTTCAACGTGGCAGCGATTGCGCATCGGCGAGCACTTGCGACAGCAGCAGAAAATCCTTTTCGCGCGGGGATGCGCGTCGCCAGACGAGCGCGATGCGGCGGATCGCATTGTCCGCCTCCAGTGGCCGGGCGGCAATATTGGTGTGCTCCAAAATACCTGCCGTGATCGCCATTTCCGGCAGCATGGTTACCCCCAGCCCATTATCGACCATCTGGACGATCGTATGCAGCGACGTGCCCAGCATCGTGGCCTCTGCGCGGAGTTCAGGCCGGTTGCAGGCCGATAGCGCATGATCTTTCAGGCAATGCCCGTCTTCAAGCAGCAACAGGCGATGTTCGTCGATGTCAGCGGCAAGGATGCTGGCGGGGCAGGGGGTGTATTCGCCGTCCGGAAACGCCACGAACAAGCGGTCATCGAACAAGGGCTGCACCGAAACCTCTCCGCAGGCATAGGGCAATGCCAGCAGCACGCAATCGGTGCGGCCATTATGCAGCCCCTCACACGCGACACCGCTGGGCTCTTCGCGCAGATAGAGTTTCAGGTCGGGATAGTCGGTGCGCAATCTTGGCAGGATGCGCGGCAGCATGAAGGGCGCTATCGTCGGGATCACGCTCATCCGCATGTCACCCGATAGCGGCCGCCCGGCCGCGCGCACCAGATCACCCAACTCATCGGCTTCGCGCAGCACGCGTCGCGCCTTTTCGGCTATCCGATCGCCCAGGGGCGTAAAGCGGACGACCCGACGGGTGCGTTCAACCAGGGTGACGCCAATCAGCGTTTCCAGTTCACGCAGGCCAGCCGACAGCGTTGATTGTGTAACAAAACATGCCTCCGCCGCGCGCCCGAAATGCCCATGTTCCTGCAAGGACACAAGATATTGCAGTTGCTTGAGCGTTGGCAGATAGGTCGCCATTTATCGTTCCAGTCGATCAATACGGAACAAATAACCTGTTGGATCGTTAAATAACAGCCTTATATGGGCAGATCGAGAAGAGAGGGCGGCGCACGCCCCGTGGACGCGAGAGGACCTGGCTGGCTCCGAATTCATCTAAAGGAGTCCCTATCCATGTTGACCGTTGGCGATACGCTGCCCGATTTCACCGTTCCCGTTCAGCAGGGTATCCATGCCCTCCCCGCCGGCGAAACGCTCAGCCAGGATAGCTTCCCCGGCAAGTGGAAGATCCTGTTTTACTGGCCAAAAGATTTCACCTTTGTCTGCCCGACCGAGATCATCGGCTATGCCGCGCTGAAGGATGATTTCGCTGATCGTGATGCCGTGCTGATCGGCGCATCGACCGATACCGCGCATGTCCATCTCGCGTGGCGGAAGTCGGATCCTGATCTGGCGGCTGCCGATTTCCCCTGGCTGGCGGATAATGGCGCGGTGCTGGCCTCGGCGCTCGGCATTCTTGATGCCAATGAGCATGTCGCTTACCGCGCGACCTTCATCATCGATCCGGACAATGTCATCCAAGCGGTGCAGGTCAACGGCCTGAATGTGGGCCGTAACCCGCAGGAAACGCTGCGCGTGCTTGATGCGCTGCAGACCGATGAGCTGTGCCCGTGCAACTGGAACAAGGGCGACGACGTCCTCCAGCTCGCCGCCTAACCAACCAGTGGGGCGGGCGAAGTCCCGCTCGCTTTCTCGTCACCCCGGCCAGCGCCGGGGTGACTCGTTTTCAGGAGATTGATCGACCATGTCGCTCAAGGAATTTTCGGGCGCGCTGCCTGACTTCGCCAAGGACATCCGGCTCAACGTGTCATCATTGCTCAACGAACAGGCGCTGCCCGACCAGCGCAAATATGGTCTGCTGCTGAGCTGCGCGCATGGTTCCGCCTATAAGCCCCTGGTCGATGCCGTTGAAGCCGAATGCGTGGGCAAGCTGAGTGCGGAAGCAGCCACCGCTGCGCGCGCGGCGGCGGCCGTGATGGCGATGAACAATGTTTATTACCGCTTCACGCATTTGGCCGGGAATAAGGAATATCTGAACATGCCCGCCAAGTTGCGGATGAACGTGATCGGCGCGCCGGGCATCGACAAGGCCGATTTCGAGCTGTTCTGCCTGGCGGTCTCAGCGATGAACGGCTGCGGGATGTGCATCGACAGCCATGAGCAGGTGCTGAAAAAGGCTGGCGTGAATGCCGAGACGATCCAGCATGCCGTTCGCTATGCATCAGTGATGAAGGCGGTTGCTTCGATCCATGCGGCGCTGAACTGACCCTTGGCGGGGGGAGCGGCCCGGGATCAGCTCAGCGCCTTCCAGATCGTGTAGACACTGGTGATGGTCAGCAGCATGCCGACCATCACCATCAGCGCCCGCGCGGGGATGCGCTTGGCAAGCACAGCCCCGAATGGCGCAGCGACGAGCCCACCGATCAGGATTCCAAGCGTGGCAACCGTGAATGCCGCAAAACCCATCGTGGCAATGAAGGTTGCCGAAATTGTTGCGGTCAGGAAAAATTCGGATGTGTTGACCGTGCCGATTGTGGTGCGCGGCGCCGCGCCTTGAACCAGCAGGTTTGACGTCACCACCGGCCCCCAGCCGCCACCGCCCGCCGCATCCAGAAATCCGCCAATCAGGCCAATCGGTGCGACAAACCGGGGCTTGCGCGGTTCGGTCTGCCCGCGCCAGGCGCGATACAGCAGATAAAGGCCGATCGCGGCCAGATAGGCCATGACGAACGGCTTCGCGACCGATGCATCGATGCTGCTCAGCACATAAGCCCCCAGCGCACCGCCGATCATGCCCGGAATAACGAGCCGTCTGAACAGTTTCCAATCGACATTGCGGTTATAGATATGGCTGGCGCCGGAAGCTGCCGTCGTAAAGGTCTCGACCGCATGAACGCTTGCCGAGGCAAGCGCGGGCGACACGCCGAGCACGGTGACGAGCAGCGTGCTGGAGATCACGCCAAAGGCCATGCCCAGCGCGCCATCGATAACTTGCGCAGCGAATCCGGCCAGGATGAAGGGGAGGATGGTATTGAAATCAATCAGAGAAACGTCAAACACGCCGGCCGCCTTCCCTTGGATATAGGAAGAATAGGCAGCGACATTATACCCTACAAGATAGATAGGATTTATTCGACTAAATGCTGCGACGAAGCGGTTATGGAATTCGTCCGGGGGAGTGCCTAAATAGGCGCGAGTTCAAAAGAGGACCCGGCTCATGTTCGAGCGCCTGACAGCCTATCTCGATTCGATCAAGCTGCGCGATCCCGCGCCGCGATCACGCTGGGAAATCTTGCTTTATCCCGGCGTGCTGGCGCTTGGCTTGCACAAGGTTGCACACGCCTTGTTTCGGGCCGATCTGTTTTTTCTGGCGCGTCTCGTCAATCACCTGTCGCGATTCCTGACGGCGATCGACATCCACCCTGGGGCAAAAATTGGGCGCAATTTCTTTATTGATCATGGCTTTACGGTGATCGGGGAAACCGTCGAGATTGGCGACAATGTTACCATTTACCAGTGCGTGACGCTGGGCGGCACCAGCCCGGACAATGGCGTCGCGGGCAAGCGGCACCCGACCCTGCTCGATAATGTCATTATTGGATCGGGTGCGCAGGTGCTGGGGCCGATCACCATTGGCGTGGGCGCGCGGGTGGGGGCGAATGCCGTCGTCACCAAGGATGTTGTGCCCGGCGCGGTGATGGTTGGTATCCCGGCGCGCGCGACGATGGTCGAAGGGGGGCGGAGCGACAAGAGCTTCGTGCCCTATGGCACGCCCTGCAGCGAAATGTTCGATCCCGAGACGCAGAAGGTCGAACTGCTCCGCTGTGAGATTGATACGCTGCGCAAGCGCCTGGATGCGTTGCTCGCGGATAATGAGGATCTGCGTGATCGTGCGTAACTGTCCAGCGCTGAAGGATCAGCGCTAATGGCCCGGCGTTGAGTGCCTGATGGGGACGGTTACACCCTTTCCGCTGCCTGCCGCTCGCATGCCCGTGCAAGTCGGTTTCGATCGCGCGGAGTTGACGCGGATCCTCGATCTTTATGGGCGGATGGTCGCGGCGGGGCATTGGCGGGACTATGCGATGGATATGGGCCGCGATGCGGCCGTCTTTTCCGCCTTTCGCCGAGCCGCCGAGCGGCCAGAGTTTCGGATCGAGAAGCGCCCGGCGCTGCGCAACCGCCAGGGCATGTGGGCGCTGGTGGGAGAGAGTGGAGCCGTGCTGAAGCGCGGCCATGATCTGGCTGCCGTGCTTGCCCCGGTCGAACGCCGGTTGGTCAAGCTGGTCACTGAATGAAAAAAGCCCCGGCGCCGTGAGGGCGCCGGGGCAGGGGCTTCGTACCAACGGAATGGCGTTACGCTGGTACCATCGTCTGCACAGGGGGCAGTCGATTGCGGAGGCCACCCAGCAGCGAGACGACAAAGCCGCGCATCTGGTGCCAAAAGACTGAAAGAGTAAGCAGCGCCGAGCCAATGACAAAGGCGGTGAGCGAGGCGCTCAGTTCAACCGCGCCTGCGCTCTGGAACAGCGCATACATGGCGTAAAGCACATAGACGAGGCTGGAAACCAGCAGTGCCCGGCGATCAATCGCCAGCGCCACAAAGGCGAAGATCAGGTACAAACCAAGCACGATCCCGGCCTTGGCAATATCAACGTCCTGGTTGAACACGCCAAGCAGCTGAAACACCGGATGGGCGATCAGCGGCGCTGCGGCGAGGTGCAGCCAAAAGGCAACATCGGACCGGCGCGTGCGGCGTTCCTTGTCAGACATGTCCCACCCCATTGCGACGAGGAACACCGCGACACCGGCGGCCAACGTGATCGGATAAATTGCGTCCTTCGCGGCAGGCACCGCCGCAAGCGTCAGCGCAATCACCACACCGACCAGCGACAAAGCACCCGCTGCCACCGTGATCGGCACCATGAAGCGCCGCCAATGCGCCCACGCCGCCCCGGCCGTCACCAGCGCAATGCCCGCGCCAATTACCGCATCGGTGCGATCGGGCAGATCGGGCTGCAAGCTGACCAACCCGCCGATCATCGTTGCAGCGACACCGCCGACAAAGGAAAGCAGCAGTAGGATGCTGGGGAGCGCCATCCGGCGACGGCGCGTGAAAAACTCCGCCAGCAGCCAGGCCGATACAGCGACACCAGCGCCACCGAGCGCCGGGGTTACCATGCCGCCGATTTGCGCAATCGCGGCGAGCGACAGGCTGAGCGCAATCGCGACGAAAATGTCGTTAAAGCCGGTCAGCAGTTTGAAATGTTCTTCGTCCACCGCCGGGGCGTAGCGCCCGCTGGCGGTGAAGTTGCGAAACGCGGCGGCCTGATCGGGGGAAAGAACCCCCGCGGCCACCGCGCCGTCAATATCGCTTTCGCTATACATGGTAATCCTCCCGTTGATTCCGTGAGGATAGCACAAGTGTGTTAGCGGTTCAATACACTACTACAGGCCTGTGTTAGAAGGAAAAGCCGATGCCGATCCCGCCGCTGAACTGGTTGGCAGAGCCCTCGCGCGCGACAACCGGGCTGGCAGCAGCGTCGCCCAACAGGCGCTTGTAACTGGCAAAGCCGTTGATCGACCAGCGTGGCGACAGTTGATAGCCAACCCCCAGCGACGCGCCGACATCCTTGATGCCGCCCTTGGCAGAGAAGGCGTTGAGCCCGCTCGCCGCCGCGCCGAGTGTCGAGATGGAATAATAGCGCTGGGCATAGTCGTCGCTTGCCCCGGTGAGCGATGCATCGGCGGAAACGCGCCATTTGCTGCCCAGCGTCTGGACATAGCCAATGGTCGCGGTGCCCAGCCAACCGTTATGAACTTGGCTGACGTCATGGACGCCCTCTATCGCCAGCCGCAGACGACCAGTGTCGCCGATCGTGAACGATGTCGCGGCAAAGGCGCCAACTTCATAAGCATCGTCGATCCGGCCGAGACTGGCCACGGCGGCGCTGTCGATCCTGCGGCGACGACCCAGCGTCAAGTGCGCGACCGGGCCGAATTCGAAACGGTCACTGTTGAGGATGTTGGCGCGCGCGCTCAATCCCTCAATCGCGACATAGCGGTTGTCGAGATTTATCTTGCCGCCGAGCAGCGGGAATAGGCGGTATGTGTCGGCGCCTTCATAATCGGGTACCGCGCCGATACCGGCAATGACGGTGCCGTGAACGGCTCCATCTTTTTGGTCGATCGTGTCGGCTTCCTGGGCGGCGGCAGGGGTGGTCAGCGCCAGCAGGGCGATGATCGGCAATACGGCTTGAAACATGTTCATGATCTTGGTCCTTTGTGGTGGGTTTCGACGGCGCGCGGAAACAGGGCACCGGCCGTCGTGACGGTGCCGGGTAAAACGGGATTGGTTGGTCGGGTCAGGCGGCGCGGCGCGCGCGCAGCAGGGCGATGCCCGTGGCGATCAGCCAGATGGTCAGGCCCAGAAATCCGGTGATGGTGGCCATGGAAAACAGCGCCCCAGTGCCACCAAGGGCGATCGCCAGCCCTTCGCCAGTGCCGACCGCGATCAATGCGGCCGTGGCGATGCCGATCAATGCGGCGGGTCGATCGCTTTCCTGCCACTGCATCGTTGCGACCTGGATCACAAACAAGGCGAGCAGCCATTGGCCAATCTGTTCGCCGATCGCGACGCCGCCATAGCTGTTCAGCAGTTCAAAGCTGCGCTCAAAGGCGTTGCGCGCTTCGGGTGTTGTCGCGGGATTGGCGTGATCGCGGGCCAAGGCGGGCACCACGAAGACCCAGCGTGACAAGCCGATTGCCTGGGCCAGGCCGGACAGGCCCGCCGCGATCGCTGCGCCAATCGCCAGCGCCGGGCGGCGGGTGAGGCGATCGGCGGTAACCGACAGTGCAGCGCCGAGCGGCACCAGCGCCAATGCGGCGAGCATGAAGCCGTACCAGCTGATCACCAGCTGCGCGCCACCCCCGGCAAAGCGGGTGAGCACATCGGCGGCGCTGTGACGCAGGATTTCCGGATAATCGAAAATCACCGCCAGCACGGCGTAGGGAATGTTGAAAGCGATGGCGAGGCCCATTGTGGCCAGGCCGGTCCAGGTGCGTTGGGTCATGGCGAATCATTGTCTCCAGTTGGTGACAAAGCATTTGCCACCGGTCGGTGACATCCGCAAGCGATTTTATCACCAATCGGTGACATTTTTGATGGACGGGGTTTTCGGGCCTGCTAGGGTGGGGCTGCAGGAGTTGAAAATGACCGACAAGATCGCCGAGCCGAACCCGAAAACCCGCGATCGCGCCCGGACCGAGGAAGCGATTATCGCCGCTGCCCGCGCCGTGCTTGCCGATCAGGGCTTTCAGGGGTTCGGGATCAATGCAATCGCGCGCCAGGCGGGATGCGACAAGCAATTGCTCTATCGCTATTATGGCGGGCTTGACGGATTAGCCGACGCGATCGGCAATGATGTTGCCAACGGGCTCGGTCGGCGGTTGACCGAACAGGCCGGGGAGGGCGTGCCTGACAGCTATGCCGGGCTGATCGAAAAGCTCGTGCTTGGCTTTATCGAGGTACTTCGCGCGGATTCGCTCTTGCAGCGAATCATTGCCTGGGAAATCTCTGAGCCGGGCCCGATGGTGATCCGTTTTGCGGCGGCGCGCAGCTTTGTATTGCGGCGCTGGGTCGAAAAGCAGCGTGGGGACCTGATGCCACCGCCAGCCGTCGATGCGCCGGCGATTAACGCGATGCTGATCGCCGCCGCCCAGCATCTTGTTCTGTCAGCGTCGTCGATTGGTGGTTTTGCCGGGATCGATCTTGTCACCGACGAAGACTGGTCGCGCATTCGCGCTAGCGTCCGCCAGCTGGTGCGGGCGGTCTATTGACGGGCTGAAAACGCACCGGTTCGTCGTGAAAACGCACCGGTACGGACGCCAAGCTGCCCGCACCTTAGCGGACGGTGCGATCCAACCCTGCTATCGTCACGCCTGTTTTGTCGGCGTCACCGCCTGACAGGGGACCGGGGGAGAAACATCATGGTCGAAATGTTGCCGTTCTGGCTGGTGGAGACGCTGCAGCTGCTGGCCTATGCCTTTATCTTCGTCGTGGGTGCCGGCGTTCTGCTCGTGCTGGCGATGTATCTGGCGGATATCGGCCAGACGCGCGATGCGATCCGCCGCAATTATCCAGTAGTGGGGCGGTTCCGTGATCTGTTCACGTCGCTGGGCGAATTCTTCCGCCAATATTTCTTCGCGATGGACCGCGAGGAAATGCCCTTTAACCGGGCCGAGCGGAACTGGATTTATGATACGGCGAAGGGGCATGACAACACGGTCGCCTTTGGTTCGACCAAGAACATCATGCTGCCGGGTAGCGTCATCTTCGCCAATTGCGCCTTTCCCACGCTGGACGATGATGCGGCCAGAACCAAGCCGCTGCAGATCGGGCCCTATGCCGCGCACCCCTATATGGCACCGTCGATCTTCAATATTTCGGCGATGAGCTATGGCGCGCTGTCGACTCCTGCGGTGCGGGCGCTGTCGCGCGGGGCGAAGCTGGCGGGATGCTGGCTGAATACGGGTGAGGGCGGGCTGTCGCCGCATCATCTGTCGGGCGGGGCCGATATCGTCTTCCAGATTGGTACCGCCAAATATGGCGTGCGCGATGAGGACGGCAATCTGAGCGACGACAAATTGCGCGAGATGGCGGCGCTGGACCAAATTCGGATGTTTGAGGTCAAGCTGTCGCAGGGGGCAAAGCCTGGCAAGGGCGGCATCCTGCCCGGTGCCAAGGTGACCGATGAGATCGCCGCCATTCGCGGCATCCGCGCGGGCGAGGATTCGATTTCACCGAACCGCCATCCTGAGATCGACAATGTTGGCGAGCTGCTCGACTTTATCGATCGGGTGCGCCGGGTGACGGGCAAGCCGACCGGGTTCAAATCAGTGATCGGTGCCTATGGCTGGCTCGACACTCTGTGCGCCGAGATCCACCAGCGCGGGATTGAGAGCGCGCCCGATTTCATCACGATCGACGGCGGCGACGGCGGCACTGGGGCGGCACCGATGCCGTTGATGGACAATGTTGGGCTGACGCTGAGGGAATCGCTGCCGATGGTGGCGGATATCCTGCACCGTCACGGCCTGCGCGGTCGCGTCAGGGTGATCGCGTCGGGCAAGCTGGTGACGCCGGCCGACGTCGCCTGGGCGCTGTGTACCGGTGCGGACTTCGTCAATTCGGCGCGAGGGTTCATGTTCTCGCTGGGGTGTATCCAGGCGCTGAAGTGCAACAAGAATACCTGCCCGACCGGCATCACCACCCACAACCAGCGGCTGCAAAAGGGCCTTAACCCACAGGACAAGGCGGTCAAAGTTGCGAATTATTGCAAAAATCTGGTTCACGAGGTCGAGGTGATCGCGCATAGCTGCGGCGTCGGCGAACCGCGCGCGCTCCGCCGCTATCATGTCCGGGTGGTGCAGGCGAATGGCAAGTCGGTGCCGATGGACGAGCTGTTCCCGGTACCGGCAATAGGGTGATCGACAGCGTTTAAATCGCCGCAATCGGATCGCGAGACCGGGCGGCGCGGGTGACTGAATACACCGCGATCCCGATGATCGCGGCGATCCCCAGCGATATCCAGGACTTGGCTTCGCTGCCCGCGATCAGCGCGAGGCAGACCGATGCTGCTGCGACGACGATTAGCCCGGTGCGTACCGATCCGCTTGGGGCGTGGCGTCGCTCAATGACGGGCAGCGCGGCAATGCAGCCCAGATAGACGATCAGCCGCGATGCCACGCTGAGCACCGCCAGCGCCGCAAAGCCGCCGCTGAGCGATAATCCCACCAACACGGCCATGATGAAGATGACCGCGTTGCGCGGGACTGCATCTTTGGGGCTGACCTGGCCGAACCAGCGCGGCAGGCCGCCCAATGCCTCCAACGCCAGCAACCGGCGCGACAGAAACAGCATGTTGTTGGTGATATTGCCGAATATCGACAATGTCGCCGTCGCGAGCATGAGCACTGCCCCGGCACTGCCAATTAGCACCATGGCCATTGTTGATAGCGGGGCGGTGTCGGTTGCGGCCGGGGAATAGGCGGTCGCGACATAGCCCCAGACCAGCAGTGCATAAAGCAAGCTGACGGCGAGATACACACCAACGACCGCGCGCGGCATATCCCGTTTGGGATTCCGCGCTTCGCCCGCCAGCGTCAGGGCGCCTTCGAAGCCGGTAAAAGCATAAGCCGACAGCAAGGCCGCCTGGCTCAGCGACCATGTTGATGCCGGGTGGACGCTCGCGCCACCGCTGACCACCAAGGGTATGGCGAGGACGATCAATAGCGCCAGCGGAGCAAGCTTCATCACCGACAGCACGCCCAAAATGCGGGCAACACCATTTGTGCGATTCAGATTGACGATGAAGATCAGCAGTAAGGTGCCAAGGACCACGTCCATATGAGCCTGCAGGCTAGATTCCGGCATGCCCAAACCCCGCAAGGCGTAATCGGCGAGCAGGTTGACGTTGGCGGCAGCCGATGCGGTGGTCGATAGCAGCTGCATCCACCCGATCTGGAAAGCGGCGGTCGTGCCGAAGGCGGCCTCCACATATTGGATTGGCCCGCCCGTGCCGTCGAACAACCGCGCCAGCCGCGCGACGACCAGCACAATCGGCAGCATCGCCAGCCCGACGAGCAGCACAATCACCGGTGCCCAGCCACCGGCGCTATTGGCAACGCTGGCGGGCAGGCCGAATATCCCTGCGCCGACCAGTCCATTGAGCACCATCGCCATCAGCCCCCACAGCCCGACGCTGCGGATCAGCTTTCCGCTGGCAGAAATCGGGGCAGGGATGGGGGCGGAAACGATCATTTCCGCCCGAGCGTCGCACGAATATATGGGGGCCGCAACAAACGCGGCCCCCGTTCAAGCTTTACTGGCCCTGGAGCTTCTTCAGGATGCTGAGCGATTGCTCGCTGCCCGATTGCGGGGTGAGTTCGCCGGTGCGGTCGGTAATCTCTGCCCAATGCGCAGCAATGCCTTCGGGCGACAGCTCGTCGCCGGTCAGCAGCTTACCCTGGGTCAGCGTGACATAGGCCGCCTGGAACACACCCGCGCCCGCGCCGATGATCATGTTGGTCGGCGCATCCTCTGACACCAGGAACAGCGCGGCAGGAGCGACCTTTTCAGGCGCGAAGGCTGCGAAGGCTTCGGCTGGGAACAGATCCTCGGTCATCCGCGTGCCAGCGGTCGGCGCGATCGTGTTGACCTTGATGTTGTTCTTGGCACCCTCGATCGCGAGCGTCTTGGTCAGGCCGGCGAGGCCGAGCTTGGCCGCGCCATAATTGGCCTGGCCGAAATTGCCGTAAAGGCCAGTCGACGACGCGGTCATCAGCACGCGGCCGTAATTTTGCGCGCGCATCGTCTCCCACACTGCCTTGGTGCAGTTGGCCGATCCGTTCAGATGGACGTCGACGACGAATTTGAAGTCGGCTGGCTCCATCTTGGCAAAGCTCTTGTCGCGCAGGACGCCGGCATTGTTGATCAAGATGTCAACCGATCCCCATTTCGCCTTGGCGGCTTCGACCATCGCGACCATCTGGTCATATTCGGTGACGCTGCCGCCATTCGACATGGCGGTGCCGCCGGCGGCCTCGATTTCCTCGACGACCTTCAGCGCCGCATCGGAATGCCCGGTGCCATCGCGCGATCCGCCGAGATCATTGACCACCACTTTCGCCCCGCGCCGTGCCAGTTCGAGCGCATAGGCGCGGCCCAGGCCGCCGCCTGCGCCGGTGACGATGGCAACGCGGTTTTCGAAACTGATGGTCATGGCGCTCTTCCTCTATTGATATGTGGAGCGCTTCCTATTCGATTGATCGGGCGGTGCAAGCGGGACCGTCATCATTACGGCCCCGCCAAGACGCAATCACTGCGATATCAGCGTGGCCGCTTGGCCCGGCGGTGCTTTTTGGCAGGGCCATTGCCTGGCTCCATACAATGATCGAACTCGCCCGCCTTGCAGAGTGGATAAGGATCGAGCGCTGGTGCGGGCAGTGTCGATTCTGGGGCGACGGCGAGCATGCTTTGATTGGCGCGCGCGGCGGTATTGGTTTGCAGATCAGCCTCACGCGATCGCGGTCCGGTCGACGGTGTCGTCGCGGTCGATAGCGCGGTATTGGGGATGCCGTTGGTGGTGGTGGGGCCGGTTTGTGCGACCAAGGGGCTGGCCAGCAAGACCAAGCCGGTTAGGATATAGGTGGATTTCATGTCGTCTCTCCTGGCGAAGGGTCGGGGGCAGCCGAAGCCGCACCCTGACCAAACGCCGGGAGGAGGATTAGGGTCCGGATCGGCGCTCAGGCGCCCGAATCGAGCGCATAGCCCGCCGAGCGGACGGTGCGGATGATATCCGGCCGGTCGCCATTGTTGATCGCTTTGCGCAGCCGCCGGATATGGACGTCCACCGTGCGTGATTCGATGTCCGAATCATGACCCCAGACCGCGTCGAGCAAGCGTTCGCGGCTGAACACCCAGCCGGGATGCTCCAGGAAATGCTTGAGCAACCGGAATTCGGTGGGGCCGAGCGGAATCACCTCGCCCGATCGGCGGACCTTATGGCCCACCGTGTCCATCTCGATATCGGCATAGGTCAGCTGCTCGCCCGCCAGTGCCGGGCGCACGCGGCGCAGCACTGCGCCCACACGCGCAACGAGCTCGCGGGGCGAGAAAGGCTTGGTGACATAATCATCCGCCCCAGTTTCCAGCCCCCGCACCCGGTCTTCCTCTTCACCACGCGCGGTGAGCATGATGATCGGCACGTTCGCGGTTTCCGGCATGCGGCGAAGGCGGCGGCAGACTTCGATGCCCGACAGCCCTTCGACCATCCAGTCGAGCAGGACGATATCGGGCGTCGCCTCTTTGGCGAGCAGCAGTGCTTCTTCGCCATCGGGGGTCTGCTGAACCTCGAAATCCTCGCGCTTGAAATGCCAGATCAGCAATTCGGCGAGGGCGGCGTCATCTTCGACGAGCAACATCTTGGCGCGGGCCATTATTCGTCTCCGTTCAGTGGGCTCTAATCAGTGAATTGGGGCAGCGCCGCGTTCGCGCTCCCCCATGTGAACGCCGGTGGCCGCATAATAGACCATCTCGGCGATGTTGGTGGCGTGGTCACCCACGCGTTCCAGGTTCTTGGCGATGAACAGCAGATGCGCGACCTGGCCGATGCTGGCCGGGTTTTCCATCATATAGGTGACCAGGACGCGGAACAGGCTGTTGTAGAAATCATCGACTGCGCGGTCGCTTTCGCAGACCCTGATGGCGGCGTCGGCATCGCGTGCCGCATAAGCATCGAGCACGTCATGCACCATCGTTGTCGCCAGGCCGGCCATAGCGGGCAGCACCGATAGCGGCTCGATATCGCCATGGTCTTCGATTGCAGCAACGCGGCGGGCGATGTTTTTAGCATAATCGCCGATCCGTTCGATCACCCCGGCGATCTTGAGCGCAGCGACAACCTCGCGCAGATCATTGGCGAGCGGCGCGCGCAAGGCGATCAGCTGGACCGCCAGCCGCTCCACCTGCATCTCGATGGCGTCAATCTGTTTATCGCCAGTGACAATCGCCTCGGCCCCTTCCAGGTCGTGGCGTTTCAGCGCGTTCATCGCGCCGACAATTGCGTGTTCGGCAAGGCCGCCCATCTGCGCGATCAACCCGCGCAGTTCCCCAATATCTTCGTCAAACGCCTTAACTGTATGATCAACCAATGATTTTCTCGATCTGGAAACAATCAGCCATAACGGCCGGTGATGTAATCCTTGGTCCGCTCCTGGCGGGGATTGGTGAAAATGTCTGAAGTCGTGCCATATTCGACGAGCGTGCCGAGATGGAAAAAAGCCGTGCGCTGCGAAACGCGGGCGGCCTGCTGCATGTTATGGGTGACGATCACGATCGCATAACGGCCTTTCAGTTCGTGGATCAGTTCCTCGATCTTGGCGGTCGCGATCGGGTCCAGCGCTGAACAAGGCTCGTCCATCAGGATCACTTCGGGATCGACCGCGATGGCACGCGCGATGCACAGCCGCTGCTGCTGCCCGCCCGATAAGGCGGTGCCGCTGTCGCTCAGTCGGTCCTTGACCTCTTCCCACAACCCAGCGCGGCGCAGCGATTGCTCGACGGCGGCATCAAGCTGCGCCTTGGTCGACGCCAGCCCGTGGATGCGCGGACCATAGGCGACATTTTCATAGATGGATTTGGGGAAAGGGTTCGGCTTTTGAAACACCATGCCGACGCGCGCGCGCAGCTGCACCACGTCCATATCGGCGGCGTAAATATCTTCGCCGTCCAGCCGAATATCGCCCGACACGCGCGCGATGGGGATGGTGTCATTCATGCGGTTGAGCGTACGCAAAAAGGTCGATTTGCCGCAGCCCGACGGGCCGATCAGCGAGGTGACATGATCCTTGTCGACGTCCAGCGAGACATCATCGATCGCCTGTTTGGGGCCATAGAAAACATTTACGTGCTTCGCCGTCATCTTGGGCGCGCGCGGGGGCGAAAGGGGGGAAGCGTTCATTACCAGCGGGTCTCGAATTTGTTGCGGAGATAGATGGCGACCCCGTTCATCGCGAGCAGGAAGACGAGCAGCACGATGATCGCCGCGCTGGTTTTTTCGATAAAGCCACGGCTCACTTCGTCCGACCAGAGGAAGATCTGCACGGGCAAGACCGTCGCCGGATCGGTCAATCGGGATGGCGGCGTGGCGATGAAGGCGCGCATCCCGATCATCAACAACGGCGCGGTTTCGCCCAGGGCGCGCGCCATGCCGATGATCGTACCGGTGAGGATGCCGGGTAATGCGAGCGGCAGGACATGGTGGAAGACCACCTGAATCGGGCTCGCGCCAACGCCCAGCGCAGCGTCGCGGATCGACGGCGGCACCGATTTGATGGCGTTGCGTCCGGCGATGACGATCACGGGCATTGTCATCAGCGCCAGCGTCAAGCCGCCGACCAACGATGCGGATCGGGGCAGATGGAAGGTATTGAGAAACACTGCCAGGCCAAGCAGGCCGAAGATGATCGATGGAACCGCAGCGAGGTTGTTGATCGATACCTCGATCAGATCGGTCCAGCGGTTTCGGGGCGCATATTCTTCGAGATATAACGCTGAAAGCACGCCGACCGGAAAGGCGATCGACAGCGTCACCAACATCGTCAGCAATGAACCTTTCAGGGCACCCCAAATGCCAACGATCGTCGGATCAGTTGAATCGGATTCGGTCAAGAACGGCCAGTTGAAGACGGTATGGAGCCGCCCATTGCGCTGCAACTGCGCGACGGTCGCCTCTGCGGCGGGCGATCCCTTACCCTTGGATGCGATATCGAGTTCAGTCGATGCGGGCACGCGCAGCATCACCCGGCGGCCGAGCAGCGACGGATCGGCCTTTAGCTGGTCGCGCACGCGCAGCCATGCGCCGTCCGAAAGAAAGGCATCGCCACCCGGGCCAAAGGCGTCGACAGCGGCGCGCGACGTCGCTTCGGCCAGCCCGGCACCGGCCAGCGCCAGATCGGCGCCTTCCCCCTTCAGCCGATCCGCTTCCAGGGCCAGGCCGGCCCGCGGGAAATCGAACGGCAGGGTAATTTCGGTTTGCGTGAACCCTTGAGCGCCGTTGATCGCCATGGTCGCCAGCAGGAACACCAGAAAACCGGCCGACATGATTACGGCGCCCAGGCCAAATAGCCGGAATCGGCGTTCGGCGGCATAGCGCCGACGGATGCGCTGCTGCATCGCGTTTGCCCGCCAGTCAGTGGGCGCACGATCGGGCTGGATTGGGGGAAGGCCCATCTTATTCATATGCTTTACGATAGCGTTTGACGACCGTCAGCGCGACGATGTTGAGCAGCAGCGTGACGACAAACAGCGTCAGCCCCAGCGCAAAAGCGGCCAATGTCTTGGGGCTGTCAAACTCAGCCTCGCCGGTCAGCAGATCGACGATCTGCTTGGTCACGGTCGTCGCGCTGGCCAGCGGGTTGATGCTGAGCGTGGCGATGCCAGAGGCTGCCATCACCACGATCATCGTCTCACCAATCGCCCGGCTGATCGCGAGCAGCACGCCGCCAACCACGCCGGGCAGCGCTGCCGGTAACAGCACGCGGCGGATCGTCTCCGATGTCGTTGCGCCCATCGCCAGCGATCCGTCGCGCATCGCGGCGGGGACGGCAGCGATCGAATCATCGGCCATGGAGGATACAAATGGGATGATCATCACCCCCATCACCAGCCCGGCCGCCAGCGCGCTTTCCGAACTGGCCGCGCTATAGCCCGCCGCCACCGCCAGATCGCGCACGGCGGGCGCAACGGTCAGCGCGGCGAAATAGCCATAGACCACGGTCGGCACCCCGGCGAGCACCTCCAAGATCGGCTTCATCCAGCGGCGCACCCGCGGGGCGGCATATTGGGTTAGATAGATTGCGCTCATCAGCCCAAAGGGAATGGCGACGATCATCGCGATCACCGCGCCGATGAAGAAAGTGCCCCAGAATAGCGGCACCGCGCCCAGCGACGCCCCCGGATCACGCGCATCGATGACCTGCGGGCTCCAATGCGTGCCGGTCAGAAAATCCAGGATCGGCACCATTTGAAAGAAGCGCCAGGATTCAAAGAGCAGCGAACCAACAATCCCTGCGGTCGTCAGGATCGCGATCAGCGATGCGGTGAGCAGCAACAGCATCACCACCCGTTCGATCCGGGTGCGCGCCCGGAAATCCGGCTTCACCCGGACATAGGCATAGGCACCACAGGAGAGCGCCAGCAGCAGCGCCAGCGTCGATCCCATCCAGTTGTAGCGCAATTGGGCGCTGGCATAGGCGGGGGCCAGCGCCTGGGCGAGCGGGTTGCCGCTGCCGAAATGGTTGCCTTGCGCAATCGACCGGGCTTCTGAAAGGACGGCCGCGCGTTCAAAGCCGGGCGGGGGCAGATTGGCGGCGATCGGCACCTGCAGCACGGTGTTGGTGACCATGCCGGGGGTGATGAACAGCCAGGCCGTCACGAAGATCAACGCCGGGATCACCACCCACATGGCGACATAGGTGCCGTGATGAGAGGGCAACGAGCTGAATCGCCGCGCCGCGCCCCGCCGGAAACCAACCGCGCGGACGCGCGCCGTCAGCCAGCCGATCAGACCGAGACCGGCGATGAGAAAAAGGAGCAGCAACGTAGGCAAGGGCGATATTCTTCAACTTATCTGGAAACAAAAGGCAGGATGGCGCTGATCATCAGCGCCATCCTGCCGAAAACGTCAGTTCAGGGTGCGGCCGTCGAGCGTTGTGCCGTTCTTGATAATCGCTGCCGATGCATCGCGCACCGATTGCGGGGCGGCGATCAAGCCGCGCTTCACGAGCGGACCGCCTGGTCCCCAGGCACCGGCAAAGGCATCCAGGAACTGCGGCAGGCCAGGAATGGCCGTGAGGTGCGCCTTTTTCACATAGATGAACAAAGGGCGCGATCCCGGATAGGTGCCCGCGGTAATCGTTTCATAGGTTGGCGTGACGCCGCTGATCGGCACGCCGATCAGCTTGTCAGTGTTTTCCTCAAGATAGCTATAGCCGAAAATGCCAACGGCATTCGGGTTTGACTGGAGCTTCTGGACGATCAGATTGTCATTTTCGCCGGCATCGACATAGGGGCCGTCGTCGCGAATTCGGGTGCAGGCATTGGCATAATCATCGGGCTTTTTGTCCTTCATGCCAATGCTATCGGGATAGATGGCAGCACAACCCCGCGCCATAATCAATTCAGCCAGCGCATCGCGGGTGCCGCTGGTCGCCGGTGGGCCGTATACCTGGATTGCGATAGCGGGCAGCGCCGGATTGACGTCCTTCCAGGTCTTGGCGGTGTTGGGCTTGCCGCGCGGATTGGCAGCCAGCGCCAGATAGATGTCAACCGGTGTCAACTGCAGTTTCGGCCCGTCCGTGCCCTCGGCAAACGCAATGCCATCAAGCCCGACCTGGATTTCCATGATCCGATCGGCACCATTTTCCGAACAGGTCGTGAATTCAGTAAGTTTCATCCGGCGCGATGCATCGACAATATCGGGGTGCCGCGCGCCGACCCCGGCGCAGAACAGCTTCATGCCAGCCCCGGTCCCCGTCGATTCAACGACTGGCGCCTTCATGCCGGGGTTTTTGTTGACGAATTGTTCGGCGACCAAGGTCGTAAATGGATAGACCGTCGACGATCCGACGGCCTTGATCTGGTCGCGCGATCCCGCGCCGCCGCCATTGGCCTGATCGGTACATGCCGAGAGCGTAAGCGCAGTAACCGCCAAAATCGCGAGATGACGTCGCATCGAATCCCTCCTTGCAGGACTGTTCCTGCGGCGCCGCTATCACCCCGAACGAGTTGCCTCTGTGACAGTAGGGTTACCGTTTGATGACAAGGCCTCCTGGCGCGGGGCGGTGTTGGGGATGGCGGGCAGCAGAATCGACGCAGTTGTGCCCTTGCCGACGATGCTGCTGATATCGAGCCGACCGCGATGGCGCTCGATAATATGTTTGACGATGGCAAGGCCAAGGCCCGTGCCCCCCAATGATCGGCTTCGCCCGGCATCGACTCGGTAGAATCGCTCGGTCAGTCTTGGCAGATGTTCGGGCGCGATGCCGTCGCCCTCGTCAGCCACGCTGATTCGCACCATCCCGGTCTGATCGACCCATAATCGCGAGATAACCGGCGTGCCCGGACGGCCATATTTCATCGCGTTACCGATCAGATTGTGCAGCACTTGCGACAATTGCGCGCGGTCGCCGGTGACCGGGGGGACATCGGCCTCGATATCGCTGACCAGATCGGCCCCGCGTTTGTCATGCGAATCAGCGATTTCGGCATGCACCTCTTCCATCAGCAGGCGCAGATCGATGGCGGTTGCCGGAACGCGGTATTTCTCCGCTTCGATCCGGCTGAGCGAGATCAGATCTTCGACCAGGCGCTGCATGCGCCGGGCTTCGTCGAACATCACTTTCAAAAAGCGCGAGCGCACATCGGGATCGCCGCCAGCCTTTTCATCGCTCAGCGTTTCGACAAAGCCCAGGATTGAGGCGAGTGGGGTGCGCAGTTCATGGCTGGCGTTCGCGACGAAATCCACGCGCATCCGTTCGGCCGCATAACTGCCAGTCTGGTCGATCAAATGCACCACGCGCCGGCCATCCGACATGGTCGTGACGCGCATTTCCCAGCGTTGATCAAGCGTCCCGAGCCCCACCAGATTGATCGGTCGGGTTGAATGGCTCCGCATCTCGGTCAGCCGTTCGGCGGCGGCCGGGTGGCGAATCGCCAGGCGGACATCCTCGCCAATGATATGCCCGCCGAGTAAAACCCGGGCGGGTTGATTGGCATGGCCGACACGGCCATCGGCGACGATCAGGATCGGCTCGATGACTGCTTCGATCATTTCGTCGATATCGATTGGGCTCGCCCTGCGGTCGACCGGGTCGGCAATCACCGCTGGTTCGGGCGCGACATCGCCGGTGCCTGCAGCGACCAGCACGGCCGCCACGCCGCCGACCAGCACAATCAGCCCGCCCTGCAGGCCCTGTTCGAGCATGACGATTGCAATCGCCGCGACGACGATAACGGCGATTGCGGTGAGGGTCCGATAACCAAAGGCGTCAAGCATTGGCCATGTCTAGCGCAATCCGCGCGCGGCGGCGAGTATGGTTACCCGGCTTGCACTCAATTTACGATTGTGAAAGGGCCACAGGATCATATTCGGGGCAGCATGATGGAACGGCCATGAGCGACGATATTCCCCCGGCAGAAACGCCCCCGCCGCTGCCCGCGACGCCGTCCTTGGCGGCAGCAGAAGCGACCATGCCAACCCGGCGGCGTGCGTTGATGCTCGGCGCGGTCGGTGCAACCGCCATCGTCTCGATCCGCCCGGCGCTCGCGCAAACCACGGCTTCAGTGCTCACCTGCGAAATTCCAGTGCCCGATCCGGCCCGTGCCGGCAGCTATATCGCCGCTGATGGTTCATTGGTGCCCGCCGGAACAGCGGGTGCCTTTCCGCCAGCGCGCGTGCCGTTCAAGGGGGAAGACGTCCGCCGCGCGATGGCCGGTGGGCGATTGCCGGGCATGGATAGCGATCGCACCCGTGCCTATCTGCAATATATTCGGCGCCTGCAATCGGGCACCAGCGGCTTTACCTGTTTCGCCTCGCTGCAGATGCCGCGCGGCTAAGCGCCGTGTCGGCACCAGTCTATCGATCGGTGTCAGCCGCCACATTACGGGCCACGCAGCTTGATGAATTGACGCTGGTGTATCACCGCGCGTCGGGCATTACCCATATCCTTGCTCCCCCCGCACCCGAAATTCTTGATGCCCTTGCGCCTGAAGCATTGACCGGCGCGGCGTTGCTGGCGCGCTTGGGCGACGAATATGATCTGGGCGACGCTGATTCCGTCGCGTTGCTGGCCCGGCTGGATGAACTTGTCGCCGCCGGGCTGGTCGAACGACGATGAGGTTTGCCCATCAAGTGAAGATTGGCCCGATCGGCTTTCGCATCGGATCGGACTGGTCCGCGCCAATTGCGGCCCTGCGCGCACTCTATAGCGATTATCCCGGGCCAGAGGACGGCGTGCCCGATTTCACCGTGCGGCTGTTCGCTGCACGACCGTGGCGGCGCTTCATTCGCCCCTCAGTGATGATCGGCGGTGATTATGTCCTGCCCGAAGCGGCGCCATTGCCCATCGCGCAGGGGCTGCTGGCGGCGGAAATGGGCATGAACCTGCAAATGGCGCTCGGCCAGCGGCGCTATCTGCTGCTCCACGCCTCAGTCGTCGAACGCGACGGGCACGCGCTGTTGATGACCGGGGAATCGGGGGCGGGCAAATCGACGCTGGCGGCCTTGCTGGCGGCGCGCGGCTGGCGGCTGATGGGCGATGAATTCGCACTGATCGATCCAGCGAGCGGTCTGGTGCAGGCCTTTCCCCGGCTGGTCAGTTTGAAAAATGCCGCGATCGGCGTGGTGGAAAAGGCGGTGCCCAGCGCTCGGTTCGGCCCGCTGCTGGCAGGCACGCCCAAGGGCGATATCCGCCATCTGGTGCCCGACGCCAACGCCATTGCGGCAATGGACCAGCCAGCGCGCCCCGCCTTGCTGCTCTTCCCGCGCTTTGGGCTTGAAGCCGCGATGCGCCCGGTGCCGCCCAGCGAAGTGTTCGTCCGGCTGACTCAGGCGTCGACCAACTATGTCGCCATGGGCGAGCGCGGCTTTGATGCGCTGACCGGGTTGGTCGGCCAGATCCCCGCCCAGGCAATCGATTATCCGGATACGCAAACAGCGATCGACCTGGTTGAGCAGCTATGGGCGTCGGTATGAACCGCGCCGCCTGGCTGCTTGCTGATGCGCTGCGCGATCCCGCGACGACGGCTGATCTGGACCCGGCGGGCTGGACGTCGCTGCTCGCCATGGCGCGCGCCGAACAGTTAATCGGTTCGCTGGCCCACCGGCTTGGCGGTTTGCCGGTGCCTATCGCGGTCGCACGTCTCCTCGTTGATGCTCGCGCTTCTGCCGAACAGGGGCGGGTTGCCGCGCTGTGGGAGGCCGAAATGGCACGCCGCGCGCTCGCGCCGCTGGATCTGCCGGTCGTGCTGCTGAAAGGCACCGCCTTTGTCGCGGCCGGTCTGGCGGCGGGGCAGGGGCGCTCGATCGGTGATCTCGACATATTGGTGCCGCGCAACGCCCTTGATGCGGTCGAGGCGGCGTTGCTCGCCAGCGGCTGGGAATGGGTCAAGCCTGACCCTTATGATGACAGCTATTATCGCCGCTGGATGCATGAACTGCCGCCGCTGATTCACCGTGATCGTGACCGGATGATCGATGTCCACCACAGCATCCTGCCGCTCACTGCGCGGATCACCCCCGATCCCGCGGCGATTATCGCCGACAGTATTGCCCTGGAATATGGTCTGCGCGTGCCCGCACCCGCCGATATGATCGTCCATGCCGCTGCGCATCTCTTCGCCGATGGCGATCTGGCGGGCGGGATGCGCAATCTATGGGACGTCGATCGCTTGATTGGCGAATTCGGACTGACAGGTGTTGCGGCCCGCGCCGCGCACCATGGCCTGACCCATGAGGTTCGCCGCGCGGTGCGGCTCGCGCACGCGCTTTATGGGACGGAGATTCCCGCTGATTGGGCCACGCCTAACCGGACCGACGCGCTCTATCTGCGCCGGCTCACCGCGCGCGACGGCTGGGGCAGGGCGATCCGCCCGGTAACACGGTTCGGCTTTTATGTGCGATCGCATTGGCTGCGCATGCCGCCCCATCTGCTGGCGCGGCATTTATGGACGAAATGGCGCGGCAATCGGCCGTCCGCCCGCCTGTAAAGCTGACGCTTGCACCCGCGCATGGCCGTCGGTATAGGCCCGCTTCCATGCTTTTCCGGCCGGCCTTTCGGCGCCGCCGCCGGGCTCCGTCGGGGAGTAGCTCAGCCTGGTAGAGCACTGCCTTCGGGAGGCAGGGGCCGGAGGTTCGAATCCTCTCTTCCCGACCA
>MSXQ01000034.1:0-4358 GCA_002083645.1 Proteobacteria bacterium ST_bin13
TGAACCCGGCCGACGAATGCACGGCATTCAATTTCCTGATCCAGAAGGGCATGACCGCTGAGGACGTCGCCAAGCGTCAGAGCGTTACCACCCGGTTCGTTGAACAGCGCGTGCGCCTCGCCGAGCTGGCACCGTGTGTCTTCGAGGCGCTTGCAGCCGGCGAGATTACGCTCGGCGTCGCGCAGGCTTACGCCGTCACCACCGACGTCGACCGCCAGGCCCGCGTGTTCGCGCAGATGAGCAGCTCCTACTACGGCGACAATCCCGACAACATTCGTCGCGCTATCCTCAACGGCACGGTCAAGGCGAACGACGCCAAGGCCCGCTTCGTCGGTCGCGACGCTTATGTCGCCGCAGGCGGTCGCATCGAGGGCGACCTGTTCGCCAGCGAAGACGACGAGAACTGGATCGACGTCGACCTGATCGAGACGCTCGCCGTCAACAAGCTGGAAGCTGCAGCGGCCGAACTGGCGCGGGCCGAGGGCCTCGCGTTCGTCACGCCGATCGCGGCGACGCATGTCCCTTACGACCTTGAGCGCCAGCTTCACGAGTATCACGCGCCTGCCCGCGCCCTCACCGAGGACGAGACGGCCCGTGTCGAGGCATTGGGGTGCGAGAACGACGCCCTGATCGACCAGCTCGAGCGGGAACTGCCCGATGGCAGCACCGAGGCCGAGGCGGCGAACGCGCGCATCGAGGCGATCGAGCGCGAGCTGGAAACCATCGAGGACGCCCGTCACGAGATCGATCCGGCGCTGAAGGCGCAGATCGGGACGTTCGTTTATATCGGCGGTGATGGCGAACCCCGCGTTCACACCCGGCTGTTCAGCGAGAAGCCGGTCGTGGATCCGAACGCCCCTCCCAAGACGACGGGAGGAGAAACCGGCGAACGCAACGCGGGCGACGCCGAGCAGGGTTCGAAGCTCAGCGCTACGCTGATCGATGAACTGGCAACCCAGCGCCGCCAGATCCTCGTCGCCCACATCGCCAGCGATCCGGGACTCGCGCTCGACCTGACCATCTTCCTGATGGCGCAGAACGTGGTGTTCGAGCAGCACCATGTTCCCAACCACTCGACCCTGAAGTCGAGCGCCGCGGGCTTCCCGATCTTCGGGTTTCGGGACGAAGGCTCGATGGCGTCGCAGACCATCGACGATCAACGCCAGCGGCTCGACACGAGCTGGGCGGGTCACACGACGATGACCGAGCGCTTTGACGCCTTCCGGGCGCTCGACGACGAGGCCCGGGGCGCCTGGGTCGCCTTCTCGATCGCGCGCACGCTGGAGCCGACCCTCAACGTCGCCGAGGCCTACCGCCAAAACGCCTTCCACGACCATCTCGGTCGCACGCTCGACATCCAGGTTGCACATTGGTGGCGGCCCACCGCTGAAAACTTCTTCGGCCGGGTGAAGAAGGGCATCATGCTCGACGCGCTCGAGGAGATTGGCGGGCCGATCCTGCGCGGCCGCTACAAGGACGCCAAAAAGGGCGACCTTGCCGCGACGTGCGCGTCGCTGTGCAACGGCCAGGGCATCGTCGAGGCCGAGATCCGCGAGAGGGCGACCGCCTGGTTGCCCGACGCGATGCGGTTCGACGCTGTCGAGAAACCGGCCAAGACGGCGCTACGCTCCAGCTTCGTCGATGGCGATGACGGGAACGATCCCGCCGAGGACGAGGATACTGATATCGGCGACGTTGATCCCGATCTCGAGCCCGACGATCGCGCCAGCGATCAGGACGACGACCAGGATCTGAGCGAGGCCGCCTAGCCCTCTCGACCGCAGTTCGAGGCGACTGGGGCGGCACTCTTCGCGGAGTGTCGTCCCTCTTTTTGTGACCCCGCACCGCCCTCTCCCAGAGGAGAGGATGCTGACGCGGGTTCACCTCAAACAAATCAGGAGAACTTGCTGTGGCACAGACCACCGACAGACTGTCGCCTGCCGACATCATCACCAACACCATCATCGACAAGCTCGAGTCTGGCGTGCGCCCATGGGTCAAGCCATGGCGCCCGGGACTTGGCGGTCGTCCGCTGCGCGCGACCGGCGACCCCTACAAGGGCATCAACTGCTTTTGGCTGTGGCTCTGCGCCGAGGGTGCCGGCTACAACTCGCGCACCTGGATGACGTACAAGCAGGCGCAGGCACTTGGCGGCCAGGTCCGCGAGGGCGAACGCTCGCAGATCGCCATCTTCTACAAATCCTACACCAAGACCGTGGAATCGCCGGCCACCGGCGACAGCTGGGATGAGATGCGCCGCGTGCTGCGCTCCTACGCGGTCTTCAACTGCGACCAGATCGACGGGCTCTCGGCCGACTTCTATCCGCGTCCCGTCAGCGCGGTGCCGCCCGCCGACGAACTGCCCGATCGCGCGCAGCGGTTCATCGATGCCTTGCCGGCGACGGTCCACATGCGCGGCGATCGCGCCTTCTACGATCGCATCGCCGACAGCATCACGATGCCGCCCGTCGAACTGTTCTCCACCAGCGCCTTTTTCGCTTCCACGCTGGCGCACGAGGCAGGTCACTGGAGCGGTCACCATGACCGGCTCGACCGCGCGTTCGGCAAGCGTTTCGGCGACGACGCCTACGCTTTCGAGGAGTTGTGCGCCGAGATGACTTCCGCGCTGCTCGGCGCCGATCTTGGCCTGCCAACCTCGCACATCGACGATCACGCAGCCTATATCGGCTCATGGCTGAAGGTGCTGCGCAAGGACTCGCGCGCCATCATGACCGCGGCCGCCAAAGCGGAAGCCGCCGCCGGATACTTGCTGCGCGTGACCGGCCTCGCCGCCTCGGACGAGCCCGAGGACCAGATCCGTGAAGCGGCATGATCGGTCAGGCCGGCCGCCCCGACCTCGGCGACTACCGGCGCTTCGTGGTGGCGTGAAGCGGCGGCAAGGACAGCCTTGCCGCCCTCCTGGCGCTCCTAAGCCTCGGCGTGCTCGAACACGCCATCGAGCTTCATCGTCATTATGTTGATGGCCAGGGGCCGCCATGATGCGGGGGTGAATCGCGCGCTGGCGACCCCAAGCAACTGTCGCTCCGGCGCCCTCCCCTTAGGAGGAGAGGATGCCTTCGGCCTGTTGAGCGCGACCATGCGCTTAGGAGGAGGCTTCGATGTTCTACGACACGCTTTACCGCCACAATCAGGCGCTCTCGCCTGCGGGTCTGGAAAATCTTACGGCGGCGCTTCACGCCCTCAACGCCGCAGTCGACGACTGCCGGCGCGCTGGAAAGCCAGTCGCGCGCGACGCGGCCATCCTGCTCCTGATCCGCAATCTGGCCGACGTCGCCGAGTGCGATGCGCCGAGCATCAACGACCTTCGCTTGCGCTGCCGGACGGATCGCCTGGCGGTCGAAGCCGCGCCGGCTCTGCTCGACATCGCCGGAAAGAGCATCGGCGGTAACGACCACGCCAAACGGACCTTCCATTATCAGGCGCGGCGCGCGCTCACGCGCCTGGTCGAGGCGATCGAGCTCGATCCGACCGATGTCCGCATCACCACCGTCAAAGCTGCCTACCATGAAGACGGCACCACGGAGCTGCGCCACCCGCATCTCGCCATCCGCGTCGTCCCGTGGAGCTTTCTCCCCGACAGCGAAATATCGTTCAACCGCTGCCGTGACGGGCAAGACGCGGGGAAGCCTCACCACGCGCCGATTGCCGAGTTGCTGGACGCGGACGCGTTCCAGCGTCGGCTCACCGCCACCATCGGCGACCTGGGCGCTCCGCGCCTCGCCGTCGCCGCCTAATCCTCACAGACACAGGAAGCTCGTCATGGGATGGCTCTTCATGCGCGATCTGGGCGGTTATGCCACCCCGCGCTCTTATCTCGACAATCAATTCACCTATGCTCGCGACGATCACCGTCTCACGGTTCTCGCGTCCTCAATGGTCGGTTCGACCTATTACGCCGCGTGCGAGCGGATAGAGTCCAGCGGCGCCCGCGCCGTCTTCGCTGTCGTCTGTCTGACCAGGCAAAGTACCGGCGCACGCGATGGCTGCACGTTCGGCTACAAGGATATGACGGAGACGATGGGTCCGTGCGAAAGCGACTGCCCCGCCGCCGTTCTCGACGAACTGACCGAAACCGACAGCACTTACGCGACCCATTGGCGCATGCGCTGCCGTGCCAACCTCGCGCGACGCAAGCTTGAGCGCGCGAAACCCACCCCGAAGCCGGGGCAGACGATCGTCTTCGACGAACCGATCCGCTTCAATGATGGCGAAGACCGTACCCGTTTCATGGTCATCGCCAATCCGAAGGGTAAATCGCCGCTATTTCGCGATCCGGTGACTGGCACGGTATGCCGTGTCTCGAAGCTCAAGACGCGGTCGTACCGGCTCATCAACCC
>MSXQ01000001.1:0-179536 GCA_002083645.1 Proteobacteria bacterium ST_bin13
CCAGCTGAGCTACGGGTGCCTGAAATTGAGCGCCTAGCAAAGCCCTACCGAGAAGGCCAGATTTTTTCCGCAGCGCTATTTCTCGGCTGGCGCAAGCGTCACTGGCTGGAATGGTCCAAGCGCGCAGCGCGCGCCGCTGGCGATCGGGCTGACATAAAGGACGGTGATGATGTCGCTGGCACAAAGCCTGTCGAGCGAGGTCGAATAGCCAAAGCGCCCTTCAAACCCTAATCCCGGACAGCCGCCATCGATGGTCACGCGGTAGACTTTGCCGCCACGCATCTTGAAATCGATCACCGAATCGCTGCGGACAAGCGATTCAGTGATCCGGCGATGCGGGATGCAGAATTCAGGCTTACCAACAGGCGTCGCTACCGGGACCCGGTCACGGGCGCTGCTGTGATTTATCCACAGCGCCATCCCCGCACTAATCGTCAGCGCGGTGGCCGTTAGGGTGGAAATCGGGCGACGCATCTGTTTACTCCTCACGCTCCGGCGCAGGCCGTTGCGGTAATCGCTGTTTCCCGACCACAGCGGTTTTGGCCTTGGCCGTCTTTGCCTTGAACGCGCACAGATCACTGACCCCGCACCGCCAGCATTCAGGCGTGCGCGCTTTACAAACATATCGTCCGTGCAGGATTAACCAGTGATGAGCATGGAGCCGAAACGGCTGCGGCGTTGCCTTGTCGAGCTTTTTTTCAACCGCCAGCGGCGTCTTGCCCGGCGCCAAGCCAGTCCGATTGCCGACCCGGAAGATATGCGTATCGACGGCGAAGGTTTCGGCACCGAAAGCGACGTTCATCACGACATTGGCAGTCTTGCGGCCGACGCCCGGCAGTGCTTCGAGCGCATCTCGGTCTGGGGGCACCTGGCTGCCATGGTCTGTGATCAGCGCCGCCGAAAGCGCGATGACATTTTTCGCCTTGGTGTTGAACAGGCCGATCGTCTTGATGTGATCCTTAAGACCAGCCTCGCCCAGCGCGACCATGGCTTCGGGCGTTTCTACCGTCTGGAACAGTGCGCGGGTGGCCTTGTTCACGCCAATATCGGTCGCCTGGGCAGACAGCACGACGGCGACCAGCAATTGATAGGCATTACCCGCTTCAAGCTCAGTTTCAGGGTGCGGGTTGTCCGCGGCGAGCCGCGCGTAAAATTCGACGATATCGGTCTTCTTCAAATCCCGAGCACCTCGGCCATCGAATAGCGCCCGGCAGGTTTGCCCGCCAGCCACAGTGCCGCTGTAATCGCGCCATGCGCAAAAATCGCGCGATCCTCTGCCCGGTGGCCAAGCTCGATCCGTTCGCCATTGCCGGCAAAGATCACCTGATGATCGCCAGCGACGGTTCCGCCGCGCAGGCTGGCCATGCCAATTGTGCCCTCCGCGCGATCGCCGCTAAGCCCCGCCCGCCCAACCACGCTGACATCGCCCAGCGCCACGCCCCGGCCCGCCGCCGCAGCCTCGCCCAGCATCAGTGAGGTGCCTGATGGGGCATCCACCTTGGCGCGGTGATGCATTTCGACAATTTCGATATCCCAGCTGATGTCGAGCCGGGCGGCCGCTTCGCGCACCAGCCGGGCGAGCAAGGTCACGCCGAGCGAAGTATTGCCGGTTTGCAGCACCGCAATCTCCTCTGACGCCTCGGCAATCATCGCCCGGTGCGCCTGGGTAATGCCGGTGGTGCCAATCAGAATCGGTGTCCCCGCCTTGCGCGCGGCGGCAAGATTAGCAGGCAACGCGCCCGGCACGGTAAAATCAACGAGCACATCCGCCAGCGCTGCAAGCGGCGCCGGATCTTCACCAGCATCGATACCGCCAGCAAGCCCTGCACCATATTCCGGCAAGATCAACGCGATAGCCTGCCCCATGCGCCCTGCGCAGCCGTAGATTCCGATCGCCGTCACCAAGATGCTCCGATTATCGTTTGTTGAGCTCTGCGAAAAATAGCCGCCACGCGCCAGGCGCGGCAGAATCAATCGGGTCGGCCCGAGCCGCGAAATGGCAGAAAGCGGCAGAGGAAAACAGGGGGCTTGTTACTTCATTTCCCAAAAATCACGCGCATGGCTCTCAACGGCAAGTCCAGCTACCAACTACGCATGGACCGCCATTCGACGATCGTGATTCTCACTGGCGCGGGCATCTCTGCCGAAAGCGGCCTGGCGACGTTTCGCGGGCCGGGCGGGCTGTGGGAAGGCCACCGCGTCGAGGATGTTTGTACCCCCCAGGCACTGTCGCGTGATCCGGCGCTGGTCCACCGTTTCTATGATGATCGCCGCGCCGCACTTGCTGGCGTTGCGCCCAATGCGGCGCACAAGGCGCTGGCGCGGCTCGATGCCGACTGGCGAGGCGAGTTGCTGATCGTGACGCAGAATGTCGATGATCTGCACGAGCGCGCCGGGGCGACGCGGCTGCTCCACATGCACGGCGAATTGCAATCAGCGCTCTGTGCCGCTTGCGGCGCGCGGCACAGCTGGACCGGGACACTGCCGCCGGGCAGCGCTTGCCCTGCTTGCGGGGCGGCGGCGCTGCGGCCCGATATCGTCTTTTTCGGCGAAATTCCCTATTGGATGGATCAAATCGAACGGGTGCTGGCAAAGGCCGCGCTGTTCGTTTCAATCGGTACATCGGGTGGTGTTTATCCAGCGGCTGGCTTTGTCCAGACGGCACGCGCCTGTGGCGCGCAGACGCTGGAACTCAACCTGGAGCCATCGGCGGGGAGCCGGATGTTCCACGAAACCCAGCTTGGTGCGGCGAGTGCCCTGGTGCCGGCCTGGGTCGACGAAATGCTGGGTTAATCCGCCGACTTGTCGCTCTTGCGGCGGGTGCGTGGGGCGAGGCCGTCGATGGCGTTGGCGACTCCGGTGCGGGCGCGGCGATCGATGCGCAGTTCAAACACATCGGGGCGCGAATAATGGCCATCGGTGTCAAGCGAGGCAAGGCCGCGGCTGATCGCCGAAAGATCGAGATCAGCGACCAGCAAATCGGGACCTTCCATTGCTTCGGCGATGATGATGCCGTCCGGTCCGATGATCGCGCTGCCGCCAAATTGGAGCTGGCCTTCGGGCATGCCCATGATCAGCGCGCGCGCATCGACATCACCGCCGACCCGCTCCAGCCCCTCGATCAGCTCGCTGCGGTCCTGGATCGTCCCCGCTGCCAGCACGAAACAGCGCCCTTCAAACGCATAATGGCGCGATGCGACGAGATGCACCTCACGCACCGTGGGCCAGGAAGCGACATGCACCGCCTCCCCTTCATGATGCATCGCCGCGCGCACCAGCGGCATCCAATGCTCCCAGCAGATCAGCTGGCCGAGATTACCCCATTCGGCTTCATGGACTTCCAGCGTCGATCCATCGCCCCGGCCCCAGATCATCCGTTCGCCATGCGTTGGCACCAGCTTGCGGTGGAGCACCGGCGGCAAGTGGGGACGAAAGATATACTGCGTGTTGGTGATCGTCGATCGCACCCGTTCATGCCCGCCGACACAGACGATGATGCCCGATGCATCGACCAACGCCTGCAGCGGGGCGAGGCGCGGATCATTCTTGCGCAGCGCCTGATCAAGGATGATCGAATGCAGCGCCTGCGTGCCCTTATGGTCCCAGATCGCCGCACCGGGTGCTTCGTCGAGCCAGAGCGGATAGCCGCCCAGAAAGGTCTCACCAAACGCCACCAGTTCCGCGCCGATATCGATGGCGTCACCAACCTGTTCGATCAGCCGCGCGATGCCAAAATCGATGCACAAAGGCACGGGCGCTGCCTGATAGATCGCGGCTTTCACAGTCTTCGTCATTTTGATCCACTTAGCCCTGGAGTTGTCATGAAGGTTGATCTCCACTTCGCGATTCAAGAAAGCGAATTACCGGTTCGTCGCACTCTACAATATGGTCGCTGAGGTCGAATGCTTCCTGCTTCAGGGCGTGGACCAGCGCTTCATCGCGACTTAGCTTGCGGCCAAGAAATTCCGTCTCCCAGCCATCTTGATCGGGATCAACCAATCCCACCTGAAATCTATCCCCTTTGGTCCATATTCTAAGCGCAAACGCAGTTCTTTGATCAGGTGGCGAGTCCTCACCCCAAGGCCCGAAACCGACCAGCACGCTGACGTAGTCGCAATGCGCACTATCGGAAAAATTGGCGAAATAAACAGCGAATGCCGACCCTTGGCGATGAACAAATCGAGTCAATTTTGTTGAGCGTGCTCCACAGCATTCACAACTGAAATAATCCGGTTGCTCGAACTCGATTTCATCTCGATCCGCGCTCATTCTACCCAGTCCAGCCCCATGTCGCGGTATACACTACGATCATCATCCCAATTTTCCTTTACCTTGACGTGAAGATAAAGGTGCACCGGTCGCCCCATCAGGTTTGAAAGCTCGGCGCGGGCGCGCGCACCGATTTCCTTGATGCGTTGGCCGCCCTTGCCGAGCACGATCGCGCGCTGGGTGGTGCGGGCGACCAGGATCTGTTGGTGGATTTCGACCGATCCGTCCTCGCGCTCCTTATACTGCTCGGTCTCGACCGCGCTGGCATAGGGCAGCTCGGCGTGGAGCTGAAGGTAGAGCTGTTCGCGCGTCACTTCGGCCGCCAACATGCGTTCGGTGGCGTCAGAGACCTGATCTTCGGGGAAGTGCCAGGGGCCCTTGGGCATCGCCTTGGCAAAAGCGTTTTTGAGTTCGGGCAGCCCGTCGCCGGTACTCGCGCTGACGAAGAAGATTTCTTCGAACGGCACGGCATCGTTCAGGCGTTTGGCATGACCGAGCAGGCGTTCCTTCTCAGCGATGTCGACCTTGTTCAGGATCAGATATTTGGGTTCGCGGCGGTGCTTCAATCCCTCCGCGATTGCCATGACCTTGGGGCCAATGCCGCCTTTACCGTCAACGACGAGCGCAATCACGTCTGCCCCTTCCGCGCCGCTCCAGGCGGCGGCGACCATCGCGCGATCGAGCCGGCGTTTGGGTTCGAAAATGCCGGGCGTGTCGACCAGCAAAATCTGGGTATCGCCCTCAATTGCGACACCCATCAGCCGGGTACGCGTGGTCTGCGCCTTGGGACTGACGATCGCGACCTTTTGCCCGACCAGCGCATTGACGAGCGTCGACTTGCCCGCGTTGGGGGCACCGACAACAGCAATCAGGCCGCAGGATTGTTCGTTTTCATTCATGGCCTGCTCTTGCGCCAGCACGGATGCCGGGACAAGGGCGTCGTGATGATCAGGGCTCAAGCTGCGCCATCAATGCCGCCGCTGCTGCGGTCTCTGCTTCCTGCTTCGACGTGCCGCTTGCGCTCGCTTCCGCCAGTTTGCCGACGCTGACCCGAACGGTGAAGACTGGCGCATGGTGAGGGCCGGACCGATCAATGATGGTGTATTCGGGCGGACGGCGATTTTGCGCGGCAGCCCATTCCTGCAGCGCCGATTTGGGATGCTGCGGCGCGCGCGCCTGCATCGTCACCCGGTCGCCCCACAGCCGGCGCACCGCCAAGCGCACCGCCACCAGCCCTTGGTCAAGATAGAGCGCGCCGATCAACGCCTCCATCACATCGCCCAGCACATTATCGCTATCGGCGGCACCGTCATCGCGGGCCTGCTTGCCAAGCTTGAGCCGCGGCGCGACGCCATTGGCGCGCGCGACCGTGGCACAAACCGGCCCGGTAACCAGTGCATTCAGTCTTTTGGACAATTGGCCCTCTGGTTCGTCGCCAAACAGCTCAAACAGCCATTCAGCGATGATCAGGCCGAGCACACGATCACCCAGAAATTCGAGCCGCTCATAATTCGCGGCGGCCTGGCTGCCATGCGTCAGCGCGCGATCATAGAGCGCGATGTTCTTCGGCTTGGCCCCAAGCAGCTGTTCGAGCCAGCCGCCAAGCGCGGTGTCGTTCAAAAGCCGCCGCCAATCCGCCCCCAGCGAGCGGCGCTGAACCAGGTCCAGGGCAGGAACCAATTAGCGGTGCCATTGGTGGAGAAAAACATCACCACCGCTTTGCCCTCCAGATTGCGGGTCGGAACAAAGCCAATTCCTTGACCGACGACCGGCGGAAAGCGGCTATCGGCGCTGTCGTCACGGTTATCACCCATCATGAAGACATGATCGGCAGGCACGATGAACAGGCTCGTATTGTCAGCAGGCGTGTCGCCGCGATCAAGCACATTATAGCTGCGGCCGCTGGGCAGCGTTTCACGAAATTGCGCATAGCGGCAGATCGGCTTGCCATCGTCGCTATCCTGAAATTCCGCCGAGCAGGTATAATTGGGGGTGATCGGCACGATGAAATCGGCGATTCGCTGCTTGGGCACCGCCACGCCGTTCAGGATGAGCTGGCCACGCCGCATCTGGATTGTATCGCCGGGCAGGCCAATGACGCGCTTAATATAATCCTCAGCATTACCGGGCGGCGCCTTGAACACCGCGACATCGCCGCGTTCGGGCAGCCGCGCGAAAATCTGCCCTGGAATCAGCGGCAGGCTGAACGGCAGGCTGTAGCGCGAAAAGCCGTAATTCCATTTCGACACGAACAAATAGTCGCCAACCAACAACCGCGGCAGCATCGATTCGGACGGGATGTTGAACGGCGAAAAGATAAAGCTGCGAAAGATTGCGACGATGATCACCAGTTTGAGCAGGAACGACAGCGTCTCGCGCGTCTCTCCGCGCAATGACGTTGGCATCTTGGCAGTGCTGGCGACATCGGTCATTGGGCGGCTTTGCTTGGGCGCGCTTGCGGCGTCAAGCCGGGTGTTTCGGGTGGCAGGCGCTGAATTGGGACGCTAGAGCAGTATTGGCAGGGCTTTGTGCGGCTTTGCCCGATTATGTGGCCAGTCGCGATGAAGCCCGCTGCCGCTGGTGCCAACCTGGAGAAATGCCGATGTCTGCCCCCGATTGGCATCTGATTGAGGCGCTCAATCCACCCCCCTTGCTGTCGCTGTTCGACGCTGATCCCGATCGGGTGGCGCGGTTTGGCATCGATGTGGCGGGGCTGCATTTTGACTGGTCAAAAACCCATCTGACCGCAGACGTGCTGACCGCATTCGAATCGCTGGCGCGGGCGCAGGACCTGTCAGGCAAGCGCGAGGCGCTGTTCCGGGGCGATGCCGTCAACATCACCGAAGGCCGCGCCGCTGAACATACAGCAGAACGTGGCGAAGGCGCTGCAGACAGCGTCACGCGGGCGGGCCTGCTCCACGCCCGGATGCGCGCGCTGATCGACGCGATTGAAATGGAGGCTTTGGGGCCGATCGCACACATCCTGCATATCGGCATTGGTGGATCAGCGCTGGGGCCCGATCTGCTGATTGATGCGCTGGGGCGGGACGAGGATCGTTATGAAGTGGCGGTCATCTCCAATGTCGATGGCTGTGCGCTGGAAGAAGTGTTCGCGCGGTTCGATCCATCAGCGACCCTGCTCGTCATCGCCTCAAAGACCTTCACCACCACCGAAACGCTGCTGAACGCCTCAAGCGCGCTCGAATGGATGCGCGAAGGCGGCAGCGAAGACCCCTATGGCCGGGTAATCGCGCTGACCGCAGCGCCCGACAAAGCCGTGGAATGGGGCATTGATGAAACCCGCGTGCTGCCCTTCGCCGAATCGGTTGGCGGACGCTATTCGCTCTGGTCGTCGATCGGGTTTCCGGCGGCGCTGGCGCTTGGCTGGGCAGCATTTGAAGAATTGCTCGAAGGGGCCGGCGAGATGGATCGCCATTTCCGACTTGCTGCAGCGCATGAAAATGCACCGATGCTCGCCGCCTTCGCCGACCTTTTTTACACGCAGGTGAAGGGATGCGCGACGCGCGCGACCTTTGCGTATGATGAAAGGCTGCGGCTGTTGCCGAGCTATCTGCAGCAGCTCGAAATGGAATCGAACGGCAAGAGCGTCGGGATCGATGGCCAGCCGGTGGGTCGCCAGACCGCGCCGATCACCTGGGGCGGCGTTGGCACCGATGCCCAGCATGCGGTGTTCCAGCTGCTCCATCAGGGCACCCATCTGGTGCCGGTCGAATTCGTTGCCGTTACCGAGCCTGGCGACGCGCTTGATGATGAGCATCACCGCCAGTTGCTGCTTAACTGCTTTGCGCAAGGGGCAGCGCTGATGGCGGGCCGCGCCAATGATGCCGATCCGGCGCGGGCCTATCCGGGCGACCGACCGAGCGCGACGATCCTGATCGAGACGCTCGATCCGCGGTCGCTCGGCGCGCTGATTGCCTTTTATGAACACCGCACCTTCGCCAACGCCGTGCTGCTCGGCCTCAATCCGTTCGATCAGTTCGGCGTCGAGCTGGGCAAGGAAATGGCCAGGGCGGCGGGCAGCGGCGGGCTGGACTTTGATGCGTCCACCACCGATCTGATGCGGCGCGCATTCGGATAATCCATCCCGCTATTATCTTGCCGCTAGCCAACGCTGGCAACGCATCCGGCCCGAAACTCCAGTGGTTGCTGGGGTGATGTCTTCAAGGAACGACTATGACGACCTATGACTATGACCTGTTCGTGATCGGTGCCGGTTCGGGTGGTGTCCGGGCGGCGCGTGTCTCCTCCGCGCACGGGGCCAAAGTGGCGATTGCCGAGGAATTCAGGGTCGGCGGCACCTGCGTGATCCGCGGCTGCGTGCCCAAGAAGCTGCTCGTTTATGGCGCGCATTTTGCCGAAGATCTGGCCGATGCCCGCCGCTTTGGCTGGGACGTGCCCGACTGCGCCTTCGATTGGCCAAGGTTGCGCGACAATGTGCTGGCCGAGGTCGATCGCCTCAACGCCGCCTATACGACCACGCTGGACAGCCATAAGGTCGAGGTGATTCTCGACCGTGCTGAAGTAACGGGCCCGAACGAGGTCCGGCTGGGCAGCGGCAAAAGGGTAACGGCTGGCCGGATCCTGATCGCCACTGGCGCGACGCCGCAATTGCTGCACTTTCCCGGCAGCGAGCACGCGATCACCTCCAACGAGGTGTTCCACCTGCCCGCCCTGCCCAAACGCGTATTGATCGCGGGTGCAGGCTATATCGCCAATGAATTCGCCGGCATCTTCCATGAATTCGGCAGCGCGGTGACGGTGGTGAATCGCAGCGACGCCATCCTGCGCGGCTATGACGAGCAGATCCGCGACCGGCTGCTGCAGATCTCGATGGGCAAGGGCATCCAGTTCCGTTTCAACACCGTGTTCAAATCGATCACCAAGAACGTCGATGGAACCATGCTGGTTGAATTCATGACTGGCGAACCGATGACGGTGGATTGCGTGATGTTTGCCACCGGTCGGGTGCCGCATATCGCGGGGCTGGGGCTGGAGGCTGCAGGCGTGCTGCTCGAAAATGGGGCGGTCAAAGTCGACGACGATAACCAGACCAACATCCCCAGCATCTATGCGGTTGGCGATGTGACCAACCGGGTGCAGTTGACCCCGGTGGCAATCCGCGAAGGCCAGGCCTTTGCTGACACGGTGTTTGGCAACAAGCCGACCCGGGTTGATTATGGCTGCATCCCGAGCGCGGTATTCAGCCACCCGCCGATCGGTGCCGTGGGGCTGACCGAAAGCCAGGCCAAGCAGAAATATGGATCGGTGCGGGTCTATACCTCCGATTTCAGGCCGATGAAGAATGTGCTGGCAGGCCGCAACGAACGCGCGCTGTACAAGATGGTGTGCGATGCCGCGACCAACCGCGTGGTGGGCCTGCACATGATCGGCCCGGAATCGGGCGAGATCATCCAGTTGGCCGCCGTCGCGCTAAAGGCCGGGCTGACCAAGGACGTGTTCGACCAGACCATCGCCCTGCACCCGACCATGGCGGAAGAATTGGTGCTGATGAAGTAGCGGCGGGGGGGATGCTGAGGGGCGCAGGGCTAGCATAAGCCTCTATGGCATCCCCGATGTTGTCGGGCGGCCACTTGGGCGCCCTGCAAAGTTGCGGAAGTTACGGGTCACCGTCGCCATATCGCAGACCCGGTATGCGGACGTACGATTTTTCGAGCTCAATCAACGGTTTGAAAGAGTGAAGTGGGTGACATCAGGGCTGGGCCATATAGGAAAGTTGCGGTTGGTTCCGCCCAGTTGCAGGCATTTGGCACTCCGCACCCGTGGTCACCCCGGCCTTGCTCAGGGGCCCACCTCGCCATTCCTGCCGACAGTTTTTGTTGCAGGGTAGGCTCTAGAACAAGTCCGGGATCACGGTAGGGTACGGTGGCAGGAATCGCTAATGATCGAATGCGTCAGGCGGTACCCACGCCTCCTGCTCGGCACGCAGATCGGCCACGTTCACCGCGATCAATGTGAAGTCGATGTTGTACATCGGCATAGGCCAGGATCGGTAAAGGGCCTGGACATGGTCGTCGGTCGCGGTTTCGGCTGGGAGCTCTGCTTCGATCAAGGCGGCGATCGTTTGTTCGGTAAACTGCTTCGCGGTCGCAGTTGTAGAATCTAGTTCGAAATATTCCTGCGCCCATATTTTGGAGACGGTCTTCAGACCCTCAAGGCTGAATGCACCGAGTTCGAGCAACGCTTTTGCGGCCTGTACCGCCGCCGGTTCGAAAATTAAAGCAGCAGAACCTGGATCAGGACAGCTCCACCGAAGGCGTCCTGAGTCATCGCTCTCGATGTCGACATAAAGCTGGGATTCGCGACGATGCAACTTGCGGTTGGTGTAAACCCAGTCGACGTCGTTGGGACCGTCGAGGTAATGCGAGGTACGGTCCATATCGACATAATGCTGAATCTCTGCAGGCGTATCGACGAAAGCGCCGCACATGTCGGCCCAGATCATCCGGGCGAGGTGGCTGTAGAAGTAACCCATTAGCTTTCCGGCGTGGGCTGCGGCCCGTTTGGGCGGGCATCGAACGATATCCATAAGGATCAGCGCCTTTGCGGCTTCCTCCTCGGCATTGCGGGCGAGGATTTCAGCTTCGCGTGGCTGGTCTTTCACACTATTGGCTACTGTCCAGTAATTAATCGCGCTCCCGGCGATGATCGGGAGCCCCTCGGCCAAGAAGCTGAGTCGCTGGGGATGCGACATGTGCGCGATTTCCTTGCCCTGCTTAAGGCCGATCTTCTCGCGCAAAGGCTCCAAAGGCTCCAAAGGCTCCAAAGGCTGCTTTTCACACAAGGGTTGATACTAGCAAAATTTGCGGGGCAGTCCTGTAAAAAAGCGATCGGGCCCAAATCCAGAAAGGGTTTATCCGTCGATAAATAAAGCGAACGGCTACTGTCGGGAACCGGTCCCGCCTAGCTCATGGCCGAACATTGGACGGTTAGCGGCGACAAAGCTCAAGCTGAACGAACGTCTGTCTACGCCTGCCGACGTGGGAAAGCTGCCGGACCGTTTTCCCCCAGAGGCCAACAGTCACTGCCTCCGGTTGACCCTCGCAATTCACCCTCTCGACAATTCCCGCCTGCCACGGCACCACTCTTACCCATGACCAAAAAATACGACGCACTGATCATCGGCGGCGGCCATAACGGCCTTGTCTGCGCTTTCTACCTCGCCCGCGCGGGGCTGAAGGTCCGGGTGCTCGAGCGGCGCGCCATCATCGGCGGCGCTTGTGTCACCGAGGAGTTTCACCCCGGCTTCCGCAACTCGACCGCGAGCTACACCGTGTCGCTGCTGCGGCCGCAGGTGATTGCCGACATGAAGCTGCACGACCGTGGTTTTCGCATCATCGAACGGACAATCAGCAATTTCTTCCCCTTCCCCGATACCTATCTGAAACTCGGTGGCGGCACGGCGCGCACCCAGGCGGAATTCGCGCGTTTTTCGCAGAAGGATGCCGATACCTTCCCCGCTTATGAGGAAGCGCTGGAGCGCGTGGCGGAGGTGCTGCGTGATTTGTCTTTGAAGACCCCACCCAATGCCGGGGGCGGGATCGGCGCGCTGCTGAGCGCGGCGTCGCAGGGGCGCAAGCTCGCCGGCATGAGCGTCGATGCGCAGGCCGATGTGCTCGACATGTTCACCAAGAGCGCGCGCGACTTTCTCGATGGCTGGTATGAGGACGATCACGTCAAGACCGCCTTTGCCTTCGACGCGGTGGTGGGCAATTATGCGGGCGTCAGCACGCCGGGATCGGCCTATGTGCTGCTGCACCATGTGTTCGGCGAGGTGAACGGCAAGAAGGGCGCTTGGGGGCATAGTGTCGGCGGCATGGGCGCGATCACCAAGGCGATGGCCGAGGCGTGCGTCGAACACGGCGTCGAGATCAGCCTGGAAGCACCGGTTGCGCATGTTCTGGTCGATGGGGCCAAGGCGGTCGGCGTGAAGCTGGAGTCGGGCGAGGAGATTGCCGCCGATATCATCGCGGCCAATGTCGGCCCGGCGTTGCTCTATCGCCAGCTGATCGCAGCCACCGACCTGAAGCCCGATTTCAAGCGCCGGGTCGACAATTTCAAGACCGGCTCCGGCACCTTCCGGATGAATGTCGCGCTGTCCGAACTGCCCGATTTCTCGGTGTTACCGGGCAAGGAAAAGGCCGAGCATCATACCGCCGGGATCATCATTGCGCCGGGCATGGACTATATGGACCAGGCCTATGACGATGCGCGCGCCTTTGGCTGGTCGAAGGCACCGATTGTCGAGATGAAATTGCCATCGACCGTCGACGATTCACTCGCGCCGGCGGGGATGCACGTCGCCAGCCTGTTCTGCCAGCAATTCGCGCCCGAACTGCCGGATGGTCGCAGCTGGGATGACGCGCGCGAGGCGGCGGCCGATCACATCATCGATTGCGTCACGCAACATGCGCCCAATTTCAAAGCGAGCATCATCGCGCGGCAAATCCATTCGCCGCTCGACCTCGAGCGCAAGTTCGGCCTCATCGGCGGCGATATCTTCCACGGCAAGATGGGCCTCGATCAGCTCTGGGCGGCGCGGCCGGTGCTGGGGCATGGCGATTATCGTAGTCCCATTGCCGGACTTTATATGTGCGGGTCCGGCACGCATCCGGGCGGCGGTGTTACGGGCGCGCCGGGGCACAATGCCGCGCATGAGATATTGAAGGACCGGGCTTTATTCGGCCGGTTGTTCCGCAAGCGGGCGGCGGCCTGAGCGTAGCCAGTAGAGCGGCAGCGCGGTCAGCATGAGGGCGATGCTGAGCAGCAGCGCCTCCATGCCCGATCCCCACAACACCCAGGCCGAAAACGCCAGCCCGACCGCCGCAAGCGGGCGAACGATGCCAAACGCCAGTGCCGCAGCACAGGCACCGAAATAGAACCACACCGTCGCCGCCGTCGTTAGTTGCAACATGAAGGTGAGTACATCGGTCATGCCGGGAATCGCGCCCGACAGCACCAACAGGCTGGCAACCGCACTCGACAACAGCATGGCGATGATTGGCACGTCGCGATCGGTGGTCCGCCCCAGAACCGCCGGGATTATGCCAGCGCGGGCCATGCCCAGCGGCAGTTCACCCTGCATCAACACCCAGCCATTGAGGCAACCGATCGCCGCGATCGACGCAAAGGCGGCAATGACAAGACCAGCGCCACGCCCCCAGAAATTTTCGACAAACATCGCAATCGGCGCATCGGACGCAGCAACCATCGCTTCGGGCAAGGCAAGCACGATGCCGTTGCACAGGATGATGTACAAGATCCCCGTCAGCAACGTGCCAACCAAGGTCGCGCGCAGCACGTTGCGCGCCGGATCGCGCACGCGCTCTGCTGCCAGCGACGCGCACTCAAACCCGACCAGCGGGAAAAAGGCGAGCGTCAGCACCATCGTGAACTGACCCGCATCAAACGGCGTATGCGGGTTAGCCGAGAACCGCGCCGGATCGACCACGGACAGGCCAGCGAGGATCGCCGCGACCGCCACCAGCGGCAGCAGTTTCAGCACCGTCGTCAGCACCTGAAACCGGCCAGCCCCCTTTGCCCCGCCAAAATTGAGCGCGGTCAGCGCCCAGATCAATGCCGTCGCCGCCATCGCGGTGGCGAGCGGCGTGGCGGTGAGCGCGGGGAAAAACTGCGCGCCATAGCGCACAGCCGTCAACGCGATGATGGCATTGGCCGAACAGATGCCGACCCAATAGCTCCAACCGACCAGCAACCCCGGTAACGGCCCCAGCCCCTCCGCCACGATGGCAATTGTGCCGGTCGCATCGGGGCGCGCAGCCGTCAGCCGGGACAGGACATAGGCCAGCAGCAAAGCGCCCGGAATGGCGACGAGCCAAGCGGCCGCCCCCGTCCAGCCGAACGGCGCAAGCTGCGCTGGCTGGACGAAAATGCCCGAGCCGATCATCCCGCCAACGACAAGCGCGGTTGCCGTCCAGAAGCCGAATGGTCGTGATTGCGTGGTCATGTACATACCCCCGAAAGCCCGACCGCGAAGGAAGCATGTTTAGGGGTCAGGCGATAGCCCGGCCTTCAAGCGCGCCACGCGGCGACGCCGGTAGAGGGCAGCAACCGATCACCGATGATCAGCGGCGCGTCGGTGAAACCGGTGATATCGACCGGCTCTGGCCCATAGTTGAAGGCAAAGGTCATTTCACCCGCCCGCCGCAATCTAATGTCGCGGGGCAGCGCTATGACGGCAACGCCAGACTCCGACGCCATGATGCTCAGCAGCCGTTCTAACAGTGCCGCATCGGGCCAGCCCGCCAAATAGCGGAGCATGCCCTGCGGATAGACGATGCCGCGTCCGTCTCGCACTGCGATCTCGGGTTCGAGCGCGGTTTCGACATGCTCGAACCAGCGCGCGACGGTAAAGCCATCGCCTTGCTCGACCAGCCCCTCGCGGAGCGATTCCACGCGCGGGATCGTGATCGGAAGGACATCGCGCAGCGGCCCCGGCGGCAACCCATCGGGGATCTGGAAATCACGCGTTCGGCTGCCGCTTCGCGGGCCGAACAGCACCAGCACGCCCAACCCCGCCAGTCGATCGATCAGCGCCGGATCGAGGATCGGCAGCGATGGCGCGACGACCAGCTTATAGCCGTCAAGCGGGGCATCGGGCGGCAGGATATCGACATCGAGGCCGAGCTGCCGAAGCGCCGAGTAGAAGGCGAGGACCAGCTCCATATACCGAAAACTGCGTCCCTGCGGTTGCGCCTCGAACAGCCAGGCGGCCTCGTAGGAAAACAGCAGCGCGACCGATTTAGGGGGCGGGCCGAGATCACCCAGCATGGCCAGATCGCCCGCCGCAGCGCGCGCCTCATGCGCGCCGACATCGTCAACACTGTCGGGGCGGAGCAGCCCGGCATGGTGCATTTCCTGCGCAAACGGAGCCTGTCGCCAGCGGAAATAGCTGACCAGTTCGGCGCCGTGTGCGGCTGCCTCCAGCGTCCAGAGCCGGACCATGCCCGGAAGCGGTGCTGGGTTGTGCGCGGCCCAGTTTACCGGGCCGGGCTGCTGCTCCATCACCCACCAGCGGCCCTTGGCGCAGCCGCGATACAGATCGTGGTGGAAGGCGGCGATATCCGGGTGGCCCTGGCGAGCGTAACGCAGCTTGTCGTCACGGCTGAACCAGAATTGCTCGAGAAAGCCGATCGGGTAGCTATCCCATGTCGCTACATCGAGATCGCGCGAAACGGCGTGGTGATCGAATTCGGTGAAGAAGCCCATATAGTTATGGACGATATCGCGACCCGGCGAGCCGCTGCGCAGGATATCGACCTGCAGCCGGTTGAACGTCACGACCTCGTCTGAGGCGAAGCGGCGATAATCGAGGACATGCGCCGGATTGGGCTCGGTAACAGTCAAATGCGGTGGGTCGATCTCGGCGAAGGACCGGTATTCCTGGCTCCAGAAGACATTGCCCCAGGCAGTGTTGAGCGCGGCCACGTCTTCATATTGGCGCTCCAACCAGCGGCGGAAGCCTTGCGCGGCGCTTTCCGAATAGCTGACGATGGTATCGTGGCAGCCATATTCATTGTCGGTCTGCCAGGCGACGATGCCGGGGTGATTGCCATAGCGCTCGGCGAGTGCCGTGACGATCCGCGCGCATTCACCGCGATAGCCAATATGCGAGAAGCAATAATGGCGGCGCGAGCCAAAGCGCCGCTCCTGCCCGTTAGCATCGATGGCCAGCATGTCGGGCATTTTGTTGACGAGCCATTTGGGTGGGGTCGCGGTGGGCGTACCGAGGATGATGCCCAATCCCGCCGCGTGGAGCGTCTCGATCGCGCGGTCGAGCCAGCCCCAATCGTAGCGCCAGGGTTGCGGTTCGATCCGACTCCAGGCGAATTCGCCGATCCGCACGCGGGTGAGCCCCATTTCGACCATGCGGCGTGCGTCTTCAGCCCAGAATTCCTCGGGCCAATGTTCGGGATAATAGCAGCAGCCCAGGTGCATCATGCGGGTTCATCCTCTTGGTCAAACGCAACCAGCCAGGCGGTTGCCGGGCGCGACAGCGGCAGGACAAGGCCAGTGTCGCGCAACAGGCGGCCGCTGAGCAGCTGACCCGCAACGCCATTTGGTGGCTTTGGACCAGCGAGCGGGAAAGTGACGATGTAGCGTCGATCGGCTTGCAACCCCGGGAAACGGACGGGTCCTGCGTTGTAATCGGCGGCCATGTCCGCGCGCGTGACCAGTGCCAGCGCCTTGCCATCCCGTTCGATCAGCGTGCCGAACAGGCCAGCGTCGTCAAAGGCGATTTCGTAGAGGGTGCCATTGTGCAGCAGATCGCGATACTGCTTGTAGCAGACAATATGCGCGGCTAGCGTCGCTCGGTCAGACTCGCTCATCGCGGCCGGATCGGCCTCCACCCCCATATGCCCGAACAGCGCGACCTTTGCGCGGAAATCCATTGGCAGCATGCGCCCGGAGATCGGGTTGGGGCTGGGGCCGACATGGTTGCCCATCACCTCGGGTGGGAGGAACAGGCTCCAGGCGCGGTTGATGCGCAAGCGTTCGATCGCGTCATTATTGTCGCTCGGCCAGACGCGGTGGCAGCGGCTGAGCATGCCATAATCGATGCGCCCGCCGCCGCTGGCACAGCTTTCGATCTCAACATTTGGGTGCGCGGCGTGGAGCCGATCGATCAGCGCATAGAGCGCCAGCGTTTGGCCGTAACCGACACCGTCATTGGGGAAGAGCTCGCGGTTGTGATCCCATTTGAGATAGGCGATGCGGTGCGCCGAGAGCAGCCCGTCGAGCACACCAAACAGATGATCGCTCACCTCGGGCTTCGCAAGATCGAGCACCAATTGGTGCCGCTGCGTCGGGCGATCAACGCCGGGCCGATGCAGGCACCAATCGGGATGCGCGCGGTACAGATCGCTATCGGGGCTGACCATTTCGGGTTCGACCCACAGGCCGAAATCCATGCCGAGTACCCCGACATGATCGATCAAAGGAGTCAGACCATTCGGGAATAGCCGGGTGTCCGGCGTCCAATCGCCGAGGCTGGTGGTATCGTTCCGCCGCCCGGTGAACCAACCATCATCGACGATGAAGCGTTCGATCCCGATCGCGGCGGCATCGCTCGCCAGCCGCATCAGGCTCGCCTCGTCCATGTCGAACGCGAGCGCCTCCCAGCTGTTGAGATGGACTCGGCGCGCGGGCCAGGCGGCGCGACGGGGCAACACATCGGCGCGCAAATGAGCGTGAAGCGCATGGCGCACCGCGTTGCGGCCACCGTCAACGACCGCCATCACCGTCTCTGGGGTCGTGAAGCGCGCACCGGGAGCAAGGATGATCTCGCCCGGATCAAACCGCGCACCCATCTGCAGAATCGCGCCATCGGCATCGCGCTCGATCACGGTTTCATGGTCGCCGCTCCAGGCGAGATGAAGCGCGATGGCACGGCCATGATTCGCGCTGAAATCGCCGTCATGCGCGATCAGCCAATTGGCGCCGCCAAAGCCCGGCCGGCCGCCGCGCGACTCCCCGCCGCTTCGGCCATGCGGGATCGGCGCGGTGTCCTGATGCATTTCGCCTGCCCAATGACCGTGAAAGCGCGTCGCGTGCGCCGCCCAGCCGGGCAGCGGCAGCGCGATGCTGACGAGACGGTCGATGGCAAGCGGGGTGTCTCCCGCATTGAGGATCGTCGCGCTCGCCCGGATGACATCAGACGCACTAATCCGCCAATCGACAAGCACGCGGACCCCGGCGACCAAATCCTCCAGCTCGATATGCGCAGATCGATCCGCAATCCGCGCGCTACTGCCAAGCACCAGATTGGTGGGCAAGGCAGCCATGCCGCGGCGCAGTGCCATGGCGGGCAACCCCAAATAACCGCGACCCTGCTGCGGCCAGATCGTCGCGAGATCGGGGACATCAGGCTGCGACCCGTGCCGCTTGGGGCGAACCGCCAGCTGCAGCGCGTGCAGGTCCTTGTCGTCAGGCAGTTTGCCGCCGACATGAAGCAGCGACGGCGGCGCACCGGCCAATGTATCAAACACGATCGTGATTGCGGTGCCGTCTATGCGCTGTGGACTCTCCATCCGGTAACCCTTGCCACGCTCGCGCTTGCACGCAAGGTGCTAGCCCCTATGGTCGCGTGAAAATCAGCGCGGGGAGTGGGTTGGCATGGCATTGAATGGCGGCGTCCAGATGGGCGTGGCGATCCTGTTGCTCGCCGCGATTGGCCTGGCGACCTGGCTGAAGGTACGCAGCGCCCGGCACGATGGCAGCGAGAAGGACGTCTATCTGGCGGGCGGGGGCTTAAGCTGGGTGTTCGTCGCGGGATCGATCACGCTCACCAATTTATCGACCGATCAGCTCGTCGGCATGAACGGCAACCAGATGTTGCTGCTCGCCTGGTGGGAGATTTCGGGCTTTATCGGGCTGCTGATTCTCGCCTTCATCTTCGTGCCGATCTATTATCGCAACGACTGCACGACCGTCACCGAGTTGCTCGACCGGCGCTATAAGGGGGATACCCGGAGCGTTCGGATGTTGATTTCGGCGCTGTTCCTGTTCGGCAACATTCTGATCTACCTGCCGGCAGGGCTGTATAGCGGTGCGCTGTTCCTGGAATCGCTGTTCGGCGACGGCGCGCCGCTGATCGTTTTTGCGATTATCCTGGCGGTGATCAGCGCGGCTTACACGATTTTGGGCGGCCTGCGCGCGGTGGCGGTGATGGACACCTATTCAGGCTTTGGCGTGCTGGCGATTGCTGTGCTGATCGTCGTGCTGGCGCTGGCGGCGGTGAATTATGACTTGTTCGGCGGGGTGCCGGCCGAGCGCACATCAATGATCGGCGGGCCGGACTCGCCGATCCCGTTCCACACGCTGTTCACTGGCATGATCTTCATCCAGATCTTCTATTGGTCGACGAACCAGAACATCACCCAAAAGGCGATGACCGCGCCGACGGCGCGCGAGGCGCAAAAGGGCGTGCTGGCAGCGGCGGCGATCCGCATCATGATCATCCCCATCATTGTCACGGTGCCGGGGGTGGTGGCGTTCAAGCTGATCGGCGATGTCGGCGACAAGGCGTATGGGCTGCTGGTCGCGCAGGTGCTGCCGGGTTGGCTGTCGGGCGCGTTCGCGGCGATGATCGCAGCGGCGGTGATCGCGCATACCAGCGCGGTGCTCAATTCAACTGTCGCGCTCTATGCCGTCGATTTCCACAAACCGTTTTTCGGGCAAGCTGCCGATAACTGGCGCCTGAGCATGATCGTGACGATCATCGTGACGATTTCGTCAGTGCTGCTGGTGCCGGTTTATGAAAACGCGACCAGCATCATCAATCTGCTGCAGCAATTAAACGGGCTGTCGTCGATGCCGATCCTGTCCGCCTTCATCGTCGGGCTGATGTTTAGGGGAGTCGGCGCGAGTGCGGCGACGTCGGGCGTGGTGTGGGGCGTGGCGCTTTACGCGCTCTATAGCTTCGGCCTGCAACCGGCGGGGATCGTGACGCTGCATTATATCGATTTCATGGTGATCACGCTGGTGAGTTCGGTGCTGTTCGCGCTGGCGGTCAACCGCTTTGCGCTAGGGCGGCGCGCGGAGTTCGTCGGCTGGAAACGGGCGGCGGCGTGACGCTGGCGACGGACCAGCCGCACCGACGGCGCAATCCGCTGAACGGGCGCTGGGTGCTGGTCTCGCCACACCGGCTAGCGCGACCCTGGCAGGGTCAGGAGGATGCGCCCGACCGGACCAATGGGCCATCCTATGATCCGGGCTGCTATCTCTGCCCCGGCAACGAACGTGCCGGCGGCCATCGCAACCCCGAATATGCCGGCACCTTTGCGTTCGATAACGACTTTGCCGCCGTGCTGCCCGACACGCCCGGGGCAGCCAGCGACGATCCTCTCTTTGCCGCCGAACAGGCGCGCGGCGTGGCGCGAGTGATCTGCTATTCGCCCGATCATGCGCTGACGATGCCGGAATTATCGCAGGCGGCGGTCCGGGGGATTGTCGATTGCTGGTGCGCGCAGAGTGCGGCGCTGGGCGCGACCTATCGATCGGTGCAAGTCTTCGAAAACAAGGGCGCGATGATGGGGTGTTCGAACCCGCATCCGCACGGGCAAATCTGGGCGACGGCGCATCTGCCTGATGAGGCAGCGACCGAGGACGCGACGCAGCGCGGCTATCGGGATCAGCACAACGCCCCGATGCTGCTCGATCTCGCGGCGCGCGAAGCGGGCGGCGAGCGGGAGGTTGCGGCCAACGCCGATTGGCTGGCGATCGTGCCCTATTGGGCGAGCTGGCCGTTCGAGACTCTGCTGCTGCCGCGTTTCGGCGTGCAGCGCATGCCCGATCTCGCGCCCAATCAGCGCGACAGCCTCGCCGACATCCTGCGCCGACTAACCGCGCGCTATGACAATCTGTTCGCCACGCGCTTTCCCTATTCGATGGGCTGGCACGGCGCGCCCTTTGGCGATGCGGACGTGGCGCATTGGCAGCTCCACGCGCATTTCTACCCGCCGCTGCTGCGCTCGGCGAGCGTGCGCAAGTTCATGGTCGGCTATGAACTGCTCGCCGAGCCGCAGCGCGACCTGACGCCCGAGGCCGCCGCCGCGATGCTGCGCGCCGTGCCGGAGGTGCTGGCATGAGCCCGATCGACCGCGCCACCGCCGCATATCGCGCGGCCTATGGCGAGGCCCCTGTCCGGCTGAGCTATGCGCCGGGCCGGGTCAATCTGATCGGCGAGCATACCGATTATAATGACGGCTTTGTCTTTCCCTGCGCGATCGATCGGGGGACGGCGGTCGCTTTTGGTTCGGCTTCCGGCGCGATGATCGACGTGGTGAGCGCCGATTATGGCGAGGTCGATCGGTTCGATCCCGCCGCGCCGTTCGAGGCAGCACCGGGCTGGCGCACCCATGTTCGCGCTGTGGCGGGCGTGTTCCGCGCGCGCGGCATTGCGATTGGCGGCATGCGGATCGCGATTGCGGGCGACGTGCCGCAGGGGGCGGGGCTCTCCTCCTCCGCCTCACTCGGCGTGGCGCTGGGCGCGGCGTTTGATATCGAGGGCGCGCTCAGCCCAACCGACCTCGCGCTGATCGCCCAGGCGGCGGAAAATGATTTCGTCGGCTGTGCCTGCGGGATCATGGACCAGCTAATCTCCGCGCGCGGCGAAGCGGGCGCGGCGCTGCTGATCGATTGCCGGTCGCTTGAGGCAAAATCGGTGCCGCTGCCCGGCGATATGGCGGTGCTGATCGTCCATTCAGGCATCACACGCGGGCTGGTCGACAGCGCCTATAATGAGCGGCGCGGCGCGTGCGAGGCGGTCGCCGCGCATTTCGGGATCGCCGCTTTGCGTGATCTGGACGCAGCGACATTAGCAGCAGGCGAAGCCGCGCTCGACCCGGTTGCCTTTCGCCGGGCGCGGCACGTCGTGACCGAGAATGCGCGGACGCTGGCGATGCCCGCCGTGCTGGCGGCAAGCGACTGGACCAGGATTGGCGCGCTGATGGCCGAATCGCACGCCTCAATGCGCGATGATTTCGAGATCACCTTGCCCGAAATCGACCAGCTCGCCGCGACGCTATCGGCAGCAACCGGCGGCGTCGGCGGTGCACGAATGACGGGCGGCGGCTTTGGCGGCTGCGTCGTTGCGCTCACTCGGCAAGACCGTTTACCCGCGCTGGAGCAGGCAGCGCTCTACCATTTCGCCGCTATCGGCCGCGCGCCCGGCCTGATCCACGCCTGCCGCCCCAGCGCCGGGCTGGCGCGCTCCCGCTACCAGAACTGAGTCCCGGGCGCCCCCTTGAACGGGCCCGCGACCGCGCTGGTAATCCAGCCGCCGTAGAAGCCGCCCGGTTGTGGTATCACTTGCTCACCATCGACGAAGCAGGCGTCCATCGGGCCTGCATAAAAGGCGATGTGATCGCGCAGCATTGCAAAGCTCGGGGTGGGCGCGGGATAGGCCCAGCCGACGCGGCTTGCCCGCTTCGTCGGCCCGACCACGTCGAAATAACGCGCCTGCCCCTTCCATTCGCAAATGCTCGCCGAGCCGCCGGCCAGAGCGAGCATCGCAGGATCGACATCGGCGGGCGGGAAATAATAGCTGGGCGGGTGGCTCGTCTCAAGCGTGCGGACGCCGTTTCGCGTCTCGGCCAGCACGCGCCCGTCGAACAGGATGCGCAAATGAGCGTCGGTCAGCTCCGCAATCGCCGGGCGCGGATAATCCCACACGCTTTCCTGGCCGGGGCGGATGGGATCGGGAGTTGGGTGGCGCATCGACATCTCCTTAAGGGCCGAGTCAACCCGGCGGCGGGACCAGCCCCCAGCTCTTCATCAGCACCGCCTGCGCGACCATCACGATCAGCCAGTGGACGACATCGGCAATCACCACGCGCGGTTCCAGCCCGCGATAGCTGAGCGTCACTGCCAGCACCGGCAGCACGAAGCCCGCCCAGATCACCACGGCACTGCCCACCGCCATGATCCACGGGCTGGCCTTGTCCGGCGCAAGGATCAGCGCGCCCGCCAGAATCGACGCCAGCCAGAACTGCGCGAGCGCCGCCAGCACGATCAACCCCAGCGACGGCGGCTTTGCGCCCCAGCCGACGAGCAGATGATGCGCCGCATCGATGCTCAGCCCCAGCGCGGCCGCGGCAAGAATGGGCATCAGGTTGAGGAGGATATAGACCATCGGGTGCCCCAAACGGCCCTGAACTGGCCGCCGCGTCAGGCTATCCCCCCGCCCCCGCCCTGGCAACGGGCCACGCAAAACTTGACGCGGGGCCAGTTATGGCGCATCGCCCGCTCGCTCGTCCGGTCCTTTTTTGCCGAGACCCGCCCAGCCGCCCTTTTGCGGCGCATCCCAATTGGACGTCCATGCCCTTCACCGCTCTCCCCCCGCTTCTGTCAGAAGCGCTCACCGCCCGTGGTTATACTGCCTTCACCCCCGTGCAGACGCAGGTGATCGAGGCCGAAGCGCTGGGCCGCGACCTGATCGTCTCGGCGCAAACGGGCTCGGGCAAGACCGTGGCGTTCGGCATGGCGATGTCGGGCGAGATTCTCGACGAGAATGGCGCGCTGCCCTTTATCCGCGAACCACTCGCGCTGGTGATTGCGCCGACGCGCGAACTGGCGCTGCAGGTAAGCCGCGAGCTGATGTGGCTTTATGGCAAGCTCGGCGCGCGCATCGCGACCTGTGTCGGCGGGATGGACGCCGCCAAGGAACGCCGCAGCCTGTCGCAGGGCGCGCACATCGTTGTCGGCACACCGGGCCGGCTGCGCGATCACCTCGAGCGCGGCTCGCTTGACCTGCGCTCGCTCAGGGTCGCGGTGCTCGATGAGGCCGACGAAATGCTCGACATGGGTTTCCGCGAAGACCTCGAGCAGATCCTCGACGCGACGCCAACCGAGCGCCGTACGCTGCTGTTCTCGGCGACGATGCCCAAGCCAATCATCGCGCTCGCCAAGCGTTACCAGCGTGACGCTTTGCGCATCTCGACCGTGGGCGAAGATCGCGGGCATGGCGATATCAGCTATCAGGCAGTGACCGTTGCACCCGCCGATATCGAGAATGTCGTCGTCAATTTGCTGCGTTTCCACGAGGCGGAGACGGCGATGCTGTTCTGCGCCACGCGCGATAATGTCCGGCATTTGCATGCGGGGCTGACCGAGCGCGGCTTTGGCGCGGTGGCGCTGTCGGGTGAGCATAGCCAGAATGAGCGCAATGCAGCACTGCAGGCGCTGCGCGACCAGCGCGCGCGCGTTTGTGTCGCGACCGATGTCGCCGCGCGCGGCATCGATCTGCCGACATTGTCACTCGTCATCCATGTCGAGCTGCCGCGCGATGCCGAGGCGCTTCAGCACCGTTCGGGCCGCACCGGGCGCGCGGGCAAGAAGGGCACCGCGATCCTGATCGTCCCCTATCCGCGCCGCCGCATGGTCGAGCGGATGCTGACCGGCGCCAAGATCAACGCCGACTGGATCAACCCGCCGTCGAGCGAGGACATCCGCAAGAATGACCGCGAGCGGCTGATCACGCAGCTGCTCGAACCCGTCGAAATCGACGAGGATGATCGCGAACTGGCGCAGCGCCTGCTAACCGAGCGCTCGCCGGAGGAGATCGCCGCAGCGCTCGTCCGCGCCTTCCGCGCGAAAATGCCCGCGCCCGAGGAGTTGATCGACCGCGACAAGCAGCCGATGGGCAGTGCGGACGGCCACCGGGCGGGCTTCGAGGATACCGTCTGGTTCAAGATGGGCATTGGCCGTCGGCAAAATGCCGATCCGCGCTGGATATTGCCGCTGATTTGCCGTCGCGGCCACATCACCAAGAACGAGATCGGCGCGATCCGCATCGGCGCGAACGAAACCTTCTTCCAGATTCCGCGCGCCGCCGCTGCCAAGTTCAAGGATTCATTGAAGCGTACCGCGGGCGGCAGCGATGATGACGGCGGCGTCGAGATCGAGGCATCGGCGACGGGCCCCGCCGCCGAGGGCGGCAATGATCGCCACAAGCGCGGTGGCCCGCCGGTCAAGCGCTATGCAGCCAAGCCTTCGGGAGGGCGTCCGGGTGGTCCTCCCGGTGCACGCCCCGGCGGCCCACCGCGCGGTGGTCCGGGTGGTCCGGGTGGGCGTCCGAAACCGGCGTTTCGGCCGAAGTAAGGCTGGGCGCGCGTTGCTGCCCGATCGCTATTCTTGTTTCTTCTTCCGTCACCCCGGACTTGATCCGGGGTCCCGCTGCTCAACAGCGGCGGCAAGAAGCGGGACCCCGGGTCAAGCCCGGGGTGACGAAGTAAGATGACCTTGCCTCTGTCTTCCACCCTCCGCATCCTGGTCGATGCCGATGCCTGCCCGGTGAAGGACGAAATCTACCGCGTCGCCGAACGCCACGCCGTGCCGGTGTCGATCGTCGCCAACAGCGCGTTTCGCGTGCCGGTGGGACCGATGGTCGAACGCGTCGTGGTGAACGACAGCTTCGACGCCGCCGATGACTGGATCGCCGAGCGGGCGGACGCGCGCAGCATCGTCATCACCGCCGATATATTGCTTGCTGATCGTTGCCTGAAGGCAGGCGCGACCGTCATTGCCCCGACCGGCAAGCCCTTCACGACCAGCTCGATCGGCAGCGCCATCGCCACCCGCGCGATCATGGCCGATCTGCGCGCTGGCGGCGACGTGATTGGGGGACCGGCACCGTTCGGGAAGACGGATCGCTCGCGGTTCCTGTCGGCGCTCGATGCGGCGCTAGTGAAGGTGAAGCGGGCGGGGTGAGGCTGGCTTTAACGGCCGGAATTGGGTGGAAAGGCGACAGACGGCTTTCATCCGGCCGATCTGAAAAGCGGACATGTGCTGGGTATTTTTCAAGCTATTCCACGAGCGGGATGCGGGGCTGTTTAAGCCAGTACGACTCCGTTGCGTCGGAACACCAAAATCCCTCGAACAGCCTGGCGATCTTTAAGTCTTGGAACGCCTCCTCTGTCCCAAGAATCAATGTGTAGAAGCTATCCCAATGGACCCAGGCTAAAAGAGAGCAATCGGGCGCGATCAAGCGCTTCACGCCATATCGTGGAAGTTCGGCCATGCCGTCCCACAATTCATCTCGCTCTAACAAGCTAATGTCTACTAGGCGCTCGTCATCGCCAAACTCATCTCCCACAGTCAAACTGTTATTACCGGCTCGTCTGAAGACGGTGGCGAGGCTGGATTGCATTAACGGCTCGAAACGTCCTTCGTTCGGCATAAATATGGCATGCTGAGAGCAGTAAGAGGCTAGCCGATCGGACTTGGCGGCGTCCGCAAGGTCACGTCTGAGGCCGCCGATACTTGTTCGAAGTGCCTGATCTAATTCGCAATGGTCTGTAAAGCCAACCAGCTGACAAATCGTTCGCCAGCCTATTTGGCGTCCATATCGCTTTGCTGCACCATCCACGCCTTCGGGGTTGATCTCCTTACCCATGCGTCGATTGGCCATCTCTTCGTCCGCCCACTCCAACAAGCCGATTGCGGAGGGGGCCGAAGAACCTGAGAGGACTAGCGTCCCGTGTTCGCAGGTCTTAGGGTCTAGCCCTTCTACAGTGAAAAACGGATGGAGAGCGACAAACCCGTGGGTGTACGCGCCACCATACCAAGGTAAGATTGGGGTGTCGTCCGGCGGGCCGGACCTATTTCGATCGCTCATCTCCATGCCCCGTTCTAATGGCAAACCCGTGCGATGTCAGCTTCCGGGCTAAACCGGCACAAGGACGAATGGCCACATTTGGGGCGATACCTGCTATCCTCCCCCACCGTCACCCCGGACTTGTTCCGGGGTCTCGCTTTTCTTCGACGGGCAAGGCAGCGGACCCCGGGTCAGGCCCGGGGTGACGGGTTTGTTATGGCGGCATAGCTGCCATCCACCCGCCCCCAGAAAAAAGGCCCGCCGCCCCAGGGGTGGGGGCAGCGGGCCGAGTCCCGGTCATGTCCGGGTCCTGCGCCCCCGAAAAGGGGGGAAACGAGGGCGCAGGTAGGGAGGAGAAGATTAGATTTTGCGCGCAGCGATGATCGCGCCGCCCTTGCCCTGCTGCACCAGCACGGCGGTCTTCAAGCCAGCAGGCGCTGCGGGAAGCGTGAAGCTCTGCGCCCGGCCCTGCCACTGGCCGATGCTGGTCAGCTGGCGGACGATGTTGCGATGCGGGATCGTGCGGCCGCCATTTTCGCCGGCCTGAATTGCTACTTCTACCGTGCGCGGGTCATAGTTGACCGCCCACACCGTTGCGCCACCATTGCCTGCGCCGACCGTCACCTGGTTGCCAACCACGTCGATTTCCGGGCCCGCCGAGTTGGCGTTGCGCGCAATCGCCTGGTTCAATTCGCCTTCGCGGCTGCCGAGGACCGCGTCACGCCCGTTGACGATCACCTGCGGCGTCGCGACCTGGCCACGACCGGCAGTGTGGGCATAATCCCATTGGCGCGCGGTGAAGGCGGGGCTGGCGAAGGTGTCTTTCCAGCCAAGATTATCCCAATAGGTGACCGAGAAGGTCAGCGGGATGACGTCAGCGCGGTCGGCATATTTGTTGACCACGTTGATCGCCGGTGGGCAGGAGGAACAGCCCTGGCTCTGGTAGAGCTCAATAACGGTTGGGTGGGCGGCGTCGCCGGTGGCGGCAATCGTGGTTGCGGGTGCACCGGCACCTTCGCCCTCACCACCAAGCGCCGAAGGGGTTGCCGTCGCGCCCGAGCAGGCAGCGAGGAAGAGAGCAGTCGAAGCAGCGAGAATGGTACGCATGATAGGCTCCTGAGTGTCCTGGGGAAGCAGGCCATCCGGCTGCCTCATGCTACCCTATTCGCGGGGGCCGCTAGGGTGGTTACAGGGCGCGCAAAAAATTGAGCGGCGCACGATGCATGGACGGTTGGTGGGCGGGGGTTTAGGCTGCACGCTCCACGATCCGTTTGGAAAAACCATCATGTCGATCAATCGCCGGAACATGATGATGGGCCCGGTGGCGTTTCCGCTCGCCGCCCGCGCCGCCGCCCTCGCCAAGGGTGGTGCGGCACGTGCCGATGATGAGGCCTATTGGGCCAGCATCGCCGCGCAATACGACGTCACCTCACAAGTCATTCAGCTGGAGAATGGCAATTGGGGCATCATGGCGCGCCCGGTACTTGCCGCCTATGAACGCGCGATCGAGCGGGTCAATCGCGAGAATAGCTTCTACGCCAGGCGGACGATGGAGCAGGATCTGCTCGCGGTTCGGGCGCGCGTCGCGTCGGCGTTGGGCGTGGCGACAGACGAGATCGCGCTGACCCGCAATGCAACCGAAGCGCTGCGCGCGCTGATCGAGGGCTATAGCAAGCTGCGCCCCGGCGACGCTGTGCTCTATGCCGATCTCGATTATGACAGCATGCAGGGCTATGTCGAAGGACTGCGCGCGCGGCGCGGTGTCGAGGTCACGCGCATCGCCTTACCGGAGCCCGCGACCTGGCAGGGGCTGATCGATGCCTATGCGCAGGCCCTGGAGGCCAATCCGCGGATCAGGTTGATTTTGCTCACCCATCTCAGCCACCGGACAGGGCTGGTCCTGCCGGTGCGCGAGATCACGGCACTGGCCCGGGCACGGGGCGTCGATGTCATTCTGGATGCCGCGCATAGTTGGGGCCAAATCGACTTTTCCTTCCCCAGCCTGGGCGTCGATTTTGCCGGGTTCAACCTCCACAAATGGATGGGCGCGCCATTGGGGGTTGGCATCGCCTATGTCCGCAAGGCGCGGGTGAGCGATATCGATGTCGATCCCGCCAACGGGGGAGGTGACGCAGACGATCTTCAGGCGCGCGTCCATACAGGTACCCCTGATTATGCCGCCCAGCTGACCGTGCCAGATGCGATCGCCTTCCAGGAGACAATCGGGGCCGGCCCGCGCGCGGCGCGGCTGAAGCTGTTGCGCAATCGCTGGGTGGAACCGCTGCGCCAGGTCGATGCGTTGCAGATTTTGACGCCCGCAGACCCCCGCCTGTCAGGCGGCATCACGTCGTTTCGCTTCAAGGGAAAAGGATCACGGGCCGACAATATCGCAATCGCCAAGCAGCTGCTTGACGAATTTGGCATTTTTTCGGTTCACCGCGTCGGCGTGGCGGCGGGGTGTTGCGTCCGGATTACGCCGGCGTTGTTTACAACGCTGGATCAGGTCGATGCGTTGGCGGTTGCGCTTAGAACAATCGCGGCGCGGATGGCGTAACCGGGCACCAAGGCGCGCCACTTATTACCAGCGCAGCAGCTTCGGCCCCACCAACGCGCCCGCGCCCGCTGCCAGCACCATGCCCAGCGTGTACCAGGTCAGCACGAAGGTCGCCGACACCTCGGGGCAGTGCAGCCCGTAAATCGTCGCGGCGCAGGCGCCCGAGACCAGCCCGGCCGCTGCCCCCGCTGCCGTCAGCCGTGTTGGGGCAAGCGCGCGGAAGGCCCAGAGCATGCCGCCGAACACCGGCAGCGACAGCATCGCGACCCGTGCAGAACATTCACGCCAGCTGCCGCCCAACCACATCGGCAGCCAGCCGCCGACGGGTGTTTCGGACAGTTCGACAATCGAAGCGACCGCGAGCAACGCGAAGGGGACCAGGAGCAACCAGGCATGGCGCATCCGCGGCGCATCCGGCCGGGCGACATGCAGCGTGGCGACCAGCGCGAGCAGCGCCAGCGAAATCGTATAGGCCCATTTCATCGCAAAGCCGACGGTCATCATCGCGCCGGGCAGATCAGGCCGAAAGCCCATCCACGGCACCATCACTGCAAGCGCAGCAAGCCCACCACCGATCAGCCCGATCGCCAGCCGCTGTTCGGCGGCATAAGGGGAAATGGCGCGGGTATCGGCGCTCAGGGACTGGATCAGATCTTCGCTACGCATTACTTGCCCTTCAGTCGTTCAGCGAGCGCCTTAAGCCCGCGGTGGACGGAAACCTTCACATCGGCCTCGCTGATGCCAGCGCTTTCGGCAGCCTCGGCAACGCTTAACCCATCAATCTTCGTCTGGCGGATCGCCTTGGCCTGCTTGGGTGAAATACCCTCCAGCAGCTTGTCGACATCCAGTTGTGCGGACGCCGCCTCCTGGAATCCTTCCGCCATCAATATCTCTTCAAGTCCTTCGAACGACACGTTGTTCTTCGTGCGCCGGAAATGATCGATCATCTTGTACCGCGCAACCGCATAGGCCCAGGCCGTGAACGGCCGGTCGCGATCGTAACTCGCGCGCCTGGTATGAATTGCAATCAATGTATCCTGCACCAGATCCTCAACATCATCACCGGCACCGCGCAAACGGCGACCGAAGAAAGAGCGCAACAAAGGCAGCATCGCGGTCAGCAAGGCGTTTTGGGCGGCGGCGTCTCCATCGAGCCCGCGCACCATCAACGCCTTGAGCTGTTCCTCGCTCATCCCTCGCCGTGTTCCTGATAACGCCATTCGGTTCATCCGCGCGGAAGGTTACAATTCGGTCGCCAGCCCAAGCCGATAGAATTTTTCTTACCCAGTTGTAACCATGTTTCGCTGCGCCGCGAAAAAGCAACCACGACCTGCCTTACGGGGCCTCCCAGGTCGTCGGGCGGCGCGATTTCCCCCAAGGGTCGCGCCGCCCGTTAAGAGATGCGCCGCCCATCGACAAGCACGGGCCGATGCGCCATTCGATCGCAACAACATTGTCTGCGAGAGAGATTGCCATGCGCGAAGCCGCCATTATCGCCACTGCCCGCACCCCGATCGGCAAGGCCTATCGCGGCGCCTATAATGCCACTGAGGCACCTGTGCTGGCCGGCCATGTGATGAATGCGGCGATCGAGCGCGCCGGCATCGATCCGGCGCGGATCGACGAGGCGTTCTGGGGTGTCGGCAATCAATGGGGCACGCAAGGCGGCAATGCCGGGCGGATGGCAATCTTTGCTGGGCAGCTGCCGCAATCAGTGCCCGCCTTCACGCTCGATCGCAAATGCGGATCAGGGCTGACTGCCGTTGCGCTCGCCGCGCGGACGATCATCTGTAACGAGGCCGATGTGGCGCTGGCCGGCGGGATGGAATCGGTGAGCATGACGGTGACCAAGGATGCGCCGCGCTATATCAACCAGTCGGTCATCGCCCATGAGCCGGCCGCCTATATCCCGATGATCGAAACCGCCGAGATCGTCGCCAATCGCTATGGCATCAGCCGCGCCGCCCAGGACGCCTATGGGGCCATGAGCCAGCAGCGCGCCGCACGCGGGCTGGAAACGGGCGCCTTTGTCGAGGAAATTGCCCCGATCACCGTTGAGCGCGCCTTGTTCGACAAGGAGGGCAACAAGACCGGCACTGAGACGATCACCGTCAGCCAAGACGAAGGCATTCGCCCCGGCACGACATTGGCTGCGCTGGAGGGCCTGAAGACGGTCTGGCCCGGCGGCCAGTTCACCGGCCCCGGCACCAACATTACCGCAGGCAATGCCAGCCAACTATCGGACGGCGCGAGCGCGCAGATCGTGATGGACCGCGCGACTGCCGTGGCAGAGGGCAAAGAAATTCTAGGCATCTACCGCGGATTCCAGGCGGCAGGTTGCGCGCCTGATGAAATGGGAATCGGCCCGGTTTTCGCCATCCCCAAATTGCTCGACCGCGCCGGGCTGTCGGTCGCTGATATCGGGTTGTGGGAATTGAACGAGGCTTTTGCCAGCCAGTGCCTCTATTGTCGCGATACGCTGGGCATCGATCCCGAAAAGTACAACGTCAATGGCGGGGCGATTGCGGTTGGGCATCCCTTTGGGATGACGGGCAGTCGGCTGGTCGGCCATGCCCTGATCGAGGGACGCAAACGCGGCGTGCGCTATGTCGTGGTGTCGATGTGCACTGCCGGCGGGATGGGCGCTGCGGGCTTGTTCGAAATCGTCTAACCCGCACCAACACAGGCCTTCTCCGCGCCGCAACTGGCCATTAGAGCAATTTGCGCGCCTTGGAGCGCCTGCCCCAAGGCGAGTCGCCGATGCGTTCCGCGTATGTTGAAGAAGCCAGGGATGATGATCGCGCGCGGCTCCGGCGGCGGGCGATCGGATTCCTGCTGGCGGTTGCGGTCGAGCTGTTGGTGGTCATCGTCCTGCTGACCCTGGGCCCGCCGAAATTTGGCGTGCCGGGTGGCGATGGCAAACCCAAGACCTTCACCATCACGCAAGTCGCCGAGAAAAACGAAACCAAGAAGACGCCGCAGAAAAAGCGCGCCGCCAAAGTGACCAAGGCGGTGCCACCACCGCCGCCAAGCCCGCCCGTGCCGCCGCCAACCCCGCTCGGTCCGATTCCCGGCCTGCTGACGCTAACCCGCGAGCAATATATCGCCGCCGATATCGGCAAGATCAAATCGACCCGCGCCGAAGTTGCCGATGCCGCGCCAGAGGGCGATTCGGCCGATGACAGTCAGGTTGCCGGCACAGGTCCCAATGGCGAACCGCTCTTCGATGCCGAATGGTATCGCGAGCCAACCGAGGCACAGATGGCCTTTTACTTGCCCAAAGGGTTGCGCGGCGGATCGGCGTTGATCGCCTGCAAGACCGCCCCCCGGTACAAGGTGGTTGATTGTGTGCTGCTTGGCGAAAGCCCGCCCGGCACCGGCCTTGCCCGCGGGGTGCGCGAAGCATCCTGGCAATTCCAGGTCCGCCCGCCGCGCAAAGGCGGCAAGCAGCTAATGGGTGCCTGGGTGCGGATCCGGTTCGATCTGATCGAGCGCAAGCGATAGCGCCCAGCGGTTAGACGAGCCGAGTCTTGATCACCGGGTGCGATTCGATCGTGCGGTGAACGGGGCATTTGTCAGCGATCACCAGCAACCGCGCGCGCTGCGCCTCGCTTAAATTGCCGCTCAGCGTTATCGCGCGCTCGATCACCTCGATCTTGGGGCGCCCCTCCCCGGTCGCCAGGCAGTCCTCCGAATGGCAGCGGCTATGGCTGAGCGATACCGACACCCCGTCGAGTGGGATTTTTTCCCGATCGGCGACGAGCTTGATGGTCATCGCGGTGCAGGTCCCCAGCCCCGACAGCAGCAGATCATAGGGCGTCGGCCCAAGATCTGCCCCACCGGCCTTGATCGGCTCATCGGCCAGGAAGCTGTGGCCTGATGAATCGACAATCGACGTGAATTTGGCCTCCGTGGACGTCACCCGAACATGCCCTTCATCCGGCGCATCACGGGCTAGCGGGGGCAACAAATAAGGTTCGACCCAGGCTGAAATCATTGCGGCGGCATAGGCGGCCGGCCCCGCCTGGGTAAGCAAGTGATCCGCGCCATCGAGCGAGATAAAGCTTTTGGGATGTTTGGCGGCGGTGAAAATCTCGCCGGCATTTTCGATCCCCACGGTCGCATCGGTCGGGGCGTGCATGACGAGCAATGCGCGCTTCAGCCGCGCCAGGCGCCCAGCCTGATCATGCCCCTCAACCGCATCCAGAAATGCGCTTGAAACCTCAAACGGGCGGCCGCCTATGGTGATTTCGGCTTGCCCTTCGGCCCGCACCCGCGCGACCTGATCGCCCAATTGGTGGAGGACATGCGCTGGATCAAACGGCGCACCGATTGTGACGACCGCCGTTGTTTCCGGGATTTGCTCGGCGGCAGCGATCACCGCTGCCCCCCCCAGCGAATGGCCAACCAGAATCGCGGGCGCGCCAACATTGTCCCGCAAATAGCCTGCTGCTGCGACCAGATCACCGACATTGGCCGCAAAATGGCTGTCAGCGAACTGACCCTCGCTTTTGCCTAGCCCGGTAAAATCAAACGCCAGCGTGGCGATGCCATGCGCCGCCAGTGCAATACTGATCCGACGCGCGCCGTGGCTGTTGGATGTGCAAGTGAAGCAATGCGCAAAAAGAGCGACAGCACGGACCCGGCCCGGCGGCATTTCCAACCGCCCGACAAGCCGATTGCCGGCGGCATTGCTGAATTCCACGTCGCGCCGCATCCGCCTTCTCCCTTATCGGTTATCCTGCCACTATAGTATTTTGGCACGGCAAGGGGAGCAGCAAGATGGCGGATATGGCACTGGTCACCGGCGCATCCGCCGGGCTGGGCGTGCATTTTGCGCTGGCGCTGGCGGCGCAAGGGCATGATGTGATCCTGACAGCACGGCGCAGCGACCGGCTCGATCAGCTTGCCCAGCAAATTCGCGACCGCTTTGGGACGCAGGCGCACGTCATCCCCGCCGATCTTGCCCGGCCGGGCGCGGTTGCCGGGCTGATGGCCGATATCGCCAACCAAGGCCTGGCAGTGAACCTGCTGGTCAACAATGCCGGCTTTGGCGCGCGCGGTGATTTCGCAGCGTTGGATGGCACGGCGCAGGCCGAAATGATCGATGTGAATTGCCGGGCGCTGATCGAGCTCTGCCACGCGGTGCTACCCGGCATGCTGCAGATGCGGCGCGGTGGGATACTGAACGTCGCCTCTACCGCCGCCTTTCAGCCTGGGCCGTGGATGGCGGTCTATTATGCGTCAAAGGCATTTGTGCTGAGCTTTTCCGAAGCGCTGCATGAAGAGGTCAAGCCCCATGGCGTGCATGTCACGGCTTTGTGTCCGGGGCCGACGCGGACAGAATTTTTCGAAGCGGCAGCGATGGAAGATGTCTTCTTCCGCCGCTTCGCGACGGCGCCCGAGCCGGTGGTGCGCGATGGCCTGGCCGCGTTGAAGGCCAATCGCCCGGTCGTAATTCCGGGGTTGATGAACAGGGTAATGGCGACCGCCACCCGTTTCACGCCGCGCTGGGTAACACGGAAAGCAGCCGGCGCTGTCCAGCGCGGACAGACCCGCGGCGAGGGTTAGGCGACGATCCGCACCCAGAGCGCCGAGGCATCATCCGAGATTTTGTAACGCGGAAAGCGGACGCATTCGGCATCGCCCGCTTCGATCGCGCGCAATTTGGTGGCAAGTGGGGCCAGCCCTTCTGCCGCCACCGCCGCCATCAATGCCGCCTCGTCCATCGCCCCATAGCCATCGACCAGCGCGGCAAAGCCGTCCGTCATCAGCAATAATTCGTCCCCCACGGCAACGGGTACGATGGCCAGGTTGACCATGTCCGCGCCTTCCGGTTCCACGCCAAGAACTTGCCGACCCGGGCGCTCGCGCGAGGTCCGCAGGCTGTCGATGATCGACGCTGGCCGGGGTTTTTGGGCAAGCTCATGCCCGGCATGGCGGGCGGCACGGGCCGATTCGTCACCCCGTTCGGCTGGCGGACCAATCCGCTCAACCAGCGTGCCGCGCCGGATCAGCACTGAGCAGTCACCCAGCCAGCCAAGCTCCAGCCCCTCGGCCGTCACCCGCGCGACCAGAAAGGCGGCACTCGGCAATTCCCAGCGCGCGGCTGGTGCCCGCGTGCACACCGCATCAAATCGACGCGACAGCCGCGCAAACACACCCTTGCACATGGCCATCAACGGCGCATCGCCGGCAGCTGCAAAGGCGGCATTGGCCTCCATTGCAATCCAGGCCGCACCGCCCCGGCTGCCCAGCAATCCGGGATCGCCAAGATCGGTCGCGCCATCGATCACCCAGGCGAGCGCATCGCCGGTGCCAACGCGATCGTCATTGGGGACACTGGAATCGCCCGCCAGACTGATCGACTGTAGAAGATCAAACCGCATGAGATGACCTTAGCCGCAGGATGTGACGAATTTCAGTCGGCGAACAACAACACTGGCGTTTCGAGATATTTCTTCAGCAATTGCACGAAGCTCGCCGCGTCCCAGCCATCGACGACGCGGTGGTCGCAGCTGATCGACAGGTTCATCAGCTTTGCGCGGACGATCTCATCGCCGACAAACACGGGGCGCTCGACGATCTTGTTGGGGCCGATGATCGCGACTTCGGGCCGGTTGATGACGGGTGTCGTCGCGATGCCGCCGAGCGGGCCGAGCGAGGTGATGGTGAGCGTCGATCCCGACAATTCCTCCACCTTCGCCTTGCCGGTGCGCGCAGCCTCAGCCAGGCGGCCAATCTCGCTGGCGAGCTGCCAGACATTGCGATCCTGCGCATCGCGGATCACCGGGACCATCAGTCCAGCGGGGGTCTGCGTCGCCATGCCGAGATGGACTGCGCCGTGGCGGGTAACCACCCCGCCCTCATCGTCATAGCGTGCATTGATCATCGGAAAATCGGGGATCGCCTTGCAGATCGCGGCGATCAGCAACGGCAGCATGGTGAGTTTGGGGCGCGCGCCGCGATTGTCGTTCAGGTCAGCGCGCATCGCTTCAAGCGCGGTGACGTCGATTTCATCGACATAGGTGAAGTGCGGGATGTGGCGCTTCGCCGCCTGCATATTCTCGGCGATCTTGCGGCGCATACCGATCACCTTGATCGGTTCGTCAGCGCGGGTCCGGCTGGCGTGCGGCGCGTGATAGCCCTCGCCCGATCCATAGCGTAGATAGGCGTCGAGATCGGCATGGCGGACGCGGTCGCTGTCGGTCTTCACATCGGCCAGATTGATGCCGAGATCGGTGGCTCGAGCTCGCACGGCGGGAGAGGCGAGGATTTTTAGGTCCTCCCCGGTACGGAGCATCGGGTCGGATCGTCCCCCGGACGATCTTTGACCATGCGGGGCATGGTCAACCCGATGCTGGGGACCATCCGAAGGATGGTGGAGGGGGGCCTGCAAAGGCGGTACCGTTGGTGGCACGCCCCCTCCACCAGCTTCGCTGGTCCCCCTCCCCGTGCCGGGGAGGATTTTGGTTTCATCTACCCCAGGATTCTCAGCACCATATTGCTCGGCGACCTCGGTCTGCTCGGCACTCGGCGGGGCCGCCTTCAGCTCGGTGGTGACGGGCGCGAGCGCCGGCGCCTCTTCCGCCGACAAATCCCCCTCGGTTTCGATCACCACCAGCGCCGCACCAATCGACACCTGATCCCCGACTTCACCCGCCAGCTCAACCACCACGCCTGACACTGGCGATTCCATCTCGACGGTCGCCTTGTCGGTCATCATGTCGGCGATTTGCTGATCTTCTTCGATCCGGTCGCCAACAGCGACGTGCCAGGCGACGATTTCGGCTTCCGAAATGCCTTCGCCGATATCGGGCAATTTGAAGGTGAAGCGAGCCATTATGCGTCCTTCATGATCTTTTTGAGTGCCTCGCCAATCCGGACGGGGCCGGGGAAATAGGCCCATTCCAGGCTGTGCGGATAAGGCGTGTCGAATCCGGTGACGCGCTCGATCGGCGCTTCCAGGTGATAGAAGCAACGCTCCTGCACCAGCGCCGAGAGTTCCGCGCCAAAACCGCTGGTCCGTGTCGCTTCATGCACGATCATGCAGCGGCCGGTTTTCTTGACCGATGTCTCGATCGTCTCAATGTCGAGCGGGACGAGTGTGCGCAGGTCAATCACTTCGGCGTCGACCCCCGCCTCAACCATTACCGCCAGCGCGACATGGACCATCGTGCCATAAGCAAGCACGGTCAGCGCCTCGCCGCTGCGTACAACCTTCGCCTTACCCAGCTCGATCTTGTAATAGCCGGTCGGCACCTCGCCTGCCGGATGTTGCGACCAGTTCTGCGTCGGCTTGTCCCAATGGCCGTCGAACGGGCCGTTATAGATGCGTTTGGGTTCGAAGAAGATCGTTGGATCATTGTCCTCGATTGCCGCGATCAGCAGCCCCTTGGCATCGTAAGGCGTTGACGGAATCACCGTCTTCACACCGGAGATATGGGTGAAGATCCCCTCAGGGCTCTGGCTGTGCGTCTGCCCACCGAAGATGCCGCCACCAAAAGGAGACCGGACCGTAATCGGCGCGGTGAACTCGCCCGCCGAGCGGTACCGCAGCCGCGCCGCCTCGCTCACCAATTGGTCGAGCGCTGGGTAGATATAATCGGCGAACTGGATTTCGGGGACCGGGCGCAAGCCATAAGCCCCCATGCCAACCGCGACACCAATGATGCCGCATTCGCTGATCGGCGTATCGAACACGCGGCGCGTGCCATATTTCGCCTGGAGCCCCGCAGTCGCGCGGAAGACGCCGCCGAAATAGCCGACATCCTCCCCCATCACGACGATATCGGGGTCGCGATCCATCATCACATCCATCGCGGAGTTGATCGCCTGGATCATGTTCATGCGCGTGGTGGATTCGGTCATGACGAGACACCCGCCGCGCCAGCGGCCCCAAAAACCTTTTTCTCCGCGGCTCCGTGCCTCCGCGCGAACAAAAAGAAGGTTGGTTCGCGCGGAGGCGCGGAGCCGCGGAGGAAGAAGTCAAAAAAGTGCTTTGCGGCTGCGCCGCCGAGAAAAGCGCTGCTCACTTCAGTGCCCAAGGTCGGCCACTTGCCGTTTCCTCGGCGATCATCTGCGCCTGTTGCTCGCGCAGATGCCAGGGCATTTCTTCGAACACGCCATCGAAAAGGCCTTCGAGCGGCTGGTGCAGGCCGTGGCCCAGAATGCCGTTCTTTTCGGCTTCCTTTTGGGCGGCTTTTACCGTTTCGGCGAGCTCAAGGTCCTGTGCGGCGTGGCGTTCCTCATCCCATTCGCCAATCGCGATCAAATGGTCCTTCAGCCGCTTGACCGGATCACCCAATGGCCAGGCGGTCGGCTCCCCTGCCGAGCGATACTGGCCGGGATCGTCGGACGTCGAATGCCCTTCGGCACGATAGGTGAAATGCTCGATCAGCGTTGGCCCCTGATTGGTGCGCGCCCGCTCTGCCGCCCATTGGGTTGCCGCGTAGACGGCGAGCGCGTCATTGCCATCGACGCGCAAGCCCGCAATGCCATAGCCCACCGCGCGCGCCGCAAAGGTCGTCGATTCCGCCCCGGCAAAGCCCGAAAAGCTGCTGATCGCCCATTGATTGTTGACGATGTTGAAGATCACTGGCGCACGGTAGACGCTGGCAAAGGTGCAAGCAGAGTGGAAATCGCCCTCCGCCGTCGATCCCTCGCCACACCAGGTTGCGGCGATTCGCGTATCGCCCTTTGCCGCACTCGCCATCGCCCAGCCGACAGCCTGCGGATATTGGGTGGTGAGGTTGCCCGAGATCGAGAAGAACCCGGCCTCCTTCACCGAATACATGATCGGCAGCTGCTTGCCCTGCAACCGATCACCCCGGTTCGAATAGATCTGGTTCATCATGTCAACCAGGCTCCAGCCCCGCGCAATCAACAACCCCTGCTGCCGATAGGAAGGGAAACACATATCCTCATAATCAAGCGCATGCGCGGCAGCGACAGCGATCGCCTCCTCGCCTGTGCATTTCATATAAAAGCTGGTCTTGCCCTGCCGCTGGGCGCGAAACATGCGTTCGTCGAACGCCCGGACCAGTGCCATGCTGCGCAGCATACGGCGCAGCATATCGGGTGACAATTTGGGATCCCAGGGGCCAACCGCCTGCCCGTCATCATCAAGCACGCGGATCAGCGTATAGGAAAGGTCCGTGAAGCTATCGGGCCGCGCCGCGGTATCGGGGCGCGCCGCGCTGCCCGCTGGCGGCACATCGACATGGACAAAATCCACCGCATCCCCCGGCCGGAACTTTGGTTCGGGCACGTGCAGCGAAAGCGGTTGCAAATTGGCGCGCGGCGGATCGCCAGACATGGTCTCTCCAATGCGAGTTCCCAGACAGTCCGGGACTCGCTTATTGGCACCTTGTTATAAAATTTCAACAGCTATGGCGAGGGGTCAGCGACCACCAAATGCCGCAATAGCTGCCCGCGCAATGGGTTCACCCCATTCCTGGACAAAATGACCCCCGTCCTCAATGATCATCGGTTCAGGACACCCCTTAATCTGCTTGCGCAGTGCCTCCATCTGGACGGGCCCCAACACCGGATCAGCCGCACCGACCGCCATGAAGCTTTGCCCGTTCCAGCGCTGAGACCAGAATTCGCTTGCCGCCCTGCCGATCGCCGCGCCTGGCATGTCGCGCTCAATCGGGACTAATGCCGGGAAAATCTGTGCCCCCGCTTTGTAGCTCGCATCGGGATAGGGCGCGTCATAAGCAGCGATCTCCGCTGCGGTCAGGTGCGGGGTGCCGCGTGCGATCAGCGCGCCGATCGGCAAATCAGGGGTCGACATCGCATAGGTTTTCCACATCATGAAGCCTGGACCCGGAGGCGCGCCGGTACCGATGCCGGTATTCATCACGATCAGCCGATCGATCCGTTCGGCCATGCCCGGCGCGACCGGCAAGGTCAGCCCGATCAGCCCGCCCCAATCCTGCACCACCAGCGTAACATGCTTTAGGTCGAGCCGTTCGATCAGCGCGATCAACCAATTGCGGTGGAAATCAAAGCTGTAATCTTCCTGGCGCACCGGCTTGTCGGAGCGGCCAAAGCCCAGAAAATCGGGGCAGATTACCCGCGCGCCGGTTTCCAGAAACACCGGGATCATCCGCCGGTAGAGGAAGCTCCAGCTTGGCTCGCCATGCTGACACAGGAATACGCGGTCTGCATCGGCGGGCCCGGCATCGACATAGGCGCTGCGCAGCCCCTCATATCCCGGCAGATCATCGACATAATGGACGGGAAAATCGAAATCCGGAATCGCTGCAAAGCGTTCATCTGGGGTGCGCTTGGCTTCGATCATCGCGACAATGTCCTCTATTGGCAGGTTATGTGTCAATTTATCACTGAATCTTTGATCGGCAACCGTCAAAATACACACGGCAATCGTCAGGGATCATTAACCCGGATCGTGCATTATGCTCAGCGAGACAGGAGCCGCACCATGCACATGCAGCCGATCTACCGCACCAAAGCCCGTACCGTTCGCGTTCCCGCCATTGATGCGGTCATCGGCATGGTCATCCTGGCCGGATCTGCGATGCTGCTGCTCCCGTCGCTGGCGCTTTATTCGGTCTATGTTGCAGCAGCGCTGGTCGCGCGCGCGTTTTGGAAAAACCCGCGCGCCGGTCGCTAAACGCCGATCAGATCGCCACGACAGACTGTTCGATCACGCCGAAAATGGGATGATGCCGATCGTCTTCGGCCCAAATCCGCACTGAATCGCCAGGTTGCAAGAACGGCGTGACCGCCGCACCGCCCAAAATTGTCTCAACGGTGCGCAATTCGGCCAGGCAGGCATAGCCCGCCCCGCCATCCGAAATCGGCTTGCCGGGCCCACCATCCACCCCACGATTCGACACGGTCCCCGATCCGATGATGGTGCCCGCACCAAGCGCCCGCGTCTTTGCCGCATGGGCAATCAACGTCCCAAAATCGAAGGTCATATCGACACCTGCATAAACCCTGCCGAGCGGCTTGCCGTTCAAATCGATCATCAGCTTGCGGTGGAGCTTGCCGTCCTGCCACCAGCTGCCCAGCGCATCGGGCGTGACGAACACGGGTGAGAAGGCGCTTGCCGGTTTCGATTGAAAGAAGCCGAAGCCCTTGGCCAGTTCACCGGGGATAAGGTTGCGCAGCGACACGTCGTTGGTCAGCCCGACCAACCGGATGGCGGCCAGCGCCTCATCCCGGCTTGCCCCCATTGGCACATCGCCGGTGACAACCACGACTTCGGCTTCGAGGTCGCAGCCCCAGGCCACATCCTTCAGCGGAATGGCGTCACGCGGGCCCAAAAAGCCGTCCGATCCGCCTTGATACATGAGCGGATCATGCCAGAAGCTGTCGGGCATCTCCGCCCCGCGTGCTTGCCGCACCAGCGCGACATGGTTCACATAAGCGGAGCCGTCAGCCCATTGATAGGCCCGTGGCAAGGGGGCCGCCGCGCCATGTTCGTGGAAGCGCCGCATCGGGATCGCTTCATGCTCCAGATCGGTCGACAGGTTCTTAAGATCGGGCAGCAGCCGATCCCAATTGTCGAGCGCCGCCTGCAGGGTGGGGGCGATATGCGTGGCATCGGCATACCAAGCGAGATCGGGGGACACGACGATCAATGCCCCGTCGCGACCCTTTTTAAGGCTGGCCAGTTTCATAGTCTCTCCTGCGCTTTCTTGTTTTGCTGACCTTACTCGCCTGAACCAGCGTGTCGAGGCCAGCGAATAGGCCCAACGGCGCTATTGACCGCGTCGCCGCGCCACCGCAGTTTGGGCAAAAGGTTTCAAGAGAGGACTGACATGCTCGACACGCTCCCCGGCCGCTTCGCCTATAACGAAGATCATGAGGCGTTCCGCCAGACAGTGCGCAGCTTTCTGCAAAAAGAAGGCGTGCCGAATGTCAATGAATGGGAAGCGAATCGGATCGTCCCCAAGAAATTCTGGCGCGATGCAGGTGAAATCGGGATGCTGTGCCCAACCGTGCCAGAGGCCTATGGCGGGCTTGGCCTGGATTTTGGGTATAATGCGATTGTTGACGAAGAAATGAGCTATCTGGGCGTGCCCGCTGGGTTCACGCTGCAATCCGATATCGTGTGCGATTACCTCGTCCAATATGGCTCGGAAGAACAGAAAAAGCAGTGGCTGCCCAAGCTTGTATCGGGCGAGACGATCACCGCGATTGCGATGACCGAGCCGGGCACCGGCTCTGACCTGCAGGCGATCCGCACCTCCGCCAAAAAGGACGGCAATCATTACGTCATCAATGGGTCCAAGACCTATATCACCAACGGCCAGAATGCAGATCTGATCCTGGTCGTCGCCAAGACCGATCCCGATGCGAAGCCCGCTTATAAGGGCATGTCGATCATCCTGGTTGAAAGTGATCGCGAGGGCTTCAAGCGCGGCCGCAAGCTCGACAAAATTGGCCAGGACGCCGCCGATACGAGCGAATTATTCTTTGAAGATGTCCGCGTGCCGATGACCAATTGCCTGGGCGAAGAGGGCAAGGGCTTTATTTATCTGATGAGCCAGTTGCCGCAGGAGCGCTTGTCGATTGCGATCGGGACCCAGGCATCGGCCCAGCGCGCGTTTGATGACACCGTGGCCTTCACCAAGGAGCGCAAGGCGTTTGCCGGGATGGTGTTCGATTTCCAGAACACCCGCTTCGTGCTGGCCGATCTCAAATCGAAATTGCAGGTCGGCTGGGCGCATCTCGATTGGGCGATCAAGCGCCACCTTGCCAAGGAACTGACGCCGACTGAGGGCGCTGCCGCCAAATTGTGGCACACCGAATTGCAATGGGAGGTGATGGACAAGTGCCTGCAGCTCCATGGCGGCGCTGGCTATATGAACGAATATCCGATTGCGCGGATGTGGCGCGCCGCGCGCGTCAGCCGGATTTATGGCGGCACCAATGAGATCATGAAGGAGCTGATCGGGCGCTCGCTTTAGGGCTGGGCTTAAGGCCGCCCCATTCTCGGTTCCGTCACCCGGGATTTGCTGCGGGGTCGATCATCCCGCAGCAGTCCAATCCCCAGGGCAAGCCGTTGACTTGGGACCGCGATCTCGAAATGGTGTGAACAGCCGCCGATAAGGCGCAAAAGGGGAAATCGATGCGTTACCGGAGTTTGCCAGCGCGACCACGCCTGTTGTTTTCGGCACTGTTGGGCGCATCCTTGCTCTCCGCCTGTGCGACCACCGGCGATGCCAAGCCAAAGAGTACGGCGAGTGCACCGGCCAAATCCGGCCCTGGCTTGGGCAAGGGCTATAGCCACGATCCCTTCCCTTCGACCTACAAAGCCTATCCCGGCGTGCCGACGCTCGTCACCAATGTGACGATTTTTGACGGTGAAGGCGGTATGATGACCAAGGCATCGGCGCTGTTCGCTGATGGCAAGATCGTCGAAATCGGCCAGACCATTGCTGCCCCCGCTGGCGCGATGGTGATCGACGGCACCGGCAAGGTGCTGACCCCCGGCATCATCGATATCCACAGCCATTTGGGCGACTACCCCTCCCCCGGCGTACAGGCCAATTCCGACGGCAACGAAGCCACGAGTCCGGTGACCGCCGATGTCTGGGCCGAACATAGCGTCTGGCCGCAGGACCCGGGTTTCAGCCGGGCGCTCGCCAATGGCGGCGTCACCACGCTGCAGATTCTGCCTGGATCAGCGAACCTGTTTGGTGGCCGATCGGTGGTGGTGAAGAATGTTTATGCCCGCACCGAACAGGGGATGAAATTCCCCGGCGCACCCTATGGCCTGAAAATGGCGTGCGGCGAAAACCCGAAGCGCGTTTATGGCGGCAAGGGTCGCCAGCCATCGACCCGGATGGGCAATATCGCGGTTGACCGCCAGACCTGGGCGCGCGCGGCTGAGTATAAGCGCCGCTGGGACAAATATGAAAAGGACGGCGGCGAACCCCCGACCCGCGATATCGCGATGGACACGTTGCGCGGCGTATTGGACGGCGAAATTCTGGTCCAGAATCATTGCTACCGCGCCGATGAAATGGCCATCGTCATGGATATGGCCAAGGAATTTGGCTATAAGGTCACCGCGTTCCATCATGCCGTCGAAGCATACAAGATCGGCGATCTGCTGAAGGCCAATAGCACTTGCGCGGCTGTTTGGGCCGATTGGTGGGGCTTTAAGATGGAAAGCTATGACGCGATCAGCGAAAATCTGGCGCTGCTGCAAAAGGCGGGGGCTTGCGGGATGATCCATTCCGATGATGCCAACGGTATCCAGCGGCTGAACCAGGAAGTCGCCAAGGCGCTTGCCGCCGGTCGCCGCGCGGGCATCGATATTTCCGACGCAACCGCCTGGACCTGGCTCACCATCAACCCCGCCAAGGCGCTGGGCATTGCCGACAAGACCGGCAGCCTGAAAGCCGGCAAGATGGCTGATCTGGTGCTGTGGAACGGCAACCCGTTCAGCGTCTATTCGCGGCCCGAAAAGGTCTGGATCGATGGCGCGTTGCTCTATGACGCCAACAATCCGAAATTGCGCCCCGTATCCGATTTTGAACTCGGCCAGCCAGGCTCGGGAGACACCAAGTGAAGCATCTGCTCCTGCTCACCGCCGCTTTTCTGGCCACCCCGGCCGCCGCTCAGTCGGTGGCGATCACTAACGCCCGGCTCGTCATCGGGGACGGTTCGGCCCCGATTGACGGCGGCACCGTCGTCGTCCGCAACGGCAAGGTCGTTGCGGCAGGCGTCGGGGTCGCCGTGCCAGCGGGGATCGAGACGATCGATGCCGGTGGGCGGTATGTGACACCCGGCATTGTCGCGGGCTTCACGCGGATGGGTATTGTTGAGGTCGACGGTGTCGATCAGACCAATGATGCCGGTGCCAGCGGCAGTCCATTCCATGCAGCGATCGATATTGCGCCGGCGGTCAATCCGCACACCAGCTCAATCCCGCTCAACCGCGCAGAGGGGGTTACCCGCGCAATCGTTGCCCCGGAAAATCGCGGATCGATCTTTGCCGGGCTCGGCGCGGTGATCGATCTGGGCGCCGACACCAATCCGATCAGCACGCCACACGCCTTCCAATTCATGGAATATGGCGAAGGCGGCGCGGGTGCGGCGGGTGGCAGCCGCCCGGCGGCGCTGGCAATGTTCAAAAATGCGCTGGTTCAGGCGCGTGCCTATGCCAGCAATCCCAAAGGCTATGCCGACCAAGGCAAGGACGCGTTGCTGACGCGCGCAGATGCCGAGGCTTTGGGCGCTGTCGTCACGGGTAAAATGCCGCTGTTGATCCATGTCGAGCGCGCGTCTGACATGCTGGCGCTGATCGACATCAAAAGGACGATGCCGCAGCTGCGGATGGTTTTTGTTGGCGTATCGGAAGGGTGGACGATTGCCACCGAGCTTGCCGCCGCCAAGATCCCGGTGATCGCCAGTGCGCTGAACGATCTGCCCGAATCCTTTGAATCGCTGGCGGCGACCCAGTCCAATGTCGGGCGCATGAAGGCAGCTGGCGTGACGGTGGCCATCGGCACGATCAACGACAATGAAGCGCGACAGGCCCGGCTCGAAAAACAATATGCCGGTAATCTTGTCGCGCTCGGCAAGGTGCCCGGCGCGACCGGGCTGGACTGGAATGCGGCCTTTGCCGCGATCACCTCAGTCCCCGCCGAATCGGTTGGCCTGGGGGGCGATATCGGCTCGCTCAAGCCCGGTCGGCAGGGCGATGTGGTGATCTGGTCGGGCGATCCGCTCGAACTCGATTCCGCCGCGCTGTCAGTATGGATCAGCGGCGTCAAACAACCCCTGCAAACGCGCCAGGCGCTGTTGCTGAAGCGCTATCTGCAGCCGCAGGAAGGCGCGCTGCCGAAGGCCTATGAGCGGTAACGATCAGGCGTGGAGCATGTGCTTGTCTTCGCGTCGATCGTTATCGGCGTCGCGGTCACGGAAATCCTGACGAGCCTGCACCGGCTGTTGCGTCACCGGGCCTTGGTGCGTTGGGATTGGCTCCCCCTCGCGGTAGCGCTGCTCGTGCTGCTGACCTTGGTGCAGACATGGTGGTCAATCGCGCAACCTAGCCAAGAAGCGACGACGATCGGCCAATTCGTGCCGATTTTGGTCGAACTGATCATGCTGTTTCTGCTCGCGGCGGCCTGCCTGCCCGACCTTGTCGATGAAAGCGGCCTTGACCTGACCGATTATTACAAGGCGAACCACAGCTATATCTGGACATTGTATGCGCTCAACCTGGGCTGGGCGCTGGCGACCGGGGCTGCCCAAGCGAGCAATTCATTCGCTGGTTTCGTCAGCGCCCTCGCCGATCGCAGCGCTGATTTCGTATTCGTCGGCGTGATGGCATCGCTTGCGCTGACGGAACGTCGATGGTGGCACATCGCTGCACTGGCATTGCTTTCGGTTGGCCCGATCCTATGGATGTCGCGCAGTCTGAGCTGACACGGTTCACCCGGCGCTCGGCATGCACCATATTTCAACAGAGGCACGCCGAAGCGGTCGGACTGGGCGGCGATATTGGCTCGCTCAAGCCCGGATGGCAGGGCGATGTGGTGATCTGGTCGGGCGATCCGCTCGAGCTCGATTCCGCCGCGCTGTCGGTGTGGATCAGCGGCGTCAAACAACCCCTGCAAACGCGCCAGGCGCTGTTGCTAAAGCGCTATCTTCAGCCGCAGGAAGGGGCGCTGCCCAAGGCCTATGAGCGATAGGCCTTTTTGGCCACCGGCAACATTGAGACTAGTCAGCCATTTGCAATTGGCAGCGATCGAAGCGATGCAGGGGCATCGATTGGGCAGGACAAGATAGAATGGCGAATTTGCGTATGGTGCGGCATCGGGCAACCGCGCTGGTCAGCGTGTTGGCGATGCTTTCCGCATGCAGTGGTGGCGGCAGCGGCGGCAATGCCGGCAGCACAAGCGCTGCCGCTGTCGCGCCTGTACCGGTCAGCACGCCAACCCCGACAACAACCGCCGGATGTTCGCTGCGTGAGCGCCAGGATTGGGCGGCCGCGCAATTGCGCGAATGGTATCTGTTTCCCGAAACGCTGCCGGCGTCGCTCGATCCCACGCCCTTTGCATCGGTATCGGCCTATGTCGATGCGCTGACGGCCACCGCCCGCGCGCAACGGCGCGACCGGTTTTTCACCTTTTTGACATCGATTGCCGAAGAGAACGCGTTCATCAACGCCGGATCCACCGCCGGCTTCGGTTTCCGCCTGATCGCGGATTCGACCGGGCAACGCATCTTCATTGCCGAATCTTTTGAGGGCACGGCGGCGCTCGGTGCAGGGATTGACCGGGGCGCTGAAATTCTAGCGATCGGTACCACGGCCAGCGACCTACGCACCGTTAGCGCCATCATCGCCGCCGAAGGGGTAAATGGCGTGACCAACGCGCTTGGCCCGAGCACCGCAGGCACCAGCCGCCTGCTCCGCATTCGGGACGCCGGCGGCACCCGCGAGGTGACGATCGCCAAGACCGATTTTGCGCTGACGCCGGTATCCAGCCGCTATGGCGCGCAAATCATCAACGATGGCGGGCGCCGGGTTGGCTATCTCAATTTACGGACCTTTATTTCGACCGCCGATCCGGCGCTGCGCCAGGCGTTTGCCACATTCCGGACGCAGGGCATCACCAACATCATCATCGATTTTCGCTATAATGGCGGCGGTTTGGTATCAATCGCTGAACTGATGGGCGACCTGCTGGGTGCCAATCGCGCGACATCGGAGGTGTTCAGCTTCACCAGCTTTCGCAGCGAGAAATCGGCAAACAACTCCACGCGGCTCTTCCGGCCCCAACCCGAATCGATAACGCCAACCCGGATTGCCTTTATCGGCACCGGATCGACTGCGTCGGCCAGTGAACTCGTCACCAACGCCTTCATTCCCTATCTGCGCGCCAATGTCGGCCTGATCGGGTCAAACACGTTCGGCAAGCCAGTGGGCCAGATCGGGCTGGATCGCGCGATCTGCGACGATCGCTTGCGCGTTGTCGCCTTCGCCACCCAGAATGCCGATCGGCGCGGCGATTATTTCGACGGGCTGGCCAGTGTGGTTCAGGCGAGTTGCCGGGCCAATGACGATATCAGTTTCCCATTAGGCGATCCCCGCGAGGCCTCTGTTCGCGCAGCACTCGACTATCTTGCCGGCAACAGTTGCACCGCCATTGCCGGCAGTGTGGGCGGCGGCCAGGGACCGCAATCGGCAAGCGCCACGACCGCCAAATCAGAGCTGCTGGCCCCCGCTGCCCCAAGTCCGGCGCAGCGTGACGTGCCAGGCATGTTCTGAACGCTGCCCGACAAACCAAGGCAGCTCGAAAACCATCCGGGATTGACATTTTGCAATGCAGCATGCATAGAAGCTTCTCAGCGAGGCATTATGCAGCGTGATCGGGCGTCCCTGACACTTTCAGGATCAATCCCGGCTCTGCCTCGGTTCTAACCCAAAGCTTCCCACATCACGCGGGGCGCGACATTTTTGTCCCCGCCCGCCTCCCCGTGCGCCCAGAAAAGGCCCGGGATGCTGGCATTTATCGAAAGAATACCATGTCCTTCCAAAATCTCGGACTCAACGAGTCCCTGCAGCGCGCGCTTGCCGACAAAGGCTATAACGAGGCGACCCCGATCCAGCGCCAGGCGATCCCGCCGTTGATCCAGGGCCGCGATCTGCTCGGCATTGCGCAAACCGGCACCGGCAAGACCGCCGCCTTCATGCTCCCCTCGATCCAACGCCTTGTCGCTGCGAACGAGCATGTCCGCCCCCGCGCCTGCCGCATGCTGGTGCTTGCCCCCACCCGCGAACTCGCCAGCCAGATCGCCCAGAGCGCGCGTGATTATGGCCGCTTTTCGAAGCTGTCGATCGCGACCGTGTTCGGCGGCACCTCGGTGAGCAAGGATCGCAATACGCTGGCAAATGGCGTCGACATCCTCGTCGCCACGCCGGGCCGCCTGATCGATCTGATCGAGCAGCGCTTCGTCACGCTCGGCGATATCGAAATCCTCGTCCTGGACGAAGCTGACCAGATGCTCGATCTGGGCTTCATCCACGCACTGAAGCGTATCGTGCAGCTGCTACCGAAGACGCGCCAGAGCCTGTTCTTCTCGGCAACGATGCCAAAGGCGATCCGTGATCTCGCCGACAAGTTCCTTGACGATCCGGTTACCGTCTCCGTGACGCCCGTCTCAAGCACTGCCGAGCGCGTGGAGCAATATGTCACCTTCGTCCAGCAGGCCGAAAAGCAGGCCCTGCTGACGATCATCATCAAGACAACCGAGATCGAGCGTGCGCTCGTCTTCACCCGCACCAAGCACGGCGCCGATCGCGTCGTGAAGCTGCTGGGCGCGAACGGCATTCCTGCCAACGCAATCCATGGCAACAAGAGCCAGCCGCAACGCGAACGCGCGCTCGCCGAGTTCAAATCGGGTCGGGTCAAGATCATGGTCGCGACCGACATCGCCGCCCGCGGCATCGACGTGTCGGGCGTTAGCCATGTCATCAACTTTGAGCTGCCGAACGTGGCCGAGCAATATGTCCACCGCATCGGCCGCACCGCGCGCGCTGGCGCATCGGGCGTGGCGATTGCGTTCTGCGCCGAGGACGAAAAGAGCTATCTGCGCGACATCGAAAAGCTGACCAAGCAGAAGATCGAGCATCGCCAGCTGCCAGCGGATTTTGTGGCTGAAGGCGCACGGCTGAAGGCGGCGCGCGCCGCAACCGGCGTGTCTGACACGCCAGAGCGCGTGCGTCGTGACATCGGCAATAACCGCCAGCCTGCCCATCCGCGGGCGACGCACCGTGCGCGTCCTGCTGGTGCTGCGCCGGCCGGCGCTGCCCCGCGCACGGTCGCCAATCCGGCGGCAGCGGCAGCTCGCCCTGCTGGTCAGGGTCAGGGCCGTCCGGCTGGTAACGGCCAGGGGCAAGGCCAGGGTCGCCCCGCCGGCAATGGCCAGGGTCGCCCCGGTGGCGGTCGTGGTCGCGGTGGACGCGGCCGTGGCGGCGGCGGTGGTGGCGGCGGGGGTGCCCGCGCGTCGGCATAAGCGCCCACCGTTCGATACCAATAGACGCGTCACCCCGGACTTGATCCGTGGTCCCGCTTCTTACCCTGGGCAGCCGCTGTCGATATCAAGCAAAGGCAGCGGGACCCCGGGTCAAGCCCGGGGTGACGGCAGCCTCAAGTGAGCGGGCTACCCCCTGACCGTCAACCACTCCCCCACCGGCGCGCGTTCGGCGCGTAGCCGGTTGGCGGGGATGCTTTCGTCTTCATACCCGATCGCCATGCCGCAAAAGAGCATCCGCTCCGGCGGCGTGCCGAGAAAAGCATCAACGGTATCGGGATAGATCGCCCAGCATTCCTGCGCGCATGTCGCCAGCCCGGCCTCGACCGCGAGCAGCATGAAGCTTTGCAGATACATGCCCAGGTCGCTCCACTGCGGCGGACCCATTCGTCGATCAACCGTGCAGAATAACGCGGCGGGCGCGCCGAAGAACTGGAAGTTGCGACGAAACTCGCGGTTGCGCGCCTCGCTGTCGCTGCGCTCGATGCCCATCGCGGCATAGAGCGCCATGCCAACCTGAAAGCGCCGATCTTTATAGGGCACGCTTAATTCGCGCGGATAAATGTCGTAGGCTGCGGCCTCCATCAGGCCCGCATCCTGTTTTTCGGCAATGACCCGTTTCAGGGCCGCGAGCGACTCGCCTGACAGAATATCGATATGCCAGGGCTGCAAATTGCCGCCAGACGGCGCCCTTGCCGCCGTCTGCGCGAGTCGTTCGACCAGCGCGGGATCGACTGGCTTGTCCAGAAATCCGCGAACGGATCGACGTGCCGCTACGGCATCCGTTACATTCATGCTGAGGCCCTTGTTACTGACATCCCTGTTACCAACTACCCTTGCCGGTCCGCTCGGTTTGCGCAACAACGCGCTCCAAATCGCAATAGCTGATGGAGAGAATGGCATGCCCGACGCCTATATCGTGGACGCAATCCGCACCGCCGGAGGCCGCCGCGGCGGCAAACTCGCTGGCACCCACCCTGTAGACATGGCCGCCGCCGTGCTCGATGCAATCATCGAGCGCACCGGCATTGATGGCGCGGCTGTCGACGACGTCATCATGGGCTGTGTGATGCAGGGCGGACAGCAAGCGGGCCAGATCGGCCGCAATGCCGTGCTCGCCGCCAAGAAGCTGCCAGACAGCGTCCCCGCCGTCTCGATCGACCGTCAATGCGGATCCTCGCAGCAATCGATGCAGTTTGCCGCTCAGGCGGTGATGTCGGGTACGCAGGATATCGTGATTGCCGCTGGCGTGGAAAGCATGACCCGCGTGCCGATGGGCTCGACGATGATGCTCCACATGAAAGAGGGCATGGGCAACTATAAGTCGCCACGGCTGGAGGAGAAATATCCCGGCATCATGTTCAGCCAGTTCATGGGCGCCGAGATGATCGTCAAGAAGCACGGCTTTAACCGCGAACAGCTCGATGCCTTCGCGCTCGAAAGCCACAAGCGCGCGATCGCCGCCACGCAAAGCGGCGCGTTCGATGATGAGATCATCGGCATCGAGGTAGAGACGCCCGAGGGCATGGAGATGCACCGCACCGATGAAGGCATCCGCTATGATGCGACGCTGGAATCGATTTCGTCGGTCAAGTTGCTGCAGGAAGGCGGGTCGATTTCTGCCGCCAATGCCAGCCAGATCTGCGATGGCGCGTCAGCGGTGATGATCGTCAGCGAAGCAGCACTCAAGGAGCACAACCTGACCCCCATCGCGCGCATCGTCAATTTGACGGTGACCGGCGGCGATCCTGTCATCATGCTGGAAGAACCGCTGTTCGCGACCGACCGCGCGCTGAAGCGGGCAGGCATGAAGATCGAGGATATCGATCTTTATGAGGTCAACGAAGCCTTCGCCCCCGTGCCGCTCGCCTGGCTGAAGCACACCGGTGGCGACCATGCCAAGCTGAACGTGAATGGCGGCGCGATCGCGCTCGGCCACCCGCTTGGCGCATCGGGCACCAAGCTGATGGCGACGCTCGTCCATGCGCTCAAAGCGCGCGGCGGCAAGTACGGCCTGCAGACGATGTGCGAAGGCGGCGGCATTGCCAACGTCACGATCATCGAGCGGCTTTGAATTAGGACCTATGCACCGTTCGCACTGAGTAGGGACTGAGCGAAGTCGAAGGACCGTATCGAAGTGTCGGCGCTTGGGGCACTGCCCTTCGATACGCGTCTTCGACTTCGCTCAGCCGCTACTCAGGGCGAACGGATATCTGGAGAGAACACATGAAACTCGATTCAACCACTGCCGCCGTTGTCACCGGTGGTGCTTCTGGCCTTGGTGCCGCCACTGCCCGCGCCCTTGCTGCCAAGGGCGTCAAGGTCGCTATCTTCGACATGCAGGCCGCCAAGGGCGAAGCGGTCGCTGCTGAAATCGGCGGCATTTTCTGCGAAGTGAACGTGACGAGCGAAGAATCGGTCGACGCCGGTTTCGCCAAGGCGCGCGAAGCCCACGGCCAGGAACGCGTGCTGGTCTGCTGCGCTGGCACGGGCAATGCGATGAAGACCGCCAGCCGATCCAAGGAGGATGGCAGCATCAAGCATTTCAGCCTGGAAGCGTTCAACTGGCTGATTCAGATCAACCTGGTCGGCACCTTCCGCTGCGTGGCGAAGTCCGCTGCGGGTATGCTCACGCTCGATCCGCAAGAAGACGGCGAACGTGGCGCGATGGTGATGACTGCCTCGGTCGCTGCTGAGGACGGCCAGATCGGCCAGGCCGCTTATTCCGCTTCCAAGGGCGGTGTCGTCGGCATGACGCTCCCCATCGCGCGCGACTTGATGGGCGAAGGCATCCGCATCAACACTATCCTGCCCGGCATCTTCGAAACCCCGCTGATGCAGGGCGCGCCGCAGAATGTGAAGGACGCGCTGGCAGCATCCGTACCGTTCCCAAAGCGGCTCGGCGCACCGCCGGAATATGCGCATCTGGCGCTGACGATGATCGAAAACAGCTATTTCAATGGCGAAGACGTGCGGCTCGACGGCGCGATCCGTATGGCACCACGCTGACGCGCAGGGCAGCAGCGCGCGTGCGCGCGCGCTGACTCGCCCAAGCGCGGACGGCGGGGCCAGCGGCCCCGTCCGACGACCCGGCATGCACTGCCGGGTCGCGTCACCAATCAAGGAGCCTCCCCCATGACCGTATCGCTTTTTTCCTTTGTCGATCTCTATCGCCGCCAGCTCGACGCAGCGGCGCACCTGCTCACCAAGGGCGCTGATTTCGCCACCACCAATGGCGTGTCAGAGCAAGACATGCTCGGCTGGCGGCTTGCTGATGACATGCACCCATTGAGCTTCCAGCTGATGGTCGTCATCAATTTTACCCGCTCCTGGACAGCGCGCGTCGCTGATCTGCCGGTGCCTGAACCAGTCACCGCCGATCTCGATCTTGCCGCCTATCGTGCCGCAATTGCCGATGCCAAGGCGTTCCTGGCCACGATTACCGCTGATCAGTTCGCCGGACGCGATGACGTGCCGCTGACGGTTCAGCTCGGCGAAACGATGGAGCCCACCCTGCCGGCTGCCCAGTGGCTGACGGTGTTCGGCACGACCAACATCTATTTCCACCTGTCGATGGTCTATGCGATCCTGCGGATGAAGGGCGTCAAGATCGGCAAGATGGACTTGTTCGCCGCCGGACTCTGACCGGAGGCGATCAATGGCCCGGCCCGATCCCTGGCGGCTTGACCCCGCCGCTTACCCGCATACCGAGCGCGTCCAGACCCGTTTTCAGGACCTGGACGTCCTTGGCCATATCAACAATGTTGGCATGGCGGCGATCTTTGAAACCGGGCGGATCAAGTTCAACCGCACCGTCGGGCTGGAAGGTTGGCGCACGCAACGCTGGCTGGTCGCGCAAGTGGTGATCAATTACCTCGCCGAAGGCCATTTCCCCGCCGATGTCGAGGTGATGAGCGGCATTGGGACGATCGGCACACGCAGCTGGACGATCCTGTCGACCGCGTTCCAGCATGGCGTGGCCATCGCAACCTGCGACACGGTGGTGGTCATGAGCAGCGAAGAAGGGGCGACTGCGCTGCCCGATGACTTCCGCGCGGCGCTAGAGCGGTGGCAGGTGCGGGACGCCTAATCGACGAAAACGGCTGCGCGCTTTTCCATATTGGCCATCACTTGTTCGACCTGGTTCGGGCGGCGGATGACGCCCAGTTGCACATCGCTTTCGGCCTGCAGGATGGCCGCGCTGCCCAGATCAGGTTGCAGATTGAACAGCTTCTTGGACCCCCGCACCGCCTCCGGATTACGCGCAGCGATTTGCTTGGCGAGCGCGTGTGCCTCGGCCCAGGGATCATCGGCCAGCCGGGTCACGAACCCAAGCGCCAGCGCTTCCGCGCCTTCGAATTCGCGCGCGGTGTAGGTCAGTTCGCGCAGCACATCATCGCGCGCAATGCCGCGCCACAGCGCGATACCGGCCATGTCGGGCACCAGCCCCCAATAGACTTCGCGAATCGCAAACCGGGTATGCGGGCTGGCGATGCGGATGTCGGCGCCTGACATGATCTGAAAGCCACCGCCAAACGCCACGCCGTGGACGGCAGCGATCACCGGCATCGGCAAGGTCCGCCAGCCCCAGGCGACGTGCTGCGGCAGATTCGCATCGCCATGCGTGCGATCCGCCAGCGAGGTGCCGGTGCCGCCTGCGGCCATGCTCGCCATGTCGAGACCCGCGCAAAACGCTCGCCCTTCGCCCGAAAGCACCACGCAGCGCACTTCGGCCATCCCGGCGAGCTGCTCAATCGCGTCGGCAATGCCCTGAAACATGGCAGGATCGAGCGCGTTCATCTTTTCGCTGCGAATCAATTTCACGTCGGCGACATGATCGGTAACGGTAATGCGAACGCGGTCTTCCATAGCTAACTCCTCAGATCGGCCCTTCGATACGCCATTTCGACTTCGCTCAATGGCTACTCAGGGCAAACGGAAGGTAAGAATACCGTTCGTGCTGAGTAGGGGCTGAGCTTGTCGAAGACCCGTATCGAAGCATCCCTGCCCTAAACAATCCGGCTCTCGCTATTGCCCCAATAGCGATCGCGCAACAGGCGCTTATAGAGTTTGCCGGTCGGCGCGCGCGGCAGCTCTGCTGCGAAATCGATCTGGCGCGGCGTCTTCACGCCCGACAGTTCGGCGCGGCACCAGGCCGTCAGCTCGGCGGCAAGGCCCTCCCCGGCTTCGGCCATGTCAACGGGCTGCACCACCGCGATCACGCGTTCGCCCATATCGGGGCACGGCCCGCCAATGACGGCGACATCGGCCACGCGCGGATGCGTGATCAACCGGTTTTCGATCTCCTGCGGATAGATGTTCACGCCGCCTGAAATGATCATGAAGCTCTTGCGATCGGTCAGGTAGAGATAGCCCTCTTCGTCCACCCGCCCAATGTCCCCCAGCGTGGTCCAACCATGCGCGTTCCTTGCCTCGGCGGTCTTGGCGGGATCATTATGATATTCGAACACCCCGCCGCCTTCGAAATAGACAAGGCCCTCGGTCCCCGGCGGCACCTCATTGCCCCCTTCGTCGCAGATGTGGAGCGCGCCATAGGCCGCCTTCCCGACCGATCCCTTGTGGGTGAGCCACTGGGTGGAATCGATCGTCGTCAGGCCATTGCCTTCCGATCCGGCATAATATTCGTAAAGCACCGGCCCCCACCAGGCGATCATCGCCTCTTTCACCGGAATCGGGCAGGGCGCGGCGGCGTGGATCGCGACCTTCAGGCTCGACAGATCATAGTGCGCCCGGGTCGCCTCATCGAGCTTCAACAGCCGCACGAAATGCGTCGGCACCCATTGGCTGGCATTGACCTGATAGCGCTCGATCGCGGCCAGCGCCGCTTCGGGATCGAAATGCTGCATCATCACCACGGTGCCACCCAGCCGCATGACCGTCATCGACCAGCGGAGCGGTGCCGCATGATAGAGCGGCGCGGGCGATAGATAGATGCTGTCGGGCCCGAGCCGGTAGAGCCCCTGGGCGAGCATGGTCAGCACGGTCGGCGCGGCGATTGCTGGTTCGGGCGGCAGCGCGACCCGCACGCCTTTTGGGCGGCCGGTGGTGCCCGAGGAATAGAGCATATCGATGCCGGCGCGTTCATCGGCAATCGGCGTATCGGGCAGGGCCGCGACCGCCTCTGTCCAGGGCTGCCAACCCGCCATCGCGTCGCCGATGATCAGCCGGGTACAATCCGCCAATGGATCTGTCAGCGTCGCGGCGACCGCGGCCGTGGCTGCCGAAGCAATCACCAACGTCGCGCCTGAATCGCGGACGATATACTCCACTTCGGGCGCGGTGAGTTTGCTGGGGATGCACACATAAAACAGCCCGGCCCGCTGCGCGCCCCAGGCGATGTCGTAAAATTCAGGGATATTGTCGAGGTAGAGCGCGATCGTGTCGCCGGTCTGCAACCCGTGCGCGCGGAACAAATGGGCGGCCCGGTTTGAGCGCGCGTCGAGTGCGCCGAAGCTGATCGTCTCGCCGGTTTCAGCAACAATCAGCGCTGCTTTATCAGGCGTTAGCGCTGCATGGACGCTGGGGTGCATCCGCCTCTCCTCTTTATGGTTATGCGCCACGCTATCGGGCGCGCCGCCCGGCGGCAACGGGCAAGATCGGATGTCCCCAATGCGACCGGGCTTTGCACCTTGGCCGGGGCATGTATAGACGCGCGATCATGACTGCCCCTGCCGCCCCATCCGTTTTCGAACCCGAGGCCTTTTTCGCCTTTGGCGGGCGCGGGCATGGCGGGCGGCTTGGCGTGCGCTATCGTTGCCACGGGCCCGATTGGGTCGAGCTTGAACTGCCCTATGCGCCCTTTCTGATCGGTGACACGGCCACCGGCGTGATCGCCTCTGGCCCGATTCTGACGATAATGGACCAGGCAACGAGCCTGGCGGTGTGGACCAGGCTCGGCCAGTTCCGCCCGCATGCCACGCTTGATCTGCGGATCGATTATCTTCGTCCGGCAACCCCAGGCAAGACGGTGATCGGGCGCGGCGAATGCTATCGCACCACGCGCAACATCTCGTTCGTGCGCGGCATGGCGCATGATGGCGATCCGGCGAATCCGCTCGCCCACGTCGCCGGCATGTTCATGATGACGGGCCTGCCAACCGGGCCTTCGACATGACCCTGCCGCCTTATGCCGATCTGCTCGGGCTGGTGATCGAACCCGCCGACAGCGGGCCGCCGCTGCTGATGATGCCCTTTGCCGTGGACGTGATGGGCCGCCCCGGCTTTTTGCACGGCGGGGCGATTGGCGGGCTGCTCGAAATGGCGGCAATCGCCTCGCTCCAGCATGCGCTGGCCGAAGAAAGCAACGGCGATGACGTTCAGATCAAGCCGATCAACGTGACGATCGATTTCATGCGTGGCGGCCGCGAGAAGGAAACCCGCGCCGGGGGCATTGTCACGCGGCTTGGCAACCGCGTCGCCAATGTTGAGGCGCATGCCTGGCAGGATGATCGCACCAAGCCCATTGCCAGCGCGCGGATGAACTATCTGATCGTGCGCGGATGAGGGAGATCGCGGTGCTGCTTGAAGCCGCGCGGGCAGCGCGCGCGGCGGGCGATTTGGGCACCGCAATCGCGCAGCAAAGCGTGGCGATTGAGATGCTGCGCCAAGGCACCAACCCGCTCGCGCTCGCCCATGCCCTGCGCCACCGCGCCGACATGCTGATCGGCGCGAGCCGCGCTGCTGAGGCCGAAAATGATTGCGCGCAGGCGCTGTGGTTTTACGCGCAAGTGCCCGACGCGCCACCGCTCGACATCGCCAATGCGGTGCGCTGCGCCGCTTGCCAGGCGGAGGCGGTCGGCGATGTGGCGGGCGCGATCGACCTGTGGCGCGATGCGCGCACGCGCTATGCCAAGCTCAGCGACGTGTTTGAGGCAATGACGGGCAGTGCCGCCAATCCGGGCGTTGCCGAGGCGACGATGCGGATCGAGGCGCTGGGCGGGGGGTAGCTGCCGGAAACCGGCCATATTGCGCAAGCATACACGGGGCGGACGCTTTCGACGTTGCGCGATGGAAGAAAACACGATCGCCCCAAGGAGGACCGGCCCTGCGCACCAAGCTCAGCACCTGCGCCAGAAAGAAGCGCTACCCCACCGCCGAGGCAGCGGTGACGGCAGCACAGTCGGCGGGCCTGGCGCTGTTTCCCTATCGCTGTGACCGATGTGGGGCGTTTCATTTGACGAGCAGGCGCAAGGGGAAGTGGGTGCCGGGAATGGGGCTCAGTTGGTGATGGCCGCTTCCGCCTCAGTTGCGGAATTTGCAGGTGGGCGACATAATCGTCCTTGAAGGATCGACGATGGATCACGCCACACCAAATTTGCCCTCTCGCGACTTTGAGGTGACTGCCGCGTTTCACGCACGGCTTGGTTTTGAAGCCGGTTGGAAAGATGACGGGTGGATGATCTTGGAGCGCGGCGACGTCGCGTTGGAGTTTTTCCCACACCCAGACCTAAACCCGTCGGAGAGTTGGTTTAGTTGCTGTGTGCGGCTGGATGATCTAGCCGCTTTCTATGATGTATGCCGAAACGTCGGGATTACTGAGGCTTGCTGGGGCCAGCCGCGCTTACAACCGCCACGGACAGAAGATAGCGGCCTGACAATTGGCGCTTTGATCGATCCAGATGGGAGCCTTTTGCGCCTGATACAAAATTGAAGCGATAGGTCACCGTGGCACCCAAATGCCGCGAATCACCCCTTCGGCGTCAGCCGGATCAGCCGCCCCTGCGACCCATCATCGCCGTCCTCCAGTACATAGATCGCGCCATCCGGCCCTTGTTCCACCTCGCGGATGCGCGCGCCCATGTCCCATTGATCGCCCTTTTTCGCGCTCGCGCCATTCAGGTCGACCCGCACCAGCGCCTGACTCGACAGCCCGCCGATAAAGGCATCGCCCTTCCACGCCGGAAATAATTTGCCCGAATAGATCATCAGCCCGCCTGGCGAGATCACCGGGTTCCAGAAAACCTTGGGGGGTTCATAGCCATCCCCCGCCGCATGATCGGGAATATCGCGGCCGTCATAATGGCTGCCATTGGATACACGCGGCCAGCCATAGTTTTTGCCGGGTTCAATCAGGTTGAGTTCGTCGCCACCCCTTGGCCCCATTTCCTGTTCCCACAACCGCCCGTCCGCATCAAAAGCGAGCCCCAGCAGGTTGCGATGGCCATAGGACCAGATGGCGGCCTTGACCGGGGTTTCAGGGTAGAAGGGATTGCCGGATGCTGGCTTCCCATCCAGCGTCAGCCGCAGCACCTTGCCGAGCGTGACCGTCATGTCCTGCGCGGGATCGAATTTCTGGCGCTCGCCATTGGTGTAGAACAGATATTGGCCATCGGGCGAAAAGGCGATGCGGCCTGAATAATGGCCGTTGCCGGGCGCATAGGGCGTCGCGCGATGGAGAACCTCTACCTTGTCGAGCCGCACGATCGGCGGGCACGGTGCCCGGATGCACTGGACCTGCTGAATAGCGAGCACGCCGCGCGCCAGCACCACACCCTTGCCGCCCTCCCCGTTTTCGGAAAAGCTGAAATAGACCTGGTGATTGGTGGCAAAGCCAGGCGCGAGCACCACGTCCATCAACCCGCCCTGCCCAGCGCTATCGACCGGCAGCGTGCCGCTCACCACCGATCGTTCCTTCCCATCGCCGGACACGAGCAACAGCCGCCCGTCCTTTTCGGTGACGAGCATCCGGCCATCGGGCAGGAAGGTCATTGCCCAGGGCGCGTCGAAATCGGCGATCACGGTTTCGGTAAAGGGCTTGTCCGTCGAGGTTGACGGGCTGTTGCGCTGGGCCACGCCTGCACAGGATATCAGCAGCAATGGCAGGACAAGAAAGGGGCGCATCAGGCTCTCCGAAACAGGATAAAAACCGCAAACGCACTGCTGCGCGCTTGGATGCTTGCCAGCATAGCGGCTTCCGCCTATATCGCCCATGCGCTTTCTCTACATCGGTAACGCTGCAGAGGCTGGACCCCACCGGGCCCGGCGGCGCGGTCGCTTATCTGGAGAATGTTTTTGGCGGATGTCGCCCAGCTTTTGTCGGACCTGATCGAGCCCGAGGCGCGTGCGCTGGGTTTTGATCTGGTGCGCGTCAAGATGTTTGGTGGGGCGGGCGATTTGACGCTGCAGGTGATGGCCGAGCGGCCCGACACCCGCCAGCTCAACATCGACGATTGCGCTGAGCTGTCGCGCCGTATTTCCGACGTGATGGACGCGCTTGAGGAAGCTGGTCGTGATCCGATCAAGGAAGCGTACCGGCTTGAAGTCAGCTCGCCCGGCATCGATCGCCCGCTGACGCGTCTTGCCGATTTCGATGTATGGAAAGGCCATGAGGCGCGCATCCACCTGGTCGAGCCGATCGATGGCCGCAAACAGCTGACCGGCGATCTCGTCGGCGTCGACGGCGACAAGATCACGATCGACGTAAAAAAGCACAAAGCGATGACAATCGGCTTTGATCAGGTCGCGGACGCCAAATTGCTGTTTACCGACCGGCTGCTGGCGGCGACTGCGCCGCTTTCCACCGCCGGCGCAGACGAATTCGAAGACGATAACAATGAACCTGCGGCCGACATGGCCGAACCCGACACGCAAGAACAGGACTGATATTCATGGCCACTGCCCTCGGCGGCTCTGCCGTTTCCGCCAACAAAGCCGAACTGATCGCGATTGCGGATGCCGTCGCCAAGGAAAAGCTGATCGATCGCGGCATCGTGATCGAAGCGATGGAAGACGCGATCCAGCGCGCCGCGCGCGCGCGCTATGGCGCCGAGAACGACATCCGCGCCAAGCTGGATCCACAAAGCGGCGACTTGCGGTTGTGGCGTGTGGTCGAAGTGGTCGAAGCGGTTGATGACTATTTCAAGCAGGTGAACCTGAAGGAAGCCCAGAAGCTTCAGGCCGGTGCCGTCGTCGGCGATTACATCGTCGATCCGCTGCCCCCGATCGAATTCGGCCGCATCGCCGCCCAGGCCGCCAAGCAAGTGATTTTCCAGAAGGTCCGCGATGCCGAGCGCGACCGCCAGTTCGAGGAATTCAAGGACCGTGTGGGGGAGATCATCACCGGCGTCGTCAAGCGTGTCGAGTTCGGCCATGTCGTGGTTGATCTTGGCCGGGCAGAGGGCGTTATCCGCCGCGATGCGCAGATCCCGCGCGAAGTGGTGCGCGTTAATGATCGCATCCGCTCGCTGATCTTGAACGTGCGCCGCGAAAACCGGGGCCCGCAGATCTTTCTCAGCCGCGCGCATCCCGATTTCATGAAGAAGCTGTTCGCGCAGGAAGTGCCCGAAATTTACGACGGCATCATCGAGATCAAGGCCGCTGCGCGTGACCCCGGTTCGCGCGCCAAAATCGGCGTGATCTCGCATGATTCGTCGATTGACCCGGTCGGCGCCTGCGTCGGCATGAAGGGCAGCCGCGTTCAGGCCGTCGTGCAGGAAATGCAGGGCGAGAAGATCGACATCATCCCCTGGTCGCCCGATACCGCGACCTTCGTCGTCAACGCGCTCCAGCCCGCATCGGTCAGCCGCGTTGTGATCGACGAGGAAGAGGACCGGATCGAGGTGGTGGTGCCTGACGATCAGCTGAGCCTTGCCATTGGCCGTCGCGGCCAGAATGTCCGCCTTGCCAGCCAGCTGACCGGCAAGGCGATCGACATCCTGACCGAGGCCGATGCGTCCGAGAAGCGCCAGAAGGAATTCGTTGAGCGTTCGGAAATGTTCCAGAACGAGCTCGACGTCGACGAGACGCTCGCCCAGCTGCTGGTTGCCGAGGGCTTTGGTGCGCTGGAAGAGGTCGCCTATGTCGAGGTCGATGAAATCGCCTCGATCGAGGGCTTTGACGAAGATCTTGCTGCCGAGCTGCAGAACCGCGCGACCGAAGCACTTGAGCGCCGCGAAGAAGCCAATCGCACGCTGCGCCGTGAGTTGGGCGTCGAGGATGCGCTCGCCGCCATGCCGCATCTGACCGAGGCGATGCTGGTCACGCTCGGCAAGGCCGGGATCAAGACGCTCGACGATCTCGCTGATCTGGCAACTGACGAACTGGTGCAGAAGAAGCGCCAGGAGCAGCGCCGCCGCGTCGAGACCGACAATAAGCGCCCCGAAGACAAGGGTGGCGTGCTCGCCGAGTACGGCCTGAGCGAAGATCAGGGCAATGAGATCATCATGGCCGCCCGCGCGCACTGGTTTGAGGATGAGGAAACCGGCCCGCAAGCGGACGCTGCTGCGGAGGGCGAAGACGCCTGATGCCATTTGTCAGCATCCGCATTTCGGGTTCAGCCACGCGCGATCAAAAAGCGGGGATCGTCGCCGACGTGACTCGCTCGCTGGTCGATCGGCTGGGCAAGAACCCGAATGCGGTGCAGATCGTGATCGAGGAAGTCTCAACCGAAAATTACGGCGCCGGTGGGCAATTAATTGCCGATCGGGATGCCCCTGTTGCTACACCCAGGGAGGACGCGCGTGCGGTTCCCCCCCGATGAGGCGCTAGGGCTTCAGACAGAACCGGGCGGCATGGCTTGTCCTTCCTTTGACCGGGGAGGCGGGCGATGACTGATCCTATCCGCCGCTGCATCCTCTCCGGCGACCGGGCGGCGCGTGCAAATCTCGTGCGGCTGGCGCTCGCGCCCGATGGCATGATCCATCCCGATGTGCGGGCCAAGGCGCCCGGGCGCGGGGCGTGGATTGGCGTGCCGCGTGTCAGCCTTGAAACCGCGATGGCCAAGGGCAAGCTGAAAGGCGCGCTGGCCCGCGCGTTCAAGACGAACGATTTCCGCGTGCCCGATGATCTGCCCGGTGCGATTGCGACCGCGCTTGAAAAGGCGGTGCTCGATCGGCTTGGCCTCGAATCGCGTGCGGGCAGTATCGTGATCGGCGGCGAACGGATCGAAAAGGCGGCGCGTAGCGGCAAATTGCACATGTTGCTGCATGCCAGCGATGCGGGCGCCGACGGCACCCGCAAACTCGATCAGGCATGGCGCATTGGCCGCGATGAAGAAGGCGGGGGCTTGCGTGGAATGGTAATCCCGCTGGCGCGCCCTATATTGTCCGTGGCGCTAGGCCGCGAAAACGTGGTACATGTCGGCCTTACCGACCCTGGCGCTGCCCGGCGACTGAGCGAAGCGCTTGATCGCTGGCTGCACTTTATCGGACCCGAACAGGAGTCTGCGCCTTGCGAAACGGCCTCGCAGGGCGCATCGGCGTTTGAAAATGGGGCCGATATTTCTGGCGACCTTTCCGGCGAACCGTCCGGACCGGCTGACGACGATGCGGCAATTGCCGACATGAATATTTGAGGACTTTGAGCGACCTGATGAGCGATACCGACAACGAAAAGCCGAAACTGGGCATGCGCGCGCCTTTGGGCCTTAAGCGCACGGTCGAAACCGGCAAGGTGAAGCAGAGCTTCAGCCATGGCCGTTCCAACACCGTGGTGGTGGAGGTGAAGTCGCGCCGCGTCCTGCGCCGGCCGGGTGAGCCCGAGCCTGTCGTTCAGGACGAACCCTTCATCGCGGCCCCTGCCCCCGCTCCAGCGCCCGTCACCCCTGCGCCACCGCCGCCAAGTGCAGCGCGCAAGGCGGGCGACAGCCTGCTGTCACGCCAGGAACTTCAGGCCAAGCTGCTGCGCGAGGCCGACGAAGCACGGATGAACGCGCTTGAGGAAGCGCGTCGTCGCGAAGAGCGCGAGCGCCAGGAAGCGCTTGAGGAAGAACGCCGCCGTGCTGAGGAAGCGCGCCACGCGCCGCCGGCGCCGGAACCGGTTATCGATGTCGCGGCCCCGGAGTCAGCCCCAGAATCAGCGCCGATCGAACCTGTCGTGGCCGCCGACCCCGCCCCGGATGCGCCAGCCGCCAATCCGATGGAATTGACGCTGGACAGCAGCATGCCTGCGCCGCGTCGCTTCACGCCGGTGCCGCGTCCGGAACGGCCGCAGCCCGTGCGCAAGCCCGATCCAGAGCCAGAGATCGCATCCTCCGCTGCGCCCGCACCCGCGCCCGCATCGGGCAATGCAGGCCCATCATCGGCACCGGGCTCCAAGCGCCCGTCCGAGCCGCCCGCGCGCCCCGCGCGGGACCGCAAGGGCGTCGATGATCGCCGCCAGTCGGGCAAGCTGACCGTCAACCGTGCGCTCAACGATGGTGACGGCGCGCGCGCTCGTTCGCTCGCCGCACTCAAGCGTGCACGCGAGAAGGAAAAGCGTCACTTCGGTGGCCCGCGCGAGGCGCAGGCCAAGCAGGTCCGCGATGTCGTGGTGCCAGAGGCGATCACCGTACAGGAGCTCGCCAACCGCATGGCCGAAAAGGGCGCGGATCTGGTCAAGACGCTGTTCAAGATGGGCATGCCCGTCACCATGACGCAGACGATCGATCAGGACACCGCCGAGCTGCTGGTGACCGAGTTCGGCCACAACATTCAGCGCGTCAGCGATTCGGATATCGATCTCGCGCTGGATACTGGCGAAGATACCGAAGACCAGATGCTGCCACGGCCCCCGGTCGTGACGATCATGGGCCATGTCGATCACGGCAAGACCAGCCTGCTTGATGCGCTGCGCGGGACCGACGTGGTGCGCGGCGAGGCCGGCGGCATCACCCAGCATATCGGCGCCTATCAGGTGACGATGAAGGACAAGTCGCAGATCACCTTCCTCGATACGCCGGGCCATGAGGCCTTTACCGAGATGCGCGCGCGCGGTGCCAATGTCACCGACATCGTCATCCTGGTAGTAGCCGCCGATGATGGCCTGAAGCCGCAGACCGTCGAGGCGATCAGCCACACCAAGGCGGCCGGCGTGCCGATGATCGTCGCGATCAACAAGATCGACAAGCCCGAGGCCAATGCCAAGAAGGTCCGCGAGGCGCTGCTGCAATATGACGTGATCGTCGAGGAACTCTCGGGCGATGTGCAGGACGTGGAAGTCTCGGCGCTCAAGAAGACCGGGCTGGATGAACTGATCGAGAAGATCCAGATCCAGGCCGAGCTGATGGAGCTGAAGGCCAATCCGGACCGGATGGCCGAGGGCAATGTGATCGAGGCCAAGCTCGACAAGGGCCGTGGCCCGGTCGCGACGATCCTGATCAGCCGCGGTACGTTGAAGGTCGGCGACGTGTTCGTGGTCGGCGCCGAAAGCGGCAAGGTCCGTGCGCTGATCGACGACAAGGGCCGCCAGATCAAGGAAGCTGGCCCCTCGATGCCGGTCGAAGTGTTGGGCCTTTCGGGCATCCCGATGGCGGGCGATCCGCTCCAGGTCGTCGAAAACGAAGCCCGCGCCCGCGAAGTGGCGGAATATCGCCAGGGCGTGCTGACCAGCAAGCGCACCACCTCTGCCCCGGCCAGCCTGGAGATGATGTTCTCTGCGCTCAAGGAAAAGCAGGCGATCGAATATCCTTTGGTGGTCAAGGCCGACACGCAAGGATCGGTCGAGGCGATCGTTGCCTCGATCAACAAGATCAGCACGGCGGACATTCGCGCCCGTGTGCTGCATTCGGGCGTCGGCGGCATCACCGAGAGCGACGTGACGCTGGCGGGCGCCAGCGGTGCGCCGATCATCGGCTTCAACGTGCGCGCCAATGCCAAGGCACGCGAGATCGCCGAGCGGCAGAAGGTGGCGCTGAAATATTACGACATCATCTATGACCTGATCGACGAGATCAGGGCCGGTATGGCGGGTGAGCTTGGCCCCGAGGCGTTCGAAACGGTCGTCGGCCGTGCCGAAATCCGCGAGGTCTTCCCCGCCGGCAAGCATGGCCGGGCAGCCGGTCTGTTGGTGGTCGATGGCTTTATCCGCAAGGCGCTGAAGGCACGCATCACGCGCAACGACGTGATCATCTATAACGGTGAAATCGCGTCGCTGCGGCGCTTCAAGGACGACGTGCCCGAAGTGCGCGCGGGCCTGGAATGCGGCGTGACCTTTGCGAGCCACACCGACATCAAGCCGGGCGACTTCCTGGAAACCTACGAAGTCGAACTGCGCGAGCGGACGCTTTGATTTCAGCCGCTCTGGCAGTTTTCAATGCCAGAGCGGCTGCGAGAGTGTTTGAATAATGAAACCCGCTGACACCGCCGAAACCCGCTCTGTCCGCTTGCTCCGCGTAGGGGAACAGGTGCGCCATGCGCTGTCTGATATCCTCGCGCGCGGAGATGTGCATGACGAGACGCTGGCGAAGCACATGGTGACCGTCACCGAAGTCCGCATGTCGCCCGACCTGCGCCACGCGACGGCGTTCGTGAAGCCGCTGCTCGGCAAGGATGAGGCGGTGGTGCTGAAGGCGCTGCGCACCAACACCGCCTATCTGCAGAGCGAAGTCGCGCGGCGGGTGAACACCAAATATGCTGCCAAGCTGAAATTCCTTGCCGATGACAGCTTCGATGAGGGCAGCCATATCGATGCGTTGCTGCGCGATCCAAAGGTGGCCCGCGATCTGGCGGCGGGCGAAGAAGCGGCGGGCGACGATTGACAAGTCGGTCGGTAAGACGCATCTTACCGAGATGAACGCGCAGACCAAAATTTCGTCAAAGGGGCAGGTCGTTATCCCCAAAGAAATTCGCGACTCGCTCCAGCTCAAAGCGGGTGAGACGCTCAATGTTTCGCGTCAAGGTCGCCGCATCGTTTTGGAAGCAGTAGAGCCCGAACGCGAGCGGATCAGTTACGAAGAGTTCCGCCGACTGGTACCGGCGCATGTCGGCCCGCCCGTATCGATCGAGGAGATGCGGCTCGCCGTTGATCGCATGTTCGAGGAACGCGGCAGGTCTTGAAGGCGATCGACACCAATGTCGTTCTGCGCATCATCGCCAACGACGATCCCGTGCAGTCGCCGATCGCCGTGGCGCTGGTAGAGCATCAGTGCGTGTTCGTGTCGCTGTCGGTCGCGATGGAAGTAGAATGGGTGCTGCGAAGCGCTTATCGCTGGCCATCCGCCGCTATTTCGAACGCCATGACAGCCTTTGCTGCGCTGGATAATGTCCGCATGGAAGAAGCTGAGAGACTTGGCTGGGCAATTGAACGGTTCCGCCAGGGTGCGGACCTTGCCGATATGGTTCATATCATCGCCGCTCGGGATATGGACGGGTTCATCTCCTTTGAGCGCAAGCTGGCGGAAGAGGCGGGGCCAGATTGCCCCGTCCCGGTGGAGCGGCTCGCCTGATGGCCAAGCTCTATTTCTACTATGCCAGCATGAATGCGGGGAAATCGACCAACCTGCTGCAGGCCGATTTCAATTATCGCGAGCGGGGGATGCGGACAATGCTGTTCACCGCCGCGATCGATACGCGGGCGGCAATGGGGGCGATTGCCTCGCGGATCGGGCTGGAGAAGCGGGCGATCGCTTTCGACGATGCGACCGATCTCGCCGCGATCGTGACGGCCGAGCATGCGACTACTTCGATTGCCTGCGTGCTGGTCGACGAGGCGCAGTTTTTGAGCGAGGCCCAAGTGGCGCAGCTGGCGCGGTTGGCCGATGTGGATGGGATTCCGGTCCTCGCTTATGGGCTGCGCACCGATTTCCGCGGGCGGCTGTTCCCCGGCAGCGCGGCATTGCTCGCGATTGCTGATAATCTGGTCGAGCTGAAATCGGTGTGCGAATGCGGGCGCAAGGCGACGATGAACCTGCGCGTCGATGGTGCCGGCAACGCGGTGGCCGAGGGTGCGCAGACCGAGATTGGCGGCGACGACCGCTATGTCGCGCTGTGCCGCAAGCATTTCACGGAACGGCTCGCCGCCGCTGAAGGCTGAGGCGCTTGCACGGCTGGATCATCCTCGACAAGCCATTGGGACTTGGATCGACGCAGGGCGTGTCGGCGGTGAAGCGCGCTTTAAGGGCGGCGGGGCTCGATGCGAGCAAGCGTGGCATCAAAGTCGGGCATGGCGGCACGCTCGATCCGCTGGCGACGGGCGTGCTGCCGATCGCGATTGGCGAGGCGACCAAGCTGGCGGGCCGCATGCTTGATAGCGACAAGGTGTATGAGTTCACCATCGGTTTCGGGGTGCAGACCGATACGCTTGACCTTGAGGGCAAGGTGGTCGCGGAGAGCGATGTGCGGCCGACACTGGCGCAGGTCGAGGCGGTATTGCCGCGCTTTACTGGGCCGATCGAGCAGGTGCCGCCCGCTTACTCCGCGCTGAAGGTGGATGGCGAGCGCGCCTATGATTTGGCGCGGGCGGGCGAAGAGGTGGTGCTGGCGAGCAGGGGGGTGACCATATACGCGCTTAATTCCTCCCCGGCACGGGGAGGGGGACCGTCGGCGAAGCCGATGGTGGAGGGGGTTCGCCGGGAGCGCAGCGCTGGTGGAGCGCCCCCTCCACCATTCGCTGAAGAAGCGAATGGTCCCCCTCCCCATTCTGGGGAGGAATTAGAATGCATCACCCTCACCGCGCACGTTTCCAAAGGCACCTATATCCGGAGCCTCGCGCGCGACATCGCGCTGGCACTCGGCACGGTTGGCCATGTCACGATGCTGCGCCGGACCAAGGCCGGACCGTTCGACCTCTCCCAAGCGATATCGCTGGACAAATTGGCGGAACTCGGTAATGCGCGCGGTCTTGAAGACAAACTCCTGCCACTGAGGGCGGGGCTGGACGACATCCCGGCTCTATCCCTCACCCCCGATCAGGCAGGGCTGCTCCGAAAGGGGCGGGTGTTGATCGGGATTGCCGTGAACGATGGCCCCTATTTTGCGATGCTGGAAGATATTCCCGTCGCGTTGGTGGAGGCAACCGACCGAGAGGTTCGGGTCGTGCGCGGTTTCAACCTGTGATGATGTCGAAGGAAAAACTATGACGATCACTGCAGAGCGCAAGGACGCGCTCGTCAAGGAACATGGCCGCGTCGAAGGCGATACCGGCTCCCCCGAAGTTCAGGTCGCGATCCTCACCGAGCGCATCCGCAACCTGACCGAGCATTTCAAGGATCACAAAAAGGACAATCATTCGCGCCGTGGGCTGCTGATGATGGTCAACAAGCGCCGGTCGCTGCTGGATTATCTCCGGCATTCGGATGGCCAGCGCTATACCGATCTGATCGCGAAGCTCGGCCTTCGCAAGTAATCACAGGGGCGGCCTTCGGGTCGCCCTTTTCGCATTTCCGCAAATGGCGGGATGACTGGACGCGAAGCAATTCGGCTGACCGTCCCCGGGGTTACGAAAGACCCCAGACCGCGCGGACCGGCTTAGTCCGCAGATAGGCCCCAATCGCATCTGGCGGTTGGCGTTGAAGGAAAAAATATGTTCGATACGAAAACTGCAAGCATCCAGTGGGGCGGCAAGACCCTCACGCTGGAAACGGGTCGCGTTGCCCGCCAGGCTGACGGCGCCGTGATGGCGACGCTCGGCGAAACCGTCGTCCTTTGCGCGGTGACTGCCGCCAAGTCAGTGAAGGAGGGCCAGGATTTCTTCCCGCTCACCGTTCACTATCAGGAAAAATATTCGGCTGCCGGCCGCATCCCCGGTGGCTTCTTCAAGCGGGAACGCGGCGCAACCGAAAAGGAAACGCTCACCAGCCGCCTGATCGATCGCCCGATCCGCCCGCTGTTCCCCGAAGGTTTCTACAACGAAATCAACGTGATCTGCCAGGTGCTCAGCTATGATGGCGAGAATGAGCCCGATATCCTCGCGATGGTCGCGGCGTCCGCTGCGCTCACCATTTCGGGCGTGCCGTTCATGGGCCCAATCGGTGCGGCGCGCGTCGGCTATGTCGACGGCGAGTATATCCTCAACCCGACGCTCGACCAGGTGAAGGCAGGCGATCTCGATCTCGTCGTCGCTGCCACCGGTGCGGCCGTGATGATGGTCGAATCCGAAGCCAAGGAACTGTCGGAAGACGTGATGCTCGGCGCGGTTCAGTTCGCGCACAAGGCGTGCCGTGAAGCTGCCAATGCGATCATCGATCTGGCCGAACAGGCCGCCAAGGAGCCATGGGAAATGGCCGAGCAGGCTGATCTCTCGGCTGCCAAGGACAAGCTGAAGAAGCTGATCGGCAAGGACATTGCCGCTGCCTATAAGGTAACCGACAAGTCGGCGCGTTCGGGCATGCTGAACGAAGCTCGCGCCAAGGCAAAGGCAGCGTTTGCCGATGCCAGCCCGCAGGACCAGATGGCCGCCAACAAGCTGATGAAGAAGCTTGAGGCTGAAATCGTCCGTGGCGCCATCCTGAAGGACGGCCAGCGCATCGACGGTCGCACCACCACCCAGATCCGCCCGATCGAGGCAATGGTGCACTTCCTGCCGCGCGCGCATGGTTCCGCCTTGTTCACGCGCGGTGAGACCCAGTCGATCTGCACGACCACCTTGGGCACCAAGGAAGCCGAGCAGATGATCGACGGGCTGACCGGCCTGTCCTACGAGCGCTTCCTGCTGCACTATAACTTCCCGCCCTATTCGGTCGGTGAAGTCGGTCGCTTCGGTGCGCCGGGTCGTCGTGAAGTCGGCCATGGCAAGCTCGCCTGGCGCGCGCTGCACCCGATCCTTCCGTCGATGGAGGAATTTCCTTACACGATCCGCGTTCTCTCCGACATCACCGAGTCGAACGGCTCGTCGTCGATGGCGACGGTGTGCGGCGGTTCGCTGTCGATGATGGATGCCGGTGTGCCGTTGAAGCGCCCGGTCTCCGGCATCGCGATGGGCCTGATCCTGGAAGGCAAGGACTTCGCGGTTCTTTCCGACATCCTTGGTGACGAAGATCATCTCGGCGATATGGACTTCAAGGTCGCGGGCACGTCCGAAGGCATCACCACGATGCAGATGGACATCAAGATCGCCGGCATCACCGAAGAGATCATGCGCGTCGCGCTGCATCAGGCGAAGGAAGGCCGCGCGCACATCCTGGGCGAAATGGCCAAGGCGCTCGACCACACCCGTGAGGAACTCTCGGCCCATGCCCCGCGCATCGAGACGATCACGATCGACAAGACCAAGATCCGTGACGTCATCGGCACCGGCGGCAAGGTGATCCGCGAGATCGTCGCCACCACCGGCGCCAAGGTCGACATTGATGACGAAGGCGTCATCAAGGTCTCCTCGTCCGACACCGCGCAGATCGAGGCAGCGATTGCCTGGATCAAGGGCATCGTTGAGGAAGCCGAAGTCGGCAAGATCTACAACGGCAAGGTCGTCAATCTGGTCGATTTCGGCGCGTTCGTGAACTTCATGGGCGGCAAGGACGGTCTCGTCCATGTCAGCGAAATCCGCAACGAGCGGACCGAGAAGGTCGCTGACGTGCTGAGCGAAGGCCAGGAAGTGAAGGTCAAGGTCCTAGAGATCGATCCGCGCGGCAAGGTTCGCCTGTCGATGCGCGTCGTCGATCAGGAAACCGGTGCCGAGCTGGAAGACACCCGCCCACCGCGTGAAGCGCGTGAGGGTGGTGATCGGCCACGTGGTGATCGGGGTCCGCGTCGCGATGGCGATGGTGGCCGTGGCCCCAGAGGCGAAGGTCGCGGTGATGGCGGCGGTCGCGGTGATCGCGGTCCGCGTCGTGACGGCGGTGGCGATCGTGGTCCGCGCGGCGAAGGCCGCGGCCCGCGCCCCGAGCGTTCGGGTGGCGGCGATGACGGCCCAGCGCCCGAATTCGCGCCTGCCTTCCTGACGGGCGATCGCGACTAAGCGTTTCGATTACAGGCTAACGGAAAAGGGCTCGGGCGACCGGGCCCTTTTTCTATTTGGGGCGATTTGCCCGGATTACGGATGATCGAGCTAAGACCGCGGCTATCGCAGCACGACCCGCGCATCGACAAGTTTCACGTCGTGCATCTGGTTGAGATAGGCCTCATAATAGCCCTTGTGCGATGCGCCGACGATCGCCAGCAGCCGCGCGCCAGGGCGGCGACCGAGTACATCGCGGATATTGGCAACCATCCGCAGATTGCGTGTTTCCCAATAACCAAGGTAATTTCGCCCGAACGCCTGTGGCGACGGTTCGACAAAGGCCGCGCCGAAATCGGATTGATAGGCCAGCATCGCGCCTGCCGGATCATTATAGGCACGGTACATCGCCAGCACGCCGTCGGGCTGCGCCAGCCCGGCACCCAATCGCTCATCCTCCGCGCGCCGCTGTTTGGTGGCGGGATTGTCCCAGGCATGGAGGATCGCGGCACCATAAGCCTTTTCGTCTGCAGGTGCCGGGCTGTCCGCCAAATGATCGTCAACGCTCCAGACGCGATCCAGCCCGAGCCGGGCTGCAACCGTCGCCGCAATAAGATTGCTCTCGTTGCGTCGGCCATTGGCCTTTTCGAGCGCGGCGACCAGATCGTCGTTCAGCCCATCGCCGGTATGTTGTTCGGCTGGTGGAAGCCGGAGCCATTGGACCAGCGCAGAGGCACGCTCCCCGGCGGCGAGGAAGATAGCGGCCAGATGGCGTCGCTCCGCGGGGGTGGGAGACGCCGGCCACGCGGCAAGCAGCCGCTCGGCCTCGGCATTGGCCGCGGGCACATCCAGCCCGGTGGCCTGACGGGCGAGCGCCGGATCGGGGCAATAATCCGCGACTGTATCGGCATAGCGCGATGGGAACCGGCGCAGGCTGTCGCATTGCAGCCCGGACACGTCCTCGGTGGCGATTTCGGTCGGCTGCCAATCGGCAAGGCGCTTGAGCAGCGGGGCAAGCATCTCCGGCTTGAAGCTGTCGGGCAGCCCCGACAGATGCGGCGAACCGAGCACAAGCACCTCGTTCGGCTTGCCGGCGGGTGGCCCTTTCAAGCGATCGGGGCGAAATGTCGGCCGATATTCTGCTGCTGAAACGGGCTGAAACGCCTGGACCAAGATGCCAGCCGCCCCCAGCACTGCGATCAGCGATACGCAAAACTTCTGAAGCATGCCCCTCTCCTTTTAGGCAGCATACTCAATCTGTATTACTTAAGCAATACACCAACATGGCCGCCGCTTGGCAAGGCTTAGGCCGACACCAATCCTTGCGCTCTAGAGCGTGCTGCCGTTAGGTCGCTTCAACCTCATACCCGTTCGGGCTGAGCGAAGTCGAAGCCCACGCGCTACACATGCCCTTCGACTTCGCTAAGGGCGAAACGGGCTATGGGTTGGTCCAATCCAAAGTCATCAGACTCTACAGGCGCCCTTGCGTTTCAAGTCGTTGGAAGGGCAGTACCAGGTCAATCGGACGGCCACGCGACGAAGCGATCCCGGCAGCACGCGGTCGTGCTCACCAACATCGCCCTCCGCCCGTTATTTCATCAGCTTCCGGATGAACCCGATCAACCCGGTCTGGCGCGATCGCTTGAGCCGTTCGGCGGCAAGAATCGTCTTCACATCGTCAAAGCAGCGATCGACATTGTCGTTGACCAGCACATAATCATAGCCATCCCAATGGCTGACTTCGGCGTTGGCCCGCTGCATGCGGGCGGCGATCACCTCGGGCGCGTCAGTGGCGCGGCGGATCAGGCGATCGTTCAATTCCTCCATCGATGGCGGCAGGATGAACACGCGGACGACATCACCGCCGGCGATCTGGAATAATTGCTGTGCGCCCTGCCAATCGATATCGAACAGCACGTCCTTGCTCGCCGCGAGCATGGCGTTCACCTGCGCCTTGGGCGTGCCATAGCGATGGCCAAAGACGTGCGCCCATTCGAGAAATTCGTTGGCGGCAACCATGTCGCGAAATTTTTCGAGCGAGACGAAGTGGTAATCCTTGCCATCGACCTCACCGGGGCGAATCGGGCGGGTGGTGGCGGAGACCGACATGGCAAGATCGGGCTCATTTTCGAGCAATTTGCGCGCGATCGTCGATTTGCCAGCGCCCGATGGCGACGACAAAACAAACAACACGCCGCGCCGTTTAAACCCATGCAAATCGTGATCGGCAGCTTCCATGCCCGCTAGTGGCGCGGGCAACGCCCCCACGTCAAGCCATCAGCGCCCATTCAATAAACCAGCGGGGTCAGTAACCAAGCCGGGCATCGTCGCGCAGGCGCTTTGTCAGCCCGGCCGCGCCCTGCAGCACCGCCCAGCCCACCGCATCGGTAACCGCAACCGGCAGAGCAACGCTCAGCACATTCGCCGTCACTGCGCCGATCATTGCCCCGGCAGCCGCGCCGCGATCACCGCTGACGCTGCCTATCGCCCCGCCAACCAATGCCCCTGTTGTCGTTGTCATCATGGCTGATCTCTCCCGTTTGATATGGTTGAGCGCACCGGCGGGGCGTTTTGTTCCAGCGGTGATCACACCATCGATTCGGGGCGGACCAGCCGATCAAATGTTGCGGCGTCGACCAGGCCAAGCGCGAGCGCCGCTTCCTTCAGCGTCAGATCATGCGCATGGGCGTGCTTGGCGATTTTCGCGGCATTGTCATAGCCAATTTCTGGCGCCAGCGCAGTGACGAGCATCAGCGATCGATCGACCAGCTCGGCGATTCGCGCGCGATTGGGCCCGATGCCGTCGACGCAGCGTTCGGCGAAGCTGGTCATGCCGGTGCTCAGCAGATCGATCGAGCGGAGGATGTTGGCGGCAATCATCGGTTTGAAAACGTTGAGCTCCAGATGCCCCTGCATGCCGCCGACCGTGATCGCCATATGGTTGCCGATCACTTGGGCCGCGACCATCGTCAACATCTCGCACTGGGTGGGATTGACCTTGCCGGGCATGATCGAGCTGCCGGGCTCATTTTCGGGCAGGTTGAGTTCGCCGAGCCCGGATCGTGGCCCCGAGCCGAGCAAGCGGATGTCGTTAGCGATCTTGGTGAGGGAGACGGCCAAGGTGTTGAGGGTGCCGGAGAGGTGGACCAGCGGGTCGTTGGAAGCGAGCGCTTCAAAGGCGTTTTCGGCAGGGTGAAACGGATGGCCGGTGATATCGGCAATCGCCTTGCACACCGCTTCGGCAAAGCCGGTTGGCGCATTAAGCCCCGTGCCAACAGCCGTGCCGCCCTGCGCGAGGCGATTCGTGCCGGCAACTAGTGCGGGTTCAATGCGCCGCCCGCACCGATAGACCTGATTGGCATAACCGGAGAATTCCTGGCCGAGCGTGACCGGGGTCGCATCCTGCATATGCGTCCGCCCGATTTTGACGATATCGCCCCAGGCCTGCGCCTTAGTCTCGAGTGCGACGCGCAACCGATCAAGCGAGGGCAGCAAATCACGCGTGGCCGCAAGCGAGGCCGCAATATGCATCGCGGTCGGGAAGCTGTCGTTCGAAGACTGGCTCATATTGACCTGATCATTGGGATGCACAGGCGATTTCCCACCGCGCGCGCCGGTCAGCACTTCATTGGCGCGGCCGGCGATCACTTCGTTGACGTTCATGTTGGTCTGGGTGCCGCTGCCCGTTTGCCAGATGACGAGCGGGAATTGATCGTCGAACTTGCCGCTCGCCACTTCCGCCGCTGCCGATTCGATCGCGTCGGCGATCTCGGCAGGCAAGCCGTGCTGGCGGTTCACCCGCGCCGCCGCCTGTTTCACGATGGCGAGCGCGTGGATGATACCAATCGGCATCCGCTCGCGTTCGCCGAACGGGAAATTAGCGATGCTGCGCTCGGTCTGCGCGCCCCAATAGGCGCTGGCGGGGACTTGAATGGGGCCGAAGGAATCGGTTTCGGTGCGCATCTCGCCCGCCGCCTTCGTCATCCGTTCAGCGTCAACAGGCCGAAAAAGCCATTAATCTGGCGAAAACGGCCCTGAGCATCAAGCCGGACGACGTCAAAACCGTCGATTAACTTTACGGCGTCAATCATAATTGCCCAGTGGTAGCGCGCACAATCATGGTGCAGGTCGATGTCCGATGTCCGCAGAGTCTCCGCGCCGGGGCGGGTCCGTTGAAAATCGGCCACCATGTCTAAAAATGCTTCAACCCCATGGATTTGATGGAGCGGATCGGAGAACTCTACGTCGGGCGCAACCGCCTGTTCGAACAGCGCCCGGCGCTTGGCCGCATCCCACTCATTCCATCCGGCCAGAAACAACTCAAAGGTAGGGGGAACAGGCACCATCGTCACTTCTTCCGTTTAAAGTCCACCGAGACGACGTTCGATCCGTCCTCGACTGGCGTCACGACCGCATCATTTTCCGCCTCTTCATGCGGTTCGGGGCCTTCGGGGCCGTCTTTGGACTGAAACAGCAGCTGGAAATCGACCGCCGGATCATGAAAGCCAGTGATCGCCGAATAGGGAATGACCAGCTTCGACGGCACCTGATTAAAGCTCAATCCCACCGAAAACCGCTCATCATCGACCAGCAGATCCCAATAGCGATTCTGCATCACGATCGTCATTTCATCGGGGAAACGCTCGATCAGCCGCTGCGGGATATCGACACCGGGGGCCTGGGTTTTGAAGGTGATGTAGAAATGATGTTCGCCGGGCAGACCGCCATTTTCAGCGACCGAGCCGAGCACGCGGCCGACCACAGCACGCAGCGCCTCCTGGACGATTTCGTCATAGGGAATCAAGCTATCGGGCAGGCCATCGGTCATGAGTCTTGGACTAGCGCCCTTTCCCCCCCGGTCAAGATTGCATGACCTCCGCGAAACGTTATGGGGGGGGCGATGCGCACCGCCACCATCAGCCGCAAGACGAGCGAAACCGCGATCGATGTGACCGTCAACCTCGACGGCACCGGCGCCTATGCCATTTCCACTGGCATCGGTTTTTTCGATCATATGCTGGAACAACTCAGCCGCCATTCGCTGATCGACCTGGACGTGAAGACGGTGGGCGACTTGCATATCGACCAGCATCACACGGTGGAGGATACCGGGCTGGCGATCGGCGAGGCGATTGCCAAGGCGCTTGGCGAGAAGCGCGGCATCCGGCGCTATGCCGATGCGCTATCGCCGATGGATGAGACGCTGACGCGGGTGGCGCTCGACATTTCCGGGCGGCCATTTCTCGTCTGGAAGACGGAATTTTCGCAGAAGCGGTTGGGCGAGATGGACACCGAGATGTTCGAGCATTTCTTTCACAGCTTTGCCCAGACCGCCGGGCTGACGCTGCATGTCGAGACGCTTTATGGCAGCAATAACCACCACATCGCCGAAGCCGCGTTCAAAGGGCTGGCGCGCGCGCTGCGTGAGGCGGTGGAGATTGATCCGCGCAAGGCCGGGAGCATCCCGAGCACCAAGGGCAGTCTGTAGATGAGCGGGCGGATCGCGCTGATCGATTATGGCGCGGGCAATCTCCATTCGGTGGCGAACGCGCTGAAGGCGGCGGGCGCAACGTCGATCGACATCACCTCGAACGCGGCGGTGGTCGCCTGTGCCGACCGGATCGTGCTGCCGGGTGTCGGCGCCTATGGCGCGTGCGCCAGCGCGTTGCGCGCCGTTCGCGGGATGACCGAGGCGCTGAATGTCCGCGTACTCGGCGGCGGCGTGCCGTTTCTGGGGATCTGCGTTGGCATGCAGCTGATGGCAGAGGCGGGCGAGGAATTCGGCACGCATGCCGGGCTTGGCTGGATTCGCGGGACGGTGCGACCGCTTACCCCTACCGATCCCAGCGCTAAAGTGCCGCATATGGGCTGGAACGATGTTGTGCCCGCCGTGCCGCACCCGCTGATCGAGCCGGGTGAAGCCTATTTCCTCCACAGCTTTGGTTTTGAAAGCGATCGGGAGGGCGAAGGCATCGTCGCCACGACCGAGCATGGCGGCCAAGTGACGGCGGCGATCGGCCGCGACAATATGCTGGGGGTACAATTCCACCCCGAAAAGAGCCAGCGCTACGGGCTGGCCTTGCTTGAGAGGTTTTTGGCATGGCGGCCGTAAACAGCTCCTCCGCGGCACGGGGAGGGGGACCGTTCGCGAAGCGAATGGTGGAGGGGGCGCGCCACCAGCGTCGCGGCTGTGGAAGCCCCCCTCCGTCAGCCTGCGGCTGCCACCTCCCCATTCTGGGGAGGATTTTATGACCCTCATCGTCTTTCCCGCCATCGACCTCAAGGCGGGTCAGGTCGTCCGCCTGGCGGAGGGCGATATGGACCGTGCCACGGTGTACGGCGACGATCCTGCCGCGCAGGCGATGATCTTTGCCAATCAGGGCGCGCACTATCTGCACGTCGTCGATCTCGACGGCGCTTTTGCCGGTGCCTCAGTCAATGGCGAAGCGGTGAAGGCGATCGTCGAGCGCTTTCCGGGGCATGTCCAATTGGGCGGCGGCATTCGCGACCGGGCGGGGATCGAGCGCTGGTTTGATCTGGGCGTCTCGCGCGTGGTGATCGGCACGGCGGCGCTGGAGAGCCCGGAGCTGGTGCGCGCGGCGGCGCGCGATTTTCCGGGCGGGATCGTGGTGGCGGTGGATGCCAAGGACGGCATGGTCGCGACCAAGGGCTGGGCCGATGTCTCGACAGTCGAGGTCGTCGATATGGCCCGGCGCTTCGAGGATGCCGGCGTCGCCGCGCTGTTGTTCACCGATGTCGGTCGCGACGGGATGCTGAAGGGCGCGAACATCGAGGCGACGGTCGATCTGGCGCGGGCGGTGCGGATTCCGGTGATCGCCAGCGGCGGGGTGAAGGGCATTGCCGATATCCATATCCTCGCTCTCCACGCCCGCGACGGGATCGAGGGGGTGATTACGGGCCGCGCGCTGTATGACGGGCGGCTTGATCTGGCGGCGGCACTGAGCGTGGCGGCGGCGGCGTGAGGGGGCTAAAGCCATTCCTCCCCGGCACGGGGAGGTGGCAGCCGCAGGCTGACGGAGGGGGGATGCCCCAAACGCTGCGCGTGGGGAGAGCCCCCTCCACCGGCTGCGCCGGTCCCCCTCCCCGTTCCGGGGAGGAATTATGACCGTCCGTGCCCGCGTCATCCCCTGTCTCGACGTCGCCAATGGCCGCGTCGTCAAGGGCGTCAACTTCGTCGACCTGCAGGATGCCGGTGATCCGGTCGAGCAGGCGCGCGCCTATGATGCGGCGGGCGCCGACGAGCTTTGCTTTCTCGATATCACCGCCAGTCATGAGGACCGGGGCACGATCCTCGATGTCGTACGGCGCACGGCCGAAGTGTGCTTCATGCCGCTGACCGTCGGGGGCGGGGTGCGGACGGCGGAGGATGCGCGCGCGCTGTTGTTAGCAGGGGCGGACAAGGTCGCCGTCAATTCCGCCGCCGTGTCCCGCCCCGAGGTGGTCGCGGACATTGCAGACCGCTTCGGGAGCCAGTGCTGCGTCGCCTCGGTCGACGCGCGGCAGGTCGAAGCTGGGCGCTGGGAGGTCTTCACCCATGGCGGCAGGCGCGCGACGGGGATCGACGCGGTCGAACACGCCCTGCGGCTGGCCGAGCTCGGCGCGGGCGAATTGCTGGTGACCTCGATGGACCGCGACGGGACACGGGCGGGCTATGACCTGGCGCTGATCCGCCTGATTGCCGATCAGGTCCGCGTGCCAGTGGTGGCTTCGGGCGGCGTTGGCGGTCTCGGCGATCTGGTCGCGGGCATCACCGAGGGGCATGCAAGTGCCGTGCTCGCCGCCTCGATCTTCCATTTCGGCGAGGCGAGCATTGCCGATGCGCACGCAGCACTTGCAGCGGCGGGGGTACCGGTGCGTACGCCGGTCAGCAACGCTTAACTCCTTTTGCGTTATGGCCATGTCCATGCGCTTTGCCCTGCTCCTGCTCGTGACGACCCCCGCCCTTGCAGTGCACGCCGGCCGGGCGACACCACGCACCGCGCCCGAGTTATCGGATGTCGCCCTGTTCGTGATGGCCGCCGCAGGTGTGTGGGTCGTTCGTCGCGCGATGCGGGCGCGCTTTGCCAAAACACGCGGCGGCCAAGCGAAGGATTGACGCAAAGGCGTTGCTGGGCCAGCCATTATTGCATGGCCGAAGACTTCATCACCACGCTCGAATCGGTGATCCGCAGCCGACAAGGCGCGGACCCAACGACAAGCTACACCGCCAAGCTGTTCGCCGCCGGGCGCGCCAAGATCGCGCAAAAGCTGGGCGAGGAAGCGGTCGAAACCGTGATCGCGTCGCTTGGCGATGACAAGGCAGCACTGATCGGCGAGGCGACCGATTTGATGTTCCACTTGCTCGTCCTGCTCGCCGATGCGGGGCTGAGCCTCGACGATATCCGCGCCGAAATGCGCCGCCGCGAAGGCGTGTCGGGCATCGACGAAAAGGCAGCCCGAAAGGACTAATCCCATGCCCATCGACGCCACCCAGCCTTATGACGACCAGAACATCTTCGCGAAGATTCTGCGCGGTGAGATTCCATCCAAGCGGGTTTATGAGGATGACTTCGCCATCGCATTCCATGACATCAACCCGCAAGCGCCAACGCATCTGCTGGTGATCCCGCGCGGGGCCTATGTCTCGTGGGATGATTTCAGCGCGCGCGCCAGCGATGCCGAGATTGCCGGTTTCGTCCGTGCAGTGGGGGAAGTCGCACGCGCGGCGGGGCTGGTCGCGCCGGGGTATCGGTTGCTCGCCAATACCGGGCTTGATGCGCATCAGGAGGTGCCGCATCTGCACGTCCACATCTTTGCCGGGCAGAAACTGGGACCAATGCTCGCGCGATAAGGGATTGCATGGCATCGATTTGCGTTTAGGCTTTAGGCCTTCACGAATTTCCGCCGCGAAAATGTGCGGCAAAGGGGACAGTAAACATGGCGTCACGTCCGAAACCGGGCTTTTTCGCGCGCATGGGGGGCCGAAAGACCCTGGCGCAAGTGCAACGCGAAACACAAACCAGCGAATTGAAGCGAACCTTGGGGTCCTGGAACCTCCTGTTGCTGGGGATCGGTTGCATCATTGGTGCCGGCATTTTCGTCCGTACGGGCAACGCTGCGGCGCTCCATGCCGGCCCGGCCGTGCTGCTGTCGTTTGTGGTTGCGGGTATCGTCTGCGCCTTTGCCGGGCTGTGCTACGCTGAATTGTCGTCGACGCTGCCGGTTTCGGGGTCGGCCTATACCTATAGCTATACCACTTTGGGCGAGTTCGCCGCGTGGATTATGGGCGCGCTGCTGCTGCTTGAATATGGCCTAGCGGCATCGGTCGTCGCGGTCGGCTGGTCGGGGTATGTCGTCAGCCTGCTCAAGGATTTCGGGCTGATCATCCCGCCACAGCTGACCGGCCCGGCCGGCTATCCGTTGCTGAAGGACGGCGTGCAGGTCGTGATCGACGGCGCGCCGGTCTTCACCAATTTCAACCTGCCCGCCTTTTTGATCTGCACCGTGTTGTCGATCCTGCTGGTGGTCGGCGTTTCGGAAAGCGCCAAGGTCAACAATGCAATCGTCGCGATCAAGGTATCGGTCATCGTCGCGTTCATTGTGATCTGCGGCACGACCGTGCTGATGGACCTGCCCGCCCGCATTGCTGCCAACTGGACACCTTTCATTCCGCCCGCCGAAGCGGGTGAGGGCCATTTCGGCATCGACGGTATTTTGCGCGCCGCCTCGATCGTGTTCTTCGCCTATATCGGCTTTGAGGCCGTTTCGACGGCGGGCCAAGAAGCCAAGGACCCCAAAAAGGACATGCCGTTCGGCATCATCGGCTCGCTGGTCGTTTGCACCGTGCTCTACATGCTTGTCGCCGCCGTGTTGACGCTGATGGTCAACTACAAGTCGCTCAACGTGCCCGATCCGGTGGCCGTCGCGGTTGATTCGATGGGCCCGCAATGGGCGTGGTTTGCTGGTATCATCAAGGCGGGCGCGATCATCGGCCTTACCTCCGTCGTGCTGGTGCTGATGTACGGCCAGACCCGCATTTTCTACACCATGGCGCGCGACGGCCTGTTGCCGCGTATATTCTCCAGCGTTCACCCCAGGTTCCAGACGCCTTGGGTCAACACGCTGACCGTCGGCCTGATCGTTGCAATCGCGGCAGGGTTCTTCGACATCAACATCCTGGGTGACCTCACCTCGGTCGGCACGCTCGCGGCCTTTGCCATCGTGTGCTTGACGGTGATCTGGCTGCGGATCACCGCCCCTGATCTGCCGCGCGGTTTTCGCGTGCCGTTCGGTCCGGTGCTGCCATTGCTGGGGATCGGTTCGTGCATTTACCTGATCACAGCGATCGAATCGAAAGTGCTGTGGTTCTTCGCCTATTACACCGTCGGCGCGATCGTGGTGTATTTTGCCTATGGCATCCACTTCAGCCGCTTGCAGCAGGACCAGGACGAGATGCCAGGGCCAGATATGGGCGAATTCCCGGGGCCGGTTGTCGGCTGAACTTTGCGCTCAGGACTGCCAACAAAAAAAGGCCGGGGATCGCTCCCCGGCCTTTTTTCTATGGCGTGACAGGCGACAGGATCAGCCCAGCTTTTCTGCCACCAGTGCCTTCAGATCGACCATCGGCCGCGCGCCGACATGGCTGATGATCTCCGCCGCGCAAACCGCGCCAAGCTTCAGGCTCTGTTCTGCCGAGAGCCCACGGATCTGCCCGACGAGATAGCCCGCGGCGAACAGATCACCTGCGCCCGTGGTGTCGACCACCTTGTCGATCGGTTCGGCGGGCACATCGACACGCGCGCCGTGGTTGAACGCGCTCGCCCCATCGGCGCCGTGCGTCACGACCAACGTCGGCACCCGCGCCGCCAGCGCGATCGAGGCGGCTTCCGGATCCTCCATTTCGAGCAGGCAGGCAGCTTCTTCACCGTTGCAGAACAGGATGTCGATCAGGCCGTCGTCCATCAGCTTCAGGAAATCGGCGCGATATCGCATGATGAAAAAGGTCACCGACAGCGTCAGCGCGATCTTGCGCCCGGCAGCCCGCGCCGCCTTGATCGCGAGCAGGATCGCCTGGCGCGGCTCGGGCGGGTCCCACATATAGCCTTCGAGATACAGATAGCTGGCATCGGCAATCAGATCAGGCTTGGCGGCTTCGCGCGGCAGGTAATGCGCGGCACCCAGCGAGGTGTTCATCGTGCGGTGGCCATCGGGCGAGACCAGGATCAGGCAGCGGCCCGTCGGCGGCTCCTCGCTGCGCGCAGGCACATCAAAATCAATGCCCATCGCGCGAATGTCATGCGCGAACACCGCGCCCAGCTGGTCATCGCGAATCTGGCCGATGAACGCGCAGCGATGGCCAAGTGCGGCAATCCCGGCGAGCGTATTGGCAGCCGACCCGCCCGACACTTCCATGCCGGGGCCCATCGCGCTGTACAGGCGTTCCGCAATGCTGGGCTCCATCAGCTGCATTGCGCCTTTTTCCAGGCCATGCTCGGCAAGGAAGGCATCCTCGGCATGGGCAAGCACGTCGACAATCGCGTTGCCGATCGCAACAACATCATAGCGGGGTTGGGTCACTCTGGTCTCCGGACGGTCTAGACTAGCGCGCTGGGTAGAAGGCGGCGCGGCGATACGCAACTGTCCCGCGCCCAGCCGAGCCGACAGGGCTTGCCGCCTGGCCTGCTTCGTGGTTCGGCTGGCGGCCGGACAATCGGGAAAGGGCCATGATGCGGCGGCTGGCGAGCGGAACGATGATGGCAACGATGCTGCCCTTGGCGCTGGCCGGCTGCGCCACCAGCGGCAGCGGTATTTCGTCGCGGCCCGACACCACGCCGGTGCCAACCACCATCCGGATCGTCGCCGGGCTTGATCGCGTGGTCGGTCGTGATGCAGCGGCGTTGATCTCGCTTTTTGGCCAGCCCGATGCCGATGTGCGCGAAGGCAATGGCCGCAAATTGCAGTTCACTGGGGCCGCCTGTGTGCTCGATGCCTATCTTTATCCCAAAGGCGCCGGGATGCCGGTGGTCACCTATATCGATTCGCGACAGCCCGATGGCAGCCCGATCGATCGCGCGTCATGCGTTGCCGCGCTCACCCGCCGCGATGGGGGCAAATAACCATTCCTGCCTGACGCTGGGATCGCTTTCGGTGGCCAGACGCGCGGCAAGTTCGCGCGCCCAGCGGGCTTCATCGAGCCGCAACAACGCCCAGATTGCCGCCCCCCGGACGATCGGTGCCGGGTCGTCGAGCAAGCCAATCACCGCCGGCAGCAATGCCGGCGCGCCGCTATTTCCCGCCGCGATCAGGCAATTGCGCATCATCCGGTCACGCCCGATCCGCTTGATTGGCGAACCGGCAAAGACGGTGCGGAAACCGGCATCGTCAAGGGCAAGCAGATCAGCAAGCGCCGGGGCAGCAAGTTCCGCGCGCGGGGCAAAGGCGAGATTGGCGGCCGCGCTAGCCGCAAATTTGTTCCAGGGGCACACGGCCAAGCAATCGTCGCAGCCATAAATGCGATTGCCGATCGGTCCACGAAATTCATGCGGAATCGGGCCGGCATGCTCGATCGTCAGATAGGAAATGCAGCGCCGGGCATCGAGCCGGTAAGGGGCCGGAAAGGCATCTGTCGGGCACGCGCGCTGGCAGGCGTCACAACTGCCACACCGGTCATCGCCCGGCACATCGCGCGTCAAATCCAGCGTGGTGTAAATCGCGCCCAGGAACAGCCAGCTCCCCGAATCGCGGCTGACAAGATTGGTGTGCTTGCCCTGCCAGCCCAGCCCGGCGGCTTCAGCAAGCGGCTTTTCCATGACCGGGGCGGTATCGACAAAGACCTTCAAATCGCCGCCGGCGGTTTCGATGATCCAGCGCGCCAGCGCCTTGAGCGCGCGCTTCACCACATCATGATAATCGCCGCCCTGCGCATAGACCGAGATCCGGCCGCGATCCCCCGCCCCCGCCAGCGCCAACGGATCGCTGGCCGGTGCATAACTCATCCCCAGCGCGATCACGCTGTTGACCGCAGGCCACAAAGCGCGCGGTTGGGCGCGTTGATCGGCACGCGATTCCATCCAGATCATCTCGCCATGCGCGCCATCCGCAATCCAGGCGCGCAGGCGTTCCGTGGTATGGGGCGCAAGCGATGCCGGCGCGATTCCGCACGCCACAAAACCAAGATCGGCGGCCTTTGTCTTTACCCTTGCTGCGAAAGACGTGTTTTCGTTCATCCTTCCCCGCTACCCATCGGCGGAAAGGGTCGATAAACACACCCGATCATGCCGCGTCTACTCGTTAGGGGATTTTCTTGAAAAGCGAACTGGCGATCAGCGCCACCGGGCTCGTCAAGCGGTTTGGCGACCGACGCGTGGTGGACGGAGTTGATATCGCGGTGCCCAAGGGCGCCATCTATGGCGTGCTTGGGCCCAATGGCGCGGGCAAGACAACAACGCTGCGGATGCTGCTGGGCATCATCGAACCCGATGAAGGCAAGCGCAGCCTGCTTGGCTATGCCCGTCCCCGCGAGGCGAGCGACCATATCGGCTATCTCCCCGAAGAGCGCGGCCTCTATCCGGCGATGAAGGCGCGTGAGGCGATTGCTTTCATGGGTGCGCTGCGCGGGCTCGATTGGCGCGAAGGCCGCAAGCGCGCCGCAACGATGATGGAAGAGGCCGGCCTTGGCCATGCCGTCGATGAAAGGATTCGCAAACTCTCCAAGGGCATGGCCCAGTTGGTCCAGCTGCTCGGGTCGGTGGTCCATCAGCCCGATCTGCTGGTGCTTGACGAACCTTTTTCCGGGCTCGATCCCGTCAATCAGGAGCGGCTTGAAGCGCTGATCATCGCCGAGCGGACGCGCGGTGCGACGATCCTGTTTTCCACCCATATCATGAGCCATGCCGAGCGGCTGTGCGACGGGCTGGCCATCATCGCGGGCGGCAAGCGCCGCTTTGAAGGCACCGTCGCCGAAGCACGCGGGATGCTGCCCCAGCAAGTCCATTATGTTGCCCAGCATGACGGCCCCGGGTTGCCCGCATTGCTGCCTGCCGATGCCATGCGCGAGGGCACCGGCTGGAAGTTCATCATGCCCGACAGCGGCATTGAAGCCCTGCTCGTCAAACTGATCGAGGCCGGTCACGGCATTGCCGGGCTGTCGATCGAGCGGCCCGGCTTGCACGATGCCTTTGTCAAAATTGTCGGGCCAGCCGCCCTGGAGAGCGCAATATGACCAATCGGGGCCGCCTCATCCGCCAGACGCTGACGATCGCGCGGCGCGATTTCACCGCAACCGTGTTCACGCCATTGTTCCTGGTATTCCTGCTGTCACCGCTTTTCCTGATCGGCTTTGCCACGGTCGGCGCGCTTGGCGGGTCAACACTCGCGCGCGGCCCAGCCGATCGGACGCGGATCATCGCCTTTGTCGCCCCGGCTGACGGAAAGCTGCTATTGGCCGCTGACGGCAAGCTGCGCGGATTGTTCCGCGATCGCGATGCCCCGCCAGCATTGACCGCTGAGCCTGCGGGTGACGATCCTGCCAAGCGCGCGAAAGCGGCGTTTGAAGCCAAGGACTTTGATGCGATTGCAGTGCTTTATGGCCCGCTTGATCGGCCGCAGATTCTGCACATCGAGCGCGGCACCCGATCAGCCGATTATCTCACCCAGCTCGCCGAAATCGTGGTCCGGCAGCGCGCGTCCGGCGGGGAAGGACCGCTCAGCGTCGCGACCAGGACCGTGATCAAACCCAGAATCGTCTCGCGATCGAGCAACAATGCCGCTGCGCTGATCGGCGTGACGGGGATTTTCTTCCTCACCCTGTTCCTGTCCGGCCAGGCCGTGGGCACAATGGCCGAGGAACGCAGCAACAAGGTCATTGAGATTCTCGCCGCCGCCGTCCCGCTCGAATCGGTGTTCCTTGGCAAACTGCTTGGTATGTTTGGCGTGGCGGTGCTGTTTGTGACCTTTTGGGGGACGCTGATCAGCCAGATCGGCACTTTCCTGCCGGGTGGCGGCGCTGCGCTCAGCGGGCTGGCCCCGGCGGTGGGCATGCCGGTGTTCATCCTGCTGTTCTGCGCCTATTTCACCATGGCCTATATGTTGCTGGGTGCGGTTTTCCTGGGGGTAGGCGCCCAGGCATCGACGATGCGCGAAATCCAGATGCTGTCGCTGCCGATCACGATCATCCAAATGGCGATGTTTGGCTTGGCATCGAGTGCCGCCGCCGATCCGGGCACATCAATTGCGCTGCTGGCTGAAATTTTTCCGCTCAGCTCGCCCTATGCGATGGCCGCCCATGCCGGCAACAAGCCGGAAATCTGGCCGCATCTCGCCGCGCTTGCCTGGCAATTGCTCTGGGTGTCGATCACGATCTGGGTGGGCGCCGGTGCGTTTCGGCGCGGCGTGCTCAAATCGGGTAGCGGCCGCAAGCCCTTTGCGCTGTTCTCTCGGCGCGCATCGCGCAAGGATGGCGGGTACGCTATTGACACGAATGTAAGTTAGTAGTGAGGTGCGCCAATAGGAGAGACACCATGGCAACCTTGGCACCAGCACCAACGCTTTCAGACGCGATCGATCCACTCGATGTGAGCCGCGCCGAGCTTTACCGCGACGATGTCTGGCAGGCGCCGTTTCGCCAGCTGCGGGCGGAATCGCCCGTCCATTATGTCCCGCACAGCGATTTCGGGCCGTATTGGTCGATCTCGACCTACAAGCCGATCGTCGAGATCGAATCGCTGCCTGATCTCTATTCCTCCGAAGTCGGCGGCATCACGCTGGCCGATTTCGATGAAACCATGCCGGGCGCGGTCAAGATGCCGATGTTCATCGCGATGGACCGGCCCAAGCATACCGGCCAACGCCGCACCGTCGCCCCCGCCTTCACGCCCAGCGAAATGGTGCGGATGACTGACAATATCCGGCTGCGGACCGCCGAAATCCTCGATTCGCTACCCTGGGGGGAGGATTTTGAATGGGTCGATACCGTATCGATCGAGCTGACCACCCAAATGCTCGCTTTATTGTTTGATTTCCCCTGGGAAGACCGACGCAAGCTGACGCTTTGGTCGGATTGGGCGGGCGATATCGAGCTGTTCAAGGATGAAGCGCAGCGGATGGTCCGCCTGCAGCATCTGCACGAATGCGCCACTTATTTTACCGGCCTGTGGAATCAGAAGGTGGGCAAGGAAAAGACGCCCGACCTGATTTCGATGATGATCCATTCGGACGCGATGGCCGAAATGGATCAGATGGAATTTCTCGGCAATCTGATTCTGTTGATCGTCGGCGGTAACGACACCACCCGCAATTCGATGAGTGCGGCGGCCTATGGTCTCAACCTCTTCCCCGATCAGCGCGCCAAGCTGGAGGCTGATCCGTCGCTGATTCAGAACACCGTGCAGGAAATCATCCGCTGGCAAACCCCGCTCGCGCATATGCGCCGCACCGCGACACAGGACACGGTGCTGGAGGGCCAACAGATCAAGGCAGGCGACAAGCTGGCGCTATGGTATCTCTCCGCCAATCGCGACGAAAGCATCTTTGGCGATGACGCCGACAAGATCATTGTCGATCGCCCCAATGCCCGACGCCATCTTGCCTTTGGCCACGGCATCCACCGCTGCGTGGGCGCCCGGCTCGCCGAGTTGCAGATCAGCGTGCTGCTGGAGGAAATGGCCAAGCGCCGCATGCGCGTGAACGTGACGGGCGAGCCGGAGCGGGTCGCGGCCTGCTTCGTCCATGGCTATCGCAAATTGCCGGTGACGATCAGCAAATATTGATCGGTCGGCGTTTTTGCGGCGGCATCGTAACCGGCGGCGGCATTCATCCGTATCCAAGGTATCGCACCTGTAAGGAGCCCCGAAGATGACTGATCGCCGCCAGTTCCTGTCTCTTGCTGCTGTTGGCAGCGCCGCCGCCGCGCTGTTTGGCTGGCGCACTGCGCCCGCAGCGGCAAAGGCTGGATTCGAATATCAGCTCACCGATCCGCAGTGGAAGGCGAAGCTTTCGCCGGCCGCCTATCGCACGCTGCGGCACGAAGCCACGGAATATCCCGGCACCAGCCCGCTCAATCATGAAAAGCGCGCCGGGACCTTTGCGTGCGCTGGCTGTGCGCTGCCGCTTTTTTCATCGACGACCAAGTTTGACAGCGGCACTGGCTGGCCAAGCTTTTGGCAGCCGCTGCCCCATGCTGTAGCCACACGGGTCGATGGCAGCCTGATCTTTGAACGCATTGAAGTGCATTGCCGCCGCTGCGGTGGGCATCTTGGCCATGTGTCTGATAACGGCCCGGCGCCGACTGGTAAGCGTTATTGCATGAACGGCGTGGCGATGACCTTCCATCCCCGACACAAGGCGGCTTGATCCGCAGGCCATAGATCGCACCGCCCTGGCATTCACCGGGGCGGTGTATCAGCTAAACCGAACGATCAAAAAGCTGGCGTGCCGAGCAGACCGAGGATCACCGGGGTTGTTAAGGCGTTGGCGGCAATGGTGACCGTAGCGTTTGGGGCACCACCATCAAGCGGCGTGGCCTGCAGTGCTGGCGCGGCATAGATAAAGCCCTTGGCGGGATAGGCCGACTTGCCCAGATCGCGCAGCGGGCCATACCAGACGCGCACTTCGCTCCAGTCACCCGCCACCGAAACGTCGATCGCACGCACATCGCGTTCAATCCCGCCAGGGCGCGACCAATTGGCATGGGTCAACAAAATCTCGCGGTCGCTGACGATCTGGCTGACCATCGCAACATGGCCCAGCCGCATTTTACCGGTCGCTTCAAAGGCAAGCACCGCGCCAATTTTTGGCGTGGTCCCGCGGGCATAGCGGCCTTCCGCCTGCGACCACCAGGTCTTGGCATTACCGTAGATATCGATGCCGGACATCTCACGCGCAAAGGGTACGCACTGGAGCCGCCCGGCCATGGCCGGGGTCGCCGTCATCAAGACACACGATAACACCAGCGCGAATCGCGCTGCCAAAGTCTTGAATGTCACGAAGCCCCCGAAGTGTTTCTACGCTCGTTAAGCCTGCCAAAGCAGACCCGCGCGCCGATGAAAACCCATGCGACGAGTTGAAGGGAACCTTTTCGGACGAACCGTGTGCAGGGGGCGATGACCGGTCGGCGGGCCCAACGGAAAGGGCTGCGCCGGGCCCGGCCTACCCCTTTTCGCAGGCCAAAGCAGGTTTCTTCCGGTTGTCGGCGCGCAGCGCTTCCCGATCGGCGGAGAAATCGAAAGGCCTGCCCTCAACCAGCCGACGTTGCGCCCATACGCGCCAGCCGGGCCTGATGCTCGGCCCGCCCGAACGGGAAACGCGAATAGATGAACGCCGCTGATCCGTAGAAAATCACGAGCAGGACGATGAAGATCAGCGTGAGCCGGTCGATCGTTGCGATCGGGACCTGGCCCGGCTTGGCCGATTCCGGAAACTGCGCAATCGACAGGATCGCCCCGGCCATGAAAATGCCAAGGCCACCGACCATTTTCTGGACGAAAAAGCTGCCCGAAAAGAACACGCCCTCAGACCGCCTGCCGGTGCGCTGTTCGGATTCCTCAACAACATCGGAAAGCATTGATGCGCCAATGATGAACGCGCTGACCTCGCAGGCGGTGTTGACGGTAAAGATCGACAGCAACAAGGGCAGCGTCACGGGTGCTTGCGGTGACGGAAACAGCCCGATCAGACGCAGGATATAGGGCGAGACGAGCAGCACCACGCTCATGATCGACAGGATCGTCCCCATCCGGGCTTTGTCGCCCCCCCGGGTCAGGCGCGGTGCCAGAATGAACGCCGCAATCGCTCCAATCAGCAGCGCCAGCGACAACCACTGATAATCCCCCCCGCTGAATTCCCAGACATATTGATACATATAGTTTGATAGCGCGAACGATATGCCCTGGCCGGTATAGGCGCACACCCCGGCCAGCATCAGGATGCCGAATGCCTTGTTCGAGATCGTTTGCCGAAACGCCCGAAAATGATCGGCCAATGTTTCGGTGCTTTCCGCCAGCTTAGGCAGATATTTGATCTCGCCGTGCAACCCCACCGACGACACCAGAATGGCAACCGCCATCACGATCGCCGCCATCGTCGCCATGCTCGAATAGCCCGGGCCGTTCTGAAGGCCGACAGCATGGCTGGCATCGGGCACCAGAAAGACGCCGTACGCCAGTGACAGCATGCCGAGCCCGCCGACCCAGCCGAACAAATACCGATAGGAAAACAGCTTGGTCCGCTCGTCATAATCCGAGCTGAGTTCGGGCGCGAGCGCGGAAGCCGGAATCTCGAACGCCGACAGCGCGATCCGCACCAATAAGGCGCTGCCGAACAGATAGAAGAGCAGCGCCGTCTCGCTCCAGCCGACCGGTGGGTTCCACAGCAGCAGCCAGCCAATCGCCACCGGGATTGCCGAGGCGTACATCCAGGGGTGCCGCCGCCCCCATTTGCTGCGGGTATGGTCGGACAGGAAGCCAACGGCGGGATCGACGAATGCCTCGACCATCATCGCCATCATGATCGCGATGCCAACACTCGCCGCCGACAGGCCGACCACCTGATTGTAAAACAGCAGCAGAAATGTCGCGAAGCCGTTATCCTTCACCCCATACGCAATCGACCCAAGCCCAAAGGCCAGCCGACTGCGCATCGGCAGCACGCGGGCGGGCGGCACAGCCACCGCGGTGGTCATTTAAAGGCCTCCAGCATCGCAAACAGCGACGGCGTCTGCGGGTCCCAGCTATGGCGCGGGCCGATCGTCATGCCGCCATCCACCGTGATGTGCGTGCCTGTCACGAACCCGGCATCATCACTCGCCAGATACGCGACGGCGGCGGCGATGTCTTCGGGTCGGCCAGGGCGTTGCAGCGGCTGCGCGCCGCCGGCAATCGCGCCGATTGCGGCATTGGCGCGGTCGCGATTTTCACCCTCAATCTCCAGCGCACTGGTGAAGATGTTGGTGGTGATGAACCCTGGGCAAACCGCGTTGACGCGGATTTTGTGCTGAGCCAGATCCGCCGCCGCCATCTTGGTCAGGTGCAGGACACCGGCTTTGGCGACCGAATATGCGGTCGGCGCTGCCCCGGTCTGCAGTGCCGCGATCGACGCGGTGTTGACGATCGCCCCGCCCCCCCGCGCGGCCATTAAGGGGGCCGCATACCGGATGCCGAGCGCAACCGAGCGCAGCAGCAGATTTTGGGTATCATCCCATTCATCGGGGGTGATCGCATCGATCTTGGCGCGCGCGCCACCCGCCCCGGCATTGTTGAACAGAATATCGATCCCGCCCGCTGCCTCTGCGGCCAGGATCAGCGCTTCGATATCGGCGGCTTTCGTAACATCGGTACGCTGAAAATGGATTCGGCCATTGGAGGTTTGCGCCAGCTCCAGCCCGCCGACTTCGTCGATATCACCCGCCCAGACTTCCGCCCCTTCATCGACCAACCGAAGCACTGTTGCCCGTCCAATGCCCGATGCAGCGCCGGTAACGACGGCACGCTTGCCCGAAAAGCGCATGAACAACGATCCTCTCTCTGCTATTTTGATGGCCACGATAGCGATCCTCCAAGGGCGCGTCACTTGCTTTTGGAATTTCGGGTTTGGGCGACTTGCGGCGAGGCAGCGGCTGCGATAGCGGATGGTCAAAATATCAAGAGGATGAGGGCCGTGGCGCTTGATGCAGAAACTTTTGATGCGCTGATCGATACAGTGCGCCGCTTCGTCAGCGAAAAGCTGCGCCCGATTGAGGCGGAGGTTGAGGCCGACGATGCGATCCCCGCTGACATCCTGCACGAAATGCGCGCGCTCGGCCTGTTTGGCCTGTCGATTGGCGAGGACTATGGCGGACTTGGCCTGACGATGAGCGAGGAGGTGCGCGTCGCGATTGAGCTTGGCCGCACCACCCCCGCCTTCCGATCCGCGGTTGGCACCAATGTCGGCATCGGCAGCCAGGGGCTGGTGATGGCCGGCACGCCCGAACAAAAGGCCACCTGGCTGCCGCGCATCGCCAGTGGCGACATCGTTACCAGCTTTGCGCTCACTGAACCCGATGTCGGCAGCGATTCCGGCGCGGTGAAAACGCGGGCCGTGAAGGACGGCAACGTGTACCGCCTGTCGGGCACCAAGCGCTACATCACCAATGCCGACAAGGCCGATCTGTTCACGGTGATGGCCCGCACCGGCGAGGAAGGCGGCGGGCGCGGCGTTTCCGCTTTTCTTGTGCCCCGCACCCTGCCCGGCCTCAGCATCGGCGAACCGGAAAAGAAAATGGGGCAAAAGGGCGCCAAGGTCGCCGATGTCATCATGGACGATGTTGCGGTGCCAGCGGCCAATATGCTGGGCGCCGAGGGCGAAGGCTTCAAGATCGCGATGCGCGTGCTCGATCGCGGGCGGCTGCATATTTCGGCGGTGTGCATCGGGGTCGCTGAACGGCTGATCGCTGACTGTGTCGCTTATGCGACCGAGCGCAAGCAATTCGGCAAGCCAATCGCCGAGCATCAGCTGATCCAGGCGATGATCGCCGATTCTAAGACCGAAGCGCTCGCCGCACGCGCGCTGGTGCTGGAGACCGCCGCCGCGAAGGACGCAGGCAAGGACGTCGTGATGGAATCGGCGGCGTCGAAATATTATGCCAGCGAGATGGTCGGCCGCGTGGCAGACCGCGCGGTGCAGATTTTCGGCGGGGCGGGCTATATTGCCGATTACGGGATCGAACGGCTCTACCGCGACGTGCGGCTTTTCCGCATTTATGAGGGCACCAGCCAGATCCAGCAGCTGATCATTGCCAGAGAGACAATCAAGCGCGGGGGCTGATGCCAGCGCCGCGCGTCACCTAAAAACAGGAGAACATCACATGGACACCACCAACCTCTTCCGGCTCGATGGCCGGATCGCGCTCGTAACCGGCGGCTCACGCGGCATTGGCAAGATGATCGCGGCGGGCTTTATCGCCCAAGGCGCGACGGTCTATATCTCGTCGCGCAAGGCCGAAGCGTGCTTTGAGACTGCCAAGGAACTCGGCGACAAATGCATCGCGTTGCCGCAGGACGTTTCCACCGTCGCGGGCTGCAAGGCACTTGCTGCACAGCTGGCCGAGCACACCGACAAGCTCGACATTCTCGTCAACAATGCGGGTGCTGCCTGGGGCGAAAGCTTCGAGACCTTCCCCGAAAAGGGCTGGGACAAGGTGATGGACCTGAACGTCAAATCCCCCTTTTTCCTGACCCAGGCGCTGCACGAGGCACTGAAGGCCGGGGCTAGTGCCGGCCGGCCCGCCAAGGTGATCAACATCACCTCAATCGACGGCCTGCGGCTCAATCCGTGGGAGACGTACAGCTATCACGCCTCCAAATCGGCGCTGATCTATCTCACCAAGCGGATGTCGGCACGGCTGATCACCGATCACATCAATGTCACCTCAATCGCACCCGGCGCGTTCGCCAGCGAAATGAACAAGGCCGCGCGCGACCATGGCGACGCGATCGCCAAGGGCATCCCCGCCAAGCGGATCGGCGTGGACGAGGACATGGCCGGCACTGCGATCTACCTCGCCAGCCGGGCGGGCGATTATGTGGTGGGCGAAACGATCGCGGTCGATGGCGGGCTGGTCTACGGCGCGCTGGGGACCAGCATCGACGCATAAAGCTAACCGAGCAACTGGACGTCGAGGCCGAGGCCTAAACCGGCCTCGGCCATGCGCCGATCGAGCGTAAACAACTTGGCACCTGCATCGGCGGCAATCGCCAGATGCAGGGCATCGCCCGCGCGCAAACCTTTGTCGGACCGTTCGAGCAAGTCGGTCGCGCGATTGAAGTGGGTGGCATCGATCGCGACCATCGTCGCCGCTGCGGCTAGCATGTCGCGTACCATGCGAAGCACTGGCAGCCGCGCCTCAGGCGGCAGGGCGCCCGTGCGGACCTTCATTGCAAGGGCCGACGCAACCTCTGTTTCGCACCATTTGCTCGCCAACAGCGCATCCTGTGGGAGCGTCGCCAACCAGGCGCGCGATCCGACGCTGGTCAGCTCATCGGTGAATGCAGAGACGATCAGCGAGGCATCGGCATAGACTTTCAAAGCAGGTCTTCGCGCCGCAAGCGTTCGACGAAACTCAATCCGTCGGGATCGACATAGGGCTTGGACAGCGCGGCGGCTCGCCGCATCGCCTCCACATCGATCGGCTTTTTGGGCTGATCCTCTGCCACCAGCCGCGCAACGGGCTTGCCGCGCCGGGTGATCGACACGGTTTCCCCCGCTTCAGCGCGGTCGATCAGCTCGCTCAACCGCGCCTTGGCATCGGCAATGCTGTAAGTCTCCATCGCCCGCTCCTGACTATCTAGATGGTCATGTAGCGGAACGAGCGTAAAATTTCCAGTGAGCGCCGATCAGGCCGCCGCAATGATCTTTTCGACGTCGGCGGTCGGATGCCCGGTCAAATCCTTGGCGATCTCACCGACCAGGATCGCTTCGAGCGCCTTATGGTAATGTTTGCGCAATTCGCCGAGCGTGCGCGGCGCGGCGACGATGATCAGGTCATCGACCTTGTGATCGAGCACGCGTTTGTTGAGCACCGCAGCGACCCCGGCGGCGAAACTGTCTTCCTCCTGCTGGCTGTCGGCGGGGTTCGTCGAGCTGCTGTTATGACGCCCACCCGAGCCCTTGTTTTCCATCGACACGGCGACATCGGGCACCGCGGTGAGTGAGGGCGCGGCTTCATCGCCCGCGTTGCGGAACAGGTTCAAAATCTCGCCATCGACAATGGCGACAAGCGCACCTTGGGGGATCTTCATGGGCATATCCTTGTGTGGGGAATGCGCGTCAACGCGCGGATGGGCACATCGGTCCTCGACCGCTTCGTCGGTGGTGCTGCCATTGCCGTCGCGCGCATCATTGGCAACGATGGACAGGGCAGCGCCATGTGGAGGACAATCGAATGGCTGAACAACCGACAAAGGGACCGGCATCCTATTTCCCGTCGATTGAAAAGACCTATGGCCGCCCGATCGCCTAATGGAAGGCGCTGATCCGCCAAGCCCTGCCCGTCAAGCACATGGCACTAGTCGCGATGCTGAAGACCGATCACGGCATGGGCGATGGCCATGCCGATGCGGTGGTGGCGCATGTCCTAGCTGAGGAGAAGGTTTGCAATTAGCCGCCGCGCCGGGTTATGATGTTTATTGGCACGGTTGCGCCTTGCCTTGCGCGGAAACCGACGCCCGCTATCCTCGTCAGGCGCCCCGAACATTAAAGGATGTGACGAAGCCATGAGCGACGCACCACCAACCTTACGACGTGCCGACCTGCCCGCCGCGGCAGACGATATCGCTTCGCCCGTGGGGTTGGCCGATCCGGCGCTCGCCTATGATTATTCAAGAACACGATTTCGGTGAGCGTCGCCACCCTGGGCGGCATTCTGACCCTTGGCGAAACCGTGTTTGGTGCACGGATCGAACCCTGGCAAATGGTATTGGCCGCGTTGCCGGTGGCCATCTCCGGCGTGCTCGCGCTGCAGGGCAGGACAGATATGATGCAACTGTGCCAGGGTATCAAACCGCCGATGAACAGTTCGCGCGTGGCGCTTCGATTGGTGCCGGCTTTGTGCGGGTTTGGGATCGGCGCGTTCCTGGTGTTTTTGGCGATGACTTACGTGACGCCCTGACGTTGCGCCTTGCCTTGCGAGCGAGAAGCCGGACCCTGAGTCGATCCTAGGAACGTTATCATTAATCTGGCTCAACCCCCACTTGCAGAGGTTACTATGCAAATCCTATAAATAATAGGCGTACAGTAGATACCCAAAGTTTATAAATTTCTCACGAACAGGAGAAACAATGGACAGAAAATCATTCGTGCGCGCGCTCGCAGCGCTATTGATTACTTGTTGGATTGTTTCACTTTTGCTGCCAGCGCTGCCAGCATCGGACGCGCCGGGCTTGGCGCCTGGATGGGTTGTGATCATATTCGGGTGGCTGGCTGCGTTCAGCTATCAGTTTGGTTGGTTTGCGAATTTTTTTATTGTTGGATGCACGGCGTGGATGCTCATTGTGGGCGAGGGCATTCCAAGTCGGCGTTTGATGCACCTCCTGCTCACCCCATTTGCATTGCTCATGGCAAATGCGGCGATTGGGTATCCATTTGAGCATCTCTTTTGGGTGGGATCTGATGTTGGACCCGGTTTTTTCGCTTGGTTTGTAAGTGGCTTCGGGACTCTGATCGCCATGGTCGTTTCCTCAGCCCATCTACAGGCTCGGAGCGACGACTAACCAACAGCCAAGCCCCCCTACCCCGCAATCCCCCCCGCCGCGAGCACCGCCAGCGTTACCAGTTCGCTTGCGGTGCTCGTCATCGGGGCGATCTGGACGCTTTTTTCCATACCGACCAGCATCGGGCCGATCACTGCATCACCCCAAGTGGACGCCGAGGATCAAGGCGGCGTTGTCGTTACAATGGTGGTCGGTACCGACCGCGATTATTTATCGTCCTTCAGACCGATACACTGCTTCCAGATGCCACCGATCGTGCCGAACTGCTTACGATATTCGATGCGACTGCCGGTGCCATCCGGAAAAATCGAAAAAGCTAGCGAAACACCGCCATAGCCATTCTTGATCAATACAACGCGCGATCCATCGTCTCGTTCAAGCGCCGGTGTGTGATTCTTGTCCGACAGGCAGAACGTTACTTCCTTGACGCTTTTCTCAGACCGGAAGACTTCGGTTGGCGGCTTATCGAGCACTTTCTGCGTTGATGCACAACCGGCCAAAAGCCCGATCAACACAAGCGCCGAAAACTGTACCTTTTGCATCGCACCTTCCCCCCTAAACCCATCGCTATTGTGCGGACTATGTCCGTCACAGTGCAAAGGCTAGCGGGGGAGTACCCGTATTGCGAGTCAACAGATGTCCGATTTCAGCCCGTTTTAGAGCGAATTCACCCCGCAATCCCCCCCGCCGCCAGCACCGCCAGCGTCACCAGCTCGCTCGCGGTGCTCGTCATCGGCGCGATCTGGACCGACTTCTCCATGCCGACCAGCATCGGCCCGATCACCGCATCCCCGCCTAGTTCGCGGAGCAGTTTGGCGGAGATGTTGGCGCTTTGCAGGCCGGGCATGATCAGCACATTGGCGGGGCCGGAGAGCCGCGCGAACGGGTAATTCGCCAACTGGCGCGGGTTCAGCGCGACGTCGGGCGCCATTTCGCCTTCATATTCGAAGCTGACGTGGCGATCGTTCAGGACGCACACCGCGTTGCGGATATTTTCCAGCCAGCGCCCTTCGGGATTGCCAAAGTTTGAATAGCTGAGGAACGCAACGCGCGGTTCATGGCCCATGCGCTTGGCGACGAGCGCGGTTTGTTCGGCAATGTCGGCGAGTTCTTCCGCCGTCGGGCGTTCGTTGATCGTGGTATCGGCCATGAACACAGTGTGCTTGGCACCCACCATCACATGCACGCCGAACGCGGTGCGGCCCTTGATCGGATCGATTACGCGCCGCACCTCGCGCATCGTTTGCGCATAGGGCCGCGTGATGCCGGTGATCATCACATCGGCCTCGCCCAGTTGCAACATCACCGCGCCGAAGATGTTGCGATCCTGGTTGATCATGCGTTCGCAGTCACGCAGCAGATAGCCGCGCCGCTTGAGCCGATCGTACAAAAACTCAACCATCTTGGGCACCAGCGGCGATTTGCGGCTGTTGTGCAGTTCATATGTCTCGGGATCGGTGACGCCGAGCGCGCGGAGGCGATCATAAACATCGTCGCGCCCCACCAGCACCGGCGTGCCATAGCCGCCCGCCTTGAACTCGATCGCGGCGCGCAGCACGACTTCCTCTTCGCCCTCGGCAAACAACACGCGTTTGGGGTTGGCGCGCGCGCTTTCATAAGCAAGCGTCAGCACCGACGTGGTCGGGTTGAGCCGCGCGCGGAGCGACTGGCGATAGGCCTCCATGTCGAGAATCGGCTTGGTGGCAACGCCCGAATCCATAGCCGCCTGCGCGACCGCGACGGGGACGATTTCCATCAGCCGCGGATCAAACGGGGCCGGAATGATGTAATCGACGCCGAAGCTGTGGCGCACGCCGTAAGCGACGGCCACTTCCTCGGGCACTTGCTGGCGCGCGAGTTCGGCCAGCGCATTGGCGGCGGCGACCTTCATCTCATTATTAATCGCGGTCGCGCGCACATCGAGCGCACCGCGGAAGATGAACGGGAAGCCAAGCACATTATTGACCTGGTTCGGATAGTCGGACCGCCCAGTGGCGATAATCACATCGGGGCGGACGCGCTTGGCATCGGGCGGGGTGATTTCGGGATCGGGATTGGCCATCGCGAACACGATCGGCTTTGCCGCCATCTTCATCAGATATTCGGGTGCCAATGCGCCCTTTGCCGACAGGCCCATGAACACATCAGCGCCGTCTAGCGCCTCTTCGAGCGTGCGGCGATCGGTCTTGGCGGCATGCGCCGATTTCCACTGGTTCATGTCGCCATGCTCGCGGCCCTGATAGATCACGCCGGATTTGTCGCACATGATCAGCTGATCATGCGGCAGCCCCATCGCCTTGATCAGCTCGGCACACGCAATCGCGGCGGCGCCGGCGCCGTTCATGACGACGCGGATATCCTTGATGTTGCGCCCGGTGAGGAACAGCGCGTTGATCAGCCCGGCAGCAGCGATGATCGCGGTGCCATGCTGGTCATCATGCATGACCGGAATTTTCATGCGCTCCTTCAGCGCCTGTTCGATGATGAAGCATTCGGGCGCCTTGATGTCTTCAAGGTTTATGCCGCCAAAGCTGGGTTCCATCAGCGCAACCGCGTTGATGATCGCATCGGGATCTTCGGTCGCCAGTTCGATATCGATCGCATCAACATCGGCGAAGCGCTTGAACAGCACCGCCTTGCCTTCCATCACTGGCTTTGACGCCAGCGCGCCCAGATTGCCCATGCCCAGAATCGCGGTACCGTTGGAGATGACAGCGACCAGATTGCCCTTGGCGGTATATTCATAGGCCGCCGCCGGATTTTCATGAATGGCGCGCACCGGCACCGCAACCCCGGGCGAATAGGCCAGCGCCAGATCGCGCTGCGTCGCCATCGGCTTTGACGCAATGATCTCGATCTTGCCGGGCCGTCCTTCCGAATGGAACAGCAGTGCTTCGCGTTCGGAGAATTGGATGTTGGATTCGTCGGTCATTGACTGGCCCTTCAGCTGATTTGCAGTCCTTACGAGGGCGTTGCCGTTTCTTCCACCCCTCGCGCGCACCGCCTTGAACATGGGGGACTTCGCTGTATCACCGCAGCGATGACCGGCTCCGCCCCCACCCCAATGATGGCGCAATATCTGGCGCTGAAGGCGGAGGCAGAGGATTGCCTGCTCTTCTACCGGATGGGCGATTTCTTCGAAATGTTCTTCGAGGACGCGAAGATCGCCGCCGCCTGCCTCGACATCGCGCTGACCGCACGCGGCGAGCATGACGGCGTGCCGATCCCGATGTGCGGGGTGCCGGTCCATGCGGCAGAGGGCTATCTCGCGCGGCTGATCAAGGCCGGGCACCGCGTTGCCATTGCCGAACAGACCGAAAGCCCGGCAGAGGCCAAGAAGCGCAGCGGCAAGACGCTGGTCGGGCGCGCCATTGTTCGCGTGGTGACGGCGGGGACGCTGACCGAAGAAGCGCTGCTTGACGCGCGCACCGCCAATTGGTGCGTGGCGATCGGCGAGGCAGCGGGCGGGGTGGCGATTGCCGCTGCCGATATCTCGACCGGGCGGTTCGAGATTATCGAGACCGATGCTGCGTCCGTCGCCGCCGACATCGCAAGGCTGACGCCTGCGGAGACGATCGCGTCGGATGCAACGGCGTACGACGACTTAGCGACCGGGCGCAGGCCACGCGCGGAGTTCGACAGCGCGGGCGGGGAAGAACGGATCAAGGCGCTGTTCGGGGTCGCGACGCTCGATGGCTTTGGCAAATTTTCGCGCGCGGCATTGGCGGCGGCGGGGGGGCTGGTTCGCTATCTCGACCATAATGGCAAAGGATCGCTCCCCTTCCTCCGCCCGCCGCGCCTTGCCCGGACGAGCGAGGCGATGGCAATCGATGCCGCGACGCGCGAGAGCCTGGAGCTGACCGCCACTACCGGCGGCGCGCGCAAAGGCAGCTTACTGGACGCGGTCGACCGCACCGTGACGGGCGCGGGCGCGCGCCTGCTCGCTGCCGATATCGGCGCGCCGCTGATGGATCGCGGGCGGATCGAGGCACGGCTCGATTTGGTTCAGTTGTTTCATGACGACGCCGGGCTGCGCGAGCAGCTCCGCGGCACCTTGCGCGCCCTGCCCGATATTGGCCGCGCATTGGGCCGGATCGCGGCGGGGCGCGGCAGTCCGCGCGATCTGGGACAGTTGCGCGATGGGCTTGATGCGGCGTGGCGGCTGGGCGAGCGGCTGGGGCGGATCGAGCGGGCACCCGCGTTGCTGGCGCAACTCGCGCCGCAACTGCGAGGACACGGCGCGCTGATCGACTTGTTCGCGCGCGCGCTAGTGGCATCGCCGCCGATCGATGCAGCAGCGGGTGGCTATATTGCGCCGGGCTTCGACGCCGCGCTCGACGATTTGCGCGATGCCGGCGCTGGTGGCAGGCGCGCCATTGCCGCGCTTGAAGCCGACTATCGCCAGCGGACCGGCATCGCCGCGCTCAAGATCCGGCATAATGGCGTGCTCGGCTATCATATTGAAGTGCCCGCGCGCGCCGCCGATCCGCTGATGCGGCCCGATAGCGGCTTCACGCACCGCCAGACGATGGCGGGCGCGGTGCGCTTCAACGCACCCGATCTCCACGATGTTGCACTGAAGGTGACGCAGGCGGGCGCGCATGCCCTCGCCGCCGAAGCCGCGCATCTGGAAGAACTGACCGACTCAGCGCTTGCCAACCGAGAGGCAATCGCCGCGACCGCTGATGCACTCGCCCGGCTCGATGTCGCGGCGGGCCTCGCCGAGCGCGCGAGCGAAGGCGGCTGGGCACGCCCTGCCCTGGTCGATCACGCCTGTTTCGATGTTCAGGGCGGGCGGCACCCGGTCGTCGAAGCGGCGGTCGCCAAGGCGGGCGGGCGCTTTGTCGCCAATGATTGCCGCTTGTCGGCGGATAACCGGCTCTGGCTGGTGACGGGCCCCAACATGGGCGGCAAATCGACCTTTCTGCGCCAGAATGCGCTGATCGCGGTGCTCGCGCAGGCGGGCAGCTATGTGCCCGCGACGTCAGCCAAACTCGGGCTGGTCGACCGGTTGTTCAGCCGCGTCGGCGCGTCGGACAATCTCGCGCGCGGGCGCTCCACCTTCATGGTCGAGATGGTCGAGACCGCTGCGATCCTCGCCCAAGCGACACCGCAGAGCTTCGTCATCCTCGATGAGGTCGGGCGCGGGACCAGCACCTATGACGGGCTCGCGATCGCCTGGGCCGTGGTCGAGGCGATCCATGAGGACAACCGCTGCCGCTGCCTGTTCGCGACGCATTATCATGAACTGACCCGGCTTGCCGAACGCTGCGACGCGCTCACCCTCCACCATGTCCGCGCGCGCGAATGGAAGGGCGATCTGGTGCTGCTCCATGAAGTGAGCGAGGGGCCAGCCGATCGCAGTTACGGCCTAGCCGTCGCGCGTCTGGCAGGGCTGCCGCCAGTGACAATTGCGCGCGCGAAGTCGGTCCTGGCCAAGCTGGAAGCGGGCCGCGCCAAGACCGGCGGTCTGGCGGCGGGGTTGGATGACCTGCCGCTATTCGCCGCCGCCGCCGAAATCGTTGAGGAAGCCCGCGACCCCCTGCGCACCGCGATTGAGGCGATTGACGTGGATGCCCTGACCCCGCGTGAGGCGCTCGATCTAGTGTATAAATTGAAAGCGGTGGCGCGCGGGGGTTAGCGCTCGAGCGCTAACGACAATAGCATCACCGCCCGCGTAACCGCTCCCCAAAGGCAGCGCTGGCCGAGCCGAGCTGGTCGGATTGGGTGCCGATGTCGGTGGCCACCCGTTCGATGAGATGGGCAAGGCCGACCGCCGCCTGGGCGTGATCGGCGAGTGCTTGCAGATCGGCCTGGACGGTCTGGGCACCGTCGCGCGCGCCGTCGACACCGCCGAGGATGCCGTCCGTTGCCCGGCGTTGCGCTTCGATCGCGCGGGCGATGTCGGTCGCGCCGATCGCGATCCGGCCGACATCATTGGCCATCGCATCCACGGAGGCGGCGACATCCCCCGCATTGGAATCCATATCGGCGATATGTTCACCGATTTCGAGCGCGGCGGCGCGGGTCTGCGCGGCCAGCGCCTTCACCTCGCCAGCGACGACGGCAAAGGCCGCCCCCGCTTCGCCCGATTGCGTCGCTTCGATCAACGCGTTGAGCGCCAGCGTATTGGTGCGCTGAGCGATGCGTTCGATCTTGGCGGTGATACCGCGCACCATCGCGGTGCTATCGACGAGTTCCCGGGCCTGGGCACGCGCCAAGGCAGATACGGTTTCGGCGCTGGCTGTCGCGTTGACCTGCGCAGTGACCTCTTGTGCAATCGCGCCGATTGCCGCGCGCAAATCGCCCGCAGCACGCTGCACATCAGCCATGGATTGCGTCACCGTCAGCGCGCGGGTCCGCACCGCAGAGACATGCGTGCCGCTGGCCTCGCCCAATTTGGTGAGTTTTGCGGTCGATCCGCCCAGTTCCCGTGCCGCGTCACTCAAAATGGCAATCACCGCGACCACCGAGGTGTCGAACCGCTGGGCATGTTCGGCCATCGCCATTTGCTGGGCATCAGCGGCGCGCTGTTGTTCGGCGATGCGGCGTTGTTCATGCGCGCGTTCAAGCGCGCGTTGATCATCGGCGGCACGGCGTTCTGCGTCGATCCGGCGCCGTTCAAGCGCGGCGAGATCAATGCCCGCCCGCGTGCGATCAGCAAACAGGCGCGCCTGGCCGATCGCCAGCGTCTGCAGCGCGCCGACAAAGGCGATGATCGCGGCGACATAGAAAGCCGGCACCGGAACAATCGCGGTCAAATCCATCGTCAGCCGGATGGCGACCACCCCCATGAAAATCAGCGCCGCTTCGGGCAGCAGCGTAAAGATCGTGCCGCCCAGGCAGATCACCGCGACATTGACGCAGAAAAGGCCCACCCGGTCTTCGCTCAGCGGCGCCATATTGAGCGCGCCGATCAGCACGAACCACGCCAACCCAATCGCCAATGCAAAGGCGTTGACAAAGCGCACCCCTTGATCCGGTGCGGCCAGCCTTCGTTGCAATTTATCCCGCCAGGTCAGCATGATCAGCCCGACCACGGCAGCAATAATCGGCAGCGTTGCGATCAGGATCAGCGGCTGTTGGACGCGGAACGCGTAAAGCGCCGCCATGCCGATCGCAGTCACCAGATTGAGCGGCGCAAAGCGCAGCGCCATGCGCATCGTCGCGGCGACGCGATCCGCGCGGCTCAACCCATCGATTGCAAATAGCGCCCGCACAGCGCGCAACTGGCCGATCATCGGCATTTTCTGCAATTGGCGAATAAGTGCTGGCATTCCATAAACCTAGCGGGGCGATGGTTAATTATGCGGTAACGCGCTGCCCGCGTGGCCGTATTGGAACCGAAAGCGGTCGTTCTGGAGGTGACCGGGCAGCCGAATGGCTGTAGCTTGCGCCGATGGCCAGCCGTTTTGACTCCCTGCCGCAACGCCGAACGATTATCGATCGGCGCGCAATTGCTGATACGCTTGCCGCTCTTGACGCCAGTGACGTGACCAGCATGCGCCAGACCGCCACGCGATTGCTCGCCTCTGCGCTCGCCGATGGCCGCGCCGAAATCGCCCGGCGGCTGAACGAGCACCCGTCGCGCGGACTGGAAGCAGCGGCAGCGCAGGCATTTCTGATCGATCAGATCATCCGCCTGCTCTATGATTTCATCACCGAGCGGCTCTACCCCAAGCCCAATGCGACAACGAGCGAGCGGATCACTTTGATTGCCGTTGGCGGCTATGGGCGCGGCGAGATGGCGCCATTTTCCGATGTCGATATCGGTTTCCTCACGCCCTGGAAGCAGACGGCCTGGTCCGAACAAGTGATCGAATCGATGCTCTATGCGCTATGGGATCTGGGGCTGAAAATCGGCCATTCATCGCGCTCGCTTGACGAGATGGTACGCCAGGCCAAAGCGGACATGACGATCCGCACTGCCTTGCTTGAAGCGCGCTATGTGTGGGGCGACACGGATTTGTATGACGAAGCCGCGCGCCGCTTCAAGGCAGAGGTCCAGGCCGGCACCGCGCGTCAGTTCATTGCCGACAAGCTCGCCGAGCGCAACGAACGCCACCGCAAGATGGGCGACAGTCGCTATGTCGTCGAACCCAATATCAAGGAGGGCAAGGGCGGCCTGCGCGATCTTCACACGCTGTTCTGGATGGGCAAATATGCCTATAATGTCCGCAGCGTCGCCGAATTGGTCGAAGCCGGGCTGCTGACGCGGATCGAATATCGCCAGTTCCACCGCGCCGAAAATTTCCTATGGGCGGTGCGCTGCCACCTGCATTTGATCGCAGGGCGCGCGGAAGACCGGCTGACCTTCGACGTGCAGCGCGAAATCGCCGAGCGCATGCGCTATGCTGATCGCGCGGGGCAGTCGCGGGTCGAACGTTTCATGCGGCATTATTTCCTGCAGGCGAAAACGGTTGGTGATCTGACCGGTGTTTTCCTGGCGCATCTTGATGAAAAATTCGCGCGCAGCGGCCGCCGCTTCGGGCTGCCCTTGCTCAGGAGATCGCCGCGTAAGCTTAATGGACTCATCCTCGATCGCGGGCGATTGGCGCTGCCCGGCGATGATTTCTTCGCGCGCGATCCCGTTAGGCTGATTGAGATTTTCTGGCTGGCCGACAAACATGGCCTTGAAGTCCACCCGATGGCGATGCGCGTGGCCGCGCGCGATTCAAAACTGGCCGACGATATCCGGACCGATCCGCGCGCGAATGCCTTCTTCCTCGACATACTCACCTCCCCGCGTGACCCGGAATCGGTGTTGCGCGGGATGAATGAGGCGGGCGTGTTCGGTCGCTTCGTGCCTGATTTTGGCCGCGTCGTCGCGCAAATGCAGTTCGACATGTATCATCATTATACCGTCGATGAACATTCGATCCGCGCGATCGGGCTGCTCGCGCGGATCGAACGCGGCGAACTGGCTGAAGATCATCCGTTGGCAGCGGGCATCCTGAAGCGGATCGTCTCGCGTCGGGTGCTCTATGTGGCGGTGCTGCTGCACGATATCGCCAAGGGCCGTGGTGGTGATCATTCGGTGCTGGGTGCGGAGGTGGCGCAGCGGCTGTGCCCCCGGCTTGGCATGTCTGCAGCGGAAACCGAGACCGTCGCCTGGCTGGTCCGCTGCCATTTGCTGATGTCGGCGACCGCCTTTAAGCGCGACCTTTCCGATTTCAAGACGATCCTCGACTTTGCCGAAATCGTTCAGAGCCCGGAGCGGCTGCGCCTGCTGCTGGCGCTGACCGTCGTCGATATCCGCGCCGTTGGCCCCGGTGTCTGGAACAGCTGGAAGCGTCAGTTACTGACGGATTTGTACGAATCCGCTGAAGAAGTGCTGCGCCTTGGCCACAAGCAAAAGGGCCGCAGCGAAAGGGTCGAGGCAAAGCAGGCGACCCTCGCCGCTACACTTGGCTGGGACGAAGCGCGCTTCAAGGCGCTCGTCGCGCGGCTGCCCGAACCTTATTGGGTGGCAGAGCCCGATGATGCGCTGGCCAGCAACGCCCGGTTGATCGCAAGGGCAGGCGACGCCCAGCTTTCGATCGAAGCGCAAGTCTATCCCGGGCGCGGCGCAACGCTGGTGACGCTCTATGCCGCTGATCATCCCGGGCTGTTTTACCGCGCGGCCGGGGCAATCCATGTCGCTGGTGGCAACATCATCGACGCGCGAATCCACACCACGCGCGACGGCATGGCGCTGGATAACTTCCTGGTCCAGGACCCGTTCGGCCGCCCCTTCGACCAGCCCGAACAATTGGCCCGATTAAAGACCGCGATCGAGGATTCGCTCGCCAATCGCGGCAAACTGGCCGATCGGCTCAAGGCCAAGCCACTGTCCCGCGTCCGCGCAGAGGCTTTTGAAATCGCGCCGGTCGTCTTGATCGACAATCAGGCGTCGAACCGGTTTACCGTCGTCGAGGTCAACGCGCGCGATGGGCCGGCCTTGCTCAATCGGCTGGCGCTGGCGCTGTTCCAATCCAAGGTCACGATCCATTCGGCGCATGTCGCGACCTATGGCGAGCGCGCGGTCGATACCTTCTATCTGACCGACCTGTTGGGCGATAAGATCAGCAGCACACAGCGGTTGCGATCCATCGAACGCCGCCTGCTGGGGGCAGCCGCCAATGAACAGGGCTGGGCAGAGGCCGCCTAGGGCCAGCGAAAAACAGGGGGAAGATGACATGGCAGTATTGGGAATCGGCGGGCTATTCTTTCGCGCGCAAGACCCGGATGCGCTAAACGCCTGGTATCGCGAGCATCTGGGCATTGGCGCAGGCTGCGCGGCCGAGGACACCGGCCCGGTCGATGAATGGACCTGGAAGACGCAAGGTGGGCCAGTGGTGTTCGCGCCGTTTAAGCACGACACGGATTATTTTGCTGCCGACAAACAGTTCATGCTCAATCTGCGCGTCGCGAACCTTGATGCGATGCTTGAACAGCTCTCCACCGCCGGAATCGCAATCGAAACGCGCGCGGAGTGGAATGACCCGTCGGTTGGCAAGTTCGCGCGCATCCATGACCCCGAAGGCAATGCCATCGAACTGTGGGAGCCGCCCGCCGCATGACTAATCTGAAGCCCAAGACTTGTCAGCCTGAGGACCGGTTAGCGAGCGTAGAATAATGTCCGAAGTGCGCGTCCGGCGCGCCAGCGAGGCAGATAGTGCAGCAATCGGCGCGCTGCATGTCGCTGCCTGGCGGGAGACCTATGTCGGCTTGCTCTCGCAGGCTGAGATTGAGGCGATGAGCGTCGCTGCGCGCACCGCGCAGTGGCGTGCGCAGATCAGCGCCGGCACGGCGCGCGGCGTCTATGTCGCCGAAGAACAGGATGGCATCATTGGGTTTGGGGCGTGCACCAGCGAGCGCGACCTCTCCCTGATGGCAGCGGGCTATTCGGGCGAGGTACCCGCGCTCTATATTCTGCGCCGCGGCCAGGGACGTGGCGCTGGGCGATTGCTGATGCGTGCGATGGCCCGGCGACTGATCGCCGAGGGCGACCGCACTATGGCGTTATGGGTGCTGTCCACCAACGCCCCGGCGCGCGGCTTTTACGAACGACTGGGGGGGAAGGTCGTGGCCGAGCGCGGCAGCGGCCATGACGCCGAGACCGCCTATGGCTGGCGCGACCTGTCCGCGCTGACCATAAGCGAGGACCGCGATTGAGCAGCGCCCCAGATTACCCCTATCCGTGACGGGAAAGTCCCGGCACCTTCTGTTCGGGAAATCGGTTTGGGGGAAATGTGATATGAACGTGCTACGCCGCGATATCTTGCCAATGTGGCGGCAGGCCGCATTGATCGCCTTGCCCGCGATAACCTTCCTGCTGGTCGCTGCCGCCGATGACAAGAAGGGCAAATCCGGTGTGGCCATCTGGATTGCGCTCGCCGCTGTGTTCATTGCGCTTGGGGCGTCGATGGCTGGTCGGCTCAACAGGGCGCCCAAAAGCGGTAAAGGCACCGGCGATGGCGGCGATGCGCCGTTTATCGGCAGTGATGCTGGTCACGGCAAACACCACGCCGATGCTGGCCATGGCGGGGACGGTGGAGACGGCGGCGGAGATGGCGGCGGGGGCGACTAATCGCCGCCCGCCGAACCGGCGTTATTTCGGCGCGAGCACCATCAGCATCTGACGGCCTTCCATACGTGGATAAGCCTCTACCTTGGCAGTTTCGACGACATCGGCCTGCACGCGCTGCAGCAGCGCCATGCCAAGCTGGCCATGGCTCAATTCACGACCGCGGAAACGCAGCGTGATCTTCACCTTGTCGCCCTCGTCGATGAATTCGAGCACCTTCTTCATCTTCGTATCATAGTCATGATCGTCGATGTTGGGACGCATCTTGATCTCCTTGATCTCCTGCGTCTTCTGGCTCTTGCGGGCGAGGTTGGCCTTTTTCTGGGCCTCATATTTGAACTTGCCGACGTCAAGGAACTTGGCGACGGGCGGATCAGCGTTGGGCGACACTTCGACCAGGTCGAGGCCAACGGCTTGCGCCTGTTCCATCGCTTCGCGGGTGTACATCACCCCCAGATTTTCGCCTTCCTGATCGATCACGCGCACTTTGGGCGAGACGATGAATTCATTAAAGCGCGGACCGTTGATCGGCGGTGGCGCGAGTGGGCGCCGGGTCATGGGAGGACGTATGGGTAAAGCTCCTGTGGTTGTAAGGGGTCTATATAGGGTTTTTTGCGCGAATGCGAAAGGGTGATGCGGCCCGATCAGCGAAGATCGGGCGGCGTGGCATCCTTGACCAGCATTGCCACCAGATCATCGAGCGTCATCATCTGCTGCCGGTCGCTGCCGAGTTGACGTAGCGCGACGGTGCCTTCTTCAGCCTCGCGCTTGCCGACGACGAGCAGATTGGGGACTTTTGCCAGCGAATGTTCGCGCACCTTGTAGTTGATCTTCTCGTTGCGCAGATCGGTTTCGACGCGGATGCCGGCCTTGGCGAGCTTGTCCGCCACCTGGTGCGCGTAATCGTCGGCGTCGGACACAATGGTGGCAATGACGGCCTGCACTGGTGACAGCCAGAGCGGGAAGCGACCGGCATAATGTTCAATCAAAATGCCGATGAAGCGCTCGAACGTACCGAGGATGGCGCGGTGGAGCATGATCGGCCGGTGGCGCTCGCCATCCGCGCCGACATAGCTCGCATCGAGCCGCTCGGGCAGCACCGTATCGGTCTGCATCGTGCCGACCTGCCATGTCCGCCCGATCGCATCGGTCAGGTGGAATTCCAGCTTGGGCGCGTAGAAGGCGCCCTCCCCTGGCAATTCTTCCCAGCCATAGTCAGCCGTATCGCGCCCAGTGGCCTTCACGGCGTCGCGCAGTGATTGTTCGGACCAATCCCACATCTCTTCACTGCCGAAGCGCTTTTCGGGGCGTAGCGCCAGCTTGATCGCATATTTGTCGAAGCCGAGATCGCGATAGACTGAATCGAGCAGATCGCAGAACGCCTTCACTTCCTCGATCAATTGGTCCTCACGCACGAAGATATGCGCGTCGTCCTGCGTGAACTGGCGCACGCGCATGATGCCGTGGAGCGCGCCATGCGCCTCGTTGCGGTGGCAGCAGCCGAACTCCGCCATGCGGATCGGCAGGTCGCGATAGGATTTGATTCCCTGCTTGAACACCAGGATATGCGCCGGGCAATTCATCGGCTTCAGCGCCATCATGTCACCCTTGCCATGCAGCACGGGGCCTTCGCCTTCGGCATTGGGCACTTCATCGGGCACGGCGAACATATTCTCGCTATATTTGCCCCAGTGGCCCGAGCGCTCCCATTGGCGCACGTCCATCAGCTGCGGCGTCTTGATCTCGGCATAGCCCGCCGCATCGAGCCGGCGGCGCATATAGGCCTCGAGCTGGCGCCACAGGATGAAGCCTTTGGGGTGCCAAAACACCGATCCTTGCGCCTCACTCTGCAGGTGGAACAGGTCCATGTCCTGGCCGATGCGGCGATGGTCGCGCTTGGCCGCTTCCTCCAGCCTCACCAGATGCTCGGCGAGCTGCTTCTTGTTGAGCCAGCCGGTGCCATAGATACGGCTCAGCTGCGGGTTGTTCTGGTCACCGCGCCAATAAGCGCCCGAGACGCGCGTGAGCTTGAAGGCATCGGGGTCGAGCTTGCCCGTCGAGGCAAGGTGCGGCCCGCGGCACATGTCGAGCCAGTCTTCGCCCGACCAATAGACCGTCAGCGGCTCGTCGCCCGGCAATTCGGCAGCCCATTCAGCCTTGAAGGTCTCGCCCTGCTGCTTCCAGCGGCTGATCAGCGTTGCGCGGTCCCACACTTCGCGGCGCAGCGGCTTGTCCGCCCGGATGATGCCGCGCATCGCTTCTTCAATCGCGGGCAGATCTTCATCGGTGAAGGGCCCGCGCTCAGCCGTCGGCGCGAAGTCATAATAGAAGCCGTCGTCCGTCGATGGGCCAAAGGTGATTTGCGTGCCCGGAAACAATTGCTGCACGGCTTCCGCCAGCACATGCGCGAAATCATGCCGCGCCATTTCGAGCGCATCGGCCTCATCACGATTGGTAACGAGCGCGAGTTTGGCATTTCCCTCAAACGGCCGCCCGATGTCGCGCAACTCACCGTCGACGCGCGCGGCAATGGCGGCCTTGGCAAGGCCAGGGCCGATGGCAGCGGCAATGTCGGCTGGCGTGGAGCCGGGGGCTACTTCCCGAACCGAACCGTCGGGCAGCGTAATCGCGTAAAGGTCTGTCATGATCGTTCCTGTCGCATGGGCGCGCTTATGCACAAAGGGGCGTCAGGGGAAAGGGGAGAACGAGAAAGCGACGCCAGCCTCCCCCGTTCCCGGGTGGAGCCTGAAGCGCGGACGTCAGCCGGTGACGCGCAACCCCATGCCCCCCGGGAACCCCCGGGTGGTGGTAGTCGTGGTCAAGGCGCGACGCTTTGTCATCGCGCGCAACTTATGCCGAGCGAGTTAACAAAACAAGTCACCTGAAACGGCGTGACAGCACCCCGCTAATCATTGTGTTGCCTGCTGCATCAAGCCTAACCTGTCCCTTACAACCTCAACGGGAGTCGCCGCATGTTAGACCTCACGCGTCCTGAAGGATCGGAGCCGCAGGATTTCCACCTAACCCGGCGCACTGCCGTTAGTATGTTTTTCGCAGGCTATGCGGTGGCCGCCGTGGCGGTGAATGCGAAACCCGTAACGACGCCCGCCGATGGGCTGGTGATCGAAGAAGTGTTGATCCCCAACGGGGCGGCCACGCCGCTCCCTGCCTATGTCGCGCGGCCCAAGGGTTCGGGCAAACATGCAACGATCATCGTCTGCAACGAGATTTTCGGGATCCACGAATACATCAAGGATGTCTGCAAGCGGCTGGCGACGCTTGGCTATGTTGCCGTCGCACCCGACTTTTTCTACCGCGCCGGGGTGAGCCTGCCGGCGCTGAAGGATTTCGCGCAAATCCGGCCAATCGTCGCCCAGGCAACGCCCGATCAAGTCGATGGCGATGTCAAGGCAGCGACGGCATGGATCAAGGCGGCCAAATTTGCGCGGGCAGGCAAAATCGGCATCACTGGCTTTTGCTGGGGCGGCGCGGTCGTTTGGCGATCGGCGATGGTCAACCCCGATATCAAGGCAGGGGTGGCGTGGTATGGCCAATTAAAGCCACTAATTCCCCGTGCCGCCGAACTCAAAGCACCAGTTCTTGGTCTATATGGTGCGCTCGACAACGGCATCCCGCAAACCGATGTCACCGCCATGCTCGATGCGCTTAAAGCAGCCGGCAAAAACGACAGCAGCATCCAGGTCTACGCCGACGCGCAGCACGGCTTTCACGCCGATTACCGGCCAAGTTATAACGAGGCGGATGCAAAGGACGGCTGGGCGCGACTGCTGGCGCATTTCAAGGCACATGGGGTAGCTTGAGCCGTTACTGGCAGGCGGTTCGCCCGACAGAGGTGCGGATTGGGCCCCGAACCAAGTCGGTCGATCGATGCGGGCCTATTCGGCGCTGACGATATCGCCCGACTGGATCGGGCGCGGGCCGTCGGCTTGCGGAAGGTCGATGTTCGAAAAACTCAGGGGAATGCCGGCACAGGACAGGCCAGTGGGACGATCGCATAATTGAAAATGCAAATGCGGCTCGGTCGAATTGCCAGAATTTCCCAGCGCCGCAATCCGCTGTCCCGCCACGACTTTGTCACCAATTTTCACCTGTCCGCTGCCTGGCCTCAAATGCGCATAGACAGCATATATGCCGCCGCCTTGGTCTATGATGACGGATTCACCCAGGATCGCTGCTTCACCCTTGGTTAGCTTGATCGCCTGCGCTTCCCCGACCCGGTTCAGATAGCCACTGAGCGTTTCCCCGGGCCGGCGCAGCAACGGCGGATCCTCTTGATCAGCGCGGGTCACCGCCACGACACTACCAGCCGCGGCCGACACGACCGGCGCGCCATAGGCATAAAAATCGCTGAGCTTGTTGCCACTTGCCCGATGCGTTCGCCCGTCTGCATCCACCTTCACGATATCGAGCGCAAATTGTTCCGGCACCGCCCAGCGATGGCTCGAGTGGAAGCTGGCACCAGCCGCGACCGTCCAGGCGCCGGCCGCCAAGGGCCATCGCATTGGCGGGGCCAGGCTGTCGTCGATTGGGACCGTTGCGGTCCACGTCCCCACACTCACCCGCACCGCATCGCGTTTGCCGCGCCAGGCAAAGCTTTGATGCATCAACAGCAGCGCCTCACCCGGCGCAATCGTTCCACTGCTCGCCAGCTTCGCATTGCCAAGCAACGCACCATCGCAGAACTGGAAGCCAATGGCGGCCATAAGCCCGGACGACGCAAGTGCCTGTCCCCCCTTCGCCGCGGTTGCGATATCGCTTGCATCGACAATCCGGGTGTCAATGGGGCGGTCGCCCCGCAGCAACTCGATCTTGACGCTGTCGATCGTGATCGGCTGACTGCCCGAATTAACCATCGCGACATTTTGCAGGACCAGGCTTGTGGCATTATGGACAGTGTCCAACGGATAGGATCGTGCCTTGGCGGCCGGGCAAAATCGGAGATCAAGTTTTGCATCATCCAGGGTTGTGGGCGCAGCCATGGCGCTCAACGATGCAGCCAAAATCACGATGACCATCAAATCCGCCCCCTAAGTGTAGCGTAGATATAATACACCTAGATTGGGCAGGGGCAAGTTTTAGATTGACCATGAAGCGGGGCAGGCTCGCGGACACGCAATTGTGTCGCAGCCAAGCGCACCGAAATTGCCCGCCTGCCCGCCCCGGCACCAACGCCTTTTCTATTCGCTGCTAAGCCATCGTCGGCTGGGCACGCGCCACCCCCCCAAAATCCGCCGAATTTTCGATTATTCCTTCATGGCGCGCCCGTGCCGATTGATCTGCCACACGGCTTTTGCATTGACGGACCTTGGCTGATCGTCAACCGGGGGCTACGATACCGATCAGCAGCGCAATTCAGCATAGGCACTGAGCAAATTACGATTCCCGATTTGCATAATCGCCCCTGCGCGCCCGCAGATAAATTTCGCCCAAGCGATTGGGTTGTTCCTGTGTTAATCAATGGTCAATAGCTAATGATGTTGCTGTTTACGCTATGAAAATTTCAGATCTCCGCGTTGCACTGTTAAGCGGAAACTATAATTACACGCGCGACGGTGCCAATATGGCGCTGAATCGCCTTGTCGGCTATCTGCTCTCGCAAGGGGCAGCCGTGCGGATCTATTCCCCGGTGGTCGACAAACCGGCCTTTCCCGCGACAGGCGATTTGATCGGCGTGCCGGCGATTCCCATTCCGCTCCGGTCTGATTACCGGATCGCCTTTGGGATGGGTCGACGAATCAAAAACGACCTGCGCGATTTCGCACCCAACATCATGCATATCTCAGCACCGGAAACACTGGGGCATTGGGGCGTATCCTATGCCCGCCAGCATGACCTGCCGTTGATGGCATCAGTGCACACCCGGTTTGACACCTATCTTCGCTATTATCGCCTCGGGCTGCTGGAGCCGTCGCTAACCGCCTTGCTCCGGCGCTTCTATCGGCGCTGCGACGCCATTGTTGTGCCGTCGCAGTCGATGGCCGATCTGTTGCGCGACCAGCAAATGAATGACGATATCGGCATCTGGCCCAGCGGCGTTGATCACCATATTTTCACGCCCGAAACGCGTTCGCTCGAATGGCGGCGCTCGGTTGGCATTGCCGATGACGAGGTGGTTGTCGGTTTCTTCGGCAGGCTGGTGCTGGAAAAGGGTATCGCCGTTTTCTGCGATACGATCGACGAACTGAAGCGGCGCGATGTCAAGATTCGCGTGCTTGTTGTCGGTGACGGCCCTGCCCGCGCTGTATTCGCCAACCGCCTGCCGGACGCGATATTTGCAGGCTTTCAAAGCGGCGACGCGCTCCCCCGCGCGCTTGCCTCGATGGACATCTTGCTTAACCCAAGCGTCACTGAAACCTTTGGCATTGTGACGCTGGAGGCCAATGCCTGTGGGTTGGCTGTCGTCGGGGCCGATGCCACTGGCACATCAAGCCTGATTGTCGATGGCGTGAATGGACGGCTAATCTCGGCTGGCGATGTGAAGGGCTTTGCCGACGCGGTTGAGCGCTATGTCGCGCACCCCGCTGATCGCGCCGCCGCTGGTGCCGCTGGCATCAAATCCGCCGCTGCCTATAGCTGGGATGCCGTCAACCACGCCTTGGCCGATACCTATATGCGCGTGATTGAAGGCCATCAGCAATTGCAGAACAGCCGCCCCGCCTAGGCGACGCGCTATTTGCCCGGCTTGCCGCCTGGCTTCCAGCTTGGCCGAAACGCGCTATTGGCCAGCCAGCGCGCTGGCCCGACCAGTGACTGGATGGCGGCGGTCATGAAATCAATGTCGAGCTTTTCGACCGTGTCGTTCGGCGTATGATAGGTCGGCACCACCGCCCAGCCGGATATTGTGTGCGCCACCACGCCCTGCAGCGCGAGTGAGTAGTTGTCCGATCGCTGGAAGAAGTTCTGCTCGGGATACGGGTCCGCCGTCACCAGCGCGCCATGCGCCCTCATTGCCTCGCCAAAGGTCGATCGGTCGTACCCGGTCATCATCATCACGCCTTTGGGCAACTTCGGGTCCTGCGCGCCGATCATCTCGATTTCGAGATTGGCGATAATGCTGGTGAGCGGCACCGGCGGATGCGCGGCGAAATAGGTCGAACCAAAGCCGCCAATTTCCTCGCTGCCATAAGCGACGAACAGGATACCGCGCTTCATTGGCTTGCCCGATGCCAGCACGCGGGCAAGCTCCAGCACGGCGGTGGTGCCCGAGGCATCGTCATTGGCGCCCGGCATCACCACGCCATCGGCGCGTCGCCCAAGATGATCGAGATGCGCGGAAAACAGGATGACGCCCGCCTTGGGGTCAGTGCCCGGCAGATAGCCAATCGCGTTGGTAGTCGGCCCGGTCGTCGTCAAGATCTCTGGGAAGCGCAGCGCGATATCGCTGCCCGGCATCGCCGCCAGCGCCTTGAGCGATGCGTCGGAGAGCGTGGCGAGCGCAGTGCCGCTGGCGGTCGCCATCGATGCACCGGCATTTGCCGCGCCTTCCGGGCGGATCGGAAATTGCGGCTCGCCACCCGTTTGGGCCACGCGGCTGCGGGTTGCCGCGCTTTCCGGCACGATGACGAGCTTCACCTTCTTGGCCTGCGCGGCACGGAGCAGCGCAAAGGGCGACGCCTTGGCTGAGGTGATCACCACGACATCGCCCATGGGCAATTCCTTGGGATCATCGCCCGTGAAGACGGCCAGCGTGCCGATCACCCCGCCGCTCGCGATCAGCACCGATGCGCCGTCAACTGGCTTGTCATTGGCCGTGAGGACAGCCGCACCAACCGCGCGCTGGCGGACGAGATTGATCGACTGGAGATAGCCATCCATCCCCGGCGCGGGCTTCAGCCCATAAGCCAGAAACTGCGCGGCGACATAGGCCGCAGCAATCGCCTCGTCCCGCGTGCCGCTGGCGCGCCCCTGCAGTGCATCCCCTGCCAGGAAGCGCTCATGCGCCAGCACCCATTCGCGCTTGACGGTCGCCGCCGAGGTCGAGCGGGCCTCTGCCAGCGGCGCAGCAAGCATCGCCCCCATCCCCAGCAACAGGGCAAGCGCGGCATGCGGGCGAGAGGAGGGCATCAGGAAGGACCTTTCGGGGTTCAAGCGATCATGCCGAACGGCACAACCTTATTGTCGGCATCATGGCCGATATCCGCCGCGCCAAGAAAGGGCACGCCGAGATCGCGGCACCAGCGTGTGATCATCGTCTCCAACGGCTCGGTCCAGGGCGGATCATTGGGCTGGATATCGCTGATCCGGCCGAGCCTGATTCCGGCAACCCCTTTGAGCTGAGTGGCGTTGGCGATCTGGAACAGCATCCGATCGATCCGGTAAAGCGGTTCGGACACATCCTCGATCAGCAGGACGTGATCGGTCAGGTCGGGCATCCACTGCGTGCCTGCCAGTCCAGCGAGAATCGCGATGTTGAACGCTGCACTTGGCCGCCCGGCCAGTCCGCCTTCCAGCCCCGCCCGGTCCTTCGCCACCAGCCAGCCCAGCGCGCGCGCCACGGCGGCGCTGCCATTGCTGCGGGCCAAGTCCATCACCAGCGGGCCATGGACGGGCCGCCCGATCCGCCGGGCATAAAGCGCGCCAAGCAGGAAGCCCATGTCGGAATAACCCAAATAGGTCTTGCGCGCCGCCGCCGGCCCCAGGGCAGGCATCACTGCCTCCACTATCCGGTTCGATCCATAGCCGCCGCGCGCAAACCATATCGCGTCGATCGTCGGATCATTGGCGACCTCAAGAAACGCGGCAGCGCGCGCTGAATCCGGCCCGGCAAAATGGCCATCGACCAGATAGCATTGCGGGTGAATCACCAGCTCGACGCCCGGAAAAGCAAGCGCGGCCAGCGCCTGCACCTCGGCAGCAACCGCCCGGTCAAGCGTCTTGGCCGGTGCCACAATCCCGATCCGCATCTTGCTGTCCCGCCCCGGCTTGCCCCAAGTCTCAAATATCGCGATAGCGCGGGCGCATGAGCACAGGCAAATCCTTCTTCTTCGTCGGCATTGGCGGCAGTGGCATGATGCCGCTTGCGATGATCCTCGCCGGGCAGGGCGCGACCGTCGCTGGGTCGGATCGCAGCCTTGATCAGGATCGGCTGCCAGCCAAGTTTGATCAGCTCCGCGCCATGGGAATCGCGCTTTTCCCCCAGGACGGCAGCGGCATCACTAGCGCCGACCAGATCGTCATCGCCTCCGCCGCCATCGAGGCCACCGTTCCCGACATGATCGCTGCCGACCGCGTCGGCGCGACCCGGATGAGCCGTGCCCAATTGCTCAGCGATTTGTTCAACGCAGCCCCCCAGGCCATTGGTGTCGCTGGCACCAGCGGCAAATCGACCGTGACGGGGATGATCGGCTGGATGCTGCAGGCACTTGGCCGCAACCCGACGGTCATGAACGGCGCCGTGATGAAAAACTTCGCGCATGCCGATGCGCCCTTTGCCAGCGCGCTGGTCGGCGCGGGCGACCTGTTCGTCAGCGAAGTCGATGAGAGCGACGGCTCGATCGCGCTTTACCAGCCCGCTGTCGCGGTGCTCAACAATGTCAGCCTCGATCACAAATCGCTCGATGAACTGCGCGCGCTGTTCGCTGATTTCATCGGTCGCGCCGGCCACGCCATCGTCAATATCGACAACTCCGATGCCGACGCGCTCGCCGCCGCGCTGCCGCTCGACCGCGCCACCCGCTTCTCGATTGAGCGCGCGGCTGATCTTCAGGCGATCTTCATTGAGGAAAAGCCGTTCGGCGTCGATTTCATGGTCACCGAAGCTGATCTGATCGTTGAAGTCACGTTGCAGGTACCCGGCCGCCATAATGTCGCCAATGCACTCGCGGCGATCGGCGCGGTGCGTGCGGTTGGCGTCTCGCTGCATGACGCGGCATCGGCGCTGGCCGGTTTTGCCGGGCTGAAGCGCCGCTTCGATCTGGTCGGGCAAGTCAACGACATCGCGGTGATCGACGATTTCGGGCACAACCCCGACAAGATCGCCGCCACGCTGGAGACGCTCCACGCCTTTGCCGGGCGGCTGCTGATCCTGTTCCAGCCGCATGGCTATGGCCCGCTCAAGGTGATGCGCCACGAACTGGTCGCCAGCCTGGTCGCCCATATGGCCCCCGATGATCTGCTGGTGCTGCCCGACCCGGTCTATCATGGCGGCACCGTGACGCGTGAGGTAACCAGCGCCGACATCATCGCCGACATCGCCGCCACCGGCCGCCACGCCCGCCACATCCCGCAGCGCGACGACGCAGCGGCCTGGCTGGTCGATCAGGCCCGGCCGGGTGACCGCATCATCGTGATGGGCGCGCGCGACGATACGCTCAGCCAGCTTGCAGCGGATATGGTGACGGCGCTGGCATCGCGCGGCTAGCGTGATAGGGTAGCGCATCGGCAACCAAGACGAGATCGCCCATGTTCCGCCGCCTGTTCCTCGATCACCCTGAATCGGTCGGCGAAAGCTATGCCGAGCATTTCCGCGTCGCGAGCGGCTTTGGCGTAACGATGATCGTCGGCGGGCTCGGCGCTGTGCTCCACGCCTTCCTACCCTTTGTCTGCAAGACGCGTGGCAGCGACACGATCAACGCCCTCCACGCCCGCATGGTCGCCAAGCGCGACGCGAAACGCGCGGCGACCACGCAGATGAAGACGGTCGACTATATCATCTGACAACCGCGCGCCTTGGCGCGCCTTTTTTCCCTGATCGGCAGCTCATTTGCGTTGCTCGGCACCCATTGATGGCGGCCGTGGGCGCTGCATTTTGGAAAGCGTCCGCTCCACAATGACAAGCGTCATTGACAATCCGCGACTCGCGATGTAAAGTGTCCTTCACTAATTCGAAAGGAAGCTTGTCATGGCTAAATCTCTGGCGCTGCGTCGCCATGATCGAGCGATCATCGGGCTCAGTCTGGCCTATGCGGCGGCGTTGATCGGGGCCAATCTGATTTTCAAAGGCGCTGTGCCGAACGGCCTGCTGGCCTATGCGGTTGCCGTTTTGCCCGCCCTGCCGATCATCGGCATGTTCGCGGCGATCGGCCGTTATCTGAACGAGGAGCCGGACGAATATGTCCGCATGCTCGCGGTGCGCAAAACGCTGATCGCCAGCGCCTTTGCGCTCAGCATCGCGACGGCCTGGGGCTTTTTGGAAAGCTTCAACGTCGCTGGCCATGTCGACAGCTATTACATCGCCGTGCTGTGGTTCGGCGGGTTGGGCGTCGGGGCGTGCTTCAACCAGATCGCGCCCGCAGGCGTTGCAGCATGAAGGCCGTCCGCACCGACCCGGCCTTCCGGGCCTATCTCCGCCGCTTTTTCCCGACCATGGCGCTGTACGTCATCCTCGTCTGGGCGTCGCCCTTCGCGATCGAGTCCACCGGTGCCACTGGCCCGTTGCTCTGGGCGATCGCAATCCTGCCCGCGCTGCCACTGATGGCGGTGTTCTGGATCATCGGGCGGCTGCTGATCGAGCTGCGCGACGAATATATCCGCATGCTGCAGATTCGCCAGGCGCTGGTCGCCACTGGCTTTGCGATGTCAGCGGCGAGCGCCTGGGGGTTTCTGGAAGTCTATGCCCATGCCCCGCATCTGCCGTTATTCACGGTGCCAATCCTGTGGTTCGGGGGTCTGCTCATCGGGTCAATCGTCAATGTCGTGCTTGAACGACAGGCGAGTGACGCATGAAGAACCGGCTCCGCGTGCTCCGCGCCGAACGCGCATGGAGCCAGGGCGATCTGGCCGATCGGCTGGAGGTGTCGCGCCAGAGCGTGAACGCCATTGAGACCGGGCGCTACGACCCATCCCTGCCGCTCGCCTTTCGCATCGCCGAACTGTTCGAGCTTTCGATTGAAGACATTTTCATCAGCCCCTCAAAGGAGTCCTGAATCATGAACCACCTTCTGCTCCGTCTGTCGGTTGCCGTGCTGGCCCCGATCGCGATTCTTCACCCGCAAACAGCGCAATGCCAGACTGCCCCGGTCGCCGCCGCACCCAAGCTTGATCCTGTCGTCACCCAGTTGCCGCATATTTCAATCGCGACGATCGGCAAGGGACCGGCGCTGTTCCTGATCCCCGGCCTCGCTTCCCCACGCGCCGTATGGGACGGCGTCGTTGCCGATCTGGCGAAAACGCACCGTGTTTATCTGGTCCAGGTCAATGGTTTTGGCGGCGATGATGCACGTGAAAACACCAAGCCCGGTCTGCTTGACGGGATCACCGCCGATCTCAACGGCTATATCGTCGCCAACAAGATCAAGGATGCAGCGATTGCTGGGCATTCGATGGGCGGGCTGCTCGCGATGATGATGGGCGCGCGCTATCCGCAATCGACCGGGCGGGTGCTGGTGGTCGATTCACTGCCCTTTTTCAGCCTTTTGTTTGGCCCGACGGCAACCGTCGAGAGCGCCCGCCCCTTTGCCGAACAAGCGCGCGCCCGCACGATCGCGACACCGCAAGCGACCGCACCCGTGACGAGCGATCCAGGGGGCATCTGGTCAATCACAGCAGAAGGCCGGATCAAGGTCGCCAATTGGGGGGCCAAGGCCGATCCACGCGTGTCGGGTCAGGCCGTTTATGAAGTGATGACCACCGATCTGCGTCCTGAACTCGGCAAAATCACCGCCAAGCCCTTCACCGTGCTTTACGCGACCGGTGCCGGCCCTCAGGCCAAGACCATCTGGGAAGGCGGCTATGCCGGATCACCGGCGACATTGGTACCGGTCGCCGATAGCTGGCATTTCATCATGCTCGATCAACCAGCGGCATTCTTGCAGGCACTAAAGTCCTTTGTTGGTCCGCAATGAGGCGTTTGATCGCTTAGCCCGCATCGAATCATTTGACCCCGGCGTCGCGCTCGGCTCCACCTAGGCGACGACCGGGGGGCAACGAATGACAACCGACCAGCAACAAGAAGCGTTTGAGTTTACCAGTGATTGGAGGCAATTTGCGCCAATCGCCTTCACCAATTTGCTGCTCTGCATTGTCACGCTTGGCATTTATACTTTCTGGGCCCGGACGCGTGAACGCCGCTATTTGTGGAGCAATACGCGCTTTATCGATGATCGGCTGGAATGGACCGGCACCGGGCTTGAACTGTTGATCGGCTATGTGTTGGCGATCATCCTGTTCGGGGTACCGGTCGCGGTGCTGCAATTCGGGCTGCAATCGCTGGCGATCCGCGGCTATGGCGCCGCCGCCGCCGGGATAGGCATCGCCCTCTATTTCGCGCTGCTCTATATGATCGGCATCGCGATTTTCCGGGCGCTGCGCTACCGGCTGAGCCGCAGCTATTGGCGCGGCATTCGCGGCGGCAGCGACAGCCAGGGCTTTGGCTTTGGCTTCAGCTATCTGTGGCGCACCATCGTCGGGGCATTCGCATTTGGCCTGCTTGTCCCTTGGTCAATGGTCAGCTTGTGGAACCAGCGCTGGAACGCGATGAGCTTTGGCCCGATGCCGTTTGAATCGAATGCGCGGGTAGGACCGGTATTCGCACGCTATTTGCTGTTTTATCTCGCCCCCATCATCATGCTCGTGCTGTTCGGCGTGCTGGCCTTTTTGGGATTTGCCGGGGCGATAGGCCAAGTGGCGCCGACGCCGCAGCAACTACAGCAGAACGTCATCTTCATCGCGGTGGGGACATATCTGCTGTTTTTCGTGGTGTTTGGGCTGATCGCCTTGGTGTTTTATTCGGCTTATTTCCGCGAAGTGATCAGCCAGCTGACGCTGGGCGACCTCTCCTTTGAATTCACCGCCACAAGCTGGGACTGGTTCAAACTGGTGTTCGGCAGCCTGTTGCTGGTGGTGTTCACGCTGGGCATTGGCCAGATTTTCGTCGGCTATCGCAACTGGACCTTTTTTATCCGCCATATGCGGGCCTATGGCGAGGTCCGAATCGATACGCTCACCCAATCCGCCACCCGCGAACCCGGCCAGGGCGAAGGACTGCTTGATGCCTTTGACGTTGGTGCGTTCTGAGATGATCGAACCGATCCGTGTCTGGCATTATGACGGACAAATAGCGGTCCGCCGCGAGCCGCAGTTGATCGACGACGGCGCGATGTTCCGCCTGGTGGAGGGCGATTGGACGAGCGATCCGGTCGCCTATGGTGATCTGGTCCCACGCGATCCGATCGGTGGCCAGCCAAGCTATGGGCTGAAAAAGCTGCCAGGCTGGAAAATCGGCTTTTTCAGCCCGCCGCCGGCCGGCTTGCTGGATCGGCTGCCCACACCGCGTACCTATGGCGGGCTGATTGACCGCTTCGGTCTGTGGCCAGCCGCCGCCGTATGTGGCGTGCTAGCGGCAATCGCGCTGTTCGTGGTGGCGCAGACGCCATCGCTGGTCGCCAAGCTGGTGCCACCCGCGGTGGAGCGCCAATTGGGCGACGCGATGGTCGGCGATTTCGGCAATCGGGCCTGCACGAACGAGCCTGGCCGTGCCGCGCTCGCCATGCTCACTGATCGGCTTGGCGTGCGCGATCAGCAAGGCCTGCGCGACCGGCCGGGCAGTGGTGCCAACGACATCATCGTCGTCAACATCCCCATCAACAATGCCGTCACCCTGCCTGGCGGGCGCATCATCCTGTTCAATGGCCTGGTGCAGGATGCCAAATCGCCTGACGAGATTGCTGGCGTTCTTGGCCATGAACTTGGCCATGTTGCGCACCGCGACGTGCTCGAATCGCTGTTGCGGCAATTGGGGCTGAGCGTCGTGCTCGGCGGGCTCGATGGCAATATCGGCGGCTATACCAATATGCTGCTATCGACCGCCTATTCGCGCAGTGCCGAATCACGCGCGGATGAATTTGCAATTGAAACGCTTAACCAGCACCGGATTTCTCCGGCCCCGACTGCGGGCTTTTTCCGTCGGTTGGGAGGCGAAAAGCCGGGCCCCAAAGGCAGCGCCGCCACGCTGCTCGCTTATGTCTCCTCCCACCCGGTCTCGTCGCAACGCGCGGAGCGCTTCGCGCAGGCAGCCAAGCAACAAAAGGATTACCGTCCGGCGCTCGATCCGGGTCAATGGGCGGCGCTGCGATCAATCTGCAATGGAAGCAAGGCAGATCCCCGGTCGATGTTCGGCTTCTGACGCGCCCTCGCCACCGGGGGACATGCTTTCCAAGCCAGCCCCTTTTGCCTAGACGCTGGCGACCATGACCGATGCCGTCTCCCCACCAACCGACCCCGTTGACCCAGCGGCGGCGCGCCCGGCGCTTGCCTATCACCAGACCGAGGGGCGCGGGCCTACCATCTTGTTTCTGCCCGGCTATGCCTCTGACATGAGCGGCAGCAAGGCGCTGGCGCTCGAAGCCTGGGCGCGAGCGAAGGGCCGCGCCTTTATCCGTTTCGATTATGGCGGCTGCGGCCAAAGCCAGGGCGCGTTTGAGGATCAGACGCTGGCGGGTTGGCGCGATGACGTACTGGCGATGATTGATCTGGTCGATACCGGGTCGGTCGTGCTGGTCGGCTCGTCGATGGGCGGCTGGCTGATGCTGCTCGCCGCGCTTGCCCGGCCGGATCGCATCGCCGCGTTGGTCGGCATCGCTGCTGCCCCTGATTTCACCGATTGGGGCTTTAGCGTCGACGAAAAACTGGCCTTGCTCAGCGACGGACGGCTTGAGCGGCCCTCCCCCTATGCGCCAACACCGACCGTCTATACCCGCCACTTCTGGAGCTCGGGCGAGGCCAATCGCATCATGCACGGCGTGATCGCGATCGACGTGCCCGTCCGGCTGCTCCATGGGATGCGCGATAGCGATGTGCCGGTGATGCGCTCGGTTCGGCTTGCCGAGCTCATTCGTTCAGCCGATGTGCAGCTGGTCATCGTCAAGGATGGCGATCACCGCCTATCACGCGATAGCGATATCGCGCTGCTGATCCGCGCGGTGGAGGAAGTGATCGACCACCCATGATTTTCCTGCTGCTGCTTGCCCAAAGCGCCGCCCAAACGCCGGCCGCCACACCGCCATCCATCGTCGAGGGCAGAGCAGCGCGGTATGACCAGTGCGTTGATCTGGCGACCGGCGATCCGCCCCGCGGCGCAGCGGCGGCATCGCAGTGGCGCACGAACGACGGCGGCTTTCTCGCCCGGCAATGCCTGGGCATCGCCTATGCCAATCAGCAACAATGGATCCCAGCGGCCGAGGAATTTACCGCCGCCGCGCAGGAAGCAGAAGTGGCGCGCGACCCGCATGCTGCGCAATATTGGGCGCAAGCCGGCAATGCCTGGATCGCGACTGGCCAGCCAGCCAAGGCGCGCGCCGCGCTTGATGCAGCGCTGGCCGCCGGGACACTGACCGGGCTTGACCGTGGCGAGGCGCAGTTTGATCGCGCCCGGGCCTTTGTCGGCATCGGCGATCTCGAGTCGGCACGCGCCGATATCGATAAGGCAATCGAGCTGGCACCAGCAGACCCCCTGATCTGGCTCGCCTCCGCCGCGCTGGCGCGTCGGATGGAAGATCTGCCGCGCGCGCGCAAAGATGTGGCGGAGGCATTCCGCCTGTCCAGCGATGACCCGTCGGTTTATCTTGAAATCGGCAATATCTCGGCAGTAGCCGGCGATGAAGCGGGCGCCCGATCAGCCTGGAATGACGCGATCCGCATCGCACCGTCGAGCCCGGCCGCCGAAAGCGCACGCACCGCGATGCAGCAGTTTACGACCGACCCACCCAAGCCTTGACCGGATGGCATTTTCCACCGCGTCGCCCTATCTCCTAGTCGGGACGTCAACCCGGAGCCATGCCAGACCCAAAACGGAGCGCAGCTTTGAAATATCTCCACACCATGATCCGCGTCAGCGATCCGGTAGCGACCGTCGCCTTCTTCAACCTGCTCGGGCTTGAAGAACAAAAACGCTTCGATAGCGAACAAGGGCGCTTCACGCTGATCTTCCTCGCCGCGCCGGGTGACGAGCAGGCGCAGGTTGAACTGACCCATAATTGGGACCCGGAGGCCTATGGCGAGGGCCGCAATTTCGGCCATCTCGCTTACCGGGTGGATAATATCTACGAAACCTGCCAGCGGCTGATGGATGCCGGCGTCACGATCAACCGCCCCCCGCGCGACGGTCATATGGCGTTCGTTCGAACCCCCGATAACATCTCGATCGAATTGCTCCAGGACGGGCATTTGCCGCCCGCTGAACCCTGGGCATCGATGCCGAACACGGGGCATTGGTAATGGCCGGTCTTGAGGTCGTTCGCATCCCCGTCCTCAGCGACAATTATGTCTGGCTGATGCACGATGCGGCATCGGGCGAAACCGTCGTCATTGATCCCGCCGTCGCCGGTCCGGTACTCGCCGCCGCCGACGCCCGCGGCTGGACGATCACCGCGATCTGGAACACGCATTGGCACCCCGATCACACCGGCGGCAATGCCGAGATCAAGGCGGCAACCGGGGCGATCATTACTGGCCCGCGCGCCGAAGCCGGGCGCATCCCGACGCTCGACAAACAAGTGGCGGAGGGCGACACAGTCAGGATCGGGGCGCATGCCGCAACCGTCCTTGAAACCCCGGCGCACACCGCAGGGCACGTGACTTATTATCTCGCCAACGACGCTATCGCCTTTACCGGCGATACGCTGTTCGCAATGGGCTGTGGCCGGTTGTTTGAAGGGACCGCCGAACAGATGTTTGCCAATATGCAGCGCCTCGCCGCGCTGCCGGACGAGACAATGGTCTATTGCGCGCATGAATATACCCAGTCCAACGGCCGCTATGCACTTGCCGCCGAACCCGATAACAGCGCGATTGTCTGGCGCATGGCCGATGTCGACGCGGCCCGCGCGCGTGGTGAGCCGACCGTGCCAACAACAATTGCGCTCGAACGCGCCACCAATCCCTTCATGCGCGCAAGCTCAGCGGCGATGCTCGCTGAGCGGCGTGCAGCAAAGGATGTATTTACCGGCTGAATCTGCTATAGAATGGTGCACGGGGCGACGGCCAAGGGCCAGTATTGGAGACCAAGATGCGCATCATCACCTTGACGACCCTGCTCTTACTCGCCGGCTGCACGGCAAATGCCCGCAGTTCTTCCAATCAGACGACAGACGAGAGCAATGCGGCCGAACTCGCCAAGGCGCTTGACGGCCTGACGCCGGGCAAGCCGCGGTCCTGCCTCAATCCGTTGGCGCGTCGCTATGAAACCAAGACGATCGGCGACACGATCCTGTACCGTGTAAACAAGAATCTCGTCTATCGCACCGAAGCGCCGGGCTGCTCGCGCGCCGCTTCAGGCGACGCGTTGGTGTCAGTCAATTATGGCAGCCAGCTGTGCAGCGGGCAGATCCTCCAGACCGTCGATTTCTTCGCGCGGATCTATACCGGTGGCTGTACGCTGGGCGAATTCACGCCCTATACCCGGGCGAAATAGGCGCCGCACCTTAGCCGCCAGCCTTACAGGACGAAGCGGCTGAGATCGGTGTTGCGGGCAATTTCTTTGAGCTGGCTGTCGACATAGGCAGCGTCGATCACGAGCGTCTCGCCGACCCGATCTTCGGCCTCGAAACTCACCGCCTCAAGCAGCTTTTCCATCACCGTCTGCAACCGGCGCGCACCGATATTTTCAATTTCGGCATTCACCTCTGCAGCGATCCGCGCGACCGCGCGAATGCCGTCTTCGGTAAAGTCGATCGTCACGCCTTCAGTTGCGATCAGCGCCTTATACTGGGCGGGCAGCGATGCCTTGGTGTCGGAAAGGATCGCGACGAAATCGGCCTCGGTCAGCGCTTTCAGCTCGACGCGGATCGGCAAGCGACCCTGCAGTTCGGGCAACAGGTCGCTCGGCTTGGCCACATGGAATGCGCCGCTGGCGATAAACAGGATATGGTCGGTCTTCATCGGCCCATATTTGGTCGCGACCGTCGTTCCCTCAATCAGCGGCAACAAATCGCGCTGCACGCCTTCGCGGCTGACCGATCCGCCGCGGACATCACTGACCGCGATCTTGTCGATTTCGTCGAGAAAGACGATCCCGTTGGCCTCTGCATCCGCCAGAGCAACCTGACTAACCTCGTCCTGATCGAGCCGCTTGTCCGCCTCTTCCTCGACCAGCTTGTTCCAGGCAGCGGGCACGGTGAGCTTGCGGCGCTTGAGCTGCTGGCCACCCATCGCCTTGCTCATCATCTCACTCAGGTTGATCATGCCCATCTGCCCGGGCACCTCGAACGCTGGCTTGGCGGCGTCCTCCACTTCGATCTCGATCTCGGTTGCATTAAGGTGGCCATCACGGAAACGCTGGCGGAACGCTTCGCGCGTCGCCTCGCTCGCGCCCTTGCCGGTCAGCGCATCGAGCAAGCGGTTCATCGCCGCTTCCTCGGCCTTGTCCTTCACGGCGATCCGGCGGCGCTCCTTTTCCAACCGCACCGCTTCCTCGACCAGATCACGCGCGATCTGCTCGACATCGCGGCCGACATAGCCAACTTCAGTGAACTTGGTCGCCTCCACCTTGATGAAGGGCGCGTCGGCAAGCTTGGCGAGCCGGCGGCTGATCTCAGTCTTGCCGCACCCGGTGGGGCCAATCATCAGGATATTTTTGGGCGTCACCTCGTCACGCAAGTCCGCACCCAGCCGCTGCCGCCGCCAGCGATTGCGCATCGCAACCGCGACGGCCTTCTTGGCATCGGTCTGGCCGATGATGTGCGCGTCGAGCGCGGCAACGATGGTCTTAGGGGTCAGGGCGTCGTTCATTTCATCTTCTCGACTCCCCTCCGGCTTGCGGGAGGGGCTGGGGGTGGGAATGGCCACGGGCGAGGCGGTGGTGGCTAGGCCCACCCCCGACCCCTCCCGCAAGCGGGAGGGGAGTTATGTCGCCGAGTCGAGCGTCTCCACGGTCAGCCGGTCATTGGTGTACACGCAGATGTCCGCCGCGACCGCCATCGCCTTGCGCGCGAGTACCTCGGCATCGGCCTCATAATCAGTCAGCGCGCGCGCCGCTGCCAGCGCGAAGTTGCCGCCCGAACCGATCGCTGCGATCCCCTTTTCGGGCTCCAGCACATCGCCATTGCCGGTTAGGATCAGCGTGACGTCCTTGTCGGCGACGATCATCATCGCCTCCAGGTTGCGGAGATATTTGTCGGTGCGCCAGTCCTTGGCGAGCTCGACTGCCGCACGCAGCAATTGCCCATGATGCTGCTCCAGCTTGCGCTCAAGCCGCTCGAACAGCGTGAAAGCATCCGCCGTCGCGCCCGCAAAGCCACCAATGACGCTGCCGTCACCGAGCTTGCGGACCTTCTTGGCATTGGGTTTCATCACCGTTTGGCCCATCGAGACCTGACCGTCACCGGCGATCACGACCTTGCCACCACGCCGCACGGAAAGGATTGTGGTGCCGTGCCACACCATCGATTGTTCGCTCATGAGTGGCGATATGGGAGCGCGGGTGCGGGTGCGCAATCCGTGGCGAGTGTCCCTCGGACTTATTGAATCTCGCCTCCCCCGTTCACCCTGAGCGAAGTCGAAGGGCATGCTCTGCGCTTGGGCTTCGACTTCGCTCAGCCCGAACGGTGGGATGATTTCAGCCCAAGCAACGCAATACTACCGACTGTTCGCCTTCAAAAACGCAACGCTGTCCGCCAGCGTCGTCGCATTGCCGCGAAACGGCACCGACAGGCCCATCACCAGATCATTGTGGCTCTTGCCCGGATAAAGCTTCAGCACGAACGGCGCCCCGACGGCCTTCAACCGCCTTGCCAGGCGCGGCGCGTTGCGCGGCTTCACGACATCGTCGGCGGTGCCTTGCGCGATGAACAGCGGCGGCGCATCCGCGCGAGCGAAGGTGACCGGCTGCGTCTCGGCGGGCTTTGGCCAGGCACCGAACGCGGCGCGCGATCGCGGCCCGTCGAACGGATAGAAATCGAGCGGGGCCGCGAATAACGCCGCGGCACGAACGGTGCGCGGATCAACGCCGATGTCCTTAAGATAGTGCCCGTCGAGCGCAAGGATCGCGGCGTTGTAGGCGCCTGCCGAATGGCCCGACAGCGTGATCCGGTCAGGATCACCACCATAGGCCGCGATGTTGTCGCGGACCCATTTCACCGCCAGCGCAGAATCCTGGACAAAGGTAGGGAACACCACGCCCGGCACCAGCCGGTAATCGGGGACGACCGCGATAAAACCGTTGGCTGCAAAGGCCCGGCCTGCAAACGCATATTCCTGCCGCGACCCTTTTATCCAGGCGCCCCCATAATAGAAGATCACGACCGGCAGCTTTTCCTTGCCGCGCTTGGCCGGCGCCCAGATATCAAGCTGCTGGCGCGGTGCCGTGCCGAAATCCAGCCCCTCGGCAATCTGCTCGACCGGCGCATCGGGCGCCATCATCTTGTCGATCAGATTGAGCATCATCGGCGGCGACGCGAAAAAATAGCCATAACCGACGGCCAGCAGGATCGCGCCCAGCAGGCCAAACAACACATTGCGGATCATTGCAGAAATTTCCCCAGGCCACCGGATTCGGTGCTCGAGCAAGCCTGCGTCATGACGAAACCGGGCGCAAGTCCTGACAGGCCGATTGCCACTACCCCGCATCGCGCCTATCCTGTCCACAACCAAAATAGGAGAGCGATATGCGGAAATGGGCGATCAGTGCGTTGGCGCTGGCGAGCGTCATCAGTGGCACGGCAATGGCCAAGGGGCCAACCTACAACGCCAGCATTGTCCGCACCAGCTATGGCATTCCGCATATCACCGCGGCCAATTGGGGCGGGGTCGGCTATGGCGTCGGCTATGCCTATGCGCAGGATAATCTGTGCATGCTGGCCGAGGAATTCGCGACCGTCGCGGGCGAGCGATCCAAATATTTCGGGCCGAAGGCCACAGCCGTGCTTGGCTTTGGCCCGATCGACAATCTGTCATCGGACGTCTTCTTCCGCGCCGCGATTGATCTGCCCAAGCTGCGCAAGAACCTGCTGAAACAGGGTCCAGATGCGACGCCGATCCTGGCTGGCTATGTCGCTGGCTATAACCGGCTGCTGCGCGAACTCGGCGCCGAAGGCGTGCCTGTCGCCTGTCGCGGCAAGGCCTGGGTCCACCCGATCACCATCGACGATATGCTGCGGCTCACCGAAAAGCAGATGCTGCTGGCGAGTTCGCTTGCCCTCGCTCCTGCCGTTATCGGTGCCGTCCCACCAAGCGAGGCAAAGGCCGCGCGCAACGACATTTCGCTGCCCGATCCCGACAAGATCGGTATTGGCAGCAATGGCTGGGCCTTCGGGGCCGATGTCACCACCAACGGGCGTGGCGTGCTGGTCGGCAATCCGCATTTTCCCTGGAATGGCCCGTCGCGCTTTTGGCAAATGCATGTGACGATTCCCGGCGTGTACGATGCAATGGGCGTTGGTCTGGCGGGAACGCCGCTGGTGACATTGGGCTTCAACAAGGACATTGCCTGGACCCACACCGTTACGGCCGCGCGCCATTTCACGCTCTTCGAACTGACGATCGATCCCGCCGACCCGACCAGCTATATCGTTGACGGCAAATCGGAAAAAATGATCGCTCGCACGATCAGCGTGCCGATGCCCGACGGCGCCGCCCCAGTCGAGCGCACGCTCTATTCGACCCGGTTCGGCCCGATGGTCGCTGCCCCCGCGCAGTTGCTCGTGTGGAGCAAGACCAAGGCGTTTGCGATGCGCGACGCCAATGCCGGGAACCAGCGCGGGCTGGGCACCTGGGAGGCGATTGGCAAAGCGAAGAACGTCGCTGACATCAAGGCGGCGGTATCGACAACGCTCGGCATCCCCTGGGTCAACACCATTGCTGCCGATCGCTATGGCGACGTCCTCCACGCCGATGTCACTGCCGTGCCCAATGTCTCGACCGAAAAGGCCAAGGCCTGCGCGACCAGCCTGTCGGCGCTCGTTGCTGCCCGTGCCACCCTGCTCGATGACAGCAAATCGGCGTGCGACTGGGACAATACGCCCGGCACCGCTGCGCCCTATCTGCTGCCGGCCAGCGAACAGGCGATCTATGAACGCCGTGACTATGTCGCCAACAGCAATGACAATTACTGGCTGAGTAACGCCAACGCCCCTTACCGTGAACTCTCGCCGATCCTGGGGCCTTGGGGCACGACGCGCACGCTGCGGACCCGATCGGGCCTGGTCGAGATTGACCGCCGACTGACCGGAACCGATGGCCTGCCCGGCAACAAGGTCGATCAAGGGATCGCCGAAACAATGGTCTTCGCCAATAAGAGCCTGGCGGGCGAACTGGTCGTCGACAAATTGCTGGCGCTGTGCGCTGACAAGGCCGATGTCGCCGCTGCCTGTGCGGCGCTGAAAGGTTGGGATCGCCGCGTCAACGTCGACAGCCAGGGGGCGTATCTGTTCCACCAATTCTGGATCAAGGCGCAGAATATCCCCGGCATCTGGGCAACCAAGTTCGACCCCGCTGACCCGATCCACACGCCGCGTGACCTGGTGACCGATGGCGCAACCGGCGACAAGCTGATCGCGACGCTGAAGGCCGCCGCCGACCAGCTCGCCAAGGAAAACATTGCGCTCGACGCGCGCTGGGGCGATGTCCAGTTCGCGCAACGCGGCGATCAGCGCATCGCGATCCATGGCGGCGATGGCCAGCTCGGCATCCTGAACGTCCAGATTGCCACGCCCGTCCCGACGGGCGTCACGCCGGTTCACGGGTCAAGCTATATCCAGGTTGTGACCTTTGGCGACATCGGGCCGCAGGCGGACGCGGTGCTGAGCTATTCGCAATCGACCAACCCCGCCTCGCCGCATTTCGGCGACCAAACCTTGCTCTATTCGGCCAAGCGCTGGGTCCGCTTGCCCTTCACGCCAGCGGAGATAGCGGCAGATGCGCAAGGGCCGACGCTAAAGATCAGCGAATAAAGGCGGCACGGCGTTAAGCGGCCAGCAGCGACGTCGCCCCGCCCAGATCAACCGATACCAGCCGGCTCACCCCCTGTTCGATCATCGTCACGCCGAACAGGCGGTGCATCCGGCTCATCGTCACGGCATTATGGGTGACGATCAAATAGCGGGTGCGCGTTTCCTGGGTCATGCGGTCGAGCAGGTCGCAGAAACGCTCGATATTCGCGTCATCAAGCGGGGCATCGACTTCGTCGAGCACGCAGATCGGGGCGGGGTTGGTAAGAAACAGGCCGAAGATCAGCGCGACCGCCGTCAGCGCCTGTTCGCCGCCTGAGAGCAGAGTGAGCGATTGCAGTTTCTTGCCGGGCGGCTGGGCCATGATCTCCAGCCCGGCTTCGAGCGGATCGTCTGAATCGACCATTTGAAGATGCGCCTGGCCGCCATTGAACAGCGTCGTGAACAGCCGCCGGAAATGCCCGTCAACCGCTTCAAAGGCTGCAAGCAACCGCTGGCGTCCCTCGCGATTGAGTGTGCCGATCGAACCGCGCAGTCGGTTGACGGCCTGTCCCAGCTCGTCACGCTCGGCGGCATTGCTGGCGCTCGCCGCTTCAAGTTCGGCCAGTTCGGTATCGGCAACAAGATTGACCGGACCGATCCGCTCGCGCTCGATCGACAACCGCTCATGCCGCGCCGATTCATCGGCGGGGGTGCGGATCTCGTCGGCCCTAAAGCCAACCCGCTCGGGCAGCACTGGCGGAGGGCATTCGAAGCGTTCTCCCGACAACCGACCCATTTCAACGCGGCGCAATTCCTGATTTTCCGCGCGCGCAGCGGCCCCGGCGCGCGTCTCGCGAGCCTGCGACAGTGCCTCAGCGGCCTGGCGCGCCACCGCTTCAGTTTCGCGCAGCAATGCCTCGCCCTCATGCTCGGCGGCAAGCGCCGCCTCGGCATCAGCACGAGCAGCGTCATGCGTGGCCGCGCCGTCGTCAATCTGGCGGTCAAGAATCGCCGGGCGCACAGCAAGGATCGCCGCTTCCTCGCTCAGTTGCTCCTCGCGCTTGGCCATGTCGGCAATCCGCCGCGCCGCTTCGCCAGCGCGCGCGCGCCAGCTTTTGGCATCGGCCTGGCCAACCGCGATACGCTCGCGGTCCGCCGCCAGATCACGGTCGAGCGCGGCGCGATCGCTGCGAGCCTGCGCCACTGCCGTGCGCCGCGCTTCCGCCTCACGCTGGAGCAGCGCAACCCGATCGCGCGTGGCGCTGCCATCGGGCAAACCGGCAATCTGTGCCTCGGCGCGCGACACCTCCCCTGCGGCTTCTTCCTGTTCGGCAGCAATGCGGCGCCCGCGCCCATCCAGATCGGCGCGCTGCGCATCAATCCGTTCAATCGCGGATGCGGCGCGGTCTTCAGTCCGCAGCGCCTCGCGCCCGCTCGCCTCAGCCGCCTCTAACGAGCGTCGTGCCTCGCTCGCCGCGCGCCGCGCCTCGCCGACAGCGGCGTCGATCCGCGCCAGCTCGGCATCTTTTGCCTCAACCGCGCGAACAGCCGGGGCCCGCGCTGCCTCCAGCGCCCGCAGCCGATTCATGCGTTCAAGCCGCTCCGCTGCGGCCGCGCCGCCTGATTTGGCGATATAGCCATCCCAACGCCGGAGCACGCCCGCCAATGTCACCAGCCTTTGGCCCACGGCGAGCCGCTGCCCATCATCATGATCAGCCACCAGGATCTGCGCCAGCCGCCGCGCGAGCGCCGGTGGCGCCGCGACATGCCGGGCAAGCGGCACCACCCCGGCTGGGGCGGCGGGGTCAGCGTCATGCGGTTCTGCGCCGCCCCAATAATGCACCGCCGCCGGATCGAGACCCGCTTCCAGATCATCCCCCAGCGCCGCCGCCAGCGCGCGTTCATACCCCGGATCGGGGCGGAGCTGATCGAGAACGCGATCCTTGCCGGTCCGCTGCGTCGCCTTGGCAAGGGCGGCGCTTTCGCTGTCAATCGCGGCAAGTTCGGCATGCGCGGTCGCGCGCGCGGATTGGGCACCATCGCGCGACTCGATCGCCGCACGTTCGGCAGCGTCGGCACCCGCCAGCATCGCCCGGGCCGCTTCGGCCTGGCGTAGCGCCTGATCGCGGGCGTCAGCTGCGGCCTGGCGTTGCGCTTGCAACGGTGTGGAATCGCTGAGCGCATTGGTCTCCGCCGTCACGCGTGCCGCGTCGCGATTGGCGCGATCGAGCCGGGTGCGCGCTGCCACCAATGCCGCCTGCGCCACGCGCGATTCCGCTGCTTCGCTCGCCTGCGCGGCCAGAGCCTGGGCAAGCGCGACCTCTGCATCGCGGGCCAGGCCCTCAGCCTCGGCAAGCAGTTTTTCGAGCGCGGGCTGGCGCGTGGCCGCCGCCGCAATCCGCGCCTCCAGCGCCTTGCCCTCCTCGGCCAACCGCGCCAGCGCTTCGGCGGCGTCATGCGCCAGCGCGCCTTCGCGGTCGCGATCCGCCACAATCCGCGCCTGGGCGTCGGCCAGCTCGGTAATCCGGCGATCGACGCTCGCTCGCTCGGTGCGCAACGTGGCAAGGCTATGGCCCGCCTCGCTTGCCCGATCACGCGCGGCCAGCGATGTCGCGCGCGCCAGTGCCAGCCGATCGGTTGCTGCGGTTTGATGCGCCGCCGCCGCGCGCTGCGCCTCGGCTGCCTCGGCCACCCGCGCCTCCGCCTCGCTTGCCTCCGCCCGCGCGATATCAGCCGCAGCCGCAGCGTCGCGCCAGCGCGCGAAGATCATCCGCGCTTCTGCGACGCGAATCTGGTCTGACAGGGCCCGGTATCGCTCGGCCTGCTTGGCCTGACGGCGGAGTGCTGCAGCGCGCGCATCCTGATCGGCGATCACTTCATCCAGCCGGGTAAGATTAGCCTCAGTCGCGCGGAGCTTCTGCTCGGCATCGCGGCGACGGACGTGCAGCCCGGCAATCCCCGCTGCTTCCTCCAGCATCGCCCGGCGCTCGGCGGGCTTGGCGGCGATCACCGCGCTGATCCGGCCCTGGCTGACAAGCGCTGGCGAATGCGCGCCGGTAGCCGCGTCGGCAAACAGCAGCGACACATCCTTGGCACGGACATCGCGCCCGTTGATTCGATAGGCAGACCCAGCACCGCGTTCGATCCGCCGGACGATTTCGGTTTCGTCGGCACCCTGGTCGCCGTCAGCATCGCCATCGATCAGGATGGAAACCTCGGCAAAATCGCGCTGCGGCCGGGTCGCGGTGCCCGCGAAGATCACGTCTTCCATCCCGGCACCGCGCATCGATTTCGCGCTGTTTTCGCCCATCGTCCAGCGCAAGGCTTCGAGCAGGTTGGATTTGCCGCAGCCATTGGGCCCGACAATGCCGGTCAGCCCGGGTTCAATGCGCAGATCTGCTGGATCGACGAAGCTCTTGAACCCGGTTAGCCGAAGCCGTTTAATCTGCACGAAGCTGCGGCCCCGTCGTCAGGCGCCGGCAGCCCTAAGCACGCCTTCGAGGCCCTTCCAATCAAGCACGCCATCAGCAATCTTGCCATTGACGATGAAGGTTGGCGTACCGCTGACCTTATATTCGGTATCGGCTTGCTGGAGATTGGCGGCCAGCCGCGCGATGGCGGCTTGATCGGCGAGGCAGGCCAGGGCCTTGCTCTCCGGCACGCCGCGCTGTTTGACGAAATCGATATAGCCCAGATTTTCCGCAAAGAAGCGAGCGACCTCCATTGGCGGCTTGCCCTGCAGCGCCTGGCCGGCCTGCGCCACCTGTTGTTCCTTGGCGAGCAGCGTCTGCTGGTTGCGCATCATATCCTCGAGCATCGGGAAAAACGCCGCTGGCTCTACGCATTGGCCAAGCAGGATCGGGCCGATATCAAGCGGGCCATGGACCGGAAAATCGCGGAACTCATAGGAAACCTTGCCGCTCGCAATCATGCCCGATTTTAGCGCAGGCAAACCCTCCGCATCGAAGCGGGCGCAGGTTGGGCAGGTGCGGGCGCCATATTCGATCAGCTTGATCGGCGCGTCGGGATTGCCCATCCGCATGCCGCCTTGCGGTGTCGGCGCGACAACATCGGCCCAGGCAGTGCCAGCCGGCGCTGGCGCGGCGGCGATGCTCTTGACCGGCGCAGAGACAGTGGCCGTGTCATCCTTGTTGCAGGCGGCAAGCGCCAGCGCGGGCAGAACAGCAAGCATCAGGGGCAGCTTCATTGGACGAGACTCCTTGGTGATGTGGCCATGGGGCAAATGGAACTGCACCCGGCCAGGATCGGTTGATCTTAGCGGGCTCCCCCGGCGCGGAGCAACGGCTCGACGCCCGCCCAGGTAAATTCTTTGACCATCGTTCCATTGATGACGATCGCTGGCGTGCCCTTGATCACCTTCCGCGCGGCTTCGCCATTGGCCAGGATGCTTGCCAGCAGTTTCTCGTTTGCAAAACAGGCGTCGATCCGGTCCTGTGACAGGCCGCGCGCCAGCATCAAATCGATCAGCCCATTTGCCTGCGCGCCCGCGCGAATCTGACCGAGCGGGGTATCGAGCACGAAACGCTTCGCATCCCGCTCCATGAATCCCATCGCGAGCGACAGCCATTCGGGCTGACGGGCAAAAATCTCGTCGGCGGCGTTGGCAAAGCCTAGCCCGCCAGCACAGCGCGCCAGGATTGTTGCCCCAAGATCGGGGAAATCACGCCCGATCGGGCGATATTCGATCGATAACGACCCTGATCGAATGAACTGCTCCTTCAGCACTGGCCCGGATTCCACCGAAAAAGCGGCGCAGTGTGAACAGGTGAAGCTCAGATACTCGATTACCTTTACGCGGGCGCGCGGATTGCCGAGGACGACATTGCCCGCCGGTGTATCGGTCGCCACCTTGGTCCAGTCGCGCAGCGCACCGGGAGCCTTTACGGCTGGCGTTGCGGCAGCCCTTACCGCTGGTTTGGCTGGCGATTTGGTCGGCGGCAATGCATGGGCCGCACCTGCAAAAATGATCGCAGCGATCATAGCCGCGCTGATCGGACGGTTCATTCGGCTCGCTCCGGCGTCTCGATAATCGGCGGGCCGCGTGTGGCGGCGACACCAGCGGCAAGCGCCTCCAAAACCGCCTTGAACTCAGGATCGGCAATCGCCCGCAGGCTGTCACCCAATTCAATCGGCACCGGTCTGATCGACGGCGGTGGTTTGCGGCTTGGGGTCGAGGGGACATCGCCCTGCCGGATGGCGACTTTGGCAATGGCCTCATAGCCAAAAAAACGATTCACCCGCTCAATAATCTCGGGCGTAATATGCTGCATCATCGGCCCATGCGCGCCGCGCACAACCAGGGCCAATGTGCCTTCGGCGCGCTTGCCGTGGGGAAACTTAATCGATTCGGGTGCGGATACCGCCGCAAATTTCGGCCCGACAATTTCCGCCCAGCGACTGACAACCGCGCTTTGCACAAAGCCGAATCGCCGGAACGCCGCGCCACCAACATCTGGCAGCAGATCAGCGACCGCGCGCGCGGGCCCGCCGCGCTTGGCTTCTGCCGTCGGCGTCGCATTCTTGGGGCGGGGGGCGCGAACGCCGCTTTTGCTCATGGTGCCTCCCATGCCATAGCGATACCGTGAACGCCAAGGCCCACGATCAGGAATCCATGCTGCCCGCCGAACCCGGCGACGCGCGGTACAGCCAGTCGCTGCTCAGCTGGTATGATGCCCATGCCCGCGATCTACCGTGGCGGCACAAGCCGGACGAGCCCGCTGATCCTTATCGCGTCTGGCTTTCTGAAATCATGCTGCAGCAAACGACGGTGGCGACAGTACGCCCGCGCTTTACGGAATTTATCGCGCGTTGGCCAACGGTCGCTGCCCTTGCTGCCACCGATGATGCTGATCTGATGGGCGCCTGGGCGGGACTGGGCTATTACGCGCGCGCCCGCAATTTACTGGCCTGCGCGCGCCAAGTGGTGACGGCGCATGGCGGCGTTTTCCCGCCCGAAGAAGCGGCTTTGCGCGCGCTGCCGGGGATTGGCGACTATACCGCCGCCGCCATTGCCGCGATCGCCTTTGGCAAGCGCGCGGTGGTGATCGACGGCAATGTCGAACGCGTCGTTGCGCGATTATTTGCCATCGACACGCCGCTGCCCGCTGCCAAACCGATCATTCGCTCGCTCGCCGACCAGATCACGCCAAGGACGCGCGCAGGCGATTTTGCGCAGGCGATGATGGATCTGGGATCAGGCCTGTGCGGTCCACGGGTAACCCAATGCTTGCTTTGCCCGCTGCGCACGGTTTGCAAGGCAGCCGCGACAGGCACACCTACTGCCTTTCCCGTCAAACCGCGCAAATTGGCCAAACCGCAGCGCTACGGCACGGTTTTCTGGCTCGAGCAAGCGGGAAAAGTCCTGTTGGTTCGCCGACCAGACAAGGGGTTGCTCGGTGGCATGCGGGCGCTGCCGACGGGCCCGTGGACCGACACCGCGCCTGGGCTTGAAGGCGCACCCGATGCGGCGATTGATTGGCAAATCGCGCCCGATCGTGTCAGTCATGTCTTTACGCACTTTACCCTTGAACTCGCCCTTGCGGTTGGCCGCGCCGAGGGGCATTCACCACCAGCAACAGGCGAATGGTGGGCGATTACGTCGCTCGATTCGGCAGGCCTGCCAACCGTGTTCGCCAAGGCGGCCCGGTTGGGACCCCGTTTGGGACATTGAGAGGATAAAGACGCACATGGCCACCAAGATTCAGACGCTAGCCCTGAGCAGTGCGTTGCTCGCCCTGTCAGCCGGGGGCGCCTTTGCCGGCCAGGCACAGCGCCAGCCAGTGCCGATGGCGCATGAAAAGGCGCCCCTGACCCAAGCCGCTGCGTTGATCGACAGCTACCCGGCCACGGACAAAACGCCGGGAATCGTCGCAGTTGTTGGACAAGGCGATGATGCGCCAACCGTGCTTGCGGCTGGCAAGATCGCTGCCGAAGAGGGCACTGCCAAGGCCGATGCCGATTCGCTTTGGCGCGTCTATTCGATGACCAAGCCGATCACCGCCATGGCGGCCATGATCCTGATCGAAGAAGGCAAGATGAAGCTCGACCAACCCGTGTCGGATTTCATCCCGGCCTTTAAGAACATGACCGTGCTGGTCGATCCAGCCAAGGATCTGACCGCGCGCCCGGCCACGCGCCCAATCACGGTCCGCCATCTGCTGACCCACACGGCAGGGCTTGGGTACACCATCATCACCACAGGCCCGTTGCTGAAGGAATATGAACGCCAGGGCATCACCCCCTTCACGGCCAACGCCCAGGTTGAAGCCCAGATGCGGCTAGCCCGGCCCAAGACGCTGCAGGAATTCGCCAATCGCGTGGCCGGATTGCCGCTGATTGCCGATCCCGGCACTAAATGGAGCTATTCGATCGGCCTCGACGTGATGGGGGCGGTGATCGAGAAGGCGAGCGGCATGCCGTTCGACACCTTCCTGCAAAAGCGCATTTTCGCGCCGCTGAAAATGAACTCAACCTTCTTCACCGTGCCCACGGCAGACGCCAAGCGGCTCGTGACGGGCTATACCTGGGTCGGCGCGAACCGGGTGCCGCTCGATCCCGGTGCGACATCGGTCTTCCTCCAGCCGCCAAGCTTCCCCTATGGCGGTGCCGGGCTAGTGATGTCGGCGCATGATTATGATCGCTTCCTGCATATGCTGCAAAATGGCGGCACGCTGGACGGCGCACGGGTCCTGAAGCCAGCAACTGTTGCGCTCGCGATGTCGAATCTCTTGCCTGAGGGCGTCACCTATGGCGGTGCTGTGGCCAATACCGGCGGCGCGACTGGCCAGTCGCAGGGCTTTGGCGCGGGTGGTTCGGTCTATCTGGTCGACATTCCCGGCGGCCCGTCGAAAGGCACCTATGGCTGGGGTGGGGCTGCTGGCACGATCGCCTGGGTCGATCCGGTGCGCCACCTTCGCGCCACTGCGATGGTCAATTATCTACCCGGCGAGAAATGGCCTCTGCGGCGTGATTTCACTAAGGCACTTTACGCCGATCTCGCGCAATAATGTCGCCGGGATTTACGGGCGGCCGGCTCGATCGCGCTGACCGCCTGCGTCATGATGAAACGGCGCTGGCGGCGGCAACCAGCGATTGGCGCGCCCGCGTCCTGAAGCTCGACAATTTCGAGCCCGAATTGACGGCAGAGGGCTTGCTCGGCTGGGGAAGTCTCGCCGATCTCGCGGATGATGCTGAGCTGATTTTGCTTGGTCTTGACGGTGATCGCCCGCATTTCGCCGCCTATCTGCCGGGCATGCGCGCGCCTGCGGGTCGATCAATGCGGCTTTTCGCGATGCTCGACCGGTTCGCGCCGGGCGAAGCCGCAACCTATGCGGCGGCCCGCAGCGTGCTTGACTGGCATAGCCGTCATCAATTCTGCGCCAATTGCGGCACCCAGACCACGATGTTCCGGGCGGGCTGGGCGCGTAAATGCGGCCATTGCCAGGCGGAACATTTTCCGCGCGTTGACCCCGTCGTGATCATGATCGCCGAATATCAGGGCCGGGCCTTGCTGGGGCGCGGACCTGGCTGGCCGGCCGGACGCTATTCGGCGCTGGCAGGGTTTCTGGAGCCCGGCGAATCGATGGAAGAAGCCGTCGCGCGCGAGATTTTCGAGGAGGCGGGCGTGCGTGTGTCGAACGTGCGCTACATCGCCAGCCAACCCTGGCCCTTCCCCTCATCGCTAATGATGGCCTGCGTTGCCGAAGCGCAGGATGATGCGCTCACGATCGACACCAATGAGCTTGAAGACGCTATTTGGGTGGAGCGCGACGTGGTGCGGGCGGTGCTGGCCGGCGAGCCCGGCCCGTTTCTGCCCCCACCGCCCTATGCGATTGCGCACACATTGCTGACGGCCTGGGCGGACGCCTAGCTGGCCGGATCATCCCCGCGCCCGCGCCTGACGATACGTGCCCAGCAGGCGCAGCCATTTCGAATGGAAGCCTAGTTCTTCGAGCGCGCGATCGACGGCGGGATCGCCGGGCTTGCCGACAATATCGGCGTAAAACTCAGTCGCTGAAAAGCTGCCGCCGCGCTGATAACTCTCCAACTTCGTGATGTTCACGCCGTTGGTCGCGAAGCCGCCCAGCGCTTTGTACAGCGCAGCGGGCACATTCTTCACTTCAAAGATTAATGTGGTCATGAACGGGCCATCGCCATCAACTGGGCGGCCACCGCGCGCAAGGACGACGAATCGCGTGGTGTTGTGGTCGGCATCGGCGATATCCTCGGCGAGCAGGTTGAGCCCATAAATCGCCGCTGCGCCGGGTGGCGCAAGTGCTGCCAATGCGGGGTTGCCACGTTCGGCCACCACCGCCGCCGCGCCCGCCGTATCGGGATAGGCAACCGGCGCAATGCCATGGTCGCGCAACCAGTGACGACATTGGCCGAGCGCCTGGGGGTGGCTCATCGCTTCACGCACCTGATCGCGCGTACCGACGCCCATCAGCGCATGGCGAATCGGCAGAAAATGCTCGCCGGTGATCACCAGCCCCGATTCGGGTAGCAGGAAATGCATGTCCGCCACGCGGCCGTGGAGCGAATTTTCAATCGGAATGATGGCGCAGTCAGCGCGTCCCTCCTGCACCGCTTCAATCGCATCGGCGAAATCGAAACAGGGCAGTGGCAGACCATTTGGAAAGGCCTGCACGGCGGCAACATGCGAATTTGCGCCTGGCGCGCCCTGAAAAGCAACCGCGCTTTCGGGATGCGCGGCAGCGCTGGCAATCATCTCTGCCACAATCGGGCGGGCGGGGGCGGCGAAATTTTCCATCGGGGTCGCGCCTATCGGTCCGCACGCGCCTCGGCAAGCGCGCTTGCGGTGCTGCACTTGCGAACCTAAAGGGAGGCCAACTTCAAAAATCCCTACCTTCAAGATCGAGGCGCGACTCCAAGATGGATATTCGGACCAATACAATTCTCGGCTGGATTCTGGCGGCGCTGTTTGTCGCGCTTGGGCTGGGCAACCTCAGCCACCTGTATTTCAAGTCCGAGAAGCTTGAAAAGCCGGGCTTCCCGATTGAAGGCGCTGTCGAAGCCAGCGAAGCTGGCCCCGCGGCGCCTGAAGTGCCGATCGAGGTAATGATGGCATCGGCCGATGTCACCCAAGGCGCTGAAGTCTTCAAGAAGTGCGCGTCATGCCACACCGTTACGCAGGGCGGCGCCAATGGCATTGGCCCCAATTTGTGGGCGACGGTTGGTGCAGCGATCGCTGCCGGCAAGGGCGGCTATGCCTTTTCCGATGCGCTGAAGGCCAAGGGCGGCAATTGGGATTTCGCGACGCTGAATGAATGGATCACCAACCCGCGCAAATTCGCATCGGGCACCAAGATGAGCTTTGCCGGCTTGGCTGATCCGGCGGCGCGCGCCAATGTGATCGCCTATCTGAACGCGCAAGGGTCCAACATCCCGTTGCCGCCGGTGCCTGCAGCAGCCGCTGCAAACACGCTGACGACGCCGGAAGATCCCCCGCTGGATGGCAACGCTGCTGCCCCTGCCGATGCAGCGGCCCCAGCCGAGACAGAGTGAAGCGCTATTCTGTGTGATCGCCCGGCATCCGATGCGTGATCCTACGCGTCGGAATCCGGGTGCTCGCGGTAGAAGCGCTTGACCACCTCCCACGCTTCTTCTGCGGTTTCGACAAAGGTGAAGATGCCAAGGTCACGAGCGGAAACGACTCCTTCTTCGACCAGCGCCTCAAAATTGACAACGCGATTCCAGAATTCGCGGCCAAACAGCAGCACGGGGATCGGCTTGATCTTGCCCGTCTGGATCAAGGTCAGCAGCTCAAACAACTCGTCGAACGTGCCAAAGCCGCCCGGAAACGCCGCGAGTGCACGCGCATGAAGCAGGAAGTGCATCTTGCGCAGCGCAAAATAATGGAACTGCAGGCTTAAGCTCGGCGTGACATAGGGATTTGGGGCCTGTTCGTGCGGCAGCACAATATTGAGGCCGATCGATTCAGCCCCCACATCCGCTGCACCGCGATTGGCCGCTTCCATGATCGATGGGCCACCGCCCGAGCAAACCACAAACTGGCGCATGTCGTTTTCATCATGCGGGCATAAGCTAACCAGCCGAGCGAGTTCGCGCGCGACATCATAATATTTGGACTTGGCGACCAGGCTTTCGGCGATCCGCCGCGCCTGATCATCCTTGGCCTGGGCAAGCAAGGCCTGGGCTTTGCTGGGCTCAGGGATTCGCGCCGACCCATAAAACACAAAGGTCGAGCCAATATTGGCTTCCTGAAAAACCAGTTCGGGCTTGAGCAGCTCAAGCTGAAAGCGCACCGGGCGCAAATCTTCACGCAGCAGGAAATCCATATCCTGAAAGGCGAGCTTATAGGATGGATCGCGGGTTTGGGGGGTGGAGACCTGCCCCTTGGCGGTTTCGGCATCCTGGGCGGCGCGCGCGAAGACGCGCGCGGGTAGTTTTGGTTCTGTCATTAGCCCGCCCTAACCCAAACAGCCGTAAGCGGCAAAGCCCTGCACGATCATTACTTCCATGTCGGCAACTGGCCGCACGCAAAAGGGCGGACAGGAACAGAAATACCGGCGATCCGTTCATGTGTCGGAGCGCAACGGTACCCACAGACTAGATCTATACGCTGCACTGCACACGGAATTGATTGACAGGCGCAAGCGCGACGCTAGGGCGGTAAGTGGGCCACGCGGTCCCAACGCCGCGCGTGCTCTCTGTGAGGAGAGACTGACATGACTGATACGACTGCGCTTGACGCCACCACTGCGTCTGCACCTGCAAAACCCACCACAAAAGCTGCTCGCCCGTTTTTCTCGTCGGGCCCGTGCGCCAAGCCGCCAGGCTGGGATGCGGCTAAACTCGCGACCGAGTCGCTTGGCCGCTCACATCGCTCGAAGATCGGCAAGGCGCGGCTGCAGCTCGCTATTGACCTGATCCGCAAGATTCTGGCCGTGCCCGACACGCATCGCATCGGCATCGTTCCTGCGTCCGACACGGGTGCCTATGAAATGGCGATGTGGACGATGCTGGGTGCGCGGCCCGTCACCACGCTTGCCTGGGAAAGCTTCGGCGAAGGCTGGGTGACCGATGCCGCCAAGCAGCTGAAGCTTAATCCAACGGTGATCAGCGCCGATTATGGCCAATTGCCCGATCTCGATTCGGTCGATTGGTCAAACGACGTGCTGTTCACCTGGAATGGCACCACCAGCGGCGTCCGCGTGCCGAACGGTGACTGGATCGCCGACAACCGCGAGGGGCTGAGCTTTAACGACGCGACCTCTGCGGTGTTCGCCTACGACATGCCGTGGGACAAGCTCGATGTAACCACCTTCTCCTGGCAGAAAGTGCTGGGCGGCGAAGGTGCACACGGCGTGATCATCCTTGGACCCCGCGCAGTCGAGCGGCTGGAGAACTATACCCCCACCTGGCCACTGCCGAAGATTTTTCGCCTGGTTTCGAAAGGCAAGCTTGCCGAGGGCGTGTTCAAGGGCGAGACGATCAACACCCCGTCGATGCTCGCGGTTGAGGACGTCATTTTCGCGCTCGAATGGGCCGAAACACTGGGTGGCCTGACCGGGCTGATGGCACGGTCCGACGCCAACGCCGCCGCGCTCAACAAGATCGTCGAAGAACGCGCCTGGCTCGGCCATCTTGCCGCTGATCCGGCGTCGCGGTCAAAAACCAGCGTCTGCCTCACGGTCGAGGGGTCGGACGAAGCCTTTATCAAGAAAATGGCCGGGGCGCTCGAAAAGGAAGGCGCGGCCTATGACGTGGCGGGCTACCGCGACGCGCCGCCGGGCCTGCGCATCTGGTGCGGCGCGACCGTCGACACCGCCGATATCGTGGCGCTCGGGCCGTGGCTCGACTGGGCCTATGCGACGGCGAAAGCCGCTTAACTCTACCTGTGCTCCGGCGGAGGCCGGAGCCTTGGCCGCAAGCGTCTCGCGGTCGATCCAGCGCTCCGGCCTTCGCCGGAGCACAGCATTCTTCGATAGGATAATCCCATGCCTAAAGTCCTTATCTCCGACAAAATGGACCCCAATGCCGCCGCCATCTTCCGCGCACGCGGTGTCGAGGTCGACGAAATCACTGGCCAGACTCCCGAAGAGCTGATGGCGATCATCGGCCAATATGACGGCCTTGCCATCCGCAGCTCGACCAAGGTGACCAAGGCGATTCTGGAACACGCCACCAATTTGAAGGTCATTGGCCGCGCCGGGATCGGCGTCGATAACGTCGATATCCCCGCTGCTTCGGCAAAGGGCGTGGTCGTCATGAACACCCCGTTCGGCAACAGCATCACCACCGCCGAACATGCCATCGCGCTGATGTTCGCGCTCGCCCGGCAGCTTCCGGAAGCGGACGCCAGCACCCAGGCCGGCAAGTGGGAGAAGAACCGCTTCATGGGCGTCGAGCTGACCAGCAAGACGCTGGGCCTGATCGGCGCGGGCAATATCGGCTCGATCGTGGCGGACCGTGCGCTTGGCCTGAAGATGAAGGTCATCGCTCATGATCCCTTCCTCACCCCTGAACGCGCGCTCGAAATGGGCGTTGAAAAGGTGACACTCGACGATCTGCTCGCGCGCGCCGATTTCATCACGCTGCACACGCCGCTGACCGACCAGACGCGCAACATCCTGTCCGAGGCAAATCTCGCCAAGACCAAGAAGGGCGTCCGCATCATCAATTGCGCGCGCGGCGGGCTGATCGACGAGGCGGCGCTGAAGGCGGGGCTCGATTCGGGGCATATCGGCGGCGCCGCGCTTGACGTGTTCCAGACCGAACCCGCCAAGGACTCGCCGCTGTTCGGCACGCTAGGCTTTATCTCGACCCCGCATCTGGGGGCGTCCACCACCGAAGCGCAGGTCAATGTCGCGCTGCAGGTCGCCGAACAGATGGCTGATTTTCTGGTGACCGGCGGCATCACCAACGCGCTCAACGTCCCGTCGCTGTCGGCGGAGGAAGCGCCCAAGCTGAAGCCGTACATGGCGCTTGCCGAAAAGCTTGGGAGCCTGATCGGCCAGCTCGCCCACGGCGCCCTGTCGGGCATCTCGGTCGAGGTAGAAGGGGCGGCGGCACAGCTCAACCAGAAGCCGATCACGAGCGCCGTGCTCGCGGGCATGATGCGCGTGCATTCGGACATCGTGAACATGGTCAACGCGCCATTCCTCGCCAAGGAACGCGGCATTGACGTCCGCGAAATCCGGCATGACCGCGAGGGCGATTACCACACGATGGTCCGCGTGACGGTGAAAACCGATGCCGGCGACAAATCGGTCGCTGGCACGCTGTTCGGCGACGCTGCGCCGCGCCTGGTCGAACTGTTCGGCATCAAAGTCGAGGCCGATCTGGCGGGGCACATGCTCTATGTCGTCAACGAGGACGCACCGGGCTTCATCGGTCGGCTTGGCACGACGCTGGGCGAATCGGGCGTCAATATCGGCACCTTCCACCTTGGTCGCCGATCGGCGGGGGGCGAGGCGATCGTGCTGCTGTCGGTCGATGAGGCGGTGACCAATGACCTCATCGCCAATGTCCGCGCGCTGCCGGGGGTGAAAACGGTGATGGGATTGAGCTTCTGACAGGGCTAAGGGGCAGGCATGACTCTCTCCCTCCTCCCCGAAGGCTTTCACGATCGCCTGCCACCGTTTGCCGATGTTGCGGCGCGGCTGGAAGCGCGCGTGATGGAAGCCGCGTTCGCGCATGGTTATGAGCGGATTGATCCGCCGCTGGTCGAGTTCTTCGAAGGACTCGCCCAGCGGCTAAAGGCTTCACGCACGATCGATGCCGTGCGCTATGTCGATCCGGTTTCACAGCGCACGCTGGCGATCCGCCCCGATATGACCGCCCAGGTCGGGCGGATCGCCGCCACACGGATGGCGCACCATCCGCGCCCGGTGCGGTTGAGCTATGCTGGCCCAGTCGTGAAACTGCGCGCGTCGGAACTCGCGCCCGAACGCGAACAGCGCCAAATCGGCTGCGAGCTTATCGGGCTCGATAGTGTCGCGGCGGCAAAGGAAATCGTCGGTGTCGCGGTCGAGGCACTGGAGGCTGCGGGAGTCGCGGACATCTCGATCGATTTCACCTTGCCCGATCTCGTCGATGTGCTGGCGGCGGGCCCCTTCCCGGTCGCTGCCGATCAGATCGAAATGCTGAAGGACCGGTTGGACGCCAAGGACGCCGGGGCCGTCGCCACGCTCGCGCCCGCTTATCTGCCGCTGATCGAGGCCGCGGGGCCGTTCGACGCAGCGCATGATCGGCTCTGCGCCTTCGCAACCGGGGGGGCGTTGACCTCGCGGCTCGACGGGCTTTGGGCGATTGCGCAGAGCCTGAAGGGCAAGGTTGCGCTCACGTTAGACCCGACCGAGCGCCACGGTTTCGAATATCAGAGCTGGATCGGCTTTTCGATCTTCGCCGGGGGGGTACGCGGCGAAATCGGCCGTGGCGGCAGCTATACCGTGATGCACGAGGATGGCAGCGAGGAACCCGCAATCGGCTTCTCACTCTATGCCGATGCGATCGTCGATGGCGGGCTGGCTCCGATTGAGCGACGGCGGTTGTTTGTGCCCGTCGGGGCCGACCCGACGCTGGCGGCGCAGATGCGCGGCGAAGGCTGGGTGACGGTGGCGGCGCTCGACGATGGCGATACCCCGCAGGCGCAATTGTGCACGCATGCGTTGGCGGGCAATAAGATCGTGTCCGTTCGTCCTGCGTAGCCATTGAGCGAAGTCGAAATGGCGTATCGAAGGACAGCTGCTTCGATACGGGTCTGCGACAAGCTCAGCCCCTACTCAGCACGAACGGTGTAAACTGAAGGATTTAGGTGTTGGCGAACGTAGCAGTGATCGGTGCCCAATGGGGCGATGAGGGCAAGGGCAAGATTGTCGATTGGCTCGCCGAGCGCGCCGATGTCGTGGTGCGCTTTCAGGGTGGGCATAATGCCGGGCATACGCTCGTCGTTGGCAACATGGTCTACAAGCTGTCGCTGCTACCGTCGGGCATCGTTCGCGGCACCCCCAGCGTCATCGGCAATGGCGTGGTTCTCGATCCCTGGGCGCTGAAGGCCGAGGTGGAAAAGCTGCGCGGCCAGGGCGTCACCATCACCCCCGACACGCTGATGGTCGCGGATAATTGCGCGCTGATCCTGCCTTTTCACCGCGATCTCGATGCGCTGCGCGAGGATGCGAGTGGCGATGGCAAGATCGGCACGACGCGGCGCGGCATCGGCCCGGCGTATGAAGACAAGGTCGGCAGGCGCGCGATCCGGGTGTGCGATCTGGCGCATCTCGACGATCTGGGGCCGCAGATGGATCGGCTGACCGCGCATCACGACGCGCTGCGCGCCGGGTTCGGCGAGCCGCCGATCGACCGCGCTGCGCTGGTTGAGCAATTGCGCGAGATTGCGAGCTTCGTTCTGCCCTATGCCCAGCCGGTCTGGCGGATGCTGGGGGAGGCACGGTCGGCGGGCAAGCGCATCCTGTTCGAAGGCGCGCAAGGCGTGCTGCTTGATGTCGATCATGGCACCTATCCCTTTGTCACCTCGTCGAACACGATTGCAGGGACAGCGGCCGGTGGGTCGGGGCTGGGGCCAAGTGCGGTCGGTTTCGTGCTCGGCATTGCCAAGGCTTATACGACGCGCGTGGGCAGCGGCCCCTTCCCCACCGAACTGGCCGATGCAACCGGCGAGCGGCTGGGGGAGCGCGGGCATGAATTCGGCACCGTCACCGGCCGCAAGCGGCGCTGTGGGTGGTTCGATGCAGTGCTGGTGCGGCAATCAGCGGCGGTGGGCGGGATCACCGGGATCGCGCTCACCAAGATCGATGTGCTTGACGGGTTTGACGAGGTGAAGATCTGCATCGGCTATCGGCTGAACGGCATTGAGCTCGATTATTTCCCGGCGCACTATGCGGATCAATCGGGTGTCGAACCGATTTATGAGACACTGCCGGGGTGGCAGGAATCGACCGCGGGTGCACGCAGCTGGGCCGATCTGCCGGCAGCGGCGATCAAGTACATCAAGCGGATCGAGGAACTGATCCGCTGCCCGGTCGCGCTGGTGTCGACCAGCCCTGAACGCGACGACACGATATTGGTGCGCGATCCGTTCGCGGATTGATCAGCCCACCTGCCCCTGGTGGCGCAGTTTGTGATCGGCCAGCACCAGCGCGACCATCGCCTCAACCACCGGCGCGCCGCGAATGCCGACACAGGGGTCGTGACGGCCCTTGGTCATGATCTCGGTCGCGTGGCCATCGCGGTCGATCGTCTCGACAGGGGTCAGGATTGAGCTGGTTGGCTTGAAGGCAACGCGCACTAGCACCGGCTGACCGGTCGAAATGCCACCCGCAATGCCGCCCGCGTGGTTGGCGAGAAACGCTGGTCCATCGACACCGGGCCGCATCGCATCGGCGTTGTCCTCGCCCCGCAACAGTGCCGCGCCGAAGCCATCGCCGATTTCGACACCTTTGACCGCGTTGATGCTCATGCACGCACTCGCCAGATCGGCGTCGAGCTTGGCATAAAGCGGTGCGCCCCAACCTGCGGGCACGCCGGTAGCCTCGCAAGCGATTACCGCGCCGAGCGATGACCCGGCCTTGCGGGCGTCATCCACCAGCTTTTCCCAGCGCGCGGCAGCGGCGGCATCAGGGCAGAAGAAGGGGTTGCGATCGATCTCATCACGATCGAAATTGGCGGGGTCAACGCAATCGCCACCGATTGCCTCAACCCAGGCGGTGATCCGCACCTCGGGGATCACCAGCCGCGCGACCGCGCCCGCCGCAACCCTTGACGCCGTCTCCCGAGCCGAAGACCGCCCGCCGCCGCGATAGTCGCGAAAACCGTATTTGGCGTCATAGGCATAATCGGCATGGCCGGGGCGATAGGCCTTGGCGACCTCCGAATAGTCCTTTGATCGCTGGTCGACATTGTCGATCATGAGGCTGATTGGCGTGCCCGTCGTCTTCCCCTCGAACACGCCGGAGAGAATGCGAACCACATCCGGCTCCTGCCGCTGCGTCGTAAAGCGCGACGTGCCCGGCCGGCGCTTGTCGAGGAAAGGCTGGAGATCGGCTTCGCTCAGCATCAACCCCGGCGGGCAGCCATCCACCACCGCGCCGATGGCAGGGCCGTGCGACTCCCCCCAGGTGGTGAAGCGAAAGAGATGGCCGAAGCTATTGTGGCTCACGCGGCGGCAATACGCCGGTCATTATGTGCACCGAGGCCAGCCAGCATACCGGCCACCGAGAGATCTTCGTCCAGTGCATCCCAATGCAGCCCTGACGGCGACAATTCCACGGCATTCAGCAATTCTGGCGATGCCCCCAGCAGGCGTGGATACCATGCCAGCGGCATGCCGAGCGTGCGCCCGTCTGACAGCTCGACCCACATCGTCGATTCATCGAACCTGACCGATTTCGGATTAACCAAAGTGTGCATACCAAGCGTCCCGAATTTCCTTGCGTCGCGCCCTGATGATCAAGCTGACCAACGCAAGGTCGCGGCTGTTAAGGCCATCATTGTACGCCAGCACGATTTCCTCTCCAACCCAGAACTTGGCGTCAGCATCATTGCCTTTGACATGGATATGAACGGGTTCGCGCGGACTGCCTTCAAACGAATAGAAGAAGAAACGAAATCCCCGCTCGCGAAAGACAACCGGCATCGGTTTACCCCAGCGTAATATCCGGCGCGTCCTCCGCCTTCATGCCGACGACGTGATAGCCCGCATCGACATGGTGCGTTTCGCCGGTCACGCCGCTCGAGAGGTCGCTGAGCAGATAGAGCGCCGATCCGCCGACATCCTCGATCGTCACATTGCGCTTCAAGGGCGAGTTATACTCGTTCCACTTCAGGATCAGCCGGAAATCGCCGATCCCGCTCGCCGCCAGCGTCTTGATCGGCCCGGCCGAGATCGCGTTCACGCGGATATTGTCGCGGCCGAGATCGACCGCGAGATATTGCACGCTCGTCTCGAGCGCTGCCTTGGCAACGCCCATGACGTTGTAATGCGGAATAACCTTTTCGGCGCCATAATAGCTGAGCGTCAACAGCGCGCCGCCATTCGGCATCATCGCCGCCGCGCGCTTGGCGACCGCGACGAAGGAATAGACGCTGATGTTCATCGTCATCAGGAAATTGTTGAGACTGGTGTCGACATAGCCACCGCGCAGCTCATTCTTGTCCGAAAAACCGATCGCGTGGACGACGAAGTCGATCGTCTCCCAGCGCGTCTTGAGCGCTTCGAACAACGCGTCGAGCGAGGCCATGTCGCTGACGTCGCAATCGAACAGATTTTGCGCGCCCAGGCTCTGCGCCAGCGGGCGCACGCGCTTTTCCATCGCCTCGCCCTGATAGCTGAAGGCGAGTTCGGCACCCGCTTCGCTCAGCTTCTTCGCAATCCCCCAAGCCAGCGAACGATCATTGGCGAGCCCCATGATCAGCCCGCGTTTTCCCTGCATCAATCCGGTCACACGCCTATCGCCTCTATTGCTTCGTCGGAACCCTCTACGCCTTCCGGATCGCTTTCCGCCAGTGCCGCGTTTAATTCGGCGCCAACCACCAGCCCAAGGCCGACCAGAAAGAAGAAAATCAAGGCGATCATCACCCCGGCCAGGCTGCCATAGGTGAGATCATAATTGGTTAGATTGGCCAGAATGCCTGGCAACAACGCCGTCACCAGCAGCCACCAGCCTGCCGTAAAGGCAGCGCCCGGCCATTTCGGATAGGCCCCATCGCGATATTGGCGCGGCGTGAGCGAATAAGAAACGACATAGAGCGCCGCAAACAGCGCCAGTGCCGGGGCGATTCGCGAGAGCGATACCGTTGTTGCCGCCCCGGGGGCCAGCGGCATGACCTGCAGAATAAACTGTTCAATCGCCACCAGCGCGACCTGAAAGCTGAACGCGATCAGCACCAGAATCAACGATGCCAGCGTCAATCCCATCGACCAAAGCCGATTATGCCAAAAGGGCCGCCCCGATTTAACGCCATAGGCGCGGCGCAGGATATCGCGGATCGTTTCGATAAAGCTGGCCGTCGTCCAAAGCCCGACGATCGCGCCAAACCACAGCAATGATCCTGATCGCGCCGCCAGCACATCGCTGATCGGGGTCGCCAGCACCCGCGCGACCCCGGGTGGCACGGTGCGCAGGAAAGCGTCAATCGTATGCGCCCCGGCATCCGTGCGCCCAATCAAGCGGGCGATTGCTGCCGCCACAATGCAGAAGGGAAACAGCGTCAGGAGTGACAAATAGGCAAGATTGCCCGCATGGATGAAGCCATCGCTGATTACGCCAACAAATACGCGCCTGAGCAGTTCGCGAAGATAGCTGCCCGGCCGCATAAAGGCGAAGCGCCGATCGAGCCGCGGCGCCCGGCCCGGACGGCGCCGCCGCTCCTCCGGCGATTCAGGCGATACGTCTTGCACGCGCTGTCAAACGTCCAGCTTGCCGCGCGGCTTCCATTTATCCTTGGTAGACCAGTTGGTGGCAAATTCGATCAGCGCATCGTCGTCCACCGGCAGATCAACCATCAGGGTGACCAATTGGTCGCCGCGCTCGCCGGTCTTTTTATGAAAGCCGCGCCCTTTCAGCCGGAGCACCTTGCCCGAACTCGATCCTTTGGGCACCGACAGCATCACCGCGCCCTCCACGGTTGGCACCTTCACCGATGCCCCCAACACCGCTTCCGACAGGCTCACTGGCAGATCGAGCCGAACGTCATCGCCAACGCGTTCAAAAAAACGATGCGGCTGTACGTCAATCGTCACGATCGCGTCGCCCGCACCGCCGGGGCCGGGCTGGCCCTTGCCGGCAAGCCGCATCTGCGTGCCGGTTTCAACGCCCGCAGGCAGTTTGAGATCGATCGTCTTGCCATCGCCAAGCGTAATCCGCTGGGCGCTCAGTGTCGCTGCATCCACGAAGGGCACGGCCAGCTTATAGGCGATATTCGCGCCCTTGGGGTTTGGCCGTCGGCCAAAGCCGCTGGAAAAGCCGCCCCCGCCGGCACCGCCCCGCTTGCCACCAAACAGGCCTTCGAAAATATCGCCAAAATCGCCCGAATCGCCGCCGCCAAAATCAAAATTGGCCCCACCGCCCGAACCGGGGCCTGGACGGAACCCGCCACTGCCGGCTTGGCCGGGGTTGAAGCCAAAGGGGGAGGCGGGATTGCCATCACCATCAATCTCACCGCGATCAAATCGCGCGCGCTTGTCCTTGTCGTTCAGCAGATCATAGGCGTTGGTGACCTGCGAGAATTTCTCCGACGCCTTTGGGTTGTCCTTATTGCGATCAGGATGCAGTTCCTTGGCAAGCTTGCGATATGCCTTTTTGATATCGGCTTCGCTTGCCCCGCGCGGCACACCCAGCAATTGGTAAGGATCGGCCATTGGGTTCCCGATGAGTTGGTCTGATCGTGCCTATTTGGGGGATCGAGACTGGAAGCGCAAACCCGATGCCGCAGCAATCCCGCTACCCCACCGGGGCAACATCAACGCTGACCTCTAATTTCTGTGCGCCCGAACCCAGGACGATGCCGTCAATTGGGGCGATTTCGGCATAATCACGGCCAATCGCCATGATGATATGGTCGCCCGCCATCCAGATGCCGTTGGTCGGGTCAACCCCCACCCAACCGATCCGCTCGCCGCACCACAGCATCACCCAGGCATGCGTCGCATCAGCGCCAACCAGCCGTTCCATCCCCGGCGGCGGAATGGTGCGGATATAGCCAGACGCATAGGCAGCCGGCAGGCCGGCGGCGCGCAGACCAGTGATCATGATCTGGGCGAAATCCTGGCACACCCCGCCGCGCTTCATAAACGCCTCGCGCGGGGGCGTGTCGACCAACGTCGCGGTCGGATCGAAATCGAAATCGCGCTGGATGCGCTGTGCCAGCGCAATCACGGCGTCCAGCGCCGGTCGATCAGGGGCCAGATCCGCAGCACAATAGGCCGCGATGTCAGGATCAAGCGGGATCAGCGGCGACGGAAAGACATAGGCGCTTGGCCCAGCGGCTGATCCGTCGCGGCTGCGCCGGGCGGCATGGGCAATTTCTGCCAGCGTCGGATCATCACTGCTCGGCACCGGCACCAGCCGATCAACCGTCACCCGCGAGACGCTTTCGATCGTCAGATAGCGCACCGGCTCTTCCACCGTCAGCCGCACGACATTGGCCAGCCCGGCTTCGGCCCGCGCTGGGGCGATCCGTCCGGTTGGGCTGATCGTCAGCTGGTAATCATCAAGCGTCTGGCCGGACCATAAAATCGGCTTCAGCCGCAAATTACAGCGCGCAAAACGCACCTGCGCACCATAATCGAAACGAGTGACATGTCGGATGGCGTAGATCATCGGGCAATCAGCATCATGCCAGCGTCAGGCCACCCGCCCGCAGCGGTTCACCCCCTTGCAGGAAATAGCGCCGGGCAATCGCCTCTGACAAACGGCACAGCCGCCGTTCGATTTCGCGTAAGGTGGCTTCATCAAGCGTCGCGGCGGTAGCTGTGGCCACCAGCGCAGCGAGCGCGGTTGCCTCCACCTGATGCGCTTCGGCCATGCCGTCATCAGCCAGAACCGGCAGCGCGCGCAGATGCTCGCTGATCGTGGCGACCTGATAGGCGATCGCGCGCGGATTGCCTGGATCGAGCGCAACCAGATCGACCACCGGGCCGTGTGCCAGGCCGCTTAGATAGCGCTGCCGATAACTGATCTGGCTATCCGCGACATCAAGCAAGGTCGACAGGTCATCGGCGGTGGCGGCCGCGCACCCGAACACCCGCACCGCGCGGGCAACCGCAGTCGCCCGCTCGATCCGTCGGCCAAGATCGTGGAAGCGCCAGGCATCGGTGCGACCCATATGTTCGGTCGAAAGCCCGGCCAGCGCCGCGAACCGCCGCTGGAGCGACCCGGCGCGATCGAGCAACGCGCCGCCTGACGGTGCTGGCGCATCGAGCAGCCGAGTCATGTCCGCTGACAGCCGATCGCGCGATCCCGCCCCGATCGCCCGCGCCGTCCGGTTGATTGATCGCACGCTGTTCCAGCCGCCATCGCCGGCTTCCATGGCCGTGCGGGCCAGCGTGATCAGATCGGTGCGGCGCAGGCTGGGCGGGCGCGGCGCGGCGCCATCCTCGACGATGATCCCAACCAGCCGCGCAATCGTTTCCGGCGCCAGCGCGGCACCGGCATCAGCCGTGATCGAATTGCCCAGCATGACCCGAATCACGCCGAGCAATGCCTCACCGCGTTCCAGATAGCGGCCCAGCCAGTAAAAATTATCCGCGACCCGGCTAGGCAAGGTACCGGGATTGCGCCGGATATTGACGGTACTGGCATCGGGCAGCAACGACACCGGCGCAACGGGCGTATCGCCATAAATGGCGACATCAGCCGACCAGCTTCCCTCCCCCATCATCGAGGCGCGTGGATCGGGATGTTCGCCAATGCGGGCAAAGCCGCCCGGCATTACCGTCCAGCCGCCATCGGCGCCGCGTGCCGCAAACACCCTGAGCGTGAACGGGCGCGCCACCAGGTGATCATCGCTCACCACCGGCATGGTCGACAGACGGACATTTTCCTGCCCGACATAATCCTGCGGGCGACGCGCCATATCCGCCAGCAACGCCGCACGGTCCTCAGGCGAGAGATCGCCCGGCATCACTGGCTTGCCGCCGGGCAGGCCAAGCGGCGCCGCAACAAAGGCCGGCCCGATCAGCATCGAATCGAAATGCGAATCAACATGCGCCTGCGCCGCATCCTGCCCGCACCACCAGGTCGCGATATTGGGAATTTTGAGCGGCGCACCGAGCAGTTCGCGCGCCAGCCGGGGCATAAATGCCTCAAAAGCCGGACTTTCAAGCACTGCCGAGCCAGGGGCATTGCTGACCACGACATTGCCCGCCGCCATCGCGTCGATCAGCCCCGCCACACCAATTTTGGAATGCGAATCGAACGCCAGCGGATCGATCAGGCGTGGATCGATCCGCCGCCACAACGCATCGACGCGCTTCAACCCGGCAATCGTGCGAATATAAAGCTTGTCCTCCAGCACCGCGAGATCGGCGCCTTCGACCAGCAACAGGCCGAGATAGCGCGCCAGATGCGCTTGCTCTGTATAGCTTGGATTATAGCGCCCCGGCGTCAGCAGGCCGATACGCGGCTCGCTGCGCTTGCACGCCGCCGCCAGCCCGGCACGAAAACTGGCAAAGAACGGGGCATGGCGCTGGATGTTCAGCCGGGTCTGGAGACCCCCCAGCGTGCGCGATACCGCCAGCCGATTTTCAAGCGCATATCCCGCGCCCGCCGGCGCGCGAAGATGATCGGCGAGGACCCGCCACTCACCGCCCGGACCGCGCCCCAAATCCACCGCGACGAAATGCAGATGGTGCCCGCCCGGCGGCTCAAGCCCCACCAGTGGCCGCAGGAAAAACGGGCTGCCATTGACCAACGCCGCGGGAATCGATCCCCCCGCGGTAAGATTGCCGGGGCCATAAATGTCCGCGAGAATCATCTCCATCAGCACGGCGCGCTGTTCGACGCCCTCGGCGATCGCGGCCCATTCGTCGTGATTGATCAGCAGCGGCACCGGCGAGACCGGCCAGGGTCGCTCTTCGCTCTCCCCGATAATCCGAAAACCCGTGCCGATATCCTCGGCCTGGCGCTGGACCCGGTCACGCGCATGGCCGAGATCGTCGCCCACCGCACCGGCCAATTCCTCCAGCATTGCTGTCCAGGCGTCACCACCATTGCACATCACATCGCCAAGCTGGTGCTCGCGACAATAATCGGCGATCCAGCGCGCTGCCTGCTGAGCAGGGTCGATGATGGCAGTGGGAACCGTGGCCATCAGCTCGTCTGGCTCCTGCGCCCTTGCGGCAATGATCGTTCAACTGCCGCCAATGATTCCCCCTGCCGGTTGTGCGCGCGCATGGTCACCACAATCGATGCTGCCGTGCAACAACCAAGCGCGTCGCCATGGGTATCACCCCCCTGGTTCAAAGGTGACGGAACCAGGCAGAGCCTATAAGGACGGCGCATGACCACCAATCCATTTGATCTTTTCGACAGCTGGTATGCCGAAGCGCGCACCAGCGAAATCAACGATTCAAACGCCATGGCCCTGGCGACCAGCAATGCCGAAGGCCGGTTGGGGCTGCGGATGGTCCTGCTGAAGGGCCATGGCCCGGACGGGTTTGTCTTTTACACCAATCAGGAAGGCCGAAAGGCAACGGACCTTGCCGCCAATCCGCAGGCGGCATTGCTGTTTCACTGGAAATCGCTGCGCCGGCAGGTTCGGATCGAAGGATCGGTGTCCACGGTTAGCGCGGCAGAGGCCGACGCCTATTTCGCCAGCCGCAGCCGTGATTCGCAGCTGGGCGCCTGGGCGTCCGATCAGTCGCGCCCGCTAGATAGTCGCGCGACGTTCGAAACACGCTTTGCGGCGATGAAGGCCAGGTTTGACGGTGGCGACGTCCCGCGGCCGCCACACTGGTCTGGCTATCGCGTGACCCCGCAGACGATCGAATTCTGGCAGGACCGTGAACATCGGCTGCACGAACGCTGGGTGTTTACCCAGAGCGGCGATAGCTGGACCGAAGGGATGTTGTATCCGTGACCGTCGGGCACAACCATCATCACGCCCGCGCCGCGCATCATCAAGCCAGCAGCGCCCTGACCACGCGCGCCGCCGTCGCCAGCGTGACGGCTGCGGCAGTGTTGATGGCGATCAAGGGCTATGCGGCCTGGCATACCGGATCGGTTGCAATGCTTGGGTCGCTTGCCGATACCGGGCTTGATCTGGTCGCCTCGTTGATGACGTTGTTTGGCGTGCGGCTTGCCGCGCAGCCGGCCGATCATGACCATCGGTTCGGCCATGGCAAGGCAGAGGCGCTGGTTGCGTTGTTCCAGGTCGCCATGATCGCGGTATCCGCCTTTGCCATCTTTGGTCGCGCGGTCGATCGACTGGTGGCGCGCCAAGCAACGGCAGATGCCGAACTCGGCATTGGCGCATCAGCGATTGCCATCGTCATCACCATCGGCCTGCTTGCCTATCAGCGCCACGTCATCGCCCACACCGGCTCTGTCGCGATCGGTGCGGATCATGTCCATTATCAGTCGGACGTGCTGTTGAACGTTGCCGTCATTGCTGCCTTGGTGCTCGATCAATATCTGGGCGTCACGGGCGCCGATCCGATCTTCGGCATCGCAATTGCGGCCTGGCTGCTCTGGGGCGCCTGGCGCGCCTCCAGCGCCGCGATCGATCAATTGATGGACAAGGAATGGCCACCCGAAAAGCGCCGTCGCTTTGTTGAGGTTGCGGGCCGCCACCCCGAATTAAAGGGCCTCCACGATTTGCGCACCCGCACCAGCGGCGCGACCGATTTCGTCCAGTTTCACATCTGGATGGATCCGGCCATGACCATCGCTGAGGCGCATGATGTCACTGACCGGATCGAAAACAGCCTGGCGCAGGAATTTCCGGGCACCGAAGTGCTGATCCATATCGACCCGGACGGCCAGGTCGATCACCCTGGCAATGACCTGGTCGAGGCTGATGAAATGGCCAAGCTGAAGGACGTCCAATCGTGACTGCGCCCGCCCGAATCCGCCTGCCGATCACCCAGATCGACGCCTTTGCCGATGCGCCGTTCACTGGCAATCCGGCGGCTGTCATGCCGCTTGATGCCTGGCTGAGCGATGACGTGTTGCTGGCGATCGCGGGGGAAAACAACCTGAGCGAAACGGCATTTCTCGTGCCCGACACGAGCGGTGCGGCCGATTATGAGCTCCGCTGGTTCACGCCCGCCGCTGAAGTGGCGCTGTGCGGCCATGCCACGATTGCCAGCGGCCATTATCTGCTGGCGCGCGATTCCGCTCTGGTGCGGGTCACGTTCCGGACTCGTCAGGCGGGCATCCTCTGGGTCGAGCGCGATGGCGACGGCTATCGCATGGCCCTGCCCGCCTGGGGCCCCACACCGACTCCCCTGCCCGATATCGTTGCGGCGATCGGTGCCGGCCCGGCAATCGAGACATTGTGGTTTGAAACGGGCTATGCGCTGATCGTGCTGGACAGCGCCGACAAGGTCAGCGCGCTAAAGCCCGATCAGCGCGCACTGGCGGCGCTTGGCAAGCTGGTCGCCGTCGTCACCGCGCCGGGCGATTCCACCGATGTGATCAGCCGGGTGTTCACGCCTTATTATGACATTCCCGAAGACCCAGTGACGGGGTCAGCGCATGCCGTGATGACGCCCTATTGGGCCAAACGGCTCGGGCGCGACAGCTTTACCGCCTATCAGGCAAGCGCGCGCGGCGGCGATGTCGCATGCCGGCTTGATGGCGACCACGTCATCCTCGGCGGCCGCTGCGTAACGGTGATGGAAGGCGTGTTTCTGCTCTAACGGCTGCCCGCGCCAGCCAGCGACTGCAGGGCTGGGCGGATCACTAGAAACCGCCGGTATAGCCATTCCAGTGCGCCAAGCACGGTTCGGTTTCGCGCCGCCAGACCGATCGGGCGGAGCAGCGGGATCGCGCGCCACATCGCGGCAAAGGCTGCCGCGCCCGACAGCATCACGCCATTTTCGCGCGCATGAAAACGGGCCAGCAGGGCATCTCGATCAACCGGGCACGCTGAATCGCCATCGCCAACATCGACAAATGCAATCACCCCGCGCCGGTCGAGCCGCCGCATCAGGCCGATTTCGCGCCTGCACAGCGGGCAACCGCCGTCGAACCAAACCGTAAGCTTTTCCATCGCGCTGCTATGCACTCAGGCGGCAGCGCCGTCATGCTGACCTAAATCCCGTGTTCGGCAATCAGGATTTGGTCAGGCTCGCGGCGATGTCGCCCAGTTGGTTGATCACTGGGCGGCGATTGCCGTCCTGCGTCTTGCCAAGCCGGACCAGTACATAGCGGTGTGGCGTGCCGTCAGCCCCCTTGCCATCAAACGCCATGACATATTGGCCGAGATGCCCGTTCATCGACACCAAGGAAGGCACGCCTTTTTCCGGGAATAGCGACGGGCTGCCATCGGGCGCGCCGGGGCGGTTGAGCCATAATTGCCCGCCATATTCGGGGTCGGTCGGCGATGATTGCTTCATGAAGGCAAGCCATTCGGGGGCGATCACTTGCGTGCCGTCCAGCGCCTTGCCTTCGTGCAGCAGCCCGCCCAGCCGACCGAAATCCTCCAGCGACATATGGATCAGCGAGCCGCCAATCTGCGTGCCCGCCCCGTCAAATTCGGGAAAGGCGGTGGTGACACCAGCGGGGGTAAACAGCCTGGCATATTCGAAATCGCGATAGGTTTGCGCGCGCACCCGCGGATCACGGCTGTCGGTGAGCGTCCGGGTAATGATTTCCGACAGGATGATCGTGGTGAGCGAGCTATATTCGAACTTCTCGCCGGGCTTTGCCTCCAGCGGCTGAGCGATCGCGCGCGCCGCCATGTTGGCCGTGCCGTTGACGAACAGCACCTGATTGGTATCCGATTTCTCGACCGGCTGACCTTCTTCGGTATGCTCAAGCCCCGATGCCATGTTGAGCAATTGCCGCAGGGTGATCTTGCCACGCGGATCGCCGGGCTTTTGCCATTCGACAATCGGTGCCGGGGCATCGAGCTGCAATTTGCCGTCCGCGACTAGTTCGCCAACCAGCAGCGCGGTGATCGTTTTCGCCATCGACCAGCTGATGAAGCGATTCGCATCCGAATAGCCGGGCGCATAATGTTTCGCGATCACTCGCCCGTCCTCAATCAGGATCGCGGCGCGCGCCTCTGCCTGATCGGCAGCGAAGAGGGGTTTGAGCGGGCCGGCATCAGCGGACAGCGCCAGGCTGGCACCTGCACCCAACACACCCGCGACCCCGGCGAGAACAAGGCTTTTTATTTTCATGGGCACAGCCTAGGCTGGCCGACGATGAACGCAAGACGCCTTATGCTGCCGATCGGCCTTGTGCTGATCATCGCCGCCCTGCTCGCCGCCTGGCTTTATATCAGGTCGTTGCAGCCACAGCTCGAACTCGGGGTTGGCTATGGCGCCCGCGTTGCCTGTGCCTGCCGTTATATCGGCAATCGCCCGCTGGGCAGTTGTTACAAGGATTTCGAGCCCGGCATGGAGCGCATCCAACTGAGCGACGATCCGGCGACCAAGACGGTGACGGCATCGGTACCCTGGATCGCCAGCCGATCGGTGCGGTTCGATCCGTTGCTGGGATGCCAACCGGAACCGCTCAAGCGCCGGTAAATTGCCGAGCGCTGATGGTTCAATTATGTAAATGACGTATAACTTCAATCAAAACGAACCCGATTGTCGGGCACATTGCTGCGCCAGTAATTGATCAACGGAAAAGAATAGATATTGCTGCATCCGGTCGTATCGGATGCAGAGATTGATGATGGCATGTTCTTGTTCAATTGTTCCGATCGCAGTATTGAAAAGATACGCGAAAGACCACCATTTTCCGGTAGAAACACGGGAAGATTGGCTCAGTTCCGTGCATGCGGACGAAGCCTTTCGCAAGATGCGATCAAACATCCCGCGTTATTCATTATCTGACGGTAGCGCTGGGTTAACCCCTTCTGCACCAACAAATGAAGGCACGGCACGATCACTGGTGTTCGATTGCGCGCAAAGCACGGCCTTGCCTGGCAACGAAATCACTTCGCCGGAAACCTCATCTGATGCCACCGTGGCCCGAACCGCGACCGTTACGATGGAAGTGATCCGCTTTTATTCTTCACTGTTCCACCATGATTCGATCGACGGACGCGGTGGCGATGTTATTTCGTCGGTCCATTATGGCAGGGGCTATAATAATGCCTTTTGGCGGATCAACCAGATGGCCTATGGCGACGGCGACGGGCGACTGTTCGACGATTTTACGCTTTCGCCCGATGTGATTTGCCACGAACTGACCCATGGCATCACGCAGTTCACCGCCGAACTCAACTATAGCGCGCAAGCGGGTGGCTTGAACGAAAGCATGTCTGACATTTTTGGCAGCATGTTTCAGCAATGGCGGCAACAGCAGGATGTGAAGCAGGCCGACTGGCTGATCGGTGCCGAAATCATCGGCCCGATCCCCCGAAATCAGGGCATTACCTGCCTCCGCGACTTGACCAATCCGGCCGCGCAACATTGCCTGGCCCCCCAGATCAGCCACATGAAGGATTTCAAACCCCGCATGGACCCGCATGAGAGTAGCGGAATCGCCAACACGGCATTTTACACCGCAGCGATGGCACTGCGCGGATATTCGTGGGAAGTTTTGGGCAAGATATGGTATGGTGCACTGACCGATTATCCGCCAGCACCCCGCTTGACGTTCCGCCAGTTTGCCGAGCGAACCCGGCGCCAGGCATCTAAGCAGTTTCCTGGGAACGTTGGCGCCTTAAACGCCATCAACAAGGGATGGGAACGAGTCGGTCTTTGAGAGGTTGGGTAGGAATGTCTGAGCACTTGAAGATAGAACGGCTTGGTGGATTAGCTGGCATGGGGTCGGCCCGCAGCAAATTGCGGAGCATTGGCGAAGCGGATCTCGACGCATTATCGACCGAAGACCGAAATCAGGTCGAACAATTGTTTGCCCAGGGCGGAGTGAAGCCGTCGCGCTTATCGCCGCACATGTTCCGCTATCGATTGACGCGAATCACGGCAAATGGTCGGCAAACGATCGAAGCACCCGAGGACGATGTGCCGCCAGCGGTCGTTGCCCAGGTTCATGATGGGATGCGGACCCCCGTCTAAGCATACCCTGCGGCCAGCGCCCGTTCGGTCTCGGCGATCCAGCCGCCGCCCAGCACCCGCTCACCGGCATAGAGCACCGCCGCCTGGCCCGGCGCGACGCCATATTCGGGCATGTCGAACACGACGCGATCATCAATCAGCACCGCCGGGACCAGCTTGGCGAGCGAGCGGACCTTGGCAGTGACTGGCCCTGCATGATCGCCGCCAATCCAGTTGATGCCGGTCAGCCGCGCAGCGCCCACCGCCAATGCCCGCTTGGGCCCGACAACCACCCGCTTCGTCGCCGGTTCAAGCCGAATCACATAGAGTGGCTCTGGCGTGCCGCCGATTTCGAGCCCGCGTCGCTGGCCGACAGTGAAGTGGATCATCCCCTTATGCCGGCCAAGGACCTGCCCCCCTTCATCGACAATCTCGCCGCTGCTATCGGCATCGGGGCGGAGTTTTTTGACCAGACTGGCGTAATCGCCATCGGGGACGAAGCAGATATCCTGGCTGTCGGGCTTGGTGGCGACGCCCAGGCCGATCTCCGCTGCAATTTCGCGCACGCGCGCCTTGGGCATGCCGCCCAGTGGAAAACGCAGATAATCGAGCTGAGCCGCGGTTGTCGCGAATAGAAAATAGCTCTGGTCGCGCGCCGGATCGACCGCACGGTGAAGCTCAGCACCGAGCGCCCCTGCCACCCGGCGCACATAATGACCCGTCGCCAGACAATCCGCGCCCAGATCGCGTGCCAGCTTGAACAGATCGGTAAATTTCGGACCCATATTGCATTTGATGCAGGGAATGGGGGTGCGCCCTGCGAGATATTCGTCCGCGAAATCATCGATCACCTGATCACGAAAGCTGCTTTCATGATCGAAGACATAATGGGCGATGCCCAGCCGATCGCACACGGCGCGTGCATCGCGAATGTCGCGGCCCGCGCAACAACTCCCCGCCCGGCCAACCGCTTCGCCGTGATCGTAAAGCTGGAGTGTCACGCCGATCACCTCGGCACCGGTCCGCACAGCCAGCGCCGCCACGACTGAACTATCGACGCCACCTGACATGGCGACGACGATTCGCTGCCCTGCGGCCCCGGGGTTCAACTGAAAATCACCGTCGATCATCGCCGCGCAGATAGGCGCTTGACCGTGCCGATGCAAAGCGACGCTGCGGGGATAAAAAAATTTCACTTCAGCCCCGAGCTTTACCGGACCTTCAGACCCGCACGCTAACCCTGCGCAAATCGATTGAGTCGTTTTGTGAAAGTGTTTGTGTGGATTTGAGTTTTTCGCGGTTCGAGCCTGACGGCACGGCCATTGCCATGCCTGGGGATTTAGCGGTGCTGCTGGTGGGCATTGCCGCACGTCAGGCCAACAGCCCGACGGCATTGATCGGCGCCTATTCCGGCATCCAGGCAAAGCCCGAAGATTTGCTGCGGCCAGTGCACGGTGCGTTCAACCGAGCAATGGCAGCGCTGATCTGCCGCTGGAGACAGGAATGAACGCCCCGTTTACCGCGCCATTTCAGTCTGTGTTCAAGTCCGGCTGCTAATGGTCGTTAGTGAGTTTCAGGGGGCCCCCGCCCCGATCGAGGTAAGCATGATCGAGAACCAGAAAATTCGGCCAGCAAAAGTAATCGGGCCTCTCGGCGAGCCGCTGACGCTCGATTCGTTGCCGCCGCCCGAAACCACCCGTTGGGTGGTGCGCCGCAAGGCGGAAGTCGTTGCCGCCGTCAATGGCGGGCTGCTCACGGTGGACGAAGTGTGCCAGCGTTATAATCTGACGATGGAAGAATTTGCCGGCTGGCAGCGCGCGATCGATCGATCGGGGATGCCGGGGCTGCGCGTCACCCGGATTCAGCATTATAAATCGCTGTACGAACGCCAACAGAAATATTGATCGTCACACGCGCATCCAGGCGCCGGAACAAAGCTCGACACTGACGAGTCTTTCCTCTGCATGCCCGATGATCGGGCGCAGAGGAGGATTACATGATTGGTCTTATCATTTGGCTCGTGGTTGGTGGGGTCGTTGGCTGGCTTGCCAGCTTGATGATGCGAACCGATGGCCAGCAAGGCATTTTGCTCAACATTGTCGTCGGCGTCATCGGCTCGGTCATCGCCTCATTCCTGTTCGGTGGCGGCATCAATCAGGCCATCACCGTGACCACCTTCGTCTATTCGCTGATCGGCGCGGTCATCCTGCTCGCGCTCGTCAACCTCGCCCGCCGGGGAACGGTACGCTAGGCTTCGCTAGACATCACTAAGGCAATCGAGCCGCCCGAATCCAACGGGCGGCTCTTTTCATGCGTGTTGCGCCGCGCCTGCCCCGCTATTTCAGCAGAAAGCGGACCGATAGCCTTGCCGTTACCGCCGATTCGCCCGGCATAATCGCCGTATCCGCTGCTTCCTTGGCGCGAGCATAAAGCACTGGCCCCGGGCTGATGGCTTGGTCGCCGCTTTCGCTGATCGACAGGATTCGGACGATCGACAGCCCGGCGGCGCGCGCATACAAAGCCGCGCGAGCGCGGGCACGCTTCACCGCATCGGTCCGGGCGTCGTCGAGCGCGGCATCGGGATCAGCAAGCGACAGGATAGGCCCCTCAATCTGATTGGCACCTTGGGCCACCAGCGCGTCGAGGATCGGGCCACTGGTGCTGATCGCGCGGAACCGAACCGACACGGTATTGGTCGCTTGATAACCAGTGATTACGGGCGGCTGGTTATCCGCATAGCGATATTGTGGGCTGAGCGTTGCCGCCGTGGTGGTCACATCACGGGCAGCGACCCCGGCTCGGCTCAATGCCGCGAGCACGCGCGCCATGCGGGCCGCATTATCGGCAAGCGCCGCCGATGCCGTCGCCGACTGCGTGACCACCCCGGTGCGAATGGTCGCCAGATCGGGAACTCGGCTTGTCGTGCCTTCCGCAACCACATCCAATATCGTCCCGTCCATCATCGCGGCGGGTTGGGGGGATTGCGCAACGGCCGGCGCCAGCGGCTGGGCAATAGCCAGCCCGGCCAGAATCAAACCTCGCATCGCATTTCTCCTATCAGCACCCGAATCGGTTGCTCAGGACAATGCTATGCCGATCCAATCGGAATGCTGGCTGAACAGCCGCGCGTCAGCGTGTGCGGCGCGTGACGACGACCCGGTAAAGGATCAGCAGCACGATCGATCCACCGGTCGCCGCTGCATAGCTTTGCCAGCCATTGGCGATTTGCCAACCCATTGACTGAGCAACGAAACCGGCTAACAATGCGCCTGCAATGCCGATCAGGATGGTAACGATGAAACCGCCGGGATCCTTGCCGGGAAGGATGATTTTCCCCAGAACGCCTGCGACTAGGCCGATCAGAATCCATCCAAGAAAGCTATTCTGCAACAGCATCATCCTTCTCCCCGGCAGCGACTGTTCGCGCCAGCCAGTTAACTCGCCCGCCCACGCGATCGATGCAACCGATTCTTGGCGGATACTGGCCTTGGGCGGTCTTGCGGCAGCGCGGAAAAATGGGCAATGGCCCCGCATGAAGACGGCCTCTTGAGGTCGGTGCATTATTTATATAATACAGCACTTGGGAACGGCGCGGCATCTGCCTCGCCCGCGAGAGATTGAGTCACATGAACTACGAATCGGGCGCGGTGAACAATAACGGTCGGCTGTCCTTTTCGGGCGAAGCTACCCCACGCCCTCGGCGTTGGTGGATATTGGTGCTGGTGGCAGTCCTCGCTGTAGTGGCGGCAGTGTATTTCTTTTCGTCCGGCTCGTCCGAACCGAAGACCCCGCCTGCTGGCGCCGGCGCTGGGTCGCAGGCACCGACGGTTACGGTTTCCGTGCCAGGCCTCCAGCAGGTCGGTCGGACCATTTCGGCAACCGGCACGCTCGCGGCCAAGATCGATATGCCGGTGGGCATCGTCGGCGAAGGTGGGCTCGTGACTCAGGTACTGGTGCAACCCGGTCAATGGGTCCGCGCCGGACAGGTTTTGGCAACGATCGACCGCTCGGTTCAAGTGCAGACGGCGGCATCGCTCGCCGCCCAGATCACTGTTGCGCGCTCGGATGCCCGGCTAGCGCAGGCCGAACTCGATCGGGCAGCAGCCCTGGTTGAACGCGGCTTCATCTCCAAGGCCGATCTCGATCGCCGTGCCGCAACGCGCGATGCCGCTAATGCGCGCGTCAATGTTGCCCAGGCGCAGCTGGGAGAAGCCAATGCCCGCACTGGTCGGCTCAATATCAGGGCCCCCGCTGCTGGCCTGGTGCTGACCCGCAATATCGAACCTGGCCAGGTGGTCGGCGGGGGGTCGGGCACCTTGTTCCGGCTCGCCAAGGGCGGTGAGCTCGAATTGCGCGCCACGCTCAGCGATGCTGATATGACCGCAATCAAGGTTGGCTTTTCGGCCAATGTCACACCGGTCGGCAGCGATCGCAGCTTTTCCGGGCGTATCTGGCAGGTTTCGCCCGTGATCGATCCGCAGACCCGCCAAGGCATTGTCCGGATTGCGCTTGGCTATGATGCCGCGCTTCGGCCCGGTGGCTTTGCCGCCACCATCATTGCCGCAGGGACCAGCGACGTGCCGTTGCTGCCGCAATCGGCCGTGCAGAGCGATCCCAAGGGCAATTATGTCTATATCATCAATGCCAGAAACGAAGTGGTGCGCCAATCGATCAAGGTCGGTCAGGTCTCCGACGCTGGCGTCGCCATCGCCGAAGGGTTGACGGGCACCGAACGCGTCGTCGTTTCCGCAGGCGCGTTCCTTAACCCAGGGCAAAAGGTGGCGCCGGTCACCCAGAAAAAGCAGGGCTAATCAACATGGGTTTCCGCAATATCTCTGCCTGGGCGATCCGTAACCCCGTTCCGCCGATCGTGATGTTCATCGCGCTGCTCCTGCTTGGCATCGGCAGCTTTATGACGATGGACGTCAATAACGAACCGGACATCGATTTCCCAGCCGCGCAGATCCAGGTGTCGCAGCCGGGCGCCGCGCCGACCGAGATCGAAACCCAGATCACGCAGCGCGTGGAATCGGCGATCCGCAGCATCAACGGGGTCGATGAAATCAATTCCAACGTCAGCGAAGGGTCAAGTTCCACCTTCGTCACCTTCGCGATCGGCACGCCCATCGATCGCGCAGTTAATGATGTTCGCAATGCGCTTGATCAGATCCGCAGCGATCTTCCCGATGGCATTTTGGAGCCGCAGGTGTCGCGCGTCGATATTAGCGGCGATGCGATTGCCTATCTGTCCGCATCGACCACCGCCATGACGCTTGAAGAGCTGAGCTGGTACGTCGACGATACCGTATCGAAAAAGCTGCTCGGGGTGCCCGGGCTGGCGGCTGTGAGCCGCAATGGCGGCGTCAATCGCGAAATTCGCGTCATTCTTGATCCCGTCAAGCTTCAGTCGCGCGGCTTGACGGCGGTGCAAGTCAACCAGCAACTGCGGCAGACTAACCTGAACGCGGCAGGCGGTCGCGCCCAGATCGCGGGTTCCGAACAATCGGTGCGCGTGCTCGGCAATGCACGGTCCGCGCTTACCTTGGGCGACACCCAAATTGCCCTTGGCGGGGGCCAGACCGTTAAGCTTTCCGATATTGCGACCATCAAGGACCTCTACGCCGAACAGCGGTCACTGGCGATCCAGGATGGCCACCAGGTGCTCGCCTTCAGCATCGAAAAGGCCAAGGGCTCCTCCGACGTCACCGTTTATGATGCGGCGACCAAGGTGATCAAGCAGCTTGAAAAGGACAATCCCAAGGTCAAGTTCACTGAGCTGTTCAACAGCGTGGATTACACCAAGACGCAATATCATTCGGCGATTGAGGCGATGGTTGAGGGCGCGGTTCTCGCGGTCATCGTCGTCTTCATCTTCCTGCGCGATTGGCGGGCAACGGTGATTTCGGCCATTGCTATCCCGCTTTCCGCAATTCCGGCCTTCTGGTTCATGGATTTGATGGGCTTCACGCTGAACGGGCTGAGCTTGTTGGCGCTGAGCCTGGTGGCCGGCGTGCTGGTCGACGATGCGATCGTGGAGATCGAGAATATCGTCCGCCATATGCGGATGGGTAAATCCGCCTATCAGGCATCGATCGACGCGGCTGACGAGATTGGCCTTGCCGTGCTGGCAACGACGATGGCAATCGTCGCGGTGTTCCTGCCGGTTGGTCTGATGCCCGGAATCTCGGGGCAGTATTTCAAGAATTTCGGCCTGACGATTGTCGTCGCGGTACTGATCAGCCTGGCGGTCGCGCGGCTGATAACGCCAATGGTCGCTGCCTATTTCCTCAAGGCCAAGGGGAGCGCCAGCCACGGCGAAGGCTGGTGGATGGATCGTTATATGGAGGCGCTGCACTGGTCGGTGACCCATCGCTGGAAAACGCTGGGCGTTGGCGGTCTGGCGCTCGTCGCAACCTTCATTGGCTTTGCCGGATTCCCGGGCGTTCTGAATCCCATCCCGCTGACCTTCCAGCCGGCCCAGAATACCGACTACAGCCGGATCCGCATTCAGCTTGCACCGGGATCGACGCTCAAGCAGGCGCAGGACGTCGCAATGCGGGTCGGCGCAATCATCAAGGACGCGCCCGAAGTGCAGAACGCCTTCACCAATGTCGATGTGGGCAGGGCCAGCATCTTCATTACCCTGAAGGCGAAGCGTGACCGGACGAGCGTTGAATTTGAGCGCGCCTATGCCCCGCAGCTTTCGCAAATTGCCGACGCACGCGTCAATTTCCAGTCGCAGGGCGGCGGCGGCGGATCGGGCCGCGACATCACAATCACCCTGGGCGGGTCCGATCCCGTGCAACTTGCAAGGGTCGCCGACGAGCTCGTTGACCAGATGAGCGCATTGCCCGAATTGCGGGCGCCCCGCGTCAACGGCGATCTGCAGCGTCCGGAAATCACAATCCGGCCACGCATGGATCTGGCCGCGAACATGGGTGTCACCACGGCCGCGCTAAGCCAGTCGATCCGCATCGCCACCTTGGGCGATATCGACCAGAATGTCGCGAAGTTCTCCCTTTCGGATCGTCAGATCCCGATCCGCGTTGCGCTGTCCGAAGATTCTCGCCGTAATTTGTCGACGATCGAAAACCTGCCGGTGCCGACGTCGCTGGGCGGATCGGTGCCGTTAAAGGTCGTCGCCGATATCGGTTTTGGCGCAGGGCCAACGCAGATCCAGCGCGCGAACCAGATCCGGCGGATCACCGTCGGTGCAGACCTGGCACCCGGCAAGGTCACCGGTGACGCCAATCCGAAGATTCAGGAACTGCCAGCGATTAAGAATTTGCCAGTGGGTGTAACCCAGCTCAAGCTGGGCGATGCGAAATGGATTCCCGAGCTGCTCTTCAACTTCGTCGTTGCGGTGATCTCCGGTATCTTGCTCGTGTTCGCGGTGCTTGTGCTGCTGTACAAACGGGTGATGCCGCCGCTCGTGAATATGGGCTCGTTGATCCTCGCCCCGCTGGGCAGCGCCATCGCGCTTCGCCTTACTGGCGATGCATTATCAATGCCGGTGTTCATCGGGCTGTTGATGCTGCTTGGCATCGTCGCCAAAAATTCGATCCTGCTCGTGGATTTCGCGCTGGAAGAAATGGCCAAGGGCGTCGACAAGACGACCGCGATCATGGACGCCGGGCATAAGCGCGCGCAACCGATTGTGATGACGACGATCGCGATGGTCGCTGGGATGGTGCCAATCGCACTGTCGCTGACCGGCGATGCCAGCTTCCGCGCGCCGATGGGCGTAACGGTGATCGGCGGCCTCATCCTTTCGACCTTGCTCACGCTGGTGATTGTGCCCGCCGGGTTCAGCATCGCTGTCGGGATTGAGGAATGGATTGGCCCACGGATCGGTCGTCGCTTGCTGACCTACAAGGCGGGCGATGACGGCGTACCGGTTATTGACCTCAAGCCAAATGGCCCCCGGCCAATCGGCTATGCCCCCGGGGATGGCGAACCGCAGCCGGCGGAGTGAGCGATCGGACGAATATGCTTGTGAACAATCCCGTGGTTGAGGGATTGTTTCGACGATGAACCTGTTCGCTCGCCCAGACAGCCGTGATCAAGCCCCACCGACGGCGTTGATCCGCATGCGCGCCATCGCCACCGGGCTGCTGGTTGCGATGGCTGCGCTCTATCTGATCGCGCGAAGCCTGGTCGATGTGCACCCGCTATTCGGTTTCATCCGCGCCTTTGCGGAGGCCGCGATGGTCGGCGGCTTGGCCGACTGGTTCGCGGTCACTGCCTTGTTCCGCCACCCCGGCGGCCTGCCGATTCCCCACACGGCGATTATACCGCGCAACAAAGACCGGATTGGCGACAATCTCGCCGCCTTTCTTCGCGATAACTTCCTGGTGCCAGGCGTGGTGGCGCGGCGGATGCGGCGGCTTGATCTGGCCTCGTCGGCGGGCCGCTGGCTCGCCAGCCCGTCTGGCGGTGACGGTCGACTGCGGCGTGGCGCCTCCCGCCTCGCGGCCGATCTGCTTGAAGCGTTCGATCAAAAGCGGCTGGGCGGCATGGTCAAGGCGACGATCGGCCAGCGGCTGCGTGCGCTTGATGTCGCCCCGCTGCTTGGTCAGGCGCTGGAGGCAGCGATCGCCAAGGATCGTCATTTGCCGCTGCTTAACGGCATCATCCGCTGGGCCGGGCGAACGCTGTCGGCCAACGAGCACCTTATCCGCGCCATGGTGCATGAACGCGCCGGATCGATCATGCGCTGGACCGGCCTTGATGAAACGCTCGCCAACAAGATTATCGACGGGCTTGATCAGATGCTCGTCGACATGGCCGAGGACCCCGGTCACCCGTTACGCGCCAAAGCCGAGGAGGGTCTGGCCAAGCTCGCCTTTGATCTGCAATTTGATGCCCCGATGCGCCTGCGCGCTGAGGCAATGAAGCTGGAGATTATTGAAAATCCAGCGATGCAAAATTGGCTGGACGGGCTGTGGGAATCGGCCCGGCATGCGATGCTGCGAATTGCGCGCGATCCTGACGCCGGGCGCGAAGGCAAGCTTGGCGAAGCGCTGCATCAATTGGGCACGACGTTGCAGGAAGATGCTCGGCTGCGCGCCACTATCAATCGTTTCGCTCGTCGCGCGGCTGTCGGCACGGCAGCCGATTATGGCGATTCGATCGTTCGGCTCGTCTCTGAGACGATTCGCGGCTGGGACGCCAATACGATCACCCGGCGCATCGAAAATGCGGTTGGCCGTGATCTGCAGTTTATCCGAATCAATGGCACGATCGTCGGCGGGCTGGTCGGGCTAGTGATCCACAGCATCGATCTGCTGCTATGACGGGACGTTAATCGGTCCAGTCAAGCACGGGCCAACCCTCCGCAGCGGCAAGCTGCCTGAGCGCGGGATGTGGATTGACCGCATAGGGCCGATCAACCCAGGCCAGCGTGGGGCCATCAGAAACATGGTCGGAATAAAAGGCGATCGTCGCGTCCGCCCGCGCTACGCCCTGGTCGGCCATCCAGGCGCTGATCCGATCAAGCTTGGCCATGCCATAACAATTATCGCCATCGATCAGTGCCGTTACGCCGCCATCCAAAGCAAGGGTCAATTCGGTCGCGATCACCGCGTCAAAGCCAAGATCTGCGGCGATTGGGTCGACATAACAGCGAAAGGAGGCCGTCGCGAGCACGAGGCGACGTCCAGCGGCCCGATCGCTGGCGATCTGCGCCCGCGCCGCCGACCAAACCCCGCGGACAGCAATTTTGTCGGCGAACCCTGCGGCGAGCATCGCCATCGCCGGGGCCGGCACGACCCGACCGAGCATCAGCCGAAACGCAATTTGTTTAAGCTGTCCACGATTAACCAGCCCGATTGCATAGCCCAGCCCCGCCCCGCCCAGCAGCGGCAACAGTGCGAGCCGCCATGGCGCCCGTCGGCGAGCGGCATAGAGCAGGAACGGCGTCCAGGTTGCCGCCCGGGTGATTGTCTTGTCCATATCGTAAATGGCGATGTCCTGCATGTCTCAACCATAGACAGCTATGTTCTTGCCGATCCAGCGCGATTGCAGCAAAGAATGATCCGATGGGCGCGATGGCTGAATTTTCACATGAAAATGTCGGCGGTGCCGACACGCTGCGCTTTAGCGGCAGCTTGTCATTGCCCAAGCTGGGCGATTTCCCCAATCGACTGCGCAATTTTGATGGCCGTGTCGATCGCCTTGATCTCAGCCGTGTGGAGCGGATCGATACGGTTGGGGCCTGGCTGATCTACCGCTTTGCCGAAGAACATGGCGCGCGGATTGAGGGGTTGAGCCGCGACGCAGCGCATCTGCTCGATCAAGTATCCGCCGCCGATCAACAAGTTGCCATGCGCCCCGAATCAGCCGGCCCGTTGGTTCGCGTGGTTGGTGAGATCGGCGAAGCAACGATCATGACCTTCAAGACGATGTACGGGCTGCTCGATTTTTTCGGCGCAACCTGCATCGCCTTTTTCAACGTCATCACCCACCCAAAGCGCTTCCGCTTCAACGCGACGGTGCACCGCTTCGAAGTCGTTGGGGTGTCTGCACTCGGCATTATCGGGCTGATGAGCTTCCTGATCGGGCTGGTGATCGCCCAGCAGGGGGCCGTGCAGCTCCGCCAGTTCGGGGCCGAGGTGTTCACCATCAATCTTGTCGGCCGCATTACTTTGCGCGAGCTTGGCGTGCTGATGACGGCAATCATGGTTGCCGGCCGATCGGGTTCCGCCTTTGCCGCACAGATCGGCACGATGAAGCTCACCGAAGAAATCGATGCAATGCGCACCATCGGCGTTTCGCCGATGGAAGCGCTGGTGCTGCCCCGCGTCCTTGCTGCTGTGCTGATGATGCCGTTGCTCGGCTTTTATGCCTCGGTCTTCGCCATTCTCGGCGGCGGGCTGTTCTGCTGGATATCGCTTGGCATCCCGCCGGTCACTTTCATTCAGCGCCTGCGCGAAGTGGTGCCGATCACTGATCTGTTTATCGGCCTGGTCAAGGCCCCCGTCTTTGGCGCAATCATCGCCATTGCCGGTTGTTTTCAGGGCATGCTGGTTGAATCCGATGCCGAACAGGTCGGCAAGCGGACGACATCTGCTGTGGTGCAGGCGATTTTCCTGGTGATCGTCCTCGACGCCTTTTTCGCGGTGTTTTTCACCTGGCTTGGCTGGGTCTGATGGCGGGCGACGTGGTCATCTCGGTCAAGGGGCTTACGACAAGCTTTGGCGAACAAGTCGTCCATGAAGGGCTTGATCTGCAGGTTCGGCGCGGCGAGATTTTCGGCGTTGTCGGTGGATCGGGCACGGGCAAATCAGTGCTGATGCGCACCATCATTGGGCTGCAATTGCCCGACGATGGTGAGGTCAAGGTATTCGGCGAATCGACGGTCAACCGCAGCGAAAGTGAGACCATCGACATCCGACGTCGCTGGGGCGTTTTGTTTCAAGGCGGCGCGCTGTTTTCGACACTGACGGTCGCTGAGAATGTCCAGGTGCCGCTGCGCGAGTTTTACGGTCGGCTGGATCAAGGGCTGCTCGACGAAATCGCTGCGTATAAAGTCGTGATGACCGGCCTGCCCGCAGAAGCTGGCCCGAAATATCCGGCCGAACTTTCCGGCGGTATGCGCAAGCGCGCCGGTCTCGCCCGGGCACTAGCGCTCGATCCCGAACTGCTGTTCCTTGATGAACCGACTGCCGGGCTCGATCCGATCGGCGCCGCAGCGTTCGATGAGCTGACAGCGTCGCTTCAGAAAACATTGGGGCTGACGGTGTTCCTGATCACCCATGATCTCGATACGCTCTACGCGATTTGCGACCGGGTTGCGGTGCTGGCGGACAAAAAAGTGATTGCGGTTGGCACCATCGACGAGCTGCTCGCGCTGGACCATCCATGGATCCAGGAATATTTTAACGGGCCACGCGGCCGTGCTGCAACCGCGACCAAGGAAAGCGCCGATCGGCGTGCCATGATCGACGCAAAGCCAGGGAATATCGACTGATGGAAACCCGCTCCAACCATGTCCTTGTCGGTTCAGTGGTGCTGATTTTGCTGATCATGCTCGCGCTGTTTCTGGTCTGGCTGGCGCGCCTGAACGGCGGCAGCGAGCGCGAATTCGACATCTTCTTCAAACAATCGGTCGACGGGCTGGCAAAGGGATCGTCTGTTGCGTTTTCCGGGGTGCCGTCTGGTCAGGTCAAAGACATTTCGGTGTGGAAGCGCGACCCGAAATTTGTGCGGGTGCGGATCAGCGTGACCGATGAAACGCCGGTCGTCACCGGCACCACCGCCTCCATTTCCAGCAGCTTCACCGGCACCAGCACCGTCCAGCTCGATGGCGCGATCAAGGATGCGCCGCCAATCATCTGCCCGGTTGAAAATCCGCAAAGCGCCTGCCCCTTCGGCGTTCCCGTCATTCCCACCCGCGCGGGCGGTCTGGGCGCGCTGCTGAGCTCAGCGCCGCAATTGCTCGAAAAACTCTCTCACCTGGCCGATCGGTTGACCGAGGTGCTGTCCGACAAGAATGTCGCTTCGATCACGGGAATCCTGGAAAATACCAATCGTGTCACCAAAGCATTGGCCGATCATTCGGGCGATCTCGGCGAAACGATCGCCGAAACCCGCAAGACGATCAAGCAAAGCGGGGAGGCTGCGGCCGCCATCACGAGGTTGGCCAATTCAGCGGACGGGCTGCTGAAAAGCGATATCAAGCCCGTCGCCGCCAATCTCAACAAGGCAATCGCCTCAGCCCAGCATAGCCTGGAGCAACTCGATGGCCTGGTCAGCGATGCCCGGCCCGGCGTGCAGACCTTTTCCAAACAGACCGTTCCTGAGGTTGGCCAGCTGGTGCGTGATTTGCGCGTGATGGCCGCAGCCCTGACATCGGTTGCCGAAAAAATTGATCAGGGCGGCGCAGGGTCGATCCTGGGCGCCCCCAAATTGCCCGTCTACACCCCCGGCAAAACGCCCAAAGCACCGAAAAAATGAGGCCCGCCATGATTGTCCGATCGATCAAGCTCTTGCCCGCTGGACTGGCGATGGCGACCCTCGCTGGCTGTATCAGTTTTGGGGCGCCGGCGCCGCCGACCTTGCTCACGCTGACGGCGGCAACCCCGTTGACGCCGGGCCAAACGAGCAATTCGGCCAATACCAGCACCATCACCATCCAGCTGCCCAGCGTTCCCGCCGCCATCGCCACGGCGCACGTACCGGTACAGACCTCGCCAACCTCAATTGCCTATGTGAAGGACGCGCAATGGGCTGAGCCCCCCGCCCGGCTCTTTGCCCGCCTGCTCGCCGACACAATCGGCGCCAAGACTGGCCGCGTGGTGCTGACCCCGGCCCAGTCGCTCTATGATCCTGGTGCCCGTCTGGGTGGCGAACTGCGCAATTTCGGCATCGACGCCGAAACCAGCGAAGCGGTCGTTACCTATGATGCAACGCTCAGCCGCACTGATGCCAAGACGATTGAAAAACGCCGTTTCGAAGCACGCACGCCAATTGGCAGTGTGACGCCGGAAAACTGCAGCGAAGCAATCAACGCCGCCGCCAACCGGGTCGCCGCCGAGGTCGCCGACTGGGTCGGCAAATAAGGGGTTTACCGCTTGGCGGCCTAACGCTTCACGGCACGCACCGGCACCGGCAGATTGCACAAATCCACGGCATGCGCTGGCACGGTAAAAAAGGGCGGCTGACGATTGGCCCGGCCTTCCAGATAACGCGCAAAGTCGGGCGAGGTCGGCTTCATAAATTCAAAATGCGGGCGATTCTCGGCCGGCAAATCGCTGACGATCGTGACCCGGACGATCGGCACGCGCTGCGCAGGATTTTCATACAGCCCCAGCCCACCGCCCGTGCCGCGCGGCAGCGCTGATAGCGCCGCCATCCCCTCAATCACCCGACCCACCACCGCAATATTCCGATCGAGATGGCGTGGGGCATGGCCGATCACCGCATAAAGATCCCCACCAGTGCCGGTATCGGGGGCCAGATTGCGCGCCACGCCGACCATGCCATAGCAATGCGGCAGCCATTGCTGCTTGCCATCGCCAGCCAGCGGCCAGCCATCGGCTGAAAAGCCAGTGACGCTGGCATAAGCGTCACGATATGGGTTGGCCGTCAGCATGGTGCCGGCGGCCGGCCATTCATATTCGGCGGGCGGTGCCAAAACGATCCCGGTAGCCGCCGGCTTCGATTCGGTCGGGTCGCCCCATTGCGTGACATAATTATCCTGCACGCGGTAAACGCTGGCATCATTCCACCAGCCCGCCCGCGCGATCTTCCGCATATTGGCGACATGCACCGGCGCAAAGCTGCTCGCCATCCAGATGGTCACGCGCTTGCCATCGGCGAAATCGATCAGCATCAGATCGTCATCGGGAATTCCAGCCCAGCCAGACGGCACCGCCGGTTCTGCAGATTGAACGATTGGGGCGGGCGCGATCGGTGCTGCGGAGAGTACAGCGCTTGGCGCGGAAGCTGCCGACATCGGGATGGCGAACAGCGCGGTGGTGAGGAGCTTGATCATGGCAATCATCATGGCACGCCAACAAAGCTTGCGGAAGGCGTCCCGCCCAGCTACGGCTCGCCCCCTTCCAGTGCATGCGGAGCGGTGGCCGAGTGGTCGAAGGCGCTCGCCTGGAAAGTGAGTATACGTCAAAAGCGTATCGAGGGTTCGAATCCCTCCCGCTCCGCCATATGGTCTTAACATACTCAAATAGCTGGGAAATTACCCCGAGAATGGCGCAAATTCGCGCACTTTCGGTTCCTTTCGGTAGTGCAGAGAGTCAGCTGCAAACCGGAAATGTGTATTTTTCAGAGAAATTCTCTTCGCCTCATGCGCCCAGTACCTTTTGCCCTTCAGGGAAGGTGGCCGCTGATCGACTGCCGAAATAACGGGAAATAAGGGGAATCCGTCCAGATTCCTCGCACCGGAAGGGCTGTTTTTCGGCAGATTTTGACCTGATCGGGGGGCTTTTCCCGGTAACGAAAACGGGAATTTTCGCCGTGCTTACGGGAACGGCCGGCCCTTTGAACCATGCAAAAAGCGCTTGACCGAAAGGCAATGTGAGCGTTGAGATAGATCAGCAATCAGGGCTCGCGGCATTGGTCGCGAGCGGGGTACGCCATCGCTGCCCCCTTGAAAGCAAACGCCAAAGCGTTTGAGACAAGGGGGAAATAGTGCGCTTTTCAGATCGAACACGATTGATTTTTTGGTCGAGCCAGTTCCCGGCAATTGGGACGTTTTGTCATGCCTGGTAAGGACCAGGTGCCTCCCGGCATCGTCGATACATCGGTGTTGGCGGACCTGCTGGGTGAGGGCCGCTCAACAGACTCCAGCTCCCCTGATAGCGCTACGTATGAGGTTGGGTATGGCAAACCGCCGGTGCACAGCCGCTTCGTGGCAGGTCAACGGGGCGGACCAGGACGCCCCCGTGGTGCGAAGAATCGCGCAACCCTGTTTCGTGAGGCGTTCGATACGCCACGCCCGGTGACGATCGCTGGAAAACGACAGCGTTTGACCAATCAGGACATCGCCTATCGCCAACTGGCGACTGAAGCGACGAAGGGCAATTTGCGCGCGATCGCGCTCGCCGAGCAGATCCGGTCGGCGGTGTGCGGAAGCGATCAGGTCGTTGAGACTGTGGTGCCGCCCTTGACTGACGCGGAGCTAGCGATCCTGAGGAGGCGCGGGGAATGACTGATCCTAACGTCGTACGCGCCGAACTGCGCCAGAAGGCTTTCGAGCATGCGCGTCGTTATCTGTTCGATTTCACGCAGATGGTTTTCCCCGAAGTTGAGCCTGCCGGTTCATTTATTGAGGCCCGGCATAGGCACTGTCAGACGAATGGGGCAGCTGGTAACGGGCGCGGATGAGTCGCAAATCCAGAGCTAAACCTCCCTCCCCTTTCCGCTGTTTCAACTCGTCGCCCGAGGTGATCCGGCTGGTGGTGCTGATGTATGTGCGCTTCCCTCTGTCGCTGCGGAACGTCGAGGACCTGCTATTCGAGCGCGGCATCGACCTATGCCACGAAACCGTGCGGATGTGGTGGAACCGATTCGGCCCGATGTTCGCGGGCGATATTCGCCGGCAGCGTGTCAGCCGGATGCGAGGGTTCCGCCATTGGCGATGGCACCTGGATGAGATGTACGTGAAGCTCAATGGAGAGATGGTGTACCTGTGGCGCGCCGTCGATCACGAAGGCGAGATCCTCGAGAGCTACGTCACGAAAAAGCGGGACAAATCAGCCGCTCTTGCATTCATGAAGAAGGCGCTGAAGCGCCACGGCCAGGCCGATGCTATCGTCACTGACGGGCTCAAATCCTACCCCGCCGCCATGCGAGTACTGGGAAATCTGGAGCGTCGCGAGATGGGCCGATGGGGCAACAACCGGGCTGAAAACAGTCATCTTCCCTTTCGACGAAGGGAGCGCGCAATGCTCCGGTTCAGGCGAATGAAGACGCTGCAAAAATTCGCCTCGGTCCATGCCAACGTCCAAAATCACTTCAATCTTGAACGCCACATCGTTGATCGCCAAACCTTCAAAAAACGTCGGTCAGCTGCAATGGCTGAGTGGCAGTCGCTCGCCAGCTGAACGTCGCGCTCAAAGCTCGATCTGCATCGTCGAGAGACG
>MSXQ01000035.1:0-4599 GCA_002083645.1 Proteobacteria bacterium ST_bin13
TCAACGTGAGCCTTCTGAGCGCGGGTGGGGGCTCTGTCAGACGAGCCGGGCATCCGCTAACAAGAGCGCATGAACCGCAAATCGAGAGCCCTGCCCACCGCCCCTTTCCGCCGTTTTAACTCGTTGCCCGAGGTCATCCGGCTAGTGGTGATGATGTATGTGCGATTTCCGATGTCGCTGCGGACGTGACCCTAAAGAGTCCTTATCTGTCATTATTGCTCCCTCGAACGGCGCGCTTATTATGGCCCCCCATATGCTGACACCCCTCGATACGGCGTTGCCCATGAATTACCCGGGCTTCGTCTTCCGGGCGCTGCGCGATGACGGGATCGCGGCGGCTGCCCTGCTTGAGGGCACCGGGCTGACCGAGGCGCTGCTGGTCGATCCGCATCATCGCGGCGATTTCGGCCAGCTTCGCCGCTTCTATCTCAATGTTATCGCGGCCAGCGGCGATCCCCATATCGGCGTGCGACTGGCCGGGCGGTTCCGGGCGTCGCAAGTCGGATTGCCGTTTCTTGCCGCGATGCATGCGGCCTCCTTTGCGGATGCGATCCAGATGCTGGGCCGGTTTCTGCGTCTGACGTTCCCGGCCTTGGCCCTAGAAGGACCGGTAGTCCCGGCTGGCGGCACGGGCAGCGAAGTTTCGGTGTCGATTCACCCGACTTGGCCGCTCGGCGACATCGCTTATTTCGCGACCAGCGGCGCGCTTGTCGTGTGCGACGGGATCTTCCGGGCGCTGCTACAAGGAATTCAGGTCACGCAACGGGCAGAACTGGTCGTCGCCAAGCCTGAGGGCTGGGATCAGGTCGCGCCGGAAATTCCTTTCCCCGTGCGCTTCGAAGCGGAGCGCAATGCCTTGATTTTTCCTGCCAGCGTGCTGGATACGCCGCTGCCGACCCATGATCCGATCAATCTGCAGCAGCTGCTCGGTCTGTGTGAGCGGCTGGCGGGACAGGCCCGAACCGGCGGCAGCGCGGCCGGGCAAGTGCTGCGCCATCTTGAGGAAAGCGGTATGTTTGCCGCCTCGATCGGGCAAGTCGCGACGGCGCTCGGCCATTCCGAACGCGGCCTGAGACGCCAGCTCGCGCGGAGCAGCACCAGCTACCGGCGATTGGTGCAGGAGGCGCGTTACGGCAAGGCGCAGCAGCTGTTGTCCGATCCGACGCTATCGATCGCGACGATAGCCTTTGAACTCGGCTTCGACACGCCGTCGAACTTCACCCGCAGCTTCAAACAATGGTCGGGAATCGCACCAAGCGCGTTCCGATCGGGCGTCCGCCCAACCGACCAGCCTGGTCAAAATTGAATGGTCTTTGGCCGAAGCTGAACTTCAGCTTCTGGCCATTGTCGCACATGATGTGGGCGAACCTTTTGACGACCCTGCAAGTCAGCTCCCTCGGCGGTGCGGACAAGACAAGCTGTGGTCGCGGGGGCGATCGTTACGAAAGGGGACGTATCGGTGAAGATCAAGCTGCAGCTTGCTGCCTGCCTCGTCGCGGCATCGCTAGGGAGCGTGCCCGCGCTCGCAAATGACCGCCGTCCCAATATTCTGATCGTGCTGTTCGACGACGTCGGCTTCACCGATTTCGGCGCCTATGGCAGCAATTCGCGCACACCCAACATCGATGGGCTTGCGCGCAAGGGCGCGATGCTGTCGCGCTATTATACCTCGCCCTTCTGCGGGCCGAGCCGGGCGATGCTCGTGACGGGGATGGACAATCACCAGGTCGGCATGGGCACGCTGGTCGAGACTCTGAAACCCGAAATGCGCTCGCTGCCGGGCTATTCGATGGTCTGGAACGAGAAGCAGCACACCATCGGCACCTTGTTTTCGGCGGCCGGTTACCAAACCTACGTGACCGGCAAATGGGGGATCGGCGAGGTCGGGGCAAACCTGCCCAACGCCTTCGGCTTTGATCGCTCATTCGTGATGGATGCCACTGGCGGCAGCAATTACGACAAATCATCCTATCTGCCCGCGCACAAAGAATCGGCCTGGTTTGAGGATGGCAAGCCCACTGAGCTGCCGTCAGACTGGTATTCATCGCGCTCGCTGGTCGACAAGATGATCGAATATATCGACAAGGGCGACAGCGATAAGCCGTTCCTCGGTTTCCTCGCGCTGCAAGCGGTCCATATCCCTGTTCATGCGCCGACGTCGTTTATCGAACGCTATGACGGCACATTCGCTGGCGGCTGGGACCTCATGCGCAAGCAGCGCCACGAGCGTGCGATCAAGCTGGGTCTCGTCCCGGCGACCACCAAGCTGCAAGCGGCACCCGAAGCCCATCGCCGCTGGGACAGTCTCTCGCCCGGCGAACAACGGGTGGCGGCACGCGAGATGCAGGTCAATGCCGGGATGATGGAGGCCGCTGACTTCCACATTGGCCGCCTGATGAAACACCTCGATGAAGCGGGGCAGCTTGAAAACACCATCGTGGTCATCACTTCGGACAATGGCCCGGAATCGGGGATGACCCGATTGGAAGGCGTTGCCGGCGCTGCGGTTGAGCTGGTCAACTGGATGGAAGGCCGCAACACTGCGTCCGAAAATATGGGGCAGCCCGGAAGCCTGACGGCGATCGGCCCCGAATGGGCATCGGTCTCTGCGGCACCGTTCAACCTCTACAAGTTCTACGCGAGCGAGGGCGGCCTGCGCGTGCCGTTGGTGGTTGCGGGGCCGGGAATCAGCCAGAAGGGGATCGTGGACGCGCCGATGCACGTTGCCGACCTTCTGCCCACGTTGCTTGAAGCGGCCGAAGTCGAATACAACCCTGCCATCTTCTACGGCCAAAGCGCGTTTCCGATGCTGTCGGGCGAATCCGGCGAGACCTATGCCGAGGATGAGAGCTTCGGTTTCGAAGTCAGCGGCAATGCCGCGCTCTACCGGGGCAAATGGAAGATAACCCGCAACTTCCCACCGCGCGGCGATGGCGAGTGGCGATTGTTCGATATTTCGGTCGATCCGGGCGAGACGAATGACCTGTCCGCCAAGAATGCCAAATTGTTCGAAAGCATGAAGGCCGAATACGCAAGCTACTCGCAGCAGGTCGGCGTGGTCGAGCTGGAAGCGGGGGACTCCGCTATCAAACAGCTCACCAACAAGCTCGTTTCCGGAGTGCTGCACAAATATTGGCCTTATCTGCTCGGTCTCGGGCTCGCGTTTGTGGCCTTCGGCTACCTGCTGTTCCGGACCGTGAGGCTGGCCGGGCGCCCCAAGCCAGCGTGACAACCGGTCAAGCGCTCGACGCGGTCGTCAACGATACGGAGTGAACGCATGATCTGGCTCATCGCTGCTTTCGTCATCCTCGTGGCGGTCGTCGCCCTGATTGCCATCAATCTTCCGGCGATCCTGCGGGCAATGGGTCTGCATCGACATTATACCATCCCCGAATTCCATCTGCCGGGCAAACGCGCGCTCGTGGTGTGCACCAGCCACGACACGCTCGACCCCACTGGCAAGCGGACCGGTGCCTTTGGTTCGGAATTCACCGTGCCCTATTATGCGTTCATTGATGCCGGGCTCACGGTCGACATGGCCTCGATCAAGGGCGGCGAAATCCCGCTGCAGCCGCCCTCCTGGGACTGGCCGCTGGCCTGCGCCGACGATCGACGCTTCATTGCCGATCCCGAAGCGATGGCGAAGTTCATGAAATCGCTGCCGATCGCGACCATCAATCCCGACGATTACGACGTGATCTTCATGGCTGGCGGCTGGGGCGCAGCCTATGATTTGATGCAGAGCGAAATGCTCGCCGATGTCGTCACGCGCGCGAACGCCCAGGGCAATATCCTTGGCTCGGTGTGCCACGGCGCACTCGGCCTGTGCGCCGCAAAAGGGACCGACGGCGAACTGCTGGTCAAGGGACGGCGCGTCACCGGCGTTACCAATGATCAGATCAACACTTTCGGCATCGCGGTGACGCCCAAGCACCCCGAGGAGGAACTGCGCAAAGCCGGCGCGATCTTCGAATGCCAGCACGCGTGGCGCGACCCCTTCGCCACCCACACCACGATCGACGGCAATCTGATCACCGGCCAGAACCAGAACAGCGGCTACGAGACGGCGCATCGCATTCTCGAAAAGCTCGCGACCGCGGACTATCGCTGAGTCGCCGACCATGTCTAAGGGGGTTCCCGCTTCGACCGAAAAGCTGTTGGGGCAGGTAACCCTCCTGTGGCGCCCGCTCGAACAGGCGGCGCTCGGACTGATCAACGGCGCGATCATGGTGCTCAGCCTGCTGCTAGCCACCGGTTCGCAGCCCGCAGCGCCGTTCAAGGCGGCCATCGTGCTGTTCGGATCGGTGATGGCCATGACCCTCGCCCGCGTGCTCGCCGAGCTCGTGGCTCACTCGATCGCGACCGGAGCACCGATGCTGACGCAAGCATCGGTGCGGACAGCATGGAAACTCTGCTACCCCGTTCTGGGCGTGGTGATGGTGCCCGTCCTATTGTTCTGGGCAGCGGGCCATGCATGGCTGCCAATCACGCACGCGATCATCCTGTCGCAAGGGTTCTGCGTTGCGATCCTGGTTGTTCTGGGAGCACGGGTGGGTTGGGTGATCAGCAAGGACGTTTGGCACCCCTTGCTCGGTGCGG
>MSXQ01000009.1:0-30423 GCA_002083645.1 Proteobacteria bacterium ST_bin13
ACTGATATGGCGATCAACCAGATCCTCGCCGCCCTCGCGGTGGACGTAAAGGAATTCGCGGTCTGCGAGTTTACCTCGGAGTCGGCGATCGAGATTCAGCCCCTGGACGTTATCGAGATCCACTACGTTCTGACCGGCACGCTCTATCTCGGAATGGCCAATGGCCAATGCCTGGAAGCCCGTGTTGGTAGCGTGGTGCTGATCCCGCCTCACGTAAAGCAGATCATGGGGGGCTCACCGACGCCGTCGAGGATTTTCACGCCTGCGGAGACCTGCAGCAGGCGGCGCGACGGCCTGTTGCATTATAACGCGACGATGGGTGATCCAAGCAGCGTGGTTGTGACATGCGGGCAGATCAGGGCGGATATCGGAGGATCTTTCGGTCCGTTCGAGGGCCTCACGGAGGCGGTTTGTTCCGACCTCGGAAACGAACCGATGGTGCATGTCGCATTCGACACGATGCTGCACGAAACGAGTGTCATGTCCTTGGGAAGCAAGGCGCTGATAGGATCGCTTATGAAGTCGTGCCTGATCGTCGCGCTGCGCCAGTTTGCCGAGGAGAAAGGATCTCAAAAGACCTTGCCTGGTCTCTTCGAGCGGCCGTCGTTGGCGCGCGCAGTGGCTCTGGTAGTCGAGAATCCCGCGTTGAACCATACGCTCGGTGAGCTTGCCCGCGTGGCGGGGATGAGCAGGTCAAAATTTGCCAAGGCCTTTGCGGAAACGGTCGGTTCGCCGCCGATGGAGTTCGTTGCGCGCACGCGCCTCGACAGAGCGCGGGATCTCCTGCTTTCCACGGAGCTGCCCGTATCCAGCATCGCGAGTCACGTCGGCTTTGCCAGTCGCAGTCACTTTAGCCGTGCCTTCCGGACCGTATTTGGAACGGATCCGACCGGCATGCGCAGAAGCGGCGGAATTAGGGAGCTCGTTGATGTGCGGTAGTCCTTACAGAACGATCGGGCGGGCGGTCACGAGAGTAAGTCTGGCGCTGATGGGTAAGCGTCGCCGGCGGATTCTCTGGCAATCAAGTGTAACCGTAAACGTGTTCGTGCCGAACGGTGTCTGGTGCATCCCTGCCCACGCCCTCTCTTCGGTCAGCCCGGCGCCGACGTCATCCGGTTTCCGATGGTGTCGTCGATGAGCGAGACGGCGGACGAATGGGGTCGATTGATGGCCGCAGCCCAAGAGGGGCATGCAGCCGCGTATCGCCGGCTGCTCGACGAGGTCCGGACGTGGTTGAACCGGTTCTACGCACGGCGTCTTCCTCCCGCGATGGTCGAGGATGCGGTGCAGGACACGTTGATTGCGATCCACGAGAAGCGTCATACTTATGATCCGGAAAGACCGTTCAAACCGTGGTTGATGGCGGTTGCTCGCTACAAGTGGATTGACCGCCTGCGCTCGATGGGCCGATCGGCGACGGAGGAACTTCCCGACGATATTGCCATTGAAGACCATGAGAGCAGTGTGACGAGCTCGGTGGTACTGAGGGAGCTGATGGCCGAGCTGAAGCCTGCCCAAGCGGAGGCCATCCGTCTCGTGAAAATCGAAGGCTATTCGGTTGAGGAAGCTTCGGAGCGGACCGGCCAATCGGGGTCGCTGATCAAAGTGAATATCCATCGGGGGCTGGCGCGGTTGGCGGCGATTGTTCAGAAGCAGGCTGATGTCGAATGATTTCGTGATCGATAAGCTGGTAGATGATCTCCGCCCGGTGCGCCGGCGAAGCACGGGGCGCCAGACTGCTATCCTGCTTGGGCTGGCTGCGATTGAGCTTGCCGGCTTTTTGGCGCTTGGCACCATGCGGCCCGATATCGGCGTTGCTCTCGGGCGCGCAGCATTCTGGTGGAAGATGGGCGGTCTTGCGGTCCTCGCTTTGCTCGGCGTGGACGTGGCGCTTCGCTCCTTCAACCCTGTCTCGTCCCCAAGAAAGGGCCTACGCCGTTGGGCTTTCATCGTCGGCGGAATATTCGTTCTGGGCTGGGTGATCGACGTCGCCGGTCAGGGATTGGGCGGACTGATCGATCGGCTGATGTGGCAAATGGGCGTCGAATGTCTGACGGTCATGACGATCCTGTCGCTCCCGCCAGTGATCGCGCTCGGGCTTATGATGCGACGAGGAGCGCCGACCGATCGTGAGGGAAGTGCCGTCGCTGTCGGCGCGGCTGCGGCTACGTGGGGCGCGTTCATTTTCGCGTTCCATTGCCCAAGCGACGATCCATTCTACATCGTGTTTTGGTACACCCTCGGCTGTGGTCTCATCGTGCTGTTGGCCCGTTTAGTTTTGCCGCTGACATCACGCTGGTGAGCGCTCGCCGGTTAAGGCCGGTCCCTTTCTGTATAGGGGATATCGGTCGACCGCCGGGCGACGGCGCGAGACCTAGTACAAATTTGATGCAGGGCCCTTGCTCGACATCCGAGCCGGACCCCGACGACATACGCTTCTGGACAAGAGGGGCAGTGATCGTGCGGTGAAAGTTCGAGCTGTACGTTCGCGGAGGAGGACGCCCGCCAGGGCGCGGTCTTCCGGCCAGAGGCGCTGTGTCCACAACAGGCACACGCCTTATCGGGCGGCTCGAAGCGACCGCTTTGCCGAAGAGCAATACCGGAAATACCGCCCGGCCGCGAAACGCCGCCGGGCGGTACCTAGGTCAAAATCGCCTGGTCTACCAACCAGGCGTGGTAGGTGTTCAGCCCGCCTTCGGCGTGAGGCTGCCGCCCTGCGCCTTGCAAGCCTTGGCGGTGATGTCCTTGAAGCCCTGACCCTTGCAGTCGTTCTGGCCCTTGCAGTCATGGGTGCCCGACTTGCAGTCCGACGTGCCCTTGCACGAGTTGACGCCGTAGCACGGCTGCACCTTGGCGGCCTTCGCGCCCGCAGCGTACGCCGGAGCGGTGGTCGCGAGGCCCGACAGGGCGAACATGGCGGCGGCAGAGGCGATGGCGGCGCCGGTCTTGAAGGTCTTCATGGGATACTCCTGAATAGAGATAGCGTTTTGCCAAGTGGCACCGATGTTTTCGCCGCCGAGTGGCCCACGGTTACAGACAGGCATAAAATCTATTTTGCGCAGCCGAGTGTAACCGTAACCCCTGCCCGAGCGGACCCATCGTCGTGGTCCGACTCTATCAGCCTCCCGGGCCACCGTGCGGCGATTCATCTCCCGGTGGATCGCCGCATGCGAGGCTGATTGGAGACTGCAAGATGACCAACCGTACCACGACCGCCCTCAGTGCCCTGCTTCTCGCGTCGCTCGCCGCGGGCGCCACCACGGCCGCCCACGCCCAGGCGAGCAAGCCGATGGAGAAATGCTACGGCGTGTCCAAGGCCGGCAAGAACGACTGCAAGGCCGGCGCCGGCACCACCTGCGCGGGCACCTCGAAGATCGACTATCAGAAGGACGCCTGGAAGCTCGTGCCGGCCGGCACCTGCGCCAAGATCAAGACGCCGAAGGGCCTCGGCTCGCTGACCCCGGGCGCCTGAGGAATCCGTTCGATGACCATGACCGCAGGCCTGGGCTTCAAGCTCGAGCATCTCGATGAAGCGCTGACGGCGCGAAACCCGGGCCTGTGGTTCGAGGTCCATGCCGAGAACTATATGGTCGACGGCGGCCCTCGGCTTCGGGCGCTCGTCGCGCTTGCGGAGCGCTTTCCGATCTCGCTTCACGGCGTGGGCCTTTCGCTCGCGTCGGTGGAACCGCCTGCGGAAGATCATCTCCGGAGATTGCGTGCGCTTTCAGATTTGATCCGCCCGGCGGCTATTTCCGACCATCTTGCGTGGCAGAAATGGGAGGGCGTCCATCATTCGGATTTCCTCCCTTTCCCTCGGACGCGACAAGCGCTCGACATCACCATCGGCAACGTGTCGCGCGTCCAGGATACGCTGGGGCGCACGATCATGGTCGAGAACCCTTCGCTCTATGTCGATCTGCCCGGTCACGAGATGGACGAGGCGACGTTCCTGGCCGAGCTCGCCGGGCGCACGGGGTGCGGTCTGCTGGTCGACGTGAACAACATCTACGTCAGCGCGTCGAACCTCCGTTTCTCGGCCGAAGCGCGGATCGACGCAATCCCTGCCGAACTCGTGGGCGAGATCCATCTCGCCGGGCATCGTCCTGATCCCGACCCGGCAAGCGGCTTGCTGATCGACAGCCATGACGCGCCGATCTCAGATCCTGTCTGGCTGCTCTACGAGCGGTTGATCGCCCGCACCGGCGCACGGCCAACGCTGATCGAGCGCGACGACGACATACCCCCGTTCCCAGAGCTGATGCTCGAGCGCGATCGCGCTCATCTGCTCCTCATCCAGCGGGAGCCGGTCGATGCTTGAAGCCGCCGACTTCCAACAGGCGTTCGGTGCGATGCTGGCTGCTCCGGACGCGGTCGCGGATCCCGCTGTCCGTCGGGCGCTCACCATCCATCGCAACACCGCGAGCAAGGCGGCGCGTGATGCCCTGTTCGCCAATTTTCCCGTGGTGGCTGCGCTGGTCGGAGAGGATGCCTTTGCGGCTTGCGCATCGTCCTATGTCGACGCACTGCCGCCTAGCGAAGCGCGGCTGTGCCTGTACGGGGATCGTTTCCCTGCCTTTGTCGATGCGTGGGCTGCGTTCGCCGGGGCGCCCTATCTCGGAGCCGTCGCCTCGCTTGAGCGGCTGGTCGTCGAGGCGTTGTTCGCCGCCGATGCGCCGCTGCTCGATCCAGGCGCGCTCGCGAACGGGATCGACCTCGAGGCGATCCTGCGGCACCATCCGGCGACCAGGACCGCCAGGATGCTCGCGCCTGTTGCCAGCCTGTGGCTGGCGCACCAGCCGCAGGTGTCGGAGGACGCGCTGGAATCCATTGTCTGGGCACCAGAACTCATCTTGATCACCCGTCCCGAGGACGCGATCGAGGTTCGGGTCATCGATGTCCCGACCCGCGCCTTCCTTACTGGCGCAACATTGGTCGATGCCGCCGAACGTGCCGCCGGCGAAGGCGGCGACGTTGCCCAGATATTCGCTTCACTGCTCGGGGCGGGAGCTTTCGCCGCCCAAGACCAACAGGGAGAAATACAATGAACATCTACGCCCGGGCCGGGACCTGGCTCGATCGCTTTTCCGGCTCGATCCTTCTGCTCGTCGCCCGCCTCGGCGTCGCTGGCGTGTTCTTCATGTCGGGACGCACGAAGGTCGATGGCTTCCTGCACATCACCGACAGTACCTATTCGCTCTTCGAGACCGACTATAAGATCCCGCTAGTCCCGCCGTATTACGCCGCGCATCTCGCGACCTATCAGGAGCATCTCTTTCCGATCCTGCTGGTCCTCGGTCTTTTCAATCGCGTGGCCGCGCTGGGCCTGCTCGGTATGACGACGGTGATCGAGGTGTTCGTCTATCCGGATGCTTGGCCGACGCATCTGAGCTGGGCAGGCCTGCTGCTCCCCATCATCTTCCGCGGCGGCGGCAAATTCTCGCTCGACTATCTGCTGGGCATCGATCCGGCCCGCAAGGAGCAGACTAAGGACTATGCAGCGTAGTGAGGCGCAGCCGCGCGCCCTCGACCACGACCGCTCCCTCAGGGGCCGATCTTTGGAACTACCCATCCGCCGCCGAGCGCCCGGAAGATACCGACGGCCGAGCGGGCGGCATCGGCCCGGTTGGCGGCGAGCTCATCACGGGCCGCCAGGAGTTGGCGCTCCGCGTCCAGCACCTCGGTGAGCGTGATCGAGCCCGCCTTGTAGGCGCGCTCCGACAGGTCACGGGCGCGGACCAGTGAATCGACCTCGGCCTGAAGCTCGACCACATGAGCCTGCGTTTGGGACAGGGCCACTAGGGCGTTCTCAACATCTTCGGCAGCCTTAAGGACGGTCTGGCGATATTGGGCCAGCGCCTCGGCATTGGCGCCCCGCGCCTGGGCAACCTCTGCTTCGACCTTACCGAAATCGAAGAGGCGCCAGCGCAAGGCACCGCCGCCGGTCGCTTGGAAGGCAGATCCCGCAAGCAGATGATTAGCGCTCAAACTGTCGAAACCAAGCGCGGCCGACAGCGACATTTTGGGATAGTAGTCCGAGATGGCCACGCCAATGCGTTCGTTGGAGCTGGCGAGTCGGCGTTCGGCGGCGATGACATCAGGCCGACGCCGCAGAACGTCGAGCGGCGTATCTGGGCCGCCTATCGCGGGAATGGCCGGAATCTCCGTCGGCTGTGCGAGTTCCTGCGCATAGGATCCCGGTTGCGCGCCCATCAGCACGTCCAGCCGGTTCAACTGTGCTTCGAGCGCGATGCGCAACGGCTGCATCGTCGCACGGGCCTGGCTGTACAGCGCTTCGGCTTGAGCGACCTCCCGGCCGTCAACCTGGCCGGCTTGATGGCGCGCTTGCACCAGAGACAGGAGTCGCGCGCCGGTATCGACCTGGGCCTGCGCCATCTGAAGCCGAGCCTGGTAACCGCGGATCTGAAGATAGGCGTCCGCGGCATCGGCCGCGACCGTGATGCGGGTTCCGACCTGATCCGCCTGTGCTGCCTCGAATTCTGCCGAGGCGGCGCTCGCGCCGCGCCGCACCCCCCCGAAGACGTCGATTTCCCAGCTCGCCGACGACCCTACTGTGTATTCGCTTTGGTTCCTGTCAAAGCCAGGAAAGCTCTTCGAGAGTGAGCCGATCGAGCTCTTGAGGCTCTGGCGGCGCGCCGCCGCCGATGCATCGGCATCGAGGGTCGGCAGGAGCTGTGCACCGGCGTAGCGCGCGGCTGCCCGTGCCTGCGCAACCCGTGCCAGCGACGCCGCCAAATCGAGGTTCTGGCCTAGAGCCCGCTGTACGACCGTGACCAGTATCGGGTCGTTGAAGCCGTCCCACCAGCGGTCGATCTGCGGCGCTGGCAGCGCGGCTTGCCCGCGCTTGACAGCGTCAAGATTGTGGAACGGCTCGAGCGCTGTATGCGGCGGGACATAGTCTGGACCGACCATGCAGCCAGACAGAACGGTTGTGAGCAGGACGCTAGTGAGACGGATCGTGACCGTTAAACCGGCGGGGCGCATCAGGAAAGTTCCTCCCTGCCGAGGACGTGGACGACCTGCTTGGACGATTTGCCGCTGAGCTTGCGCACGACGGTGTAGAAGGCCGGAGTGAACAACAGGCCGAAGGCAGTCACGCCGATCATCCCGAACAGCACCGCGGTCCCGAGCGATTGCCGCATCTCGGCGCCGGCTCCCGTCGCGATCGCCAAAGGGACGACGCCGAGAATGAAGGCGAACGAAGTCATCAGAATCGGCCGCAAACGTGTGCGGGCCGCGTGGACGGACGCATCCTCTGGGGTGGCCCCGTCCTCATCCTGGCTCTGGCGGGCGAACTCCACGATCAGAATAGCGTTCTTGGCGGCTAGGCCCACGAGGACGACGAAGCCGATCTCCGCTAGTATGTCGATCGGCATGCCGCGTAGATGCAGGCCGGTGACGGAGGCCAACAAGCACATCGGCACGATCAGGACGATCGCGAGCGGCAGCCTCCAGCTTTCATATTGCGCGGCCAGTACCAAGAAGACGAACAGGGCCGCGGCGCCGAAGATCACGAGAGTAGGCGTGCCCGGCAGCTTCTGCTGGTACGCAAGATCCGTCCACTCGAATGTGATGCCGGGTGGCAACACGCGCTTGGCAATCGCTTCCATATGCTCAAGTGCCGTTCCCGAGGATATGCCGGGCGCCGCACCGCCGAGGATCTCGGCGGATGGATAGAGATTGTAGCGCGGCACACGGTAGGGAATGGTCTGCTGCTGCATGTCCGCGACGGTCCCGATCGGCACCATTTCCCCGGAAGCGTTGCGGGTCTTCAGGCGGGCGACGTCTTCGGGCGTCTGGCGGAAACTTCCATCTCCCTGCGCGAGCACCTGGTAGGTGCGCCCGAGATAGTTGAAGTCGTTGACGTATTGGGAGCCGAGATAGAGCTGCAGTGTGGAAAACACGTCGCTTGGAGTCACGCCGAGCTTCTGCGCCTTCAAGCGGTCGATGTTGGCATAGATCGAGGGCGATCCAGTGTTGAACAGGGTGAACACCCCGCCGAGCACCGGGTCCTTGTTCGCTTCAGCCGTCAACGCGTTTGCGGCTTTCACAAGCGCCTGTGATCCGAGTCCAGCGCGGTCCTCGAGCTCCATCTTGAACCCACCGGCGCTGCCCAGACCCTGAACCGGCGGTGGTAGAATCACCAGCACACGACCGTCCTTGATGACGGACAGACGCTGACGCAGTGTCGCCAGCATCGTTTGGGCCGTTACGCCTGGGACGTGGTGATTATAGAGCGAGGGAAGGCCGACGAAGATCGTTCCGCCATTTGATGCGACGGTGGTAGTCGTCGCATCCAGGCCGACGAACGGCGCGATATGTTCGATGCCCGGCGTCTTCGCGATGATGTCGGCAGCTTCACGAACGACCGTGTCGGTCCGTTCGAGCGTCGCACCTGGCGGAAGCTGTACCAGAGCGATGAGGAGGCCCTGATCTTGTTCGGGGATGAAGCCGGTCGTGGTGCGCGAGAATTGGAAGACGGTGAGGCCGATAAGCGCGGCGTAAACCACCATCATGATCGAGGTCGCGCGCACTAGCCGCCCGGTCAGCCGGCCATAGCGCCCCGAAATCGCCTCGAAGCCGGCGTTGAAGCGCTCGAACGAGCGCTGGAGGCACCGCCGCATGCGGCCGCCCTTGGATCCGTCCCCTGCCTCGTGCGGCTTTAGAAGGACCGCGCACAGGGCGGGGCTCAACGTCAGCGAAACGAAGCACGAGATTACGGTAGAGGCAGCAATCGTCACGGCGAACTGCTTGAAGAACAGGCCCGAAATGCCGGAGATGAATGCAGCGGGGACAAACACCGCGCATAGGGTGAGAGCAATCGCGATGAGCGCGACACCGACCTCGTCCATCGTACGGTGCGCCGCTTCCCTTGGCGACATGCCGAGACGCATGTTTCGCTCGACGTTCTCGACGACGACGATGGCGTCGTCGACCACGATCCCCACCGCCAGCACGAGGCCGAACAGCGACAGGTTGTTGATCGAGATGCCGAACACGCCGAGGATCGTGAACGCGCCAACGAGCGAGATCGGGATCGCCACGACCGGGATAATGGTCGCTCGCCAAGTTTGAAGGAAGATATAGACTACGCCGACCACGAGCGCGACTGCGATGAAGACGGTGAGGATTACCTCTTCGACCGATTTCCCCACGAAATGGGTAGGGTCGTAGATCACCTGATAGTCGAGCCCTGGCGGAAAGCTCTTCTTCAGCTGCTTCATCGTGTCGAGCACTTCTCGCTCGACCGCGAGCGCGTTGGCGCCGGGCTGGGCGTAGATGAGGATCGGCGTGGAAGGTGTGTCGTCCTTGTAAGCCGACGACCCGTAGTCCGCTGCGCCGATCTCCACCCGGCCGATGTCGCGAATGCGAGTGACCCTGCCTTGGCTGTCAGACTTGACGACGATGTCGGCGAATTGCTCAGGTGTTGATAAGCGACCCAATGCCTCGACGTTGATCTGGTAAGCGGCGTGGCCGGGGACCGGCGGCTTATTCAGGATACCCGCCGAGACCTGAACATTCTGCGCGCGCAGGGCGGCCAGGATTTCACTCGAATTAAGTCCGTACGTGGCGGCCCTGTCCGGATCCAACCAGATACGCATGGCATATTGGCGCTCGCCCTGGAATTGGACATCAGCCACCCCGGGGAGGCGCGCGAGAACATCCTTCACCTGCAAGGTGATATAGTTCGACATGTAAAGCGCGTCGCGCGACTTGTCCGGCGAATATGGGTGGACGGCCAACAGGATGGCGGGCGTGGTCTTGCGCACCTGTACGCCTTGGCGTTGAACATCTTCGGGCAGGCGCGACAACGCGTCTTGTACCCGGTTCTGGGTCAGCATCTGCGCGACGTTTTGGTCTGTACCGATGCGAAACGTGACAGTGATGGTCAGCCGGCCATCGCCAGTCGACTGGCTGCTTAGATAGAGCATATTTTCGACGCCGTTGATCTGCTGTTCGATCGGCGTGGCTACCGTGCGCGCAATAGTGTCGGCGGAGGCGCCCGGATATACCGTCGTTACCTGAACGGTTGGCGGAACGATGTTGGGATATTGCGTGACCGGCAGGATTGCCAGCGTGGCCAAACCGATCAGCACGACGAAGATGCTGAGGACGGTCGCGAAGCGCGGATGGTCGATAAAAAAATGCGTGAGGCGCATGGCTGTCGACTCAATCTTGTTCGGGGTCGGCTGCGAAGCGGACCGCGCCCATGCTGGCCGCGACGTTCGAACCGGGATTGGCGGCCGTCAAACCTCCGATTATCACCTTGTCCCGGTCCGTGAGGCCGGAGCGGATCACTCGCAGCCCTCCACGCAGTTCACCGATCTGAACGATCTTGGGCTGGACCGTTCCGTCCGCCCTGACCGTCATGACCACCCTCTCGGATTGATCGGCCACAACCGCCGCATCTGGCACGAGCAGTTGGGAGATCGGGGCCGCGACGGCGAGCCGGACGCGTGCGAAGCCGCCCGGCGTCAACCTAAAATCGGTGTTCGAGACCGTTGCGCGCGCATGAATGACGCCGCTTGAGCGGTCCAACGCATTGTCGATGAAGTCGAGCACGCCCTGGCGGTTGAACGCAGCTTCGCCGCTGGGAGAGACGGTGACCTTTTCGGCGAGGCGTCCCCGCTGCCCGGCGCGCCCGCGCTGAAAGACAGCATAGTCTGCCTCGCTCAAATCGAAGTTCAGGTAGATCGGATCGATCGAAACAATGGTGGCGAGCAGCGTAGTGGGGCTACTGGCCGCCCGGCTGCCCGCCACAAGATTGCCGATCGACACCTGATGGCTGCCGATACGGCCGGTGAACGGCGCGGTGATCCGGGTGCGGTCTAGGTCGAAGCGAGCATCGCGCACGGCGGCCCGGGCAGCGTTCAGCGCCGCGAGCGCGGTCTGTTGGTCGGCAAGACGCAGGTCGACGTTCTCGCCGGATCCAGCATCCGTCTTTTTGAGGGTCTGGGCGCGGTCCAATTGACGATTGGTCAGCTCTAAGCGCGCCCGAGCGCTCTCCAGTTGGGCATTGGCTTGGCTAAGTTTGATTTCGTAGGGTGTCGGGTCGATGACGAACAGCAGATCGCCTTTGTGGACGACTTCGCCATCCTTGAAGCGGATCGCTGTCAGGACCCCGCCGACCTGAGCGCGGATCTCGACCTGGCTGACCGCCGAGAATTGGCCAAGGGCCTCGAGACGCGTGTCGAGGTCATAGCGCAACGGAACGCTTACCGTCACCGTCGGTGGCGAAGGGGCTTTGGCGGTTGCCTGTGCGGGCCATAGGTGACTGCTACCCCACCAGGCCGAACCCGCGACAAGAAGCGCGGCGATCACGATCAAGATACGCGGACGTCGGCCCTGCGATACCGTCCAGCGAAGCGTCTCGGCGCTCATCCGATAGCCGGGTTCCTGCACTCATGTCCCTTTCAGTTTAACGCGAGCCCCGCGGCCGAGCACACATTTTAAGATGTTGATCGACCTCTATCGCCGGATAGATGATGGGGAACATCTGGTCTGTCAAGTTGTTGAGACCGGGTCGGTTGACATTTGAGATGTCGATCGACACCTAAATATGGGAGGATTGAGACGATGGGCTCGCAGAGGGGATCGAAAGGTCGGAGTGGATGAAAAGGTCGAAAGCTGAGACCGCTGAGACGCGCAAAAGCATCATCAAGGCCGCGACGCAGAGGTTCGGTCGGTACGGCATACACGCCACGGGATTGGCTGACGTTATGGCGGAAGCCGGTTTGACCCACGGCGGCTTCTACCGACACTTCGGGTCGAAGGATCAACTGGTCGCGGAAGCGTGCACCGCAGGCCTCGACGCTCTGATTGCGTCGTCGGAGCGGGCGACACATCGAGCGGACACGGGGCAGGCGATCGAGGCCATTATCACGAACTACCTGACGCCGAGGCACCGCGACGATCGGGCTGGCGGGTGTCCGATCGCCGCGTTGGGTAGCGAGCTGATGCGTGCGGAGGAAAAGACACGCGCCGCAGCGGCCGAAGGGGTAGAGCGGCTTATCGAGGAGATCGTAAAGCATCTGCCTGATCGGTCGCCGGAAGCGGCCAGGGCGGAGGCGGCCTATGCACTCTCTGCGATGGTCGGCGCGATCACTATCTCACGCTTGGTTCAGGATTCGGAGCTGTCCGACATGATCCTCAGGGAAACCCGCAAGCGCCTGATCGACGCTTGAGCAACGGACCGCCGCACGATTTCGACTTGTCTACCGCTCCTCGGCCATCAGCTGGACGGTGGTGATCGACGGTCAGCCATAAGCCCTAATGATTCTCTTTCGCTCGCCGCCCATCCTGGCGACCGGGGACAAGCGCGTACTGTGGCACTGGACGCGATCGACGACGCGTGCCTTAGCCAAAGGTAAAGCTGAAAGCCTCCGCGCCAGGATCCAGGAATGCGATTTCGAACACGTGGTCGGTGACCGGCCCGCTTTGCCGCACCAATTGGTAGAGCCTGACGTCGGTGATCGATCCCTCACCCGCCTCGTTGATATCTGCGCCGTGATTTTGGCCGGGCCGCTTCCCGTCGATCGTCACGCGATACCGGACCGGGCGACCATTCTTGCTGCCCAGCACGAGGTGGAGGTCGCGGGCGTGGAACCGATAGACAGTCCGTCCGCCCGCCTCCGTCGAGGTCGCGCTCTGCGCCCCAATGGTCCACCGGCCCGACAGGCCCCAATCGTTCAGTCCGAGCTGCCTGGTGAGGCTGTATCGTTTCGGCTCGTCCTTGCTGACACTACCGGAGGTGAAGCGCTCGGCGCGCGCATAACCGATATAGGTTTCCGGCGAGCGGACATCCTTGGAGGCGGCGGCCGCCTCGACACCCGATCCCGCAACCTGGACAGTGCCGGTGGCGCTGAGCCCGGGATGGGCCTCGGCAAGCAACCGTTGGATGACGCGCTCGGAGCCGGCGTAATCGCCTTCGCCGAAATGGTGGTGGCGGATGCGACCCTGCGCGTCGATAAAGTAGTGGGCGGGCCAGTAGTGATTGTCGAACGCCCGCCAGAGCGCATAGTTGTTGTCGACGGCTACGGGATAGGTGATCCCAAGGTCGCCCAGTGCCTTCTTCACGTTCGCGGTGTCACGTTCGAAGGCGAACTCTGGTGTGTGGACACCGATTACCACCAGGCCCTGGTCACGATATTTCTCCGCCCATGCCCGGACATAAGGGAGCGAGCGCAGGCAATTGATGCAGGAGTAAGTCCAGAAATCGACCAGTACGACCTTGCCCTTGAGCGCCTTCGCGTCGAGCGGTTGGGAGTTCAGCCAGGTGACGGCCCCCGAAAGGGAAGGAAGCGTCCCTTCAACGGCGAGGGATTCATCGCTCTGTTCGGACGGCCGGCTCATCCCGAAACGGTCGAGCAGTCGCTGCTCGACGGCGTTGGTGCCGGCGAGCGACACGCGCGACAAGAATCCTGTATCCGCGCTAAACGCGATCGCAACGACGGCGAGTAATACCGCACCACCCGCCGCGCGTCGGATCCATTCGCCGACGCCGAGCGAGCGCTTCATCGCCTTGAAGAGACGGCCCCCGACCAGAAGCGCAAGGCCGAGCGATGTGGCAGCACCAGCGGCATAGGCAAGCAACAGGAAGGCCGTGGTTGCGCTTGGTCCCTGAAGCGCAGCTCCGGTCAGCACAAGGCCGAGGATAGGGCCGGCGCACGGCGCCCAGAGTAGGCCGGTCGCAACGCCCAGCAACACGGACGGAATGATCCCGGCCGCATTTCCTGCGCCCTGGGAGAGACGATTGCCGAGCTGCACGATCGGTTGGGTGAGGCGATCGGCGATCGAGGGGAACAGGAGCGTCAGGCCGAACCCAGCGAGAAGCAGGAGCGCGAGGCTGCGGCCATATTGGTTCGCCGCGACGATCCATCCGCCGCTGAGCGCCGCGAGCGAGGCGACGACCGCGAACATGAGCGCCATGCCGACTAGCATCGGGAGACCGTTGGTCAGAAAACGCTGCCCCGCGCGGGCGAAGACAAAGGGGAGGACGGGGAGGATGCAGGGACTGATGATCGTCAGTGCGCCGCCGAGATAGGCGAGAAGAACTAGGAACATGCTTTGCAACCGGCCTGAAGAAGGGGAAGGAATCGCCTGATATCCGTTGAGGCGCGCGGAGCGGTTACAGATCGGTAGCAGCTGTTCCTGCATTTTCCGCGCGTGCTCGATACCCTTCTGGCGGCCAGCGAGTTCATCATCGGTGACGAATATACGATTGCCGACATCGCGATCTGGCCCTGGTACGGCGCGACAATGACCAGCGCCTACGGTGCGCAAGAATTCCTCAACGTCACCGAATATCGTCATCTCGAGCGCTGGGTGGACCAGATTGCGAGGGCCGGCGGTCGGCCGAGGGCGACGCGTCAATACCGTGTCGAGCGCCGCAGAGACGCAAATGCCCGAGCGGCATAGTACCGCCGACTTCAAGATATGACGCTGGCGGCGAGAAGCCGGTGAGATCGGCGGAGAGCCTGTAACCAGGACTCTGCGTCGCCCGAACAGGAAACTGTCCGCGATCCCAAGCCGCGGAAGCCAGAAATTGGCGGGATAACCCTCCGCCGGCCCACATGAATTCGGGAGTATCAGATGACTGATCCGTTCGTGCGCGAAGATGTTCGCGGATTTCTCGCCTTCCTGGAAACTCTTCCCGGGCCCAAGCTCAACGAACTCGCTCCGGTTGAGGCCCGCGTTGCCGCGCGAGCCGTGTACAGCCAGGCCGAAGTACAGGCCGGCAACATCGCCATCGCCTCCGATCTCACAATCGAGACCCCGGACGGGCATGCGTTGCAAGCGCGCCTCTTCGACGCGCGATCGGATCGGGGCCCCTCCCCGGCATTGCTCTTCTTTCATGGCGGCGGCTGGGTAGTAGGGGGTCTGGATGCCTATGCTCCTTTGTGCGTGGAGATCGCGCGCGCGCTCATGCTGCCCGTGGTGTCGGTCGCGTACAGATTGGCGCCGGAATATCCGTGGCCGGCAGGGGCGGACGATGCGGAGGCGGCAGCACGATGGCTGTCGGCCAATCCGTCGATGCTTGGCTTCGAGGTGACGGGGCTGGTACTCGCGGGAGAAAGCGCGGGCGGCAATTTGGCGATCATCACTACGATTGCACTTAGGGATTCCCCGGCCGAGTTGCCGGTCGTGGCGCATTGGGCGATCTGCCCGGTCACCGATCTCGTTACGCCCTATGCCTCGGCCGAAAGGTTCGGCGAGGGCTATTTCCTGACGTCGGACATGCTAGCCTGGTTCGCTGGCAGCTATCGCCCCGATCCTCAGAATTGGCGTGCATCGCCTATCGTCGCTTCACTCGAAGCCCTGCCTCCCGCCGTCATAACGACGGCAAGTCTGGACCCGGTACGAGACCAGGCGCGGGCCTATGCCAGTGCGCTCGTCGAGTCCGGCGTGCCGGTCTCCTTTTATGAAGCCAAGGGCAACATCCACGGATTCACATCGTTCCGCGCAGCCATACCCTCGTCACAGGCCGATCTGGACGTTGCTCTGCGTGCGCTGGCTGCGTTGCTCGCGAACTAGGTTGCGTTCGAGAGCTACTTGTCGAGTACGCCCCAAGTGCCGAAGCTCGGCCGGCTGGCCCATTGACGTCTACACGCATAGACGTTACGTCTATGCGTGTAGACGGAGAATCAGGCGTGTCTGAGAGAATCACCGAAGCCGAGCAGGTCGTGCTCGAGATCCTGTGGGACGATGCGCCAGCGACGGCCGCCCAGATCACCGATCGTGCCTTCCCCCGGCGTCAATGGAACGCGCAGACGGTGAAGACCATTCTCGCACGTCTCGTCCAGAAAGGAGCGATCGGTGCCGAAGCCGACGGACGCCGGTTTCTCTATCGCCCGCTAATGGATCGTGCTGCCTTGGTCGAAACCGAGGCACAGCATCTCCTCGATCGCCTGTTCGACGGAAAAGCGGCTCCACTCGTTGCGCATCTCGTCAAGCGAGCCGAGGTGAGCGGCAGAGACGCCGATGACATCGAACAGCTGCTCCAGGCGCTGAAGCGGTGATCGGCTGGTTCGTCGAGACGCTCGTTGCGTCGAGCATATTGATGCTGGGCGTCTTGATGTTGCGGACCATTGCCCGCCATCGGTTTGGCGCTCGGGTCGCATATTGGCTCTGGTTACTCCCTCTTGCCCGGATGCTAACCCCAGCATTGCCGAGCATGGCCGGCCCGGCGCATCCGATCATCGAAACTCTGCCGCTGTGGAAGGCGTCAGCGACCGACGCGTCTTCGCTACAGCCGATGGCGCAGACGACGCTCGCGACGGCCGGCTCCGCTGTGAACTGGACGGGCGCGGCGCTCGTCTTCTGGGGCGTTGGGGTAGTCTTGTTCCTGTTGTGGCAACTCGCCTGCTATTACCGCTTTCTTGGCGGCGCTCAGGCTGGCGCCCGAGAGTTCACCCGCGCCGGGGGCATTTCGGTGTTGCTCAGCACCACCGTCCCGGGCGCCTGCTCGACGGGCATCTTGCGGCGACGCATATTCCTTCCGGCCGATTTCACCCATGCATTTTCCCGCGAGCAGGTGCGCCTAGTTCTGGCGCATGAGACGGCACACCATGTGCGCGGCGACATCTGGGCGAATGCCGCCGCCATCATGGTGGTCGCGATTCACTGGTTCAATCCGCTCGCGCATCTGGCCTATCGAGCGTTCCGGACTGACCAGGAATTGGCGTGCGACGAGACCGTCCTCTCCCATGAATCCGAGCGCGCCCTCCACCCCTATGGCCTCGCGCTCGTGCGGGCTGCGACCAGCACGCCGCATTCTGCAGCCTGCCTTTTAGGGTCAGTGGACCAGGTCAAGACACGGCTTGAGCAAATGAATCAGCCCTTCGCCTCGCAGTCGACCCGCGCGGTCGGGATGTGCGGCACGCTGATGGTGACGGCGGCAGGCGTGATCCTCAGTGCATCCACCTACGCCGCTATTCCACGCGTCGTGGCCAAGCCCCCTCCCCCGCCGCCGGCGATCGCGCGCCCGGACGCGATGGCCCCTGTTGAGCAGCGTTTACGGCCGACAGAGCCACGCACTGCAACGCGCGTGGCCGCCACGGCACGAGCACCGATGATGCCATCCGGATCCCTTTCTCCACCAGGCGATCCGGGAGTCGATGGAATCCTCGCGTCGGGGCGCGAGACCCTGCGCGCGGCTTGCGGCATTCACACGCGGATCGAGAACATCGATGCTCCCGGTGTCGACATCGGGTCGAGTTCGGGCCTTGCCTATCGTTGCCAGTCCCCAGATGTGATGCGCGCGGTATCGCGCCGCCTTCAGGATGAGGGGTTAGAAAGAATCGCGACCCTCAACCTGGACTCAGCAGTAGCTGGGCAGGCTCGGGCGAGGCTCGAAGCCGGCTTCAGCCGGATCGAGCGGGACTTTGCGCCGGACGGTTCCGGCTGATCTTCACCGGGCCGCAGCGTGGTCCGGTCACCGCCCCCCTACGAAAGGCTATAAAATTGCGTCAGGCAATATTGCCGTTGCTCGCCCTGAGCACGGCCACCCCACTCCACGCCCAGAGTCACCTGGGCAACAGCGCGCCTCAGCCAGTGGCGATCATCAGTTCCATTCCCGCCGCTGCCGACAGGCCGTTTGCGGGCGAGGTCGGGCTCGGGGTCGATGCGAGGCAAATCGCGCACGGGATTGTGACCGTCCGCGAAGTCATTCCGGTCTCGAGGTCAGGCCCCATCTATTTTCTCTATCCCAGCTGGATACCGGGAGATCATCGTCCATCCGGGCCGATCGACCGGCTGGCCGGGCTGGAGATCAAGGCGGGCAGGATGAACTTGGCCTGGCGGCGCGATACGATCGACCCTGCGGCCTTCCGGGTCGATGTGCCCGAGGGTGTCACTGAACTCACGATTGATTTCCAGTTCCTCGCGTCGCCAGCCAGCGTGGTTGCGCCGCAGATGCTGAGATGGTCGTCCTTCCTGCTCTATCCTGCGGGCTATTTCGTAAGAAATATCCCAGTCAGGGCGTCGCTGCGGCTGCCCGACGGATGGTCGGGGGCCACCGCCCTCGCTTCTGCGATGATCGGCGAGAGGACGGACTTTGGACAGGTCGCGCTCGACACGCTCGTCGACAGCCCGGTTCTCGCCGGCAAATATGTAAAGAGGATCGAGCTCGGCCGCGACGTTTCCCTGGCCGCTGCCGCGGAGAAGGACGAGAATCTCGCAGTCTCGGTCGCCCATTTGCAGGGGCTGCGATCCTTGGTCGAACAGGCCGACCGCCTGTACGGCGCGCGCCATTTCGATCGCTATTCCTTTCTGGTGAGCATCTCGTCCCGCGGTGGCGGCAGCGGCATCGAGCATCATCGCAGTTCTGAGAATTTCGAGGGCCCTTCCTTCTTCACGACGCCGGTCGAGAATCCGGATGCTCAGACGATCCTGCCCCACGAATATGCGCATAGCTGGAACGGCAAATTCCGGCGGCCGGCTGATCTTTGGACGCCTGATTATCGGGCACCGATGCAGAACGATCTGCTCTGGGTTTATGAAGGCCAGACGAGCTATTGGGAATCGGTGCTGACCGCGCGCTCAGGGCTCTTGCCGCGCGATATGATCCTTGGCCGCTTCGCATCGCTCGCCGCGACCTATTCGGAGGGGCAGCCCGGCAGCCGGTGGCGGTCCCTACAGGATACGACCGTCACCCCGCTCATCTTCCGGGGGAACACTCCGTCGCCGAGCTGGCAACGCGACTTCGACTTCTACACCGAAGGGTCGCTGCTCTGGCTGGATATCGACCAGCTGATCCGCGAGCGCACGCAGGGCACCCGTTCGCTCGACGATTTCGCACGCGCCTTCTTTGGCGGGCGAGATGGGGATTGGGGGGAAGTAACCTATAATTTCAGCGACGTCGTCACGGCGCTGGATGCGATCGCTCCCTATGACTGGGCGCACTATCTGCGGCGCCATCTGGACGCGACGGATGGTTCGGCTCCGCTCGACTGGATCAAGCGCGGCGGATATCGCCTCGCGTGGCGCGATACGCCCAATCCTTACGATGCGGCCGTCGGCAAAGCGGACGACGTTTCCGACTATAGCTTCTCGGTCGGGTTCGCGCTTGGCGGGAGTAAGATCACCACGGTCCTTTGGCAGGGTGCTGCGTTCAAGGCAGGCCTGTTGCCCCGGATGACGCTGGTCTCCGTAGGAGGCCGTACCTTTTCTCGGGAGGCACTTGAAGACGCGATACGCGCGGCCGCCAAGACGGGACAGTCAATCACCGTTCGCGCCAAGGACGAAGATGGCGAGCGAGACTTCTCAATTCGCTGGACGGGCGGCTTGCGGTACCCGTGGCTGGAACGAACGACCAGGGGGCCTGCCCCGCTCGACCGGACGCTGGCGCCGCTCGCGGACAAATAGGCACACCGCCGCGGCATGGCCGGCGGGTTGCCCCGCCGGCCATGCCGGTCAGTTGCGACCCGCCATCACGCCGCCATCGACGTCGTGGATCGCTCCGGTGGTCCAGCCCGCCTTGTCCGACAGCAGGAAGGCAACATGCTGCGCAACATCATCGACGCGGCCCACCCGGCCGATCGGATGGAAGGCATCGAACCCGCCCGTGAGGGCGGTCTCTATCTCGGCGGGCTCGATGAAGGCGCCGTAGATCGGGGTCACAACCACGGCGGGCGCGACGGCATTGACCCGGATGTTGCTGTCGGCCAGTTCCATCGCGAGGTGCTGGGTGAAGGCGTGCAAACCCGCTTTCGCCATTGAGTAAGCTGAGGACGGTGTCGCCTTTACCGCCTGGCGGGCCCACATCGAACCGATATTAGCGATGGCGCCGCCGCCGTTCGCGGCCATGTTGCGGGCGACAACCTGAGTGATGAAAAAGGTGGCCCGGTTGATGCCGGCATAGATGTCATAGTCGGTAGCCTGATGGCCCAGGAACGGCTTGGGGAAGAAATAGCCCGCGGCATTCACCAGCTTCGCAATCGGGCGCTGCTCGGCCGCGATATGGGCGATCAGACGCTCGACCACCTCGCCGTTCTGAAGGTCGGCTGAGAAGATCTCCGCCCGGCCCCCGGCTTGCTCGATTTCGTCCCGGGCCGCCGTCAGTTTTGCAGGGTCGCGTGCCACGAGCACGGTAGTCAGGCCCTCGGTTGCCAGCAGCTTGGCGGTGGCCAGCCCCATGCCGCTCGAACCGCCGACGACGTACGCAAGCCGCTCAATGTGATTTTGTGTCATGATTTTCGGTCCTTCATCTATCTAACATTAGATAGATGTCGTTTGACGCCTTGCCCGCCGCCGGTCAATCCTCTATCTAATGTTAGATATAGGAAAACAGTTATGCGAGAAGCGATACTGGACGCGACCGAACGGCGCGTCCGACAGGGAGGCTATAACGGGTTCAGCTTTCGCGACATCGCCGCCGATGTCGGTATCAAGAGCTCAAGCGTTCACTACCACTTTCCGGGCAAGGAGCTGCTCGTCGACGCGATCGCCGAGCGCTATATCGAGCGCACTCGTGAGTTTCTGGGCGACCCTGCCAGAATGCGCGCGGATGCCGCGATCGAGCGAGTCGCCGCCTTGTTTCTGAAGGCCGATGAGACCGACGGCCTGATGTGCCTGTGTGGTATTTTGGCTGCAGAAAGTGCCGGGATCCCTCCCGTGCTGCGCCCGCGTGTGTCGGCGTTCTTCACTTTACTCATCGACTGGCTCACGACCGCGCTAGGGGAAAAGGACGGGAGCCTCGCCGCCGGTGAAGTGGTCGCCCAGCTCGAGGGTGGGTTGATGGTGAGCCAAACGCTGACGAACCCTGCATTCCTGCGTGACCTCGCGGCGCGCCTGGTCGAGCGCGCCAAGGCCTGATTGCCGTTGCGAGTTCCGGGTGAGCCGTCGGCTCGTCAATCGCCGGCGTCTTCCGATGGATGCCGATGCGGACTCAACAAGGGCGTGAGGGCGAGCATGAGCGCCGCGACACCGGCGAGCATCCAGAGCGAGGGCACGAAACTGCCAGTTGCGTCACGCAGCGCCCCGACCGAGAAAGGTCCGCCGGCGGCGATCAGATATCCGACGGTGAGAACGAAGGCATTCCAGGCATTAGCCTCGCCAGGCTCGCGCGTGTTGTCGAGCGGGAGGGTCATGCCGAGCGTGAAGGCACCGCCAAGGCCGATCGCGAGGATCGGCACCGCCAGGAAGGGGAACCGGGTAGGCGCGGCAGCCAGAAGGGCAAAGCCGGCAAAGGCCAGCACCCCCGACAGAGCGAGTAGCCCGCGGCGGTCCTCGTTCCGGCTGAGCGTGCCGAAGACTGGATTGGCGAGCGTGAAGGCGATCGTGAGACTCGCGAGAACGAGCCCTGAGCTGGTCACACCGAACCCGCCTTCGCGGAACAGGGGAGCGAGCCATGTAATGCACGCATAGAAAAGGAAATTCTGGCAGGCGAAGAACAGGGCGACGAGCCAGGCCGTCCGATTGCCGAAAGGCAATGGAAATCGCCGGGGCGACGACTCTGGGGCGTCCGCCGATCGCTCGCGTCGCGCGACGTAGAGCCATGCCGAGAGTGCGATCACTCCGAGAACGCTCCAGACCCCGGATGCGAGCCTCCATCCGCCCCCCGTCGCCGCGACCGGTCCGGTCAGGGCGGCCGAGATGGTGCTGCCGAAGGACAGCGCGGTGGCATAGATACCCATTGCGACAGCGGCCCGGGTGGGAAAGCGCGCCTTGATGAATCCGGCGATCAACGCCCCGGCTATGGCAATGCCCGCGCCGACTCCCGCGGTGGTGAGGAGAAGCCAGAGGGTCGATTGGGCAAAGGCCCGCCCGAGCGTCGCTGCAAGAAGCAGCGCCAAGGCTCCAACGATCGCTCGATCACGTCCGATCCGGTGCGCGAGCCACGGTGTCGGCAGCGCCAACGCTCCCATCAGCAGGTCCGGAATCGCCGTGAGAAGCGAGGCTCCCGTGTGGGAGAGCCCGAATTCCTCGCGGATCAGCGGCAGGATCGGGCCGGTGGAGACAATGCCCGGCCGAAGATCGACGGCGACCAACACGATACACACCATCGCGACCGGGAATGCGAGACGGGTTGCCGGATGGCTACACCCTGATGATATCGACATCGTCCGTTTCGTTCTCACTTGTTGGTTGGCTTACGGAAGCGGAGCGTCATTCGGTCGCTCTCGCCGATCGCGTCGTAGCGTGCCCGCTGGTCCGAGGTCAGCGCTGGACGATTGGGAAGCACGCTCAACCGGCCCGGGGGCAGCGTCCAGACGCCGAACGGATAGTCCTTGGTATCGGCGGGGTTCGCGTTCAGTTCGGACATTGCCTCAAGCTGGAAGCCAGCCTTACGCACTGTCGCCACGACGACCGACGTGGGAACGTAGCCGGTGAAGGGTTCGCCGGTGAGTTTTGGATTGATCTGGGGCTCGGCGCGATGCTCTTCGATCGCGAGAATGCCGCCCGGCTTCAACGCCCGGTAGATGTCGCGCAACACCTTGTCGGCATAGCCATCATGGATCCAATTGTGGATTTCGCGCTGACTGAAGACGATATCGACGCTGTTGGCCGGAAGCTTCAATCCGCCGCCGCTGAATTCGGCGTAGCGCACCGTCCCGTACCGAGCCGCATTGGGCGGTGTGACGCCCGGCTTCGCCCCTGGGAGATTGGGATCGGAGAGATCGGCGCCCCAGGGGTTGGAAGGCACGGCGACACCCGCGATGTAAGTACCGCCGGTCTGAGCCAGGTAAGGTGCGATGATCTCTGCGTAATACCCACCCTCGGGCTGGATATCGAGGACGGTCTGACCTGGCTTTAGCCCCCAGAAGGTGAGGCTCTCGGCGGGATTGCGATATCGGTCTCGCGCCTTGTCCTTGGTAGATCGGTCGGGCGAGGCGACGGTTGCAACCAGTGTCGGATCAGAGTTGCTCGACTGACCCGCAACGGTCGCGACCGGCGCGAGAGCCAGTATGCAGGCGACCGGTAAGAGCAGGGGAACGAAGCGCATATGCGGATCCTTTCGAAGCGTCGGCATCGAGGGGTTTGTGCCCCCTGCCGCTTGTCCGGGGATCATCGCGAAGGACCGAAGCTATGATAATGTCGAAAATCGGCAATTCTTCGTTGCGGCGACCGTTGAGCCATACGATCCGGCGTGGGCCCCAGGGGTTCTCGTCCACCAACCAGAATAGCTCCCTGCTGGCCCGTGAACGAAGCAATCCGTGCCAGCCAGGCGGAACTGCTCTCTCGATTTCGGCTCCCAGTGACGTGCGCCAATCTGAACGCGCGCGCGCTGGTCGGTGCCAACGATGGCGCGATACGGATATTCGATCGCTATGAACGGCGACCCATCGCTGCTCTTGACCAGCCATCGGCAAAGCTCCTCATACATGGGCTCGGCGTCTGCGACAGGCGTCATCAGAACGGACGTGTGGGAAGGACCTTGCCGTTCCATGTGACGACGACGCGCGCTCCGCCTTGCGGATCGTTTTCCCGCCAACAGTCGTGCTGAAGCTGATCGCGATCATGATGCCGTCGCCCAATAGCTCGTGGATCAGGGCCTTCTTCGCCTCCGTGGCGACGATGGTTCGGGGCGCCGAAAAAAAATCGCATCGGCGCGTAACCAGACGGGGGGTTGCGACGAACTTCTGGGCGTCGCCGCCCCCGATCCCACCACGGCGACGATGCCGTCGAATCATGCCCGGCTACTCTTGAACGCGGCATGAGGAGGGTGGCCTGTAAAGCGGTGCCGGGCACATCCCTCCCCTGCCGCCCGGCACCGCGAGTTTAGAAGACCAGTTGAGCGAATTTCTTCACAATCCGGGATAATGAATTGCTCACAAGCCTGATTATCATCGGATCGGCATCAACTATCGTCCGGACTACCACTTCTTAAAGCTGGAAGCCGACGCTATGAAGACTGCCCTTGGATCATTACCGATCGTATTCTCGACTTGGTCGGTCTTCGGTTGCATTGCTTGTTTCTGGCTGCCTGCGGCGACCTATGCGGTACCGGTCCAAACAGCATCACCCACTCTCCAGCGCACCCCCGATCGCGCACTCGCCGCAGCGCTTTCCTCGACCGTGCGTACCGGCGCGGACCGCGCGCGAGACCATGATCGCCACCCCTACGCGACGCTGCGCTTCTGGGGGCTCCGCCCCGGCATCACCGTGATCGATCTGCAGCCGGGAGGGGGCTACTGGACCCGTATCCTCGCGCCCTATCTTGCGCGGACGCATGGGATTTATATCGCGGGCGTTCCCAATCCCAGCAACCTGGACGCGCGCGATCTGCTGTTGACCGGCGACGGCGATATCCCCGCGACCAAGGCCGACCGCGCCCGGCTCGGCGCCATCCGTTACACCGCCTTCGGTTCGACCTCTCCCGCATTGGCCGCGCCCGGACGCGCGGACCTGATCATCGCATCGCGCGAAGTCCACAATTGGATCAACGTCGGCTATGCGGACAGAGCCTTCCGAGACGTCTTCCGCGCGCTGAAGCTCGGCGGAGTCCTCGCGATAGAGGAGCATCGCGCGGAGCCCCAGATCGACCCCGTTCTCACCGGATATCCCTTCTCCGGCTACGTGCCGACGCCGGTCGTTATCGCTTTGGCGCGCGAGGCCGGCTTCGATCTTGAAGCAACGTCCGAGATCAATGCCAACCCTAGGGATATCAAGACCTACCCCTTCGGCGTCTGGACCCTGCCACCCTCGCAGCTGAGTAGTGGCCCTGGCTACCCGCCGCTGAGCCCCGAACAGCGCGCACGGCTCAACGCCATCGGTGAAAGCGACCGGATGACGCTGCGCTTTCGCAAACCACTCCGCCCAACGTCTCGCCCTCCTCGGGCACCCGTCACGTCCATTCGCTGAAAGGAACCGCCATGCCCCGCCACGCCATTCCCCTGATATCGCTCGCGCTGATCGTCGGCGCCGCGGTTACCCAGCACCCGGCCATCGCCGATACCGTCGCCGACCAGGCTACCGACGCTGCGTTGATGACGGCGCTATCGTCGGACGTGCGGACCCCAGCCGACAAGGCTCGCGATGGGGATCGCCACCCGTATGAGACGTTGCGCTTCTGGGGACTGCGTCCCGGCATGACGGTGATCGATCTGCAGCCCGAGGGTGGCTATTGGACCCGTATCCTGGCTCCCTATCTCGCCCGGACGCGTGGAACCTATGTCGCCGGCGTTCCGGATCTCGGGAATGACCGCTGGCACAATCTGCTCGTCGCCGGCAACGGCAGCGATGAGCCTACCCGCGCCGAATTCGCTCGCTTGGGGCCGATCCGCTATACCTCGTTCGGACCGCAATCCGGCCTGCTCACAAAGCCCGGCACCGTCGACCTGGTGCTTGCGTCGCGCGAAGTCCACCAATGGCTGCATGAGCTTTATGCCGACAAGGCGTTCAGTGACGTCTTTCGTGCGCTGAAGCCGGGCGGGATCCTCGCCATCGAGGAGCATCGGGCCGAACCGCAGATTGACCCCGTCCTGACCGGCGATCCCTTCACCGGCTATGTGCCTACCAAGGTGGTGATCGCAGCGGCAGTCAAGGCAGGCTTCGTGCTGGATGCGTCGTCCGAGATCAACGCCAATCCGAAGGACATCAAGACCTATGCGCTTGGCGTTTGGACGCTGAAGCCGACCCAGCTCAGCGAGGTCCCGGGGCAACCCACGGTGAGCGCCGCCGATCGCGTGCGCTTCGACGCGATCGGCGAAAGCGATCGCATGACCTTGCGCTTCAGGAAACCCCTTTCCTCAGCCACCGCTCCCCGCCCCTGACTTGTCGCGGTTCGCCGACGACAAGCACTGGAGACTTTAGATGATCGCGATCACTCATAGCCCGGCGTCGTCGCCGGCGACCCGAACCTTCTTTGGCCATCCTATCGGGCTCGGCCCCCTGTCCTTCGCGGGGTCGTTTGAGAGGTTCGCATATTATGGCATGCAATCGCTGCTCGTGCTCTACATGACCCACTGGCTGCTCCAGCCCGAGCATGTCGGCCAGGTCTGGGGCCTTGCCACTCTCAAGCGCGCTCTCGGCAATGGCGATATGCACCAGTCTCCGCAGAAGCTCGCTTCCTACATCTTCGGGCTTTATGCCGGTCTCGCCTATCTCACACCGATCATCGGCGGTGCCATCGCGGATCGCTGGGTGGGCAAGACTCGCTCGGTGATTGCCGGCGCCATCATGATGACGATGGGCCATATCTTCATGGCATTCGATCAGACGTTCCTGATCGCGCTGCTCTTCCTGCTGCTCGGGCTCGGCGCATTCCGCAGCAATCACGCCGGTCAGATCGGCGCCCTCTACCCGGCTGGGGACGAACGCCGAGCGGACGGCTTTCAGCTCTACATGTTCGGCGTCCAGATCGCCGGCATCCTGGCGCCGCTGGTCTGCGGGAGCCTCGGCCAGAACGTCGCGTGGCGGTGGGGGTTCGCCGCGGCCGGAGTCGGCATGACGATCGGCCTAATCATCTATGTGGCTGGTCTCGGCACCATACCGGTGAATTCGCCCGCGCGCGCCGGCAACCAGCCTATCCACCTCACAAAGCATGATGTGCGCAACATTGCCATCTTGATCCTGATCCTGCCGGTGCTCAGCCTGACCCAGATCGGCAACCAGCAGACCTTCAACGCCTATCTTATCTGGGGCGAGGCCAACTATAACCTGATGCTGTTCGGGCACATGCTCCCCATCACCTGGTTGTTGTCTTTCGGTGCCGTGGTCAGCACCGTGGTCATGGGTCTCTCTGTTGCCTTCTGGCGGGCCTGGGCCCGCCGGCGGCCCGAACCCAGTGAACTGGCCAAGCTCACGATCGGTGCGACCTTCTCGGCGCTCGCGCCGCTCGCGCTGGCGATAGCGACGAGGAACGCGGGAGCCCCTCATCAGGTCGGTCTCGGCTGGGCACTCGCATTCCATGTGCTCAACAATATCGGCTTCGCCCACAGCCTGCCCGTCGCCCTTGCGCTCTATTCGCGCATGGCACCCCGCGGCACGTGCGGAACGATGATCGCGCTCTGCTATCTCCACCTCTTCGCCGCGAACCTGCTCGTGGGATGGCTGGGTGGCATGTACGAGCCGGGCTCGGCTGTGTCGTTCTGGCTGTTGCACTCTGGCGTGATTGCGGCTGCCGCGGCGGTGCTGCTGGGCGTTTGGCTGGCACTGGGGTCGAGCTTTGCGGCGAAGGAGCAGAACCCGGCCGAGCGTGCCACTAACATTCGCGAGTCATTCACGGCGATCGCAGAGTAAGGGGGGAGACAGCGGCGCGCATTTCCGGTTTCCGCGTCGTCTCGGTCCCGATTATACGGGTTGGGTTCATGGCATGCGAGGCGAATGAGCGGGGGGCCAATCCTTGTCATGCCGATTGCCAGCAGCCCAACCCGTTTTCGGTTCTGATGGGCGCGTGGCGAATTTTTTGTTGCGCATCGTCGCCGCCGATATCGAACCCTATGAACGGTTCTTTTTGCTAAACTGTCGTGCTTGCCCGGCGTCCGGCAGATCAACTCGACCGGTACTTTCTGAGACGAAAGAAACTACAGCCGCTGTGCCAGGTTTGTTGGGCAAGGAAGCCTCGCCAACTGTTTTATTTTTAAGGCCGCAAAGCAGAATCGGAGTTCATCCGCGAGCTTACAAGGCAGCGCGCCCTCTGCTCGCACAGATTTGCATCGGAGGCCAACGCCACCCGGCGGTGTGCGGGAGCGGGCATCGGGAGCGACTAGTGCGCCTGTACTGTCAGACGGGTGAGCCGACTTCATCGCGCTTATCACGGCGACCGGCCTAGTAGTCGCCCTAATCCGGTTCGTGGAAGCCCCGCGCGCTGGCGCCCAGGCGCTGCCTAATTGGACACTATTTTGTCGTAATTCGGCGACGAAGGTCGGCCAGCGGTGCCCCATTATCAGTGCGCGTGCGCCCGTCCGTATCTAACCCTATCCCGAGCTGCCGGAATAGATCACCGAGATCGGTGGCGACCGGCTGTCGCGCAAACCGGGAATAGAGATCCCGAAGCGAGCGCGTTCCGGCAGCGGCGTCACCGACCGTCATGAGCTGCTCGGGCGACCAGTCGACCGTGTTTCCCTCGCTCTCCCGGTTGATGCGCCTTAGGGCGTCGCGCAGGGAATAGCGCCCGCGGCTGTCCTGATAGATTGCGATTTCGGCCAGCAGCCAGAAGGTGGCGCCGCCCCAATAGAGCCGGCCCCAGGCGTGGGTTCCGTCCATGCCCGGATCGTCGGTCTTGGGGATACCCTTGGGCATGCCGAGCATCGACTCCCGCCACACTTCCTCGACGGGCAATTCACCGATCAGCGCCCGGGCGATCGGCTCTACATAGGTCGCGTTGCCCTCCTGGAGCCACAGCGCGCGACGTGGCAGGTCCGGAAGGGCTGTGTGGACCATCTCATGGACCAGCACCCAATCGCGATGGAAGGCGGTCGCATCGGCCGCTACGCCGACATGAATCCGGGTCGCGGTGCCGGCATAGCCGAACGTCGTTGCATGGCCGACGCGATCGCCAGGGTCGGCGATCACCAGCAGTCCGTAGTCCTTGACCGGATAGTGTCCGAAATAGGCGGTGACTGCAGCCGCTGCCGTGCGCACCCAGGAGGCGACGCGCCGACGATCGAGACCGGGCGCTCCATCTGCGAACACGAGCTTGATCGTGCCGGCGCCGACATCGAGGATCTCGCCCGGCTGTCGCCGGAGCGCGTCATACATTTCGTCCGGATCGTCATAACTCGGCGATGCGACCGCGCCAGCGAGCGACACGATCCCGAACGCAGCGGCGCCGAGACCTAGGACCGCGGCGCGCCGGTCGAGACGCAGCATGATCAGCGCAGCGGCGTGGCGGCAAAGTTGCGCAACTGAGCGGGGTCGGTAATGCCGACGATGCGGCCGACCTCCTTGTTGCCCTTATAGGCGATGAGGGTGCTCTGCTTGGTGATGCCGAGCACCTTCTTCTCGGCCGTCTGATTGTCATAGTCGAGGCGGAGGATGGTGAGGTTCTTGTAGGCCGGGTCCGTCGCGAGCTTGTCGATCGTCGGCGCCTGCGCACGACAGGTCGGGCACCAGGGCGCGAAGGCGTCGACCAGCACCGGCTTGCCCGCGGCCTGCGCAGCCTTGAGTGCGCCGAGGCTGAATGGCTGGACCGGCTGCGCCTGAAGAGGTGCCGCGATAACCGCCAGCGCCGCAATGGGGAGAAATCGAACGAGGGACATGGATTTGCTTTCCTGTTGGGTGGAATCGCTACCCCTGGTTCGCACCCGGTGCCCGCAAGGTTACACGGGTTTTATCAGAGGTCGGCGGCTAACAGCGCGGCCCTCCGCGTACCGCCCCAAGAAGGACGACGGTCGCGAGGCTGGCCGCGGTACTCAGAACAAAACGCTGGACGCCAATTGGAAGCGTATGGGCTCACTCGTCAGAGGCCCGCCATGGCACCCATCATTGTACCTGCGACGGACACGACGCCGATCGTGAGCATCGCGATGAGTGCGATGCCGGAGCCAAGAAAGGGGAGAGCCGCGGAAAGAACGGGGTGGTTAGATTGAGCGTACATAGTCTGTCTCCAATGTTTGATTGTTGATGCCAGGGATCCGCTCGCAAGGGCTCCACGGTTACAGCCGCACCTGGGAAAAGAGACGCCGCCGAGAAGAAATAGGGTGGCCGCGGCAAAGTCAGCGCGACGTGTAACCGAGGCGACGCATTGATCGTACCGCATCCGAATATAGACCGGAGACGTTGGTGAACGAGATCAGGGCAGCCAGCGCACTCGACGAGCCGGATCGTGGCCTTTTCCTTGCCAGCTTCGTCGCCGGAAACGACGGCCCCTGGCGAATCGAGAGCGTCTCCCCCGTAATCGGAGATAGTCTCCCGAAGGCTGCGCATCTGAGCATCCGCGAGGCTGATATGACGATCACGGGCGATGCGAGCTGGGTCTTGCGTGGCACCACCAGCAATGGCCGTTATGTCAATCAAGCCGAACAGCTGCGGCTGTTGGAACGACAACAAGGTCTCGGCCGCGCTCGAGCTACGCGCGCAGCGCTGATCCCGATCCGCAAGACGAAGGCGTGGTGGGACCTCGCACAGGATGAGCGTCGGAAGATATTCGAAGAGCAATCATCGCATATCGCCATCGGTATCGAATACCTGCCCGCGATCGCTCGCCGTCTCTTCCACTGCAGGGACCTGGGTGGACCGTTCGACTTCCTGACCTGGTTCGAATACGCGCCCGAGCACGGAGTCGACTTCGAAATGCTGGTGGAGCGGCTGCGCAGCACCAGGGAATGGACGTTCGTGGAGCGTGAAGTCGATATTCGCCTGATCCGGGAATGACGGCGCGCGTCGCTCGATGCGCCATCGACGCCGTCTAGCGTTCGACGATAACGCCCGGACGCTCGCGCGTATCGACGCGCAGTTCGAAGATGTCGGGCCGGGAATAGTGACCCGCCGTATCGAGATAAAGCTTGCCTTCCGCGAGCC
>MSXQ01000036.1:0-2637 GCA_002083645.1 Proteobacteria bacterium ST_bin13
GAATTCGATGGCGATGCCGACAGCGTCATCCATGAATATGACCCGTTCAATCCCTGACCGCGTCAGATTGCGTTGCGGCGCATGGCTGGATGCCCATCGGGTATTCCAGCCGATGCGCATTTCTGCTATGGATTCCATGCACATTGCGCTGCGGTGGAGGTGGAGAGCGCGTCCCTTGCCCTTGTTTCCAAGGAGGACGCCATGCTGATCGGCTTTGCCCTTATAATCGTCGCAGTATTCCTGTGCTGCGCCCTTCTATTCCGCCTTTCGATTTACGCCCTTCCGCTGTTCGTCGCGTTTCTTGCGGGGTCGGCGACTTACCGCACCGATAGCGGCATTCTCGCTGCGCTCGCCGCCGCAGCCATATCGGCGATCATTCTGCTTTCTGCAGCCCAATTAACACTGGCGTTCGCTAAGTCCGACCTGACACGTGCTGCGGTCGGCTTCGCCTTTGCCGCGCCCGCAGCCATTGCGGGCTACCACGCATTCCACGGCATTGCTGCGGCGACCATGCCGCCAAGCGCATGGCAACACGCCTTGTCATTGCTTGGCGCTGCGATAATCGCGGCTGCATCCTGGACTCAATGGAGCCGCGCCCGTCCCTAGCTTTGCCATTTTCGAAACCCCGCCCGGCAGGTGCCCGGCGGGGCTCGCACGGCCAAATCGGCCAGTACCAGGCAGGCGTTGTGTTCGAGTGGCAGTTTCTGCGTCCCTCTTCTTGGGTCAACTTGGTCTGGGCGTTTGCACGGTCGGAGCGAGGCCGAGAATTCGCCGCCGGTTTTGAGCTGGCCAGTGGCGGACCGATTGCGCTGATCTCAATCAGGCCCGGATTGGCGCATGGCCGTTGCCGATATCTGCGATTGCGGTGACGACTAGCAAGCACACCGGGTGATGACACCTTTCTCATCGCATTTCGGTCTTGGAAGTCCGGGAAGTGCCATTTCTCCCGGTCAAGTGTGACCCGAGCCCAATGCCGCCTCTTCAATGGCCTTGGTTGGCAGGGGATGGCTTCGCCGCTTGATCCCTTGCTGCAACGCCGTCTGCGCCAACTTTCTTCCCCTGGGCGTGCCGCCCATTCCTCGCGAGGCAAGAAAGCCGTCTGGCCGTCGTCCTCCACTGCGTTTCGGCCGTTCCGGTGCAGCGGGCGCAAGCCCCTGCCTTCAACCAGCCATCGAGGCCGCGATGGGCGCGGGTTCGACCAACTTGAAGGAATGCATCATGGCCAACATCGGAACTTTCACCAAGACCGGCAACGAATACAAGGGCGAGATCGTCACCATGTCGGTGCAGCAGAAGAACGTCCGCATCGTCCCCGAAACCAGCGACAACGAAAATGCGCCGTCGCACCGGGTTTTCGTCGGCCGCGCGGAAATCGGCGCCGCCTGGACCAAGACCTCCAACGAAGGCCGCGAATATCTCTCGGTCAAGCTCGACGATCCCAGCTTCACCGCTCCCATCTTTGCCAACCTCTTCGATGACGAAGACGGCAAGAGCTTCAATCTGATCTGGTCGCGCGCCCGCCGCACCAACGGCGACTGACTGCACAGCCAGCCCCGCCCGGCACCTGCCGGGCGGGGCTTCCGGCACTCTCATTCGTCTGCTGACGTCACTCTCACAAGGAGTTCGGAGGCTTCAATACCGAGCGCAGTGGAAAGATGCTCAAGCTTGTCGACCGAGGCACTGTAGCGTCCACGCTCAAGGCTACTGACATAGGTTCGATCGAGATGGGCCCGATGTGCGAGCTCTTCTTGCGACAGGCCAGCAGCCAACCGATAGCGTTTCAGATTCGCAGCCAGGACCTCGCGCAATTTCATTGCACGAACTCACCACCGTTGCAGAGTATTTAACCACGGAGTATACTCTTCACGACTGGAGTTCGGCTGAGTTCAGCAGGCTGCCAACGCGCACGGGTTATCCGCGAAAAGGTACAATTCTCTGCCCGTTGTCGAGCAAGCCAAGTTTTCCCCATTTTGGTGGGTCTTGGTGCTAAGAGACTGTGGATGCAGAAACGAGTCGGAACCAAAGGCTCGGACCATGACGATCGTTCCTTTTGAAGACAGCCCTCCCAACTCGGATACGGTAACGCCGTATGACGAAAGCCATTTTGTCACGTATTTACGGCTGCTTGACGCCGCCGACGAAGGTGCGGAATGGACTGAAGTTGTGCAGATCGTATTTGGGATCGATCCTGCCCTGGAACCGGTCCGGGCGCGTCATGTCCATGAGACCCACCTCGACCGAGCACGCTGGATGACGTCCCACGGCTACCGATACCTGCTCGATAAAAAGCAAAACGGCTGAATTCTCGGACACGGATTGGCCCCCTTGCCCTAAACGCTCCGTCAGAATTTCTGCGCCTCCGGGCATAAGCATCCCCAGATTTTGATACTTGCGGCTTACCGTTGGTTAACAAAGACTTGATGCTTGGCCTTTTTGCCTGTGCTTTGCAGGGGTCTTTATGCTCGGTGGTTCGTCATGGCGGTCACCATCGACCGCGGATCAATATCGCGATCACGACTATGCGGACTTCGCGCAGGAATTCCTGCACCGTAATGCCGACTACCGCCGCGATTATGCCGAAACCCAAGAGCGCATTGCTCGCTTCCCATCGGTCGAACACCATGAAAAGGAGGGCCT
>MSXQ01000010.1:0-103877 GCA_002083645.1 Proteobacteria bacterium ST_bin13
ATCAATGGGTCCTGACCCTAGGCAGCCTCGGCCCCAGCTCCAACGAGGCAAGTAAGTGAAAGGAGCCAACCCGCGCCGAACGAAGTGTGTTATAGCTCGAGACGCGCGCATATTGCTGATAGTTCATTTTGAACCAACGGGTGATCAACTGCGGTCTCGAACATGTCGGCGACCGGTGGTGCGTCCGGTCGGGCGTTAAGCCGAATATCCCCTGTAGACGACCGCGCGTACAGTTTCCGAATCTTATTGGGGCCGGCCCGGAGCCACTCGACAAGTCTCTGGGCAACGACCGGATCTGTTCGAGGTGCTTCCCGACGTGGCGGCCACAGCTTTTCATTGTCTTGACCATTGCGGCTCGGCGGAGTGTCCATCTGCAGCGGCTCGGCAACGGCAGCCATCGGCTGGACGTCATCTTCAGGTTCCGGGTTGTTATGATGCGCCTTTCTCTGCTCGGCGGTGAGCCAGCGGTTTACCTGCTCGATCTTGTTCGGATCGCGCAAATAGCTACAGATGAGATGCGTAGTGTCCGACGTCGCGCCGCCTCGGCGGATGATGGTCTCCAACTGCCTGATTGCTTCTTCGCGATTACGGATCGCTTGACGAAGCGCTTTCTGCTCATCGGCAGAGAATGCATCCATCTCGAACCCGATGACGCTCGTTGAGCGCTCCGCTTTTGGCCGCGCTTGGGTGCGCGGTTTAGCCGGCACAGATCGGATCATATCGTCGTAGAAGAGGCGTGCGATCGCAAGCCGGAGCTCTGCCCAGCGCAGCTCTATCGCCCGCTGGTCAGAGTATCCGGCGACGTAATTGTCGTATGCTCTGATGAAGTAAGCTTCGGACCGGCGCAATTCACTGATCGTCGCCTCAAGCTTTAGGCCCGGGTTGCGCAAGGTCTTGCGGAGGTCGGCAAAAGCCGGTCCATTCAGATACTGGCCCGCGAACATGGTTTCGATCGTGACGATTTTGCCACTCGCTTGGGCGGCTTGGATGATGGCGACTTCAAGTTCGCGCGTCAATTTTTCCATCTGGGCAGAATGCGCAGTCAAACCTTCGACGATTACGCGCGCCATGGCCTCGGCAAGCAAGTTTTTCATGATTATCTCCTTGCTTGGTCGGTAGGTTGGAGCCCCAGTGAACGGCGAGCCATTCTGTCGCTGATAAGGCACGGCTCGTCGCCAAAACCTGACATTCAAGCTCGCTGTTCCACTGCAAATTGGTGCATGGATATTACAACGATCATTTAAATATCCAAAGACCGGATATTGGGACGACTTCGCCGCCACCGAGATCGGGTATCGTTGCAAGTCAGATAGTATCTGAAGCCGATATTCTCTCATGCTGAGAGATATCCGGTTCGAGTTCAAAATCTCTTATCTAAATAGCTTTCGGAATATCGGTAATGTATCTATAATATCTGAATAAGATATCGAGAATATATCGGGAGTAACTGAATATTTTTTGCGAAATAGGTTAGCTGCCCATTCTTCGATTGTGGAAGCTAACATCAACATGATATCCTTCGGATTAGGAAGGTCGGTTTCGCTCGGGACTTCCCGAGCGGGCGCCTGCCGCGGGCTGGTAGGACGGGCACAGCCCGCCTTTGGAAGCGTGGACTGGAGATCATGGATCCGATCGGAACTTTTCGCAGGCGCGCAGCAAAGCGGATCATCCGCGACTTGCCGCTCGACCTGGCGGAGACCGAACTCGATGATCCGTTGGGGCTCCTGCGCGGCAAGGTTCGGGCAAGTCTCGATTCCGCGCAGCGCTGGGAGCGCGGGAAAGCAGCTCCCGCCCGGCGCGCCTGGTTCGGCATTCCGAGCGTGCCGGACATATCCCGGCTAACGAGCGCGGCGGGGGAGCGCAGCTTCCACCTGGCGCGCAACGTAACCCGCGAGCGAGCGGCGGCCGCGTTCGATGATTATGCGACCGGTAAGATCGGCGATGCGAATGCGGAGCCGGAAATAGCGGCAGAGGAGCGGCCCGCTGCGACGTTCGACCGCTACACGCAGGATCATGGCCATGACCATCGCCAGATCCTTGTCACCACGCTCGATCCGGATCCGGTCAAGCGAGCCAGGCAGTGGGACGCGGTCGAAGCGCACGAGTTTGGGCGGCGCCAGAACAAATCCGCCGGGCCGCCGCGTCTCAACATCAAATATGAAATCGCGCCTGCTTTTCTGGCGGGCGCTGCGCTTCGCGCCGATTGTCCCGAAGGTCTGCGTCACATTCTCAACGCCGAGCAGAGGCGGGTGGATGGCGGCAAGGCGCTCGGCAAAAAGCGCCAGTCGGTTGGTGTGCCGTGGATCGATCCGGAGGCGCCTGCCGCGCTGAAGTGGCTCGCGGCGCTGCCCGGCTGGCCGGATGCGGATCCGCCGGTGAAGCTCAGCGAAGGTCGCGGCAGCTATGCGGTCATCGCGGGCGAGGCGGAGCTGCCCGCCGATCTTGACGGCGCGGCGCACGAACGCATTCTCGTTGGCGCGAACGCTTGGGTGCAATCGCTCGCCAAATCCGAAAGCGGCGATGCTGACGCAAATCGGGTCGTGCCCGCCCTGTTCGTGCGGCATGAACCCGACGCGCTCAATAATCTGACGAACTGGCACCTGCATTTCCAGGTCGGCAAGCGCGCGGTAACCATCGATGACGACGGTGCACTGGCGTTCGACGTTCACGTCGTGCCGCGAATAGCGACCAGCTTCATGAAACCCTTCCGGTGCGAGATCGCCCGTCTCGTCAATGTCGAACTCGATGCGTTTGACGCTGATTACCGCCTCTCGCCAGAAACCTATGCGAAGATGGGGCTGGATGCGCAAACCATGCGTAAGGTCGGCGGCAAGGCCACCGTACTCGAACGCGCCGGGGACGCGCCGGATGTGTCGCTCGACAATGCAGCGATTGGCTGGGCGCGCGTGCTCGCGCGGCAGTTAGCAAAGCGCGATGCAGATTTGGCGGACGCCGATACGGCTTTCGAATTACGCGAAGCGCGCGTGCGCGAAGTCCGCACTTCGGACGACCGCGACCGGCTGGAGCGGTTATCGCTCGACCTTCGCGATCGCGAGCATGCCGCGATCCGGCTGCGCGCCGAGGCCGCCGAGATCGAAACGCTGTGCGCTATGGCGCGCAGCCATCCGCGTATCGTTGCGAGATTTGCCCCGGGCTATGCCGACAAGGCGCGTAAGGACGGACACGATACCTATCTGTCGCACGCCTGGACCCGGCGGGGTAACGAGGCCGAAGCCTATCTCGATGAACTCGAACTGGAGTTGGTCGTTGAACAGGCCGCGATAGCCGAGCGCCGCGAGCAGGCGAAGTTTCTCGAACGCGCCGCCGCCGATCTTCGCGAACGGCTCGATCGAGACCTGGGACTTGCGATCCAGAACCCTGAGCCGACCCGCGTTGTCGACGCAATGCTGTCCAACGAGGTCAGCTCCGCAACGATGCTGGATCCCAATGCGGTGATGAAGCGCATCGCCGAGACGCCGCTCCTGCTCAGCGAAGTCGATGGACGCCTGGTCGTGCTTCCTGTCGACGATCCTCAGGATTTGATCCACGGCGTCGATTTGAATGCCGCACCCTATCGAAAGCGGCTCCCGGCGATCCGCGATACCCAGCAGAAGGAACTCGCCCAAGTCGGCGCGTTGCTGACCAAGCGCGGGCCGGCAGGTTTGGATGATGATAATCTCGTCGACAAAAGCGCATGGCTGCAAAAGGCGGTGAGGCGCTGGCGCGACACTCCCGAGATGGGGCGGCGGATCAAATTGCGCGATCTCCGCATCAAGGCAGTCCGTAAAGTCGCGTCAGGCCGCAAACGGGAGGCCGACCAGGAGTTTGCGCTGTCACCGCCCCGCGCGCTCGATCAGCCCTTGCCGACGATGGCATCGCTCGGCGCACGCGGACTGGATATGGTGGGGCTGGGCGAGATCACACCTGGCCGCGAACCGCAGCCGGTGCCGGCATGGCTTTCGCCGCGTGCAGAGCTGCCGCAGCAATTTGATATTCCCGCCGAAGAAACTGTTCCCGTCGCGCCGAAGCAGGCCAAAATCCTACGCGATGTTCGCGCTGACGACTATCTACCCATCCAAAACAACGGGCGAGAAAAGTTTGCCGACCTGTACCAGCGGCTTGCCGACACGACGATCAATGGGCCGTTTCCCGACAAACCGACCATCAACGAGCTCCAGACGCTACAATCGGTCATCGAGACCTATCCTGTTCGCATCGTGCACTGGCGCGGCGCGCTGCAGATCGATCTGCGCGACGACCCCCGCCGCTGGTTCGATACTCCGTATATCCGGGGCACTGCGGGTCAGGACCTGTTGTCCTCGATCGTCGTTAAGCGTGCGCAGATGTTCAGGAACCTACCCGATATCGATCCGGCGCGCCGGCCAACGGTTTGGGACGTGGAGCAGACGCGACGGGCATCTTGGCTTGATCGACCTGCTGCTCGCGTCGCGCCGGTGCCTGCCGAATTGATGGACACATATCAGGAAACCGACCCTGCCGCCCTGTGGCGCCTTGCGCCTGTCCCTTTCCTGTTCGCGCGGCGTGCGGATGCCAAGGCACCGGACACAGTGGAGTCGCTGCGCAACACCCTCGGACCCCGCGCCGATTGGCTGACACGGCCTGACATACGCGCCCGCACCAGAGCCGCCTGGTTGGTTCAGCAGGAAACGCGGAGCGATATCCTGCATGATCTTATGGTCGATTCCGGCTTGCTGCCCGCAGCGCCGCCGCGGGCAAACGAAGCGGACCGCTTTCGGCACATGGGCGATCCGCTGCTCGACGAAGAGTGGCTGCTGGTCAAGCGCGGTTCGGTGCGGTTCGATCCGCCGAAGGAGGCGGATCGGTTGAAGCGCGCGCTGGCATCGGCGCGGTCCGGTGGGGATATGGCGGCCGCCGGGGTGATCATGTCGCTCGAGATCAAGCGGCGAACAGCGAAGCAAAAGACGAAGCGGTCGAAGTCGTCGAAGCGCCTTCATTCGCCCGCTCGCGGGCTGCCCGGCCGAGAACCCGGCGGCCGCGGACGCTGATCGGCAGGCCCTCAGGGAGGGTCTGCTTCTCTTAAAATGACGATCACGCCTGCGGCGCAGCCTCAGACCGACCTCGCATGTCCGCCGGATGGAAAAGCGGGACGCGCCTTCGCGCCCGCTGAACAATGGAGACGCTGACGCGGGAAGCGAGGAACAGGGTGAAAGGAAAAGAGGCAGGAGTTCTGTCTCGGATCCCTGATCCTCCGAAAGGAGAATATCGTGAACGAGTATCAACTTCCCAAATGCCTGCAGGTGATCGGTCTGGCATGCATTCCCGTCAACGACATACCAGACGAGCATCCGGCGCTGGCACGCAGGCCGGTTGCGGCGGCGGTTCTGACGATGGTCGATCAAGATGATGGTCATCGCTGGATCAACACGATCTGCGTCTCCGACGCGCGCAAGTCGGAAATCCCATTGCCGCACTTGCTCGATAAGACGCTGTTGCCCGGCGCGGTCCAGATCGTGTCCACCGCAGATCGCATGACGCTGGCGATGGACGCGATGAGCCGGCGCTTCTTCGTCGAGCCAGCTCTTGCAGAACTTTGCTTTGGCGATACGGCTATAGGTCCCGCAGCAATGGGTGAACACGGGTTCGATGAGCGAACAGCGTGCCGTCGTTTCTCGATCCCGATGCCCGAGACCGGCGATGCGGACATCGAGCTTGCCTGGTCGCGCGCCGCGCCGGCGGCAGCAGAAGACCATGCGCTGCGCGTCGCGACCGCACGCTTGATGCTGTGGGCGCATGTCGAGGCGTTCCGCGCCGCGCGACCGGAACCCTTCTTCGAGATCATGCTGGCCCTGCGCGAGTGGATCGATGCCAGCAAGTATCTTAAGGCCGCGCTCGCCGATATCGGGAACTCACGCCCAATCCGCCGTGCAGACTCGTTCGCGCATCATTATCGCGACTATCGACAACGCCTTGCTGCGGGCGACGAAACCGCGAGATGGGTCAGCTTCGAGGACGGCCTGTTCCACGCCTGAGCGCGCCTAACGCGTAAACTCACTATCGATGAAAAAATGGCCTCGCTGCTCGGGTCGCGCGAGCAGCGAGGCCTGCGAGCGTGCATATGCACAACGCTTCGCATGCGACGGGCCGCTGTCATGCCCGTCAGGGCACGGTCTAGCGACCAGCTTTAAACATCCGGTGAATCGACGTCCAGCAGCCGCTGCGGCGCCGTCTCGCCATCCCTCCATCACACATAACCTCAGCAAGGGGACCGCAGCGATGCGGTCCCTTTCTCCTTTATAGAAAGACGTACCAAATGACGACCATCCACAACATCCGCCCGTTCAACACTCGATATGTAATCCGGGAACGCTCCAGCCGATATACGCCCGAACTCTTGCGCACGCACCGCACGGCGCAGGCGAGCTATGCCTACATCAACCGCCAGAATAGCGTCGATGAATGGGGTCCGACGCCGAACTGGGCGTCGCGCTCCGACCTTGCGGCGGCGGGCCGATGTGCTCCTGCCCGCGCCGCCGGACCCAAGCTGTCGGGGATCGCGCTCTGGGCACAAGCGGACGAGAATGCGGTCCGGTATCGGCCCGACGAGCCGACAATCGCGCATTGCGTTGGCAGCTTGCCGCGCCATGAGGACCTCGCCTTCTGGCGCAATCTGATCGAAGGCTTTGCCGAGGACTATCTCGTGGCCCGCGGCATGGTCGTCGACTGGGCGATCCATCACCAAGCGGAAACCGACGATCAGCCCGAAATCGCACCGCACGTGCATTTCCTCATTACCTTGCGAGGATATGACCCGGAGCACCGCGATTACGGCAAGGTTCGCCAGAACTGGCTGCGGACGGACAACTCTCGCAAGCGCCTCGCCGAGCGTTGGTGGGACCGTACCGGAATCGTCCCGCCCGAATATGTCATGGCAGCGACAGCGCAAAAATCCCGCTGAGATCGGGTCGGCACCGAGCACCGGTAACGCCCGGTGCCGAACACCCTGAATATCGCATTGCCTGTTCTGGCTTCAGAAGGATCTGATAGCGAAGTCTTCAAACCAGAACAGGAGAGAAATTGAGCGGAGAGGGTGATCTGAAGGTCGGAGGAGAAAATAGAATGTTTATCGTTGAACTAACTGCTGTAGTCATTGCCGCGTATGTCACGGCCCTCGTTATGCGCGAAATGCCGCGCCTGTTTGCATTGCTCGTCGTCCAGATCGCTGACCGGCTGTCGGGAGCTAGGCGCACTCACATCGTGGAAGCACTTAACGGTCGCCAAGTCCCAGTGACTTGGGCGGCAACGTCGGAAGATCGCAAGTTGTTGCACGCCGCCATGCGCTCCACGATGCGTGTGACGACGTTTCGTTCGCTCTATCCGACTAATCGCTAAGGGAATCTGCTGAGCCCAGGCGTCGGCAATCGAATTGCCGACGCCTGGGCCAGCCGGATATATCATTTTGCGAGCCCCATATCAGGGGTTCATCAGATGGCAGGTGTTCGCTCGCGCCATGATACTTATTTCGTCTCCAATCGGGAGCGCGGCCTTGCCAGCGACCTCTCGTTGCGCCCAGGGAGATCAATGAACCCTTACATAAGGATTGGGATCGCATGCCATGATCTGCGGCATCAGTGACAGGATTTTACGCGCCATTTTGATCCGATCAGCCCGATGGTCCAACGGGATGTCCAATACCCGACAAAGTGCCGCATCGTGATAAGCGAAGCCGAAATCCGCGCCCTTGGGAACTATCAGAGCCGGTCCTTCCCTGGAAAGAACCCATACCGAACATCGAGGCCACGTCTTCACTTTACCGTCATAGGTCTCATAAACCGCGATATTGGCGGGTCCACGGCGTTCCTTCCCGGGCTTGAAGGCAAGCACAATCAGGTCTTTGTTGGCTTCTTTTACCGCCTGCTCAAACCCATGCTCATTTCCTGTTTCAGCAACAGTGAATGCAGCCTCTCTGAAAGGGATCCCGTCTACTTCTCGTCTAAGGGTTATCATCCTGCCGAGACAAATCAGGAAATCCATCGCAATTTCTCGATTAAAACTGGTCTTCATTCTCATTCTCCTTGGAGCTAATGTTCAATGCTCGTCGGACGAGATTATTCCGCCGACCCTGAGTTATAGGATCGTCGAAAGCTGCTCCCAAGCTACTCAGAAATTATTTGGATTATTCAATTTTCGATCAGCCCCGACCACAACGTAGCGGGCCGCCGGTTGCACTGAGGGCAGCCCCGAGTCAGCCTTGCGAGGGGTATCTTCGCGGGGCAAGTGCGCAGGCGAATGGACGGGTTCGATCAGGTAAGATTGCGGCGCGGATCGAGACGTATTGCCGCTCAGGTATGAGGCTCTTCAGGGCACCAAACTGGCCCGTCGCCGTCCCACACCGCGGTTGGGGTGCAGTGGAACGACTGGCCGGCAGGAACAACGGTGGCGGCGAGCAAGAGGGAGAAAATCATGGGTTGGCTTTAGCCTCTTCGATCGATCGCCGCAGCCCTTCGGGCGTAACCCACCACAGTTCGGCGAGCAATTCCAACTCATCCGGGGTCGGCTCAGCGTCGTCGTTCAACTCGTCGATCCGCTCGCGCGCGATTCCCGTCTTTTTCGTAATTGTCTGCCACGGCGTGCACATCTGTCCGACCCATGCAGTCAGCCAGTGGTCGCCATCGGCAATCCATTTCGCGACCGGATGATCTGGCGTGTAGGCGCGGATCTCTTTTGCGACGGCGCGCTCCCCTTTTCGATAAACCATGTCAGTCGTCGAACAGACGGGCGCGGATATCCGACGCGACGGCATTGAGCGTCGTAGCACGGGTCAGCAATTCGGCGTTGCCCTTCGCCGCAGCGCGATCGGTAAACCGTTCGGCTCGATGTTCGATATAGTCGGCGATGCGGTCTGCCACTGGCTTCCCGTTATGTCCCCGTGTCATGTCGTGGTGGGGTCCGTGTCGTGGGCCTGCCATTCATTGAGCGCCCATTCCGCCACGCCAAGCATCAGATAGGGTTCGGCGCGGTTGGGCGCGAGCCGTTCGATCACGCGGCAGGCGGCGGCTTCTGCCTCTCGGCAAGCGTTCAGATGCGCCATGTTGAGGCCGAAGTCCGTGGGGTCGGCCCGGTTGAGCACGCCCTTGTCGTCCATGGCTTCGAGCGTGAACTGCGCAACGCGGGCTTGCAGAGGCGATACGCCCTTGAGATCGAGCGCGTCTAAAGCAGCTGCCGTCGCCTCGTCCATGATCGCGGGCGCAACGTCATCGACGTCCCATATTTCAAGCCCGCGATATGTGCGGTCGATCACTTCCATCGTTCAAACTCCGACTCGAATCCCTCTTGCTCATTGTTCCGCTTTCGTTCTCTTTTGTCGAGTCATGAGTCGAACCCTCGTCAACCCCATCAGCAGCCTGTTCGATGTCGCATGTCGGCATCACACCGTGAAGGTGTCGTGTCCGTGCGGGAACGTCGGCATCTTCGATCCGCATGCGCTATGGTATCTGTTCGAGCGCAAGGGGTGGAATGATCGCTTGCCCGCAGTGCGCAAACGCATGCGCTGCCTGCAATGCTATTATGCCAAACGGAAGCGGACGCTCGCGACGCTCGAGCTGGTGAACGTCGATCACACCCGCCAGCTGCCGATGCCCGATATCATCGAGTGGAAGCGTCAGCTTAGGCGCCGGCGCTAGAGCGGCTCAGTCCGAGAGGCTTTCGTCCTCGATCGCCGCGATGATCATCCGGTCCCAGATCTCGGCGTCGCCCACTGCAAGCATGCGGCCGCTCGGTTCGCGCAGGGTACGCAGCACAGCAAGCGCCGCCGGGGCATAGTCGGGCCATAGATCGTCGACCGCGGGTCCCGCCGACCCCAAGTCGCCTTCGGCGTTGCGGCTCAGCGCATGCCCGGCCAGCACGCGGGCGACGCGCTCGACGGGCGCGGTCTTGGCAGCATCATATTCGGCAGTCATGTCGTGTCTCCTTCGCATCGCGAACGCGCGCCCCCCTGGCGGGTTGCCGATTGACAGGCCCGGCGGGCGCGGCATGATCGCATGTGTGTGCAATCTCTACACCAACAAGAGCACGGTCCAGGAGATGGCGAACCTGTTCGGGACGCCAGCGACCTACGGCTTCAACGCCCCCGCCGACGTCTATCCGCAATATCCCGGAATCGTCGTGCGCGAAGATGGGGCGCAACGCATCCTGCAGCAGATGACTTGGGGCTTCCCGCGCCACTCGACCAACAAGCGCACCGGCAAACCGAACAAGCCAACCGCAACCAACAATGCCCGCGACGACAAGTTGTGGACGATCTGGCGCCAGTGGTTCACCGACCCCGCCCAGCGCTGCCTCATCCCGTTCACGTCGTTCGCCGAGGCCGAGGGCGAGCCCGGCAAGATGACCCGCACCTGGATCCGCGTCGCCGACCAGCCGCTTGCGGCCTGGGCGGCACTGTGGCGCCCGACCGCCGAATGGGGCGACGCCTATACCGGCGTCATGGTCGATGCGACCAAGGAGCTTTGGGACATCCACGACCGAATGCCGGTCATCCTGCCGCCCGACGCCCATGATGCCTGGCTACACGCCGACGCCGAGGAGGCGATGCAGCTGGTGACCCAATATCCTGCCAGCCAGCTCGTCGTCGAGCGCACCGATGACCCGTGGTTCGCGCGGAAGGCGAAACAAGCGGACGATATGACGCTGATCTGATGCTCCGTCTGTGGCCCGACCCACGCGATAGCGAAACTGAAAGCCTGTTGTGGCTATGGTCGATCCTGGTTTCTCTGGCAGTAATTGCAACCGCGACAATCTGGACCCGCATTGTCAGCTAGCGAGCCGTGCAGTCGCATTGGGCCAAATCGAACAGCGTGATTATTGGTCAGCAATGCGCCTGATTGTTGCCGTTTGGACGATTGCGCGCGGCGACCCGTAAGCAGACCTTTGACCAACGCGCAAAATTGTCGGTCCGAATGAAATTTAAAAGGTCAACAGTCGGCGGCCTCGGTCAAGAACTCGCTGACGAGTTGCCCGAATTCCTGGGGACATTCGACGTTCGAGAGATGGGCTGCCTCAAGCCGCGCAAGGCGCGCGCCGACTATCCCGGATGCGAGTTCTTCGCTGTGTGGCGGCGGCGTTGCGGGATCGTGCCGTCCGGCAATGACCAGCGTTGGCGTGCGGACGAGGCCGATTAGGGGGCGCATATCCATGTCGCGGATCGCGGCGCAGCAGCCGGCATAGCCAGCCGGGTCGTTCGCGAGCAGCATGGCGCGAATCCTTTCGACCTCTCCCGCGGCGGCAACGGGAAAGCCGGGCGTGAACCAGCGCGCGATGGAGGCGGCCGCCAGCGGCTCCAGGCCCTCCCGGGTCACGCCGTCAATCCGACTCTGCCAAGCCGAGGGTGGACCCATGAAGGCGGATGTGTTGGCAAGGACGAGGCGGCGCACCCGCTCGGGCGCGCGGATCGCAAGCCATTGCCCCACCATTCCGCCCATCGAGAGGCCGCAAAAATCGACTTGTCGCAGGTCGAGCGCGTTGAGCAGCTCGATGACGTCGCGGCCGAGCCGATCCATCGAATAGCTGCCCGTCGGAGAGGCGGAGGCGCCATGCCCGCGACTGTCGTACCGCAGAACGCGAAAATGCCGGCTCCAGCCTTCGATCTGGGGGGCCCACATCGAAAGGTCGGTGCCAAGCGAGTTGGATAGAAGCAATGTCGGGGCTTCGCCGGGCCCATCGACGCGCCAGGCGATGCGGCAGCCGTCGCCCGCTTCGACATATTGAAGCGTCGTCACGCTGCGAACGCCCCAAGGTCCATCGGGGCGCCAGTTTTGGACACCACCTCGGCCAGGGCAGCATCTGGCGCAAGTTCGATCAGCGTCAGGCCGCCGCCGCGCCTGTCGACTGCGATAACCGCAAGGTCGGTGACGATGAGGTCGACGACGGCCTTGCCGGTGAGCGGCAGGGTGCAGTGCGAAAGGATTTTCGGACTACCGTCCTTTGCGGCATGATCCATGACGACAACGATCCGTTTGACGCCGGCGACAAGGTCCATCGCGCCGCCCATGCCCTTCACCATCTTGCCAGGGATGGTCCAGTTCGCGAGATCGCCCCCCGCGCTCACTTCCATCGCGCCGAGGATGGCCATGTCGATATGGCCGCCGCGTATCATCGCGAAGCTGTCGGCGGACGAGAAGAAGCTGGAGGTTGGCAGTGCCGTGACCGTCTGCTTCCCGGCGTTGATCAAGTCGGCGTCGATCTCTTCCTCGAACGGAGAAGGCCCGATGCCCAGCATGCCGTTTTCACTCTGCAGCGTCACCTTGATCCCGGCGGGGACATGGTTCGCGACGAGCGTCGGGATGCCGATGCCGAGGTTCACATAATAGCCGTCTTTCAGTTCGCGCGCGGCGCGCGCGGCCATGTCGTCACGGGTCCAGGGCATCAGGCCGGTTCCTCGTCGCGGATGCGGACCGTCCGCTTCTCGATCCGCTTTTCGTTGATCGTCGAAAGCAGGATGCGATCGACATAGATGCCGGGGGTGTGGACGGCGTCGGGATCGAAGCTGCCTTCGGGGACGATCTCCTCGACTTCGGCGACTGTGATCTTGCCGGCGGTTGCCATGTTGGGATTGAAGTTGCGCGCGGTTTTGCGGAACATCAGATTGCCTTCGGGGTCGGCGCGCCAAGCCTTGATGATCGCGAGGTCGGCGCGCAGCCATGTTTCGCGCACATAATCGTCACCCTCGAATCGCTCGACGGGTTTTCCCTCAGCCACCACGGTGCCGACACCGGTCTTGGTATAAAAGGCGGGGATGCCCGCACCGCCGGCTCGAATGCGTTCGGCAAGTGTCCCCTGCGGGTTAAGTTCGAGTTCGAGTTCGCCCGACAGATATTGCTGCTCGAACAATCTATTCTCGCCGACGTAGGAGGAGATCATCTTTTTCACTTGTCGGCTCTCGAGTAGCATCCAGAGACCGAAGCCGTCGGCCCCGGCGTTGTTGGAAATCACCGTGAGATCGCGAACGGCCGCTTTGCGAATCTCGGGAATCAGGCTTTCGGGGTTGCCCGAAAGACCGAAGCCCCCCGACATGATCGTCATCCCGTCGAAGAGCAGTCCGTCGAGCGCCGCGGCCGGGCTCGGATAGATTTTGGATGTCATGTTGCCGATCTCCCGTCAGCCAAGGTCGCCGCCCGCGACCGGTAGAACCGACCCGGTGATATAGCTTGCCTCGTCCGAGGCGAGGAACAGGATCGGCGCGATCTGTTCGTCGAGGATCGCGTAGCGTTTGACGAAGGTCGAACCCGTGACCTGCGTGACGACATCGGCCATCCAGGCCTGCTCCTGCGGCGTATCGCCCTCAGAATTTCGCGGCACGCGCCGCGCCGGGGAGCTTGTCCCACCCGGCGCGGTTGCCACGACGCGGATGCCCGCTTCGGCATATTCCATCGCGAGGCTCTGCGTCAGCGCGTTGATCCCTCCCTTCGCTGCCGAATAGGGGACGCGGTGGATGCCGCGCGTCGCATTGGACGAGACGTTGACGATCGTGCCGGCGCCTTGCTCCAGCATGGCCGGCAGTACCGCGTGGCAGGCATAGAGGGTCGGCATCAGCGATCGCCGGATTTCGGCGTCGATCTGGTCTGGCTCGAAAGCCGCGAAAGGGCGCATACGGATAGCGCCGCCGACATTGTTGATCAGGATATCGATCCGCCCGAAACAGTCGCGGGCCTCGGCGACCATGGCGGCCGCGCCGTCATATGTTTCGAGGTCGCAGGTGAAGGCCGCGGCCGGGCTACCCGCCTCGGCGGCAACCTCGTGGACGAATGCTGCGCGGTCGGCAAGCAGCACCCGGCCGCCCTCGGCCGCAGCGCGTAGCGCGACGCCGCGCCCGATGCCCTGCGCGGCGCCGGTGACGATGACGACCTTGTTCGCAAAGCGGCCGGCGAAGATCGGGGTTTGCGCGCTCATAGATGATAGATGTCGATGACCTGGTGGATATAGTCGTTCTTCAGCACCACCTTCTTACGGACGATCCGCGGCGCATCGCCGGCTGTGCCGATCGTGCAGAAACAGGTGCCGAAGAACTGGGCGGTCTGTTGCATCCGGTGGCTGAGCGTGTGCCAATTGTAGCGGACATCGATCGCGTCCGCGCGCCGACCGACGATCTCGACATTGTTGATCGCATGGGCTGTGCGCGGTTCGGGCGAACTCGCGGCCGAACGGCCGGTGTTGAGCCGATAGACACGATCCTCCAGACCCTTGCGATTGGGATAATAGATGAGCGAGATTTCGCTTTGCGGATCGGTCGTCATCTGGTCGTCGTCGGTCCACGCCGGCATCCAATATTCGGCGTCGGGCGCATAGCAATCGAGCCATTCGTCCCAGGCCCGGTCGTCGAGGAGCCGCGCTTCGCGATAAAGGAAGGCGCGGACATCTTCGTCGGACATGGCCGTGCGGGGGATTTCCAGGACCGCACTCATTCCGCCGCCTCCGGCAAGGCCGCTCGGGCGTCGCGATCGAGGCCCGCGAGCATGGCTTTCGCCCAATATTCGTGCTGGCGCACGAACAGGCCTTCGTCCTCTGACCGTTCGCTGGAAAGCAAGGGGTTCATGCCCATCGCACGCGCATTTTCGTCTGGACCCGCGATCCAGCGGAGTGCACCCCGGCTGAGGTCGTTCCACAGCGCTCCCGCGCCTTCATAGGCGCTTTGGCATGCGCGAAACTCTTCCAGATCATCGGGCGTACCCATGCCCGAGACATTGAAGAAATCCTCATATTGGCGGATTCGTGTCGCGCGGTTCTCGGCGCTTTCGCCCTTCGGCGCGAAGCAATAGATCGTGACCTCGGTCTGCGATGCGCTGATCGGCCGCACGACGCGGATCTGCGTCGAGAATTGATCCATAAGGAATACATTCGGGTAGAGCGCAAGATTGCGGCTCTGGCTGACGATGAATTCCGTGCGCTCCTTGCCAAGCCGCTCTTCGAGCCCCGCGCGCTGCGACCATATAGGGCGCACTTCCGGGTTCAGGACGCGCGTCCACAACAATATATGACCGTGCTCAAAACCGTAGACGCCGCTGACCGCTTTCGACCAGCCGTTCGCATCGACCGCCTTGGTGCCGCCGTCGGCGCGGCGCGCCATCGTCGCCGAGTAATTGGCGTGGACCGAGCTGACATGATAGCCGTCGCAGCCATTCTCCATCTGCAACTTCCAGTTGCCGTCGAAGATATAGGTCGAATTTCCGGGCAGGATCTCCAGACTCTCGGGCGCCTGATCGACGATCTGGTCGATGACGACCCGGGTTTCGCCCAGATATTCCTCGAGCGGCCCGGCCTCGGGATCCATGCTGCCGAAGAGAAAGCCGCGATAGCTTTCGAAACGCGCGACGCGGGTCAGGTCGTGCGACCCGTCCTGCGCGAAGGTCGCGGGGTAGGCGCCGGTGCTCGCATCCTTGGCGCGGAGCAGGCTGCCGTCGGTCTTGAAACTCCATCCATGGAAGGGGCAGACGAGCAGCGGCTGGTTGCCGCGCCGCCGCCGGCACAGTTTGGCGCCGCGATGCGAGCAGGCGTTGACGAATGCGTCGAGCGTCCCGCTTTTCTGCCGGATGAGCACCACGGGCACGCGCCCGATCCAGCTCGTGAAAAAATCATTGGCGTTCGCGACCTGGCTTTCGTGCGCCAGATAGACCCAGTTGCGTTCGAAGATATGCTTCATCTCCAGATCGAACAGCGCCGGATCGGTGAAGATGTCGCGGCGGCAGCGGAACTGGCCGGATTCGGGATCGTCGACCACCGCAGTCTCGATCCGATCGCGCAGGGGATGGTTCATCCGACTTCCTCCCGCTCGGCCGGTTCGGCGGCCGATGCGGCCGCGCGCTGACGGCGGGAGAATAGCTCGTCGGCATCATCGTCGGCGCGCTGAAGTTCGAAGTCGAACGCGATATAGGCGGTGTCGCCCTGGCGGCTCGGCACCGGCAAAAGGCCCTCGCGCGTACCAAAGGCGAAATCGTCGGCGGCAAAGGGATCGTCGCCGAAATTGATCTGCGTGGTCAGTTGGCGATAGCCGGGGGCTTCGATAAAGAAATGGACGTGCGCGGGGCGGTTGCCATGCCGTCCGAGCGCCTGCATCAGCCGGTCGGTCGCGCCGCCGGGCGGGACGCTGTACCCGTTCGGCATTTTCGAATGAAAGCTGTACCGGCCATCGGCGCCGAGCCGAATGCGCGCGCGGTTGTTGAAAGGCGTTTGTTCGCGCGTCGGATCGAAATGCGAATACCAGCCTTGCGAATTGGCATGCCACACATGCAGAATCGCGCCGGCGACCGCTTCGCCATCGGGGCCGGTGACCCGGCCCGACATATAAAGACGGCCCGTCTCGTCGTCATCCTTGGAAAGGTTGACGTCGCCTTCGGCGAACGGGGCGCCTTCGACATAGAGCGGTCCTTCGATCGTCCGCGGTGTCCCGCCGCTTCGGCCCGCTTCGGCATCTTTCGCGTCCATGTAGAGGTCGAGGAAATGTTCGAGACCCGTGCCGGGGACGATCAGCCCGAGTTCGCCGGCGCCTTGCTGAAGATAGGAAACCGCTCCCCAGAACTCGCTTTCGCTCACGTCATGCGTCACGATAATTCTGGCGCTTGCCTCCAGAATATCGCGCATCACGGCTTTCAGGCGCGGGTCGCCACCTTCGGCATCGATGCCTGCGGCGCGGTCGAACAGCGTCTGGACTTCGGACGATTTTAGGAAGTTCAGGTCCATGTCTCTCTCCATATGCGCGGCCCCTGTCCCGGTGGCTGGCGCGAGCGTGCGTGTCAGCGGTCGTCCTCGTGCAGCGAGGAGGGGTGGCGGCAAAGCGGGGTCACCTTCATGGTCATGAAGGGGTAGAGCGGCAGGCTCATCAATATGTCGTGCAGGTCGGCGTTGCTCTCGACATCGAAGATCGAGACGTTCGCATAATGGCCGACGACCCGCCAGATGTGGCGCCAGCTTCCCGCTGCCTGCAACGCCTGAAAGCGCGCCTTCTCTTCGGCTTTCAATCTATCGGCTTCGGCCTTGTCGAAGTCGGCCGGAATGGCGACCGTCATTTCCACCATGAACAGCATCGCTCAAAATCCTCCCGATACGATGTGAAGCGCCGATGCGGTGCGGTCGCGGCGATAGAATGCCAGCTTGTCCTCATCGAGCGTGACCCCGAGGCCAGGCCCCGTCGGGACCGCGAGCTCGAAATTCGCATAGGCCAGCGGTTCGCTCAGTATCTCGTCGGTGAGCAGGAGCGGTCCGAACAGTTCGGTGCCCCAGTCGAGCGAGGGTAGCGTCGCGAAAAGCTGCGCCGAAGCTGCGGTTCCGATACCCCCCTCCAGCATCGTCCCGCCATAAAGGCCTATCCCCGCACTATGGGCGATCGCGGCGACGTCGCGGGCGGCGTAAAGGCCGCCCGACTGGGCAATTTTGAGCGCGAAGACCTTTGCCGCGGATGTGGCAGCGAGGGCAAAGGCGTCATGCGGACCCGAAAGCGCCTCGTCGGCCATCAAAGGCACGGCGTGGCGGGCCGAGAGGCGCGCCATGGCGCCAAAGGCGTCGCGCGACACCGGCTGTTCGACCAGATCGACCCCGACGTCATGGAGCATGGCGATGCCGCGCTCGGCCTGTGCCTCGGTCCAATTCTGGTTGACGTCGACCCGCACCGACGCGCGGTCGCCGAGGGCGCGGCAGATCGCGCCGACGTGCTTCACATCCTCATCGACGTCGCGCTTGCCGATCTTCAGCTTGAATATGCGGTGGCGGCGCCGTTCCAGCATCGCCTCGGCTTCCTCGATGTCGCGCGCGGTGTCGCCGCTTGCCAGCGTCCAGGCGACCGGAAGCGAGGCGCGCAGCCGGCCGCCGCCGATCAAATCGGACAGGGGGACGCCGAGGCGCTTGCCCGCCATATCGAGCAGCGCCGTTTCGACCGCGCATTTGGCGAAATGATTGCCCTTCACGCAGCGCCCGATCATCGCCATGGTCGCGGCGACGGCGGCCGGATCGCAAATGTCGAGCACCGGCGCGATATAGGTGTCGATGACCGACTTGATGCTCTCGGGGCTTTCGTTGGTATAGCTCATGCCGCCGATGGTCGTGCCTTCGCCGATCCCTTCGACCCCGTCTTCGTCGCGCAAGCGGACGATGACCATCGACTGACGATGCATGGTGGCCATCGCCAGGACATGCGGGCGAATGGTCGGAACATCTACAATCAGGGTATCAATGGCGCTGAGCCTCGCCATGGGCACTCTCCACTCATCCTATTTTCTATACTCAATTTGCATTATTTTGCTTTGCGGCGCCGATCAAAGACCAATTGGGTGTGTTCATCATACCGGGAAGGTATTATAGGGCGGGTTGGGCATGCCCGGCGGTGCAGGCCGGCCGAGGGAGGGACGATGTTCAAGCTCAGGCATCTGCAATATTTCGTCACGCTGGCCGCCGAGCGGAATTTCAATCGGGCCGCAGAGCGCCTGCATATCGCGCAGCCACCGCTCAGTCGCGCGATCCGGCACCTCGAGGAAGAGGTCGGCGCGCCGCTTATCGACCGGAGCGTTCGCCCGCTGGAGCTGACCCAGGTGGGTCAATTATTCCTCGATCAGGCGCGCGGCCTTCTCGATCGCGCGGAGACGATGCACAGTTCGCTGAAGACGGCGACCCGGGCCGGGCGGACGCGCTTCACGATGGGGTTTGTCGCATCGACGATATATGCGCGGCTTCCCGAACTTATCCGCGCCTTTCGCGCCGCGGCGCCCGATGTCGACATCCGCCTCGTCGAGAGTTCGACCCTCGATCAGATATCCGCATTGAAGGATGGCATGATCGACGTCGGCTTTGGGCGAATCAGGTTCGAGGATCCCGCTATCCGACGGACCGTGCTCCGCCACGAGCAGCTGGTCGCGGCGCTCCCCGCAGGGCATCGGCTGGCCGCGCGCGCGACGATCTCGCTCCACGATCTGCGTGACGAGCCCTTGATCCTTTATCCGCGCGAGCCGCGGCCCAGCTATGCCGATCAGGTCGTCTCCATCCTGCACGACCATGGGGTCGAAGCGCAGATCGCGCATGAGGCGCGCGAACTTCAGACCGCGATCGGCCTCGTCGCCGCGGAAGAGGGAATCGCTATCGTGCCGGAATCGGTGCGTCGGGCGCGCACCGGCGACGTCGTCTATCGGGAACTGGCCGAAACCGCGACGTCGCCGATCATCATGAGCCACCGCAAGGGCGATCGCTCGGCCGAGTTACGCATCATGGCGGAGGTTATCGCGGCGAATTACGCGCTGTGGGGCTATGACGTGCCCGAATTTCTGCTCGCGCCCGCCGGTCTCGACTGACATCGCGCTGCATCGTTCAGCGTTGAAGCGCGAAACCGATGGCGCGAGATAGCGAAAGCCACGCGACGCTGGCATGGTTTTCATCCGGAAAGCGCCATGTCTCGACCGAGGCCGATCGGTTTTGACGAAGCTGTCGAACCAGCGCTTGGGCATTGCCGATCATTTGGGCATCGCGCACCAGGCCGGCGCGTTCCTCGTCGGTCAGATGCGCTGGTCCGATCGCGCGGGCAGGATTTTCTTCCTCGTCACCCCAGCTGACCAGAATCCTCGCGTCGTGGAGGTGCCGCGGCTGCGCCTGAAACGCCTTCAGCATCGCGCCGTCATTCCACCAGAGCGATGGGCTCGCGGCGATATATTGTTGAAATTTCGTGGGCTGATGAAGCAACATGTCCAGGGTCGCCAGCGCGCCGAGCGAAAATCCGAACAAGCTGCGCGAAGACGGATCGACCGCCCAACGGGAGTCCACCCACGGCAGAAGTTCGGTGGTTAGAAAGGTCGTGAAGGCGCTCGCCTCCTTCGCTTTTCCCGCACCGAAATTCTCCATTCTTCTGGTCTGGACGGTTGCCGGATCGGCATCGACAAATCCCACGCCGACGATCAGGGGAGCGGATATGTCTCCCATCGCGGCCCTTGCCGAGACTTGCTGCACCGCGCTGGCGAAAAAAAGTTCGGCATCGGTCAGGACCAGCAGCGGATAGCCTTTCGCGGGCGGGGGACCGGGTGGCTGGTGGGCATAAATGCGATAGGATTGTCCCGACGCTTGCGATCGGCCGTCCCATTGCATTGTTTCGGGCAAAGGGACCGGAGACGGGCTGGAAATTTCCATTGCGAAGGCCTCGATGATTGACACGCGGCCATGTCGTAGGGTGTCGAGGTGCAATGACGCTTATGCCCGGCGCGCCAATATTGTGCCAAGCGCATCATATCGCAAAAAGGGAGCGGGGCGCGTATCCGCCAGCGCCGCTAGTGGCTGCGGACCACCGACGGCGTGACGCCGTGAAAGGCTTTGAAAGCGTTGGTGAAATTGCTGACATGCTCATATCCGCACGCCTCGGCGACCTGACCGATCATGCGCCCTTCGCAGAGCAGCGCATGCGCCGTCGTCATTCGCGCATTGAGCAGATATTGATACGCCGGCATGCCGAACATCGCGTTGAAGCCGCGGTTGAGCTTGGTGCGGTTCGTCCCCACCATGGCCGCCAGCATGTTGAGCGGCGGCGGATTACCCAGATTGGCGACAAGCAGATCGCGTGCCTCGCTTATTTGCCGCCGCTCGCGCGCGGTCAGGTCGGCCAGTCTTTCGTGCTGAAAACTGTCGAGAAAGACGTCGAGCGCGATGCACGCCAACTCGTCGATGCGGGCGCGTCGAATCCGGTCGAAACCACGCGCGTGACGATCGAGCGCGAGGATGGATGCGGCGATTCCCCAGGCCGACGACGGCATTCGGACGCGGCGGGAAATTACCTGCCCGGCCATCGCGCCCATCACCTGATCGACCAACGGATCCTCGCGCCCGTAACCGCCGAAGGAATCGTAAAGCACGGGAAAAGCAAAGGTGATCGACTTTTCGGCGGTGCCGGCATCGATATGCTCGTGCTTTACCGCACCCTCCGGCTTGTAGAGGAAATTCAGGTCATGTCCTGGACCGACCAGTTCGAAACCATCGCCGGTCGAATAATGGGCGCAGCCGGTAAGTTGCAGCTTGCAGCGTAAATCGGACGCGCCGGGGATCACGCGGTCGATGCCATCCGTCCACACCGTATCGACGACGGCGGCCTGGATGCCCGCGCTGGCGTTGACCCATTCCTCGACACTGGCGCTCGTGATATCCATCCCTTCACGTCCATCCGGAAGCAGGACTATAGCGAAGCCGGGTGTCAGTGCAACCAGGCGACCGACTGCGCGGTGCTATAGGCCAGAAGGCCTGGCAGGCCGCCATCGACGCCGTGGCCCGATTGCTTCTGCGGCTCCAGATAGGCCCCCGCGACGTCGGGCGGGGTGGCAAATGCGGCCTCGCCCGAACTGTAGAGCGTGATGGCGCCCGCGACGAGGCTGCGCGACAGGCGATGCGCCAGGTCGCTGCGGCGGGTCCACGCGTTCGCCATCAGGCCATAATCGCTATCGTTGGCGAGCGTTATCGCATCATCGATATCGTCATAGGCTTCGATCGTCAGCAACGGTCCGAATACCTCTTCGCGGACGACCTCGCTGCCGCGCGGCTGGCCCAGGGCGACCGACGGCTGAACGAACAGGCCGCGCGGATCGAGCTGGTCGGACGGACAGCCGAGTGCCTCGACGGTGCCGAGACGGCGCGCCGCGTCGAAATAATGCTCGACGCGCGCATGCTGGGCGGCGTTGATGAGCGGCCCGAGGCGCGTGCCTTCGGCCAGCGGATCGCCCATTTGCCACGCGGCGGCGGCGCCCTTCAGCGCCTCGACCGCCTGTTCGACGCGGGCGCGGGGGACGAGCAGGCGGGTCTTGGCCGCGCACCACTGGCCGCTGTTCCAGAAGCTGGAAAAGAAGATCGGCTGCCAGATGCCGCCGTCGTCGAAAATATCGTCGAGCAGGATTTGGGGCGACTTGCCCCCACATTCGAGCAGCACCGGCTTCAGCGTCCGCGCCGCCGCGCCGCGGCTGATCGCAAGGCCGGTCTCGGTCGAACCGGTGAAGGTGAGCAGATCGATGTCCGCATGCTCCGCCAATACGCGCCCGGCACCGGCGCCATCGCCCAGCACCACGTTGAGTACGCCGTCGGGCAGGCCCGCCTCGCTCGCCAGGCGCGCGAGCATGACGGCGCTGTGTGGCGTGTTTTCCGATGGCTTGACCACCAGGCAGTTCCCCGCCGCGAGGGCCGGCGCAATGCGAACCATCATGTTCATGACGGGGAAGTTCCACGGCAGGATCGCCGCGACCACGCCGCGCGGGCGACGCCACGACAGGTTGATCTGCCGCGTTTCGCCCGCGATCACGTCGCCTTGAGCTCCGTCGATCATTCCGATGTAACGGCGCAGGAAATCGGGGGCCTGGGCGATCAGAATCGTCGCGTCGCCCAGCGGCCGGCCGGCCTCAAGCGATTCGATCATCGCGAGGCGTTCGACATTGGCGGCGATGGCGTCGGCAAAGCGATGCAGCGCAGCGCGGCGTTCGCCGAGCGGTGCCGCTCCCCAGGAAGCGAAAGCGCGCCGCGCAGCGGCGACGGCACGGTCGATGCCCGCGGCGCCGACCCAATCGCTTTCGCCGAGTGCTTCGCCATTGCCGGCGTAGATATGCGACATGGCGCCTTCGGCATCATCGACCGAGCGGCCGTCGATCCACGACCGACGATAGTCCGACAGCAGACGCGTGTGTTCGCGCGAGTGGCCACTCAATTCCGACATTCTCATTTATCTCCGAAGCAAGTCCGCCGCGCGCTCGCCGATCATCAGCGCGCTGGCGTGGGTGTTGCCGCTGATGTGGCGCGGCATGATCGAAACATCGGCGACGGCAAGGCCTTCGACGCTGCGAACCGACAGGTCGGGACGGACGACCGCCCGCTCGTCGCTGCCCATGCGGCAGGTGCCGACCGGGTGGAACAGCGGCGCGGCGGTGGCGCGGATGAAGGCAATTTCCGCCTCTTCGCTCTCATCTTCAGGCTTGTCGACGATACGGCGGACATGTTGTCCGAGCGGCGCCGCCGCCAGAATCTGCGTACAGATGCGAAGGCCGCGCCGCAGCGTCGCGACATCGGCGTCCGATTCCAGCAATCGCGGCAGGATACGCGGGGCATCGCGCGGATCGGGGCCCGCCAGTTCGATGCTGCCCCGACTTTCGGGATGATTGACCGACGGGACGATGCTGATCAACCGCTTCTTCGGGCTGGTTTCGCCGGGGCCGGTGAAGCCGAAGGCGGTGAAGTGAATCTGGATGTCGGGCTCGCTCATTCCGTCCAGCGACCGGAGGAAGGCGAGCGCCTGCGCCGTAGGGGTCGTCGCCGGGCCCTTTCCGGCCAGCCATTGTGCGATGGCAAGCGCCTTGCCCAGCATGGTCGCTTGCTGGTTCAGCGTCGGAACATCGACCTCGGCGCGCATGAACACGCCGGGATGCTCGATCATATTGGCGCCGACTTCGGCATTGTCGACAAGCGGACGAATGCCCGCGGCGTTCAGCGCCGCCGGATCGCCGATGCCCGACAGCATCAGCAGTTGCGGGGTGTTGATCGCACCGCCCGACAGGACGACCTGTCGCCGCGCGCGAACAATATGGACGACGCCGTCGCGTTCATATTCGACCCCGACCGCGCGCGTGCCTTCGAGCAGCACGCGCAGCACGCGCGCATTCTGGATCAGGCTCGCCCGGCCGCGATCGACCGCGGGCTTCAGGAAGGCGTCGAACGGGCTGTGGCGGCGTCCGTTCTGCTGGGTCGCCTGCGTGAATCCCACCCCTTCCTGCGCGGCACCATTATAGTCGGGGGTAAAGGGGATGCCCGTCGCTTCGGCCGACTGAACGAACAGCCGCGTCACGGGATGAACATAACGAAGCGCGCTGATCGACTGCGGCCCCAGTGTCCCCCGCGCCTGATCGTCGCCGACCCCGCTGGTCTCGAAACGGCGGAAATAGGGCAGCACATCGCGATAGGACCAGCCGGTCGCGCCGCGCGCCTCCCATGCGTCGAAATCCTGTGGCGCACCGCGCACGAATATCATGCCGTTGATCAGGCCGCTGCCGCCCGGGCCAAGGCCGCGCGGCCAGGGTTCGACGCGATTGTCGCGGGTCGGATCAGGCTCGGACAGATATTGCCAGTCATAACGCGGATTGCCGATCGTGTGCACCAGCGCCGCGGGAATGGCGGTCAGCTTGGGCTTTCGCTCGGCGCCCGCTTCGAGCACCGCGATGCTGTGGCGGCCGTCCTCGGCCAGTCGTCCGGCAAGAGCGCAGCCGCTGCTGCCCGCACCCACGACGACGAAGTCGAATTCCGCGATATGTTGCTGCGCGTCTGCCATGATTCTCCATTCCCGCCTCGCTGCATCGAGAGGGCTGTTCCCTCCCGTTATCCGCAAGCGTCGCGATCGACCTTATCCCATCCGCATATGATTTTTGATCGCTGCACGAAATGGCTTCGGCCGCAGCTTCGGCATGTTGCGGTCGTTTGTCGGTGGGGAGAGATAGGGCGGACAAGGAGATATACGCTCATGACCCCGCCCGACACGCTGACCGATACGCTTCCCGAATTGACGCGCTGGCGCCACGATCTGCATCGGCATCCCGAGCTGGCTTTTCGCGAGCATCGGACCGCGGACTTCATCGCCGGCAAACTGAGGGAGTTCGGGCTCGATCCGATTACGGGAATTGCCGAAACCGGGGTGGTAGCGGTGGTCGATAGCGGTCAGCCGGGGCTGTGTGTTGCGCTGCGTGCCGATATGGATGCGCTTCCGCTCGATGACCAGGGCGGCAAACCCTATGCGTCGACCATTGCGGGACAGGCGCACGCCTGCGGCCATGACGGTCATAGTGTCGCCTTGCTGGGTGCCGCCCGTCAGCTGGCGGCACGTCCGCCGCAAAGCGGGCGCGTGGTCCTGATCTTTCAGCCGGCGGAGGAAAGCGTCGCGGGCGCCGCGGCGATGATCGAAGCCGGCATCGTCGAGCGTTTCGGCATCGACGAAATCTATGCCTTCCACAATATGCCGGCGCTGGACAGCGGCACCGCGGCGGTGATCGCGGGGACGACATTGAACGGCGCCTGCCTATGGGAAATCGATATCGAGGGCGTCGGCGGACACGGCGCCGCCTTTTACGATGCGGTCGACCCGCTGCAGGCCATGGCGCGGCTGGCAACCGAGATTTCGTCGATCGTGGGCCGCTATCTGAAGCCGAGCGAGGCGGGACTGATCACCATCGGCAAGATGGCAGGAGGATCGGCGGCGAATGTCATTCCGGCGACGGCGCAACTGGCCGGGACGCTGCGCGGCAGCACCGCCGAGACAATGGAAGTGCTGCGCTCGCACCTCGCCCGCGCGTGCGACGGAATTGCGGCGCTGACCGGCTGCACCGTGACCCTTCGCATCCTGATCGACGTTCCGCCGTGCATCAATGCGCCGCTGCAAAGCGAAGTGGCCGCGCGCGCTTGTGGGAAGCTGGTCGGTGAAGACCGCATCCTCCGACAAATGCCGCCGCTGCCCTTCACCGACGACTTCGCGCATTTTCTCGCCAAAATACCCGGCGCCTATTTCTTCCTCGGGCAAGATGGCGTGATGTGCCACCACCCGGCCTATGATTTCGATGACCGGCTGCTTGGCGTGGCGGCCGGGGTCTTTCTGGCGATCATCGCCGACCGGCTGGGACCGGCATGAGCGAGGAGGGCGCACGCGCGCGATCGCGCCTCAGCGAATGTCGACCGTCAAGAGATGCAGTTTGCCCTCGAACGCAAAGGGCATGGCGTCCGCATAGCTTTCACTGATCGGCGTTCCGGTATCGAGCCCCACATCGAAGGTTTCGTCGATGGTCAGGCCCTGGCGTGCGGTCTCGGGAATTTTCCCCTCGGCAACGACCGCTCCGTCGACGAGCAGGCGGGCATGCGCTGGCTGGCCCGGTGCGCCGGCATAGTCGAACAGCAGCTCGATCTTTCGACGGCCCGCCGCGAGCTTTCCGGACGAGGCAAGCGTGACCGTGTCGCGGGGCTGGTTCGACAACGCGTAGACGAAGCTGACCCGGCCCCCCTGCATGAACAGGCCCCAGCCGCCAAAGCGCCCGCCGAGCGTCGCCATCACGCCTGACGTGGCATCGCCGATTTCGACGTCCGCGGTCAGCGTCCACGATCGCGCACCCGTGTTGGGGGCCGCCGCCGCCGGGATGCGGACGTCGCCGGCATGATAGGAGAAGCTCAGCTGCTGACCCGTCGCGCGGCTGCGCGGGCGATCGAGGTAACGATCGTCGATCGGCAGGACATTGTTGCGTTGGGCCTCCTCCAGCCAGAGTTTTTTCAGGGCGGCCAGCTTTTCCGGCTTTGCCGCGGCAAGGTTGTGCGCTTGGCTGAAGTCGGAGCGCAGATCGTAGAGTTCCCACTGATAATCGTTGAGCGGATCCTTCGTGCCGCGGCCCTCGACGATCCACGGCAGCCGGCGCGGCGTCGTCGACGCCATCCAGCCGTCGCTGTAGATCGACCGGTTCCCCATCAACTCGAAATATTGCCTCTTGTGCCGCTCGGGGGCCTGCGGCGCCGCAAAGCTGTACGCGAGGCTTGTGCCGTTGAGCGGTTGCTGCGCGACGCCATCGACGCTTTTGGGGGCGGGTAGGCCGGCCGCTTCCAAGATGGTGGGGAGGATATCGACGACATGGCCGAACTGCGACCGCAAATGGCCGCCTTCGGGTACATGCCCGGGCCAGGACATGACCATGGCATTGCGGGTTCCGCCCAGATGCGACGCGACCTGTTTCGCCCATTTGAAGGGGGTGTTCATCGCCCACGCCCAGCCGACGGGATAGTTCTGGAACGATTTCGGGCCGCCCATTTCCTCAAGCTGCGACAGCAGATAGGGGGTGTCTTCTTCGACCCCGTTCGCGACCGGGGCCCATTGGCTGGTCGTGCCGCTCAGCGACCCTTCCTGGCTGGCGCCATTGTCCCCTTGAATGAAGATGATCAGGGTGTTGTCGAGCTTTCCCTGGGCGCGCAGTTCGTCGATGACCCGCCCGATCTGATGATCGGCGTGCGCCAGGGTCGCGGCATACACCTCCATCATCCGCGCATAGATGCGGCGGCGGTCGGAGGTAATCGAATCCCAGCTCGGGATGTCGTCCGGTCGCGGGGTCAAACGGGTGTTGGCGGGGATGATGCCCATCTGCTTTTGGCGCCGAAAGATTTCCTGACGTGCAACGTCCCAACCGCGATCGAATTTGCCCTTGAATTGCTCGATCCATTCGCGCGGCGCATGCTGCGGCGCGTGGGGCGTTCCCGTCGCATAATAGAGGAAGAAGGGCTTGGCTGCCGCCGTCGCCTTGTGATCGCGGAGCCAGCGGATGGCGCGGTCGGCCAAAAGCGTATCCAGATGTTCGGGGTTTCGATAGTCGGGCTCGATCAGCCGGGTATTCTCGACGAGCGCGGGCGCCCACTGGTTGGTCTCCGAATCCCGGAAGCCATAGAAATATTCGAAACCCAAACCGGTCGGCCACCGGTCGAACGGACCCGCGGCGCTGCTTTCGCCGGGCGGCACATTATGATGCTTGCCCAGCATGGCGGTGCTGTAACCATTCGCGGTCAGCACCTTGGCGATCGTCGCGGCGCTTCGGGGAAGGCGGCCGCTATAGCCGGGGAACCCCGACGCCATTTCGGAGAGGATGCCGAAACCGACATTGTGATGATTCCGGCCGGTCAGCAGCGCGGCGCGCGTCGGCGAACACATGGCGGTGGTGTGGAAATTATTATAGCGAACGCCCGCGCGGGCGAGGCGCTCGAACGTCGGTGTCGGAACCGGCCCGCCGAATGTACTGGAGGCGCCGAAGCCGACATCGTCGGTCATGATCAACAGGATATTCGGTGCCGCGCGCGGTGCGGATACCGATTGCCCGACGGCGGAGTCGGGCGTCGCGTCGGCGGCGATCGGCGCGATCTTTCCGGCAAAGGCTTTTTCGGGGATCGGGAGGATCGATCGATCGACGCTGTCCCGGGGCGGGTTCGATGGCGCTGCGTCAGACGTCGTCCGCTGCGCTATGCCATATGTCGGGACCAGCATGGCCCCGGTGACGAGCGCGCCGCACAGGAGGAGCTTCGATTTCAGCATGTGTCTATCCTTGCGGGTTCCCGGCGATGCGTCTCGAATTATCGCGCAAAGGGACGGCGGATGAGTCCGCCGTCCCATGCTTGGTCAAAAATCGGTGCCGATCGTAACGCCGATCGTCCGGGGGGGCAGCGTCGTGCCCCTGACCGTCTGCACCGAGGGGGAGAAACGCGTCGACGCGGCGATGAGCGGGCGCTTGTCGAAGAGGTTGGTCACGAAAAGCGACACCTCCATGCCGTCTGCCGACGACAGCCCGGCTCGAACGTTGGTGACGGTATAATCGGCGGCCTCATATACCGCCGGCGTATAGCCCGCGCGTCCTGCCGGCAGGGTGCGGAAGCGGTCGCCGACGAACTGATGGTCGCCGCGAAGATAGAAATCGAACATGTCGTCGAGCGGCGCGCGATATTCGGCCGAAACCGAATAGGTCCAACGCGGCACTTCGGGCAGGCGGTCGCCGTCCAGCGCCAATATGGTCGGGTCGCCGGTGACCGGGTTGGGCGCGGAAAAGACGTCGCCGTCGAATGTCGCGTCGGTATAGGCGACCGAGGCGTTGATTGAGAGGCCATTAAAGGGCCGCACGCCGGCTTCGATCTCGACGCCGTTGATCTGCGCCGATCCCAGATTGTCGGTATATGCGAACCCGCATCCGGGCAGCGTCAGATTCTGCTGGATATTCTTCCAGTCGATCCGGTACGCGGCCGCGTTGAACGTGATCCGGCGGTCGGCGAACTGGCTTTTCACCCCCGCTTCGTAATTCCACAGCGAATCCGAACCAAAGGTGGTTTCGGGCGCGTTTCCGCCCAGCGCGGCGATATCGGCCGCGCACAGATTGGCTGGCACCGCCTGATTGACGCCGCCGACGCGAAAGCCCCGCTGCGCCGACGCATAGAGCAACAGGTCGGGGTTCGCCTTGTACGACAAGGACAGCTTCGGCGTGACCGGCGTGCTTTTCTGCTTGCCGCTGACCGTGACGGCTCCACCGGCGAACGGCCCGTCATTATTCTGTTCGAGCGACAATTCGGACTTCGAGATGCGGACGCCCGCAGTCAGCGTCAGCGCCGGCACGATTTCATAACTCGCTTCGCCAAAGGCGGCGAGCTGCTTTTCGGTGGTGGTGCTGTCGGACTGGAAAATCACGTCGCCGGGCAGAAGCGGCGGCGCGCCGATCAACCCCAGCACCTGATTGGCGGTCAGGCCGAACAGCGCCTGCGCGGCCGGGTCAAATGTCTGATCGACGATGCGCTGGTCGGTGCCTTCCTTGCTGTGCCGATAAAATCCGCCGACGATCCATCGGAACGGGCCGCTCTGATCCGACGCCAGGCGGACTTCCTGGGTGAAGACCTTCTGGCTGACCGGATTGTCGCCATAAGCGACGTAATTTTCGAAGCCCGGCAACACTTCGCCGACCGCCCCGCCGCTGAGCGGGACGAAAACCAGGTTCGGGATCAGGAACGAATAGTCCGACCGCTGCGCGTCGCGCCGGTCGAAATAGGATGTGACCGAAGTAAGCGTCGTGCTGCCGAATTCATATTCGGTCATCAGGCTGGGCATCACGAACCGGTCGCGGCCGGTCTGGGGGGTGACGAAATCCTGCCGGATGCCGCCCAGCGCAGGATTGAAGAAGGCCAGGTCGTCGCGTGTCGATTTCTGATAGAAAATCGAGGGCTGGATACGCAGGCCCTCGGCCGGGCGAAATTCGACCGCAAGGCGAAGCGCGGTGGTGTCGATATTGTTGACGCCCGGTTCGACGACATTGCCCGTCGTGCGGTCGATCCGATCGACATAGCCGCCGTCGCGGCGATGAAAAGCCGAGGCGCGGAACGCAATGGTGTCGCTTAGCGGACCGCCGAACGCGGCCCCGACCTCATAATTTGGCTTGCCGTCGAACTGCGTCGCGGCTTCGGCGCGTATGTTGCCGCTGAATTCGGAAAAGCTCGGCTGCTTCATGATATAGCGGATCGTGCCGCCCATCGAACTGGCGCCGAACAGCGTGCCTTGCGGCCCACGCAGCACCTCGACCCGGTCGATGTCGAAGAGTTGCGGGCTGGGGTTGCCGGAAAACTGCCCCGGACGCACCTGCACCGGCGTATCGTCGATATAAAGGCCAACGGTCGCCGCACCGACTTGTGAAGCGACGCCGCGGATCACCGGGCTGCCGCCCTTGCCGAATGCTCCGGGGGTGAAGACCAGCCCGGGTACCGAGCGCGCTATATCCTGGATGTCGCGGGCTCCTTGCTGTTGCAGGCTATCGCCGCCGAGCGCGGAAACCGCCACGGGAACATCCTGCAGCCGTTCCGAACGACGCTGGGCGGTAACGACGATCTCTCCGGGGGCTCCATCGGGTGCGGATATTGCGCTGGCCTCTGGCGCGCCGTCGGTATCGGCATTCTCCTGCGCCCATGCCGGAACCGCGCCGGCAGCAAGTGCGAAGATCAGGCCGAGCGTGCTCGCCCCCCATCTGGCATGATTGGAAGTCATATTATCCGCCCCTTTCTCTTTATATCAAAATGGTCCATGTCATTTGAATTGCTAGCGATCTGGAAGTGGTCGCGGATGCCGCGGCCCAGGGCCGGTCGCGATCCAGTGTGCATTTCGATAGCATTGCGCGCGGAAAAGCAGCTTATTCGGGCAACATCGTTGCTATGCTGGCTGCAACTTATCTGGGGCAGCCCGTTCGTGCAGGCGAAGGTTGCCCGGTTTAGGCGGCCGAACGCCGCAAAATAGCGTGCCCCCAGAGGCCCGCCTTCCATCGAAGCATCAAAGCCGGGTCAGGCGGGAAGGGGGACCGCCGTCTTGTATTTTATCACCTTGAGCGCAAAGTGCGATGATGCCGCGGCCACGGTATCGTGCTTGAGCAGCGTCTGCATCAGGAAGACTTCATAGTCGGCGACGTCCTTCGCCAGGACGCGGACCTGATAGTCCCACTCGCCCGACATCGACAGGCATTCCATGATCCGGTCCTGCTCGCCGACAAATTGCTCGAAAACATCCGTATGCTCTGCCGAATGGCTCTTGATGCGGATGTTGCAGATGACGTTGACGCCTTGCCCGACGCGAACCGGGTCGATGATGCGAACGGTACGGGTCAGGATTCCCGCATCTTCTAAGTTTCGGATGCGCCGCCAGCAGGACGGACCCGTGCTGCCGACCCGGTCCGCCAGTTCGGCATTGCTGCACGAGGCGTCGCGCTGGAGCTGGTGAATAATTCTTCGGTCGAGGTCGTCGAGTGTGACTAAATTGGTCATGATAGTGTCCGATATGATAAGTATCGCTCGCTATATGCGCCAACATGAACAATTTTGAAAAGATTTTTCGCCCGAATTCTCCGATATATCGCGCATGGCTGTTGATCATCAAATTCCGCCCGAGGGGGCCGCCGCCGACTGGACCATCCCGCAGGATTGGGCGCGCTATAGCGACGCCGAACATCGCATGTGGGATCATCTTTTCGCGCGGCAAGCCGCGATGTTGCCCGGCCGCGTCGTGTCCGAATTCATCGACGGGCTCGACATCCTGCGGATGACCAAGCCGGGCATTCCCGATTTCGAGGAACTGTCCGAACGCTTGATGAAGGCGACGGGATGGCAGGTCGTCGCGGTTCCGGGCCTGGTCCCCGACCGCGTGTTTTTCGAGCATCTCGCCAATCGCCGCTTCGTGGCCGGCCGCTTCATCCGCACCCCCGAGCAGATCGACTATTTGCAGGAACCCGACATTTTTCACGACGTGTTCGGCCATGTGCCGCTCCTCGCCAACCCGGTGTTCGCGGACTATATGCAGGCCTATGGCGAAGGTGGCCTGCGCGCCGACGGCATGGGCGCGATCGACCGCCTGGCGCGGCTATATTGGTACACCGTCGAATTCGGGCTGATCCGTCAGGACGAGGGGCTGAAACTCTATGGCGCCGGCATCGTCTCCTCTTATGGCGAGTCGGTCTTCGCGCTCGATGATGCGTCGCCGAACCGGATCGGCTTCGACCTCAAGCGTTTGATGCGTACGCGCTATCGCATCGACGATTATCAGCAGAGCTATTTCGTCATCGACAGTTTCGAGGATCTGCTTCGGCAGACGGCCGAGACCGATTTCGCGCCGCTGTATGCCGAACTGGAGGGCCTGAGCGACGTGGCGGTCGATGCGATCCTGCCCGACGACCGGCTGTTCGATCGCGGAACGCAGGATTATGCGCTGGCAAAGGCGGCCGCGGTATGAGCGGCGCGTCCCTCCACATCACCGAGGCTGGCCCGGCGCTAAGCGGGCTGGCGGCACAGCTCGCCGATGCGTTGCTCGGCCTGATCGCGCTTTGCCGCGCCGATACGCGGCCCGACAAGATCGATCTGGGCGTGGGGGTGTTTCGCGACGACGCGGGCCATACGCCCGTCATGCGCGCGGTGAAATCAGCCGAAGCGCGGCTGCTGGAAACGCAGACGAGCAAATCCTATATGGGGGCCGAAGGCGACGCGATATATACCGCGCTTCTGGCGCTGGTCGTGCTGGGCGACGGCGCGGCGGACGAATGCCTGACGGGCGTTCAGACCCCCGGTGGCACGGGCGCGCTTCGGCTTGGCGCCGAACTGATCGCGCGCGCGCATCCCGAGGCGCGCGTGTGGATCGGGGCGCCGACCTGGCCCAATCATGCCCCCATTTTCGCCGAAGCGGGGCTGGCGGCGCGGCATCATCGCTTCTATGATCCGGTCGCCGCCCGGATCGATTTCGACGCCATGCTCGACGATCTGCGAGCCGCGCAGGCAGGTGACGTGCTGCTGTTGCACGGTTGCTGCCACAACCCCACCGGCGCGTCGCTGACCGGCGAGCAATGGCGGGTCGTCGCCGATCTTTGCGTGCGGCGCGGGCTCATCGCATTCATCGATCTGGCCTATCAGGGGCTGGGCGACGGCTTGATCGACGATGCGGCGGCGGCCAAAATGGTCTTTGCCGAGGTTCCGACGGCAATCCTGGCCTATAGCTGCGACAAGAATTTCGGCCTCTATCGCGAGCGCGTCGGCGCCCTATGGGTCCGCTCCGCGAACAGGGCGGTCACCGATCTCGTGCGCGCCAACATGTTGTCGCTGGCCCGCAGCCTGTGGTCGATGCCGCCCGATCATGGCGCCGCAGTGGTGCGGACCATCCTCGAAAACCCGTCGCTGCATGCCGAATGGGAAGCCGAACTGTTCGCGATGCGCGAGCGCATCCACGGGCTGCGCCGCGCGCTCGCGGACGTCCATCCGCGTCTCCGGGCCATCGCCGAGCAGCGCGGGATGTTCGCGATGCTGCCGCTCGCCCCGGAGGCGGTCGCCGCGCTACGCGAACGGAATGGCATCTATATGGCGGGGAACGGCCGCATCAATATCGCCGGGCTGAAAGCGGAAACGCTGGCGCTGTTCGCGCGCGCGCTCGTGCCGCACCTCGATTGACCGCGAAAGACGGAGGGAGGCCGCCGCCGCCAATGCGGGGCGTCTCCACATCAACGGCTGATTTGAAAGACATTATCGATGTGGTGGCAAACCGACGAAACCCATGACCCGGCGTTGACGAGCTGGGTTGCCAGCGCGAAAGGGCACCGCGACTTTCCGATCCAGAATTTGCCCTATGCGATATTTTCGCCACGAGGAGAGCAGCCGCGAGCGGGGGTAGCGATCGGCGATGCCATCCTCGATCTGCGCGCCTGCGCCGAAGCGGGTTTGTTGCCGCCAGCCGTGGCGGCTGCGTGCAGCGAACCGCAACTCAATGCGCTGATGGCGCTCGCGCCGGACGCGCGGCGCGCGCTGCGCCGGCGGCTAAGCCAATTGCTGTCGGATCCCGCTGCCGGGCAGGCGCTCGCTGCGATGCTGTACCCCGCGGCGGATTGCAGGCTGCACCTGCCGGCGCGGATCGGCGATTACACCGACTTTTACGTCGGCATCCACCATGCGAACAATGTCGGGCGCCAGTTCCGGCCCGACAATCCTCTGCTGCCCAATTTTAAATATGTGCCGATCGGTTATCACGGTCGCGCGTCGTCGGTGCGGCCCTCGGGCGAGCCGGTCGTCCGGCCGCGCGGCCAAAGCAAGGGGCCCGATGCCGCGGTTCCCGTCGTCGAACCGACCCGGCGCCTCGACTATGAACTCGAACTCGGCGTCTGGATCGGGGCGGGCAATGCACTGGGGACGCCGATCGCGATCGACGATGCGCCGCGGCATATCGCCGGCCTGTCGCTGTTCAACGACTGGTCGGCGCGCGATTTCCAGGCCTGGGAATATCAGCCGCTCGGTCCCTTTCTTGCGAAGAATTTCCATTCGACCGTATCACCCTGGGTGGTCACGATGGAGGCGCTCGCCCCGTTTCGCATCGCCCAGCCGCCGCGGCCGGCGGGCGACCCCGCGCCGCTGCCCTATCTTTCGAACGCCGACGATCAGGCGCACGGGGCGCTGGGGATCATGCTGGAGGTGCTGCTGTCGACCGAACGGATGCGCGCGGCAGGCGATGCGCCGGTGCGGCTGAGCAGCGGTCCGGCGTCGAACATGTATTGGACGATTGGCCAGATCGTCACCCATCATGCGTCGAACGGCTGCGACCTTCGTCCCGGCGACCTGCTGGGAACCGGCACCATTTCCGCGCCGACGCGGCAAGGCTTCGGCAGCCTGCTCGAAATCACGACCGGCGGCCAGCATCCGCTCCAGCTCGAAAATGGCGAGACGCGGCGTTTCCTCGAGGACGGCGACGAGATCATCCTGCGCGGAGCGGCGTCGGCAGACGGCTTTGCACCGATCGGATTCGGCGAATGTCGCGCGATCGTCATGCCGCCGCGATGAGCCGCCGAAACGGCCAGATCGATAGAGAGTTTTTGCAGCCAAGGAGCGCAGGATGAAATATATTGTGACCGGCGCGGCGGGCGTGCTCGGGCAGGCGGTGGTGCGGGCGATCGTCGCCGGCGGCGGGACCGTGGCGGCGATCGACCGGGTGGCCGGCGGCGACATATCGCCGGCCGTCCACCCGATCGCCTGTACCGATCTGGCCGATCCGGCCGATGCCGCCGCAGCCGTGCGCGCCGGTGTCGCCGCGCTCGGCGGGGTCGATGCGTTGGTGCACGTCGCGGGCGCTTTTGAATGGGTTCCGGTCGAACAGTCGACGCGCGACCTTTGGCGCGCGCTCTATCGCAGCAATGTGGAGACCGCCGTCGCGGTCGCGCAGGCGTGCCTTCCTCATCTGGGCGACGGCGCCAGCATGGCCTTTGTCAGCGCCGCTTCGGCGCAGCCGGCGGACGCGGGAATGGCGGCCTATGCCGCCGCCAAATCGGGGGTCGCCCGGCTGGTCGAGGCGCTTTCGGCAGAGCTGAAGTCTCGCGGCATTCGGGTCAATGCCCTACTGCCCGCGATCATCGATACCCCGCGCAACCGCGCCGATATGCCCGATGCCGACTTCGCCAGCTGGACAAGCCCGGCCGCCGCAGCCGACGCGCTCCTTTTCCTTTCCAGCGATGCCGCGCGCGCGATCAACGGCGCGCTGATACCCGCAACCAATAACAGATAGGGATCGCCATGATGATCGCCCCTTTGTCCGAAAGCGAGCGCGCGGCGGCGCTGGCGGCGCTGCCGCTATGGGCCTATGACGAAGCGCGCGGCGCCTTGTATCGCCGCATCAGCCTCGGCACTTTTTCCCGCGTGTTCGGTCTTATGGCCTGCATCGCGATCGAGGCGGAAAAGCGCGATCATCATCCCGAATGGGCGAATGTGTACGACACGCTGGATATCTGGCTCACAACCCATGACGCGGGCGGAGTATCGACGCGCGATGTTCAGATGGCCGGGCTCATCGATCATTTGGCCGTGCGATAGTCCTCAAAACGCAGATCGAATTCGCGGTCGACCGGGAAGCAGCCTCCCGAAATCCGCCATTCGCGAACGTCTTAGCACGAGTCAGCAATGCGCCTCATGTCGGCCGTTTAGTCAGTCATTGAATGCTGCCCGAAAGCGGCCGTCAACTAGGGAGGATTTCGGTCCACATTGGAACCAATCCGGTTGGGCAAGATGAACCGCAATGCTATGAGGGCGACAGCGCTTCGGCGGGAGGGATGACTATGACGGACGAAGCTCAAGATGCTGTTGGTGATGCGGCCAATCGGCGTGGGAGCGAATATTGACAGTTCCTCCGCTAACGAAATGCTATCCCGACGGCATTCTCTACACACGGATGGAAGAGGTCGAGCGCCAGCTCGACGAGCTATCGGCGCTGACTTTCGATGAGATCGTAGGCTCAGGACTCATAGCCAGAACAGGACGGTAGCGGCGAGAGCGACGGCCGAGAGGAAGGTTTTTGAGCACCTGTCGTAGCGTGTTGCGACACGCCTCCAGTCCTTGAGGCGGCCGAACATGATCTCGATCCGGTTCCGGATTCTGTATCTGCGCTTGTCGTATTTCACCGGTTTCGTGCGGGATTTCCGTCCCGGGATGCAGGGGGTAATGCCCTTTTCCTGCAAGGCATCGCGGAACCAGTCGGCATCATAGCCCCGATCACCCAGCAGCCATTGTGCTTTGGGCAAGCCGTCCAGCAAGGCTGCCGCTCCGGTGTAATCGCTCACCTGACCCGCCGTCATGAAGAAGCTGATCGGACGGCCATCGGCATCGGTGACGGCATGCAGCTTCGTGTTCATGCCACCTTTCGTGCGTCCGATCAGGCGGCCCGGACCCCCCTTTTTACCCCCAGGCTCGATGCCGTGCGGTGCGCTTTGAGATAGGTGGCGTCGATCATGATCGTTTTGCGCTCGGTGCCCTTGGCCGAGAGGCCATCCATCATCGCAATGAAGACACCTTTGTCACTCCACCGCTTCCAGCGGTTGTAAAGCGTCTTGGCCTGGCCATACTCCCGCGGTGCGTCCCGCCACCTGAGCCCGTTGCGATTGACGAAGATGATACCGCTCAGCACCCGCCGATCATCCACGCGAGGGCGGCCATGGCTCTTGGGGAAGAAAGGCTGAAGCCGAGCCATCTGCTCATCCGTCAGCCAGTATAGATCGCTCATCATTCAGGCTCCTTGCGTCAGCCTGAATCATAATCACCCACGCAAATCAATGGGTCCTGAGCCTAGCAGTTTTTCCGTGCTACGGAGCCAAAGGGAACATATTTCAGTAGCCATGCATCCGAGATAGAGGCGCAAAATTATTAATCAAGCTGGGAACCGGAATAGTTTTCTGTTTGCTATTACATTTGGGCCTGATCCGCAGCTTGCTTGCCAATATCATCGCCGGCAGCCGCAAATATCCACTGCAAGTCGCGCCGCTTGGTCAACAGATCTTCGAGGCAATATCCATCGAGCACCTTCATGAAGGCGGCGAGCGCCTCGTTCAGGGCACCGGTCAAACCGCAAGCGGGCGCAATGATGCAGCTACCGCACTCGACGAGATTGAAGCCGTCTTCGGTGTGGCGGACGACTTCGCCAACATTGATGTCGTTCGGCAGACGCGCGAGCCGCACCCCACCATACCGCCCGCGCACGCTCTCCAGATAGCCCGCGTTCACAAGATCATTGACCACCTTCATGAGGTGATTTTGCGAGATGCCATAGGCGCGCGCGATCTCGGCTATCGGTGAGAGTTCATCACCGGCTTTACCGCCCAGGTAAAGCAGCACGCGCATCGCATAATCTGTGTAGTGCGTCAGTCGCATCAACCTCTCCGCCGGCTCGTAGGCTTAATATGCATTTTTGTTGCATGTTTCAATCCATGGTCATACATGCATACGATATGCATTATTGGAGCGCGGCGTGAGCGAGCATGACGAAATCGACGAGGCGGGACTGGAGCGTCTGATTCCGCTTTTCTACGAGCGGGTCCGCGCCGATGCCGATATTGGCCCGATCTTCAACGAGGCGGTGGCCGACTGGCCGGGGCATCTCGACCGGCTCGTCGCCTTCTGGTCGTCAGTCATGCTCACGAGCGGGCGCTACAAGGGCAGCCCGATGGCGGCGCATCTCAAGCACAGAAGCCGGATCACACCAGCGATGTTCGATCGCTGGCTGACAATCTGGACGGCCACCACCGACGAGCTGATGTCGGCGCGTGCTGCTGCCGCGCTTCAGGACAAGGCGGCGCGCATTGCCGAGAGCCTCGGGCTCGCCCTGTTTTTTCGCCTCGAAGATCCGGTTGCCGCGAGCGGCGGGATCAACTGATTTTTCCGAAAGAGGAGCCGAGCATGACCGAAACCACGTTTGCCCATCTCAATGTCCATCATCGCCCGCTGGATTTCTCCGACCGCATCGCGCTGGGCTTCACCAAGATGCTACGCTTCTGCGCCGATACTTTCTTTGCCAAGCGCTATGGGCACCGGGCGATCGTACTCGAAACCGTCGCGGCGGTCCCCGGTATGGTCGGGGCGACGCTGACCCATCTCAAATGCCTGCGCCGGATGGAGGACGACAAGGGTTGGATCCGCACCCTGATGGAAGAGGCGGAGAATGAGCGGATGCACCTCATGACGTTCATCGAAGTCGCTAAACCCTCCGTGTTCGAGCGTATGGTCATTCTTGGGGTCCAGTGGCTCTTCTACCTCGCGTTCTTCGCGCTCTATCTGGTCAGCTCCAAGACGGCGCACCGCGTCGTCGGTTATTTCGAGGAAGAAGCAGTGATCAGCTACACGCTCTACCTCGATGATATCGACGAGGGCCGCAGCGCCAACTTACCTGCGCCTGCGATCGCCAAACATTATTGGAAGCTTGGCGACGACGCGACATTGCGCGATGTGGTTCTGGTCGTGCGTGCCGACGAGGCCCATCATCGTGACATCAACCACGGCTTCGCGAACGAACTCGCCGGGATTGCCGTCGCCGCCAGCGCCGCGCCCTATCCGGAGCACGCCGATGACATCCGGATGGTCGCCTGAGATGGTAGCGCCGGCCCCATATCGTTCGACCCCGCTGTTTGACGAGGACACGCTGCCCAACGCGCTGCGCAATCGCCACAATACCAAGGCCGGGGTGTGGGGTCTGATCCGGGTGATCGAGGGCGAACTCAAGCTCACTTATATCGATCCATCATCCGAAGTCATGCTCGACCCTTCGCGGCCGGGCCTCATCCTGCCCGAACAAGTGCATTTCGTGACCCCCGTCGGCGCGATGAAGATGCGGGTCGATTTCTACGACCAGCCGCCTGGCAACTAACTTTCCATTCCAACGACACAAAGGAATTTAGCATGTCGCAGAATCTGAGCGACCGAACGATCGCGCTCGTTAAAGCCACGGTTCCCGCCCTCGAGGCAAAGGGCCTTGAGATCGTCCATGAAATGTATGCGCGCATGTTTCAAAATCCGGAAATCCGGGATTTGTTCAACCAGTCGCATCATGGCGACGCGGGCTCGCAGCCAAGAGCGCTGACCGGCGCTATCCTCGCCTATGCGAGCAATATCGACAATCTGGCCGCTCTGGCTCCCGCGGTCGAACGTATCACTCAGAAGCATGTCGGCCTGCAGATTCATCCCGAACATTATCCGCATGTGGGCGAGGCGCTGCTCGGCGCGATCGCCGCGGTTCTGGGCGATGCGGCGACCGAAGAAATCCTCGGTGCCTGGGGTGAGGCCTATTGGTTTCTGGCGAACATATTGATCGCACGCGAGGAGCGGATTTACGGTGTCCAGCGCGAGACCGTTGGTGGTTGGAATGGCTGGCGTGAATTTCGGGTCGATGCGGTGATCCGGGAAAGCAGCGTCATCAAATCTTTTGTTCTGCGCCCCGTCGATGGGGCGCCGGTCATGGCCTATAAGCCTGGGCAATATCTGACCTTCTGGTTCGAGGTGCCTGGACATCCGCCGGTCAAGCGCAACTATTCGATTTCGGCCGCCCCCAACGGAGCGACCTATCGCATCTCGGTGAAGCGCGAACCGCAGGGTCTCGCCTCGGGATGGCTTCATGGCCAGGTCGTCGTCGGGACGGTGCTCAAGGTCGCAGCGCCCGCCGGCGAATTTTGTCTGGCTGACAACCCGGGGCGGCCGGTCGTGCTGTTGTCGGGAGGCGTCGGCTTGACCCCTATGATCGCCATGCTCGAAGCGCTTGTCGAAGCGCGCAGTGATATCCCGGTGCACTATATCCATGGCACGCACGATCGCGAGTCGCACGCCATGCGCAATCATGTTCGAGAGCTTGCCGCGCGCGGCACCGCGGTTCGTGTCACCGATTTCCACCAGACCCCATTAGCGGACGAAGTCGCCGGCCGGGACTATGATTGCGCGGGCCTGATTACCGAGGAGTGGCTGATCGACAATACGCCCGTCGGCGATGCGGATTTTTACATTTGCGGACCGCGGCCATTCCTGCGCGCCGCTGTATCCGCTTTATCGCTTGCCGGCGTGCCGTCCGACCATATCCACTACGAGTTTTTCGGCCCAGCGGACGAATTGCTCGCGGCCTGAGTGGATTTGACCGTCAGGCGCGCGTCGTTCCGTCTTATTGGGCGGCGACTGTGTGCATCGGATCGACGCACAGACCTATCGCCCGGATATGCTCGAAATCGACGACGATGGAGTCGCAAGGTCCCGCATTTTCGTCGACACGATTGATGGGGCTCTCGCGGAAGCCGGCGATCTAATTGGCCCCTTGAACGAGGGCAGAATCTCCCGCGGTGCGATATTGGGCGACTGTCCGACGTGGCTTCATCAATTTCTCAACGTCAAGATGAGAAGGAAATCTCGTTGTTCAAATCGGTTGAGACGGCCGCAGCGGATCTGATCGTTGGGGCAGCGGCCTGGAAAGAATATCGCGAGGCTTCTGCTCGCAGAGCCATAGCGCAATTTCAGAGCTCGCTGGTGGAGCGGGAAAAATGCTCGAGCATTTCAGATCACAATGAAACCCGGCGCTAGCCTCCTGCAAAATCAGCTTGTCCAATGTGAAGTCAGAGATCGCCCGGCGAAGCCGCAGATTCTCCTTTTCCAGATCCTTCATCCGACGCGCCTGATCGGTTTTCAGGCCGCCATCTCCTTGCGCCACCGATAGTAGGTCTGCTCGCTGACCGCGATCCGCCGACAGGCTTCCGCCGTCGTGGCACCCTGCGCCCGCACAACCTCCGCTTCACGCAGCTTGTCGATAATCTCTTCCGGGCGATGCTTCTTGCTCGGCATTCCTTGTCTCCTTAGTAATCCAAAATATCATCAATTTTGGACCACTCAGAAGGGGGCAGATCAGGCAGTTCGTTGGCTCGGTGACCGCTATCTTTGTCAAAAGCTTAGAGGCCTCAGGTGACTCCGGTTCGGGACGAAGCTCCGGAACAACGTGTCATGAATCAGATGCGCGCACGGAACGGGGGAAGGGTCGCGACCTTCGTCGTCCCGTGCGGCATTCGAACTGTAGCCCCTGATTCATTAAGAAGCAGTGGAGAGCGCTGGGGACCGGCGCGCTGCACTAGGGCGGCCGGCGGGCCGGCAACGACAGTGTGCGAGAATGGTGATGTGATCATGTAGAAGGCACTACAGACCGGCGGCAGCGCAAAAGGAGGAGGGGGGGGTGATGACTTCCTGCCCCTATGCTGCGGCGCTCGGAGAAATCGAAAATAAATTTCGTCCCTCACGCTTGGAATTATAGAGCTGTTCGTCCGCGCGTCGCAGAATGGCGTTGAGGTGTTCGACGCGGCTCCCTATGGCTACTCCAAGACTGACAGTGAGTGGAATTGAATGACCCTGGTAGACGCAGGTTGATTGTTCAATGGCGCTGCAAATTGACGCGGCGAGAACCCGAGCGTCAGCCAAGCCCGTCCAGTTGGTCAGGATTGCAAACTCGTCCCCACCCAACCGCGCTACCGCTGCTCCTTGGGGCCCAAGTCGGGTCAGAATATTCGCGATATGCTTGATCGCTTCGTCGCCCGCATCATGGCCTAAACGATCGTTGACGTGTTTGAAATGGTCAATGTCTGCTAGCAACAGAATAACGGGCTGGGCCAACCGGGCATCGCGGTACTGATCCAACATTTTCGTGGCAGCAGATCGGAATGCTCTGAGGTTCAACAGACCGGTCATTTCGTCATGAGCGGCAAGCCACTCCACCTTGCAGTGCAGTTCGAAATATCGGTAATTGGGAAACCCTACCCACAGCGAAATCGGCGGCGAAATCAACATAGGGATGAACAGCGCTGCACGGATAGAACGGAGATAAAGGTCTGGTGGGAGGTCGCTGCTCGTCCAAGAGACGATGATAACCGACGCTGTCATGGCGACCAGCATGATGATCAGACCTCGGGCCACGAGATTGAAGATCATTTTATCGTGTCGAAAGAGCATCGCTATCGGTCTCCCGGATCGCGAAAGCCACCATAGCAGCGTCAGGTTCAGAACGCACTTAATCTGATGGACAAGTCTTTAGTGTTTTCGCTTTGTCGGGATATGCGCGGTGCGCGATTATGTTTGGGCCGGGGCTGGGACGACGCCGAATGCCAGGTCTATTTCGTGCATAGGCGAAGTGCTTCACCGGCCCTGATCAAGATCGTTCGCTCGCTCGGTCCGGACACGAGTCGAACCAGGACGTCCTGCGAAGGGTACAACACCCGGTGATCGTTCTAGCCTGTTCGGTGACCGTTCCGGCAAGTGAACTTTCCACTAACCAGATAATGTCCTTCCTCCTTGGTGAATCTAGGCCCAGCTTCGCGCCAGGTGTCGTACCTAAAAAAGCGGATGCCAGCCCCCGGCTTGGGGGCGGATCGTCCCGAAAAACCAAAACATAATCACTCTGACAGGAGAGACACCATGCCTCGTCACGGCGTATATCCGCGCGACATCGTTCCGCCTCGTTCCCAATATTCCGACGCCGGCCGCTTTGGCCGCATGTTCGGCGAATTGCCGCCCTTTGCCGCGGACACCCCCGATGTGCGCGCTGCGCTGCTCGACATTGGCAAGGTCGGCGGCATCATGGATGCCAAGGACAATCTGACCAAGACCCCCGCCGAGCTGATCACCAACCCGGCGCTATCGGTAAAGAACAGCGACAGTCCGACACTGACCGCGGGCTTCACCTTCCTCGGCCAGTTTCTCGATCACGACATGACTTTCGACCCGACCTCCAGCCTCGAACGACAGGTCGATCCCGAACAGATCGCCAATTTTCGCACGCCGAGTTTGGGTCTCGACAATGTCTATGGCGCTGGACCCGGCGGCAGCCCGCATCTGTACGACACGCAGGGCGGCAAGGGCGGCAAATTCCTGCTCGAGCCGACGGGGACCGCGAACAAGTTCGACGTGCCGCGCAACAGCCAGAATGTCGCGCTGATCGCCGATCCGCGCGACGATGAGAATCTGATCATCGGGCAGCTTCAGGTCGCGTTCCTGAAATTCCACAATCAGGTGGTCGAGCATGTGAAAACCAAGATTAAGCTGACCGGATCGGACGAGATTTTCGCCGAAGCGCAGCGGATCGTGCGCTGGCATTATCAGTGGATCATCGTCCATGAATTCCTTCGCAAGACATGCGGCGATGCGGTGGTCGACGATGTGCTGACCAACGGGCGCAAATATTACAACTGGCGCAACGAGCCGTTTATCCCAGTCGAATTTTCAGTCGCCGCCTATCGGTTCGGGCACAGTCAGGTGCGGCCGTCATACCGCGCGAACTTCACCGGCAACGGCGGCAACCCGTTCTTTGCGATGATCTTTACCTCGACCCCGTCAGATCCGAACGATCCCGACGATCTGTCGGGCGGCTGCCGCGCGCCGCGGCGCTTCATCGACTGGCCGACCTTTTTCGATTTCAGCGACGGCAATGTCAGGCCGAACAAAAAGATCGACTCTACCCTGTCGACGTCGCTGTTTCGCCTGCCGGGATCGGTGGTGCCAAACCCCGATCCCAAGACGAATCCGGCCTCGCTCGCGCAGCGCAACCTGCTGCGCCACCTGACCTTCTCGCTGCCTTCGGGGCAGCGTGTTGCGCGTGCGATGAAGCTGCCCGAATTGTCGAAGGGCGACCTTGCCGACCTCAAACCCCATGGCTTCGACGACCGGACCCCGCTGTGGTTCTATATATTGCGTGAAGCGCAGGTGGTGGAGAATGGTGAGCGGCTGGGACCGGTCGGGGCGCGGATCGTGACCGAGGTCTTCCTGGGACTGCTGCAGGGCGACAAGGGTTCCTATCTGGCGCAGGATCCCGAATGGCAGCCATTCCTGCCGACGGTCGACGCGTCGAAGAAGGGCGATGATTTCAAGATGATTGACCTGCTGCGTTACGCAGATGTAGTTTGATAGCCATATCCTGACGGTCTCGTTGGAGCCGACGGGATAAACTTCGTGTCCCACGACCGGCTTTTCAATTTGCTCAATCTACGGGTTGTCCAAGCGGGTCACTTCCTTGGCGGCAACTTGCCGATGACCGTTCGTCTGACTTCTGATCAAAGGTCGCCCAAAGTACGCGCCGAACTGAAGGCCTCGAGCTTCGAATTGGCGTGTTCGTACAATTTCGCGGAGCCGTCTGCGTACATAGTATGATCTTCCGCAGGGCGGTCGCTGAGCGACCCAAGTGACCTTTCTGCGGTGGGGGCGATGTATGCGCACTTGCATTCATCGTTAAAGGGCGGTGCTGAAGGAGACTTCGCACCGCCTTTTTACCGCGCTCGCAGGCAAGGCGTCAGTTTGCTTCCCGCGACACGCCAGCTGCTGCCCCAAAAGCCGGTCTTGGCTGCAGCTGTTCTAACGGGATGGCGCCTCCTCCCCCAGTTTAACGGCTGTGGTACTAGCGCGGGCTTGAACGAGAGCCCGCACCGCATGATGTGCTGGCGAAGGCCGAGACACGCGCGAAAGCGTGATCTCCGGCACTATAGATGCAACAGCGCGCGCGACAGAGGATGCCATGCCACGGAAAGCTCCAATTCCAGGCTCTCGTCGTAAGGGTTAATTTCTGCGGAAACAATGGTGGTGTGCTTGGAACCAAAAAATATACGGTCCTTGGTGAAATCGATCAGTTCCGTGAGTCTTCGACCGCGTAGCGCCGTTAACACCGTCGTTGGTAAATTGTGATTTCCTAAAAACAATCGAGCAAGCGGTCTGTTTGATACGGCGTTTTGTGGACTATAACAGTGTTCTAAGACTTCAGAATAGTGATATCCTGGCGCTAAATAAACTAGAAAGAACGTGTTCTTTCCGTAAGTGTCAAAGCCACCGACCCCGCGATGAATTTCAGATTGTCGGCTTACCAGCGGACGCTTGCGGGATGAGCCGTATCCCAAGCTCAGTACCTCAGAGTCTCGCCGCGACCGAATGCCAGCGAGGAAATTGGAACTACTGGTACCCGCCATCTTTAAAAATCGAACCGCATGGGCCGATATCAAAGGGTTGCTAGCCAGCAGCCGATCTGCCGCGACAGTCATCGAACAGCCCGCCGACCGGGACGGACAGACGTTCTTGCCGACGATCGAGTGCCTGTGTGGGCGTAGGGTAATGCTTCAGGATTTTCGGCAGCCACTCTAATCGCATCCCAATCGATGAAACCGAACCGTATGCGCTTTAAGTGCGCTGCAAGATTGCCGATCGCCCGTCCCAATCCGTAGCCACCGCCAACATCTGCGGGCGAATGCCCCATAAGCTGGTCGTGCACGTCCTTGGGAATGTCGGCATCGCGGCAGAGATCCTTGAAGCTGTGCCGGAAGCTATAAAATACGAGGCGTGGGTCGTCGCCCACAGTCTTATCGATCAAGCGATTTGCGCGGCGGCTTGCCTCCTTGGTTTTTACGCCGAGCGAATCCGCCACGAGGTCTGGAAACAGGCGAACCGCCCCGCTCGCCCGCATCCATTGGACGTAGTTGAGGAACCCAAGCATGATGAGTTTGGGGTGGAGCGGTATCACGCGAATTGAACCATCGGTCTTCACCCGATTTTGCTCTTCAATCTCGTCCATGACGTAGTCGGTGACGTCGATATAGTGGACGCCCTGCTCGAACTTGATGTCCGCGAGCAATATCTGGCCGAGCTCCTCAATTCGAGCGCCTGTGCAAAGGCCGAGCAGAAACAACCAGCGCAAGGTCGAATCGGAGACCTTCGATTTGCTCAGGGGGGCAGACCACGGAGCGGTGAACAGCTCGGCCGCAAACAGCTGAGCGAGTTCGTCCTCGGTAAATGGGCGCCGTTTGCTCTTTTTTGTGTATCCTTCGACTTTGATACCAGCGCCGGTATTCGCAGCGATGAAGCGCTCCTGGAAGGCGAACCCGAGGAGAGCTTGGACCGCACCGAGATATTTTTTGATCGATTGCGGGGATATGCGGTCTACGCCCGACCTGTCGGCATAGAGCGCGTGAATATCGACGAACTCCATCATCCGATGCACCCGTGGCATACTTTTGGGCAGCACCGCTATGGCGTCACGAAATTCGAACAGATCGTTGGGCGTGATTTCGCCGATGCCGACATCGCCGATATAGCTCTTGAAATAGCGCACGGCCGTATTCGTCGCCGCCTGCGCCTTGAGCGTCGGCTTCCGCGCCGCGATCCATCTGGCCTCGAGAGCGTCGAGCTTCATGTCCGGCTGGAGGCGGCTCGAGTTTTCGCGGCGCCGGGCCGAGGGCAGCACGGCAACTTGTTCGCGGACCTGCATCGAACACAGCGCATCAGCCAGCGCATCGGCGAGTGGTTCGTCGATCCCGCGATTCGCCTCGTCAGGTAGTTTGAGTTCGCGCTTTATTTTCGCGACGGCCAAACTGAGCAGGGGACGCCAACGACGGCGCGGCACGCGTTTCTGATAATTGAACCATAACGCACCTGGATCCCCATGGACCGAAGCATGGTGAGCCTCGATTCGAGCGAGTGTTTCGGGAGAAAACTCATCGCCGTGATCGCTTCCCGCCAACTTTTTGCGATAAGCGATCCATTCGGCGGGGCTCATGTCTTGCGCCGTGGACCGATGGTCTCCCGCTTGATCCGCGACAGCGTCGTCGAGGTCCTTGAGGAAAAAGGCGACATCCATGCCGCCACTTGCAAATCCGGTAGCGGACCGGGCAGTCAGGAGCCGGTCGACCAGGACGCGTGCCTCGTCGGAGGTGAACGATCCTGCGACACCGTTTGCGAGTGTGGCGCGAAATTGATCGCACTTCTGCTCAAATTCACCATTGGCTATTGCGAGCTTGCGTTCTGCATCGCGGGGATCGGCGGTGCCGAGGCTCACCTTATAGAGTTGGCCGCAAGCGAAGGCGCTTTGCAACGGCAGCGGAATGCGGCGGCGGAGGTAAAAAATGCCGCTGCGAGGATCGCGCCAGAGTCCCTTCGGATTCATGATTGTTCGTCCTTTGTGTACTCATTTGGTGTACCCACCGAGTCACTAACGAACAGAAAACCGAGACTTCTGCGCCTTTGCGGCGATTTGGTGACCCCTACGGGAATCGAACCCGTGCTTCAGCCGTGAAAGGGCCGCGTCCTAACCGCTAGACGAAGGGGCCATTGCCGGTTCGACCGGTTGGCGTGGAAAAAGCGCCTAGGCAAATGCGGCCACGCGGTCAACCCGCTCTATCGTCGGTATCATGATGGCAGACGGCTTGCAGCTTGTTGCCATCCGGGTCACGGACATAGGCGTCATAATAATGCGGGTGATAATGTGGCCGCAAACCCGGTGCCCCCTCGTCGCTGCCGCCATGGGCTAGCGCGGCAGCGTAAAAGGCAGCAACGGCCGCGCGATCGGGCGCAAGGAAGGCGGCATGGCTGCCATTGCCGATGCTGGCGGCGTTGCCGTCATATGGGGGCACGATGAAGATCTTCTGGCCGGCGAGTGTGCCGAAGACGAGCGCGCCGGGCATCTCGAATGGGGCGGTAATCCCCAGCGTCGCCATGACCGGCGCATAAAAAGCTCGGGCGCGTGCCATGTCGTTGCTGCCAAGCGTAATATGGCTGAACATTGCAGGCCCCCTTTATCCTCTTCAATCCGCCCAGGCGGCATCGTCGAGATGCATTTCGGCCGTCCCACGCCCGCTCCAGTCATCAATCTTCGCGCGCCCGGCAATCCACAGACGGCGGTGGGGCGGGGCGCCCAGCAAGGCTAGCCCAAGCGGCGAATCGGCCTGGCGGAAGGCGACCGTCTTGATGCTCTTGCCGTCATCACCCGCCACCACCGCGCGGACATGGCCGTTGCCGACGATATCGGCCTTGATCACCCGCACTGGCCCCGCCGCCACGCGCGGGGCGGGCCATCCCATGCCGTAGGGGCCGCCTTGCTCCAGCGCCGCCACCAATGCCGGGGTCACGCCGCCAGGGGCGAGCAGCGCGTCGACGAGCAGCGCCCGGTCGCCCGATGCCCGGGCAACGCCGGCGGCAAGGCGCTCCTCCAGAAAATCGCCAAAGCCCCCGATCTGGTCGGCATGGATCGTCAGCCCAGCCGCCATCGCGTGACCACCGCCGGCGACGAGCAGGCCATGGTCTTTGGCGGCAAGCACGGCATTGCCGAGATCGACGCCGGATACCGAGCGGCCCGATCCCTTGCCGATCCCGGTTTCGTCCAACGCAATAACAATGGCGGGGCGGCCATATTTCTCTTTCAGCCGCCCAGCGACAATGCCGATCACGCCGGGATGCCAGCCTTCACCCGCGACGACGATGACCGCGCGGTTGGCTTGCGAGACGGCCATCGCTTCGGCGGTGACCTGCACCTCGCCCTCGATCGCGCGGCGTTCCTCGTTGAGGCGATCAAGCTCGGTCGCGATCATGCGGGCCTCGTCGGGGTCGCGCGTGGTGAGCAAGCGCACGCCGAGATCGGACTTGCCCACGCGCCCGCCCGCATTGATGCGCGGCCCCAATGCAAAGCCCAGATCGGTCGCGGTCGGCGCGCGGGTAAGGCGCGACGCTTCGATCAGGGCATTGAGCCCGATATTGCGGCGCGCGGCCATCACCTTCAGCCCCTGCGCGACAAAGGCGCGGTTGAGTCCTTTGAGCGCCGCCACATCGGCAACCGTACCAAGCGCGACGATATCGAGCAGATCGAGCAACCGTGGCTCTGGGCGAGTCGCGAAATGGCCCTTGGCGCGCAGCGTGCGGATCAGCGCCGCGCCGAGCAGAAAGGCAACGCCAACCGCCGCCAGATGACCGTGCGCCGCACCTTCGCCCTCATCGCGGCGGTTCGGGTTGACTAGGGCATAGGCCAGCGGCAGCGCGGTCGCGCATTGGTGGTGATCGACGACGATCACATCCACCCCCACCGCCCGCGCCATCTCCAGCGCCTCGAACGCTTGCGCGCCGCAATCCACCGTGACGATCAGCGACGCGCCCCCGGCGGCGATCTTGACCAGCGCCTCGCCCGACGGGCCATAGCCCTCCATCAGCCGATCGGGGATATAGGCCTTCGCCTCCAGCCCCAGATCACGCAGTAGCAGGATCATCAGCGCGGCAGAGGTTGCCCCGTCTACGTCATAGTCCCCGAAGATAGTGACGTTCTCCCCCGCAATGATCGCGGCGGCCAGCCGCTCTGCGGCGCGATCCATGTCGTTGAAGATTGACGGATCGGGCATGAAGCCGCGGATGCTTGGCGCGCGGTACGAATCGAGCTCCTCGCGCGGGCACCCACGCGCCATCAGCAATTGGGTGACAAGATCATCGGGTGCGTAATCCGGGTCGCGCGCATCGGCGCTCAGCGCGCGCCAGCGCCAGGGCTGGCCAAGGATCGAATGGCTGATGTTGAGGACAGTATTCATCAGCACGGCTCTAGCGGTTTGCAGCGGCGAGGGAAATCGGGCCGGGTCATTGCCAAATCAGGTGGTAGACATTGATGCGCGTATCGCCGAACCTTGGCGGGCCGGTGCGTCCGCCCGGCGGCTTTTTCAGAGACCATGACCTTGCCCGAATTGCCGACCAGCCCCCATGACTCCGCGCCGCTCTGGGCACCGCCACTGGCGGCAGCGGTGCCGCGCGATCTGTGTACCGATTGCGGCATCTCGCGGACGCCCGAGCATAAACGCTGCGGCGCGGCCTGCCAGTTCATCAAGCCTGATTATCCAGCGACAGAGACGGCGGTGCATGGCCGCGCGCGTGATCCGGCCAAGGGTGATGAGCTGTTCTTTGGCTCCTATCGCCAGATGTTTCGCGCGCGGCTGGGCAAGGCCTTGCCAGGTGCGCAATGGACCGGGATCACGACGCGACTAGCCGAAAAGCTGCTCGAAACAGATGCGGTCGATGCGGTGCTGACGATGGCGCCTGACCCGGACGACCGCTGGAAGCCGGTGCCGGTGCTGGTCACCAGGCCAGAGGGGATGGCGCAGGTGCGGGGGATGCGGATGGGCTATGCGCCGCTGCTCGCTTTGCTTCAGCCGGCCAGCGACGCGGGGTATAAGCGCATCGCCGTCATCGGCATCCCGTGTCAGGTGCATGCGCTGCGCAAGATCGAGGCGAACCTGGGGTTCGAGCGCGTCTATGTGATCGGCACGCCCTGTTCCGACAATACCACCACCGAACGGTTCCACGATTTTCTCGCGTTGCTGGCGGACGATCCGGACAGCATCACCTATCTGGAGTTTCGCGCCGATTATCATGTCGAGCTGCGCTTTACCGATGGCCGGGTGAAGGCGATTCCGTTCCTGCAATTGCCGATTTCAAAGCTGCCACCTGATTTCTTCCCGCTCACCTGCCGCACTTGCGTGGATTACACCAATGTGCTCGCCGATCTGACGGTGGGCTATATGGCGGGGGAAGGGGAGCAATGGCTGGTCGTCCGCAATGAACGCGGTGCCGAATTGCTCGCACTGCTGGGTGACGAAGTGAAGCTCGCCCCGCCCGGCAATGCCGGCAAGCGTGCAAGCGCGGTGAAGGGGTTCATCGTCAATGTCGAGCGCGCGGCAGGTGGCCTGCCGCTCCGCCGGATGCCCGAATGGGTGAGGCCGATTGTCGGCTGGCTGATGCCGCGCTTTGGCCCGCGCGGATTGGAATTTGCGCGGACGCGGGTGGAAATGAAGGCGGCCGAAACCGTCGTCCATCTCCGCCGGGAAAAGCCGCGCCGCATGAAATCGATGATCCCCGCGCATATCTGGAACCTAGTCGCGCCCTATGATCTGGTACCCGGCGATGGGGAGGTGCCAAAGGGGGCGGGCGATTAGGCGTGGCTATGGCTTGATCCACGGCCCTTCGCGAAACCATTTGGTGATCACATATTTGACGCCGCTGATCACCGGCATCCCTTCATGCAGGGTGAGCTGGTTGGGGCTGCCATCGGCGCTCATATTGTTCCAGGCGAGCAGCAGGCCGCGTTTGGGGGCGATGCGGATACCCGCCTGGGGGAACCAGGTCGCGCCGCCTTCTTCGACCGTGTTGAGATAGATCATCGCCGTCCAAGTGCGCTGGCCGCCATCTTGGGTGACGCGTTCCCAATAGCTTTCGGTTTGGAAGAAATAATCATGATGCGCGCGAAATTGCTGGCCGGGCGCATAACGCTGGCCTTGCATTGTTTCGCCGTACAAAGGCTCCAGGCCGAGCAGCCCGGCAATGCCTTCATCGATCGGCCGAACATCGGGTGACCAGCGATCCATGTCGCAGCTTTCGCTGGTGCGGTAATTCTCATCCGGGTTGTCGGTCAGCAGTGTTGATGGCCGCCGGTTGGCATCGATCAGGCCGATCAGCCGCTTGCAGGTGGCGGCGTCGAGGAAATCTTCGACATAATAGACCTGAACGCCGGGGATCACGACCTGCTGCGCGGCGGGATTGGCGGCAAGCCGCTGGCCAACTTGCGCGCCGATATGCGCGCGCAGGGGCGAGGCGTTACTGGGCTTTTTGAACCATCTCATTATGCCCATCACTCTGCCGGGGGGCGCATAAAAAGCAAGGCCCGGTGGTTACCCACCGGGCCTTGCCCTTCGCGACGAACGAACCTTTCAACCACAATTACCAGAAGATATCGTACACCGTATCAACGACATAGCCGGTCCGAATATCGACGAGCAGCGCATCGTTGTAATAGCGCACCCATTCATAGGGGCCATAGGCCGGTGGCAGGCGATAATATTCGGGATCGTCGATCCAATAGCTCTGGTTGAACAGGATGCTGTTCAGCGTGAAGCCGATCGCGAAGCGGCGATAGCCATAGTTCCAGCCATAGGGCGCATAGTAACGCGGCAGCTGAAAGGCATTGCGGTTATAGCCGCGATAGCCCTGCCAGTTAAATTGCTGGTTCTGCCGCCAGCCGCGATTCCAGTTGCCGCGACTGTTAAATTCGCGCCCTCGATCGTTAAAGCTGCGATTGCGGTTGCCAAATTGCTGCCCGCGATAGCCCTGATTGTTCAAGCCCTGGTTATTGAAACCCTGGTTATTGAACGTTGGGCCGCGCCGATCATTTTGGTTGAAGCGCGGGTCTTGCTGGACAAATCCTTGGCCCTGCCGGGCGTCGCGCCGGTCATCACGCCGGTCATCACGTCTGTCGTCGCGAAAACCCTGGCGATCTGCCCGAAAGTCCTGCCGATCTATCTGCGCAACCGGGGGGGTGGTGGTTACCACAGGCGGGGCATTGAACCCGCGCTGCTGGTCCTGGCGGAACGCCCGGCGATCCTGGCCCCGATCCTGACCAAAGCCCTGCCGATCCTGGCCGAAGCCCTGGCGACCCTGTCTGAAGTCGCGCTGCGGTTGCTGCAGCTGCTGCTGCACAACGGCAGGCAGCGCGGGTTGCTGGGCCTGAGGCTGGAACCGAGGTTCGGCCTGGCGCGGGGCCTGAAATTCGGTTTGCGGCGGGGCGCTTTGCTGACGATCAAAGCGCGGCGGGCGGCTGCCACGGTCGTTCTGGAAGCGATCGGCAGGGGCCTGACGAAAATCACCACCACCGCGGCGACCGCCATCATTCTGCGCGACCTGGCCCACCTCATTAGCCGTGCGAAGCTCATTTTCCGCTTGCTGTGGCTTTGCCATGGCGGAGGCTGGGAGAATGGCGGTCGCCGCCAGCAAAGTGACTAGTAACGATCTACGCATAAGTTCCTCCACATCACGCGCTGCCCGAACGGTCCGGAGAAGCGATGCCCCGTAATGGAACAGAGTCGATGAGCCGTTTCTGAATTGCGGTGTAAGGTTAGCGAAAGGAAACTATCGTCGGCTCGGCGGCGTGGTCGCCCCCTTGGCGGGTCCGGTGGTGGGTGTCAGCGCCGGGATCGTGCGGGCGGCATCAGCATGATTGATATCCGGCGCGGCAGTGATTTCAATGGTTTCGTCGCCCCGCTGCACACGAGCGGCCAATTGAATGGCCTCAATAATCCGGGGGTATATGCCACAGCGACACAAATTGGTGATCGCCTCTTCGATATCCTGTTCGGATGGGTCGCGATTTTTTTTGATCAATATCGCCGCGGCCATAATCATCCCGGGCACGCAAAATCCGCATTGCGGGACGTTCTTGGCAATAAAGGCTTGCTGAACGGGATGCGCCCGCTCGCGCGACAGTGCTTCGATGGTGGTGACAAACGCCCCTTCGATCGAGCCAATCGTCGCCTGGCAGGATCGCACGGCTTCGCCATCGATATCCACAGTACAGGCTCCGCAGTCGCCAGTACCACAGCCATATTTTGTGCCGGTAAGGTTTGAGGCATCGCGCAGCGCCCAAAGCAGCGGCGTTTTCGGATCGAGCCGATATTCGACGGGCTGATTGTTGACCGTGAAGCGGGTCATGCGGCGGTTCCTTTGGCCGGGCGGGGCGGGCTGGCACGCTCGGCGACCATGCGTGTCCCGTCAATCACGATCGGGCTGGCGACGCCGGGGAGGCCCTGGCGCATAATCTGCATGCCGCGCGCGATCACCTGGGGATCAGCAAATACGTCGTCGACGCGGTTGATCGGTCCCGCCGGCACGCCCGCCACTTCAAGTGCTTCGTACAAATCGGCCTTGCGCCAGGTGACAATTGTTGCGGTAAGCGTGGCGATCAAGGCCGCGCGATTGCCCAAGCGCTGCGGATTGGTGGCAAAGCGCGGATCATTGGCAAGCGGCAGCTTGAGGACGTCGCACAGCTTGCGAAACTGCCCGTCATTGCCGACCGCGATGATCAGGTCGCCATCGGCACAGACGAACGACTGATACGGGGTCAGGTTCGCATGGCCATTGCCCATCCTGTGCGGCACTACGCCCGATGCCATCCAGTTCAGCGCCTGATTGGCGAGCACCGCCACCTGGGTATCGAGCAGCGCCATATCGATATGCGCACCTTTTCCCGTGGCGTCGCGCTGACGCAACGCTGCCAGAATACCGACTGCTGAATAGACGCCGGTGAAAATGTCGGCATAGGCGATGCCCGATTTTTGCGGCGCGCCATCGGGCTCGCCGGTCATCGACATACTGCCGCCCATGCCCTGGATGATGAAGTCATAGCCGGCGCGGTGGGCATAGGGTCCGGTCTGGCCGAAGCCGGTGATCGAGCAGGTAATCAGCCGCGGGTTGATTGCGGAGAGGGTGGCATGATCAAGGCCATATTTGGCGAGGCCGCCGACCTTGTAGTTTTCGATGACGACATCGGCGTCGGCAATCATCGCGCGCACCTGTGCCTGCCCCTCGGGCGTCGCGATATCGATTGCCACCGATGATTTGCCGCGATTGGTCGAATGATAATAAGCCGCGTCCAGATTGGTCCCGTCCGGCCCGATCAAGAAGGGCGGCCCCCAATGGCGGGTGTCGTCCCCTGCGCCGGGACGCTCGACCTTGATCACCTCGGCGCCCAGATCAGCGAGCAACTGCCCGCACCACGGCCCCGCCAAGATGCGCGCGAGTTCGACGACCTTGATGCCCGAAAGTGGTTTCATCCCGCCCACCCCCTACCGTCGTCCCCGCGAAGGCGGGGATCCAGCTTCTCCTCGCCGAGCGCGGGACAGGCAGCGGGTCCCCCGCCTTCGCGGGGGTGACGAAGAATAAGGATGATTGGCTTGCGCGACATTACGATAGCGGTGTCCGAATGGCGTAAACGACATGTGCTGTCGGCACGCCCGCCATATCGAAATCAATCGTTCGGCCAGGTAGTAGTTCTCCGCCAATCTTCTCCATTGCGCGGCGCGACCGGATATTCCCGGCACCAACATAGAAGACGGCGGCATCAAACCAGCGCAGCGCATGCGCGATCATCAGCGTTTTGATCTCGCGGTTGGTCGCGCCGCCCCAATAGGCGCGGGCAAGGAACGTCCAGCCGATCTCGACCTCGCCGGGTTCGACTCTGGTCAGGTCGTAGCGGCTCGACCCGATTACCGCGCCGCTCGCCTTGTCGCGAATGACCAACCCGCCGCCCGACGCCATCGCATCGGCGAAGAAGCGGCGAAACACCGGCTCCTGCCAGCGATCATGCGCCGGGTGGACCGCCCAGATGAGCGGATCGGCGGCGGCTGCGAACAGCGCATCCCAATCCTCCGCGCGCAGCGGCGACAGCGTCACCATCGGCCCGACCAAGGCCGGTTGCGGGTCAAACGGCATCGGCTCTTTCATCAGAACGCCGAAATCCCCGTGATCGCCCGCCCCAGGATCAGCGCATGCACGTCATGCGCACCTTCATAGGTGTTCACCGTTTCCAGGTTCATCAGGTGGCGCATCACCTGATATTCTCCCGAAATGCCGTTGCCGCCGTGCATGTCGCGCGACGCCCGCGCGATATCCAGCGCCTTGCCGACATTGTTGCGCTTGACGATCGAGACCATTTCCGGCGCGAATTTGTGCTCGTCCATCAACCGTCCGACGCGGAGCGACGCCTGTAGCCCCATCGCGATATCGGTCTGCATGTCGGCGAGCTTTTTCTGATAAAGCTGCGTCGCCGCAAGCGGGCGGCCGAACTGCTTGCGGTCGAGGCCATATTGCCGCGCGGCATGAAAGCAAAATTCCGCCGCGCCCATCGCGCCCCATGAAATGCCGTAACGCGCGCGGTTGAGGCAGCCGAATGGCCCCTTCAACCCCTGCACCTCAGGCAACAGCGCGTCCTCGCCAACCTCGACCTCGTCCATCTGGATCATGCCGGTGATCGACGCGCGGAGCGACAGCTTGCCCTCGATCTTGGGCGTGACGAGCCCCTTCATGCCCTTTTCCAGAATGAAACCGCGAATCCCGCCGCCATGCGCGTCCGACTTGGCCCAGACGATGAAGACATCGGCGATCGGCGCATTGGAAATCCAGGTCTTGGCGCCTGAAAGCAGATAGCCGCCATCAATCTTGACCGCCTTGGTGGTCATGCCGCCGGGATCGGAACCAGCATCGGGCTCGGTCAGCCCGAAACAACCGATATACTCGCCGGTCGCGAGCTTGGGCAGATATTTGCGCTTCTGTTCCTCGGAGCCGAACGCGTGGATCGGGTACATGACGAGGCTCGACTGCACCGACATCATCGATCGGTAGCCCGAATCGATCCGCTCTACTTCGCGCGCGACCAGCCCATAAGCGACATAGGAAGCACCCACGCCGCCATATTCGGCCGGAATCGTCGGCCCGAGCAGCCCGAGCGCGCCCATCTCGCGGAAGATGTCGGGATCGGTGGTTTCGTTCTGGAAAGCGTCAATGATGCGCGGGGCGAGCTTGTCCTGCGCGTAAGCCGCCGCGGTATCGCGGATCATGCGTTCATCCTCGTCGAGCTGATCGTCGAGGTTGAAGGGGTCTGCCCAGTCGAACCGGCCCATGGTGCTCATTGTCGTGGCTCCTGCAAAATGCTTGCTGCCCGCTTTCCGCGTGGGCGTCGATTTGTCCAGCCCCACCCGGTACAAGGGGGGTATGATACATGAAATTCGCCCCATTCGCAGCGCGCTTTACCTGCCCGCCTCCAATGAACGCGCCATCGCCAAGGCGAGAACGCTACTGTGCGACGCGGTAATCCTCGATCTGGAGGATGCCGTCGCGCCGGAGATGAAAGTCGCCGCGCGATCCGCGGCAGTGGCGGCGTTCGGCGCGGGCGGCTTCGGGCAGCGGATGACGGTGCTGCGCGTCAACGGCATCGATACCGACTGGGGCGTGGATGATCTATTCGCGGCGATAACGCTCGACGTGGATGCGGTGCTGGTGCCGAAGGTAAACGGCCCTGACGATATCGCGCGCTACAATGCGGCGCTCGACCTGGCCCGGCCCGGCGTGCAGCTATGGGTGATGATCGAGACATGCCTGGCGGTCGGGCAGTTACAAGCAATTGCCGATTGCGCACTGCACACCCGGCTGGCGGGTTTTGTGATGGGCACCAACGATCTCGCGCTCGAAATGCGCAGCAAACTGGCCCCGGACCGGGCGACTATGCTACCGATCCTGACGCTGGCGCTCGCCGCCGCGCGCTCCCGCGGGCTGATCGCGCTCGACGGGGTGTGCAATGATTTCAGCGACCTCGATCGGTTCACCGCAGAGGCAGCGCAAGGCCGCGCAATGGGGTTCGACGGCAAGACGCTGATCCACCCCGCGCAGGTCGATCCGTGCAATACGGTATTCTCGCCAACGCCCGATGAGGTCGATCAAGCCCGCAGCATAAGTGCAGCATTTGCGCTGCCCGAGAACGAAGGGAAGGGCGCAATCCGGCTCGACGGCCGCATGGTCGAGCGACTACATCTGGTGGAGGCGGAGCGCGTGCTGGCGATGGCGAGGGCAATTGACGGCCGCCACAAGCAGAGCCCCATCCAACGCTAGAAACCGTCATTGCGAGCGCAGCGAAGCAATCCAGATGAGCCACGGGCGGAGAGGCTGGATTGCTTCGCTGCGCTCGCAATGACGGCCTTTTTTTGGGGAGCGTGGCGCTTTAATCGTCACCCCAGACTTGTTCCGAAGCCCACTCATCCACCCACGCTTTGCTATCGAGGTACGGTGGGCTCCGGATCAAGTCGGGGGTTGACGGGTAATTGAGGTTGACCGCTTGCGCCCAGTTCCAGACGATCACTATGGTTGCGAACAAACCTGAAACTGGACATCGATGACCGACGAATGGAGGGAAAGCGATGGTTGAGAAGCAGCATCGATATTCGGTGCAGGTGATCTGGACCGGGAACATCGGAACCGGGACCGCATCGTATCAGAGCTATGAGCGCGCCCACGATGTATCGGCCGACGGTAAGCCGACGATCGCGGGATCATCTGATCCAGCTTTTCGCGGCGATAGCACCCGCTGGAATCCGGAAGAGCTATTGGTCGCCTCACTCTCGGCCTGCCACAAATTGTGGTATCTCGGTCTTTGCTCGAAGGCTGGCATTGTGGTGACAGCATATGAGGATGCGGCCGAAGGCAGCATGGCCGAGGAAGCGAATGGCGCTGGGCAATTCACGTCCGTCACGCTGCGTCCCCGTGTGACGATCTCGGCGACCTCGGATCAGGTAAAAGCCATGGAGCTCCACCGACAAGCACATGCCATGTGCTTCATTGCGCGATCGGTGAACTTTCGCGTGATCAATTTACCGACAATCATCCTCGAAGGGGCGGAAGCCAATTGAATGTCGCGATAATGGTCTGCTTCGCTTTCGTCTCAGCCTAAGGCTAGACAGTCAGCTAACCACCCTAAGTGGACGACGCTCGCAAACCCGCCCCAGCCAGCCGCCCCCCAACCACCCCCGCATTGCACTTCCGCCGCCCATGTGGTGATGTGCTGCCAAGCGGGAGAGAAGAATAAATGGCGTCCGTAATCGAACAAGCCTCGACCTTTCCGTCGCCCCCCGCCTTGCCCGTTGTCGGTCACCTCCATCAGATCATGCGGCACGGCCTGATCGGCTATTTGCTGCACGCGGGCCGCGATTTTCCCGAGGGCATCTTCAAGCTGAAATTCGGCAGCCGCGTTGGGCTGTTCGTCACCGATCCCGATCTCGTCGCCGAGCTGTGCGACGAAACCCGCTTCCGCAAGATGCCGGGGCCGGGCCTGCGCGTCGTGCGGCGTTTCGCGGGCGATGGCCTGTTCACCGCGTTCAGCGAGGAGGAGAATTGGGGCAAGGCGCATCGCATCCTGCTGCCCGCGTTCAGCCAGCGCGCGATGAAGGGCTATTTTGACATGATGCTGGAGGTGGCGGACCAGCTCGTCGCCAAATGGTCGCGGCTTTCGGGCAACGATGTGCTGGTGGCGGACGACATGACCCGCTTCACGCTCGATTCGATCGCGGTGGCGGGCTTCGGCCACCGCTTCAACAGCTTCGAGATGGAAGAGCTCGATCCGTTCCTGGAGGCGCTCGGCCGGGCGCTGGGCGAGTCGCTCAACATGATCACCCGGCTGCCGATGCAGCAGCGCTTCGCCAAAAAGGCCGAGCGCCAGTTCGAGGCCGATATCGCGCTGATGAACGCGCTGGTCGATGGCATCATCGCCGAACGCCGCGCGCATCCCAATGATGGCAAAGACCTGCTCAACCTGATGATCGCGGCGGCCGATCCCGAAACCGGGGAGCAGCTCGACGACGTCAATATCCGCTATCAGGTGCTGACCTTCCTGATCGCGGGGCATGAGACGACCAGCGGCATGCTGACCTTTGCGCTCTATCATCTGCTGCGCAATCCGCATGTGCTCGCGCAGGCCTATGCCGAGGTCGACCGCGTGCTGCCCGGCGACACCCGGCCCGACTACGCGCAGAACGCACAATTGGTGGTGATCGAGCGGATCCTGAAGGAAGCGCTCCGCCTCTGGCCGACCGCGCCCGCCTTCACCCTCGCGCCGTTCGAGGACACGAGCATCGGCGACGGCAAGTGGAACCTGCGCAAGGACCGCCCCGTCAACGTCTTCTCGCCCGGCCTGCACCGCTTCCCCGGCGCCTGGGCGAACCCCGATGAGTTCGACATTGATCGCTGGCTGCCCGAGAATGAGGCGAAGCATCACCCCCACAGCTACAAGCCGTTCGGCAATGGCGAGCGCGCGTGCATCGGGCGGCAGTTCGCGATGGTCGAGGCCAAGCTCGCGCTGGCGATGATCCTGCAGAAATTCGCGATCGGCGATCCGCACATGTATCAACTGCGCATCAAGGAAACGCTGTCGATCAAGCCCGACCAGTTCTTCATGCGGGTGCGCCTGCGCCAGCCGCATGAGCGGATGAGCGTCGCCCCCGCGACCCAGGTCCCCACCGAAACCGCGCCCGCCGCCGCCGTGTCGGGCAATGGCCAGCGCTTCACCGTGCTCTATGGCACCAGCCTGGGCACCGCGCGCGACATTGCCGAGGAGATCGCCGAGCGCGCGAGCGTCGATGGCTTCGAAACCGCTGTCCGATCGATGGACGAAGCCTTCGTGGCAGGGCATTTGCCCGAGGACAAGGTGATCGTCATCGTCACCGCCACCTATAATGGCCGCGCCCCCGATAGTGCGGTGGAAATCGAGCGGTTGATCGATTCAGGGCAAGTCGATGTGCTCGACTGGTCGGGCGCGAAATTCGCGGTGCTCGGCATCGGCAACAGCCAATGGCCCAATTACCAGCATTTCCCCAAGCGTGTGGACGACACGATTGCAGCGCTTGGCGCCACCCGCCTGGTCCCGCGCGGCGAGGCGGACGGGCAGGGCGATTTTGACGGCGCGGTCGCCAGCTTTGTGCGCGATCTGTGGAAGGCGTTGGGCAGCGAGGTCGCGCCCTCCGAACAACGCTCCACCCTGTCGCTGCAGCCCGTCGATGCCGCCGCTACCCGCGCGCAGGTGCTGCCTGAGCACGCCCAGCGGCTGGAAATCATCGCCAATGACGAGATGGTCCACCCCGCCGATGGCCTATGGGATTTCGCCATCGAGCCGCCGCGCCCCTCGACCCGGTTCATCCGGGTGCGCTTGCCCGAGGGGCAGCGTTACCACACCGGCGATCACATCGCCGTTTATGCGCATAACCGCCCCGAACTGGTCGATCGCGCGATTGCGGTGCTCGCGCTAGATGGTGCGACCCAGCTCAGGATCGACGCGCAAGGCGGCCGCTTCCGCCATTTGCCGCTCGGCCAGACCGTGACGGTGCGGCACCTGCTGAGCGACTTTATCGAGCTGTCGGATACGTTGCCGCGCCGCGCGCTGGCGGTCGTCGCCGAACAGACGCGCTGCCCCAATACGAAGAAGGAATTGGCGCGTCTGGAGGGTGCCTTCGACGCCGAGATTGCCGCCAAGCGGCTCACTCTGGTCGACCTGCTCGAAATGCACCCGGCCGCGGAACTCTCGCTCGACAGCCTTGTCGAACTTTCCTCGGCGATTGCGCCACGCTTCTATTCGATCGCTTCCTCGCCGCTGGTTGATCCGCAAATCGCTGACTTGATCGTCGGCACAATGGAGGCACCCGCCTGGTCCGGCCTTGGCGAACATCGTGGTTTTGCGTCGAGCTATATGCAGCGGGTGATGCCAGGCGACGCGGTGTTCGGTTATGTCCGGCGCCCCAATCCGCCCTTCGCGCCGCCTGAGGACGCCAGCGTGCCGATGATCCTGATCGGCCCCGGCACTGGCTTTGCGCCACTGCGCGGCTTCATCGCCGAACGCGCCGCGCAAAAGGCAGGCGAGGCAGGGGTAGCGCAATCGCTGCTGTTCTTTGGCTGTCGCCACCCCGATCATGACTGGTATTGCCGATCAGAAATGGACGCTTGGGCAAAGGACGGCGTGATTGGGCCCTATGTCGCCTTTTCCGCTGTAAAGGATTTCAAATGGCGCTTCGTGCAGGACGCGATGTGGGACGCCCGCGACGCGATCTGGTCAGCCACCGAAGTCGGCGCGCAAATCTATCTGTGCGGCGACGGCAAGTTCATGGCCCCCGCCGTCCGCGACGCGCTGATCCGCATCGCGGCGGACAAGCAGGGCGGCGATCACGCCAGCGGTTCCGATTGGCTTGAAGCAATGATCGAGGCTGGACGCTTCCACCAGGATGTGTTCGGGTTCGGGAAGTAGAAAACATTCCTCCCCGGTACGGGGAGGGGGACCGCGAAGCGGTGGAGGGGGCGTGTCGCAGGCGTGGCGCTGGTGGCGAGCCCCTTCCACCAATCGCTGAAGATGCGATTGGTCCCCCTCCTCGTGCTGGGGAGGAGCGAGAAAAAGTGGGAGAGGGAAATGCTACAATTATCAGGTCAGGACGCATCGTTCGTCTATCTGGAAACGCCGCACACGCCGATGCATATTGGCTCGGTCGGCATCTATGATCCATCGACCGCGCCGGGCGGGTTCGTGCGCTTCAAGGATATCCTGAAGTTCATCGCCAGCCGCCTTGGCAGCGCGCGCAGTTTCCGTCAGCGGCTGGTGCGGGTGCCATTCGATCTCGATCATCCCTATTGGATTGAAGACCCTGAATTCGACATCGAATTCCATGTCCGCCACATCGCTTTGCCTAAACCCGGCGACTGGCGGCAGCTGTGCATTCAGGTCGCCCGGCTGCATTCGCGGCCGATGGATCTGAACAAGCCCTTGTGGGAATTCACCATCGTCGAAGGGCTCGACAATGTGGAGGGGCTGCCGCCCGGCTGTTTCGCGCTCGTCTCCAAGGTTCACCACGCCGCGATCGACGGCATGTCGGGGGTCGAAATGTCCGCCGCGGTCCATGACCTCGACGCCAGTATGCGCCCACGCGAGGCGACCGATGCGTGGTCGCCTGAATCGATGCCCAATGTCGCCGAATTGCTGATGCGCAGCTATTTCAACTCGTTGCGCCAGCCGATGCGCGTGGCCGAGACGATCGGGCGGTCGCTGCCCGGCATGGCCAAGCTGACGATGAGCGTCAGCAAGGGCGAGATCAGCATCGCCAACACCAAGCTTGCCCCCAAGACGCGCTTCAATGGCAAGGTCGCCGCGCACCGCGTGTTTGATGCCGCCCCTTTCCCGTTGAAGGACATCCGCGCGATCAAGGACGCTGTGCCTGGCGCAACCGTCAACGACGTGATCCTGGCCATCGTCGGCGGGGGCTTGCGCGGCTATCTGGACGCCAAGGGCGAGTTGCCGGCCGAATCGCTGACCGCGATGGCGCCGATTTCGGTGCGCGCAGAAGGCGAGAAGGCCGCGCTCGGCAATCTCGTTTCGGCAATGGTGGTGGGGCTGGGCACGCATATCGCCGATCCGCTCGAACGGCTCGCCCATGTCCATGCAGAGGCCGCCAATTCCAAGGCAATGACGGGCGCGGTCGGCGCGCGCACACTCACCGATTACAGTCAGCTCATCCCGTCGGGCCTCGCGGGCCTCGCCGCGCGACTCTACACCCGGGTTGGCGCCGCCAATGCGCACGCGCCCGTGTTCAATTGCGTCGTCACGAATGTGCCCGGCAGCCGGGTACCGCTGTTCTTCTGCGGCGCGAAAATGGTGGCGATGTATGGCCTGGGCCCAGTGTTCGATTCGATGGGGCTGATCAACACGATCTACAGCTATACCGATACGATCGCGATTTCCTTCACTTGCGACCGGGTGATGATGCCGGATCCGGACGTTTATGCCGCATCGCTTCGCACCGCTTTTGAGGCATTGAAGGCGGCAGCGGCGGACCCGGCGGCTGCCGCTGCAGCAGTTGCGAAGACGGCAGCGGTTGCGGTAAAGCCTGCCGATCGAAAGGCGCCCACAAAGAAGGCTGCTGCGCCCAAAACCAAAACCACCGCTGCCGCGCGCAAGCCGGCCGCCAAAGCGAAGGAAACCGCATAATGGCCGATACCAAAAAGACCGCCGATAAGGTGAAGGACACGATCAACGAGAAGATCGTCGATCCGGCGAAAAAAGCTGGCGAAGCGATGAAATCATCGGGGGCTAAGCTTGCTGAGGGTGGATCGACCGTGGGCATGAAAATGCTCGACCAGGCCGAGGAAAACACGCGGCAGGCCTTTGCCGCGATGCGCGCCGCCGCCCAGGCCAAGGACCTGACCGAAGTGATGAAGGTGCAGGGCGATTTCCTGCGCGACCAGGGCACCCGCAGCATGAGCCAGGCCCGCGAGATTGGCGACCTGATCATGCAATTTGGCAAAGAGGCGGTTGCACCGCTTTCGGGCAAGAAATGAGGTAGTGCTGCCCTCTCCCCAGTGGGGAGAGGGCGAAAATTGTCGGAAGGAACGCACCATGACCCTTGCCGCGCAAACCCCAATCAGCTTCATTATCACCCGTGATCGCAAGATCGCAGAGCCCTTTTACCGCGACGTGCTCGGCCTGCCGTTCGTCGTCGATGACGGCTTTGCGGCGGTGTTCGACCTTGCAGGCGTGCCGCTGCGGATCACCGAAGTGCCGGGCCACACGCCCGCTGGGCACCCGGTGCTCGGCTGGCAGGTGGACGACATTACGGCGACCGTCATGGCGCTGCGGGCGCGAGGTGTTACTTTCACCATCTATGACGGCATGGGGCAGGATGACCTCGGCATCTGGACCGCGCCCGATGGCAAGGCAAAGGTCGCGTTCTTCAACGATCCGGATGGCAACGCGCTGAGTTTGACGCAAGCCTGATCCTCTGCTGGCCAGACGAAACCGACAGGGGGCAGGATGAACATCGATCTAGCGCATTCGGACGGCGTCGCTTTGCTGACGATAAGCCGTCCGCCCGTAAACGCCCTTGATGTCGAAACGGTCGAACTGCTTCGCGATCTCGCGATCGGCATGGCTGCCGCCCCGCCAAAGGGGGTTGTGCTCTGCGGTGGCGGACAATGTTTTAGCGCTGGCGTCGATACCCGGGCATTCGGCTCCTATACGCCACCGGATCGGGCACGCATGATCCTGGCAATCTCGGCGATGATTACAGCACTTTATGCGCTGCCTTGTCCCGTGGTCACCGCCGTGGGCGGTCACGCCCTGGGTGGCGGGTTCGTGGTGATGCTGGCCGGTGACGTTCGAATCGCGGTCGATGACGACAAGGCGAAATTGGGCCTGACCGAAGCCAAGGCCGGGGTACCCTTCCCGGCAGCGCCGCTGGAGATCATCAAGGCCGAACTATCGCCCGAACTCCTGCGTCGATTAACGCTGACCAGCCAGACGCTGTCTCCAGCGGCGCTGCACCGGCACGGCGTGATTGACGAACTTTGTTCAGCGGAGAATCTGCTGTCGACGGCACAAGCCCGTGTGCGCCAACTTGCCGATCAGCCCGCCTTTGGTTTGGTAAAGCAGCAGATCCGCCGCGCGACACTCGCTCGCCTCCGCGCGATTGTCGCGTCGGGGGAAGACCCCCTGATCGACGCATTGGCGCGTGCCTGATCGAATAGGGGCGCTGGGCAGACGGGGGCTACCTCTTGATTTTGTCCTCTGGGTCACCCCGGATGGCAAGGCACCGAACTTGACGCAAAACTAGGGACTAGCGTCCTCATATCCAGGTCGCATGGTGTGCGAAGGCCATTCTTCTTCAAAAATCACCATCGCATCCATGACCTGCGACCAATCCAACGTGCGGTAGACATGGTCCAGTGCCGCAGCGGGCCTGGTGCCGATGGCGCGTAGCAGCGCCAAATTGAGATAAACCGCGCTGGACGTGCTGTTCGAAATGACTTCCAATTCCAGGGCGAGCGCTGGCGGCGGCGCAATGGCGATCTGCTTGCGCGAATTGCGGTAGCTGCCTTTCAGAGCGGAAAAACCTATCGATACCGCCAGGTTGCCATATTGATCGTGAACACGCGCACCCAAGGACCGAAATCCCGGAATCCCCCATGCTGGACCAGGATCCTTAGCCAAATGGGTTGTTGCCCCCCAGATGATGATCTTGGTGCGGGGAACCAGCTTTCCAGCAAAGGTCGCGAAATTCTGGTACAGGGCTTCTTCACGGGCAAGGATTTTTTCCCCATCGGTGCCCAGGCTTGGCCGCAGCATCGAGTCCAGATTCTGTACCATCATGGTTCGTTCTTTTCGGGTGCGATCATCGATTGCTGTGCTGGTGGCGACAGCGCGTTTCATCGCTGCGACGCAGGCCAGCAGCGCAGCGTTCGCCGATGGTCCAAAAGGTTGGGCGGTGGAATAAGCCCAATTGATGTGACGGTCGAAGGCTGCACGACAGGCGTTCGCCTGCTCAGGCGGCAAACCGAGCGTCAATTCAGGGATCATTTGTTCGTTCGTAAAGCTCTCGCCCAGGCCGCCAATTTGAAAATCGAGCCCGGCAAGTTTGATTTGGCCTGCTGCGGCCAGGGGAAACAAAAAATCGAGGAGCGGCTGGAATTCGCGATCAAATTTCCACAATGCCCCAACCGCATCGGCAACCATGGCAGGCGTGGCACGGTTGGCGCGCAGGGCGCGGTTCAGGGCAATAAAGTCATAGACTCCGCTTTCGAACGCGATTGCCCGGTACCCGCATCGCGAGACCAGTCGTTTGACCAGTTCAACCTTGAACGCTTCGGTATGGCCGTCGCCATGCGTCGGTCCTTCGCCCAATAACGCGACCCGCTTTCCACAAAGGTCTCGTTCGGCGATTGCCAAGGCGAGCTGGTCCTTCGCCAAAATGGTGACCGGGCCAGACGCTGATTGCGGAGCGGGCGCCATGAGCATGGCACCGGAAAGCGCGGCGCTCAGGAGAACCATCAACGCGAATATCCCTTCAGCGCCCTAGCATCGCGGTGAAATGTGTAGCGCAGCAAAGGCCAATGACCGGACCGCAAAGGGATGTTCGGGTTTCGATATCAGGCATGCCCCGCAAAAGGATATACCAGCGGCCTGAGCCCGCTTTTGCGCTCGAACGGGTGCCAGTCGCCCTCATCCTGCGCCAGGCGATCCGCAACCGCGTAGAGCACCGCCGGGTTCACGCCCAGCCCGCAATGGCTGCCATGCACTTCGATATTATCGGTTTCGGCACCTTTGGGCTCGACGCAATTCTGCCACGCGACGACGCCGTCCTCGCGCGTGTAGATGGAGGTTGACGGCACCGGCGGCGGGGTTGCGCTTTCGCGCAATTGATCGCGCGTATCTTTGTCGTCGATTTTCTGGCCGGTCAGCATTTCATAAGCGCGCCAGACATTGGTCGCCTTGGGCGTGCCGGCAAAGGGCGAGCCGAGCGAAATAACCTGCCGAACAGCGTCGGGAACGCGGCGCGAGAGTTGCCGCGCCATGACACCGCCCAGGCTCCACCCGACCAGCGAAACCCGCTTGCCGGTGTCCTTGTGGATTTCGTCAAGCCGGGCGACCAGTTTTTCGCCGCCCCAGCCAATCGCCTTCGGCCCCAGATTGCGACCAAGGTCCCAAGCGTGCGTGTGATAGCCAAGCCCGGTCAGAAAGCGACGCAGCAATGTTGTCGAGATATCGCTCGTAACAAAGCCGGGGAGTACCATCACTGGGTGGCCGTCACCGCGCGGTGCCATCGCCAGCAGCGGGGCTGCGGGGGCGAGCGATGTCAGCTCGGCAATCGCGCGCGGCAATTCCGTCAGCGCGAGCAGCAGCGAGGGCGGGCTGACATCAGCCTGCGGTTTGAATTGGGTAGCCATTGGTCGTTCTCCTGTCGTCTCCGGGATCAATGCCCGGCTTCTTTCATTTGTTCATTCGGTCCAGCCGAACGCTTGGTGACTCGCGGCGAGCGCCCCCATGCGTAAGCTGAGTATCACCAGATCATGAAATTGCCCCGAACGGTCGCAAACATGATCGCGCAGCATCGCTTCGCCCCGGAAACCCAGCGATTCGAACAAGGCGACTGATCCGGTCTGGTCCGGCGTCATCTGCGCGATCAGCTTGGTGGTGTCGTGCGCCTGCGCGATCGCAAAAATCGCCTCCAGCAAATCGCGGCCAAGGCCAGCGCCGCGCCGATCGGGCGAGACGAGCAGGCGGACCTCGCCAACATGGCGGCTCCAGCTTAGCGGATCACGGACCAGCGCGGCGGTGCCGACGATCTTGCCGCCATCCTCGGCCACCAGGCTGTCGATCACCCCTTCGCCGATCGCTTGCGCCCAGGCCTCCACCACGCGCGGGTGCTGCACATCGCGGCTCAGGAACAGCAGGTCATGGTCGGGGAGCGTCGCGGTAAAGGCGAGCATTGCCGCCTGATCGCTGCTCACGAACCGGCGAATGCTGTAACTCATGTCGATCGCTCCGAAAGCCAGTCGGCCAGTTTCGGCCATAGCCGTTTGATTGCATTGCCCCCGGCGACCAGGCTGACATGCCCGCCCTTCAGCTCAACGGCTTCCTTGTCGGCCGATCCGATCATCTCGATGAGTGGCGCTGAGGCGGCAGCGGGGACGATATGGTCGTGCTGAGCGGTGACATGCAGGAATGGCACGGTGATGCTGCCAAGATCGACCTTGCGTCCCGCGACGGTCATCGTACCTTCGTACAGCTCGTTGTTCCACATCAGCTGTTTGGTCGTTTCGCGAAAATATTCGCCCGCCAGCGGCAAGATATCCGCCGCCCAGCGATCGAACATGCGGTATGACTTCACGAATTCGTCGTTCCACATATTGTCGTAAAGCCGGATATTGGCGACCATCCGCGCGCCCGGCCGCAACATGTCGAAGGCGGTGTATAGGTAATCGCCGGGGCAATTGCCGAACGTATCGACCAGGCGATCAACATCGAAAAAGCGCTTGTCGGACCAGGCCTGGAACATTTCCATCTTGGTAAAATCGATCGGCGTGGTGAAGCACACCAGGTTCTTCATCGGCGCTTCGGGGTGCAGACCCGCCCACAGCACCGACAGCGCGCCGCCAAAGCAATAGCCGACCACGGTGAAATCTTCTTCGCCCGTTTCCTGCTGCACACGCGCGATCGCGCTCGGCAGGAAATCGAGCACATAATCGGCCATGCCCAGATGCTTCTCGTCAGCGCGCGGCGCTTCCCAATCGAGCATGAAGACGTCGTAGCCAGCGCGCAGCAGATATTCGACCAGGCTCTGTCCCGGCACCATATCGAAGATATAGCCACGATTGGTGGTTGCCATCACCAGCAGCAGCGGCACCCGGTACACTTCGTCGGACATCGGGCGATAATGATAGAGGTTCATCGTGCCGCGCTGGATCAGCCGATCCTTGGGCGATGCCCCCAGAACGGGCGCGGACGACATGAAATAGCCGAGCCCTTTGATATTGCGTTTCAGCGCACGGTCGAACTCGACACGGGCCTGCTCGACAATGCCGGGACTCCCGTCGCTCACCCGGCCGCCTTGCTTTGAGGGGGCTTGCGGGTGCGCTTTGGCTTGGGGCGATCGGGCGTTGCCGATCCGCCGGCTTGCGCCGCCAGCATCGCTTCGATTCGATCGACAGTCGCCTCGATTCGGTGGAGTCGCGCCGAAAGATCACCAACTTCGGCCTTGGTCGGCATGTTGGCGGCGTCGAGCGCGCGGTCCATCATCTCGGCGCGGGCTTCCTTGAATTTCATGTTGGCAGCGTTCGCGCCGTGCATCACGCGCGTGAATTCGCCGCTTTTCATCAGGTTGCCGCCAAATTCATTGGCCATTGATTCCCATTGGCCAAGCATTTCGCGAAACAGCGCTGCAGGATCAGTCGGGGTAGGGCCAGCCATTTGCCTATCCTTCACCCGCTGTCCCGGCTCGTCAAGCGGCGTTTGGCCTGCTAGCGTTACATGCTGTGCCGTTATTTATGCTGCGCAACATATGCTGCAGCGCAACTTGAACGCGATACCAGGAGAAGACGACATGGCCACCGCCCTGAAGCCCGCCGAAACGATCCGTGACCGCTGCTCGCCAGAGGAATGGCAGGCCCGGGTCGACCTCGCCGCTGCTTACCGGCTGGTCGCCATGTATGGCTGGGACGATCTGATCTTCACGCACCTGTCCGCGCGGGTGCCGGGGCCAGAGCATCATTTCCTGATCAACCCCTATACGCACATGTTTGAGGAAATGACCGCGTCGGCGCTGGTCAAGATCGATGTCGACGGCAATAAGGTCGACGATACGCCTGCACCGGTGAACCGCGCGGGCTTTGTGATCCATTCAGCGATCCATATGGCGCGCGAGGATGCCGCATCGGTGATGCATCTCCACACGCCCTTTGGTCAGGCAGTGTCGGCGATGTCGGATGGGCTGTTGCCGCACACCCAGACATCAATGATCGCCGGGCATGATGTCGCCTATCACGAATATGAAGGCATCGCGACCGAGCTTGAGGAGCGCGAGCGGCTGGTGGAAGATCTCGGCACCAAGCACACGATGATCCTGCGCAACCACGGCACGCTGGCGGTGGGCGAGACGGTGGCGCAGGCATTCCTGCGGCTCTATTTCCTCGAACGCGCCTGCGAAGCGCAGGTGCATATGCTGAGCGCTGGGCGCAGCGGCCTGCACAACCCGCCGCAGGGGGTGGAGCACAAGGTGGAAGAACAATCGAGCGGCGCGGGGATGGCGATGCTCGCGCAGGGGTTGGCCTGGCCGGCGTTGCTGCGGAAGCTGGATCGGCATAATCCGGGTTATGCGGAATAGGGGGGTTAAGCCCCACAATCACTGCCGTCACCCCGACCTCGTGCCGGGGCCCACGGTGCCGCAAGCGATGCCGCTTGAGCGGGGAGTGCTTCGCCTGATGGCCGGTGGGTCCCGGCACAAGGCCGGGGTGACGATGGGGGAGATCATGTCGTCGCCGCCCGAGTAATCTGCCGGTATCGTTTTCGCCCGAGACTGGAAGCAACCGGCCCGATTTGCTATGTATTGATGATGGCGAGCAAAGTACTCCCATCTAAGACAACGACGGTTCGTGACTCGAAGTCCGGACGGATGGTAACTGTCAAGGGCGCAGGAGCGCTCAAGGGCAAGCTGACCATCAGCAAGAAGGTCGATCTGACCAGGCCGATTTTTTCTAGTTCGACCAAGCGCTAATCTTGCGAGGGATCCTGCTCGAGACGCACGCGTTGTTCTGGCTCGTGAGTGGCAAAGACGCGCTCTCTCCGGTTAGTGCAAATCCGAATATATCTCTTTCCACCGCGATATTTCGGCATCTTGTTCAGGAGTTTGTCCTGAAGTGTCTGTCAATAGCGCCTGACAAATCGGTGAAGATGGATGAACGCAGGTCATCGTTCCATTATCTTGCTCAAGCCATACGGCCACGGGGGCTTGCTTGAAGAATTCGATCACTTCGAGGACTCGCGGATCAGCGAAGTGATCTATACCCTTCAGCGAGAAGCCACGGATGTATCGCTTTTTTAGGACGAACTCGTTTGTGTGGTTTGTGAACATTTCAAACATCACGCCTAACTTGTCGGGTCTCGCCCAATCAGGCAGGGCGGAAATCCGGCGCCAGACGCAATACCAATTTTCGCAGACCGGAGGTCGGGTAGCCCATATCCCGCAACCGGAGCCCGTGCAGTGTTGGCACAGTTCATCAGCCGGTTTTTGAAGTTCTGGCTGGTCGATGGCCAACACTTCACAGCAAGCAACACACCCACCGCATTCGCGGCCATTTGCCATCGACCTGCCGAGAAAAAATTCTGCAAATGAGGTGTGGTTTTTAGTCAATGTGCGCGCTTTTACTCGTTTGGTCGCCTGTTGCATGCGCCGATCTTTTCTATTCATGATCGACTCCTCGTAATGAGCTAGGTTCAATCAATAGAGTGGGGTTTGTCAAATACCCAATTAACTTGTGGGGGGGGGGGACTCCGGATCAAGCCCAGGGTGACGATTGAGGTAGGGCGACTATTGCCCAATAGGAGACGTTGACGTTGTGCTCCAGCGAAGGCGGGAGCCCTGGCTGTGTCCCCGCCTTCGCGGGGACACATCTGATATTGAAGTGTGAGCTAACCAACAATTGCAGTCATTCCCACCTTAAGGCACCAACACCACCCGCCCCACCGCCTGTCGGCTCTCGATATAGGCATGCGCCTCTGCCGCTTCTGACAGTGCAAACCGCCGGTCGATCACCACTTCAAGCGTCCCCGCCGCGACATCCTCGATCAGCCCCTGGATCATGTCATGCACCCGGTCGGTCATGATCTCGGCACCCAGAAACACGCCGCTTAAGGACCGGTTGCCGCCCATCAACGATCCGACATCGACTTTCATCGCCTCACGCCCCGCAGCGCCCACCATCGACAGCCGCCCGCGATAGGCGAGCGAATCGATCGAGCCCTGCAGCGTCGTGCCGCCGACCGGATCGACGACGACGTCCGCGCCCTTGCCGCCGGTCAGCCGCTTCACTTCAGCTGCGACCTCGTCACGCGTGTAGTTGATGCCGTGATCGAGCCCGTACGCCTTTAGCCGCTCCAGCCGTTCGTCGCTCGATGCGGTGGCGATCACCGTCGCGCCCGCCTGCTTCGCCAGCTGGATTGCAGCAATGCCGACGCCGCTTGCGCCCGCCTGGATCAGCGCGGTCTCGCCGGCTTTCAAAAGGCCACGCCCGAACAGGCATTCATGCGCTGTGCCGAACGCGACTGGCACGACGGCGGCCTTGGCGGCATCGAGCCCATCGGGGATCGGCCAGCAATTGCGCGCTGGGACGGGGCGCAGCTCGGCATGCGATCCGAATGCGTCAACCGTCGCGACGCGCATGCCGACCTTCAAATGGGTGACTTCGGCGCCGACTTCCACGATCTCGCCCGCTGCCTGATAGCCAACGATATGCGGGGTGGTGACAAGGGGCCCGCGCCAGCGGTTGAGCGTGTCGCCGCCCTCGATGCTGACCGCCTCAACGCGGATGACGACGCCCTTGGGGTGGCAGACGGGATCGGCGACGTCTTCGTAGACGAGCACGCTGGGATCGCCATTGCTGTAATAGACCGCTGCTTTCATGCTCGCCGCTCCTGTGACGTTTTGCGGCATCTGCGCTGCCTTTGCCCGCCAGCGCAAGGCCTTCAGCGGCTCATTAAAGCGTGATGACGTTAAGTCGCTTCACCCTCGTACCCGTTCGGGCTGAGCCCTTCGACTGCCTGCAAGGCAGGCGCTCAGGATAAACTTCGGCCAATATGGCCGAAGTCGAAGCCCACGCGCTCGGCATGCCCTTCGACTTCGCTCAGGGCTAACGGGGTGTGGTTTGGTCCAATCCAAAGGCATCGCACTCTAGTCCGGTCAACCCGCTCGGCGCGCCCGGCCCGTGCTAATTGACGAAGCGTGAAAGCACGCCCTCGAGTTGATCCAGCTGCTCCGGCAAGGCGGCCGCCGATCCCTGCAATGCTTCCTCAAGCGCCTCCTTCGAAGGATAGACTTCCTGGAAAGTTAGCAGCGTTTTTCCATCTTGATCCTCGAAGGTCACGGTCGTGATCGCGCCTTCTTCGCCCTCATCATTGGTCCAAACGATGCGTGCATTTGGGACCACCTCCAGATACTTGCCATAGAAGGCCATGGTGTCTGATCCGCCGACGCCGAATTCCAGTCGATATTTGCCGCCGGTACGGACGTCCATGTCGCACGCGATGAGCGAAACGCCGGAAACCGATTTTGGCATCCACCAGCGTTGAAACAGCGCGGGCTCGCTCCACGCCCGGTAGACGATGCTTGGCGGCGCATCGAATATCCGCGTGACGACGAGTTCGCGGTCCCCTCTGCGCTCGACCGACGTGTCGTTCGGCACGCCGGCCGCACTGTTACCGTGGCTGCTCATCGCTTCCCTCCTGTTTCAGCTCGTTGATGAGTTGGTCCAATGCGTTGAAGCGGGCCTCGAAGAGCTGGCGATGCGCCTCGATCCATTCGGCCTCCGCGTTGAGCCCGCGTTTCCCAAGCGTGCAGCTTCGCACGCGGCCGACCTTCTGCGTGACGACCAGGCCCGCGCGTTCGAGCACCTGGACATGCTTTTTGATGCCGGTCAGCGTCATCTGAAATGTGTCCGCAAGGCTGGTAATTGACGCGTCGCCTCGGCCCAGTTGATCGATGATCCCGCGGCGCGTGGCATCCGACAGCGCAGCGAACGACAAATCGAGGGGCGAGGCTAAACACTGAGCCATATAGTTCAGTGTTTAGCCTGCGCGCGCTATGCGTGCAAGGCCTTCAACATCCCATTGCCGCTGCCAGTTCGACCAGGCTGCCCGCCGACCATTCCCAATCCTGCGCCATAGGGGCATCGGGCGCGGTCGCCCCGCCATATTCCATCGGCCGGTCGATGTAAGCGCAGCGCAGCCCACAGCCTCGCGCCGCGCCCAAATCGCTGTGATGCGCCGCCACCAAACACAGCTCTTCCGGTGCAATGCCCAGCAGATCGGCGGTGCGCAGATAGGCCGCTGGCATCGGCTTGAACGCCTGCACGGCTTCCGCCCCCAATATCGCATCGAAGGTCATCCCGCCGCGCCGCGCGATTTCCATGGTCAGCGCGATATTGCCATTGGATAGCGTGACGATCGGATAGCGCGCCCTTAACCGCGCGAGCCCATCGACGACATCAGGCCAGGGATCGAGCCTGCGCCACGCAAACGCCAAATCCTGCGCAGCCGCGTCATCCAGCGCCACATCATGGGCCGCCAACAGCATATCCAGCGTCTCGCGGTTCAGCACATCGAGCCGCGTAAAGGGCCGCTTGCCGGATCGCACGGCCTCCATTGCGGGTTGATACAGCCCGCGCCAGGCATCGGCGAACCCGGCTGGATCAATATCATCGCGCCCTACGCACGCAAACACCGCCTGTGCTTCGCGTGCAATGCTCGTCCGCCAATCGACCAGCGTGCCGAACACATCGAACGCCAGCATCTTGACCTTGGCCATGTTCGGCTCTCCAACGGTTTTGATATGAGGCGCGACGTTGCCAGTTTCGGCGTGTCGGTCAATCGGGGGCGGAATCATGGCGCAAGGATTGCCGAAAAGCGGCTGGTGGATGCTGATCCTTGGATTGGCGCTGGCGATTGGCGGGGCGATGCTGGCCAGCCGCATCCAGACGACTGGCGGCATCGAGGTGCGCGACATCCGTTTCCAGGGCACTGGCGGCAAAACGATGAGCGCACTGCTCTATGTGCCGTCAACCGCGACCGCCACCAGCAAGGCCCCCGGCATCCTTGCCGTGCATGGCTATATCAATTCGCGCGAAACCCAGGATGGCTTTGCGATTGAATTTGCGCGGCGCGGCTATGTCGTGCTCGCGCTTGATCAGACCGGCCATGGTTATAGCGACGGCCCGGCCTTTGCGAACGGCTTTGGCGGGCCGGACGGGCTCGTCCATCTCCGCTCACTGTCGATGGTCGATACCAACAATATCGGGCTGGAAGGCCATTCGATGGGCGGTTGGACGGTGCTTGCCGCCGCCGCGGCCTATCCCGATGACTATAAGGCGATCGTGCTGGAGGGCTCATCCACCGGCGCGCCCTATGCGCGCGAGGGCAGCCCCAATTGGCCGCGCAATCTGGGGCTGGTTTATAGCCGGTATGACGAATTTTCGAAGCTGATGTGGGGCGTCGATAAGGCGCGCGACATTGGCGATTCGGCCAAGCTGAAAACAGTGTTCGGCACCAGCGAGCGCATCGTCCCGCGTAAGCTCTATGGATCGATCGCGGACGGCACCGCGCGCATCCTTGCCACCCCTGCCGTCACCCATCCGGGCGACCATATCTCGCCAGAGGCGATTGCCCGCGCGATCGATTGGTTTTCAGTCACGCTGAAGGGCGGCACGCCGATCCCGTCGGCCAATCAGATCTGGTATTGGAAGGAAGCGGGCACGGCATTGGGCCTGATTGGCTTCGTCATGGTCGTGCTGGCGGTGTTCGATCTGCTGGTGCGGCTGCCCGCCTTTGCCGCGATGCGCGGGCCGATCGAGCCCGGCGTCGAGGCGCGTGACGGCGGCTGGTGGCGCGCGTTCCTGCTCACCGCCTTCCTGCCCGCGATTACTTTTTTCCCTGTGTTCGTCGCGGTTTTCCTGCTCGTCCAGCCCAACCCGATCCTGCCGCAGACAGTGACCACGCAGATCACGCTTTGGGGGTTGGTCGGCGCAGGGATTAGCTGGCTGATCGGGCGCAAGATGGTCAGCGGTCGGCAATCGGATTGGGGGCAGTCGATCACCGCCGCGCTGCTCAGTGTGGCGGCGGGTTATGCGCTGTTGTTCGCGGTTGATCGCGCTTTCCACACCGATTTCCGGCTCTGGATCATCGCGGTGAAGCTGCCCAGCGCCACGCAATTGGCGATTGCCGCCATTTATGTCGTGCCGTTGACGATCGGCTTCCTGGCGAGCGTCAAGACGCTGGTCGAGCGGCTGACGGTGCAGGGCGATGGCTGGGTGGCGCAATATGGCTGGGCCAAAGTCGCGCTGTCGCTTGGCTTTGTGGTGATGCTGCTGGTTGATTACGGCGTGTTCTTCGTCACCGGCCAATTGCCGACCGCGCTTGATCCGCTCAGCACGGTGATCGCGCTGCAATTCCCGGTCGTACTGGCGACGGTGGCGGTGATCGCGATCTTCACGTGGCGGCGCACCGGCAGCTATCGCCCGGGCGCGCTGATTTCGGGGTTGCTGGTGACGCTCTATGTGGTCGCGGGCACGGCGACGCAGGGGTGGTGAGGGGCTTGAAGGGGGATGCCGTCAATGGATGGCGTTTCGCGGCCAGGTCTCAGGCGCAAGTCATCCCTGATGAGCGATGTTTAGGATGTTGTTTTAGAATGTAAAAATAGAGATGCCGCGCGCGGTTCTGATCCGCCGTGGCGATGGGAAGAGCAGGGGGAGGCAGGCAATGACCGTGGTACCGGTAGTGTTCTTGCTGGGATTGGGCGTGGCGATTGGTGCCTATATGGGCTATCGCTATCTGCGCGGGGAGCGCAATTCGCAAACACTGGCGGGGGTGCACCTGCTGCTGGGGGCGGGTGGGCTGGAACTGCTGGTGATGCTGCTGCGCGGCGCACCGAGCGGCGAGACGCTGCCCCGCCATGCCATGGGATCGACCGTTGCGCTCATCGTCGCGGGTGCGCTGGCCACCGGGCTGTTCGTGCCGATCATCGCCAAATCGCGACCCGGCATTATTGGCGGGTCGCTCGCCGTGCACGCGGCCGTTGGCACCATCGGCTTTGCCATGCTGCTGTTCTGGGCCTGGGGCGCAATCGGGTAGCCGATCAGGACGCCAAGCGACAGTCACCGGCGACCGGTTAGGTCGCCTTCATGTTGGTCGATACGTTAGAGAAGGTCGTCTTGAGCTTGTTACCCAGGCCCTGCATCGCCGCGATGGCTGCCACAGCGATCAACGCAGCGATCAGGCCGTATTCAATTGCCGTCGCGGCACGGTTGTTACGGACGAACTTGCGAAAAATCATTGTTGCACTCCCTTGCGTTGACTTCAACTACGCGCGGATAGGTGAAAATGGAGTTAAGCCTCATCGACATGACGCACTTTCTTGGCCGTTAGCCTCGATTTTGGTGATGCCCACGCAAGGAATGGGGGGAATTTTTCGGCACCCGCGAAAAGAACAGGCCGGGGCGACATCTCGCCCCGGCCTATCCTCCACCACCGCAAAAGGGTTGCCCCAAATCGGCTGGCAGCAGCGATTATGTCCAAAACGGATATAAAGATCTATCTCCATGATGCAGTATCGAGGCCATTTGAGCGGTGACGCCCAGGCGGCGGCAAGACAGCGACGCGCCGCTGATTGACCTGTCCTAAACCCCACCGAGTGTGGCACAGACGCCTTCATGAGTCGCTCGATCGCCAAGCCAACGCTCGTTCGGATTCGCCGGATGCGTTCCGTTGCACGCCGCGATGGTGACCTGCAACGTCCGCAACTTCGTTGGAAATCATGACCTTTACACTCGCTGGATTCGATCTCGACGCCTTCGTCCGCGCCACCTTGGCCGAGGATATGGGGGAGGGCGGGGACATCACCTCCGCTGCCGTTATCCCAGCTGATGCGCGCTTTACCGGGGTGATGGACAGCCGCGATGCGATCATCGTCGCCGGGCTGCCGATCGCTGAGGCGTTTTTCCGCGCGCTTGATCCGGGTGTCCGGATTGAGCGGCTGGTTGAGGATGGCGACCGCGTTGCGGCGGGGACGGATCTGCTGCGGATCGAGGGGCTGGCGCGGGCGATGCTGACGGCGGAACGATCAGCGCTCAATACCGTCCAGCACCTGTCAGGCATCGCGACAATGACGCGCGGCTATGTCGACAAGATCAGGGGCACGGGGGCAGTCCTGCTCGATACGCGCAAGACCATCCCGGGCCTGCGTCGGTTGGAAAAATATGCGACGCTGATGGGCGGCGCGACCAATCACCGGATGGGGTTGTGGGACGCAGCGATGATCAAGGACAATCACGTCGCCGTCGCCGGATCGGTGGGAGAAGCAGTGCGGCGCGCCAAGACGGCGGGGATCGCGCGGATCATCGTCGAGGTTGACCGCGTCGATCAGATCGAACCCGCGCTGGCGGCGGGGGCGACGCATCTGTTGCTCGACAATATGCCGCCGCCCATCCTGCGCGGGGCGGTGACGCTGATCGGCGGGCGCGTGCCGACTGAAGCATCGGGCGGGGTGCGGCTCGACACGATCCGCGCGATTGCCGAAACCGGCGTGAGTTTCATCAGCGTGGGGCGGTTGACGCAATCGGCGCCGGCAGCGGATATCGGATTGGATTTTAACGAAATATCATGAAATAGTTGGGAAATTACCCTGTCAACAAAGGGGTATTTCATGGAGCGCCCGGTATCAATCGTCCGATTTGAGCAGCTTTATCTTGGTTCCACCGCTATCACAATTATGAGTGCCGTTGGAAATTACCTCTTTAATCCCGCGATCGGGGTAGTGTTTGCACTGCTTGGGTTTGGGTTGGTAGCGTTGATGACCGGATTCAGTATATTGATCGGCCTGTTACTTTGTTACGCAGCCGGTCGGCGCAGAAGTGTAGTTGCAAAATGGCTCATTACGCTGTTTTTCCTGTTGGGTCTGACTGGCGTGATCAGTGGAACGATTGGACATCGTCTTGCGCTGGTTACACCGATCCAGTTCGTGGTCACAATCATCAATTATTCTTTGCAGTTGTTTGCCGTAATCTGCCTGTTTAGGAAGGATGCACGGGCATGGTTCTCCAGGGAGACTCGGTAATGCGGCATTTCACGATCATTGTCGCCGCCGTCATGCTGGGCCTGCCCGCCGCAGCCAGCGCCCAGGCCTATAGCTGCGCGGTCCCCGCCGATCTCCCCGTACCGCGCGCCGATGGCCCCAGCGCCAGCCAGCCCAAGCGCGTGCTCCCGATTGGCAGTTATACGCTGGCGATTAGCTGGACGCCGCAATATTGCCGCAGCAATGCGCGCGATGCCTCTGCTCAGTTTCAGTGTGGCAGGGGCAACCGCTTTGGCTTCACGCTGCACGGGCTATGGCCCGATGGTGAGGGCGAGAAATGGCCGCAATATTGCCGTGCTGCTGATATCCTGCCGCCCGCTGTTATCCGCGAAAATCTCTGTGCGACGCCGTCCGCGCAGTTGTTGCAGCATGAATGGGCCAAGCACGGCACCTGCATGAGCGACAGCCCCAAGGCATATTTTGATCGCGCGACCCGGCTATTCACTCGGCTGCGCTATCCCGATATGAACGCGCTGTCGCGCCGCCGCCTCACCGCCGGGCAGCTCGCCAGTGCGATTGCCCGCACCAATCCCGGAATCAGCGCGGAGATGATGCGGATCACCGCTAATCGCCAGGGTTGGCTGGAGGAGGTCTGGTTGTGCCTGGATACCCAGACCCGCTATGCGCGCTGCCCGGCGCATCAGGGCGGGCTGGCCCCCACCAAGGCGATCAAGATCTGGCGCGGCGTGCGCTGAGGCGGTCGATCAGCCCTGGATGATCGCGGTTGCCGGGTGGTGATGGTCAAGGAAGCGTTTGATCATCTTCAGGTTGCGGGTGTTGGAACGGAAAAAGAAATCGGGCACGGCGCCGATCCAGGGAATCAGCCCAAGCAGATAGTCAAAGCCGATATTGCCAGCCATCCGCGCCATATGCGTTTTGGTCATGCCCAGATTGCGGGCTTCCCACATCATCCAGCCGCCCATCGCGGCCGCAATCGTTGGCCCGGCGACGGGAATGAAATCAAGGATCACGTCCAGCCCGACCTTGCGATTGAAGCCCGGAATGGTGACCAGTCCTTCCAACAGGTGCTCCATCGCTTCGATCCGGCGGCGGACCGTGCCGGGATCGCGCCCCAGTGGCAGTTGCGCGGCGATCTTGCGGATCTGTTCGGGGTCTATGCGGGTGGTGCGGTTGGCCATGGCCCTCAACTCTGGTTGGTTTATTGGCTATTGTCGCGCAATGCATTCAACGGATGCCAGGCCCGGCTGTTCCCTTGCCACTGGCGCAGCCGCAACGCGACCAGCGACCAGCGTAGCGGACGCGCGATGACGATGAAAGCGGCATCCTGATCTACCGCGACATCGGCCTCAGCAATGTTCTGCGCGCGTTCGGCCAGGCTATTGGCATCGCGCGCCTTGATCAGCGCCTCTTGCGCCGCCGGGCCGCACCGCTGGCAGGCCATCGCCAGATACCACCGCGCGCTGTCATAAGGGGCAACCGAATCGACCAGCCGCAGATCGGCTTTTTCGGTCATTGCCACGCGGCGCGGTTCAATACCGATTGACTGGAAAGCCGCACCGATAAAGCCAAACAATATCGTCGACCCTGGCCCCTTGGGCAGGGCGATCCGCAGCGTTAACGGTGCCGTATGCGTTTCCTTCCAGCGCCTTACCCGCGCGCGTGCGCCGCTGCGTCGCTCCTCAGGCGGCAGATTGACCCAGGCAGGGACCGTTGGGGCGGCGGCGGAATCGAGCTGATCGGGCAGAATTTGGCTTGCCGCCGTCCAGCCCGGCGCAAACGCCGCGACCAGTGCCTCGCGATCAAGCGCCTGGGCAAGCGCCACGCGGTTCTGGGCGTCGGCAAGGAAACCATCACGATTGACGATCGCCAGCCCGAACAATCCAGCCGCTGGATCGAGCTTGAAATTGGCCGGGGCCACATTGGCGGACGCAATCAATGGCCAGTCGACAAAGGTGCCGCCAGTGACGAGATCCGATTGTCGTTCGATGAAGCGCACGATCGCCCGAGAGGCGCGTTCGCCGATCACCTGCACGGATTGTTCGGGGCCCGATGCCGTGATCTCGTCATCCACCGCGCGTACCGGATCGATCGCTGGGCGCAGCAAGACACTGATCTTGCCCCGCGAATTGATCCGAAACGGACCACTGCCGCTATCAAGCCGCTCGTCGATCACCGCGAGTTCCGGCTGGGCAAACAGCTTGAGTAGATCCAGCCTGGGGCGCTTCAGGCGAACTTCGATAACCTGCGGCGTCATTTCGACGATCTCGTCGATGGCGCTCAGATAGGGCCGTAACGCGTTGCGCGATCGGGGCCCTAGCTGCCGGCGCAGGCGCTGAACGACTTGTGCCGCAGTCACCTTACTACCGTCGCGCCATGTTGCCTCGCGCAGCCGGAAAATATAGCTCATGCCGTCGTCGATGACGATCCAGCGCTCGGCCAACGCCGGGGCGATCTGACCAGCCGCATCAAACCGGACCAGCCCCTGCGCGACCGAATCAAGCAGCAGTCGGCTGGGGCCGCCCAGGTCGGCCCTACCTGGATCGACCATCGCCGGTGGCGCCCCAATCGCGCTGACGATTACCGGGCCAACATCACTGCGCTGATTGCAGCCAGCCAGCAGCATCACGGCGCAGAAAAGGCGACCGATTTTCGATCCGGTACGCACAGTTAACCGGTGGTGCAGGCGGGCAGCGAGAGTCATGACTCTCCTTTGCCATCGCTTGCCCTCGGACGCCACCGGCCCGATCAAGTCGGTGGTGCGGACGGCGGGACTCGAACCCGCACTCCATAGGAGGGGGATTTTAAGTCCCCTGCGTCTACCGGTTTCGCCACGTCCGCTTGACGAATACGCAAGCCGAATGCCGGCCACAGGTCAAGCAGGGTTACGACTCACGCCTCACAATTGAGACGTGCGCGCATTTCCTTGCCGGGTTTGAAATAGGGAACGCGCTTTGCAGAGACATCGACGACTTCTCCGGTGCGCGGGTTGCGGCCGGTGCGTGCGTCACGAGCGCGGGTTGAAAAGGCACCGAAGCCACGCAGCTCAACCCGGCCATCGGCGGCGAGGCGAGCGGAAATTTCGTTAAAGAAGGTAGAAACGATTGCTTCGATTTCGCGCGGTGTGAGGTCGGTATTTTCATCCGTAAGGCGCTGCACAAGCTCCGAGCGTATCATAGCATTCTCCCCAATTTTAAAACACACGCACCGCCGCCCCCGCAGCGATGCGCTCAAGCACCTTGTTATCCTTATGTTATTCAGTTGGCCAGAAACGCGGCGCAACAAAATGTCACAAAATGACGAAAATGGGGACATTGCGCCAGGCAATGTCCCCATTTTGAGTATGTTACTTCTTAGTGTCGCCCGAACGTGCCTTGAGCGCCTCACCCAGGATGTCGCCCAGCGATGCACCCGAATCGGATGAACCATATTGCGCAACTGCCTGCTTCTCTTCGGAGATCTGCATCGCCTTGATCGAGAAGGTCGGCTTCTTCGAACGATCAAAGCCCGTCACCATGGCATCGAACTTCTGCCCGACCTGGAAACGCTCTGGACGTTGCTCATCGCGGTCACGACCAAGATCGGTGCGCTTGATGAAGCCTGTTGCGCCAGCGTCGCCGGTTTGCACTTCAAGGCCCGCATCGCGGACTTCAAGCACGGTGACGGTGACAATGGCGTTCTTGTTGAGGCGTGCGCCGCCGGCGTCGCCGCCTTCGGTCGCTGCACCACCGCCAACGGCGGGGGCGCCACGCTCAAGCTGCTTCATGCCAAGCGAGATGCGCTCCTTTTCGGCATCGATGTCGAGCACGATTGCCTGAACGGTCTCACCCTTGCGATGCAGGTTCAGCGCGTCCTCGCCCGATACGCCCCAGGCGATGTCGGACATGTGGACCATGCCGTCGACATCGTTGTCGAGGCCGATGAACAGACCAAATTCGGTGGCGTTCTTGACTTCGCCTTCGACGGTCGAGCCAACCGGGTGCGCCTCGGCAAATGCTTCCCACGGATTGCTGATCGCCTGCTTGAGGCCAAGCGAGATGCGGCGCTTTTCCGAATCGACTTCCAGGACGATGACATCGACTTCCTGGCTGGTCGAAACGATCTTGCCGGGATGGACGTTCTTCTTGGTCCAGCTCATTTCGCTGACATGGACCAGGCCCTCGATGCCGGCTTCCAGCTCGACGAACGCGCCATATTCGGTGATGTTGGTCACGCGGCCCGAAAGCTTGGCGCCGATCGGATACTTCTCCATCGCGCCATCCCACGGATCGCTCTCAAGCTGCTTCATGCCGAGCGAGATGCGCTGCGTGTCCTTGTTGATGCGGATGATCTGCACCTTCACGGTGTCGCCGATGTTCAGCACTTCGCTCGGATGGCCGACGCGCTTGTAGCTGAGATCGGTGACGTGCAGCAGGCCGTCGATGCCACCCAGATCAACGAACGCACCATAATCAGTGATGTTCTTGACGACGCCGTCGATGATCTGGCCCTCGGCCAGGCTCAGGATCAGGCCCGAACGCTGTTCTGCTCGGGTTTCCTCAAGGATGGCGCGACGCGTCACGACGATGTTGCCGCGCTTGCGGTCCATCTTCAGGATCTGGAAGGGCTGCGGAATGTCCATCAGCGGCGTCACGTCACGCACCGGGCGGATATCGACCTGCGAACCAGGCAGGAAAGCAACGGCACCGTTCAGGTCGACGGTGAAGCCACCCTTCACGCGACCAAAGATGACGCCTTCGACGCGGGCAGTCTTGGCGAATTCAGTTTCCAGCGTGTCCCAGGCGGCCTCGCGGCGGGCGCGGTCGCGGCTGAGCATTGCTTCGCCGTGGATGTTCTCGACACGGTCGACATAGACTTCGACTTCGTCGCCAACCTTCAGGTCGGCCTTCTGGCCCGGCATCGCAAATTCGCGCAGTGGCACGCGGCCTTCGCTCTTCAGACCGACATCGATGACGGCAAGGTCATTCTCAATGGCGGTAACGGTGCCCTTTACAACCCGGCCTTCAAAGCCGTCTGCATCGCCAAGGGTTTCTTCAAGAAGGGCGGCGAAATCATCGCGCGTGGGGTTTGCCGAAGAGGCCATAAAATTTCAGTATCCCAAGTTCATTGTCCGGCCAGCCGGTTGTATCCGGCGGTCTTTGGCCATGTTGCCGCGGCGGCCGGTTGCCGGTCGCGGCATCCGGGCGCGCGGGGAAGCGGGGAAGGGACCTAGACGCAAAATGCGAAAAGGGCGCTAGAGGACATGCCTCCGCGCCTTCCACCGCGAGCACCTGCCCGCCGGACGGGCGCGCCTTAGCGCATGGGGGGGCAAGAGGCAAGCGGCAGGCAAGAGTTGATGCCGCGTTGCCATGGGTTATAGCGCAAGCGCATCAGGTGTGGGGGATGGATATGCGGCATTATGCTTCCGGCTTGGCAATGGCGATGATGTTGGCCATCAGCGGGGCGGTTGCTGCTCAGGCGGATGTCGACCCGCTGACCCGGCCCATCGCTGCAGAATTTGCCGCCCGCTGGCTCGCGCCGCAGCCGCCAAAGCGCATCTTTGGCAACAGCTATCTGGTCGGCTTTCGCAAGATGAATGTCGCGCTGATCGATACCGGTGCGGGGCTAATCCTGATTGATGGCGCGCTGCCGCAATCTGTATCCGCGGTGGAATCCAATATTCGTGCGCTTGGCTTCAAGGTCAGCGACGTGAAGCTGATCCTCAGCACCGAGCCGCATTATGATCATGCGGGCGGCATTGCCGCTCTGGCGCGCGATAGCGGCGCAACGGTGGTCGCCAGCGCCGCCGCAGCCCAGGTGCTGCGCGAGGGCCGAAGCGGCACCGATGATCCGCAATTCGGCCAGCTGGCCGATCTCCCCGCGATCACCGGCAAGCTGCGGGTCGTCCGCCACGGCGAGGTCATTCGGCTGGGCGCTACCCGCGTGCTGGCGCAGGCGACGCCTGGCCATACCGCCGGCAGCATGAGCTGGCGCTGGCAATCCTGCGAAGCCAAGCGGTGTTTGAACATGGTGTTCGCCTCCAGCCTTAATCCGGTGTCGGTCGAGGGGTATCGATTCTCGGACCCGGCCCACCGGTCGATTGTTGCGTCGTTCCGGCAGACGATCAGCAGGGTCGCAGCGATGCCCTGCGATATCCTGTTTACTGCCCATCCCGATAATTCGGGCGGCGACACAAAATTCGCACAGTTTGAGCGGCGCGCCGTGCCGAACCCGTTTGTTGATCCCAAGAGCTGCCGAAATCTGAGCGCTGACTATACGAAAATTCTCAACAAGCGGCTGGCGAGCGAGGCGAAGCCAGGGGCGTGAACCGATAGGCTTGGCGCGACGCTCGTTCAGCTCGTCTTGGCGCGCACCCGCGCTTCGACCAGTTCGATCGCCCGCTGCACCGCGCTTTCAATCGACAAAAAGCTCGTATCGAGCAGATTGGCGTCGTCTGCCATCACCAGCGGCGCGGCAGCCCGGCCAATGTCGCGCAAATCGCGCGCGCGGATGTCGGCGAGCACCTTGTCGAGGCTGACGGTTGATCCCTGCGTACGCAGTTCGGCATGGCGGCGCTTGGCGCGGATTTGCGGGGTGGCCTTGATGAACAGCTTGGCATCGGCATTCGGCGCAATCACTGTGCCGATATCGCGCCCGTCGAGCACCGCACCACCCGGCTGGTTGGCAAAGCGCCGCTGGCGGTGGAGCAGGGCGGTACGCACCAGCGGGTGCACCGAGACGACCGAAGCGATCTTGCCGATCTCATCGCTGCGCAACGCTGGATCAGCAAGGATCGAATCGTCGAAATCGCAGGCGGCAAAGCCGTCGGCTTCGATTTCGGGGTTCAGTTCCTGACGAAGCACGTTCAGCCCAACCGCCCGGTAGAGCAGCCCGGTGTCGAGATGCGGCAAGCGATAATGTTTCGCCAGGGCACGGGCGAGGGTGCCTTTGCCTGAGGCGGCGGGTCCGTCGACGGCGATGATCATTTGCGTACCAAAGGCCCTAACCGGCGAGTGCGTCAAGCGTTTCGAAGAATGACGGAAAGCTTGTTGCAACCGGGGCGACATCGTCAATGGTGACGCTGGCCTGCGCGGCGAGGCCGGCGACCGCCATACTCATCGCGATCCGGTGATCGAGCTTTGACGCGATCGTTGCGCTGCCAGGCAGCATCGCGCCGCCTGAGCCGATAATCGCCAGCCCGTCTTCAAATTCTTCTACTTCGACCCCAATCGCCGTCAGCGCTGCGGCCATTGTCGCGATCCGGTCCGATTCCTTGACGCGCAGTTCATGCGCGCCGCGCGCCACTGTCCGGCCCGACGCGAGTGCGGCCGCGACAAACAGGATCGGATATTCGTCGATCATGCTGGGGGCGAGATCGGGCGGCACGTCGATCGCCCGTAGTGGCGCATGCCGAACGCGCAGATCAGCGACCGGCTCGCCGCCCACCTCGCGCGGGTTTTCCTGGGTGATGTCAGCCCCCATCATCCGCAGCGCGCTGAACAAGCCGGTGCGGGTGACATTCAGGCCGACATTGGCGATCAATACGTCGGACCCTGGAATGATCGACGCCGCTACTGCAAAAAAAGCGGCTGAAGACGGGTCGCCCGGTACGATGATCGATTGCGGCTTGAGCTCGGCCTCTCCGGTGATCGAAATGATCCGGCCCTGGTTGGTTTCTTCGACGCTTAGCGTCGCGCCAAAGCCCTTCAGCATTCGTTCGCTATGGTCGCGCGTCGCGATTGGCTCAATCACCTGGGTGATGCCGGGTGTATTGAGGCCCGCGAGCAGCACTGCCGATTTCACCTGCGCAGAGGCGACGGGCAGCGTGTAGCTGATCGGCACGGACGGGCAGATCCCGCGCACCATCAGCGGCAATTTGCCGCCGGGGCTGGCGGTGATGTCGGCGCCCATCTGCGACAGCGGCTCAATCACCCGCCCCATCGGCCGGGCTGACAAGGATGCGTCGCCGACAAAGGTCACCGTGATCGGGTGGCTCGCGACAAGGCCCATCAGCAGCCGGGTAGAGGTGCCCGAATTGCCCATGTCGAGCGCCTGGGTCGGCTGGAGCAGCCCACCGACGCCGACCCCGCTGACTTCCCAAATGCCATCATCATGCCGGATGATCGTTGCCCCCATCGCGCGCAGGGCGGCGGCGGTGGCGAGCACATCTTCGCCCTCCAGCAATCCCTCAATCCGGCTGGTGCCGATAGCCAAAGCCGAAAACATCAAGGCGCGGTGGCTGATCGATTTGTCGCCCGGTACCGTCATCTGCCCGCGTAACGGGCCATGGGCGACAAAAGAGCGGGGCGAGGCGGCAGGGTGCGACATTGGCGGCGGCTTTGACAGCGCGCTTGCGCTATGGCAAGGCGCGCCCCACTTTGCGGCTCAACAGCCACAAAATCCCATCTCTTTGAAAGGTCACGCACCTCATGGTGAAGCCGGAATGGGGCACGAAGCGAACGTGTCCGAAATGCGCAACGCGTTTTTACGATCTGGGCAAGGATGACCCGGTCACCTGCATCGAATGCGGCCAGGCCTGGGAGCCCGAGCCGATCCTGAAGTCGAAGCAGCCGCTGCCGTTCGATGCGCCCAAGGCGCTGACGCCCAAGAAGGATGACGACGATCTCGCCGGTGACGACGAAGATCTGGACATCGCCGCTGACGACGAAGAACCCTCGCCCGATGACGAGGTTGATCTGGGTGGCGATGACGATCTGGGCGTGGAAACGTCCAATGACGAGGAAGAGCGCTAAAAGCGTTTTTCCGCGAAAAAGCGCACAAAGCGCTACTTGCCAAGGAAGCGTCGCCCCGATAATGGCGACGCTTCCAGAACGTAAGGATGGGGCCGTAGCTCAGCTGGGAGAGCGCTGCGATGGCATTGCAGAGGTCTGGGGTTCGATCCCCCACGGCTCCACCACTCGTTCGATAAGAAAATCAGATAGATGGCCGCCCTCCGTGCGTGGGTGCACCTCTCATCCCACCTGCTTGGTATCGCACTGGTATCGCAGATGGGCTTTGGTATGCGCCCCAACGGCTGCCCAAAACGCTTCTGTGGAAGCGATAAACTCCTGAAGATACTCGGGCCGTAGATGGGTGTAGTTTGCCCCAGAGCCCCGCTCGCTGCTGTGTCCCGCCGCAGAATTAATTTGCGCCTGAGGCACACCGCGGCGTTGGTGCCAGGTGTGGATGGTGTGACGCAGCGTGTTCGGCGACCCCAACCCCGCCATCTTTGGTCGCGGTCCGGCCTCACCCAGCTTTTTCCTCGCCGGGAGCCAGATGAGGTTACCTTCGGCGTCGGTTGCTTGCCTCGCCAGTCCCAGCGCAGGCTTTGCCGCATGAGCGGCGATCAGACATGCCTCAAATGCTCGGCCGATATCCTTTGTATCGCGTTCGAAGAATGCCGCGCCACCCTCACACTGCGTCTTTTCTGATGTGGCTACCCCGTATTTGATCACCTTGCCGGTGATGTCGAGCAACCAGGGAGCAAGCGTCGGTGTCACTGGGACGATCGAACGCTGCTTGCGGGTTTGCTGACGGCCATCGAAATCGAGCGGCCGGGGTGAGGATGCGCTGGGTTTGAGAAGTGTTCGAAACGACAGCGGCGATCGATGTTCGGGATTTTCCTCGCGCCTTCGATCGCGGGTGCAGACCGGCTCGATCAGAGCACACCAATTCAAGCTTCGTGACGCCGCTCGGGATATGGCTGAGTTCGCATAAAGCAAATGATGGATGTCCTAGAGATTGGCGCGACTTCTCACCCGGATGGTGCCGACTTGCCGGTGGGGTTCGAGGCTGTGCCATCCACCGGCGCGGATACCCGAGATCAGGGCTCCCGTGCGGTAGAGGAAAATTCGCAGAATTGTGCGGCTGAGCGTTTCGATCTACTCAAAATGGGTACTGCGATTTGCCCGCTTGGTGTAGAATGCGATGCGATCCCACAATCGCCCAGCCCGATGTGATGTGATTGCAATCGAACCGAAAAAACGCCGGCACCAATGGGCTTCGCTGCCTTCGCCAGAACTGGCGAGGGTTGTTGCGGGGGAAAAACGGCGGATTTGCGCGCCAAACTGGTCAACATGAACAAGTTTTCGTTAACCCCGTAGATCTACCTAGCCCTTGCGATCTGCATAAAACGGGGCGGGTAATAATGAGCATTAAGCGGAATGGGAAAATTGGCGGCGGGCTTATCCTGGGGGCGATGGCCCTGGCCGGTGTCGTCGCGTCGATGGAAATCAATCAAATCCGCTTTGGCGGCCCCATTCAGCTCAAGAACCAGCAGGTCAGCGACCTAGTTGCCGACATTCTGCCGCCGCCCGAATATGTTATCGAGCCTTATCTCGAGGCCACCCTGCTGGTGAACGACCCTTCGTCGCTGGCGAGCCGCAAGGCGCGCATGGCCGAACTGCATAAGCAGTTCGATGATCGGTACACCTATTGGCAGAACGCCGATCTGAATCCCGCGTTGAAAGACGCATTGCTCAATCAGTCGGGGGCTTCGGCCAAGAAATTCTGGGACGAATTCGATAACGGGCTGGTGCCCGCAATCGAGCGCCAGGACGGCGCGGCAACGCGGGCCAGCTATGCCCGCCTGACCGATGTCTATGCCGATCATCGTCGCAAAATCGATGCGCTCGTCGCGTCGTCAATCGCGTTCCAGTCTAAACTGGTCGAAACAAGCAATGCCGCTCTTGCCGCCACAATCGGATGGTTGGTCGGGATTGGGCTGATCGTCGCCGGTCTTTTGATCGCGGGGCTTTGGTATGTGATCAGCCGAGCACTTACACCGCTTGCCGCCACGGCAGAGGCGATGCAGCGCATGGCAGCGGGTGACTTTGACGTCGCGGTGCCGGGCGCGGGTCGCCGTGACGAAATCGGCACCATGGCCGCGGCCTTCGAGGTGTTCCGGGGTGCATCGCGCGCACAGGCTGACAATGAGGCAAAGCAGCGCGTTGTTGTCGAAGAACTGGCACGGGCGATGGATGCGCTTGCCGCCGGTGACATGACCTATCGGATCGAAACATCGCTTTCGCCCGAATATGAAAGCCTGCGGACCGGGTTCAACCAGTCCATCAACGGGCTGGGCGAGATCATGTCGAGCGTGTCCGGTACCGCGTCGAGCGTCCATAGCGGCGCTTCGGAAATCCGGGCGGCGTCCGATGATCTGGCACTGCGCACCGAGCAGCAGGCAGCAAGCCTGGAGGAAACGGCAGCGGCCATGAATCAGGTGACATCGATGGTGCGCGAAACCGCCCGCGGTGCCGCCGATGTTAACCGCTCAATCGATGAGGCGCACCGTGAGGCGAGCGAGGGCGGTGCCGTCGTCAAGCGCGCGGTAGGCGCGATGGGGGCGATCGAGAAATCGGCGAACGAAATCACCCAGATCATCAATGTGATCGATGGCATCGCCTTCCAGACCAATCTGCTGGCACTGAACGCCGGTGTCGAAGCGGCGCGCGCCGGCGACGCGGGCAAGGGGTTTGCCGTCGTCGCGAATGAGGTTCGTGCGCTCGCGCAGCGATCTGCCGACGCAGCCAAGGACATTAAGGGCCTGATTACGACATCAGCCGAACAGGTCGGTGCCGGCGTGGCATTGGTCGGGGAAACGGGCACGCTGCTCGACCGGATCGTGACGCGCGTCGGCTCGATCAGCGCAATGATTACAACGATCGCCGATTCTGCCGAGACGCAGGCGACCAACTTGCAACAGGTCAATGGCGCGGTCGGCGAAATGGACAAGATGACCCAGCAAAATGCCGCCATGGTCGAGGAATCGACTGCTGCGGCGCGTAGCTTGGCAAGCGAAGCAGAGGCGCTTGCCGACGTCGTCGCGCGCTTCAAACTGGGAGGGGAGGCGCCGGCACGTCGCGTTGCAGCCCCGACGCGACTGGCGACCAAGCGAAAAGCGCGCGCGCCAATGGTTTCGGGTAATCTCGCCCTGAAATCCAGCGACGGTGATGAAGATTGGTCTGAATTCTAAGCGGGATTCGGCGCAATGGCACCCTCGACTTTGATGCTGCCCGCCAGATGCGATCGGCAGGCAGCAGGTGATCTGCTTCCCCAATTGCGGGAAGCCGTGGCCGCCGGCGATGTCGTCATCGACGGGAGCGCCGTAATCCAATTCGGCCAGTCCATGGTGCAACTGCTGCTCAGCGCACGCAAGATGTCATCCAGGCACCAAACGGCGCTGACGATATCGGCTTCCGACGCCATGGGCGCAACGCTGGCAATGGTCGGCGCCGAACACCTGCTCGACAATGGAAAAGTCCGATGACCAACGAAGAAATCCAGGCGATCTTCTTCGTTGAATGCGACGAGGCGCTCGCCGCCGCTGAAACGGCGCTCGATCGTTGCCGCGAAGGCCAAGCCGACGAGGAAACGATCAACGCGATCTTTCGCGCGGTGCATTCGATCAAGGGTGGCGCGGGCGCGTTCGGCTTTGGCGCGCTTCAAGCCTATACGCATGGCTTTGAGACGTTGCTGTCCGATGTTCGCGACGGAACGGTAACGATTAGCGCCCCTTTGGTCGGGTTGATGCTGCGGGCGCTCGACATGCTGGGCGATCATGTCGGGGCCGTTCGGGACGGCGCCGCCGCCCCGAATGATGCGGCTCTGCTGGCCCAACTGGCAGCCGCTCAGACGGGCGTTCTGGCGGCAGAGACGGACGAAGCCGATGCTGCGGGGACATCTGCTGAAGATGAATTCGCCTTCGACCTTGATGCCATGCTCGGCGACATTGCGGCCGATATTTCGGCCAACGCAGACTGGATCATCACCGTTCATCCGCATGCAGGTGCCTTGGCGAATGGTGGTGAGCCTTTGCTCCTGCTGCGCGAACTCTGCGCGCTAGGCGACGCTCGCGTTACAATCGATGATCGAGCGTTGCCTGATCTCGATGCGTTCGACCCTAATGAAGGGTATCTCCGCTGGACCGTAATGCTGCCGGGCACCGTCGAACGCGCCGCAATCGAAGACATCTTCGATTTCGTGGGCGATGGTTGCGGTTTGACGATTGCGCGGGTGGGTGATGAAGAAGCGGCCCTTGTTACTATTGCACAACCAGTAACGGAGATCGCGCACGCGCCGATCACCCCACAAGTTGCCGCTCCGGTTCAGCCCGTCGTCGCGCCAACCCCAACGATTGTTGAAGGCACCACCACCGCACCGGCGACCGGGCAATCGATCCGCATCGACCTCGCGAAGCTTGATCGCCTGATCGACGCCGTGGGTGAACTGGTGATCGCACAGGCGATGATGACGCAGCGCCTGACTGGCCACAATCTTGGCGGGATCGAGGAACTGGCGATGCTCGACGGGTTGACCCGAGACATCCAGGAAAGCGCAATGTCGATCCGGGCGCAGCCGATCGGATCGGTGTTCAGCCGCGTCCCCCGGATCCTGCGCGAGCTTGAGGCGTCGACCGGCAAGAAGGTGCGGCTCGAACTGGCGGGCGAAGCAACCGAGCTCGACAAGACCGTGATTGAGCGGCTGAGCGAGCCGCTGACACATCTTATCCGCAACGCAGTCGACCATGGTATCGAACCCAGCGCTGACAGGATCGCCGCGGGCAAGTCGCCCGAAGGCGTTCTCCACCTTTCTGCCGAGCATCGTTCGGGCCGGATCGTCATCCGCATCGCCGATGATGGCAAGGGCATCGACCGGCCGCGCGTTTATGCCAAGGCGGTCGAGCGCGGGCTGATCGCCGCCGATGCGGTGATGACCGATGAAGAGATCGACAATCTGATTTTTGCGCCTGGTTTCTCTACCGCTCAAACGCTGTCGAACATTTCGGGGCGCGGCGTCGGCATGGATGTCGTTCGGCAGAATGTGAAAGAACTCGGCGGTCGCATCTCGATCGAATCGCACCCCGGCAAGGGGTCGGTGTTCACGCTCGCGCTGCCGCTGACACTCGCCATTTCGGACGGAATGATCGTCACCGTCGGCGATCAGACATTGGTCGTCCCGCTTGCCCATGTCGTTGAAAGTCTTCGCCCCGAGGCGCGCGATGTCCAGCATCTCGGCGTTGGTCGCGCGATGCTCAACGTGCGTGGGCGGTTTATCCCGATCCTGCCGCTTGAAGGACCAGTCGGCGCACGCGGCGCAATCGCCGATCCGACTCAGGCGGTGCTGATCATCGTCGACACCGAAGCGGCGGGTCAGGCTGCGTTGCTCGTCGACACGATTTGTGACCAGCGCCAATTCGTCATCAAAAGTCTCGATACCCATTATCGCCCGGTGGAGGGCGTGGCTGGCGCCACGATCCTTGGGACGGGTCGTGTTGCCCTGATCATTGATGTCGATGGCGTGGTCGCTGGGGCGGTGAATGAAACATCTCCGCTGAAGGAAGCCGCATGACAGCGCTGGCCGAGGCTTTTGAGAAGCTGCCGGGCATCGGCAAGGGCGTTTACGCGCCCGCCGATTTCGAAGCCGTGCGCAAGATCGTCCATCAGTCGGCGGGAATCGTGCTGGTGCCGGGCAAGGCGATGCTGGTCTATTCGCGGTTAGCACCGCTGGTGCGGAGCACCGGCTGCGGGACCTTTGCCGCTTATGTGAAACGGATCGAAGCGGATGATGCGGAGCGGCGCCGGGCGATCTGTGCGCTGACCACCAATCATACTTTCTTCTTTCGTGAGGGCCATCATTTCGATCATTTCGGCACGCATGTCCGCCCCGGTTTGCTGAAGCGAGCGAGCGCGGGCGAGCCGGTACGGATCTGGTCGGCGGGCTGTTCCAGCGGCGAAGAAACCTGGTCGATCATGATGACGATGCTGGGCACCGATCGCGCGGCTGCCGCACGGCTGGGGAAGCTCGATTTCCTGATGCTTGCAACCGATATTGCTGATCACGCGCTCGCCACCGCCGAGGCAGCACAATATCGCATCGATACGCTCGATGCAGTTCCCGGCGAACTGCGCCGCGCCTGGATGCGGGAGCGTGACGGTCAAGCCGTGGTTGTCGATGACGCGCGGGCGCTGGTGCGATTCAAGTCACTCAACCTGCTTGGTGACTGGCCGATGGCGCGGCCGTTCGACGTGATATTCTGCCGCAACGTGATGATCTATTTCGACCAGCCTACCAAGGAACGGCTGGTGCATCGTTTCGCCCGTCAGATCGCGCCCGGTGGCCATCTGTATATCGGGCACAGCGAACGGGTGACCGGACCGGCTGCGCAGATGCTGACGCAGGTCGGCCCCACGATCTATCGAAAGGATGCGGCATGACGATCCGTGTCCTGATCGTCGACGATTCACCGACCATGCGTGCCTTGCTTGGCGAGTTGCTGCGCCGCGAAACCGATATCACGGTGATCGGTGCCGCCGCAGACGCTGCCGAAGCCCGGACCATTATGCGGGAGCAAAGCCCCGATGTCGTGACGCTGGATATCGAGATGCCGGGCATGAACGGTCTGGATTTTCTCGACAAGGTGATGCGGCTGAAGCCGACCCCGGTGGTTGTCGTTTCGGGCCTGACGCGCGACGGCGCGGATGCAACGGTGCGGGCGCTCGAAATTGGCGCTGTGGATTGTTACGCGAAACCCGATGGCAAGGTCGGGTCGTTGCTGACCACGGATGACGGGCGGCTCGCGTCGCTTATCAGAAATGCCGCCAAGGCAAAACTGCGCGATCGGGACGCCGGCCCCGTAACAATAATACCACGCCACGCGGTTTCTCCGCTGATCAGCCATCATCGTCCGGCCTTGATTGCGGTTGGGGCATCAACCGGCGGAGTCGAAGCATTGCAGTTGCTGCTCCAGAATTTTCCCGCCGATTGTCCGCCGACCGTGATCGTTCAGCATATTAATGGCCATTTCGCTGAAGCGGTCGCCCGTCGGCTGGATCAGCAATGCGCGCCCAAAGTGACAATCGCCGAACCCGATCTACCACTAAAGCCAGGCCATATCTATCTGGCACCGGGCAACGACCGGCATGTGCAGGTCCGCGGCAGTGCTTCAAATCCTTGTGCCAGGATGCGCGCCGACGACAAGGTTTCGGGACATCGCCCGAGCGTAGACGTTCTGTTCCGCTCGGTCGCCGAAACCATGGGGGGTAAGGCCGTTGGTATCCTGCTGACCGGCATGGGGACGGACGGGGCGCAGGGGTTGTTGGCGATGGCGCACGCCGGCGCGACAACCATTGCGCAGGACGAGGCGACCTGCACGGTGTTTGGGATGCCCAAGGCTGCCATCGCCCTCGGTGCGGCCGGTCTGATCGCGCCCATCCACCGTATTGCCGACCATGCGCTGGCGAGAGCTGCCTGATGATGCACCACCCTATTGAGGCGCCAACAAGCGCGCTGCATCGCCCGGTTCGGTTGACGGTGATGCAGGGCCAAGCCCGGGTCAGCGGCGATCCGCGTGTCGAGCTGACGACTGTGCTCGGCAGTTGCATTGCCTGTTGCCTGTTCGATCCGACCAACAATGTCGGTGGCATGAACCACTTCCTACTCGCCGAACCAAAGGGCGGACGCGGCGTCGATGAACATTACGGCGCTTACCTGATGGAAGTGCTGATCAACGAAATGCTGGCCTATGGCGCCAGCCGATTGGCGATGCGCGCGCACCTTTATGGCGGCGCCAACATGCATAGCGGCATGACGCGGATCGGATCGGCCAATGCGGCATTCGCGGTCGGCTTTCTGGAACAGGAACGGATCACGCTGGTGCGATCGTCGCTTGGGGGCACGCAGGCGCGCAGGGTCGATTTCCGGCCCGCCCGCGGCCAGGCGCGCTTCCGGCGCGTCGACGACGCTGTCGCCCCGCAGCCCATAGAACGCCCCGCCGCAACGCGCGGTGATGTTGAACTTTTTTGATGAGGTGGATGAAACGATGACAACGCCAAATCCCAAGACACGTGTTTTGACCGTCGATGACAGCGCAACCATGCGCAGCCTGCTCCGGCACGCGCTGGTTGGCCAAGGGTTTGATGTCGAGCAGGCTGACGATGGCGTCTCGGCGCTCGAATGGCTCGCGAACAACGATTGCGATGTCATTATCACTGATATCAACATGCCCCGCATGGACGGCTTTGGCCTAATCGAGCGGGTTCGCGCCGGCGGTGCGCACGTCCACAGGCCCATCCTTGTCCTGTCGACCGAATCCTCGGACGAGAAAAAGGCGCGTGCCCGAAATGCAGGGGCGACCGGCTGGATCATCAAGCCATTCGACGCCGAAAAGCTCGCCGCCGCGGTGCGGCGCGTGACCCACTAAGACATGCACAGGAATCGATCATGACTCGCCAGCTCATCACCTTCGAAGTCGAATCCCAGGTATTTGGCATCGATATCATGGCCATTCGCGAAATCCGCGCCTGGACGCCAACGACGCGGTTGCCGCAGGTGCCGCATTATGTGGCGGGGGTGGTGAACCTGCGCGGCACGGTGTTACCCGTAGTCGATCTTGCCGCCCGCCTTGGCTGGCGCGCGACCGAACCGACTGCGCGCCACGTGATCATCGTCACGCAGATCGCCGGTCAGTTCCGCGGACTGATCGTCGACTCGGTCAGTGACATCGTCACGTTCCCGATCGATTCATTGCAATCGCCGCCAGCGACCGGCGATGCCGTTGTTCCCTTCCTCGAAGGGCTGGTGTCGATCGACGACCGGATGGTGATGGTCCTCGACTTGCCATCGCTCACCGACGCAAATGAACTCGCCGAAGCCGCTTAGCCGATCCTCTACCTTCTGAAAGACACTCCCCAATGGCCGTGACCAAAGTCCTCGTCATCGACGATTCCATCACCATGCGCGCCTTGTTCACCAACGCGCTTGAACGCAGCAAGGATATCGTCGTGGTCGGTGCAGCCGATGGTGCCGATGAAGCCCGCGCCATGATCGCCGAAATGCATCCCGATGTCCTGACGCTGGACGTTGAAATGCCCGGCATGAACGGGATCGATTTCCTAGCAGAGTTAATGGAAACGCGGCCAATCCCCGTCGTGATGCTGTCGACGCTCACCCAGAAAGGCGCCGATGTTTCGCTGCGCGCCATTGAACTGGGGGCGGTGGACTGTTTCCCCAAGCCCCAACGTGCAACCCCCGACGAGTTCGAGAAAATCTCCAGCAAGCTCTGCAAGACGGTGCTTACGGCAGCCAAGACCAACCTCGCTGCCCGCAAACTGCCTGCTGCAAGCGCCGCCGTTGGCGCGGTTGGCGAATATGATTGGCAGGGTGAAATCATCGTAGTGGCCGGCGGCATGGGGTCTATCGAAGCCGCTTCCGATATGCTCGTGGCGTTCCCCGCCAATTGTCCGCCAACGGTCGTATCGTTGGCAATTGACGAGGGATTGGGCGTTCCCTTCGCCTCTCGGTTGTCGCGAAGTTCGGCGGCCAAGGTCAAACTCGCAGCCGATGGCGATTTGCTTGAACAGGGTGTTATTTACGTCGCGATCGACCCGCGTTTCCATGTCGTCGTCGATCGATGGCCCGGTGGGCGCATACGGCTCGTCGATCGCGATCCGGTCAACGGAGTCCGTCCTTCTGCTGACTTGCTGTTCGGGTCGGTTGCGAAAACCGGCGCGGCAAAATCCATCGGCATTGTTCTTTCCGGTGACGGCAGCGATGGTGCCGCGGGGATCGCCGCGATCAAGGCGGCCGGGGGCACATGCCTCGTTCAGGACCCGGCAACCGCGCTCGTCCCTGGCATGGCGCACGCAGCCATAGCCCGTGGCGTGACGGCGATGGCCGCACCTGGCCAGCTGGCGGCGCAAGCTTGCCCGACACGGAGTGTCAGCATTGCCGCCTGATCAAGCCCAATTGCAGGTCATTGCCTTTGAACTGGCGGCGCTCGCCATGGATATCGAAGCGATTGGCGCAGAACTTTGCGCCAATCCGTCGGTCGTTTCGGCATATGGCACGTCACTTCAGTCGATCGATCTTATCGGGCAGCGTCAGCGGGCGCTGGCAGAACTGCTCCTTGCCGAGAAATTCGATCACGCGCTGGTCGATTGCCGATTGGATCGGATAGCAAAGCTATTCGCTGAACGGGTGGATTGAAGGACGCTCGTGCACTAGCCCTTGCCCGCGCGTTCAATCGCCGGTGCAGTCCAAGTGGCTCGAAAATAAAGAATTCAAGCCACATGACGCCGCTCGGGATACGGCTGAGTTCGCATAATGGGATTAAGCGAACTCCTAGAGATTGGCGCGACTTATCACCCGGATGGTGCCGACTTGCCGGGAGCGTAAGGCGCTGTGCCATCCACCGGGCTTGGATAGGCAACATTCGCCCCGCTCTCGACGATAAAGTGGTTTCAGCGGACACAGAAAGCTGCCGCTGATTTTCGTTGTTGCGCCATCCCGAATGGCGATGTTTAGGACATTCCGGTCAGATAGTTTTTGGGTTGCGAATAGCAGATAGCTGTCGGTCGGCTTGTTGAGAACCTGCCGGTCGGCAAACGCCCCAATCCTAGCCGGTCAGCGCAGAACCCTGGTTCCTTGAAGCCCGTCATTCGTGGAGGAACCGTTTTTCGACGAGAGCTGGTCGCGAGCGGCCTTGCGGCTGTGAGTGGCGGTCCCTTGCAAAGCCAACATCGCGGCCTGCCGCCCTCTCGATGCAGGGGTAGTTCGCTTTTTGAAGGAATTGGCACCGAGTTTCCCTCATTAGGCCGTGCAAAGACAGGTGAGCGCTGCCTGGCGATGTGTTACGTGTTTAGATAAGGTCGAGCCAAGGAGTTCGCGATGAAGCGACGTTTGTCTTTCAAACTGGGCATCATGCTTCTGCTGGCCGCAGTTGCGGTCACGATACTGACTTGGCAGGTGTCAGCGCCGCCACCGGCAGTTGCTGCAATGCAGGCGTTGACCGGCTTGTGCGTCTCGCACAATGAGTGCCTCTCAGGGAATTGCACCAGCGGCCGCTGCATTCCGCGCAAGGCGTCTGGAGCTAGATGCACCGGACATCCCGATTGTCTATCGGGCTATTGCTTCAACGGGTTGTGCGCCGCGACCAAGCCGTTGGGTGGCACGTGCGTCGGCAACGCGCAATGCGCCAATCGTCACTGCTTCAACGCGCGCTGCACGGCAACCAAAGCCAACGGCGCGTCGTGCACCGGCAACCTGGAATGCACATCGAAAAATTGCGTCGGCGCGGTTTGCCGGCCGCGCCGCGCGGTGGGTCAGCGCTGCATTGGAAATCAAGATTGCGTATCGAACCATTGTCTGAATCAGGTCTGCCGGGCCAAGCACAACTGAGATACAGCGAAGCTGCCGCCGCTATTCGTCCTCAGTCGCAGTGACTCCGCGATAAGGCAAGGCATCCTTCGGCCCGCCTAGGCGGTAAGTTCGAGTACCGTCTTGCCGCAAGGTAAAGCCATCAGTCGCAGTGAACAAATTAGGCAACCGGGCCGCGGCGGGGCGGCCATCCGCGTCGACTAGTATTCGTTCCCCTTAGCGGTGATCGCGAATAGATAGCGGTCGGTCACACGAGCGAGGCGACGATAGCTACAGGGCGTCAGTTCGCGGCCGTCTCGCCCAATTAGGCAGTGCCCAGTCGGCGTAGCAGTGCCCTGAAAGCCGCGATGCCACTTCCCGCCATCCCTTCCTGCTCGCGGCGGCGAAAGAGACCCAATTCAACGCCAACCTCTGATTATGCTGGTGGAAGGAAACGCGGTCGGTCTGCACCGCAGGCGTGGCCTTTATGAAAAACGCTACCCGCCCATCTGGTATCGCACTGGTATCGCAAATTGCTCCAAATCGCTTCAAATCACCAGTTTCGCCTATCTGTAACCCACGTATTTGCGCCATTTCTCGAGGAAATGCTGCGATGGCATTGCAGAGGTCTGGGGTTCGATCCCCCACGGCTCCACCACTCGTTCGATAGACCTTCATAAAAATGGACCCCACCATCACCGCGCGCTTCGCCGCGGTGGGCGGCTTGCCTTGCGCATCGGCCTGAATGCTGGGTCTGCGAAGCGCTGAAAATGCCCCATTGCCCGACCACCCGTGTCTTTGGTCTGGCCAGCGGCATCGACCCTGACCTATGAGGAATCATTCGATATTCGGCGTGAAGGAAGTGATGAATGAAGACCCGTGCCGCCGTCGCTTTTGAAGCGAAGCGTCCCCTGGAAATCGTCGAGCTCGATCTGGAGGGCCCAAAGGCCGGTGAGGTCCTCGTCGAGATCATGGCGACGGGCATCTGCCACACCGATGCCTATACGCTGGACGGGTTGGACAGCGAAGGGCTGTTCCCCTCCGTGCTTGGCCATGAAGGGGCAGGGATTGTCCGCGAGGTCGGTGCAGGCGTCACCTCAGTTAAGCCCGGCGATCATGTCATTCCGCTCTACACCCCCGAATGCCGCCAATGTAAATCATGCCTTAGCGGCAAGACCAATTTGTGCACTGCGATCCGCGCGACCCAGGGCAAGGGGCTGATGCCCGATGGCACGACCCGCTTTTCCTATCAGGGCAAGCCGATCTTCCATTATATGGGCTGTTCGACCTTTTCGAACTTCACCGTCCTGCCCGAAATCGCGGTCGCCAAAATCCGTGAGGACGCGCCGTTCAAGACGAGCAGCTATATTGGCTGCGGCGTCACCACCGGGGTGGGGGCAGTCGTGAACACGGCGAAGGTGCAGGTCGGTGACACTGTCGTAGTGTTCGGTCTCGGCGGGATTGGCCTTAACGTGCTGCAGGGCGCGCGGATGGCCGGGGCGAGCAAGATTGTCGGGGTCGATATCAATCCCGCGCGCGAGGATTGGGGCAAGCGCTTTGGCATGACGCATTTCGTCAACCCGCGAGATGTCGAAGATCTGGTCGCGCATCTCGTCGCGCTGACCGATGGCGGCGCCGATTACAGCTTCGATTGCACCGGCAACACAACTGTAATGCGCCAGGCGCTCGAGTGCTGCCATCGCGGCTGGGGCACGTCGATCATCATCGGTGTGGCTGAGGCGGGCAAAGAAATCAGCACGCGGCCGTTCCAGCTCGTCACTGGCCGTAACTGGCGCGGCACGGCTTTTGGTGGCGCCAAGGGCCGCACTGACGTGCCCAAGATCGTCGACTGGTACATGAACGGCAAGATCGAGATCGACCCGATGATCACTCATGTCCTGACGCTGGAAGACATCAACAAGGGCTTTGATCTGATGCATGCTGGTGAAAGCATCCGATCAGTCGTGTTGTTCTGATTACGCTGGCCGGGGAAGTCTTAGGCCCGAGAATGTGATGACTTTCGATTGGATCAACCCATACGCCGTTCGCCCTGAGCGAAGTCGAAGGGCATGCGGAGCGCTTGGGCTTCGACTTCGCTCAGCCCGAACGGGAGTGGGGTTGAATCGGCCTAACGTCATCACGCGCTAGCCCGTCACTGCCTCCCCGGCCTTTGCTGATCCATCATCGATCCGCAGCATAGCAAGTGCTGCGATGGCCATCACACAGGCAGCGACAACCATTGTCCAGATCGGCTGGCCGGGGAAAAAGGCGCGCATCGCTCCGCCCATGATTGTGGCCACCATCAGCTGTGGCAAGACGATGAAAAAATTGAAAATCCCCATGTAAATGCCAAGCTTTCGCGGCGGCAGCACGCCCGCCAGGATTACATAGGGCATGGTCAGGATCGAAGCCCAGACGATGCCGATGCCGATCATCGGGATGATGAGCATATTGGCGTCGCGGATGAAGACGATGAATGCATAGCTCAACCCGCCAATCAGCAGGCAAAGCGCATGGGTGCGCGCCGCGCCAAGCCGCGTGGCCAGCGGCGGCAGCAGGAACGCCGCGATCGCCGCGACGCCGTTATAGATGGAAAACAGGATCCCGACCCAGTCTGCCCCGGCATTATAGGTTTTGGTCGCGGTATCGGTCGATCCAAATACATATTGGGTGACGACCGGCGTGGTGTAAATCCACATGATGAACAAAGCGAGCCAGGAGAAGAACTGGGCGAGCGCCAATTTCTTCATCTGTTCAGGCATTTGCGCCAGATCGCTCATGATATGAACGAGCGCGCCCTTTGTCTTGCCAGCGCCCACCAGCGCTTGCGCCACAAGTTGCGCCACGCCAAAGGCGAGTAACGCGCCGCCCAGCACATAGAGATCACGCTCCAGCTTCAGCACTAACACCAGCGCCAAGGTCACCAGCCCGGCCACTACCCAGCGCAAGCCGCGGGTCGGCGCGACGGGGGGAGCCTCACTATGGTCGCTGTCCCTAAAATCTTCAAAGCTGCGGAGTTGTTCGGGGGGGTATTCGCGGGTGGTAACAACCGTCCACAATACACTCGAAAGAATAGCAAATGCGCCAATGTAAAAGGAATAGACGACTGATGGCGGGATGCTGCCGACCGGTGCTGTATTGGCAACCCCCATTGCTGACAGCAGGGCTGGCGCCAGCGAGCCGAGCACAGCACCCGCGCCGATAAACGCGGTTTGAAAGGCATAGCCCGCCGTGCGCTGTGACGGGCCGACCATGTCACCGACAAAAGCGCGAAACGGCTCCATCGAAACGTTGAGCGATGCATCGAGCATCCAGAGCAAGATGGCTGCGGCGACGAGCAGTCCGGCATTGGGCATGATGACCAACGCCACCGCCGCCAGTACGGCCCCGGCGAGGAAATAGGGGCGGCGGCGACCGAGAGGCCCCCAGGTGCGATCACTGAAATGGCCGATCAGCGGCTGCACGAGCAGGCCGGTGACGGGCCCCGCGATCCACAAAAGCGCCAGACTATCGACATCGCTGCCGAGCGATTGGAAGATGCGGCTGACATTGGCATTTTGCAGCCCAAACGCCACCTGAATGCCGAAGAACCCGAACGAAATATTCCACAGCCCGATGGGCGATTGGCGCGGCCGATTAGTCATCGCTCTCCCCGATTTGCTCTCGCGCGCGAGGGTGGCAGCGTGATTTGGCGGCGGCAATCGCCAATCTTCGGGTGTGATTGCAAGGCGATGCTAATGCTGCGGGAACCCCGCCAGATCAAACCGGTCGTTCGGTATTAGCCGCTCGCCCCGCTCGATCGACGGACGACCAGGCGGACGGGCAGGGTAGCGCTTTCGGTGGGCTCGCCGCGGATCAGGCGCAACAAGGTGTCGACCAATTGTTCGCCGGCGAGCAGATAATTTTGCGCAACCGTGGTCAGCGGCGGGTGGGTGAGGCCAGCGGCAGGGATGTCGTCAAAGCCAATCACCGCCACATCGCGCGGCACGGCGATATTAAGCTCTTCCAGCGCCCTTAGCGCGCCGATCGCGAGGGTATCGCTGGCGGCAAAGATGGCGTCGAATGGGTTCCCTTGCGCCTTCAGCGTCATCACAGCGTCATAGCCCGCCTGTTGCGTATTGAGCGCATCGACCTGCAGCAGGGGATCGGCGGCAATCCCGGCCGCTGCCTGCGCCGCGCAGGCACCGCGATAGCGATCATGGAATTCGGGATAATGGCTTGATGCCTGGCCGATAAAGGCAATCCGCCGCCGCCCGCCGTCGATCAGATGGGCGCCAGCGTCGCTGCCGCCAGCAAAATTGTCGCCGCCAATGGTGATCCCCGGCTCACCCGGCTGCACTGATCCCCAGCGGACAAAATGCGTGCCTTGCTCGATCAGCGCGGCAAGCCGGCTGCGATACAGCTCATAATCGCCATAGCCGAGCAGGATAATTCCATCGGCCTTGTGGCTGTCTTCATAATCGACATGCCAATCGTTCGACATCTGCTGGAACGAGGTGAGCAGATCATAGCCCCTGAGCGAGCACGTCCGCGTCAATGATCCCAGCATCGACAGGAAGAAGGGGTTGATCAGCGATTGATCGGGTGTCGGGTCTTCGAAGAACAGTAGCGCAATCGTCTTTGAATGCCGCCGCCGCAGTCCCGACGCATTCTTGTCGACGGTATAGTTGAGCTGGCGCGCAATCGCCTCAATGCGCTTGCGCGTCGCCTCGCTGACCGACGGACTCCCGCTCAACGCCCGCGACACGGTCGGCTGGGACACCCCGGCCAATGCGGCGATGTCGAATGATGTCGGTCTTTCCTTCATTGGCGGGGCAGGAAGCCCTCTCCTGGCGATGCTCTTCTATTCTGGCGTCAGCCTAGCCGCCTCGATCGCTTGGGGAAAGGGCGCCGTGAATACGTATGTGATGTTGTTGGCTTTCCATGCCGGTAGCGCAATCTATTCCCACAATAGAACCCGCATTGGTTGCGGGGTTCGCCAATCGCTCGACCCATGCTTAAGTCGTGGGCGGGCAAGACAGGGAGGGGACCAATGATGTTTTCTGGCAACCGTAATTCTCAGCAGCGCCTGGCAGTAGGCGTTAGTCGCGCGGCGCTCGCAATGGGCTTGATGTTCGTTATCGGCACCGGCACCGCAATGGCGCAATCCGCGCCGACGGAAAATGAGACCTTAGCGTCCGACTCCACCGACAT
>MSXQ01000011.1:0-99638 GCA_002083645.1 Proteobacteria bacterium ST_bin13
GCACCGGCTGCATCGCCCCCGGCTGCGCCGATGCGCCCGATCGCTTTCGGGCCTTATCCCGCCGGGTGGCAAATCGATGTGGGGCCGGGCGTGCTCGCCGTACCGCGCTTTCCGGGCAGCGACGGCCTGCGCATTCTGCCGATCCCGCAGCTCGACATCCGGTACAAGAACCAGTTCTTCGCCTCAGTGCAAAGCGGTATCGGCTATAATCTGCTGAATACCCGGAAATGGCGTGCCGGGCCGATCCTGCGGCCTGAATTCGGCCGGACGCAACGCGACATTGCCGTTTTTCCGGGGCTTAATCGCATCAACTTCGCGCCCGAAATCGGCGGGTTCCTTACCTATCAGCCGTCGCTCTTCACCTCGGTGCAACTGGAGGTTCGCCGGGCTGCGGGCGGACATAATGGCTTGCTCGCCGATCTCACCCTGCGGCGCATCAAGCTGATCGGTAAATGGACGCTGGGCTATGGCGGCAGGGTGCGCTTTGCCAATGCCACCTATCTGCGGGCTTATCACGGGGTGACGCCGGCCCAATCGGTGACGAGCGGTCTTGCGGTCTATCGGCCTGATGCGAGCGTCAACGACGTTGCGGTTTCCGCCTTCGCCTCGCGCCGGATTGGCGGCAACTGGAGCATCAATGCTTTTGGCAGCTATGCGCGGCTGGTGGGTGACGCCGCTGGGTCGCCCATTTCACGCAGCTCGTTCGGCAGCCGGAACCAGATCACGCTCGGCACATCGATCAGCTATCGTTTCCGGTTCAACTAAAAATTGGATGCACTTTTGTGATCCGTTCGTCCTGAGTAGCCGCTGAGCTCTTGTCGAAGTGGCGTATCGAAGGACAGTGATTGGGGCACCCACCCTTCGATACGCGTCTTCGACTTCGCTCAGCCGCTACTCAGGGCAAACGGATTGGAATGTAATACAAGTTGATGTCATTCGGACATATGCGACGGAGCCAGCACCACTCGCGCTGCCGCGCAATCGGCGTCCATCTGCGCTACCAGCGCCTCCAGCCCATCAAATTTCGCTTCGGGGCGCAGATAGGCGATCAATTGAACCTCGATCATCTGGCCGTATAAATCCTCAGCGAAATCGAAGAGGAACACTTCGAGCAATTCCTTGGGCGGATCAAAGGTGGGGCGAATGCCGATATTGGCGGCCCCATCGACCACCCGTCCATCCGCCAGCCGCGCCCGCACCGCATAGATGCCGTAAGCGGGGCGCAGATAGCTGCCCATGTCGATATTGGCGGTCGGATAGCCGATGGTACGGCCAACCTTGTCGCCATGCTGCACCTTGCCTTGAATGGCGAAGGGCCGGGTGAGCAGCCGCGCCGCACCCGCCGGATCGCCATCCTTCAGCAAATCGCGGATGCGGCTGGAGGAAACAGCATCATCGCCCGCCGTCACGGCGCTGACGGTCTCGCACGCAAAGCCGTTCGCCTGCCCCAGCGCCGCCAGCACCGCGACATTGCCGCCCCGCGCCTTGCCAAAGGTGAAATCCGCGCCCGTCACCACGCCGCCAACACCCAGATTGCCGATCAGCCGTTCATCGACAAATGCCTGCGCGGTGAGCCCGGCGAGCGCTGCATCAAAGCCGAACACCACCATCGCATCGGCCCCGGCGGCGGCAAACAGGCGCGCGCGCTGATCGAGTGTCGTCAGGCGAAAGGGTGGCAGATCGGGTTTGAAATAGCGTACCGGGTGCGGATCAAAGGTCGCAACCAGCGCCGGCACTCCGCGCGCGCGGGCCAGCGCGACCGCGCGGCCGATCACCGCCTGGTGCCCCAGATGAAATCCATCGAAGTTGCCCAGCGCGACAATGCCACCGCGATAGCGCTGGGGCACTGGCGCACCCCCGTCGAGACGCTCCATGTGCCGGGCTATAGGGGGCAGGTGCGCGGGGCGCTAGGGGCGCGCGAGCGAGAAGAAGGTGAAGGCGGGCACGCGCGCAGGCCTCGCAACAAGCCCGGGCAACGCCGAACAACGCGTAACTAGCGAAGATCGAACTCAGGCTGCTGTGCAAGCTCAGCAGCTAGACGGATGTTTTCGACTGCAGATACTGCCTGATTTACGAGTTCAACCGATTCCAGCTCTAGTCGTAGCGCCTTATCAGACCATTTCTGATGCCAGACCCCCCTTTTAAATCGCTCGAGGTTGACACCTATAACAAAGGCAGCGGTCAAGGCACCCGCACAGGCTGAGCTAATCGCAGCCCCGCTATCGCCCCGGACGGCTCTATATCCTTCTCTATAAACAGAAAGGGCATACTGTCCAACTTTTAAACAATGATCTGCAATTGCTACCGGAATGACGGTAGCATTCTGCATCCTCCGCCTTTCCATAGAGATAAAATTCTTTCTCTTTCGCACGTCTGTAGTGGCATCTCGAGCTCTTCTTAACTTAAATACTTCGTTAAACTCATTTATATCTTGGTCGAATAGTTTTGAAAGTTCTGGCAAATGGACAGTCGCGATTTGGTGATCAATATACCTAAATTGTTGCTCGCTTTTCGGATTATGTCCCTTATTCAATGAAATTTTTACCACCGTAGCGACTAATCGAGCTGCCAAAAGGCCCTGAAGTGCTGCGGCGCTTCCTGATCCGGGAATATGTTTACCTTCACCATATTTCTGAAGTAGATCGTCTAGTTTCAACGTCAGAAACGAATCCGTGAGGTCTTCGCGCGTTTTCATCGTGACGAAGTTGATGTAAATTCCTTCTTTAGGCGAATATACTTGCTGTTCCCGTATTCTGATCCAATCACGGTTGGATAAGACAGGAAAATAAGTGTCCCCGTCGAACGGCTGGAGGACCTCGGTCAGCTCGATTTTGTCAGCAAACGGTAGAGCAAGTCTGTACAGTTGCTCCCCACCAATCACCATCAAGTCATCGGACTCATCAATTAACAGTAGAGCCTGGTCAAGAGAGGTGACCACTTCCACGCCATCTGCTCGCCATTTCATATTTCTAGTTAAGACTATATTCCGTCGATTGGGCAGCGGCCTGCCAATAGACTCAAATGTCTTTCGGCCCATTAATATGGGTTTGTTGGTAGTTATTTGACGAAAATGCTTCAGGTCTTCGGGAATGTGCCATGGCAGTTGGCCGTTTAAACCGATTACACCGTCTTGAGCAGCGGCAACAACCAATGTTATTTTTGGTCGCATTGTCAAACCGCCACCGGCGCAGCGATATGCGGCTGCGCGACATAATCGTGCAGCTTGAAATCTTCATACTCATAACCGTCAATGACATCCGGCTTGCGCAGGATTTCAAGCCGAGGCGGCGGACCGGGGGTGCGCGCCAGCTGGAGGCGGGCCTGATCAAGGTGATTCGAATAGAGGTGGCAATCGCCGCCGGTCCAGATGAACTCGCCGACCTCAAGTCCGCATTGCTGCGCCAGCATATGGGTCAGCAGCGCATAGCTGGCAATGTTGAACGGCACGCCCAAAAACACATCGGCGGAGCGCTGATAGAGCTGCAAACTCAGCTTGCCATTGGCGACATGCGTCTGGAACAGGCAATGGCACGGGGCCAGCGCCATCGCGTGGAGATCGCCCGGATTCCAGGCGCTGACGATCTGGCGACGCGATGTTGGGTTGGTCTTGATCTGCGCGATCAGCTCAGCGATCTGGTCGATATGGCGGCCATCGCTCGCTGCCCAATCGCGCCATTGCTTGCCGTAAATCGGGCCGAGATCGCCGTCTTCGCGCGCCCATTCATCCCAGATGGCGACTTTGCGGTCCTGCAACCAGCGGACATTGGTATCGCCACGCAGAAACCAGAGCAGTTCGACGATGATCGAGCGAAGATGCAGCTTCTTGGTGGTGAGTGCGGGAAAACCTTGCGCGAGATCGAACCGCATCTGGTGGCCAAAGACCGATAAGGTGCCAACGCCGGTGCGGTCTGCCGTCTCCACGCCATCGTCCAGGATGCGTTGCATCAAATCGAGATAGGCCCGCATCGGTTCAGCTCACCTTGCAGGGTTTAATGGCATAAGGATCAGGGCGCGCACCTTGCGCCCGGAACGCCGCCAGATAGCCGCCAGCCGACGGCATGTCCTCCGTATAGACCTGGGTATAGCCGACCGCGGCAAATTCGCATTTCAGCAGTTCAGGCGGCGTGCCGTGATTTTGCGTCGGCCGATTGGCGTCGACAACGATCACCAGCCCATCGGGCATCAACGCCGGGCGCATCCGCCACAGAAATTCATAAGGCTGCTCAATCTCATGATACATATGCACCATCAGCACGCGATCAAAGCTGTTTTCAGGCAGCTTGGGATCGGCCGGCTTGCCCAGCCGAACGCTCACACTCTGCAGCCGTTCGCGGACGACCCGGTCAGCCAGCATGTCCCGCACAGCAGGCAGGATATCCTCTGCCAGCACGCGTCCTTCCTTGCCGACGCGTTCGGCCAGCCGGATGGTGTAATAGCCTTCGCCAGCGCCAATATCGGCCACGGTCATGCCGGGTTTGATCCCGGCCTTATCCATCACCTCGCCCGCTTCATTCTTGCGGTCGCGCGCTTCCTCGGTCGACCAGCGTGACGAGACGATATGCGCAACCGGGCGATCCGCCGCCGGGAATCCGTCTGCATTGCGCGCGCTGCCCGATCGCGAGCCAAGCCCGGCATCGCAAGCCGCAAGCAAGCCGAGTCCGGCCAGCCCAACCAGCAACGCACGGGCGCGCCGCCTAGTCGACATCGTCAACCTCGACCGTCTCGCCCGTTACCCGCTGCGACAGCGCCGCCGCCATGAACGGATCGAGCGCGCCGTCGAGCACGTCGCCGGGTGCTGTCGAAACCACGCCGGTGCGCAGATCCTTCACCATCTGATAGGGTTGCAAGACATAAGACCGGATCTGGTGGCCCCAGCCAATGTCGGTCTTGCTGTCATTTTCAGCATTTGCCGCCGCTTCCCGAATCGCAAGTTCGCGCTCGTACAACCGCGCACGCAGCTGGTTATACGCCTCCGCCTTGTTCTTGTGCTGGCTGCGCTGGTTCTGGCACTGGACGACGATGCCGGTCGGGATATGCGTGATGCGCACCGCCGAATCAGTGGTGTTGATGTGCTGGCCACCCGCGCCCGATGCACGGTAGGTGTCGATCCGCAGATCGCTCTCGTTATACTCAACCTCGATATTGTCGTCGATCACCGGATAGACCCAGACGCTGGCGAAGCTGGTGTGCCGCCGCGCCGCCGAATCATAGGGGCTGATCCGCACCAGCCGGTGCACGCCGCTTTCGGTTTTGGCATAACCATAAGCGTTTTCGCCTTTCAGCAGCAGCGTGGCGGATTTGATCCCCGCCTGCTCGCCCGAATGCTGGTCGATCAGTTCGACCTTCATGCCGCGCCGTTCCGCCCAGCGGGTATACATGCGGCTGAGCATTCCCGCCCAATCCTGGCTTTCGGTGCCGCCCGCGCCCGCGTTAACCTCAATATAGGTGTCGTTTGCGTCGGCTTCACCCGCCAGCAGCGCCTTGATCTTGTCGTCATTGGCACGGAGCGACAGCGCGGCTAGCCCGGCCACGCCGTCATCGACCATGCCGGTGTCGCCCTCTGCCTCGGCCATGTCCATCAGCTCGACGGTATCGGCGAGTTCGGTTTCGATTGCGCGCGTCGCGGTGATCGCCTCGTCGAGACGACGGCGTTCGCGCATCACCTCCTGCGCGGCCTTGGGATCATTCCACAGCGCCTGGTCTTCCACGCGCGCATTCAGCTCATCGAGCCGACGCAGCGCACGGTCCCAATCGAGGAACCGGCGGAGCAACGCCAGCGCCTCGTTGATGCTGTCGACATGGGCTTGCGCCTCAGCGCGCATTGAATGAACCTTTTCCTGATGCATCCTGCCAATGACTGCAGGTGTCATCTGTGTTTGTGGAAGACCCCGATTTTCACCGGCATGACACTAATCTGATGACGCGTGACGCTTGGCGCTAGTAGATTCCGCCCTGTCTTTGCAAGAAATCGCTGTCGCTTTGCGTTGCCGCGCGGCGCGCAGGCTTGGCTTCGCGCTGCAACCCGGCATCATCCGCCCGCGCCACATTGCGGCGCGGTTCGCTTTCCGGCTTGAACGCTTCCCAAATCACCGACGCCTTGGGATCATCGCTGGGCCAGGCACCATAGACCTGCTTGCCCGACGCGCGATCAACCCGCACCAGCCTCACGCCCGGCGGGGCCCGGAACGGAATGGGCGGCAGGCCTGCATAGGCCTTTTCGGCAAATTGCTTGAAAATTGGCGCGGCAATCGTGCCGCCCTGGGCATAGCCCCCCAAGCTCACGGGCTTATCATAACCGATATAAAGACCCGCCATGATCTGCGGGGTGCCGCCGATGAACCACACATTGGTGGGGCCGGTCGAGGTCCCCGTCTTGCCCATCATCGGCCGGTTGAGATCGCGCAATACCGTGGCCGTGCCGCGCTGGATAACGCCTTCGGTGATATGCACCATTTGATAGGCCGTGATCGGATCAATCACCTGGCGCGCGCGGATCACCGGACGCGGCATTGCCTTGCCGTTCCAGTCAGGCGTGTTGCAGCGATTGCAGGGGCGCCAATTATCCGGCCAGATCACCTTGCCGTGCCGATCCTGCACGAAATCGATCAGCGTTGACGGATGACCGCGGCCCTGATTGGCGATGATCGAAAAGGCGTTGACCATGCGCTGCACCGTCGTTTCGCCCGCGCCCAGCGCGATCGACAGGAAGGGCGGATATTTGCCCACGCCCATCCGATCGATCGTATCGACCACGCGCTCCATACCGGTCTGTGAGGCCGCCTTCACCGTCATCAAGTTGCGCGACTGCTCAATACCCCAACGCATCGTATGCGGGCCAGAGCCCCGCCCGCCGCCAAAGTTGGTGAAGCATTTCTGCCCGAGCCGCGCGCCCTGATAAACGCAGAACGGCCCGTCAACGATGATCGAACTGGGCGTCATGCCGTTTTCAAGCGCGGCCGAATACACGATGGGTTTGATCGTCGATCCCGGCTGCCGCATCGCCTGGGTTGCGCGATTGAACGAGCCGAGCCGCGAATCAAACCCGCCCTGCATCGCCAGCACGCGTCCGGTCTGGGGTTGTTCGACGACGATACCCCCAGAGACGCGCGGGACCGAACGGAGCGTATAAACGCCAGCCTCCGGTGCCACCGCAATGATATCGCCCACAGCAATCGCGCCAAAGGCGTTCCCGCCCTTGTTCCGCACCGGCATTTGCGCGCCCCATTTGGGGAGCGAGCTGGTCGTTCCATCGGCAAAGCCGATTGAGAATGCGTCGCCCGTCCGCGCAATCACGATTGCCGACCGCCAATTAGCATAATCAAAGCCGATATTGGTGTTCGCGAGTGCCTGCGCCCAATTCTGGTTGGCCTTGGCGACGGGCTCTTCGTCCCCGGACGCTGATGTCGGCGCGCCCTCTAAATCGACATGGCCAAGCGGCCCGTTCCAGCCCCGGCCGCGATCATAGCGCAGTAACCCGTCCCGCAGCGCGGTTTGGGCATATTGCTGCAGGCGCGTATCGAACGACGTCCGCACCCACAGCCCGCCCGAATAGACGCTAAAGGGACCGGCCTTTTCATTTTCGCCAAATTTATCGATCAGCTGGCGGCGCACTTCTTCGACGAAATATCCGCCGACACGCTCAAATTTGGGGGTCTGGCGGACGACCGCGCCAATTGGCTCCGCCGATGCCTGATCAAACTGCGCCTGATCGATGAACCGGTTGCGCAACATTTCGCTCAGCACGAAATTGCGCCGCTTCAGCGCCCGTTCGGTATTGCGGAACGGGTCATAATTGGCTGGCCCCTTGGGCAGAATCGCAAGATAGGCCAGCTGGCCAAGCGTCAGCTCGTTCAGTTCCCTGTCGAAATAGGCATGCGAGGCAGCCTCTACCCCAAAGGCGTTCCGGCCCAGGGGGATCTGATTGAGATACAGCTCAAGGATTTGTTCCTTGGTCAGCGAATCCTCGATCCGGTACGCCAGGATGGCCTCGCGCGCCTTGCGCACATAGCTGACTTCGTTGCCGACAAGCAGGTTCTTGGCGACCTGCTGCGTGATGGTCGACGCCCCAACCGGCCGCCCGCTGCTTTTCAGATTATTGAGAAAAGCCGCAACAATGCCCGGATAGTCGATGCCGTGATGCTCGAAAAAGGTCCGATCTTCGGCGGCGAGAAACGCGCTGACGAGCAGTTTGGGATATTCGTCATACGCCAGCTCGACGCGCCGCTCGCGCGCATAGCTGTGGATCGGCAGGCCTTCGATCGAGCGCACATTGGTTGGCAAGGGTGGCTCATACGCACGCAATCCATCGACTGAGGGCAGGTTTCGCGCGAACAACAGCCACAACAGCGCATAGCCGATCAGGCCAAGCCCGCCGAGCACCACCAGGGTCTTCACCCACCAGCGCTGCCACGCACGCTCGATATGACCCTGCAGGCCGCTGACCTCGCGGCGGATGCGAAAATTCACAGAGGAGGAGGACTGGGCCATACAGACTGGAGCCCCTAGCCAAGTTTACGTCGGCTTGCCACCCTCTGCGGGCACCCGCTTAACGCGCTGCCATCCGCCGCGCGAAGTGAATGTCGATGGCGCGCCTTATACTCTCGGCAATCGCGGCACGCCCGTCCCGCGAGTCGATAAATGCGGCATCGGCTGGATTGGAGATATAGCCGGTTTCGAACAGGATCGACGGCATGTCGGGCGCTTTCAGGACCACCAGCGAGGCCATACGGTGGAAATTCGGCTTGATCGGCATCAGCGGCTTCGCCTCCCGGCCGAGCAGCCGGGCAAAATTGGCCGAGCTGTTCATCGTTTCGCGCTGGGTGAGATCGATCAAAATCGACGAGATATCGGCCGAAGTTGACGCGAGATTGACGCCCTGGATGATGTCCGCCTTGTTTTCGCGGGCGGCCAATCGCGCTGATTCCTTGTCAGATGCGACTTCGGACAAAGTGTATACCGTCGCGCCGCTCGCCGATCCGCCGCCCACGCTGTCGCAATGGATTGAGATAAACAGATCAGCCTTCAGCTTGCGCGCAATCCCATAGCGTTCCTGCAGGATCAGATATTTGTCATCCTCGCGCGTCAGGGCCACGCGGACCCGGCCGGAAGCAATCAGCTCGTCGCGGATTGCGTGGGCGATCTTCAGGGTCACGTCCTTTTCGCGCAGCCCGCTATCGGGTGAGATCGCGCCGGGATCGACCCCGCCATGGCCAGCATCGATCACCACCAACGGTCGGCTGTCGTCATCGCCATAGACGCGCGGCAGCGCGAGCTTGCGGCTTGATGGCGGCACCGCTGTTGAAACGCGGTAGCTGGCGGGGGTGACACCCGATCCATAATTGAAGGGCGGCAGAAAACGCATGCGCCCCTCTGCCGCTGCACGCGCGAAGCGGGCATCGTCGACCGTGCGCAACATCAAGGTAAGGACCTGGCCGTCGCTGCCAAACCTGCCTTCAGCGATGATCGCCGGCGCGGCGAGATCGAACACGATCCGCGCACCATCACTGCCGCGCGCCGCCTGGCGCACCGAGTCCACCACGCCATCAGCCTCGACATTCCCGCCGGGGGTTGCGCCATCTACGTCAAGCGCGATCCGGCGTGGCCCATCCAGCGCAAAGCTGGACGCCTGCGCGACGGCACCGTCAAAGCGGATGACGATCCGATCGGGGCGCACGTCGATTCGCTCGACCGTCGCCGCCCAGCCGGGTGTGCCGGAAAGCCAGCAAGCGAGCAGGGCGATCAAAAAACTCACAGGGCGACAATGCCGCGCGAAGGGTCGCGCGGTCCAGTAAAAAGGCATGAGGGGATTGCTCCCTTTGGGGTAAACTGACCACCCATGCCTAAAGCGCGCCGCCTCAAGTCGCGGTGAAACGATGCGGTTAACTTGCCGTTCGGCATTTTTTTGCCGGTAACCGGCAATGCGCTGCCGGTTGCTGTCGCGCAAAGGTGGTGCTACGCCACTAATTGTCCCGATCATGCGCAGTCCGCGCGGGGTTGGGCGAACGTCCGCGCGATGCCGTCCGGCCCGTGCGCGGTTCTTCAGGTTGACGCTCGCATGACGCATTTCTCCTCCCCCACAAACCGCCCGGCTCGTTCCGGCGCGACTGTGGGCGTGTGGGGTGTCGCGGACCAAGGGTCCCGGCGTGCACTGCGGGCAGAGGCAGTATCTACCTTCACTCGATCGATCGAAGTCAGCGGCGTTGCCGCTCCTTCGTTGACGCCACACAATCGCGCGCGGCCCGGCCTGAACGGCCCCGGCACGCGCGCGCGGAGATTTATTTATGACAATGCGTATGCTGATCGACGCGCGGCACCGGGAGGAAACCCGGGTTGCCGTCGTCAAGGGAACTCGAATCGAGGAATTTGATTTCGAATCCGCTGAGCGAAAGCAGCTCAAAGGCAATATCTACCTCGCCAAGGTAACCAGAGTCGAACCATCGCTGCAGGCAGCGTTTGTCGACTATGGCGGCAATCGCCACGGCTTTCTGGCGTTCAGCGAAATTCACCCCGATTATTACCAGATCCCCAAGGAAGATCGCGACGCCCTGCTGCGCGAAGAGGCCGAGCACGCCGCCGAAGAAGCCGCGCTGCGCGCCGAGGCTGATGCCGAGGACGATGCCCGTGGTGACGACGAGGATGACGGTGAAGCCTTTGAAGAAGAGGCGCATCATGACGATGACGGCGAGAGCGGCGATGCCGATGCGCCGCCGCGCCCGCGGTCGCGCGGTGGCAGCGATGATGCGGTAGAGGCACTCCGCCAGCGCCGGATGAACCTGCGCCGCCGGTACAAGATTCAGGATGTGATCCGCCGCCGTCAGGTTCTGCTAGTGCAGGTCGTGAAGGAAGAACGCGGCAATAAGGGCGCCGCGCTGACCACCTATCTGTCGCTCGCCGGTCGCTACTGCGTGCTGATGCCCAACACGTCGCATGGCGGCGGGATCAGCCGCAAGATTTCAAACGCAGGCGATCGCAAGCGGCTGAAATCGATCATGGCTGACATGAAGCTGCCGCCGTCAATGGGCTGCATCGTCCGCACCGCCGGGCTGCAGCGCACCAAGGTGGAGATCAAGCGCGATTTCGATTATCTCGCCCGGCTGTGGGACGGGATTCGCGAAACGACGCTGAAATCCGACGCGCCCGCGCTGGTCTATGGCGATAGCGACCTGATCAAACGCGCGATCCGCGACATCTATAATCGCGAGATCGACGAAGTCGTGGTTGAGGGCGAAGACGGCTATCGCCAGGCCAAGGAATTCATGAAGCTGCTGATGCCGAGCCACGCAAGGCGGGTGAAGCATTATTCCGATCCGGTGCCGCTGTTCCAGCGCAACCATGTCGAGGATCAGCTTGGCGCGATGTACCACCCGGTCGTCCAGCTGAAATCGGGCGGTTATCTGGTGATCAACCCGACGGAAGCCTTGGTGTCGATCGACATCAACTCCGGCCGATCGACCCGCGAACATAATATCGAGCAGACCGCGACCGCGACCAACCTGGAAGCCGCGCAGGAAATCGCGCGCCAGCTGCGGCTGCGCGACATGGCCGGTCTGGTCGTGATCGATTTCATCGACATGGATAACCCGTCGAACAACCGCAAGGTTGAAAAGGCGATGAAGGAAGCGCTGAAGAACGATCGCGCCCGCATCCAGGTCGGTCGTATCTCCAGCTTTGGCCTGATGGAAATGAGCCGCCAGCGGCTCCGCACCGGTGTGCTTGAAGCATCGACGCGCCCATGCCCGCATTGCGAAGGATCGGGCTTTGTCCGCACCGCATCTTCAGCGGGGCTGAGCGCGCTACGGATGATCGAGGATGAAGCAGCGCGTGGTCGCGGGTCGCAGCTGTTGCTGCGCGCCAGCCAGGAAGCCGCCTTCTATCTGCTCAACCGCAAGCGCGCCGAACTCGCCGAGATCGAGGAACGGTACGGCGTGATGATCGAGGTTGCCCCCGACGGCGAGCAAGAAGGCGCGCGCATGTCGGTTGAGGCGAGCGGTCCGCCGCCCGCCTATACGCCACGCTTCGAACAAGCGATTGCCGAGATCGACGAAGACGAAGAGATCGAAGAGATCGAGGACGAGGAAGAAACCGAAGAAGAGCGCGAGGCCGAAGCGCGCGAAGATGCGCCTCGCCAGGGCGAATCCGAAGGCGAGCGCGAAGCCCGTCGCAACAAGCGCCGTCGCCGTCGTGGTCGGCGCGGTCGCGGTCGTCCCGAGGGCGAAGGCGGCGAGCGTGACGCTGGCAGCCAGGCGCGTCCCGAAGCCGGCGACGGTGATGGCAGCGAAAGCGACGACGAGGCTGGCGAGGATGATGGCACCGGCGCCCCACGCGACGCCGAAACCGCGCGTGCCACGGACGAGAATGGCGAACCGCGCCGTCGGCGTGGGCGTCGGGGCCGCCGTGGCGGGCGTCGGGGTGAAAACCGCACCGAAGGCGATCGTGGTGACCAGGCAACGGTAACCGCTGAAGCCGCTGACGCCGCCGCTGGCGATACCCCAGAGGCAGGTACGTCGGCCGACGCTGGCGCACCGGCAAGTGATGAAGGCGAGGCACCCAAGCGCGCGCGCCGTCGTCCGCGTGCCAAGGCCCCTGCCCTGCCCGATACGAGCGAAGCACTGACAGCGGCCAGCGACAGCGTCGAGGCCACCGCGCCAGAGGCAGAGGCACCCGCCAAGCCGAAGCGGACGCGTCGCAGCAAGACAGCGACCAGTGATGCGCCAGCCGAGACTGGTGCTGATACGGGGCCAGCTGATGCGGTTGTCGCCGACGCTGACGCCGATGCACCAGCCAAGCCGAAGCGTCGGGCGGCTGCAAAGGATGCGCCCAAGGCCAAGGCCAAGACTGAGACGACAGCCAAGGCAGCGCCAAAGAGCAGGGCCAAAGCCAAGGCACCGGTAGATGCTGACAGCACGGCAGAAGCGGTAGCGGCGCCGGCAGCAGATCCGGCGGCGGCAGCACCGGCCGTGGCAGCAGAATCCGCGCCCACGCTTGAAGCGGCCAATGGCGGCGAACAAGCGACCGAAGGGCCCGCACGTCGCGGCTGGTGGCAGCGCACGTTCGGGGCCTAACCGATCCATCCACCGCGTGAACGCTTTCGAGCGTTCACGCGGCGGCCTGGCACGGTGTTACCGTTGAATAATCGGCAAAACTGGCAGATACCGGGCAGATGAGAAAAATCATCGCTGCGCTTGCGCTTTCGCTGCTGATTATGGCGCAGCCTGCCCGTGCGCAATCGATCCTGCGCGATGCCGAAACCGAGGCGCTGTTCGCCGACATGTCCAAGCCGCTGATCGAAGCGGCCGGCCTGAGCCCCAAGGATGTTCGCGTCATTCTGATCAAGGATGATTCAATCAATGCCTTCGTCGTCGGCGGGCAGACCGTCTATATCCATTCCGGCCTGATCAGCGAGGCGGACAACGCCAATCAGGTGCAGGGCGTGATTGCCCATGAGCTAGGCCACATCGCCGATGGCCATGTCGTGCTGCAATCCGAGGGGATTCGCCCGGCCATTGGCATTTATGTGCTCAGCTTGTTGCTCGGCGCCGCGGCGATTGCCGCCGGCTCACCGGAGGGCGGCGCGGGAATTCTGGCAGCGGGCCAACAAGCAGCGCAAAGCGCGTTCCTGGCCTTTACCCGGGTGCAGGAAGCAACCGCCGATGCCACGGCAGCGAAATTCCTGCAGGATGCCGGGATCAGCGGGCGCGGTTTCCTGCAATTCTTCAAGAAGCTGCAAAGCGCCGAATTCCGCGCCGGTTATACCAATATCGATCCCTATGCCCAAAGCCATCCGCTGAGCGGTGAGCGTGTCGCCACGCTGACGCATACGCTGGAGCAATCGCCCGCCTGGAACACCCCGTCCAGCCAGGCACTTGATGCGCAGTTTCTGCGGGTAAAGGCGAAGCTGAAAGGCTTTGTCGATGAACCAAAGCGGACGCTGAATGCCTATCCGACCAGCAATCAGACCATCTATGCCCATTACGCGCGCGCCTATGCCTATCACAAGGCTGGCTATCCCGACAAAGCCAATGCCGAAGCCGATGCCCTGATCGCGGCCGCCCCGCATGATCCCTATTTCCTGGAGATCAAGGGCCAGATCCTGCTTGAATCAGGGGAGCCGGCCGCAGCGCTGGTCCCCCTGCGTGAGGCGACCGAGATCACCAATTATCAACCGCTGATCGCCACCACCTTTGGCCATGCGCTGATCGCTACGGAAGACAAAACCAATATTGCCGAGGCAGAAAAGGTGCTGCGCCAGGCCGTGGCGCGCGATTACGAAAACCCCTTTGCCTGGTTTCAGCTCGGCACGGTTTATGAGCTGAAAGGCGATCGTGCCCGATCATTGCTCGCCACCGCCGAACGCGCCAGCTTGACGGGGGACCCCCGCACCGCCGCCTTTAGCGCGCGGGCGGCGATGATTGGCCTGACCCAAAACAGCGTCGACTGGATCCGCGCGCAGGATATTGCCCTGGCCGCGCAAAATGAGCTTGATGATTCGCGCAAAGGGGGCCGCCGATAGTGACCCAGTTCAATATGATGTCTGGCAATCGCTGGCTGTTGCTTGGCGTGGCAGCGATATCGGCCGTGATCGGTGCCGGGGCGGTGGCCGGGGTGAACCACTTGTCGGGCAGTACGCTGGCCACGCCGCAGCGCGCGGCGATGGAGCGCGTGGTGCATGATTATGTGCTCGCCCATCCAGAAATTATTCCCGAAGCGATGGGGCTGATGCGCGACCGCGAAACGGGCCGCGGAATCGCCGCCAATCGCGATGCGATCCTCACCCCGTTTGGCAATGCCTGGGTCGGCAATCCCAAAGGCGATGTCACGCTGGTGGAATATTTCGATTATAATTGCGGCTATTGCCGATCGAGCTTGCCCACCATCACCAAGCTGGTGGCGAGCGACCCCAATGTGCGGATCATCTTTCGCGAATTGCCAATCCTGTCGGCCGAAAGCCGCAGCGCCGCGCGGCTGAGTCTGGTCGCCGCCGAGCGTGGCCGGTTCAAGCAATTTCATGAAGCACTTTACGCTGGCGGGCCCATCTCCGACACGTCGATGGCCCGCGCAATGCAGGCAGCGGGGCTCGATCCGCAGATGGTGCAACAGGCGGTGAACAATCCCCGCATTGATGCCGAGATTGACAGCAACCTGCGGGTCGCCCAGCAGCTGGGGATGACAGGCACGCCATCCTGGGTGATTGGCGACCATGTCGTTTCGGCAGCATTGCCAATCGAGGAACTGCAACGGCTGATTGCCAAGCAGCGCGCCAAGAGCTGATTGCGTGGATCATGGTCCATTGCGAACCGTTTGCCCTGAGTAGCGGCTGAGCGAAGTCGAAGACGCGTATCGAAGGGTCCGTGCCTCAAACCCTGTCCTTCGATACGCCACTTCGACAAGAGCTCAGTGGCTACTCAGGACAAACGGGTTTATTGTGATCGCCCCCTTAGCCCAAGCGATTGCAGTCGCCCCCTGCCGTGCCTACCTGCACGATCAGGAAGCATAGGGGCAATCATGACCGCAATTCTGGCCGTTTCGGGCCTGACCAAGACCTATGCGTCGGGGCTGACCGCGCTGGACCATGTCGATCTGACGATCGCCAAGGACGAAATCTTCGCGTTGCTCGGCCCCAATGGCGCGGGCAAGACGACGTTGATCAGCATCATTTGCGGGCTGGTAACCCCGAGCGGTGGCAGCGTGACGGTGGCGGGGCACGACATCCAGAAAGACTATCGCGCGGCGCGCTACCGGATCGGCCTGGTGCCGCAGGAGCTATCGACCGACGCATTCGAAACAGTGCTGGCCACCGTCAGCTTTTCGCGCGGGCTGTTCGGGCGACCGCGCGACCCCGCCGTGATCGAACGCATTCTGCGCGACCTGTCTCTATGGGAGAAGCGCAACAACAAGATCATGGAGCTTTCCGGCGGGATGAAACGCCGGGTGCTGATCGCCAAGGCACTCAGCCACGAACCCGATATTCTGTTCCTCGACGAACCGACCGCAGGTGTCGATGTCGAGCTGCGCCGCGATATGTGGGCGCTGGTCCGCCGCCTGCGCGAGCGCGGCACCACGATCATCCTGACCACGCATTATATCGAGGAGGCCGAGGAGATGGCCGACCGCGTTGGCGTGATCCTGAAGGGCAAGCTGATCCTGGTCGAGGACAAGACCACGCTGATGCAAAAGCTCGGCAAAAAGACGCTGACGATCAATCTCGCCGAACCGCTCGGCGCGGTGCCGCCCGAGCTGGCGCAATGGAACCCGACGCTGAAGGCCGAGGGCAATGAACTGGAATATGTGTTTGAGGCGAATAGCGAGCGCACCGGCATCCCCTCGCTGCTGCGCGCGATGGGCGATCTCGGCATCGGCTTCAAGGATTTGAACACCGCGCAAAGCTCGCTTGAGGATATTTTCGTCGGGCTGGTGCATGAAGGGGGAGCCGCGCAATGACCGGCATGAACTGGCACGGCATCGCTGCCATTTATCGTTTCGAACTCGCCCGCTTTGGCCGCACCATCGCGACCAGCCTGTTGACGCCTGTCATCACGACCGCGCTCTATTTCATCGTGTTCGGATCGGCGATCGGATCGAAGATCACGACGGTGGACGGCGTGCCGTACGGCGCGTTCATCGTGCCCGGCCTCATCATGCTCTCGATGCTGACCGAGGGGATCGGCAATGCGAGCTTTGGCATTTATATGCCGAAATGGTCGGGCACGATCTATGAACTGCTCTCTGCGCCGATCTCGCCGTTTGAAACGGTGCTCGCTTATGTCGGCGCGGCGGCGACCAAATCGATGATCCTGGGGCTGGTGATCTTCGCGACCGCGCACCTCTTCGTGGCGCTGCCGATCGCGCATCCGGTGGCGATGGTAGGCTTCATGCTGCTCACCGCGATCACCTTTTGCCTGTTCGGCTTCGTACTCGGCATCTGGGCGAAGAGTTTCGAGCAATTGCAGATCGTGCCGCTGCTGGTGGTGACCCCGCTGACCTTCCTGGGCGGCACCTTTTATTCGATCAAAATGCTGCCCGAGGCGTGGCAGACGGTGACCTTGTTCAACCCGATCGTGTATCTGATCAGCGGCTTTCGCTGGACGTTTTTCGGCCAGGGGGACGTAGCGATTGGGTGGAGTTTGGTCGCGATTGGCGGGTTTTTGGCCGTGTCGCTCGCGACGATCGCGTGGATTTTCCGGACGGGGTATCGGTTGAAGAGTTGATGCTGGGGCCGGTAGCCCCGGGTCCAGCCCGGGGTGACGGGGATTGTTGGCTTTATTTCACCACCGGCAACACCACCGCCGATCCAGCACACACCTTCTGCTCGGCCTTCACATACTCCTCCGGCTTCGCGCGCGCGATGTTGGGGACGAAGCTCTGCGGGTTGCGGTCGATGACGGGGAACCAGCTTGACTGGATTTGCACCATGATCCGGTGGCCTTTTTTGAAGACATGATCGTGGTCGCGCAGAGGGACATCCCATTTCGTCACTTGGCCCGGCACCAGCGGCTTTGGATCGGTCTCGCTCGTCAGGAACCGGCCGCGGCGGACCTCCATTGCGATTGGCCATTGATAGCCGTTGAGCTGGCGGGGATAGGCGCTGAGCGGGGCGCTGTTGTCGAACTTGGCGTAATCATTGGGCAGCACGTCGATGAGCTTCACCACGAAATCGCTGTCGGTGCCGCTGGTGGAGGCCATCAGCTCGGCGGCGATTTTTCCAGTCACGGTCAGGTCAGCGTCCAAGGGCGCTGAGACATAGCTCAGCACGTCGGGCCGATGATCGACGAAGCGCTGGTCTGCGGCTTCCCACCAGCGCCATTCGGCACGCGGGTAGGTTGACGAGATCGGACGCTCGCGGAACGGTACTGGGTTGGCGGGGTCGGAAACATAGCTGCGGCACGCCTCGCCCGCTGCGGGCTTGTCGAAACTCAGGCTGCCATCGGTGTGGAGATACAGGCTGGTCTCGGTCGCCATTTTGGGCGGCCAGCTTGCATATGTTTTCCAGATATTCGATCCCGATTGCAGGATGCGCGCTTCATATGCAGGCTTCTCGCCCACGCCGTGGAGCCAATAGCGGAAGAACGGCTCCTCAATCTGTTCGCGGAATTCCACGCCCGTATCGCGGCCGAGCGGAATGTTGCCAAGCATATCCATCTTGCCATGCCAGCTGCCATGCGCCCAGGGGCCGGCGACCATCACGTTCAGGTGATCGGGGTCGTTCTCCTCCTGCTTGGCATAGATCTGCCAGCTACCCCATGGGTCTTCCTGATCCCAGAAACCGGCGACGTTGAGTGTCGGCACCGTCGTCTTACCGAGCGCCTTGTGCCAATTCTGGTCGGTGTAAAAGCTGTCATGATTGGGATGGTCGAACAACGATGTCGCCATCGGCACCTTGCCGCCCCAAATCTTGTCGAGATTGGCCGCAGCGCCAAGCTTCAGGAAATAATCATAGGTATCGACGCCGCCATAATCGAAATCGGGGCCATCATCCTTGGTCAGCTGGAGCGAGGATACCCAATCGGCGACATAGCTCAGCCTGAGCGCGCCATTGCGGTGGAGATCGTCATTGGTCCAATAATCGATCCACGCCGCCTGCGGGGATACCGCCTTTAGCGCCGGGTGCGGATGAACCAGCGCGATCGCCGCCGCAAAGCCCGGATAGGACACGCCCCACATCCCAACCTTGCCATTGTTGGGCTTTACGTTCTTCACCAGCCAGGCGATCGAATCATAGGCATCGGTCGCTTCATCAACGATTTTGGGCTGGCCGGGGTGCACAGCGGTGGACAGCGTGAACTTCCCGTCCGAGCCGAACCGCCCGCGCATCGACTGGAACACAAAGATATAGCCGTCCTTGACCAGTCCCTTCCAGCTGCCCGGCACCTGGCGCGGCGCAGCTTGCGGGATGCCATAGGGGGTGCGCTGGAACAGGATCGGCAGCGGACCCTTTGCCCCGGTGGGGCGCAGGATCACCGTCTCCATCTTCGCCCCGTCGCGCATCGGCACCATCACCTTTTCAAAGGTGAAGGGGGCTGCCGGAGCGGATACTGGGGCGGGCGCGGCCTGTGGGCGGGCCTGGAGCGCGATCGGTGTCGTTGCCGCCAGCGACAGACCGATGATCAAGGTTATTCTTTGCATCGTGACCAAACCCCCAAATAGGATCGGGTTACGCTATCTGCGCCGATGCCTTCGCGCAATTGCTAGCCGATGAGCGAACACACGAGCATGTTTGTGGCACCCTCCCCTGAAAGGAAGCGGCTTGAGGCGCCCATGCGGGTGCCCAATCAGTCCAGCCGGTGCTCACCCTTTACCCAGCGCACCGTGCCAGAGCTTGAGCGCATCACCACGCTGTCGGTGGTCATCTTGCCCTTCATCCGCTTCACGCCCGCAAGCAGCGATCCGTCGGTGACGCCCGTCGCGGCAAAGATGCAGTCGCCCTTGGCCAGCTCTTTCAGATCATATTGCTTGTCGAGATCCTTGATGCCCCATTTGGCGGCGCGGGCGCGTTCATCATCGTTGCGGAACACCAGCCGGCCCTTGAACTGCCCACCGACGCAGCGCAGCGCCGCTGCCGCCAGCACGCCTTCGGGCGCGCCCCCCTGGCCGATATAGATATCAATCTGGGTATCGGGATTGGTCGTCGCGATCACGCCGGCGACATCGCCATCGGGGATCAGCATGATGCCGCAGCCGATCTTGCGCAGCTCAGCGATCAGCTTTTCATGGCGGGGGCGATCGAGCACGCACGCGACGATGTCACGCGGCTTGACGCCCTTGGCCTTGGCGACTGCCTTCACATTTTCGGTCGGCGTCTTGTCGAGATCGATGATGTCCTTCGGGTAACCGGGGCCGACCGCGATCTTGTCCATATAGACATCGGGCGCGTTGAGCAGGCAGCCCTCTTCGGCAATGGCCAGCACCGCAAGCGAATTGGGGCCCGCCTTGGCAGTGATCGTGGTGCCTTCGAGCGGATCGAGCGCAATGTCGATCTTTGGCCCCTTGCCAATCGCCGAGCCGACCTTTTCACCGATATAGAGCATCGGCGCTTCGTCGCGCTCGCCTTCGCCGATCACGACAGTGCCGTCCATGTATAGTTCGTTCAGTGCGGCGCGCATCGCCTCGACAGCGGCGGCATCGGCGGCTTTTTCATCGCCGCGACCGACCAGCTTGGCGGCGGCGACGGCCGCGGCTTCGGTAACGCGCACCATTTCCAGCACAAGAACGCGGTCCAGGACTTTGCTTGCCTTTGGCATCAGTCATTCCTTGATTGGTTATGGGGTGGCGGATAGGCTGCGAGTGGTGGATTGTCGAGCGCGCGTCGTGGCGGGTCAGGGCTTGGCCGGAGCGGATTTGGGTGGAGTGATTTCGAACAGCACGGGCCATAACTTGCCAGTAACGAACAGCCGACGATGATCGGCATCCCAGGCAATGCCATTGGGGACGGCATTTGAGTCTGTCGGGTTGACCGATCGGGTGAGCGCCGACAGATCAATCGCGGCAATCACCTTGCCGCTGACCGGATCGATCCGAACGATGTAATTGGTCTGCCAGATATTGGCCAAAATCTCGCCCTCGACATATTCGATCTCGTTGATTTTGGCGAGCGGGCGACCGTTGAGCGTGACGCGGAGCCGGCGCTTTTCCTTCAGCGTAACGGGATCGAGAAAGCGTAGCTCCGGCGTGCCATCTGACATGATGATCGCCTTGCCATCGCTTGTCAGCGCCCAGCCTTCACCGGGATAGGCAAATTTGCCGATTTTCCGAAAGCCATCCAGCGTCCAGCGAAAGCCGGTCTGGTGCTGCCAGGTCAGGCTGATGATCTGTTTGCCCCAGGCGATAATCCCTTCGCCAAAATAGGGGGCGGGCACGATGACTTCGCGGACGACCTTGCCCGTCTCAAGTGTGACTTTGCGGATCGACGAATGGCCAACCTGGCCGGTGCTTTCGTAAAGATGCCCGTCCTGGAAGAACAAGCCCTCGGTAAAGGCGGTGCTGTCATGCGGATAGACGCGGACAATTTGTGCTGCGTCCGCTGGCACGCGCTGTTGCTGATCGTCCGCGCCGATTAGCAACAATGCTGCCAAACAGGCCAGCCCTGAGAAGGCTAGCCCGGAAAAGACTGGTCGAGCCGTCAATCGCGCAGCAATTCGTTGATGCTGGTCTTTGACCGCGTCTGCGCATCGACCTGCTTGACGATCACTGCGCAGTATAGCGCGGGCTTGCCGTCTCCACCGCCGATGCTGCCCGGCACGACGACGGCATAAGGCGGCACCACGCCGCGGTGCACTTCGCCCGTCGCGCGATCGATGATCTTGGTCGATGCGCCAAGATAGACGCCCATCGACAGCACCGCGCCTTCCCCCACCCGGACGCCTTCGGCGACTTCAGCGCGCGCGCCGATAAAGGCACCGTCGCCGATGATCACCGGATCAGCCTGAAGCGGTTCGAGCACGCCGCCAATCCCGGCACCGCCCGACAAATGGACATTCTTGCCGATCTGCGCACAGCTGCCAACGGTCGCCCAGGTATCAACCATTGTCCCTTCACCGACATGAGCACCGATATTGACGAAGCTGGGCATCAGTACCGCGCCCTTGGCGATAAAAGCACCGCGCCGCACGATCGCGCCCGGCACAACGCGAAAGCCGCCGGTGCGGAATTCCTGTTCGGTCCAGCGATCAAATTTCAGCGGCACCTTGTCCCACCAGGTGCCCAGACTCGGGCCGTTGCCGGTGAAGTCCGAATCGGCCTTGACCAGCACATTGTCGTTCAATCGGAACGAGAGCAGCACAGCTTTTTTCAGCCATTGGTTAACGCGCCAACCGTCGCCCACCGGTTCAGCGACGCGGGCCTGACCGGAATCAAGCAGCTGCAGCGCGGCATCCACGGCATCACGCACCGCGCCCTTGGTGGCGGTGCTGATCTGATCGCGCTTTTCCCATGCGCCCTCAATCAGGCCCTGCAGCTCTTCGCTCATGCTTCCTCCATTATCTCGTGTAACCAGGTGGTGATGTCAGCAATCGTGAAATCGATGAAGCCGCGATCCTGATCGGCATGCTGTTCCGACCCATTGTCGATCCACACCGTCGTCATGCCAATTGCCTTGGCCGGTTTCAAATTGCGGGCCATGTCTTCAAAGAAGATGCTTTGCGCAGGATCGATATCATAGGCCGCACATAACCCAGCATAAACAGCCGGTTCGGGCTTTGGGACATAGTTGGTCGCGTGGATATCATGGATCGCTTCGAAGCTTTCGGACAGACCAATCCGGTCTAGTACCTTGCGGGCATAGGGCGCATCGCCATTGGTGAAAACGAGCTTGCGCCCGGGCAATCGCGCAATCGCCGCCACCAGCGGGGCGTTATGGTCGAGCACGTCCATTTCGATATCATGGACATAATCCAGATACTCATGCGGATCGGTGCCATGTTCATCGATCAGGCCGGCCAGCGTGGTGCCGCGCGCGTGAAAATACTCCTTTTGCTTGGCACGGGCGGCGACCGGATCGAGCCCGAAACGATCGGCAATGTAGTTGGTAATGCGCTGATCAACCTGCGTGAAAAGGTTAATATTCGCCGGATATAGCGTATTATCCAGATCGAAAATCCAGTTGCGGATATGGCCAAGACGCGCGAGCATGGTGGCGACCTCTAAGCAGGTGCGCGGGAGGGAGCAAGGCGCGGTTCTGCAGCGCTGCAGGTGGAACCGGGAAAAAGGAACCTGTTCGTCATGGCCCGGATTTTTACGCGGAACTTGCTCAGTACGGCAGCCGTGATCCTGATCGCTACCACATCGGCATGTTCGTCAGGTGGCGGGAACGGCATTCCAACACCTCCGGCACCGGCCCCCGCACCGGCGCCAGCACCGACACCCGCACCAACTCCGACACCAACACCAACACCAACGCCGACGCCGACGCCGACCCCTCCCCCAAGTAGCTTCGACACCGCTGAATACCGCGCCACGGCGGGTGCGGTATCCGCCAATGCGCTTGCCGCCTATCAGCGCGGCGCGCTGGGGACTGGAATCAAGGTTGGCGTGATTGACAGTGGCGTCGATCTGCAAAGCGCCGAATTTGGCAGCCGTGTTGACCCGGCATCGACGAGCACGGCGGGCAATGCCACGATCGACGATGAATCCGGCCATGGGACCGCTGTTGCCTTCACCCTGGCCGGGCGGCGGAATAACACCGGCACCCATGGCATCGCCTTTGATGCAACATTGCTGATTTTCCGCACCGATAACCCGGGGTCATGCACGGTCAGCACGGGCGACAATAGCGGCTGCAAGCATGATGATCGCAGCATTGCCACCGCGCTGGATCTCGCGCGGACCAATAATGCGCGCGTCGTCAACGTATCGCTCGGCGGATCGCCCGCATCGCCGGTGCTGGTCCAGGCCATTGACCGGGCGACGCGGGCGGGCATCGTCATTGTCATTTCGGCCGGCAATGATGGAACCGCCAATCCCGACAGCTTTGCCGCCATCGCGACCAACGCCGCCGTGTCGCGCGGGCTGGTGATCATCGCCGGATCGGTCGGCACCAATGATGTGATTTCCACTTTCAGCAACAATGCCGGCACCGGTGCCAATTTCTTTCTGTCTGCAGTTGGCGAGCAAGTCCGCGCGCCGAACCAGGAAAATGTACCTTTTCTGTGGAGCGGCACGTCTTTTTCTGCGCCGCAAATCAGCGGTGCGCTTGCGCTGCTTGCGCAGGCCTTCCCGACGCTGAGCGGGACGCAATTGGTCGATATTTTGTATAGCAGCGCGCGCGACGCCGGGGCTGCCGGGATCGATGCAGTCTATGGGCGCGGCATCCTGGATCTCACCCGTGCTTTTGCGCCAATCGGGCAGACATCGTTCGCCGGCAGCGCTGTGCCGGTATCGTTGACCAGCAACGGGGTGTTGTCATCGGCAATGGGCGATGCACGCCAAACCGGGTTGGGCACGGTCATCCTCGACAGCTTCAGCCGCGCCTATACGCTTGATCTGGCGCGGACGATCGGGACAGCCCGCCAACAACCCGCACTGGTGGGCGCGTTGACCGGTCGTCTGCGCCACTTCAGCGCCGCCGTCGGCTCGACCGCCATTGCAGTCACAATCGCCCCCGGCCGGGATCAGGCATCGGTCGAACGGCTGCGATTGTCGCCCGGCGATGCCGAACAGGCGCGCACCATCGCCGCCACGATCACTAGTCGGCTGGGAAGCCGCGCGGCTTTTGCATTTGGCTTTTCACAGAGCGCCGCCGCCATGGGCGCGCAACTGGCCGGCCGCAGCGACCCGGCCTTTCTGATCGCCCAGACCCCGGAACAGGCGCTGGGCTTTGCCAGCAACCCGATGACCGCGATGGCGATCCGGCGCGACATGGGCGGGTTCGGGCTGACGCTGGCGACCGAACAGGGCGCAGTGCTGGCGCCCGACAGCAATCCCTTGCTTGCACAACGATCGGGCTGGCAGCGATTGGGCTATGATCGTGTCGCGGTTGCGCTTGATCGACGCTTCGCTGGGCTCAGCACCGTGCTGACCGCCACCCATTTGCGCGAACAGGACAGCCTGCTCGGCGCGCATTTTGGTGCAGGGCTGGGCGCGGTTCAGGCGGCAAGCTGGTTCGTTGATGCAGCGGCGCGGCTGGAGGCTGACGGCGGCTGGTCAATCGGTGCCGCCTATCGCCGGGGATGGACCTTTGCGCATACCCGCACGGGCTTTTCGGGATCAGGGCTGGTCGGCAGCGAGGCCTTTGCCGCCGATATCGGCAAGAACGGCATTTTTTCGGGCCATGACAGTTTTGGGCTACGGATCGCGCAGCCCTTGCGCGTGACGAGCGGCAGCGGGCTCGATCTACAGCTGCCCAGCTATTTTGATTATTCGACCGGCGCCGTCAGCCGCTATGACAGCCAGCGGCTGAACCTTGCGCCCACCGGGCGCGAGCTTGATCTTGAAATGCGCTATGCCGTGCCGTTCCAGGGCGGGATGGTCCAGACCAATTTGTACCTGCGGCGCGATCCCGGCAATGTCGCCACGCTCGCCGATGATTATGGCCTCGCGCTGCGCTATTCGCTTGGCTTTTGACCAGAGCGGCTGATCGGGCTGGCCAAATCGGCCCAGCCGCCCCATCTTGCTCGGCATGACCGCTTATTCTCTGCTGGACCTGATCCCCGTCGTCGAAGGCGGCACGCTGCCCCAGGCTTTTGCCAATGCCGCCGATCTGGCGCGCCATGCCGAATCGCTTGGTTTCACCCGCTATTGGGTTGCCGAACATCATGGCATGGCGGGTATCGCTGGCGGGGCGACATCAGTGGTGATCGGCCATGTCGCCGCAGCAACCCAGCATATTCGGGTGGGCGCTGGCGGCATCATGCTGCCCAACCACGCGCCGTTGGTGATCGCCGAGCAATTCGGCACGCTCGACGCTTTGTTCCCCGGACGAATCGATCTGGGACTGGGGCGGGCGCCTGGGTCCGACATGAAGGTCGCCCGCGCGCTGCGACGGACGCTGGAGAGCGACCCCAATGCGTTCCCACAGGACGTGATGGAGCTGCAAAGCTATTTCGCTGATGACGGACAAACGGGCATCCGCGCGACTCCCGGTTCGGGCGCCCAAGTTAACATCTGGATTCTGGGATCAAGCACCTATGGCGCGCAGCTCGCCGCCGCGCTTGGCTTGCCCTATGCCTTTGCCTCGCACTTCGCCCCCGATGCGCTGGACGAGGCGGCAGCGCTGTATCGCCGCTATTTCCGTCCATCCTCAGTGCTGGCCAAGCCGCATTTCATGGCCGGGTTCAATGTGTTTGGTGCGGATAGCGATGCCGAGGCCGAGTATCTCGCCACGTCACAACAACAGGCTTTTGTCGCCCTGCGCACCGGCCAGCCACGCCAGCTGCCGCCACCCGTGGCCGGCTATCGTGAGACGCTGGGGCCGCAGGGCGGCGCGATACTTGATCATGTCCTGCAATGTTCAGCCATTGGCGCGCCCGCCAAGATCGCGCGCGAGATGCGCGCCTTTATCGCCCGAACCGGGGCCGATGAGCTAATGCTCACCAGCTCAATCTATGATCATCAGGCGCGCAAACACAGCCTGACCATTGCCGCCGAAGCGATGCGGGAGCTGAAGGCGGCGGCGTAACCCAATCGAGAACCAGTCGGGCACGACGGTAACCGGCGGCGCTATTCAGCGATAACCGCGCACAGCGCCTGGCGCTCGCAATCGACGCAAGCGTCGGTCCGGCCATGGTCGCAGGCAGCACAAGCATCGGCATAATGCTGCTGAAGCGCATCATGGACGAGCGCCGCTTCAATACAGGCGGCGCTGGCCGCCATCGCCCCTTCCTTCTCGATGCGCTTTTTCAAATAGGATCGCTAGTCGTTGCCTGGCATCGTCATCGTTCCCCAAAAAACCGGACTTGGGGAAATAAATATACACCAATCGTTAGGTTTCGAGAAATGATATTACCGGGCAAGCGTTGCTCAGCTCCAGGCGAAGCCACCGATCGCGGCATGGACGGTCGAATGCGTGTCATCGCCATCGCTGGAAATCGCCAACTGCACCGCCTGCGGCGGCGGCTCGCCAAAAATGCGCCGATAATCGGCGGCGACGTCAACGCTTTCGGTATGCCAAATGCCTGCCGGTTCGCCAGCAGAGCGCAGCACGACAAAGCGGTGAGCATCGGTTTTCCGCGGACGAATAACAGTGCCGCGGGCCAGGCCGCTGCCCCACACATAATGCAGGCTCCGCCCCGGTGCATCGTGCCCGAGCAGGAACCGCATCGCCCGGTGCTGGCTCCGTTCGATCGCGCTCGCTGTGGCCGGATCGAACGGAAAGCCAATGATCACCGCCAGCGCACGATCATCCTTGCCGCGCACCGCCAGATCAGTGGCTGGCGGCCCATTATCCACCCGCCAGCGCCAACCCAGACGCGGCGTTTGACCAAGGTCGATTGAAATGCGGCGATAGAGGATCGACGAAGCGCGCTTGCCATCCACTTGAATGACTCCGCTGCCAATCTCGTCAAAGCTGTTGGCACGGAGAAACGGAAAGCCGACCGAGCGCCAACCTTTTGGTAGCGCCGCCTGCGCCACTCCCGGGGCGACCGCCAATGCCGCACCACCGGCCAGAATCTGTCGGCGGCTCAGCAAGCCAGACGGCGGAACATGTTCATCCATCGGGAACCCAACATCCGTAATCAACGCTCACCCCTATTCGTCGCTATGGTTGGGAGGTTACGGATGGAGATACGCAGCGAGCGCGATGCCAGATGCGGGGCGGTGCCAAACGATAGCGATGATCAACTCGCAGCTGGTAAGCGGAGCCGCACCAGCAATCCGCCGAGATCCTCGCTCTCTTCCAGACTGACGGTGCCTTCATAGATTTCAGCGACATCGCGGACGATTGCGAGGCCAAGGCCAGTACCCGGTTTGCCCGTGTCAAGCCGGGCGCCACGATCGAATAGACGATGGCGCTCGCTTTCAGGGATGCCAAGGCCATCATCCTCGACCAGGAATTCGACAAAGCCCGCCTGCGCCTTGACCGTGACAAAGACGCTACCGCCGCCATATTTCGCCGCATTCTCGATGAGATTGCCGAGCATTTCATCAAGGTCCTGGCGCTCAACATGCGCTTTCAGATCCTTTGGTCCGTCCAAATCGAAGCGGACATGGCTGTAGAGTCTCCCCACCGCGCGTTCGACCGACTCAAGGCTTGGCCACACATCCGCCCGGCTATGGGCGTTACCACGCCGGCCAACCGCGCGCGCGCGGGCAAGGTGGTGATCGACCTGCCGACGCATCGTCGTCGCCTCGCGGATCACGGTGGGGCCCAGATCCTCGGCATTGGCGGTCGCGGCATTCATGATCACCGTCAGCGGCGTTTTCAGCGCATGGGCTAGGTTGCCCGCGTGCCGCCGCGCTTCTTCGGCCTGGCGCTCATTATGTTCGATCAGGCCGTTCAGCTCCTCAACCATCGGCGCGACTTCGATCGGCATTGATCGATCGATCTGCCGCGATTCGCCGGCCCGCATCCGGGCGATTTCTTCGCGCAATTTGCGCAAGGGGGACAGGCCGTAATAGACTTGCAGGCCCGCCATCCCGATCAGCCCGACCGCAAGCAGCGCGAAGCTGATCAGCAAAGTCTGACGGAGCGTCGCAATCTGCTGGTTGAGCGCAACACGGCTGGCCGCGACCTGGAAACGCCAGCGCACCGGCGCGCCTGGCAGCCGGGCATCGCGCTCCACCACCCGCAATTTTTCGTCGGGGAACTGGTTGCTGTCATAGATATGGATGCGCAGATCGCTGTGATTATCGCCATATTTCAGCCGCCGATCCCATAGCGATCGCGACACGAAATCCTCGCTATTCTTGCCGCTGACCTGCCAATACAGGCCTGAATAGGCTTCCAGAAAACGCTGATCCGCAGGTTCGCGGTTGAAGATCACCTCTTTGTCGGGCCCGATCTCGGCCGAGGCGATCAGCGCGGTCAGCACATATTCCAGCTGGTCATCAAAGCTGCGCGTCACCGCATTGGTGAGAACTCGATCAAGCGCAAAGGCCCCACCGGTCAGCAACACCGTGATCCACACCGCCGCGATGATGATCATTCGGCGGCTGAGCGAGCCTGACGTCTGTGTTTCGGTGCGGGATGGCACCGATAGCGGCACCTTCACCGGCGGCAGGCGCGCCGGGATTTCGCTGGGCGCAGGGGCATCGGCCATGCGGCTAGAATCGCGGTGCCATCACCACCGCGGCCGGAGACCGGGCCGAGTGGCTAAGCATCGGGATCTTCCAGGCTATAGCCGAGGCCGCGGATCGTGGTGATGACGTCCTGCCCCAGCTTTTTCCTGATGCGCGTGACGAACACCTCAATCGTGTTCGAATCGCGATCAAAATCCTGATCATAGATATGTTCGATCAGCTCGGTACGGCTGACGACCTTGCCCTTGTGATGGAGCAGATAGCTCAGCAATTTATATTCCTGCGCGGTCATTTTCACCGGATCGCCGGCCTTGGTGACCTTACCCGAGCGGGTATCGAGCCGGATATCGCCCGCTGTGAGTTCCGACGAGGCGTTGCCCGACGCGCGCCGAATCAATGCCCGCAGCCGGGCGATCAGCTCTTCGGACTGAAAGGGTTTGGCAACATAATCATCCGCGCCAGCATCAAGCCCGGCGACCTTGTCAGACCAGCTATCGCGCGCGGTCAGCACCAGTACGGGCATCACTTTGCCATCCCGGCGCCAGCGATCGAGCACGGTGAGCCCGTCAATCTCCGGCAGGCCGAGATCGAGCACAACCGCATCATAGTTTTCGGTCTGGCCCAGGAAGAGACCTTCTTCGCCATCCGTGGCGAGATCGATCGCATAGCCAGCGCCTTCCAGCGTGTTTTTCAGCTGCTGGCCCAGGCTTGGTTCGTCCTCGACGATCAAAACGCGCATCTTGTCTTCCCCCTGCTCGGTCGCGTCCGCGACGCGGGTCAATTGCCAGTCCTGCCGATAACCTGCCCGGAACGACCATCGACATCGACCCAGATGACATCGCCATTGCGCAGGAACTTCAACGTGTAAATCCCGCTGAGCGAATCGAAATCAACGCCGATATATTGCGCACCGCGCATCGTCGGCAGCACCCGCCGTTCGATTTCAGGCAGCGGCAACAGCCGGCCAGTACGCATCTGCACCAGCACTTCGACCTGATCGCCGCGACGCTGGGCATGGGCATGGCTGCACGACGTGAGCACTGCGCAGGCCGCCAAGACGAGGGGAAACTTCATGTTCATGGGGATTGGCATAGCCATCGCGGCTTGAACAGCCCGTGAATGCGCTTGTCAGCCAACAGAAACTTGCCGCAGCGCAACAAGCCCCCTAACGGCTGCTGCATGGCCGCACCAATTCTTGCATATGAAAATCTCGGGCTCGTTCAGGGGTCCGGCTGGTTGTTCCGCGACCTCGACATTCATATCGGCACGCGCGACCGGCTGGCGCTGATCGGCCGCAATGGGGCGGGCAAGACGACGCTGCTCAAGCTGATCGGCGGGCGGATTGAGGCCGACGAGGGGCGGCGCACCATCGTGCCGGGCACCCGCGTGATCCTGTTGGAACAGGACCCGCAGGTCACTGGCTTTGCCACGCTGGAAGATTTCGTGCTGGCCGGCAACGACGCCCCGGAAAAGCATGAGGCAGAGGCAATCGCCGATCAGCTCGGCATTGATCTGAGCCGCGAAGCCGCGAGCGCCTCTGGCGGGGAGCGCCGCCGCGCCGCCATCGTCCGTGCGCTGGCGCAGGACCCCGATGTACTGTTGCTCGACGAACCGACCAATCATCTCGACATTGCCGCGATTGAATGGCTCGAAAACTGGCTGGCGCGGTTTCGCGGCGCCTTTGTCGTGATCAGCCATGATCGCACCTTCCTGACGCGGCTGACCAAACAGACGCTGTGGCTCGATCGTGGCGCCATCCGCCGGGCCGAGGTTGGCTTTGGCGGGTTCGAAGCATGGACTGAACAGGTTTATGCCGAGGAAGCGCGCAATGCCGAACGGCTTGATGCCAAGCTGAAGCTTGAGGAACATTGGCTGCTGCGCGGCGTGACCGGACGGCGACGGCGCAACCAGGGACGGCTCGCCAAGCTGAAGGAAATGCGCGCGACGCGGGCGGCGATGCTGGGGCCGCAGGGGGCCGCCAACCTCTCGATCGGCAATGACGATGTCCGCACAAAGACGGTGATCGACGCCAAGGGCGTGACCAAGAAATATGGCGACCGCACGATCACCGACAATTTGACGCTGCGCGTCACGCGCGGCGACCGGATCGGCATTGTCGGCAAGAACGGCGCGGGCAAGACCACGCTGCTCAAGCTGCTGACCGGCGAAATCGCGCCCGATATCGGCCATATCCGCCTGGCCAAGACGCTGGACGGGGTGATCATTGATCAGCAGCGCAGCCTGATGTCGCCGGAAAAAACGGTGCGCGACGTGCTGTGCGACGGTGGCGAATGGATCGAAGTGCAGGGCGTCAAGAAGCACATTGCCGGCTATTTGAAGGAATTCCTGTTCGATCCGAACATGACCGAGGCGCGGATTGCCACCCTGTCCGGTGGCGAACGATCGCGCCTGCTGCTGGCGCGCGAATTTGCCCGACCCTCCAATCTGCTGGTGCTCGACGAGCCGACCAATGATCTTGATCTCGAAACGCTCGATCTGCTCCAGGAAGTGATCGGCGATTATGATGGCACCGTGCTGATCGTCAGCCATGATCGCGATTTCCTCGACCGGACCGTGACGATCACGCTGGGGCTCGACGGCAGTGGCCATGTCGATGTCGTGGCCGGTGGCTATGAAGAATGGGAGCGTCAGCGCAGTCAACGCGAACAGCCCAAACGGCCGGCCACCAACAAGGCCAACCCAGCCGCGCCAACGCCGCCGCCCGCGCCCCGTGCCAAGCTGAGCTATAAGGATCAGCGGGATTATGACCTGCTGCCCAAGCGGATCGAAGAGATCGACCAGACGATCAAGCGCAACGAAGCGCTACTCGCCGATCCCAATCTCTACACGCGCGATTTTGCGCGGTTCGAAGCGCTCAGCAAGGCCATTGAACGCGAGCGCGCGGAGAAGGAAGCGGCGGAACTGCGCTGGCTGGAATTGGCGGAACAGCTCGAAGCTTTGGGGTAGCAACCGCGTCGGTCACGTCCCCAGGGTGGCGAGTAATGCACGCGCTTCTGCACGATTGGGGAAGCGCGGATCGGCAAGCGCGCGGGCGATATCGGCGCGGGCGGCAAGCTTGTCGCCCAGTTCCGCCTCCACCTGGGCGATGTGCCAGCGCAAACCGGCATGGCGCGGCGCAATCGACACGGCCTTGCGCATCAGTTCAAGCGCCGCCTTGTCTTCGCCCGCCTGGAACAACGCCCAGCCAAATGCATCAGTGGTTGCCGGGTTGAGCGGGGCCAGCCGATAGCCCGCCGCGGCATAAAGCCGCGCGCTGTCGACATCATCGGCACCGGCATAGGCCAGGCCAAGTTCGGCAAGCAACGCGGCATCGCGATTGCCAAGCTGGGCGCGCAACCCCTCCAGCGTCGTGATGGCGGAATCCCAGTCGCCGCTGGCGATTTGCCAATGACCGGTAAGCCGACGGGCGACGATGTTTTGCGGATTTTGCGAGAGGAACAGCGCCAACACCGTCGCTGCCTTCTCCCGATCACCGGCACGATCAAGCGCCTCGACCGAACGGAGCATCGTTGCTTCGTCGAACCGCAGATTGGCGGCACGGGCATAGGCGCTGGCCGCCGCATCGAACCGCTTCATCATCATCAACGTATCGCCGACCAGGAGGTGCCCCTGCGGTGCGCCAGGGAACAGCCGGGCCAGCCGCTGCGCCTCGGCAAGCGCGCTGGCGGCCTGGCCATCATCGATCAGCCCGCGAATATAGGTGACGGCGGCGATCGGATCATCGGGACGGCGACCCAGCGCGCCTGCGGCATCGGCGACCGGCGTGTCGCTGCCGAACGGCTTGGCATCATCGCGCGCGGGAATGGCAGCGCGATCGAGCAATCGCGCCGCCCAATCGCGTTCATTACTCTGTTCAAAGGCCTGCCCGGCCAAGCCGAGCACATAGCTGTCAGCATCGCCGCGCACCGCAATCGCCCGAACAATATCCAGCGCACCGCGCGAATCGCCCGATTTGAGCAAGGCCGCCCCCAGCAGCCGACGGGCTTCGAGATTCATCGGCTGCACGCTGAGCAACCAGCGCCACTGATCAATCGCCTGCTGATAGGCACCAGCGCGGAAATCAAGCAACCCGCCAAGCAATAAGGCGCCGGGCTGGCCAGCAAGCGCGCCATTGGTGCGCTGAAGCAGGCTGCGCGCCAGATCATCATTGTCCGCCCGTGCAGCCATCACCGCTTGCAGATACAGTGCCTGCGGGCTGCCGGGCCGCGCCGCGAGCGCACGCCGGGTCATCTCCAGCATCGCCGAATAGCGCCCGGCATCGCCCAACGTGGCGGCATATTGGATCAGCGCATCATGCCGCCAGGGATCAACCTTCAACGCGGTTTCGAACCAGGGTAAGGCCGCAATCAAGCCATATTGGCTGCGCATCAGCTCACCGCGCAGCACCAGCGCATCAACATTGCCGCGATCAATGGCGAGCGCCCGATCGGCCGCCGTGATCGCCCCGCCAATATCGCTGGATTGCTGGCGAACGCGGCCAAGATCGGCCCAGGCCAGCCCGTCATTCCCGTTGGTTGCGCGCAGCACCTGAGCCAGCACGCGCTGCGCTTGCGGCAGCTTGCCCTGCACGGCGAGCGCCCGCGCGGCGATTCGCTGGCCATAAAGCCGGTAGCGCGGCTCCGTCTTGTCTGCTTCCGCAAGCGCTCGCTTGGCATCGCCCTGGAGCAGCCACGCTTCTGCCGAAAGCTGATGCGCCCGCCCCATGTCAAAACCTGAATCGCGGGCACGGCGCAATTCGCCCTCTGCCGCCTGCCCTTCGCCGAGCGCCAGATAGGTCCGCGCGAGCACGGCATGGGCAAGGCCCCAGCTCGGATCCTGACTGACCGCTTTCAACGCATGGCTGCGCGCGGCGGTGGCATTGCCCTGGTTGAACAATGTCAGGCTGAGCGCAAGCGACTGCCGCGCGGTGGCGGGATCGGCATGCGCGGTTGATTGCCGCGCGACGGCAACCAGCCCGGCCGCCCCCAGGGCCAGCCCCGCCAGCGCCAGGCCGATCGACTTAAGCTTGAAGATCATAGGATTTCAGCAAATCATACAGCGTCGGCCGGCTGATGCCGAGCAGCTTGGCTGTGTTGGAGATATTCCCTTCGGCGCGCGACAAGGCGTGGCGGATCGCGGTGCGATCAGCGGTTTCGCGCACGGCCTTCAGGTTCAGTGGCTCGGGCAACGCACCCGTTTCCAGATCAAGATCGGCGGCGGTGATTGCCTTGCCTTCCGCCATGATCACCGCTCGCTTCATGCGGTTTTCAAGTTCGCGGACATTGCCCGGCCAGCCCCAGGCATCAATTGCTGCGCGCGCATCGGGCGCCAGGCTGGTCACGCCCGAATGCATCGCCTTGGCGTATTTCTTCAGGAAGTGCCGCGCCAGCAACCCCGCATCGCCGGTCCGCTCAGCCAGCGAGGGGATCCGCACGACGATTTCGGCAAGCCGGTAATAAAGGTCATCGCGAAACCGGCCATCAGCGATCATCGCATCGACATCCTGGTGGGTTGCGCAGACGATCCGCGTATCAACGGCAATTGGCTTGCGCCCGCCGATCCGCTCGATCACGCGCTCCTGCAGGAACCGCAGCAACTTCACTTGCAACGCCAGCGGTATGTCGCCGACCTCGTCAAGGAACAGCGTGCCCCCCTGGGCTTGCTCGATCTTGCCCTCGGTGGTTTTTACGGCACCGGTGAACGCCCCCTTTTCATGGCCGAACAGTTCGGATTCGAGCAACGTTTCCGGAATCGCCGCGCAGTTGATCGCCACAAAGGCACCGCCGCGCCGCCGGCTCGCTTCGTGCAGGCCGCGCGCGAGCAATTCCTTGCCGGTACCGCTAGCGCCGAGCAGCATCACCGAGACATCGGCAGGCGCGACGCGTTCAATCGTGCGGGTAACCTTCAACATTTCTGGGGCAGCGGTGATCATCCCCCCGAACGCTGCGGCGCCTGCCGAAGTATCAGCCAGTCGCCGGTTTTCGGCTTCGAGAGCGTGGACGTGAAAGGCGCGCGAGACGATCAGGCCGAGCTGATCGATGTCGATGGGCTTTTGATAAAAATCCCAGGCCCCGTGTTCGATCGCCCTGAGCGCGCTTTCGCGCGCGCCGTGGCCAGAGGCGACGACCACCTTGGTATCAGGCTTGAGCGACAGGATCGCATCAAGCGTAGCAAAGCCTTCGGTCACGCCGTCCGGATCAGGCGGCAGGCCCAGATCCAGCGTTACGACATCGGGCACCTCAGCGCGCAACAGATCGATCGCCTCGGCGCGGTTGCTGGCGACGAACACCTGATAGCCATCATAGGCCCAGCGCAATTGACGCTGCAGGCCCAGATCATCCTCAACGATGAGCAATTTCCGGATTGCGGTCATGCGGCACGCGCCACATGATCGGCACCTGCCCCCGCCATTGGCAAGGATACGCGAAAGCGCGTCCCCTCCCCTTCGCGGCTGAAGACTTCGACGCGGCCGCCCATCGCTTCGGCCAATTGCTGCGCCTCAAACGCGCCGAGCCCAAAGCCGCCTGGCTTGGAAGAGACAAAGGGTTTGAACAATTTGTCACGGATAAAGGCGGGGCTCATGCCCGATCCATGATCGACAATATCGATCGCAATCTCCTCGCCAGCCCGCGCCACCATGATCGTGATCGGATCACCCAATGGGCTCGCCTCAATTGCATTTTGCAGCAAATGGCCAAGCAATTGTTCGACCCGCACGGGATCGGCGAGGATCAGCGCATCGCGCAGCCCCCCTGTGGCAATCGGATGCTGCGCGCGCCTGAGCGCGGCGACGCGTTCGACCAGCGGCACGATCTCGACCGCCGCGAGTGCCTCCGGTCGGGCGCTGTGATGCTGCGAAAGGCGCGCGAGCAAATCGTTCATCCGCGCGGCGGAATCCTTGAGCGTCGCGATCATGTCAGCGCGGAAATCGGGGTTCTCGGCGTGGCGTTCGGCATTGCGGGCGACCAGGCTGAGCTGGCTCACCAGATTTTTGATATCGTGCATGATGAAGGCGAAGCGACGGTTGAATTCATCGAAACGCTGCGATTCAGACAAGGCCTCCTGCGCGCGGGCTTCGGCGAGGTAGCTGGCAACCTGCCGCCCCGCGATACGCAGCAGATCGAGATCTTCCCAATCCGGGCGGCGATCAATCTGCGGACGGGCCAGCAGGATAGCCCCAGTGAGCTTTCCGAAATGCACCAGCGGGACGAGGACCCAGGCATCGCCGCGATCGAGCATCCAGATTGGCACGCAGGTCATTTCGGCTGAATCGGCACTGTCCGCGCGCACGTCATCAAGCGCGATGATCCGCCCTGAAGATTCGAGATAGCGGGCAAGGCTGTTTTCACCGATTTGGGTTGGCAGGCCGGTTGGGTCCCAGTTCCACATCGCCCCCTGCCCCAGACCCGAACCATCGGGCACCAGCAGCATGCCGCCGGGCGAATCCGTCAAATCAGCGACTGCTTTGACGATACGGGCCTCCAGCGTGGCCGCGCCGTCACCGGGCTTGCCCAATGTATCGGTAAAGCGCAGCCATTCAGCGCGATAATCATAGCGGTGGCTGAAAAAATGCTTGGCAAGCTTCACCTTGATCCAAGCGCGTAACCAGGGCGAAGACAGGATAGTGACGATCGCGGTGGTGGAGCCAAGCACCAGCGCGGTCTGCGCAATCCGGCCATAGGGTGCCGGGATTGCCGCCAATGCGCCGGTCCCCAAAACCATCGCCAAAATATACAACCCGATCGCCGCCGCCGAAAGCGATCGATAGGCAACCGCGCGGGACAATTGCAGCGTCCAATCGCCATTGCGGTGAACCGCGAGCGCAAACAGCGGCGCAATTGCCCCCATCGCGATGCCGCGCGCCAGGATCAGCACCGACGCATCGCCGATACCAAGAAAGGCCATTGTATAGAGGCTAAGATCGAGCAGCCACATGCCAGCCAGCGCCAGCGCTGCCAGCCGGATACCGCCACGCGCCGCCGGGGCGACCGCGTGGTACAGATGATCGACCAGCACCAAAGCGGCCACGGCGACCAGCATCCGCATGATCACGGCGACCTCGGCGATGCCGGCCAGATCGGCCCGGCCGACCACGACCGCGGCCATTGCCGACAGGCCGCCTGCGGCAATCACCACGACAAGCACGACACCATAAATCAGGCGAATTTCAGTGCCCATCCGCGCGCTGCGATCCCGCCGCACCAGCGCGGCCATGAATACCAGCCAGCTGATGTTGCGGGCGGCTTCGGCAATCCAGCTCATCAAGTCGCTAACGCCGATACCGGCGATCGCCAGCGCCCACAGCGCCGTCGCGGATAGCGCAACCAGAAACGCCAAGCGCGGCAGTCCGGTACCGGCGCGATTAAGCTGAGATACCGCCAGCGCGCCGAACAACAGCGCGATCAGGGCATGCGCCCAGAGGATCAATGTCGCGGTCACCGCGTCACCGCGCGCCTTCAGGCCACAGCACGACGCGGATCGTCTGCAGCAGGATCAGCAGATCAAGGAACGGCGAATAGTTTTTCGCGTAATAGAGATCATATTCCAGCTTCTGCCGGCTATCCTCAATCGACGCGCCATAGGGGTAATTGATCTGCGCCCAGCCCGTGATGCCTGGCTTCACCATGTGGCGCTCAGCATAATAAGGCAGCTGCTGTTCGAGATCATCGACGAATTGCGGGCGTTCCGGACGCGGACCAACAAAGCTCATTTCACCCTTGAGCACGCTCCAGGCCTGGGGGATCTCGTCGATGCGCGTTTTGCGGATGATCCGGCCGATGCGGGTGATGCGCGGATCGTCCTTCTCCGCCCACACGGCCTTGCCGTTCACCTCGGCATCCTGGCGCATCGAGCGCAGCTTCACGATATCGAAGCCGACATTGTACAGGCCAACGCGGCGCTGCCGGTACAGGATCGGTCCCTTGCTTTCAAATTTGATCGCCAGCGCGGTGATCAGGACAAGCGGCGCCGTCACCACGATTAGGATCAGGCTGGCGGCGATATCGAACAAGCGCTTGAAGGCACCTGAGAGCATGCGGCCCGAGGAGAAGCCGTCGGAAAAAATCAGCCAGCTGGGGTTGACGCTATCAAGATCAACCCGGCCGGTTTCGCGTTCAAGAAAAGTCGAAATCTCGTTGACGTGCACGCCGGTCGTCTTGATCCGCAACAGATCTTTAAGCGGCAAGGCGTTGCGCCGTTCCTCCAGCGCGAGCACCACTTCGCTAGCGTTGAGCAGCACGACATGGTCAGCCAGATTATAGATCGCGTCGCGCGCAATCGCCTCTGGGATGACGCGATTAGCCTCGCTCATCGAGACATAGCCGACGACGACAAAGGCCGCGCCCGGCGCCTGCGCAAGCGTTTTCAGCCGCTGCGCACGCAACCCCGCGCCGAGCACGACGATCCGGCGCTTGAACGCCTGGCTGCCGAGGGTCTTACCCAGCAAGATCCGCAACAAAATCAGTGCGACGACCGCCAGGCCCATCCCGTAGAGCAGATTTGAACGCCAGAAATCGAGCGCGGGCACCAGGTAATAGATCGCACTTTGCACGATGATGCCCAGCGACACCGCCACGATCAGCCGCGCGGTCGCATAACGCAGCGATTGCAGCGCGCCGGCACCATAGACACCAACCGCGATCATCGCGATTTCAAGGGTAACGGCAAAGCAGATTAGCTGGGGCATCCGCGTGATGATCGGCAGCACCTGCTTGTCGAGCTGCCCCATCCGGAACACCCAGCCCAGCTCCCCCGATACGAGCAGCAGGATGATGTCCAGAATCGCGAGTAACAACACCGCGTTGGGGACATAATGCTTGAATAATCTGATCATGGCCCCCGCCTTCTAGCTGACCAAGTGTAAACAATTCCGACATAGCTGCGCGGGTGATGGCATAAATTTTCAAAAAAACCGCTGCTGCGATGCGACGTCTGGCGGACTGGGCAGTTTCCCTATCGCACGGCCAGGTCTATCGCTGGCTGTTGAGGAGAAATTGATGTCTCACGACACATCTATCGTTCCTGTTATCCTGTCGGGGGGGACGGGCACCCGGTTATGGCCGATGTCGCGCCCCGAACGGCCGAAGCAACTGCTGGCGCTCACCGCCGAAGAGACGATGCTACAACTCACCGCAAAGCGCACCGCTGGCGATGATCGCTTCACCGCGCCGATCATTGTCGCCAATGCACAACATGCCAGCGAAGTCGAAGCGCAGATGGCGGCAATCGACCTGCCGCTGCAGGCGTTGATCCTTGAGCCATTTGGCCGCAACAGCGCCCCCGCAATCGCGCTCGCTGCGATTGCTGCAGGTGGGGGCAATCAAGCCTTGCTGGTGATGCCGTCCGATCATGCGATTGAAGATGGCGCTGCCTTTCACGCAGCGGTCGAACGCGCATTGCCGCTCGTCGAGCAGGGATGGCTGATCACCTTTGGTATTGATCCCCGATCGCCCGAAACCAGCTATGGCTGGATCCAAACCGGCGAGGAGATGACTCCGGGCGTCCACAAGGTGCTCCATTTTGTCGAAAAACCGCCGCTTGATCGGGCAGAATCGATGCTCGCCGCGGGCGACCATTATTGGAATGGCGGCATTTTCCTGTTTCGCGCTGATGCCTTTCTGGCAGCACTCGCCACGCATGCGCCAACGATGCTGGAAGCGGCAACCCGCGCCATGGCGCTGGCCAAGCATGACGGGTGCCGGATTGCGCCAGATGCCAACGCCTTTGCCGCCTCGCCAGCCCAATCAATCGATTATGCGGTGATGGAAAAGGCTGATCGGGTCGCCGTTGTGCCGGTCAGCATGGGGTGGAGCGATGTCGGCAGCTGGGACGCGCTGCATCTGCTCAGTCCTGCCGATGAGCAGGGCAACAGCGTGCAGGGCGATGTCGTGCTGCTCGACAGCAGTAATTGTCTGGTGCGCAGCGATTCAATCCGAATCGCGATGGTCGGCATGAACGATTTGATCGTGGTAGCGAGCGGCAATGATCTGCTGATCGTCCCGCGTGGCCGATCGCAAGAGGTCAAGCGACTGCTTGATGCGATGAAAACCGCCTAGCTACAAACTCTGTCGCTGAAGGTAGTTGCCCCGGTCGATCCGCCGGATTTACCAAGCGGGCCTCAGCCTTGCCGATATACATAGCTTGTTATATAACTGACTATGTAGTTGGAGGGTGATGATGGACATTTTGGCAGATCACAGCATGTTGTTTCTGGGCAGCCGACTGAAGCGGCTCGCCGAACGGCTGCAAGGCGATGTCAGCAGCATCATTGCCGAAGCGGGCTTGCCGATCCAACCGAGCCAATATCCCGTGCTTGCCGCCCTGGACCAAGCGGGACCGATGACAATTGGCCAATTGGTTGAAGCAATGCAGCTGAGCCAGCCGGCGATCACGCGGTTGCTGACTCGCCTTGCGGCACTTGACCTGGTCAGCATTGAGCGGATCGGTCGCGATCAACGCCAGAAAACGGTCACGCTTACCCCAAACGGAATCGCCATGATCGCCCGATCGAAGCGCGATGTCTGGCCGCGTGTCGAATCAGCGGTGATTGATCTTTGCGTCGGGGTATCCGGGCCGTTGCCCGATCAGCTGAACCAGATCGAAGCCGCGCTGTCGGCCACGCCCCTCGACAAACGCGGCAATGGGCTGGTGATCCGCCCGTATAGCGACGCGCTCGCCGGCGATTTCCATGACATCAACGCCGAATGGATCACGGCCATGTTCCGCATGGAAGACACCGATCGCGACGTCCTGCTCAATCCGCGCGCACGGATCGTCGATCCCGGCGGGACGATATTGTTCGTTGAAGCAGCCGGGCTGGGTATCGTTGGGGCTTGTGCCTTGCAGAAGACCGGTACGCGCCAGTTCGAGTTGACCAAGATGGGGGTCCGCCAGAGCGCGCGCGGGCGCAAGGTCGGCGAATTCCTGTTAGCGACCGTCATCGACCGCGCCCGAATGATGGGCGCCGAGACGCTTTATCTGCTGACCAACAAGGCATGTGCACCGGCGATCCACCTCTATGAGAAGCTCGGCTTCCAGCATGATGCGGGGATCATGCAGACCTTTGGCACCCGTTATGCGCGCTGCGACGTCGCAATGCGGTATCATTGGCCATCTGATCACGCAGCCAGCTTCGACAAGGCGTCAACAAGCCTCTAGGAGCAATGTCGGCGGGGATGCTGGATCGGAGACTATCGATGCGCTTGAAAATGATTTCCGTTACGGCGCCCTTGATGGCCCTGGCCTGTATTTCCGCCCCGTCTGTGGCGCAGGAAAACGACACTTCCATTCGGCGCGCCGCTGAGCAGCCGTTGCGCGACACCAAGATCAAGCAAGACAAGATCCCCGAGATTCTGCAGCTCGCTGCCTCTGCACCTTATTCATCGGCCAATACCAAAACCTGCAGCGCCATTGCCGATGAAGTCCGAAAACTAACCGAAGCCCTTGGCCCCGATGTCGACACGCCAGCCAAGAAAAAGGGGGAGGCATCCGTGATCGCCGCCGCCGCCGCACGGGGTGTGGTCAACGCCTTCATCCCAGGCCTGGGCCTTGTCCGCGTGTTGACCGGTGCAGACAAGGCGCAGCGCCGGGCGGAAGCCGCTGTCTATGCCGGATCGGTGCGGCGCGGCTATTTGAAGGGCCTTGGCCTATACAAACGGTGCAGCGTGCCGGCAGCCCCCCGCGCATCAGCGGTTGATGATCAGCCCGAACTACCGCGCGAGGACGAGAAGGACTGATCCTCGGGTTTCACTCTCCATCGCTGCGCATGGCATCCGCTAACACTGCGTTGCCGCTCTGCTCCAGCCCGGCGATCACTCGGGCGCGGTCGCCCGCCGATTTGTTCTGGCTTAGCTTGGTCGTCCCGCGCACCTGATCAACCCTGAGGTCGAAGCCAGCGATCGCGCGCAGCATCGCGCGGAATCGCGTTTCGTCCATCTTGTCGCGAGTCCATGGATTATCGGGCAAGACGCGTGGTTCGTGTTCGGCCGCGAGCGCATCGAGCTGGGCGACCAGGCCATCTTCATCAAGCGCGTGCACTGTGCCTTCCAGCTCGACAGCAACATAATTCCAGGTCGGTACCTGGTTGGCGCCATCGGCATACCAGTTCGGCGACACATAACCTTCTGCCCCAGCGATGCTGGCAATCATCCGCGCGCCATCCAGATGGGGATGAACCCGGTTGGCACGCGCGACATGGAAGGACAGCGCGGTCGGCCCGGTCTGCACGATCGGGGCATGCACGACCATTGGCCCGTCCGCCGTCGCGATCATCAAATGGGCAAAGCCGATGCGGCTTGCCCAGGCAATCAGCGCCGCGTCGTCGCCGTGTCGGAATGCCTTATTGGGGTGCATCGGCGCGGTCTTATTGCCGCTGCCGCCCGCGACGTTCGCCTTTGCGCTCCTGCCGACGTGATTTGGCGATGGCGGCGGCGGCGCGGCGCTTGCCTTCAGGCGTTTCGCTGAACTTGACCTCGTCGAGCACCATCGCATCGCCCAGTTTTTCGTCGAAACCGAGCAATTTCAGGCTTTCGGCAAAATGCGGGGGCAGGTCGGCCCGCACGTCAATCTGCCCGCCATCGGGATGATCGATGCGGATGCGGCGGGCGTGGAGGTGCATCTTGCGGCTGACGCCACCGGTCAGGAACGAGGCTGCGCCGCCATATTTGCCGTCGCCAACAATCGGGTGGCCGATCGCGTTCATATGCACGCGCAGCTGGTGGGTGCGCCCGGTCAAGGGCTGGAGCTCGACCCAGGCGGCGCGATTGCCGGCGCGCTCAATCACGCGGTAGCGGGTGCGCGACGGGCTGCCATTCTCCTCATCGACATGCATTTTTTCGCCGCCCGATCCCGGTTGCTTGCCGATCGGCAGCTCGATCATCCCGTCGAAGATATCGGGCACGCCGACGATCAGCGCCCAATAGACTTTCCGCGCGGTGCGGCTGGAAAAGGCCTTGGCAAAATGCCCGGCCGCGCGGGCGTTACGCGCAACCAAAAGAGCGCCACTCGTATCCTTGTCGAGCCGGTGGACAAGCTTGGGCCGTCCTTCGCTTTCGAAGCAAAGCCCGTCGAGCAGGCCATCGACATGCTCGGTGGTCTTGGTGCCCCCCTGCGTGGCGAGGCCGGGCGGCTTGTTGATGACGATTGCCTGCGCATCCTTGTGGATGACGAGTTCCTGGATGAAGGATTCCTCATCCGGCGTCAGTGGCGTGCGATCACGCAGCTTTGGCTTAGGTGCATCGACATGGACGGGCTCAGCGGGCGGCACGCGCAGCACTTGCCCCGCGACCAGCCGGTCGCCCGGCGTCGCCCGCGCGCCGTCGATGCGCAATTGGCCGGTGCGCGCCCATTTGGCGACGGTGGTGAAGCTCGTCCCCTCCAGATGCCGCTTGAACCAGCGATCAAGCCGGATGCCATCGTCATCGCTGCCAACGGTAAACTGGCGGACATCAGCGGCCGTGGCCGCGCTTTTGCTCTTGTCGCTCATGCCATCACCCGCGTTACGGCCAGTCCAGCGAACAGTGCGACAACCGCGCCGATCACCGACAACAACGCATAGCCAAGCGCCGCAACGGCTGCACCGCGTTCGATCATCGCCACGACTTCTAGCGAGAAGGCCGAAAACGTCGTGAAGCCCCCCAGCACGCCGACCGCCAGGAACAGGCGCACCCCTTCCCCAGCCGATAGCCGCGCCAATGCGCCGACCAATAGGCCCATCGCCAGGCCGCCGAACAGGTTTACCGCAAGCGTGCCCCAGGGATAGCCGGGGCCCAACATCGCCAGCAGCCAGCGGCCAACCAAATAGCGGGCACCGGCACCAAGCGCCCCGCCGATCATCACGAGTGGAAGTGAAAACATGCAGCGCCGTAGCGCGAATGGCCGCAAATGAGAACCCAGCGGCAAAAATGCGTGACTAGTTGCCGCGATTGACGACGAGATCGACGTCGGTACCGCCATCGTTACGCACGCTGGCAAATACGGCGAAAGCAGCCTCACCTTTGGTGCCCGCAAGGACATGATCGTCGCCATCGGCCTGGTGCTCGGCGGAATATCCCACCTTGCTGAGCCGCGTATAATACCAATCCAGCACTGTTTGCAGTGGCGCCGTGCTGGCGAAGCTAACGACGCGTAGCGCGCAGGTCTGGCTGTCTGCGCCTGCTGCCTCGCGCACGCGCGCATCGGGGTAGAGCGGCACATCACCGGGCAAGCGGTTCGCCCAGCCAGTGGAATAATTGATATTGGCAGCACAGGCACTGGTGCTTTGCGGGGATTGGCGTTCAGCCAGGCCACCCAAGGTAAGCGATTCGCGCGCGGCGCTGCATTTTGGGCAGCCTTGGCCGCGCACTGGCGCAGGGGCCGATTTCAACGTCTCACTTGTGCTGGTGCCGGTCGTGCCGCGCCCCACTGCCATCATTTCAGGGGCAGCGGGGGCAGAATAGGGTTGTGCCGGGGGACGGATCGCATCGTAATTGGCCTGGCTGGCGAGCGCGGGATCAACCATGATCTGCTGCTGAAGCGCGCTCATCATCGCTGGATCGCGTGTGTTGCCGCTGCTGTTGCCGTCAGCCAGTTCGGCATCAAGCGAATCGATGTTCCGATCGGCCGCGCCACCGTTGCCACAGGCCGCAAGCGCAATCGGCAACACCAGCGCCGCAAGAGCAGCGCGCGAGAGGCCAGCGAAAGGCCAGCCAAGAGCAGAATGGGCACGAATGCCGCAGCGAACCATCAATACACTCCCAGGAGGGTCCGATCGACCATGGCTGAAAAGGGGTTAAGGAAGCGTGTGGCGCGCCTGATTTCCGGGGAGAACAGCAATCAGGTGCTTGACATGAGTAATACAGTTCGGCATGGATGTTCCATGTTCAACATCCTCTCGATCCTGGTCGGCCTTGTGGCCTTTGTCATCGCCCTGGTCGGGCTAGTCCCCCTGCTCGGCTGGCTCAACTGGCTTGCCTTGCCGATGGCCATTGTCGGCACCGCATTGGGCTTGCTGTCCGACAGCAAGAGCGGCCGCAATCTGAACCTGCTGGTGCTGATCTTCGGCGGCTTCCGGCTCTTTCTGGGTGGCGGCTTCATCTGAATCGTATCGGCGCGCGGCTTGGTGGCCGCGCACAAAGCCAGTTCCTGAGACGGTGCAGCACGTGTTTTCACTCGCCAGCCGCACTTTGCTGTGCATGATTGGCCCGAGAAGACATACGCTTATCTGAACCGGGGATTCATCCGCATGCGAGCATTGGTCGACCGCGCTTGGCGCGCAATGCTGCTGATGCTGCTTGTCCTTGCGCCGCAGCTTGGCGCGACCCAGCAAGCCGTCCCGGGAACGCCCCCTGGCCCTGCGCCTGCCCCACCGGTGACGGCCCCACCTGTTACCGCCCCGCCTGCTACTCCCCCAAAAATCGTCACGCCGCTCTCGCGGATTGCCGCCCCGCCGAGCACATCCTGGCAACATGCCGGCAGTGACATTCCCGCCGATCCGCAGTGGCGCACCGGCACGCTTGCCAATGGCCTGCGCTATGCCGTGCGCCGCAACGCCCGCCCGACCGGCAATGTTGCCATCCGGGTAAGGCTTGACGTCGGTGCCCTGATGGAAGCTGACCAAGAACAGGGCTGGGCGCATTTTGTCGAACATATGGTGTTTCGCGGGACGCCGACTTTGGGCGATGGCGAAGCGGTGAAGGTCTGGCAGCGGATGGGCGCGCGCTTCGGGGCGGATACCAACGCCTTCACGTCCCGCAATTCCACGCTTTACCAGCTCGATCTGCCCAAGTCGGATGCCGCCTCTGTGGCGACGGCAACGGGCATTCTGGCCGATATGCTGGCCAACGCATCAATCGATGCGAAACTGGTGGAAATTGAGCGCAAGGTCGTCCTTGCCGAGCGCGCCGCGCGATCAACGCCGCTTAGCGAGAAATTCAAAATCGCGACCAACACCTTGTTCATCCCCGGGCTGCTGTCCGCACGGCGCGATATCATCGGCACCCCGGAAACATTGGCTGCAGCCACTGCCGATCGCTTACGCGCCTTCCAGCGCCGCTGGTACCGCCCGGAACGCGCCGTGGTGATCATCGTCGGCGATGCCGAGCCCAACGATCTGATCACCGCGATAGAAACGACCTTTGGCCGCTGGCAGGGCGACGGGCCTAAACCGACGGAGCCAGATTACGGCACGCTTGCGTCGCCGCCGACGCCCGCGCTGTCGGTCGTCGATCCCCTCGCCCCCAGCGCTGCGACGATCAGTTGGATCCGGCCATTTGTGTACAAACCGGACACGCTCAAAACAGCGTTACCGCAAGTCATGCGCACCATTGCCCTGGCAATCCTCAATCGGCGGCTGTCGACCGAGACGCAGGCGACGGGCCCAATCAACCAGGCCAACGCGAGTTACGGATCGCGGCGACATGATACCGAGGCGCTGACGATAGCCATAATGCCAAAGCCAGGGGCATTCTCCGCTGCCCTGGATCGGACCTTTGCGATTGTGAACGGCATGCGTGATGCCCCGCCGGCCCAGGCCGAAATCGACCAAGAGCTCGCCAATCTGAAACTCTCAGTTGACCGCGCCATCATCGCCCGGCCAGATACGACGTCTGCTGGGCTGGCAACTCTGTTTGCCAATGATGTTGATCGGGGGTCGGTCAGCGCGTCACCGGAAGTGGTCAGCGTGATTTTCGGGAAGATTCGGCCGGTGGTGACCCCCGCGCTGATCCAAACAACGATCCGCGACTTGTTGGCACCCGATCCGCGCATGCTGGTCAGCGCGCCGATGGCGATTGATGGCGGCCATGCCACCCTGCTGGCGGCACTTGCACGCGCCCGCACCACCGCCGCTGCGCAAGGGCAGACGATCCGCGCGGCATCGTTGGATGAATTGAAAGCGCCTGGGCCGCCCGGCACCGTGGCAAGTACCCGGCCAGTCACCGCGATCGATGCCGAAAGGATCATGTTCGCCAATGGCGTCGAGCTGGACATCAAGCAGACGGCGATCGAGAAAAATGCGGTTACCGTGCTCGTCCAAATCGGGCACGGCGCGCTCAATCGGGATGCCGATGCGCGCTTACTCGACTGGTCGTCTGGCGCGTTGATAAGCATGGGGATTGGTCCATTTTCCGCCGATGAGCTCGCGCGGGTAACGAGCGGACGACAAATCGGATTCAACCTCCGGATGTTTCGCGGTAGCCTGGACCTAAATACGCAAACCAACCGCCGCGATCTGGCCGACAGCCTTCGGTTAATGACCGCGCTTGTCGATCATGTGCGCTATGCCGAATCGTCGCTTGAGCGGTTCAAGGCCGGGTTCGACTCCGGCTATGCCACGATCTACAGCCAACCCGGATCGGTGCTGTCGGCCTATGGTGAAAGCTATCTCACCAATGGCGATAAGCGATTTGCGGGCATCCCAGACCCCAACGAGGTACGCGCGCTGAGCAACGACGCGTTTCGGGCTTATTGGAATGCGCGCATGGCCGAAGGGCCGATTAAGATCGTCGTGGTTGGCGATTATGACCGCGCCGCCTTGATTGCCGCCGTTGCTGCGAGCTTCGGCGCCTTGCCGCCACGGCAGGATGTGCCGCCAACGGCAGCGCAAATCGATGTGCGGCCATCACCGCCGACCCGCCAACCCATCACCCTATACCACCGGGGTGCCGCCGATCAGGCGATATTCCTCCGCAACTGGCCGACGACCGGACTATTCGCTGATATTGCAGAAAGTCGGGCACTCACCGTTGCGGCATCGATTTTGCAGACCCAGCTGACCGAAAACTTTCGCGAACAGCAAGGCGGCAGCTATGCCCCGTCTGTGGGCAGTAACCAATCCGACGTGCTGCCACGCTATGGCATGTTTCGCGCCAGCGCGCAGTTGATTGCCGGGAAGATCCCCGCCTTTGAAAAGGCGCTGGAGGAAGCGATCGCGGCGCTTGCGGCCAACGGCCCGCCAGCCGATGATCTCGAACGGACTCGATCAACCATATTGAGCAGTATCGCTCGCGAAAAAACGACGGACAGTCGCATTTGGTTGAGCGTTCTGGCACGCGATCTTGACGATCCCCGCGTGCTCAGCAGCTTCTTGTCGCGGGAGACTGGCTATGCCGCGGTGACCGCTGAGCAGGTGCAGGCAGTGGTGCGCAAATATCTGAAACCGCGTGGTGCGATCGACATCCGCGTTCTGCCGGAAGCGAGCAAACCAGCCCGCTAACGGCAGTCGCGCATGCCAATGGCAACTGGCTACTCAGCAGCGCCCGATCAGCGGCAGGTCACGTTGCCGCGATCGATTGACTGGCCAAGCAACGCCCCGATCCCGCCGCCAAGCAGCGTGCCGAGTGTCCTTGATCCGCCACCAGCAATAGAATTGCCGAGCAATCCGCCCGAGATACCGCCAACGATCAGGCCGGTCGTGCCGTCTGAACGCCGACAATAATAACGATTGTCACGACCGCGATAGACCCGATCGTTGCGGGTCAGCCGTCGGGTGCGATAATTGCTGCCGTCGCGATAATATTGATCGGCATAATAAGCGGTTTGGCCGTTCGGCAGCCGGTTATAATCATATTGGCGATATTGGCGCCAATCGCGGATATGGTTGCGGCGATCCTTTTGGGCATCGCGCAGATCCCTGCGATAATTCCGGTTCGCCTGGCGAACCTCGCGCGGGGTATCGGGGCAATTATATACGTGACGTACCGCCGAATCGAGAGTATGGAAAATGGGACAGGCCGGCGACTTTACCAACGAGATTGAGATAACCGACGCGATGATGGAAGCGGGGCGGCGAGCGTATTACGATTGCGACCCGCGCTTTTGTGACTTGGATACCATCATCGGATGCGTGTTTGAGGCAATGGCTATTGCCGGATCGCGGCGACCCGTTCCTGCATGATGTGGCCAGCGGACTCTTTGGGCGGGTAAACGTGCAAGTACATCGCTAGCTGGAAGCATGTCTGTATGAACCGCTCTCGCTGGTCCTTCATCACCGAGCCGCTCATCATTTCAGGCCAGCGATCAGGATAGGTGATTGTCTCTAGGACGGCCACCAGCTCCGGCACGTCGAAATCCAGATATTCCCGGCTGTGCGCGAATGCGTTCCGTATTGCGCGGATGCACCCTAGGTCGGCCATGGTGAGCGGGCCGATGATGCCGAGAAGGTACGCCAGCTTAATTTTGTCCGCTAAGTCGCGGATGATTGGTGCCTGTCCCATAAACAAAATGTCGTCGGCTTCGGCTCGTAGGCTTATCTCGTGAAGGATCGCGTTTTCCAACCCTTGCTCTACGACCGTAACCGTCGTGATCGCGATATCGCGATCATAGGCGGGATTGCGCGGCTCCTTGGCATAGAGACCATAGGGGTATAACACCCCGACCGAGACGTTATTGGCATCCCGCCCTTTGTTGAGGGCCGCCAGGTTCTTTAAGGCCGTTTTGCGAGGACTCTTTGACTCAGTCACAAAAAACCCGAACCTCCGACAGCGAGCCCCGCATAGGGTTCGATGATTTGTTGCGGCGGGCGCTTGCAACCCCCCCGATTAGCAACAAGGATATCGTAAAGCGGTCGAAAGAGTCTCACCGAAAGTGACGCTCGCGCGGTTCGCCGATCTGGCGAGGCGGCACGTAAAATTCAGGCAGCGATCGAACTAGGTTGCCGGTACATCAGACGCTTCCCGCGAGCGCCCTTGACCGCTTCGACAGTGCGCTCCGTGTCGGACAGCTTGCGGGTGTTGTAGCGGAAATCGAACTCGCGGCAGTAGCGAGCGAGGTGCGCCTCGCTCATGTGGTGATAGGTGCCGATCACGCCGCGTTTGAAAATCGAGAAGAAGTTTTCCGCCGTGTTGCTGTGCTTGAAGCCGCCCGTGGTGACGTACTCCTTGGCGCTGTGATTAACGACCGAATGGCCGTTAAACTCGCGACCGACACGGGTGTAAACGTGGCTTTCGTCGGTCATCAAATGCGAGGCGCGATCAACGTTCGTGACGATCAGCGGGCGCAAGGTTTTGGCGTTGACGTTGGCGACGTGGAACGAACGCGCCATGCCGTCGCGGGTAACGAGCGCCACAACCGCCTTCTTAGGGGCTGGCGCGCGGGTAGCGCGGTTCTTTGCCTTGCCCCCCACATAAGTTTCGTCGGCTTCCACTACCATTTCAGGACCGCCAAGCGGGCTGTCATCGCCAGCCATCGCTTCGCGAATGCGGTGAGCGAGAAACCAAGCCGACTTGTAGGTGATGCCCAGATCGCGGTGCAGTTCGTGGGCGCTAAAGCCCTTCTTCGCGCTGCTGATCAGGCGGAACGCCATCAGCCACTTGTTGAGCGGGATTTTGCTGTCTTCCATGATGGTGCCGACCGTCACGGAAAAGGGCTTTGCGCACTCGTTGCACTTGTAGACGCCGGGGCGGGTCGATTTGCCCGCCAGCTTCGTGATGCGGTCAAGCGTGCCACAGCGCGGGCATACCGGGCCGTGCGGCCAATGCAGGGCTTCGAGATGCTCGCGGGCTTTGTTGGCGTCGCTGTAAATTGGATCGGTGATGTTCATGAATTCGGATTAGGCCCGAACGGCTAGTACGTCAAGTATATAATTGCCGGTATCGGCCTGGTTGATCGCGTTACGACGATCCTGCTCCGCGTCACGCGCATCGTTGCGATAGGCCTGATTGGGGGTTTGGGCGGCGACCGGCAGCGCCGGCAGAGCAATCGCTGCCATCGCGGCAGCCAGGAAGACGAAGCGCATCGGATTTTCCTTGATGTGATAGACAAGGACCAAACGGATGACGACGCCTTCGGTTGCGTGATGCCCAATCACCGCGCGGCTCCCCCATGAGCGCGCGGACAAGCATCAACCAAAAGGGCCCAGCGTTGCCGCCAGGCCCCTTGCTTGCAAGAATGATTGCGCGCTGGTTAGCGGCAGCGCTTTTTGGCAGTAATCGAACGATCGATCGCGCGCCCGCCAAAGGCCCCGCCAACGCCGCCCGCGACCGTGCCAAGCAAACCACCGCCGAGCGCGTTGCCAACCACCGCGCCACCGACGCCGCCGACGATGAGCCCGGTCGTGCCATCGGAATGGCGGCAATAGGTCTTGCCATTGCGGGTATAGACACGCGGCTTGTAGTGCTTCTTGCGCGCTTCGGCCTGGGTGGGGAATGAAATCGATGCCACCGGCAGGACGAGCGACACGGCGGTGAGTGCCATCAAAAATTTACGCATCGGAGAACTCCCTAACCTTGGATGAGGACGGGGGAATAACGCCGCTTTCCCCTTTGGGGTTTCATGAAAACGAAACAACGATGTGATGATCAGCGTTCAACTCGCCAGTGATTCATATCAAACCGGGCCAATTCTGTCCACGATATCCACATTATCCACAGGGCGATGACGCCCGATTTCCCTTGGTGCGACTCGGATTCAGTGACAGCATCATGACTGTAAGCAGCGGGTCGGAACGCAGGAAACTGCCGAAAGATCAGCGGTTTAGATCAGGAATACCCGCAGGTGCCGCAAGGAAACCGTGGGCAGACCGGATGGGTGGTCGATCGTTGGCGGCAAGATGTGCGCGAAAGCGGGCATGGCGACAAGAGCGGGCCGGCAGCCAAGGGTTCGGGACGCTTGAAAGAGCGAAGCGGGCCTGGTTGTTCGAACGGTGATGGGGTGACTGGTCCGCAAGGATCGTTGGCCGATCAGCGAACGGCAGCCGCAAAGCGGAGCCTGATGCCCCCCGCGGCACCGGCCGAGCATGCCGCCGAAACCAGAAGGCGCGGGTGGACCGAAAGGAAAGCCAAGCGGATCGAAGTCCGGCGACCGGGGGTCGGCAGCAATGCCGGCCCCCATTTTGCGTTTGGGGGCGCGGCCTTTTTCGGCCCCGTAGCCGGTGGAGTGGCAGACACCCCGCCCCACACGCGCTATCCCAGCATCATGCTGCCGCCCGTTCTTGACCAGTTTCCGCTCGCGATCGGCCCCTGGCTCGATCTTGTCGGGTTGGCGGTGTTCGCCGCCTCCGGCGCGCTGGCGGCCGCCAAGCGCGGACAAACGATCGTTACGCTGAGCTTCTTTGCATTAGTCACTGGCGTTGGCGGCGGCACGGTGCGCGATCTGCTGATCGGTGCGCCAGTGTTCTGGGTACATGACAGCCGGGCAGCAGCGGTGTGCCTGATCGTCGCTTTCGTCATCTGGATCACCCCGGAACGCTGGTGGCGCGGCCAGGCGCTTGACTGGTTCGATGCGCTCGGGCTGGCCGCTTATGCGGTGTTTGGCGCGGCCAAGGCGCTGGCATATGGTATTCCCCCCGTGCCCGCGGCGCTGATGGGCGTGGTCGCCGCCTGTGTCGGCGGGATCATCCGTGATGTCCTGGCGGGTGAACCGTCGATCATCATGCGGCCCGAGATATACGTGACGGCGGCGGCGCTGGCGGCGGCGCTGTATGTCGGCTTGATTGCAGGCGGCGCGCCAGCCCCACTGGCCGCGATTGTCGCTGCGTCGGCAGGCTTTGCGCTACGGGCAGCGGCAATCAGCTGGAAACTGGCGCTACCGGCATATCGGGGGCGTGGGTAACGCGCATGAAATGGCAGGTTTCGCCAGCGCCCATCCATCCAACCAACCCGCTACCCCCGCACTACCCCCACCTCGCTGAACGCCCGCGGCTCCACCGGCGGCACGCTCGGTTCATTCAGCTCGCACTGCCAGAAACCGACGTCGATCCACTGGCCCTGTTTATAGCCCACCTCACGGTACACCCCGGCGCGGCGGAAGCCGACGGCTTCGTGCAGGCGGATCGAATAATCATTTGGCAGCGCTATTGCGCCGATCGCTTGCGTAAAGCCCTGAGCGCGCAGCGTATCGATCAGCGCCTCATAGAGCAGCCGCCCGGTACCCTGACCCTGCACCGGCCCGGCGACATAGATCGAGGTTTCGACGACATAGCGATAGGCCGGACGATCGCGAAAACGGGCGGCATAGGCATAGGCCAGCACGCCGCCGCCTTCCGGGTCGCCATTGGTGGCGACGATCCAGGGGTAGAGCCCGTCCGATGCCGCCATCCGCGTGCGCATCTGGCGCGCATCGGGCGCGTCGGTTTCGAACGATACCGTGCCGGTCAGCACGAACGGGGCATAGATCGCCGCAATCGCCCCCGCATCCTCCGGCCGGGCGGCCCGGATCGCAATCACAGGCCGAGGCGTGCCAGCACGATGCCCATCAGCGTCGTATCGGCGCTGCTGGGCGCTGCGGGGGCAAGACCGCCACATTCGAGGCAGCGGGCCTGCACGGCAGCGCCCGTGGCGAGCCGACGGACATCCCCCAGCGCCTGGGCAAAAACGGCGCGGCGCTGCTGCGCAATCCGCGAGAACGCATCACCCGATGGCGTCGCCTCCTCGTCATCCTCCTTGCGACCAAAATCGGCGGCAAATTTGCTGAACCAGCCCGGTTTTTTCTCGAGATATTCGGCATGCACCTTGGTTGGATCGAGCTTGGCGCGGCGTGCCGCCTCATCAATCGCGTCCTTCAGCGTGCCGAAGCGATCGACCAGACCGATCTGGCGTGCAGTGCCGCCATCCCACACCCGCCCCTGCGCAATGCTATCGACCTTCTCAGGCGTCATCTTGCGGGCGGTGGCGACGCGGGAGAGGAACTGGCGATAGCCATGTTCGATGCCCGCCTGCAAAATGCCGTCGACCTCGGCATTGGTGCCGCCAACGACATCGGGCTGGCCGCTGAGCGGCGCGGTCTTCACCCCGTCTGCGGTGATGCCGAGTTTCTTCAGGCTGTTTTCAAAGGTGGGAATGATGCCGAAAATGCCGATCGATCCAGTGATCGTATTGGGTTCGGCAAAGATCGTATCGCCCGCCGTCGCGACCCAATAGCCGCCTGAGGCCGCGACCGAGCCCATCGACACGACAATCGGCAATTTCTGCGCCTTGGCTTCCAGAATGGCGAGCCGGATCGTTTCCGACGCCAGCGCCGATCCGCCCGGCGAATCGACCCGCACCACCAACGCCTTCAGCTTCTTTTCGGCCAGCCCATCAAGCACCAGCTTGGAAATCGTGTCGCCCGCTGCCGTGCCCGGCCCCGCCTTGCCATCGACGATATCGCCGGCAACCGTGACAACGCCAATCGCATCGCCGCTGGTCGGCAGCGGATTAGCCTCAACGAAATCGGCATAGCGGATTGCGTTGAAGCTACCGGCAGCCTTGCCGCTGCGCTGACCGACCAGTTCGGCCACGCGCTTGTCAAAGCTCAGTCGGTCGCCGAGCTTGTCGACCAGACCCGCCTTCAAATTGGCCGCAGCAATATTGCCCTGCGTAGCCGCCACCGCCGCGCCAGGCCCGGCAAGAAACTGCGCAGCCTGCGCCTTGGGTCGCGCCTTGCTGATGGCGTCCTTCCAATCAGTGACCAAAGATCCATAAAGCGCCTGGCTGGCGGCGCGCGCTTCGGCAGACTGATCCGTACGCGTATAGGGTTCAACGAACGACTTGAACTTACCGACGCGATAGACGTGAACATTCACGCCAAGCTTGTCGATCAGCCCTTTGTAATAAAGCTGCGATCCGCCCGGCCCGGCGAACAGGATGCCGCCCATCGGATTTATCCAAATCTCGCTGGCATTGGCCGCGAGGCGATAGCCCGAATCGGTATAGCCCGTTGCGTAGGCAAGCACTGGCTTGCCGCTCGCACGGACGCGGCCAAGCGCGGTTGCTACTTCGCCGACCGCGGCCGGATAGCCACCGGCAAAACTGTCGAGATCAAGCACAATCGCCTTGACGCGCTTGTCATCCTTGGCGGCGTCGATCGCGCGGACCAGATCGCGCAGGCGGATCTGGCGCGGGCTGTCATTGCCCCCAAAGTCAAATTGCGCGTCTTCGGGTTGTTCGACGATCGTCCCGGCCAGATCGAGCACCAGCGCGCCATCTTTGATCCCGCGCGGATTGGGCCGGGCCGACAGCGCGGCAAACAACGCGCCAAAAAATAGCAGCATCGCCACCAGGACGAGCGCGTCCTTAATGCCGACCAACAGCTTCCATGCGCCGCGCACCAGTTTCACGATCTCATTCTCCCATTCCGGGCTGTCCCGGCATGCATGAACCATCTCTAGCCTTTAGTGTCTGGTTTCAGCAATACGCCTTTGCAGGGGTAGTCGGCCAGAGTTGGGACGTGACGATGGCAACAACCCGCGATAGGGCGCTCCAGTGTCCGCTCCCCTGCCCCACATCGGCGCGATCGATCGCGCGCCAGCCACGCTGCTGGATGAACTGCGCGCGCTGATCAAGCTGGCCGCACCACTGGCAGGGGCCAATCTGGTCCAGATGGCGGTGTATGCGGTCGATGTCATTTTTGTCGCTCGGCTTGATCCGGTGGATTTCGCGGCGGCCACGCTCGGCGTCTATCTCTATAGTGTGATCCTGTGGGCGATGCTGGGGCTGTCGACCGCCTGCGCGCCGATTATCGCGGCTGAACTCGGCCAGCGTGCGCATGCCGTGCGCGAGGTTCGGCGCTCTTTTCGCATGGCGCTTTGGCTATCGGTGCTGGGGGCGCTGCCCTTTCTGATCGCGCTGGCGCATGGCGAAACCTTGCTGTTGCTGGCCGGGCAGGAAGCAAGCGTCGCCGCGCGTGGTGGGGCCTTCCTCGATATCTTGCTGTTCGCCCTGATCCCGAGTGTCGCGGCCGGCGTGATGCGGACGGTGGCCGCAGCGCTTGGCCGCCCCGGCTGGGCATTGGCGGTGACGATCATGGCGCTGGCGCTGAGCATCTTCGGCAACTGGGCGCTGGTGTTTGGCAATGCCGGCTTTCCCGCGCTTGGCCTGATGGGCTCAGCGCTGGCCAATGTGATCACCACGCTGGCGATGCTGGCGGCCTTTTCGGTGATTCTGCTGGTCGATCCGCGGCTTCGGCGGTTCCGGTTATTTGGCCGCTGGTGGCGGCCCGAATGGCCGCGCTTGCGCGAAATCTTCACGCTTGGCCTGCCGATCGCGCTGGCCTTCACGCTTGAGGGATCCCTGTTTGGCGGGGCTGGCGTGCTGATGGGCCTGATCAGCGTGACGGCGATTGCCGCGCATGCCGTAGCGCTCAACATTGCCGCGATCACCTTCCAGATTCCGCTGGGCATCGGCCAGGCAGCGACGATCCGGGTCGGCATGGCCTATGGCGCGCGCGATCTGCAGTGGATCGGCCGCGCGGGCTGGGCCGCGATCGGGCTGGGCGCCGCCGTCACGGTCGTCACCGCAGCCGCGATCTGGTTTGCGCCACGCTTATTCGTGTCGGCCTATCTTGATCTTGACGCGCCAGCCAATGCGGAGACGATCCCGCTGGCGCTCAGCTATCTGACCGTGGCGGCAATTTTTCAGCTGGTTGACGGTGGCCAGGCGGTGCTGGCGGGCACGTTGCGCGGGCTGCAGGATACGCGCGCGCCCATGCTGATCGCAGGGTTCGGCTATTGGGGAATCGGCTTCGTCACCGCGCTGCTACTCGGCTTCTGGCTGCGGTGGGAGGGTGTGGGGATATGGATCGGCCTGGCCGCCGGGCTGTTGGCTGTTTCAGGGATGTTGATGTGGCGCTGGAACAGGCGGGCACGACTTGGATTGGTTCCCGGCTGAGCGAAAAATTTCAAGCGTGCGGGTGCCTTGACGAATCGTCGCTGCATTCACATATGCCCGTTGCTGGCACTCACCGAGTGTGAGTGCTAACGCCCATTCAACTCCTATTTTATGGAAAGGATCGAACGCATGAACTTTCGTCCCTTGCACGATCGTGTTCTCGTTCGCCGCGTCGAAGCCGAAGAAAAGACGGCCGGCGGCATCATTATCCCAGAGACCGCCAAGGAAAAGCCACAGGAAGGCGAAGTCGTCTCCGTCGGCACCGGCACCCGCGCCGATGACGGCAAGGTCACCCCGCTGGACGTCAAGGCCGGCGACAAGATCCTGTTCGGCAAATGGTCGGGCACCGAAGTCAAGGTTGGCGGCGAAGACCTGCTGATCATGAAGGAATCGGACATTCTCGGGATCGTTGGCTGATTTCCTGGCTGGTGCTCCGGCGCAGGCCGGCGCGCTGGCCATATTGCATTTTCGTCAATCCAGCGCTCCGGCCTTCGCCGGAGCACGTAATAGAAAGGTCAGCCTCAACATGGCAGCCAAGGACGTAAAATTTTCGCGTGACGCGCGTGAACGCATTCTGCGCGGCGTCGACATTCTCGCCGATGCCGTCAAGGTCACGCTGGGGCCAAAGGGCCGCAACGTCGTGATCGACAAGAGCTTCGGCGCGCCCCGCATCACCAAGGACGGCGTTACCGTCGCCAAGGAAATCGAACTCAAGGACAAGTTCGAGAACATGGGCGCGCAGATGCTGCGCGAAGTCGCCTCCAAGACCAACGATGTTGCCGGTGACGGCACCACCACCGCGACCGTGCTCGCCCAGGCGATCGTTCGTGAGGGCATGAAGTCGGTTGCAGCTGGCATGAACCCGATGGACCTGAAGCGCGGCATCGACCTTGCGGTCATCGAAGTCGTCAAGGACCTGAAGGCGCGCTCCAAGCCCGTCTCGGGCACCAAGGAAATCGCCCAGGTCGGCATCATCTCGGCAAACGGCGACACCGTCGTCGGTGAGAAGATCGCCGAAGCGATGGAAAAGGTCGGCAAGGAAGGCGTGATCACCGTCGAGGAAGCCAAGGGCCTCGAGTTCGAGCTCGATGTCGTCGAAGGCATGCAGTTCGATCGTGGATATCTGAGCCCGTACTTCATCACCAACCCGGAGAAGATGTCGGTCGAATTGAACGATCCGTACATCCTGATCCATGAGAAGAAGCTGTCGAACCTGCAGGCGATGCTCCCGATCCTGGAAGCTGTCGTTCAGTCGGGCCGTCCGCTGCTGATCATCGCTGAAGACATCGAAGGTGAGGCGCTTGCCACGCTCGTCGTGAACAAACTGCGCGGTGGCCTGAAGGTCGCAGCCGTCAAGGCACCTGGTTTCGGCGATCGTCGCAAGGCGATGCTCGAAGACATCGCGATCCTGACCAAGGGCGAGATGATCTCCGAAGACCTCGGCATCAAGCTTGAATCGGTGACCGTCGGCATGCTCGGCACCGCCAAGCGCGTGACGATCGACAAGGACAACACCACCATCGTCGATGGTGCTGGCGACCATGAATCGATCAAGGCACGCACCGATGCGATCCGTCAGCAGATCGAGAACACCACGTCCGATTACGACAAGGAAAAGCTGCAGGAGCGCCTCGCCAAGCTGGCCGGTGGTGTTGCAGTGATCAAGGTCGGTGGGTCGACCGAGGTTGAAGTCAAGGAGCGCAAGGACCGCGTCGACGACGCGCTGCACGCAACCCGCGCAGCCGTTGAAGAAGGCATCGTCCCCGGTGGCGGCACCGCGCTGCTCTATGCCACCAAGGCATTGGCTGGCCTGAAGGGCGCGAATGACGACCAGACGCGTGGCATCGATATCGTCCGCAAGGCGCTCGAAGCTCCGCTGCGCCAGATCGCCCAGAATGCTGGTGTCGATGGCGCGGTTGTCGCTGGCAACCTGTTGCGTGAAAACGACGAAACCCGTGGTTTCAACGCCCAGACCGACCAGTATGAGAACCTTGTCGAGAGCGGCGTGATCGACCCGACCAAGGTCGTTCGTACCGCGCTGCAGGACGCAGCCTCGGTCTCGGGCCTGCTCATCACCACCGAAGCGGCGGTGAGCGAGCTGCCAGAAGACAAGCCCGCCATGTCGATGGGCGGCGGCGGCGGCATGGGCGGCATGGGCGGCATGGACTTCTGATCCGAGCCTGGCCTGGGGCAGCGATGCTGCTCCAGGACTCAGGCCGGATCGGACGGCAGGTCGGCACCGCCGATCCTGTCCGACGACCGGCGGCGGCTTTGCCGTCGCCAATCCAGCTACCCAGACGACATACCACCAAAGCAAGGGGCCGACGGAGCATTCCGTCGGCCCCTTTGTTTATGTCCAGCGACGCTGAGCGATCCGCTGCGGCCCGGGGCCCTGCGCTGCCGCTTGCCCGACACGCGAACAAAACGGCTGCCCAATCACCCGCCAAAGCCCTTCGTCGTTTCTTTACCAGCGCACCCTATGATCCGGACTGGGCGCAGGCTGGCGTGAATCAAAGGGCAGAAACATGAAGACGCTCATTGCCGATTCAATCACGTATCTGCTGATCTTCTTCATCCTGGCCAGAGCAACCGGGCTGTTCTGACATCGGCGAATGGCCGCAGGTATTCCACCGGGCCAGGCAGCGACCCAGTTCAGCTTGCGCGCAAGCACGTGTCCACGGGCATCGGATCGAACGGCCGTACCAGCTGAAAAGCGTCGAAATCGCCCCGCCGATCAAGGCGTCGATAATGCGACAACAACTCAACAAATTGCGGGTCGCGCTGAAAATAGCCGAGCGGATTATCAGAGGCACTCGTCACCGAAGATGATGCCCGCCCCGGCGTGAAGATGAGATGCTTTGGCGGGAGGCAGCGATAATCCTGCACCGCTTCGCGCACGATCTTGCGCCCAAGCGCCTCAATCCGGGGATCATGGCGCCCAAGCGCATTGGCATCAACCGCAGCGAATATCCAAAAGGCCCCCCGCCGCCCCGAAAAGCGCAAGCCGCGACCAACGGTGGCGGGCCAGGCAGTCCGGCCTTCTATGGAAATGATCGCTACCGTGTCGCCGGGCTCCAGCCCAACCAGCGCAGGGGCAATATCGGTCTCTGGCGTGGGGACCCATTGGGTGGGCACAGCGCACAACAACATCGGCAATATCAGCGCCGCGACTGCAATCATGCGGGGGCGCGTGAAGGCCTGCCGCGAGGCATCGACCAGCGTCATCGCCATGGCCAGCGCAAGAAAGCCCGTCGTGGCGATGCTTTGATACGGCCACCCCTTATGCTGGATCAGCCAGGCCAGAAAAAAGCCCAGCGCGGCGATGAGAAACGCCACCGTCATCGGCGCAAGCGGCTGCGCGGTAACCGACCGCTGCAAGACGATGGCGCACAGGATAAGCACCCAGATCGGTTGCGCGGGGCGGATCATGTAGTTCAGGCTCGGCGCGCCCGACGCGCCATACCCAAGCAGCAACTCTGGAACCGAAACCTGCAGATAGCCCGGCGTCACCGTCACAATCGCGAGGACGTAGCTGATGGCCCCCGTCAGGAGCATGACCGTCTCTGGCCGAACTGGCCGCCATTGGCGGCGCAGGCAAAAGAGCAGCCAGAGTTCCAGCAGCAGCGGCACGCCGATGAAGTAATGCTTGAGTGCAAAACCGACGGCAGCGCCGCTTGCCACGACCAGCGCCAGCCAAAGCGGCACCCGCCGCCCCTCGCGCCGAGCGACGATGAGCGCGACATAGGGAAGCGCCCCCATCAAGGCGATTTGTTCGCGCTGGCCCAAATCGCGCAACGGCATGATCAGCAAGATACACGCGGCAAAAATCAGCAAGGCGCTGCGCAACTCGGGCGGATATGTTTTGAGCAACTGGTTTGTCGCCAGCAGGCTCAACAGCGCCGCAAAGCCGATCGCGACAATCAGAACCGCCTCGGCACGAACGCCCAGCGCCGCCGCCAGGCCATCGACCGGTATCGCCAGCCAAAACCACAGCGGCGGATTAATCTCGCTAATATCAATGTAAAGCCGCGCACCATGCCGCAGCCGATCGGCAATCCATAGCTGGCCCGAGATATCGGGGCTGAGCGGTCCCTGCATCACCGCCAGCAGGATCACCGTCAGTACAAGGATGAACAGCGTTACCGCCAAAGCCGGGCGTGCCGCCAAAGCGGGGATCAAGCGATGGCGGGGGACTGGCGGCGCGGCAGCGGTTGGCAGCCCTTTCATCTCGCGCGCTACTCCCCAGATCACCATCGATTGCAAAGCCATTCGATGCTGCCTGGACTTAGGTGCTTCGTGGTAAATAAATCGGAAATTTTGCTGAATGAACGTGGCTGGTTAGCCCGCAGAAAGGCCCTTTTTAGCCTTGTTTCGCCCGATGGCCGAAAATCACCGTGGGGGCGGCGCAGACCCGGTAGGTCCGCCAGGTCCACCCGGCCCCCCAGGCCCACCGAACCGACCCGGCTCGCCAAGTCGACCGCCAGGGCCGTCATTCCCCGGCGTGTTGCCGCTGTTCGGCCCGGCAGGCTGCCGACCGGATGGCGGCTGCACAGCGCCCTGGCTGCGGCTGAAATTGCGCGGCTCGGCCCCGCGCTCGATCCGCCCACGCAAGGCTGGGCCAACCAGAAAAGGTGGGCGCGCTGGGCTGCCGCGGCGCGGGAAATAGATGGCCTGTCCGGCGCTGCGCAGCGGGGTCACTGCGCCATCCGTCGTTATATCAATGCCCCCGCCCTCCCCGCCGGTATCCGACAGGATGATCAGCGTGGCCGTGTCGTCGGCCTGATCTTGCCGGCCGAATGATGGATCGGCCTGGCGATAATAATCGAGCGCCTCTGGTCCGATCACGCCGGTCACCACTGTGCCGCGAATGCCGATCTTCCCCGCTGGCGTCTTGATCGCGGTCTGGCCGGGATAAGCGTGAGTCGGTTTGCCCGAGACAAAACGGAACGCACCCTTCAGGAAGCTGATTGTCATCTTGCTGGCGCTGCGGTCGGCATCATAAACGAAATCATCAACGCTCACCCGGGCATTGGCCCCGATGCTGAACAAAGTGCTGTCAGCGAGCTTCACGCCGACCGCCGATTTCGCCCCGGTCGCGATCACATCATGACGAAGCACCTGGCCATTGACGCGCAATTGACTGGGCGTCGCAGGCGGCGTGGTGATCGTCGCCATATTGCGCACCGATATTGCCGTGCCGACATGCGCCTTTGGAATATCCGCGCCCAGCAACAGCCCGCCAAATGCGAGCGCGACCAGCTTCAGGCGTATCGGAAATTCTCTCATGCCGCGAGTAAACGGTGGGGACGATGCCGGGTCAACACCTGAGCTAAAGTGATGGGCAATTGCCAAACGCTTTTTGCATTTCGCTAAGGGTAGGCTATCCGACAGCAATGATCGATGCTGCGGCCCCAAAATCCCATTTTTCCCGCGCCCAATGCCGAGATTGTGCGTGATCCGGCTTGCGATCTTCGATTGCGACGGCACGCTGGTCGACAGCCAGCATAATATCTGTCGTGCGGTTGAAGAAGCGTTTGATGGTGCCCGGCTAGTCCCGCCGCCGCGCCCGGCAATCCGCAATATTGTCGGGCTGAGCCTGGTCGAGGCAATGCGGATTCTGCTCCCCGATGCCGATAATGCGCAGCACCAGGCGCTCGCCGATGACTATAAGGCCGCCTTTTTCCGGCTGCGCAGCACCGGCGCGATGGCGGAGGAACCGCTCTATGACGGCATGATCGACACGCTTGAAAAATTGCGCGCGAACGGCTGGGCATTGGGCGTCGCGACGGGCAAATCCGATCGCGGGCTGATGCATGTCCTGACCCATCACGGCATCATCGACTGGTTCGTGACACTGCAAACCGCTGATCGTCACCCATCCAAGCCGCACCCGTCGATGATCGAGACCGCAATGGCAGATGCTGGCGCGCTCGCCGCCGATACGGTGATGATCGGCGACACCAGTTTCGACATGGCGATGGCGCGTGCCGCTGGCACCCGCGCAATTGGTGTTGCCTGGGGCTATCACCCGGCGGATGAACTGATTGCGGCGGGTGCCGATGTGATCGTCGCCGATGTGGCGGGGCTCGCCCATGCTTTGGAGGCACAATGACTGATCCTGACAGCGTTTCGCGGCAACGCTATTTCATGATGACGGCAGCGCGACTTGCCGGTGCCGGCGGCGCAGCATTTGGCGTCGTGCTGCTGGGGCGCGCGCATAGCCTTGGCCCGCAAATTCTGGCTGTGGCGATCGTTTTGTCATCGATGGCGATGATGGCGCTGGTGCCGCGCGCGCTGGCGGCCCGGTGGCGGACGCCGCCCCAGCCGTGAAGCGATTCTGGAAGGATGTAAGCGTCGCGGCCGGGCCGGATGGCCACGCGATCACACTCGACGGGCGGCCGGTCCGCACCCCCGGGCGATTGCCGCTGGCCCTGCCGCATCTGGCACTGGCCATAGCCATTGCCGATGAATGGCGCGCGGTGGGCGAAGAAATTGATCCCCGCGCAATGCCCCTGACTGGCCTTGCCAACGTGGCGATTGAGCGCATTGCAACTGAACCCGCCCCCTTCATCGCCAATCTCGCCGCTTATGCCGAAAGCGATCTGCTGTGCTACCGGGCCGAGGCTCCGGAAGCGCTCGTTGCGCGGCAGGCCGCCGCTTGGGACCCGCTGCTCGATTGGGCACGGCGACGCTATGATATTCATATCGACACGGTCAGCGGCATCATCCACCGCGCTCAGCCGCCGCTGACACTCGCCCGGTTGAGCGACGCGGTCGCAGCCCGGAGCGCTTTCGAATTAGCCGGGCTCTCCCCAATCGTCACCATTACGGGATCGCTGATCGCTGGCCTCACGCTGATCGAAGGCGCTGCCGATGCCGATCAGATCTGGCACGCCGCGCAGATTGATGAAGCGTGGCAGGTCGAAAAATGGGGCGACGACGATCTCGCCATTGCCACCCGCACCGCGCACCGCGCCGATTTTGATGCAGGCGTGCTGCTGTTGTCGCTGCTCGATTAAGCCAAATCAGGCGCGATAGCGCTCGACCATCTCGCGCACGGCAACCCTTGCCTTGAGCCTGGCTGCGAGCAACGCGGTGCCGCTGATCTTGCGCTGCGCAAACAGCATTTCGACCGGCGGCATATGCCACGCCCCCCGATCCTGACCGATCGCCATGCCCTGATCCTTCAGCGCGCCGACAAAGGCGCGGTCGCCAAAGTCGAAATGGCCGGGGCGGTTCATTTCAGCGATGATGATGTCGATCATCTGGCCGATCAATATGGGGTGGCGTTCGAGCGTTTGGTCGCCCAGAAAGCCGGCCGCAACGGCGGCGGCGGCCACCGCATCACGATCCCCATCCAGCCCAGCGCTCAGCAGCCCGCGATAGCCCGCTGCCGTTTTGGGGGTCACATCGCGCGTTGCGCCGAAATCAAGCAGCACCAATTTGCCGGTGTCGCGCTGATAGCGGAAATTGGCAAAATTAGGATCGGTCTGCATCAGGCCGAATTCAAAAAGTTCGCGCAAAACGAGCCGGATCAGCGCGGTCATCACCCGATCGCGTTCTTCCTGCGGGGCATCGACGAGATTTTCGATCGCGGTGCCCTCAATAAAGCTCATCGCCAGCACCTGACCGCTGGTGAATTCTTCATCGAGCAGCGGCACCACAAAGCCCGGATCGTCAGCGAGCAAGGCCCTGAACCGCGCCATCTGCGCGCCTTCGCGGACGTAATTGGCTTCCTCGTGCAACTGGCGCTTCGCTTCGACAAGCAACGGCGCGATATCGATTTCCTTGGGCATCATGCCCGTCATCCGCAGCAGCGTTGCGACATTATCGACGTCGGAATCGATGCTTTCGCGCACGCCGGGATATTGCACCTTGATGGCCAGCGTTCGCCCGTCATGCGTCACCGCTTTATGCACCTGGCCAATCGACGCGGCGGCAATCGGGGTTGCGCCAAAGCGGGCAAAGCGGCGGCGCCAGTCCTTGCCCCAATGCTTGGCCAGCACCTGCTGCAATTGTGGCGGCGGCATGTGGTGCGCCCGATCGCGCAACCGGCCAAGAATTGCAGCGAGTTCGGGCGGCAGCATGTCGCCCGCGTCCATCGAGATCATCTGCCCCAGCTTCATTGCCGCGCCCCGCAGGTGCGAGAGCTGATCGGTCACGCGGGTGATATTCGCCGGGGTGAGCAACAGGTCGCTCAGTTGCGGTCGCTCGCCGATCGCCAGCCGCCGGGCACCTTCGGCAACCACCCCACCAGCGACCCCGCCAGCCAGCTTGCCGAACACGCCGAGGCGCGACAGCCGACCGCTCGGGACGCCGCGGCCCTTGGCCGTAAATCCGTTATCGGGCACGCGCGTCTCCAATCGGGCCGTGGCGCGCCGGGCAAAGCGGCGCATCCTGTAGCTAGGGAGCGCGCCCCCCCGCTGCAATCAGGCAGTAAGCCGATCTTGACAGGTCATCAGACGAAACCCTGGTTCCAGCTCGACGGATTGTAATTGCCGATATTGGGCAACACCGTTGCCATATCGCTGGCGCTGACGCCGAACCAATTGGCGAGGGTGGAGGCATATTGATCGACCGCGATCGTCGGCAGCAAGCGCCCCTGGCCAACATCATCGGGGGTATTGTTGCCGATCGCAGGCGGGGTCCCGTAAAAGCGCCGGCCGTTGACCGCGCCGCCAGTAACGAAATGCATACTGCCCCAGCCATGATCGGAGCCATCCGAATTGGCCTGCAGCGTGCGCCCGAAGTCAGAGGCGGTAAAAGTCGTCACCCGGTCCGCCACGCCCAGCGCAACGGTGGTATCGTAAAAGGCGCGGATCGCATTGGCGACCAGGCCGATCTGCGTCGGGTGCTGCGCCGCCAACGAGTCATGCATGTCAAAACCGCCAAGCGAGACGAAGAACACCTGCCGCCGCGCACCCAATTCCTGCGAGACCGAGATCAGCCGAGCGACGATCTGCAGCTGAGAGGCCAGGCTATTGCCGCTGGGGAACAGCGGGAAACTGCCCACCGGTGCCCCGGCGAGCGCCGTGTTGACCTGGGTAAACGTGTCCAGCGCGCGCCGGCTGACCCGGGCATGTTCGTTCGACAGCAGATTGGCGTTGTTGCCCGTCATCAGGCTGCGCAATGTGCTTGCTGCCGTGGTCGATCCGAACAGTGTCGATCCATTGTTAAGCAGCGCGATCGGGCCATTGGTGCTGACCGAATATTGGATCGCAGTGCGCCCGGTAAGAAAAACAGCATTGCCCGACGCATTGATGCAGGTCAGCGTCGATGTGCCGTTGCCGCTTTGCAGCAAATCACCAATTCGGCCGCCCCAGCCCGATGTCGCCCCCTCGGGCGTGCTCGCCTGCCAATAGCTTTGCTGATCATTATGGCTGAACAATTTGGGCGGCAGGCGCACTGAATTGGCGGTGTACTGCGCCTTGGTAGTCGGCTGAACAAGGGTACCGACATTCAGGACAACCGCCATCCGCCCGGCATTGAAAATCGGCAGCAGCGGCGCCATGGTCGGCGCTAGCGCATATTGCCGCCCGCCCGCCAGCGCGGTGGACGGCGTGAGCAGTGTCGGCATCAGCGCATCGCGGCCATGCGCCAGCCCCTGCCGGGCCGCCGCGTAAAGGTTATAGCTCGCCTGATCAAAGGGTGGCAGCGTGTTGGCGTAATCATTGCCGCCGAACATGAAAACGCACACCAGCGCCTTGTAATCGGCCGCGGTTGCCGCCGCCGCTTCGCCGATCGCGGCCAGGCTAGTGACAAAGGGGGCCGCCGCGCCAGCGGCAGACAGCGCAGCGGTGCGTTTCAAAAAGGCGCGGCGGGATTGATCGTTGGTCATGGCCGTGCCCCTATTTCAGCGTGATATATTCAGGCGACGCGAGCGTCAGCAGGATCGCGATATAGGCCCGGTTAAGGGCAGCATTGGTCGCAGTGGTCGCGATACTGTCCACCGCCGCGCGGATGGCGGCGATTGTGGCGCTGCTCAATTGCCCGGCGGCGAGCACCAGGTTTACTTCATCCACAAGCGCCTGGCTGTCATTCGCCAGCGCGGTAATCGCGGTATAATCGGCGCGCACATCGCCGACGCCGTTTTGGATCGCGGGCTGCATGTAATTGATAAAGGCGACCACGCTCAGTTCATTGGTGATCTGAAACTCCGGGGCCAGCAGCCCCGCCGTCGCGATCGCCGTATTGGGCGGCGTATAGCCGGGGCGGAAGAAGTTGAAGACCGATTGGCTGCGCCCGAACGACTGCGCCAGTCTTGTGCTCGAACTGCTGGTATCGCCGATTGGCCAGAGACCGGCCGTCGAGGTTGCACCAAAAGCCCGCGCCCAATTGGTGAAGCGGATCACCGGTTCGCGCAACTTGCCGGTGCTGGCACTGGTCAGCAGGGCATCGCTGCGCGCTTCGGTATCGAGCAGGATCGCGCGCACCACCGCGGTGAGATCGCCGCGCTCGCCCGATCCGTTATTGGCAAACACAGCCGCCACCCGGCCCACATAGGCCGCCGAAGGATTGCTCGTCACCAGCCGCTGGATCAGCTGTTTTGAAACGAACGGTGGCACATTCGGGTGCGCAAAAATGGCGTCAAGCGCCAGCCGCACCGCTGCCATCCCTTCCGTGCCCGCCGGGACGGTCGTGCCCAGGAAGCTGGAGGCGCCATTTTCATGCAAGCCGGTGTTGATCACCAGCGGACGCCGCAACCGATCCGGCGTCGTGCTATCGGTCGAATCGAGCACCAGCCCGGTAAACACCCGCGCCAGCTGGCTCACATCGTCCTGCGTATAGGTATCGACCGGACTGCCGTTCGCCATCTGGACACTGCCGTCCATGTTCAGCCGGTTGAGCCCCAGCGTAAAGAGCTGCATCAGTTCGCGCGCATAATTTTCATCGGGCATCGCGCCCGTCGCGGCATTGGCGCGGCGATTATTGATGAAGGTCAGATACACCCCCATCGCTGCGTTGGTCGTGATCCGTTCCAGCAGTGTGCGGTAATTGCCAAACGCATTGTCGAGCAGCACATCAAGATAAGCCGCGACCGAAAATTGCCGCCATTGCTGGTTCACCCCGTCAATGCCGACGACCAGAATTTCAGCAAACGCCATGCCGACGCGCTGCCGCAGCTGGCCGGGTTCACTGATGATCTGCCGCCAGACGGTGTTGTCGAAACCTGCCTGGCTGTTGATGAAGGTGCTGGCCGTATAGCCATTCGCAACCAGCCAGTCCCAATGCTGCGTGCGCGGACGGCTGATCTGTTCGGTGATCCAACCCGAAAAGCCCATTGACTGAACCAGCGCGATATCGGCCCTGGTCGCGCCAAATGTCGCCTGCGCCAGGAACCGGCTGGCCTGCGCGGCAGTGACCGGCGCTGATGTTGGGGTTGGCGTGGGGGTGACAATGGCGATCGGCGGGGAACTGGAGCCGCCACCGCCGCTGCACGCGGCAAGGGCGAGCGTGGATGCGAAGGCGGGGATGAGCGGTACGCCCACAGCGCCATTCGGCGGCGCGTTGTTCGTATCGATGTTGGGGTCGGAGTGTTCGTCCGGGATGAACTGCACCGAGTCCGTCATAGCATCCCCATTTTCATCGCCCCGTTTGCCCGACCGGGCTTCCTAAGGCCTAAACGCAGGTACATGAGGAAACCCTTTGCCGCTAACGCTAACAAAGCGTTCGTCATGCCCCATAGGACGGTCTATGCCTGCAACAGGACAGATTGAGCCGGCATGCATGGGGGAGCATCACCAATGCGCAAAGGGCAAATGCGTTCAGGTAAAATGCGGGCGGGGCGCTTGCTCGCCGCCACCCTATTGGTGATGACCCTTGGCAATGCCGCCGAAGGCCGGCGTTTCGCGCCGCTCGAAGCGACGGTGCGCGCAGCGATGGCCAAAACCGGCGCGCGCGGGCTGGCGATCGCGGTTATCGAACGCGGCAAGCCCGTGTTCATCCGCAGCTATGGTGTGCGCAACGCGGCTGGCGCGCCGCTTGACCGCGATACGATCATGTACGGCGCATCGATCACCAAGGCGGTGTTCGCCTATACCGTGATGCAGCTGGTTGATGAGGGGAAAATCGATCTCGACCGCCCATTGGCAACCTATCTGACCAAGCCGCTGCCCGATTATGGCAATCTGGACGCATACGGCAATTGGGGCGATCTGGCCGGCGATGATCGCTGGCGGCGGATCACCGCGCGAATGGTGCTGACCCACAGCACGGGTTTTGCCAATTTTTCGTTCCTTGAACCCGATGGCAAGCTGAAGTTCCATTTCGATCCTGGCACCCGTTATGGCTATTCGGGGGAGGGGATGATGCTGCTCCAGTTCGTGATCGAACAGGGGTTGGGGCTCGACCTGGGTGCCGAAATGCAGCGCCGCGTGTTCGATCGGTTCGGCATGGCCAATACCAGCCTGATCTGGCGCGCCGATTTCGCGCGCAACCTGGCCGATGGCTGGAAGGCGGACGGCAGCGTCGAGCCGCACGACGAACGCAGCCGCGTGCGCGCCGCCGGATCGATGGACACGACGATTGACGATATCGCGAAATTCGCGGCCGGTTTTATGCGCGGTGACGGGGTCAGCGCCGCTGGCCGGGCGGAGATGATTGGCCCGCACTTGCCGATTACGACCCGGTCGCAATTTCCCTCGCTCCAGCCTGAGGCGCCAACGACCGAGCGCGTGGCGGGGCTAGCGGCTGGGCTGAGCGTCATCACCTTTAATGGGCCGCAGGGACCGGGGTTCTTCAAGGGCGGGCATAATGATTCGACCGCCAATATGTGGGTGTGCCTGAAACGCAGCGCGCGCTGTGTGATCATCCTGTCAAACGACGTCCGCGCCGAGCGCGAATTCCCTACCCTGGTCCGCGCCGCGCTGGGCGAAACGGGCATGCCGTGGGGCTGGGAATATGGGACGCCCGTCAAATAGGCGGAAAAGGTGGGGGGTTCTGTTGCCCGGCCCCCCCGGGCCGCTGGTGTCCGATTCTGTTGCCCGGTTCGGCCCGAACCGCGCTTTCGTCGTACTAACCTAGACCGTTAAGTCTTGGGTTAGGCCGCAATTGCGAGTGCTTCGTTATCGTTAGCACTTGTGGTTTTGAGCCTTTTACAGGTTACTCAGCCCGGGCAAAAACAGCGCCTTTCAACACACGTCGATCCTGGTTCGGCCCCGTCATAACCCGCCTTGACCGATATCGGTCAGGGCCGGTTGTGGTGGAGCCGCCGGGTACTGCCCCCGGGTCCGCTGCGTCTATTTTACGCGGCAATTTATCGCCATAGCCGGGCGAACCCGGCATCCCCAATATAGGCGCTGTGAAATAAATGAAAAGGTCCGCCTTTCGCTCGCCACAAACTCGGTCCATAAGTGTCAAATTATGTTGACGCAGCGTTCTCGCTACGCGCTCCGCGCGATGCTTTATCTGGCCGAGGCCCCGATGGGCTCTCCGCCCATTCCGATGAACCGCATTGCCACGGCGGCAAATGTTCCACGCAAATTCCTGGAGCTGATCCTCGCTGATCTGCGTGAGGCGGGTTTCCTGCACAGCCACCGCGGCAAGATGGGCGGATACTGCCTGTCGCGGCCAACGCACCTGATTTCACTGGGCGAAATCATCCGCGTGATCGAAGGGCCGCTGGCGCTGGTCCCCTGTGTCAGCCGCACCGCCTATCGCGCCTGCGCCGATTGCAAGAGCGAAGCTGATTGTGCAATCCGCCACGCGATGATGCGCGTGCGTGATGAAACCGCGCGCATCCTGGACGGCACCAGCCTGGCCGATGCCAATACCGAGGATCTGGCAGCGGCGTGAAGGACTGGGTGGCTTTGCCTCTCTACGCCGCCCCGCTCCTCTTCAACTCGTCGCGAATTTCGCGCAGCAGCGTGATGTCGGCCGGTTCAGCCGCTGGTTCGGCGGGCGTGGCTTCGGGCGTGGGCACGATCCGGTTGGCGGCGCGCACGATCAGGAAGATGATGAAGGCCAGGATCAGGAAATTGATCAGCACGGTGACGAACGCGCCATAGCCAAGCAGCGGCACGCCTGCCGCCTTCAGCGCGGCATAATCGGTCAGCGATCCGGCATAGCCCGCCGGGACAGGGCCTAGCCGGATGAAATAGCTGGTGAAATCGAACCCGCCAAAGATCGCGCCGACGACCGGCAGAATGACATCTTCGGTCAGCGATTTGGTGATCGTGGCGAAGGCGCCGCCAATGATAACGCCAACCGCCAGATCGAGCACATTGCCGCGTGCGATAAATTCCCGAAACGCCTTGAACATCCACCCCTCCGATACGATGTGTATTGCTAGACTAGAACGCTAGCCGCCGAATTGCGTTGGGCAAGTGAGGGCGGCTCGGCTAAAAGGTCAAGTGCAACGGGTTTGGAGGAAGCACCACCATGAAGTTTCGCCTTGTCATCGCGCTGGCCAGCGCCGCGCTGCTTTCCGCCTGCGGATTGAACAGCGTCCCCACCGCTGAGGAAGCGGCCAAGGCACGCTGGGCCGATGTCCAGAATGAATATCAACGCCGCGCCGATCTGGTTCCCAATCTGGTCGCCACGGTGAAAGCCGCCGGCGCGCAGGAAAAAAGCATCCTGGTCGAAGTGACCCAGGCCCGTGCCGCTGCCAACAAGGTGACGGTTGCGGCTGGAGATCTGAACGATCCAAACAAGGTGCAGCAGTTTGAACGCACGCAGGCCGCGCTCGGCCTGTCGCTCCAGCGGCTGCAAGAGGCCTATCCCGAGCTGCAATCGCAGGAAGGGTATAAGACGCTGCAATCGCAGCTTGAGGGCACCGAGAACCGCATCACGATTGCCCGGCGCGATTATAATGGCGCGGTGCAGGCGTATAACACCCGCATCCGCACCTTCCCCGACGCAATCGGCGCGTCGCTGATCTACGGTGCCAAGCCGCTGGTGCCCTTCGCCGCCACCACGCCGGGGGCAGACACCGCGCCAAAGGTCAACTTCAACTGATCCGCGTCCTCACCTTTATCGCCGCGCTACTCCTCTGGGGTGGCGCGGCGACCGCGCAGACCTTCCCGCCCATAACCGGGCAGGTCGTCGATGCGGCGCATGTCCTGAACCCCGCGCAGATCGCCGCGCTGACCGCGCAATCGGCGGAGATTGAAAAGGCGACGACGCGGCAATTCATCGTCGCGACAATCCCCGATCTGCAAGGCTACACAATCGAGGATTATGGCTATCGATTGGGCCGGGCGTGGAAGATCGGGCAGCAGGACGCCAATAACGGCATCATCCTGATCGTTGCCCCCAATGACCGCAAAGTGCGGATCGAGGTCGGCTATGGCCTTGAACCGATCATGACCGATGCGCTGTCGAGCCAGATCGTCCGCAACACCATCTTGCCAAAGTTCAAGGCAGGCGACTTGCCCGGCGGGATCATTGCCGGTGCCGCCGAGATTGCCGAGCAGATGAAGGTGCCGCTGGAAGCCGGTGAGGCGCGTGCGGCGGCGCAAGTGAAGAAAAAGCCACGATCGAAAAGTTCATCGGGCGATTGGGTGATCGCGATCATCATCATGGTGGTGATCTTCGCGGTCGTGCTGCCCATGGCATTCGGCCGGTCGCGCGGGCGGCGGTATCGCAGTAACAATGTCGCGGGTGCGGTCGGCGAGGTGATCCTCTGGTCAGCGCTCAACAGCCTGTCGAACGGCGGTGGCCGATCCTCCGGCTGGGGCAGTGGCGGTGGTTCCGATTGGGGCGGCGGTGGCGGCTCTGACTGGGGCGGCGGCGGTGGCGGATCGTTCGGCGGCGGCGGATCGTCGGGGAGTTGGTGATGCGCAAACCCAGTTTTGATGAACGCCGCAAGGTCGGCGACGCCGTGCATGCCGCAGAGGCCGGCACATCGGGCGAGATCGTCACGATCATCGCTGATCGGTCTGACAGCTATCATGATGTCGGCCTGCATTATGCAGTGCTGGCGGCCTTGCTGGTGCCGCTGTTGTTCGCGGGCTGGCCGGGCTTGTTGCTTGGCCTGATCGAGCGCGTGTCGGGCGGTTGGGCGGGTGCCGAAATTCGGGACGTGATGCTGATCGCCTTTGTCACGATGACGCTGGTGTTCCTGGCTGTCCGCTACGGCCTGAACTATATGCCACTGCGCCTGAGACTGATCCCCAAGGGAACACGTCGTCGCCGGGTGAGACGCCGCGCGATCGAACTGTTCAAGGTTGGCACCGAAGCGCGCACCGCCGGGCGAACCGGCATCCTGATCTATCTGTCGCTTGGCGAGCATATGGCCGAGATCATCGCGGATGAGGCGATCCACACCAAAGTCGCTGACAGCGAATGGGGTGAGGCGATGGCCGCAATGGTCGCCGAAGTGCGCGAGGGGCGAATCGCCGATGGGATGATTGCTGCCGTCGGCCGCGTCGGCACGCTGCTTGCCACGCATCTGCCGCGCGCCACTGACGATGTGAACGAACTCCCCGATCGGCTGATCGAACTGTGACGGCAACCACTGCGTGGCAGGGCAAGTTTCTGGCGGTCAAGCTGGACGGCACCTGGGAATATGTGTCGCGCGCGCGTGGCATTCAGGCGGCGGTGATCCTGGCCATTGATGACGGCCATGTCATTCTGGTCGATCAATATCGCGTGCCGCTGGGGCGGCGCTGCCTTGAACTTCCCGCCGGGCTGGTCGGCGATGAGACCGTCGGCGAATCGGTCGAACTGGCGGCTGGTCGCGAGCTGGAGGAAGAGACCGGCTATCGCGCCGAGCGGATCGAGCCGATTGGCTTTTTCCATTCATCCCCCGGCATGGTCTCCGAAGGCTTCACGCTGGTGCGGGCGCATGGCCTGACCAAAGTCGGCCCGGGTGGCGGCAGCGATGATGAAGACATTATCGTCCACCGTGTCGCGCTGGATGCTTTAGCCGATTTTGTCGCGGCCAAGCGCGCCGAGGGGCTGGCGATGGACGTGAAGCTCTTGCTGCTGCTGGGTCAGACCTTGTTGGCCTGAGCCTGGCCCTGTTCGAAGCTCAGCCGGTCCCAATAGCCACGCTGGAACTCGATCACCCCGTCAATCACATGGAAAAAGCCGCAGCCGCGCAGCCCATTCGGGTCATGCCATTCGAGGATTGCCCATTCGCCATCCTCGAACAAATTCTCCGGAATGCAGTGCATCGTTGCGCTGGCAAATTCGCGGGTAAACATCGCGCGGATTGCATCGCGCCCAATCAACGGGTCCCAAATCACCTGATGATTGATCGCCTCTTCGTGATACAGCGCCATGAGCGCATCGACATCAGCGGCGTTGAACGCGGCGACCCACGCCTTGACGACAAACCGAGGACTCACCGGAAGTTATCGGCATAAGCCTGGAGCTTCAGCGTCCGTTCGGGTGCGGGAACGACATGAAAGCTGATGCCCTCCCGCGTCGCATAATCCTGCGCCGCCTCCAGCGTCGGGAAGGTCATCCGCAGCTGCTCGCGGGTATCCCCAGAGCCCGCCCAGCCGGTCAGCGGATCGGGCTGCTTGGCCTCGGTCGGCTCATATTCGAGCACCCATATCGTGGTGCGGGCGCGGCCCGATTGCATGGCGTTTTTGGGGCGCTGATAAAGGCGAGCTGTGGTCATCGCGCTTCCTTATCGCGGTTGGCGCTGGCGTGCATCAGCATTTTTGGTGCGCAGCGTCGCATTCGCACTGGCGGGATCATCGGGCCAGGGGTGGCGCGGATACCGGCCCCGCATTTCCCGCGCCACATCCGCCCAGCTCCCCGCCCAGAAGCCCGGCAGGTCACGCGTCGTCTGGATCGGCCGCCCGGCAGGCGAGGTCAGGCTGAGCACCAGCGGCACGCGGCCACCCGCAATCATCGGGTGGCGCGCGAGCCCGAACAGCGCCTGCGGGCGAAGCTCGACGGTCGGTCCGGCCTCGGCGCTATAATCAATGTCGTGGCTGCTGCCGGCGGGCGATTCGAAACGCGGCGGGGCGAGCCGGTCAATCGCCTGCAGCGCGTCCCAGCCGATCAACGTCCGCAGCGCGTCCGTGAGCGCGCCCGAATCGATTTGGTCGAGCCGACGCTTGCCCGCGAGCAGGGGCTCAAGCCATGCGTCGGCGCGGACCAGCAACGCCGCATCGTCAAGCGCGACCTCAGGGGCGCCGTGCGCAGCGGCAAAAGCGGCACGCTGGCGCAGGGCGAGCGCGGTGTCGGACCAGGGCAGCAACGCCAGGCCATGCATCTGGAGACCAGCCAGCAGGGCGGCGCTAATGGCACTGGGGTCGGCGCCCGAATCAGGACCGCCGCTGAGGCGGATCGCGCCGATCCGCCGCTCGCGCTCGGTCTTCACGCCGCCCGTCGCGGGATCGAAAGTGACCGTCCGCCGCATTTCAATCCGGTCGCCGAACAGTGCCTCGACCGCGTCGAGGTCGATCGCCGCGGCCGAGAGGATGCGGGCACCAGCGGCCATGCCCTGCGTTTCGGCGACCGCCAGCCATTCATTGCGCGCCAGCGATGTCGTCGGATCGAGCCGGAAGCCACGCCCGCCGACCGAGGCCCAGCTTTCGCCCGAGGCATCGCGCCGCCGCGCGATCCGATCCGGAAAGGCAAGCGCGATGCAGGTGGCGACAGCTTCCGCCCCGCTCGGCCCAGCGGTTGCGGAGGTAACCAATCCCGCCCAGCGCGCCGCCAGTCGCCGGGCAGTGTCGGCACGCGGCCCGCGTTCGGTGCGCCAACGCCGCAAACGACTCTCAAGATCCGCGTCCTGCCCGCCCAGTCCACGCTCGCCCAGCAGGACGGCGATGTGCGCCGCGACGGATGCGATCCCCAATTTGCCCGCCTCGATCAGCATATGGCCCAACCGGGGCGACAGCGGCAGCGCGGCAATGGCGTCGCCATGCGCGGTCGGGCGGCCATCCTGATCGATTGCGCCGAGCGCGACCAGCCGAGCGCGGGCTTCAGTAACGGCGGCCTCAGGGGGCGGATCGATCCAGGCGAGGCGGCGCGGATCAGCCACCCCCCAGCGCGCGCAGTCGAGCGTGAGCGCTGATAGGTCAGCTTCCAGAATTTCAGGCGGATCGAAGCGCGGCAGGCCCGCGGTCGCCGCTTCCTCCCACAAGCGATATGCCACCCCTGGCCCCTGGCGGGCGGCACGACCGGCGCGCTGCGTCGCCGAAGCCTGGCTTGCGCGTTCGGTGACGAGGCGAGTCATCCCCGCTGCACGATCATAGCGCGGGCGACGCGCCAGCCCCGAATCGACGACAATGCGGATGCCGTCGAGCGTCAGGCTTGTCTCGGCAATCGACGTGGCGAGCACGAGTTTGCGACGCCCCCCACTGTCAGGTGCAATCGCTGCACGCTGGGCAGCGGGATCGAGGCTACCGTGCAGCCGGTGCAGAATGATATCGTCGGGCAGGCCGGTGAGTCGTTCCGCCACGCGCTCAATCTCGGCAACGCCCGGGAGAAACGCCAGCACGCCGCCCTCGCCCTCACGCAGCGCCTGGCGGATGGCGGCGGCCATCTGGTCCTCGATCCTGGCCTCGCCAGCGCGCCCGAGATGATGCAGCGTCAGCGGATAGCTGCGGCCAGCGCTTCCGATCATTGGCGCGTCCCCCATCAGGCTGGCGAAGCGTGCACCATCAAGCGTGGCCGACATTGCCAGCAGCCGCAGATCGGGCCGAAACCCGGCCTGGGCATCAAGCGCCAGCGCCAGCCCGAAATCGCTATCGAGGCTGCGTTCATGGACCTCATCGAACAGCACCGCCGACACACCGCTGAGTTCAGGATCGGCCTGGATGCGATTGACGAAAATTCCTTCGGTCATCACCGTCACCCGCGTCTTTGCAGAGCGCTTGCTGTCCATTCGCGTGGCATAGCCAAAGATCTGGCCAACGCTCTCCCCGGCTTGCGCCGCCATCCGCTCGGCCGCGGCGCGCGCGGCGAGACGGCGGGGGGAGAGCAGGAGGATTTCGCCGCTGCACCAGTCTTCACCGAGCAGCGCAGGCGCAACCGCCGTTGTCTTGCCCGCGCCGGGCGGCGCAACCAGCACGGCATTTGGGCCCGCACGCAAGGCAGTGAGCAAATCGGGCAGGACGGCATGGATGGGCAGACTCATCCCAATTCCAGCCGCCCGAGTGGTGCGCCGACCAGGCCGCTGACCAAATGCGCCAGCAGGAAAGGCATCGGCGCGATTTTCGAAACCGGCGCGACCAGCCGATCGCGCAGCATCGGCAGCAGATCACCATCCGATTGATAGACCGGTGTCAGCCAATAGCTGAGCTGCTGATAAAGGCGGATATGGCTCTGGCGCAGGTGCACGGTCCAGGCCAGCGCTTCGCCGACCGACCCGCTTGACCGCACCCCTTGCGCCAGTGCCCAGGCATCGAGCAGCGCCATGTTCGCCCCCTGACCAAGCTGGGGACTGGTCGAGTGCCAGGCATCGCCAAGATGGATCAACCCTGGCACTGCCGGGTTCGACAAGGTCCGATGCATGTACCGGGCAAAAGTCAGCTGGCCGGGATCGACGATCTGATCGAGGAGCGCATCGCAAATCGGCCACAATGCCCGGACATCCGCCGCCCAGGCGGCCAAGCCTTCGCGTTGCCAACGATCAAACAAGTCGGCGCGCAGCGACCAGAAAAACGCGGCTTGTGGGGCGGCACTGTCGGGCGCTGTGCCGATCGGCATCACCCCGGTCATCTGCCGGGCTGCCCGATAGCGTTGTTCAAGCGCCGCGCCATCAAAGCCTGCGCCATCGACCCAATCAAGGCTCGCCCATAAGGCGCCATAAGCTAACTCACGACCCGTGGGCGGCGCCAAAACCGAACGCGCACCTAGCGTATCAACCACTAGGTCAAATGGCCCCGCGCTGGATCCATCCGCGAAATCAACGCGTCGCCTGCCGCCAGCGGCAAGCGTGGTACCAACGACATGGCGGCCGGTCTCGATCACAATGCCATCATTGCGCGCGGCCCGGTAAAGCAGGTCAAACAACCGGGCGCGGTGGATGCCAATACCCGTGACCGCGCGCCGCATCGCTGCATAGCGCACGTCCAGAACCACCGGCCCATCAGCGCCAGCCCGCCCAACCAAGCGCTCAATCACTGCCCCGCTATCCCGCGCGGCATCGCCAAGCCCCAGCCGATCGAGCACCGCGAGCCCAGTCGGTTGAAGCATCAGCCCCGAACCAACCGGCTGGGCAACATCAAAGCGTTCGAAGATTGTGACATGATGGCCGTCACGGGCCAGCAGGAGCGCGGCGGCGAGGCCGCATGGACCACATCCCGCGACGGCAATGTCGATCGGCCTCATCGGCGGCCGAACCAGGGGCTCAATAAGCCCGCGCAATCGCGAATTCGACAGCCTCGACCATCGCCGCCTTGGCCTTGCCATTGGCGAAACAGCCGAGCGAATCGATGGCGCGCTGGCCATAATGGCGGGCGCGCGCGAGCGTATCGTCGACGCCGCGTGATGACTGGATCAGCGCGACAGCGTGCGCCAGATCCTCATCGGTCGCGCGCCTGCCTTCGATCGCATCCTTCCAGAATTGACGCTCTTCGGCGTCGCCGCGCGCATAAGCCAGGATCACCGGCAGCGTTACCTTGCCTTCGCGGAAATCATCGCCAGCATCCTTGCCCATGGTGCCGGCATCGGAAACATAATCAATCGCATCATCGACCAGCTGGAAAGCAATGCCGAGGTTGCGGCCATAGGTATCAAGCGCAGCTTCTTCCGAATCGGGGCGCTCCGCCACCACTGCCGACACGCGACACGCAGCCGCGAACAGCGCCGCCGTCTTCGCCCCGATGATATCGAGATAGCGTTCCTCACCCAAATCGACCCGGCGCGTCGCGGTGAGCTGATTGACCTCGCCCTCGGCAATCACCGCGCTGGCCTGGCTCAAAATCTTGAGCACTTTCTGGCTGCCATCCTCGACCATCAATTCAAAGGCACGGCTGAACAGGAAATCGCCGACCAGCACGGTCGCCGGATTGCCCCAAATATTATTGGCGGTCCGCCGTCCGCGCCGCAAATCCGATCCGTCGACGACATCGTCGTGGAGCAGCGTCGCTGTATGAATGAATTCGACAGCAGCGGCGAGCCGATGATGGCGCGTGCCGGTATAGCCCAGCAGCGCCGCGCTCGCGAGCGTCAGCATCGGCCGCATCCGCTTGCCGCCGCTCGCAATCAAATGACCCGCCAGTTCAGGAATGAGCGGGATTTTTGACTGCATGCGATCGAGAATCACCGCATTGACGAGGTTCATATCCATCGCCACCAACGTCACCATCGGATCGAGCGACGGCTGCGACCGGGGGTCGATGCGGTGGATGGTCGCGGTCATAGGTTGGCGATGTGACGACTTGATGGGTCAAACGCAAGGGGATGCAGCTTGCGCGCAGGTCCCTCCCCGCCCAAAAAGGGCACCAGACCGCAAAAAAGGGAAAAATCACCGTGCCAGACGAAACGCTGCGCAGCTATCGCCAGAGCATCGACAATATCGATGCCGCGCTGGTTTTCCTGCTCGCCGAACGCTTCAAGGTGACTCAGGCGGTGGGGCGGCACAAGGCAACCCATGGTTTGCCGCCAGCCGATCCGGGGCGCGAAACGGCGCAGATTGCGCGGTTGCGTGCTTTGGCCAGGGATGCCCAGCTCGATCCCGAATTTTCCGAAAAATTCCTGCGCTTCATCATCGATGAAGTAATCCGCCATCATGAGAAAATGCGCGATGCCTGAGGGGTCTTGCCTGTGCGGCGCGGTGCGGTTCACGGTGACTGATCCGCTCACAAATATCGCCGCCTGCCATTGCGGCCAATGCCGCAAGCAGAGTGGCCATTACTGGGCCGCAGCCGAGATCGCGCGCGAATCGCTTTCGATGATCGATGACGCGACTTTGCGCTGGTACCAATCCTCCGAGAAAGCGCGGCGGGGCTTTTGCGCGACCTGCGGGTCGTTTTTATTCTGGGAACCGATCGATTCCGATCGAATCGATGTGGCGATGGGCGCGATCGAGGGTCCAACAGCCACGCGGCTCGATCGCCATATCTTCGTCGCGGAAAAGGGCGATTATTACGACATTGCCGACGGGTTGCCGCACAACGCGCAATAAACGGTGTCAGCTCTCAGCCGGTGGTGCCTGCCTTAATCTGCGCACTTCCTGCGCCTGCCAGACCAGCATTGCTGGTATGCCGATCGAGATGTCGCGGGCGCGCTTGACCAGCGACAGGGCGAGACCCGCGCTAGGCGACAAGCCAAAGATCGGGCCAAGCAGGACATAGGCCGCCTCTTGAACGCCAATCCCGCCCGGAATCGCAAAGGCGACGGTGCGCAGCGTGAAGATCAGCGCCTCAAGTGCCAATAGTGCGCTCACCCGCAGCTGGAACCCCATCAGCCAAAGCGCGACCCAGGCGCCAAAAGCGGCGAAGACCCAGGCGACAAGATGCAGCAGGAACGCCAGGATCACCCTGCCCCGCAACCGGTAAATCGCATCCAGTTCAACGGTCAGCGCCGCCATCGTCGCGACCGATCCAGGCAGCAACCGCCCGGCCAGTCCTTGCGCCATTTTCAACATCGGGCGCTGCGCGAAGGCGAAGGCGGCCATGATCGCCGCGAGCACGCCCGTGCCGCCCAGAACCATCGGCAACACGTCAGGCCCCTGCCCATTGCTCGACAATGCAGTCGCGAGCATTGCAACGCCGAACAGCGTGAACGCCAGTTGTGCGGCGAGTTCAGTGGTCTGGTCGGCAATCAGCGAGGCATAGACCAGGCTTGAGCGGATACCGCCCGCAATCGCCGTGCGCGCGCCGATGACGAGACCGCCAAATTGCGAAAAGGGCAACACGTCGGTTGCCCCCTCACGCGCGGTCCGCGCCCAGGCAAAGGTGCCGAGCTGCGCGCGCGATATCCCCGGCGCGACCGCCAGCCAGGCCGCGCCCAGCACCGTCAGGCACAAGCCCGACCAGGCCATGAAGACCAGAAAGCCGATAATGCCGATTCGCGAAATGCCAGCGGCGACCTGCGCGAAGCCGGTCTGCCCGACCAGCCATATGGCTGCGGCAAGGCCGATCGCGGTGAGGATGAGCGCGAGATATTTCACCATAGTCGCGCGGTTCACCCCAGCACTACACCACTTCCACGCGCTTGGCGGGGAAGCGTTTACGCGGCCTCGGTATTGCGGTTTTTGAGGAAGTCGAAAAACTCAACGCCTTCGCGCAAGCGCCGCTTGAGCATCGTCGGGCTGGTCGCCATTTCCGCGACGATCGAGCCGACCTTTGACGGGCGGAAATAGAATTTCTTGTAAAATTCCGCGACCGCTTCAAAAATCTCGTCCGACGCCAGATGCGGATAGGTCAACTGGGCAATCTGCCCGCCGCCATCGGCAACGAGATGATCGGTGCCATCGAACCAGTTATTCTCGATCGCCTGCTTGTACAGGAAGGTGCCGGGATAGGGCGCTGCCAGCGACACCTGGATGGTGTGTGGGTTGACCTCCTTGGCATAGGCGATCGTTTCCTGGATCGTCTCCTTGGTCTCCCCCGGCAGGCCCATGATAAAGGTGCCGTGGATCTTGATCCCCAGTTTGCGGCAATCCTTGGCAAATTGCTTGGCAACCTCGATCCGCAGACCCTTTTTGATGTTGTGCAGGATCTGCTGGTTGCCGCTTTCATAGCCGACGAGCAGCAGGCGCAGCCCGTTTTCGCGCATCACCTTCAGCGTGTCATAAGGGACATTCGCCTTGGCATTGCACGACCAGGTAACACCCAGCTTGCCGAGTTCGCGCGCGAGTTCCTCAACGCGCGGCAGATTGTCGGTCAGCGTGTCGTCGTCGAAGAACAATTCCTGCATCTGCGGGAATTCCTTGAGGACATATTTCACTTCCTCAATCACGTGCGGGATTGATCGCACGCGGTAATTATGCCCGCCCACGGTCTGCGGCCAGAGGCAGAAGGTGCAGCGGCTTTTGCAGCCACGGCCGGTGTAGAAGCTGACATAGGGGTGCTTCAAATAGCCGATGAAGTAATTCTCCATCACCAGATCACGCTTGTAGATCGGCGAGACGAAGGGGAGCGAATCCATATCCATCAGGACTTCGCGATCGGCATTATGGACGATAACGCCATCGTCGCTGCGATAGCTGATGCCTTTGATGTCAGCGAAGGGGATTTCCTTGGCGACGTCGAGGATGGTGAAATCAAATTCGTTGCGCGCCACGAAATCAACGGTCGGCGCATTTTCCATCGCCCAGGCGGCATCTACCGCGACGGTCGCGCCGATAAAGCCGACCTTCAACTTGGGGTTCAGTTCCTTGAGCATCCCGGCAACGCGGACGTCCTGCTTGAAGCCTGGCGTCGAGGTGTGGATGATGACGAGATCGCGCTCCAGCGCCTCATGCTTGATGTCGTCAAAGCTCAGATCATGCGCGGGCGCGTCGATCAGCTTCGAATCCGGGACCAGCGCGGCGGGCTGGGCCAGCCAGGTCGGATACCAGAAGGACTTGATCTCCCGCTTGGCCTGATAGCGCGACCCAGCGCCACCGTCATAGCCATCAAAAGAGGGCGCCTGGAGGAACAGGGTGCGCATCATAGTCCGTCAAACCTTTTTCACGATTGCAATCGTCCATCGCGCGTTACCCGGAATTGCGAGCCTCGCCAATCGACTTTGTGCACGAAGAAAGTGGCACAAAATAGGGCGAAGGACAGCAGATCGCGAATCGGCACCATGATGAGCGGGCCGGAAACGGTGCCGGAGGCGATGTCGATGCGCGCTCTGACCAGTAAGCGCGCAAACGCGGCCAGCCCGAGCACAACGAGCGATACCGTCGAGAAACCGGCCATTAGCGCACCGATCAGCGCCAGCGGCAGCGTGTGGAAAACGATGCTGCCGACGAAGCCCGCCGGATTGATATGAAAGATGGTGACGGTCCAACGCATCTCATGCGTGATCAGCGCAGTGAGGCTCGATTCAGAACACCCATGGGTGATGTAGAAGCGGGGCAGAACGGTTCGGAGCCCCAGCCCGCGCACGGCCGCGCCAATCTCATAATCATCCGCCAACACATCGCCGAATGCAGGAAATCCGCCGATCGCCTCCAGCGTTTTTCGGGTGAAGGCCATGGTTGGCCCCAGCGTCGGTTTGGCCATACCGAGCGCAACGCCCGTCAGCACGCTGGGCATGAAGCGATATGAAATATCCATCGCCGCCAATTGCGACCAGAAACCCGCATCGCCGCGCCCGACATGCAGGCAGCTGGCGAGACCCACGCCCGGCTCGGCAAGCGCTACGGCGAGCTGTCGCAACGCGTCGGGTGCCCAGGCGACGTCGCTATCGGCGATGACAACAATCGGATGGCGGCCAAGCGTGTCCATGTTGGCAAGGTTTGACAATTTGTTGTTCGACCCATGCCGCCGGTCGCTAATGACGATATCGATATCTGCGTCCGGATGAGCGGCGCGGGCTTGCGCGATGACCGCGAGTGCTGGATCGTCGGCATTGCGGGTGCCGAAGATCACCTGCACCACGCCCGGATAATCCTGCACGAACAGCGATTCGAGATTGGCGGCAAGGGCCGGTTCGGTGCCGTGGACCGGCTTCAGCACGGTGATCGCCGGCCATTGGGCAAGGGGGGGGGGCGCATCGGCAGGGCGCGTGATGGCAGCGGCAGCGATGTTGAAGATCGCGCCTGTTATGGCCATCACCAAAAAGATGATCGAAATGATCATCAGTACCATTTAAGTCTGCCTTCTCATTACCCACGCTTCCCATTGCAGATGCCACGCGTCTAGGGAGAAATTCACTCTAAAGGGAGCAATAATGGATTTCGCGGGTGATCGAGTGTTGGTTACGGGCGCCACGGGCTTTGTCGGCTCGGCAGTGGCGCGCGCACTGGCCGCGAAAGGGGCACAGCTGACATTGCTGGTCCGGGCGGGCAGCGACAGGACCAATGTCACCGGACTCGATGCGGTGTTGGCTGAAGGTGATCTGCGCGACGAAGCATCAGTGCTCCGCGCGGCACAAGGATGTCGATATGCCTTTCATGTTGCCGCCGACTACCGGATCTGGGCGCCCGACCCGGAGGAAATCGTCCGCAACAACCGTGCAGGCACACTGGCGGTGATGAAGGCGCTAAAGGTGGCAGGCGTCGAACGAATCGTCTATACCTCCAGCGTCGCCACCCTGTTGCCCGATGATCACGGTGCGGCGGATGAAACGCGGCCGGCCACGCCTGAGCAAGCGATCGGCGCGTACAAACGCAGCAAGGTGGTGGCGGAGCGGCTGGTCGAGGACATGGCGGCGGACGGCCTGCCGGTCGTGATCGTCAACCCTTCCACCCCAATCGGCCCGCGCGACGTGAAGCCGACGCCGACCGGGCGGATCGTGGTGGAAGCCGCCAATGGGAAAATGCCCGCCTTTGTCGAAAGCGGACTCAACCTGGTGCATGTCGACGATGTCGCTAAGGGGCATTTGCTGGCGATCGAAAAGGGGCGCACCGGCCAGCGATACGTACTGGGCGGGCAGGATGTCAGCCTGGGCATGATGCTGGCCGATATCGCCGCAATCATGGGGCGGAAGGCGCCGACGGTGCGGATACCGCGCGGTGTACTGTTCCCGCTTGCCTATGCCAATGAGGCGTGGTGCCGGGCAACGGGCAAGGCCGACCCGTTCCTGACGGTCGATTCGCTGAAAATGGCGGCGCATAACATGTATTATTCCTCGGCCAAGGCAGAGGCCGAGCTTGGCTATCGCGCGCGGCCCTATGGCGAAGCGCTGGCGGACGCGATTGCGTGGTTTCGGGCGATGGGGAAGATTGCGTGATTGGACTTGCAGCGGGCGGCATCGCGCTGGCGGTATGGCTTGTGCTGGTGTTTGGCCGACACGGCTTCTGGCTGACCGCCGAGCGCGATACGCGGGGCTTGCCGAGCGAGCCCGCGCATTGGCCCAGCGTCACGGCGGTGGTGCCCGCACGTGACGAGGCGGAGGTAATCGCAAGATCAATCGGCAGTTTAGTGGCGCAGGAGTATCCGGGCGATTTTCGGATCATCCTGGTCGATGACAATTCTAGCGATGGCACGGCTGAAATTGCGCAGGGGTTGGCAGGGGCAACCGAGCGCCTCGCCATCCTCTCCGGCCAACCCCTTGCCCCTGGCTGGACCGGCAAGCTCTGGGCGGTCTCGCAGGGCATTGCCGCTGCTGGCGAAACCCCCGATTATCTGTGGCTGACCGATGCCGATATCGCGCATGCGCCGGATACGCTGCGGACACTGGTGACCCGCGCGGTGGGCGACCGCCGCGTGCTGGTGACGCTGATGGCACGGCTGCGCTGTGAAAGCCTGGCCGAGCGATCATTGATCCCGGCCTTTGTCTGGTTCTTCCAAATGCTCTATCCCTTCGGCGCGGTGAACGCAGCCAAGGGCGTTGGCGCTGCGGCGGGGGGCTGTATGCTCGCCGAACGCGCCGCGATGGATCGCGCGGGCGGCATCGCGGCGATCCGCAACGCGTTGATCGACGATTGCGCGTTCGGGGCGATCATGAAGCGACAGGGGCGAGTCTGGCTTGGCCTGACCGATCGCTCCGTCAGTATCCGCGATTACGATAGCTGGGGGTCGGTCGCCGCGATGATCTCGCGTTCCGCTTATGCGCAGCTTGGCTATTCAATATTGGCCTTGTTTGGTACGATTTTGGGCCTTGCGCTGATTTACCTCGGCCCGGTCTTGCTCACCCTGTTCGGCGAGGGCTATGCGCGGTGGCTAGGACTGGGAGCCTGGGCACTAATGGCCATCGCGTTTCAACCGATGCTGCGTTTTTATCGTCGATCGCCCTTATGGGGCGTGGCGCTGCCCGGCATTGCACTGTTTTATGCCGGTTGTACCTTTGCGTCGGCATGGGCGTATTGGCGCGGGCGCGGCGGGATGTGGAAGGGCCGCGCGCAAGCGGCTTTGGGCGCATGACCGCCTCCGCTGCGACACTCGCCTCAGGCAAAGGGCATAAGGACGAGAATTTCCCGGTCGCGAGCTTCTTGCTGAAAGCAGAGCACCGGGCGCCGGTGATGGCATTCTATCACTTCGCGCGCGCGGCAGACGATGTTGCCGACAATGAAAGCGCCAGTGCCGAAGCGCGACTGGCCTTGCTCGGCGCAATGCGGTCAACGCTGGCAGGGACCAGCGACGAGAATGCCGAGGCGCTGGCGCTGCGCGGGGTATTGGCCGACTATAAACTGTCACCGCAGCATGGGCTCGATCTGCTGACCGCGTTTGAGCAGGATTGCACCGTCAACCGCCACGCGACCTGGGACTCGCTGATCGATTATTGCCGCGTCTCGGCAATGCCGGTTGGGCGCTATGTGCTCGATGTGCATCTTGAGGATCGCAGCACCTGGGTAGCGTCGGACGCGCTGTGCGCGGCGTTGCAGGTGATCAACCATCTGCAGGATTGCGGCAAGGATTATCGCGCGATTGATCGGGTTTATATCCCGACCGAGATGCTGGCAGCTGCCGGAGCGACGATCGAGGATTTGGGCGCAGACCGCGCTTCCCCTGCACTGCGATCGGTGATCGTCGCGATGGCGGAAAAGACGTTGGGGCTGCTCGCCGAGTCATCGGTGTTTTCGGGCCAGATCAAGGACAAACGCCTCGCGGTCGAAGTCGCGATCATCCAGCGGCTGGCCGAAAGCCTGACCCGCCGGTTGATTACGCATGATCCGCTGAGCGAGCGGGTCCATCACGGTAAGATCGAGATGGCCGGGCTCGCCGCTTGGGCTGCGGTAAAAAGGCTGGCGGCATGAACCCTGATAACACCCCCGCCGCGCTGCAATCGCAGGTCTCTGGCAGCAGCTTCTACGCTGGCATGCGTGTCCTGCCCAAGGCAGAGCGCGAGGCAATGTATGCGGTTTACGGATTCTGCCGAATCGTCGACGACATCGCCGATGACGAGGAAGGTGACCGCGCCGACCGGGCGGCGGCACTCGATCTGTGGCGCAAGGACATCGATTCGCTCTATGCGGGCGGCGATCCGGGGCGCGCGGCGTTGGTTGCAGAGGCCGTGCGACGCTTTGGCCTCGACAAGGCCGATTTCCACGCGGTGATCGACGGAATGGCGACCGATACCGCCGATTTCGTCCGCTATCCCAGCTTTGAGGAGTTGGACCTGTACTGCGACCGGGTGGCGTCAGCGGTCGGGCGATTGTCAGTCAAGATTTTCGGGATGGACGATGCCGAAGGGGTGACGCTGGCGCATCACCTTGGCCGCGCGCTGCAGTTCACCAATATTTTGCGCGATATCGATGAGGATGCGGCGATCGGCCGCGTATATCTGGCGCGTGAGCATCTGGCGGCGGCAGGCGTCGATATGAGCAGCCCGGAAAGCGTGGCACGCTCCCCCCATATCGACGCGGCATGCCGCGATCTCGCCAAGCTGGCCGAGCAACATTATCTCGCCGCTGAGGCAATCCTGAAGCGCAAGCCCAAGGGCCATCTGATCGCGCCCAAGCTGATGGCGGCGGTGTACCACAAGATTCTGGGTCGCATGCAGGCCGTTGGCTGGGCCCCGCCGCGCGAGCGGATCAAGGTCAACAAGGCGGCGCTGATCTTCACGGTTGGGAAATTGTGGCTGTTCCGGTGAAGGGCTTGGTCCGTTGAAGGCCCATATTGTTGGCGCTGGCATGACGGGGCTGTCGGCGGCAGTGGAGCTGACGCGTGCCGGGTGGGATGTCGCGCTGAGCGACAGCGCACCGCGCGCGGGCGGGCGATGCCGGAGCTATCACGACAAGGCGCTCGATCTGGTGATCGACAATGGCAACCACTTTGTCTTTTCGGGCAATCAGGCGGTCGGTCGCTTTCTTGAAACGATCGGCACGGCTGATGCGCTGGAGGGGCCCGCGCATGCCGATTTCGCCTTTCACGATATTCGCGATGACAGCCGCTGGACGCTGGCGGTGAATGATGGACGCTTTCCGGCCTGGGTGTTCGATCCGAAAAGGCGGACGCCCGGAACTGGGGTGATCGACCATCTGGCGCTGGCCAAATTGGTGCTGGCGCGGCGCGGACCAACGACAATCGGCGATATCATCAGCGACCGGGGGCTGTTCTGGGAGCGCGTGGTCGATCCGATGATGCTGGCGGTGCTCAACTGCCCGCCAGCGCAGGGATCTGCCTGGCTGGCAGGACGGTTCCTGATGGAATCCTTTGCGCGCGGCGGACAGGCGTGCCGGACAATGGTGGCGATGCCGACATTGGATGCGGTGTTTGTTGATCCGGCGCTGGCCTATGTGCGCGAACGCGGCACCGAACCGCGCTTCAGTGCCCGGTTGCGTGGGCTGGTGACCGAGGGTGACCGAGTGACGGGGCTCGATTATGGCGCCGGGGTGGAGGCAGTGGGCGAGGCTGCGGTGATTTTGGCGGTGCCGCCCTGGGTCGCGGCTGATCTGCTGCCGGGGCTGACCGTGCCTGACGCCTTTTGTTCGATCCTGAGCGCACATTTCGCCTATCCCCCACCGCCGGGCGCGCCGCCGATCACCGCGCTGATCGGTGCGACATCGCAATGGGTGGTGTGTCATGGCGACCGGATCTCGGTGACGATCAGCGGCGCCGACGATGTGATCGACCAGGACCGAGAGGATCTGGCGCGGCGGATCTGGGGCGATATCTGTGCGACCCTCGGCTTGACTGCCGAAATGCCACGCTGGCAGGTGGTGAAGGAAAAGCGCGCAACTTTTGCTGCAACGCCCGAGCAGGATGCCAGGCGGCCCAGCACCAAAACGCGCTGGCGTAATCTGTTTCTGGCCGGCGACTGGACGCAGACCGGGCTGCCCGCGACGATCGAGGGCGCGTTACGTTCAGGGGCGAACGCGGCGCGCTTGGCGATCAGCTAACATCAATGTAAGTAAGTGCGCGTTCGTTTCGAGTGATGATGTGGAATTGAAAAGGAATTGATGACGCATGGCCAGTGTTGCTGAAGCCCTGACCGACCCGCTCGCCGCAATCGACGCGTGCGCCAACCGCGCCGCCGATGCCCTGTCGCGTGCGCAGCAGGATGACGGCCATTGGGTGTTCGAGCTGGAGGCGGACGCAACCATTCCGGCCGAATTCGTTCTGCTGAAACATTATCTGGGCGAACCGCGCGATGCAGCGCTTGAGGCCAAGATCGGCGTTTATCTGCGCCGTATCCAATCGCGCGACCATCATGGCTGGCCGCTGTTCCATGGCGGCGCGTTCGATACATCGGCAAGCGTAAAGGCCTATTATGCGCTGAAGATGATCGGCGACGATATCGATGCCCCGCATATGGTCCGTGCCCGCGCGGCGATCCATGCGGCAGGCGGCGCTGCGGCAGTGAATGTGTTTACGCGCATCCAGCTCGCGTTGTTCGGCGCTGGATCCTGGAGCGTGGTGCCGACGATGCCGGTTGAGCTGATCCTGCTGCCGCGCTGGTTCCCGGTGCATCTGTCGAAAATGTCGTATTGGGCGCGCACGGTGATTGTGCCGTTGCTGGTGCTGGCAGCGAAGCAGCCGGTGGCGAAGAATGTGTCGGGCGTGAAGGTGGATGAACTCTACACGCTGAAGGCAGCGCCGCTGAAGAGCCAGGCCGAGGGCGCCAAGCGATCGTGGCAGATTTTCTTCGGCGGGCTCGACGTGGTGCTCAAGCGCGTCGAGCCACTCTGGCCCAAGGGACTGCGCGCGAAAGCAGTGCAGGCGTGCATCGACTTCGTTACCGAGCGGCTGAACGGCGAGGATGGGCTGGGCGCGATCTATCCGGCGATGGCGAACAGCGTGATGATGTTCGATTGCCTGGGCTATCCGGAGGATCATCCGCACCGGGCGATTGCGCGCCAATCGGTCGAAAAGCTGCTCGTGATCAAGGAGGACGAGGCTTATTGCCAGCCCTGCGTCTCCCCCGTTTGGGATACCGCGCTTGCCGCGCACGCGATGCTGGAGGCGGGCGGCGAGGCCAATGAAGCACGCGCCAAGGCGGCGCTTGAGTGGCTCAAGCCGCTGCAGGTGCTGGACGTAAAGGGCGACTGGGCCGAGGTGAAGCCCGATGTCCGGCCCGGCGGCTGGGCGTTCCAGTATAACAACGCGCATTACCCCGATCTCGATGACACCGCGGTAGTGGTGATGGCGATGGACCGCGCGCGCGACAAATTAGCACTTGCGAGCGGCTATGATGAGGCGATCGCGCGCGGCAATGAGTGGACCGTCGGGCTGCAATCGAAAAATGGCGGCTTCGGCGCGTTCGATGCCGACAACACCTATGATTATTTGAACAACATCCCCTTTGCCGATCACGGCGCGCTGCTCGATCCGCCGACCAGCGACGTGACCGCGCGCTGCGTGTCGATGATGGCGCAATTGGGTGAGACCGACAGCGACCGGATGAAGGCAGCGCTTGCCTATCTGGCCGAGGAGCAGATGCCCGACGGATCGTGGTTCGGGCGCTGGGGGGTGAATTACATCTATGGCACCTGGTCAGTGTTGTGCGCACTGAACGCTGCGGGGGTGAGCCCCAAGGCCCCGACGATGGAACGCGCGGTCGACTGGCTGGTATCGATCCAGAACAAGGATGGCGGCTGGGGCGAGGATTGCGACAGCTATGCGCTCGATTATGCAGGTTATACCCCTGCCCCGTCGACCGCGTCGCAGACCGCCTGGGCGCTACTCGCGCTGATGGCGGCGGGCGTGGTGGAGCATCCGGCGGTCGCGCGCGGCGTGGAATGGCTGGTCGCGCACCAGGATGCGGACGGGCTGTGGGGGCAGGAAATGTACACCGGCGGCGGTTTTCCGCGGGTGTTTTACCTGCGCTATCACGGCTATCCGAAATATTTCCCGCTCTGGGCGGTGGCGCGGTATCGGAATTTGAAGCGGTCGAACGACAAAACCGTGGCGTTCGGGATGTGACGATCCTCGTCGCCTGCGGCGTCGAGCGAGAGGCGGCCGTCCTTGGCACCTATCAGCAGATCATCATTCCCGGCGGTGGTGATGCTGCCGCATTGAGGGAGAAACTCGAGCGGGCCGCAAAGGACGCCAGCGGCATCATCAGCTTTGGCTTGGGTGGTGCGTTGGACCCCAGCCTCAAGATCGGCGGGTGGGTGATTGGCACGCGTCTCGTTGGCGAAACCGACATGGATTGCGATTCCGATTGGGTAGCGGCTCTGCAAGGGCGGCTACCCAACGCGCGGCTTGGGCCTGTCTATTCTGACGGCCGGTTGATATCGACCACCGCCGAAAAGGCTGCCTTGGCGGCAAAGCACCGCGCCTTGGTCGTCGACATGGAGAGCCACGTCGCCGGAGATGTCGCGCGCGCGCATGGACTACCGTTCGCGATATTGCGCTGTGTTTCCGATGAAGCAACGCAAGCAATGCCCCCTGCAATCGCTGTCGCGATGCTTCCTGATGGAGGAGTGAACGGGCGCGCGATGCTCACTTCGATCGCCAAACAGCCATCTCAGATACCATCGCTTATAAGCTCGATCGTGGGATTTCTCCGAGCGATGCGGGCGCTTAAGAAACACGGACGGTTCATTAGTCAGCCCACCAAGATGACCGATTTTTTTTCCAGCATTTCGCTTGTCTCAAAGGCACTTCGGGGCGGCAATCACGGAGAGGAAGGTTGGGATTTCGATTTAATCTGCGATGACTATAACTATTTGGCCGACGATGATACCGGCGTAGCTAATCCGTATCGCAGATTCCTAGAGGAGCTCGCTGCAAAGAACAGTGAATGTTCGGTCGATTTACCCGAATGGACGCCTTCGGAAGATTGTATCGAGGGGTCGCTCATTTGGCGAGGAAACAGCGTCGATTGCTACTACGAAACGCTTCTCAACTTCCTGAAGTTTTGGTCCGCCGACCGGAATACCGTCGAGGAACTGCGAGCCGAAATCATCCGGCTCACATCATCCAAACCGTGACGCTCAAGCCGCGCGCTGCACCCGCTTGAAACCCTCAGGGTCTGCCGTCTTGATCCGCTCCAACTCGCGTTCGACATGGGTCGAGTGGACGTCTTCGGAAGGCCGCGCGTTCGACAGGTCGATATCCGGCGCCATCGGGCCTTCGGTGCGGACGCCCTTGCGCCCGACGGTGAACATCTTGAGCGGGTTGCGGATCGCATCCGTCGCGGCGGTACCTTCGAAGCCGCAGTGCACCATGCAGTTCGAGCATTTCTCGTACTTGCCGACGCCGTAATCGTCCCAGTTTGTGCCTTCCATCAGCTCCGCGAACGTATCGACATAGCCTTCGCCGACGAGGTAGCAGGGCTTCTGCCAGCCGAACACGGTGCGCAGCGGCATCGACCAGGGCGTGCACTCATAGGTCTGGTTGCCGGCGAGGAAATCAAGAAACAGTGGTGAGTTGGTGAACTTCCACTTGCGGCCACCATCGCCGCGGCGGAACACGTCGCGGAAGAAATTCTTGGTGCGTTCACGTGTCAGGAAATGCTCCTGATCAGCGGCGCGCTCATAGGAATAGCCGGGCGAAATCGTGATCTCGACGTCGCGCTTTTCCATCTCGTCGAAGAAGCTGGCGAGCCGTTCCGGGTCCGCGCCGTCGAACACGGTGCAGTTCACCTGAACGCGGAAGCCCTTGGCCTTGGCCATTTCAATCGCTTCGATCGCGACTTCATAGGTGCCGTCCTGATCGACCGCGTGATCGTGCATGCCCTTGTCGCCATCCAGATGGATCGACCAGGTGAAAAAGGTCGACGGCTTGTAATCGTCGATCTTCTTTTTCAGCAGCAGCGCGTTGGTGCAGAGAATCACGAATTTCTTCTTCGCGATATAGCCCTCGACGATCTTGGGCATGTCGCGGTGGAGGAGCGGCTCGCCACCTGCGATCGATACGGCGGGCGCGCCACATTCGTCGATCGCGTCCATGCACTGATCGTAGCTCAACCGCTGGTTGAGAATCGCATCCGGATAATCGATCTTCCCGCAGCCAGGGCACGCCAGATTGCAGCGCAGCAGCGGCTCAAGCATCAGCACCAGCGGATATTTCTTGCCGCTGATATGCTTCTTGACGGTGTAGCCACCGATGCGCGCCAGCAGGTTGATCGGAAGGGTCATGCGTGTCGTTCCTATTCGGCCGGAATCTGCACAGATGCCTGTGCGGCGGGCGTGATCACATTCCTTAGCTCGGAAGGCAGGCTAAATTCCAGTGTTTCCTCGATACCGTCAAGTTGCGAGACGGTAACAGGGCCGATCTTGCGCAGCGCGGCAATCACACTGTCGACCAATTCGTCGGGCGCCGAGGCGCCGGCAGTCAGCCCAATCGTTTCCACACCAGCCAGCCAGGCCGGATCGACGGCGTCGCCATCCGCGACAAGATAGCTGGGCAGCCCGGCATCAACGCCAATTTCGCGCAGACGGCTGGAATTGGAGCTATATTCTGCCCCCACCACCAGCAGCATGTCGACGACGCGGCAAAGATCGCGCACGGCGGTCTGCCGATTTTGGGTGGCATAGCAGATATCCGACACATCGGGCCCGACAATATCGCTGAACCGCGCGCCGAGCGCCGCAATGATCCCGCGCGTATCATCAACGCTGAGCGTTGTCTGGGTGATATAGGCCAGCGGCGCATCATCGGGCAGATCAAGCGCGGCAACATCAGCCTCTGTCGAGACGAGATAGACCGGCGCATCGACCTGGCCGATCGTCCCTTCGACTTCGGCATGGCCTTCATGCCCGATCAGGACGATCGCGCGCCCTTGAGACGCATAGCGACGCCCCTGGATATGCACCTTGGTAACGAGCGGGCAGGTCGCATCAAGCACCGGCAAACCGCGCGCCGCTGCTTCGGTTTCGACATCGCGCGATACGCCATGCGCGCTGAACACCGTGCGCGCACCGTCGGGAATCTCTGACAGTTCCTCAACGAAAATTGCGCCCTTTTTGCGCAACTTGTTGACGACATGCCGATTATGGACGATTTCATGACGCACATAAACGGGTGCGCCATAATGATCGATCGCCCGTTCGACGATTTCGATCGCGCGCACAACACCCGCGCAGAACCCGCGCGGCTTGGCCAAAACTACCTGCAAGGAATAGTCCTTTCTGTCCCTCAAACAAAGCCTTCAGAATCAAACGCATACCGATTCTTCGGCGTCTGCGACCTTCCTTGAAGCCCCGCCTCTCCAGCCTGGGGACATCATCTGACATATTACCCGTGCCGCCCGATAAGAAAAGTGGGAAATCCGGTGCCTAAAGCGCTCCGCTGCGTTGCAATGCGTCTATGTTGTCCCGCTGTGGCCCAGCCGCCACAAATTAAACTGGCCCGTCTTGCCTTACAGCTGCCATCATGACGGTGTTGGGGGGTGGGCGAGGATAGTATCGCGCTTTATCCGGGCGCAGCAATCATCTGGGAGTATTCAGTGATGTTGGCTTTCCCCCGATCCCCCTTGTTGGCTGCTGCGGTCCTTGTCGCCTTGCCCACCGCCGCCACGGCGCAAGAATCCGCCCGCGCGCCTGTTCAGCAGCTCAGCGATGGCCTGATCACCATTATGAAAGCTGGCAAAAAAGCAGGCTTTGCCGCGCGCGCCGGGCAAATTGCGCCGATTGTCGACAAGAGCTTCGATCTCCCCCTGCTCACCCGGCTGGCAGTTGGCCCCGCCTGGACGACCGCTGCCGCCGATGACCGGAGCGCCCTGGTCGCCGCGATGCGCAAGCTGACGATCAATCAATATGCCAGCAATTTCAACAACTGGTCCGGCCAGGCATTCGCGATCGAACCGCAAATCGATGCGCGCGGGACCGACAGGGTCGTCAAGACGATGCTGACCCAGCCGAAGGAATCGCCCGTCAATATCAGCTATCGCCTGCGCCAGAGCGGGGGCGATTGGCGGATCATCGATGTCTATTACCAGAATTCGATCAGCCAGCTGGCGACGCGCCGCGCCGATTTCGAAGCCATTTTGACAAAGGGCGGCGTCAAGGCGCTGGTCGGCCATGTCAACACCCTCGCCGAAAAGGTCAGCCGCTGAAACAGGATATCGCTTTGCGCGGGACGGCGACAGCACTGGCACTGGCCGTGTTGCTGGTTGCCGGGGCACCCCAAGTTCAGGCGCAAAGCCAGGATGCGGCTGTTGTAACTCCGCCCGCAGAGGCACCGCCTGCCGCCGCTTCGCCGCCGATGGCAACCGATCAATCGGCAATGCCAGCGACAGCCGCCGCCGAGGCGGTTTCAGGACAACACGCAAAGGGCGATCCGTGGGAGGGTTTCAACCGATCAATGTTTCGCCGCCAACAGGGCATTGATCGCACCGTCTTTCGGCCATTGGCGCGCGGCTATGGCACTATCGTTCCCAAGCCCTTGCGAACCGGGCTGCGCCACCTGCTGTCCCATATTGGCGAACCGATCGTTTTCCTCAACGATCTGCTGCAGTTAAAGCCAAAGCGCGCCGTGCGGACGCTGGCACGTTTTCTGGTGAACTCGACGGCCGGCATTGGCGGACTGCTTGATGTCGCCAAAACCGCCAAGCTGCCGCACCGTGACAATGGCCTCGGCAACACGCTGGCCCGCTACGGTGTCGGCCCAGGCCCGTATCTTTTCCTACCCTTTGTTGGGCCAACTGGGCTTCGCGATCTGTTCGGTGCCCAGGTCGATGGGCTGATCTATCCGGTTGCCATTGGCCGCCCGTTCAATCGCTATGATTATCAAATTTCAAAGGCCCTGATTAGCGGGCTTGATCTGCGCAATGAATCAGACGCCAATTTCAAGGCATTGCTCGACGGCGCGGCCGATCCCTATGCAACGCTGCGGTCAGTCTATCAGCAAAATCGCGCGGCAGAGATTGCCGAGATGAATGGCCAGACGATCGATCCCAGCGGGCTCGACGATCCGCTTGTCGATCCTGAAGCCGATCCGGCAACATCCACGGTCGATCAGCCCCCATCGACCGATGGTACGCCAAGCCCAGCGCCAGCCCCAGAACCCGAAGCGCCCGCTAGCGCCGCTTCGGTCGACGCGACTTCTGGGGAGCCGCAGCTGGTTTCTTTCCTTTAGCCAACGGCTTCTTCGCCGGGCGCGGTGGCCCGAGCAGCGCGGGTTCAAAAATCAGCGCGCAAACCAACGTCCAGGCGAGCGAAATCATCAGAATTTTGCCCATGCTGGCGGTGCCAGGATGAGCGGAAAGCCAAAGCGCCCCAAAGGCGCTGCCCGTCGCCAGCGCGCTGAACAATACTGCGCGCGCCAGGCTAGATTGCAGCAAATCAGTCTCGCCCGATCGCCACGCCATGACGAAATAAATGTGGAATGCCACACCAACGCCAAACAGCAGCGGAAAGGCGATGATGTTGGCGAAATTAATCGGTTGGCCGATCAGCACGCAGCTGGCGAGCGTCAGAAACCCGGACAGCACGACGGGTGCCAAGGTGAAGGCCACTTCACGCGCATCACGCAGCACCGCGAACAACAACAGGCTGACCAAGATCAACGCCAGCACACCCGCCTGCACAAAGGCCCAGGCGACCGTCTTGGCCGCTTCTTGCGTGGCGACCGGCAAGCCCGTGGCCTCCGGCGCCACCGCCCGCACGGCTTTGGTAAAGCGCGCGAGCACGGCATTGTCATTGCTGTCGCCCTTGGGGAAGATCTGCACCCGGGCTCGGCCGTCGCTGGCAACCCAGTCAGCAGCGATTTCGGGGGGGAGCGTATCGCGCGACACGGCTTCGGCCTGTAGCAGCGCCCGCGCTTGATTGAGCATCACGTTCAGCGGCGGTACCAGCACATCGCTTGCCGCCGCGCGCATCGCTGGCGGCCCCGCTGCGATCTGCCCCAGCGTCGTGGCCAGGGCGCGGGCGTGATCGGCGGCATCGCTCGGTTCGCCAGCCGCGACCCGCTCAAGCTGCGCCTGGGTTGCGCGCAGCGCCGTAACGATCGCAGCATCGCTTGGCGGCGCCGCAGTGTCGAACGGGTTCAGGGTCAAATCAAGCAGCAGTGAAGCATCGCCAAGCAAGGCCAGTTTGGCGGGTTGATCGCCGGGTATGAAACTGTCGATCGCGATGGCCTGCGCCACTTCGGGCAATGTGGCGACACGATCAGCGAGTTCGCGCGCCGAATCCGGATCGGCGGTCAGCACCGAAATGGTGTTGGGCGTGCGCAACGGATCGCGCATCAGATCGGTAAGCGATCGATAGGCCGGCCCCTGCGGATCGCGCAGGTGGAGCGGATTGAAATCAAACTGCACCAGCGGCAACAGCGCGATGCTGCCCAGCATCGACAGGCCGAATGCCCAAAGCACAAAGCGCCGGTGCGCATGCAGCCAGCGGTCAACCGGCGCTGCTTCGGCGAAGCCCACTTCTGCCGTTGGCTTGCCGGGCTTGAGCTGCACCAGCAGCGCGGGCAACAGGGTGACCGAAAGGACAAGCGCGATCACCATCCCCAGCCCGGCGATAATCCCCAGCTCAGAAATGCCGACATAATCCGTCGGCAGAAACGCACCAAACCCCAGAAAAATCGCGCCCGCCGCCAGCGCCAATGGCGCGCCCAGTGCCACGGCTGCGCGCTCCAAAGCTTGCGGAATGGCCGCCCCTTCCAGCCGCTCGGCATTGAAGCGCACGCTGATCTGGATTCCGAAATCAACCCCCAGTCCGACAAAGAGCGGGATGAACGCCACTGATATCAGATTGAGCGTGCCGACCGCTGCCAGGCCGACCGCCGTGGTCACCACCAGCCCGGCGATAATCGTCACGACAATCGCGGCCACAATTTTGGCTGATCGCGTTGCGAACCACAATGTCACCAGCATCGCCAGCGCCATCACCAACCCGACAAAGCCGATATTTTCCTCAAGCGTCGAAAATTCCTCATCGGCCAGCGGCACTTCGCCCGTTACCTGGACGCGGACGCCATGCGCGGCATCAAGCTTGAGATCGGCCGCCGCAGCGCCAATCGCGTCGACCGCTTTCTCGCCAGGCTTCAGCGCCCCGAAATCAAGCTTGGGCTGCGTCAGGAGCAAGCGGCGCAGCGGCGGCTGTGGCCCACCACCATTGGCGAACAGGTTTTGCCACGAGAAATAGGCAGAGCGGCCCTGCACAACCTTGCCCAATGCATCATCGAGCGCGCGGATCGGGCGATCAATGTCGCTGAGCTTGGCCGATCCACGCTCTACGCCCGTCAACATCGTTCCCAGCGCGCCGGCAATCCCGCGCAGGCTGGGGTCGCTTGCCAACGGCCCGAGCAACGGCTGGGCAGTGATCAACGACTGGGTTGTCGCGCGAACCTCTTCAAGCGAGCCGAACATCACCCCCTGCCGGGCAAGATAATCGCCGCCATCGGGCCGGCGCACATTCTTGAAATGCGCCGTATCGGCGGTCAGCCGCTCGGCAAGCGCTGCTGCACCCGCTTCGGCCAGTTCGGGGGTCTGCCCGTCAATGACCACCAATGTTGTATCAGTGAGCTGCGCAAAGGCGGTGTTGAGCGCGGTTTCATTCTTGCGCCAATCGACATCGGCTGAAATCAACGCACCGGTATTTGTCGTCATCGCAAAATGGGTGGCCGCATAGCCGATCGCCAGCAGCGTGAGCGCCGCACTCAGGGCCAGCAACAACCAGGGCCGGCCCGCACTGAACGCCACGGCGCGAAAGATCGGCCCCGTTGTCTTGCCAGTGCTTTTCATGGCGATCAGTTCTTCGCCCCACCGCCGATGAAATAGCGCAGCTTGAACGTAATCACCTTGTCGTCACCAAGCTGGAACTGGGCATCTTTCCATTTGGGCGGTCCGAGCCGGATCGGGGCATCATTCGAGAAGCCAACGCCTTCCTTGGGAATGCCGAACAGGGCGCGATCAACCTTGCCATTGTGGTTTTCATCATGAAAAGCCTGCACTGCATAAGTGCCGGGCTGGACATTGCTGATCGTCACAATTGTTTTTCCGGCCAGCGCCGGGGCGCTCGCCTGCACCGGGCAATCCTTCAGAAATTCGGCTTCGCGGCAAAGATCGACATGCACCACGCCCTTACTGTTGCGCACGCCGGTAACGTCAATCTGCAATGTCGCACTGCCGAAAACGCGCGCGCCGCTCCGCGCTGCCGTGGGGCAGAGGGAGAGGCTGACCATGGCAACACCGATCAACACATAAGCGGTGATTTTCACGCCCGGACTTCTCCGACGGCTTCTTCGTTCCAGCGGAGTGCCTTCAGCACGGCGTCGATGATGGCGTCGGCGTCGAGCTTTGCCTCGGCGTACTGGAGTTCGGGCTTGTCGTGGTCCTGGAAAATGTCGGGCAGGCGCAAGGTGCGCAGTTTCAGCCCGGCGTCGATCAGCCCGCTGTCGCTGGCATAGGTCAGCACGTGGGCGCCAAGACCGCCGACCGCGTTTTCCTCGATCGTGATCGCCACTTCATGCGTCGTCAGCAGCTTGCGGATCAGCGCCTCGTCGAGCGGCTTGGCAAAGCGCAGATCGGCAACCGTCGTCGACAGCCCCTTGGCATCAAGCGCGTCGGCGGCCTTGAGGGCCTCGCCCAGCCGCGTGCCGAGCGACATGATCGCGACCTTGTGGCCGTGGCGAACGATGCGGCCCTTGCCGATCTCGAGCCGCTCAGGCGTTGCGGGCAGCGCCACGCCGGTGCCGTTGCCGCGCGGGTAACGCAGCGCGATCGGGCCGCTGTCGTGGAGCGTGGCGGTATAGGTCATATGGACCAGCTCGGCCTCATCGGCGGCGGCCATCACCACAAAATTGGGGAGCGTGGCGAGGTACGTCACGTCGAAGCTGCCGGCATGGGTGCAGCCATCGGCGCCGACCAGGCCAGCGCGGTCGATCGCAAAGCGCACCGGCAGGTTCTGGATCGCCACGTCATGGACCACCTGATCATAAGCGCGCTGCAGAAAGGTCGAGTAGATCGCGCAGAAGGGCCGCATGCCCTGCGCGGCGAGGCCCGCTGCAAAGGTCACTGCATGCTGCTCAGCAATGCCGACATCGAAGAAGCGCTCGGGGTGCGCCTTCGCAAACTTGTCGAGGCCGGTGCCCGAGGGCATCGCCGCGGTGATCGCGCAGATCGTGGCGTCGGTCTCAGCCAGCTTGGTCAACGTCTCGCCAAACACATTCTGGTACGCAGGCGGCCCCGGCGGTGCCTTGACCTGCACGCCCGACACCACGTCGAACTTCTGGACGCCGTGATATTTGTCGGCCGCCGCCTCGGCCGGGCCATAGCCCTTGCCCTTTTTGGTGACGACATGGACCAGGATCGGGCCCTGCTCGGCGTCGCGGACATTCTCGAGCACCGGGATCAGGTGATCAAGATTATGGCCATCGATCGGCCCGACATAATAAAAGCCGAGCTCCTCAAACAGCGTGCCGCCCATCGCGATGCCGCGCGCGAACTCGTCGGTTTTCTTGAGGCCCGCTGCGAGCGGGCTCGGCAACAGCTTGGCCACCCGCTTGGCAAAATCGCGCAGGCCCAGAAACTCGCGGCTCGAAACGATGCGCGACAGATAGGCGCTGAGCCCCCCCACCGGCGGCGCGATCGACATGTCGTTGTCGTTCAGGATAACGACCAGCCGGTTGC
>MSXQ01000011.1:99706-116220 GCA_002083645.1 Proteobacteria bacterium ST_bin13
CGATCACGGCGATGCCCTTGCCCGGCTTGCCCGCAATCTTGTTGGCAATCGCAAAGCCCAACGCCGCCGAGATCGAGGTCGATGAATGCGCCGCGCCAAACGGGTCATACTCGCTCTCGGAGCGCTTGGTGAAGCCCGACAAGCCCCCGCCCATGCGCAGCGTACGGATCCGGTCGCGCCTGCCGGTCAGCACCTTGTGCGGGTAACATTGATGGCCAACGTCCCACACCAGCCGGTCATCGGGCGTGTTGAACACATAATGCAGCGCCGTCGTCAGCTCGACCACGCCAAGCCCCGACCCCAAATGGCCACCCGTGACGCCAACCGCCGATATAACCTCACTGCGCAACTCTGCCGCCAATTGCGGCAACTGCTCCGGTGAAAGCTTCCGCAAATCCGAAGGCGTGGTCACGGTGTCCAAAAGCGGGGTAGCGGGCGAAGACATGCAAAAATGAATCCCTTATTCGATCCGCCGTCCTAGTCGATTGGTGGGAAAAGGTGAACAGGCGGATTTTTCGTGCTGCCGGTGACGACGCCAGCCTTATCAGCTATCCGATTCGCTATGCCCGCCACTCCCGCCTGGCCTCCTCAATCGACACCGCGGCTATTCGTGGCGACGCCCATCGTCGCCGGTTCAATCCGCGTTGAGGGTCCACAAGCGCATTACTTAATGGCGGTGATGCGGATCAAACATGGCGATCCTGTGAAATTGTTCGACGGCACCAGTGGCGAATGGCTGGGGATCGTCGAGTCGCTGGGGAAGCGCGACTTGACGCTGAACGTCACCGAAAAACTGCGCGAATGCGAAATCGTCCCCGATTTATGGCTCTGCGCTGCGCCGCTGAAAAAGGGGCGGATCGATTGGCTGGTCGAAAAAGCCTGCGAATTAGGGGTCGATCGGGTGATGCCGGTGCTGACGCGGCGGACGGTAGTCGATCGACTGAACCTTGATCGCTTGCGCGCCCACATGATCGAAGCGGCCGAACAATGCGGCCGAACCGCGCTGCCGAGCCTGACTGACCCCATCAAGCTGCCCGCCCTGTTGCGCGACTGGCCTGACAATCGCATGCTTTTTTTTGCGGACGAAACCGGTGGACAGCCCGCCTTGGAAGCGATGCGATCGCACCCCGGACCGGCCGGCATCTTGATCGGCCCTGAAGGTGGCTTTGACGATAGCGAACGCGATCTGATCCGCGCCCACCCCGCCGCGATCGGTATGTCGCTGGGGCCCCGCATCCTGCGCGCCGACACGGCGGCAGCAGCAGCAGTCGCTATTTGGATGACCGCGGCGGGCGACTGGCAATAATTGGTTTCAGCAGCACAAGGCACGAGCACTAGCGCCCCGCCCCGCCCCCGGCTAAAGGCGCGATCCATGAGCACGAAGACCGTCACCAACAGCAAATCGGCGGTCATCGAACACCGCGACCAACTCATCGCGAGCTTCGCCAAGGGTGAAAAGCCGCCTGAGCGCTGGCGAATCGGCACCGAGCACGAGAAATTCGTCTATGCGCTGAATGATCACCGCGCCCCTTCCTATGACGAAGCCGGCGGCATCCACGACCTGCTGATGGCGCTGACCGAATTTGGTTGGGAACCGGTGCTGGAAGGCGGCAAGGTCATCGCGCTGAACGGCAGCGATGGCAGCGTCAGCCTGGAACCCGCTGGGCAATTCGAGCTGTCGGGCGCGCCGCTCGACAATCTCCACCAGACCTGCGCGGAAACCGGCCGTCATCTGGAGCAGGTGCTGAAGATCGGCGAGCGCTTCGGCATCGGATTTTTGGGATTGGGCATGTGGCCCGACAAGACTCGCGCCGAGCTGCCAATCATGCCCAAGGGCCGCTATGCGATCATGCTGCGCCATATGCCACGCGTTGGCAGCATGGGGCTAGACATGATGCTGCGCACCTGTACGATTCAGGTTAATCTAGACTATCAGTCTGAAGCCGATATGGTGAAGAAATTTCGCGTCGGCCTAGCCCTGCAGCCACTCGCCACCGCGCTGTTCGCCAATTCGCCCTTTACCGAGGGCAAGCCGAACGGGATGCTTTCCTACCGCAGCCATATCTGGTCGGACACCGATCCGGCGCGCACCGGCATGCTGCCTTTCGTCTTCGAAGACGGCTTTGGCTATGACCGCTATACCGACTATGCGCTCGATGTGCCGATGTACTTCGTCTACCGCGATGGTAAATATATCGACGCGGCGGGCTTGAGCTTCCGCGATTTCCTGAAGGGTGATCTGTCGGTCCTGCCCGGCGAATTGCCGACCACCGATGACTGGAATGATCATCTTTCGACCGCCTTCCCAGAGGTGCGGCTGAAGAGCTTTCTCGAAATGCGCGGCGCCGATGGCGGGCCGTGGAACCGCATTTGCGCCTTGCCGGCCTTTTGGGTCGGGCTGCTTTATGACCAAGGCGCGCTCGATGCCGCCTGGAATCTCGTCAAGGGGTGGTCGATGGAAGAGCGCGAATTGCTGCGCTCTTCAGTACCCAAGCTTGCGCTTGATGCGCCATTGCCGGGCGGTGGTACGTTGCGCGATATCGCAGGCCAGGTGCTGGATATTTCGCATGCCGGGCTCGCCGCCCGCGCGCGCACCGATGCCGGCGGCAGCAACGAGACGGGCTTTCTCGATCCGCTGCGCGAGATCGTCCGCTCCGGCAAGGTGCCGGCGCAATTGCTGCTCGATCGCTATCACGGTGAATGGGGCGGCGATGTCAGCCGTATTTATGAGGAAATGCGCTTCTAGCTGACGCGCACCGACAACCAGAGCACCGCGACTAGCCCAACTGCACCAACCGCGGTGGTCGTATAGCCCGTTAACCGGCTGCGCAGCCAGCCGCTCGACATGATGCCGCTGAGCAGCGCAATGATGCCCAGCAGAAACGCGACATTCATTAGCAGCAGTGTCGATTCGAGATAGGGGCGGCTGGCGATGTCGCGCGACGCGCCGGGCAGCAGGCCGACGCTGAGGATCGTCGCCGACAGCGCCGAGACGATGAAGCAGACCGCAGCGGTGACAAAGGCGCCGATCGTGGCTTCCATCAGCCGCGACCGAGTGTTGGCGAAAATCAACAGCCCCAGGAATGCGACGGCGACACCCCCGAAAAAGGCGCTGATCGAGCCGATTTGTGTGGCGAAAACACTCATCGCCTGCTGTGCTTCGCTTTGCATCACGCCCCCCGACACCGGATCGCGAACCTAGGCAGCGATCAGCCCGGGAGCAAGATGTCAGCCGACCGGCTTTTGGCCGAAGACCCAGCCGAAGAAGCGCGGCACCGGGCCGTTGCGCGCCATCCAGTCCGAATAGGCCTGATAGTCAGGATCGTCGCGGAGGTGCTTCTCCTCGGTCCGGGCGCGCCAGTAATAAATGCCCGACACCACCGCCAGCAACAGCGTCGCTCGCGCAGCATCGACGAGCGAACCGGTGCTGAGAAACGGCACGGTGGCGATCCACCAGAACAGGTTTTTTGAGAGATAAGCGGGGTGCCGCGACCAGGCATAGGGCCCGTGCGTCAAAATCCCGCGGTGCGTGAGGTTCGAAAAACGCAGGCCAAAGGCAACCGTCGCCCAAGCATAAATCGCCGTCAGCCCGACCAGGACCGCGCCGGTAATCGCCAGCAACACGGGTTGATTGGCGTACCAATGCGTCCAGTCGGCAGTGCCGGGATGGTAATCCAGCACACCGCCATTGGCCATCAGCGAGAAGGGCGGATAGCAGATCAGCGCCGCCATCCATGCTTCGGCATGGGGATTGGCGCTGCGGATATGCGCGTCGAGCGGGCGCATCGTCAGCGCATAGCCGACGGTCGCAAAGGCGACGTCAATCACGAACATCAGCGTGATCAGCCAATTGGCCAGCGCGATTGGATCGTGCAGCACCTGTTGCCAATCGGCGCGGATGAAATTGCCAAAGCCGGGCGGGACGATCGCCAGCATGAACGCAAAGAAAAACGCCTTCACCGCCCAGCTGCGCAGATGCGCGAAGATCATCTGCGGATCGGCCTCGCCCGTTCCCATCAGCCAGCTGCCCAGCGCCCAGGCACCATCCTTTGGCGCAACCAATTTGCGATCGAGCCAGATCACATAGGGAATCGAGCCGACAAACAGGATTGGCGCTGCCGCCCCCAGCATATTCATCGCAAAGGGGTAATCCGCCCATTGCCGATCCCAATAAAAGCGCGCGGTGCCATAAATCAGCGCAATGCCGGCCCAGGTCGCCCATAATCCGGCAAGTTTAGTGAGGCTGATGTCGAGCGTTTCGCGCCAGCTGGTGGTGCGTGACCAATCGATTCCCGTCGTCGGGCGGCGATGTACCTTATCGACAAATACCGACCACAAAATCATCGGCAAGCCGCAGGCCGCGACATTGACCAGCGCCGAATAGGGTCCATCGAGCCCGAACCAGCGGGCAACAACCACCCAGGCAAGCAAGCCCGCCAATCCGGCCATGCCAACCCCGGTGCTGACGGCGGATGCCGGTCGCGGATCGGTTGCCACCGCGCGCGCCAAAGAAGGATCGTGCAACATCGCTGCGGTGATAGCGCAGCAATGGTAAGCAAGCCGTGAAGCATCGCGCTAATCGGCAAGCCGCGTTCAGCCCAGAAACAGCTCCGCCGCTGCATCAACAATTGCCGCTGTATCGAGCCGATAGCGCTGATAAAGATCAGGCAAGTCCCCGGTCTGGCCGAAGCGATCGACCCCAAGCGGGCTCACCCGCATCCCGCGCACCCCGCCGAGCCAGGACAGCGCGCCCGGCGATCCATCGATCACCGTCACCAATCCTGCCGCTGGCGACAAGGCCGATAGCAATGTCTCTACATAGGCGGGGGCAGGCGGCGTTCCGGTCCAGCGCGCCGCGCGCCGCGCCGACCAGCCGCGATGCAGCAAATCGGGCGAGGTGATGTTCAACAGCCCAAGCCCGGGCAGATCGTCAGCCAAGTCTGCATAGGCGGCCAGTACTTCGGGCGCGACCGCGCCACTGAACACCAGCGCTGCCTCAGCCCGCGGGCCGGGTTTGCGCAGCCAATAACCGCCCTGCAACGCGCCGACTTCCCAATCGTCATCATCGCGCGGCAGCTGCGGGATGGTGCGCGTGCTCAGCCGCAAATAGACCGATTCGCCGTCTTCAGCCTGGAGATGCGCAAAGGCGTGGCGCATGATCAACGTCAATTCGTCGGCAAAGGCGGGTTCATAATAGGTCAGCCCCGGCTGGCCCATGCCGATCAGCGGCGTGTTGATCGATTGGTGCGCACCCCCCTCACCCGCCAAGGTCAGCCCGGACGGCGTGCCGACCAGCAGAAAGCGCGCATCCTGATAACAAGCATAATTGAGCGCATCGAGCCCGCGCGCGATGAAGGGGTCATAGACGGTACCAACCGGAATCAACCCCGTACCGAAATGCGGCCCGGCCAATCCCAAGGCGGCGAGCACCAGGAAGAAGTTATTCTCAGCGATCCCCAATTCGATATGCTGGCCAGCGGCGTGGCCAGACCATTTCTGTGCCGACGGGATATTGGCGGCGCGGAACACATCGGCGAGCGCCTGGCGCCGAAACAACCCACGCTGATTGACAAAGCCGCCCAGATTGGTGGTCTGGGTCACATCGGGCGCTGTCGTGACGATCCGGTCGCCCAAGGGCTCGCCTGATTTGGCGAGATCGAGCAGGATCCGCCCAAATGCTGCCTGGGTCGATAATTCTGCCCCCTCGGGCACGGGCAGTCGCGGGGGCACCGGCACGGCAGGAGGGCGCGGTTCGGGCGATCGCCGGGCGAGCGCGCTGCGATCGATAAACGCCTTTAGCTGCGCCGCCACATTGTCACCAAGCCCGCCAAAGGGGGCCCATTCCTCGCCCGCCGCAATCCCCAGGCTGTCGCGCAACACCGCAATCTGTGGCGGGTTCATCATGCCCGAATGATTGTCCTTATGGCCGGCGAGCGGCAGGCCATAGCCCTTGATCGTATAGGCAATGAACAAGGTTGGCCGATCATCATCAGCACTATCGAACGCCGCGCACAGCGTTTCCATGCAATGCCCGCCAAGATTGGTCATCAATGCGGCCAGCGCCGCATCATCATAGCTGCCCAGCAATTTGGCTACATTGGGCCTGCTGCCGATATCGGCCATCAGCCGGGCCCGCCACGCCGCGCCCCCTTGATAGGTCAGCACGGCAAAATCGGCATTGGGGCAGGTGTCGATCCATTCCTGGAGCGATTGGCCCCCGGGTAGTTCGAACGCGGCGCGCTGCTGCACGCCATATTTCAGCGTCAGAACACGCCAGCCACAGGTTTCGAAAATATCGTCGAAGCGGCGGAACATGCGGTCCGCCGTCGTGTGATCGAGCGACTGGCGGTTATAATCGACCACCCACCAGCAATTGCGCAGATCATGTTTATAGCCCTCGATCAGGCATTCATAGATATTGCCCTCATCAAGTTCGGCATCGCCCATCAGCGCGATCATCCGCCCGGCCTGCCCCTCCGCCAGCGCGCCATGCGCGATCAGATAATCCTGCACCAGGCTGGAAAAGGCCGTGATCGCGACGCCCAGCCCAACCGAGCCCGTCGAAAAATCAACCGGGATCCGATCCTTGGTGCGTGAAGGATAGCTTTGTGCGCCGCCAAGCCCGCGAAACCGCTGGAGCTGATCGAGGCTCTGCGTGCCAAGCAGATAATGGATCGCGTGCAACACCGGCCCGGCATGCGGCTTGACCGCCACTTTGTCCTGCGGGCGCAGCGCATGGAAATAGAGCGCCGCCATGATCGCCGTCATCGATGCGCAGCTCGCCTGATGGCCGCCAACCTTCAGCCCATCGCGTTTCTCGCGCAGATGATTGGCGTTGTGGATCGTCCAGGCGGACAGCCAGCGCAGCCGGGTATCGAGCATTTCAAGCGCACGAAGCGCATCTTGCCTGGTTTCGGTCATCTGTATTGTCTTGGCCATGTGTTCACCGCGCCTGATCAGGCTCCCAACAGCCAGTTGCGCGCGATTCCGTCAAGCCGCTGGCCAATCACTGGGCATTTTTCAAATTTGATCAGCCAGAATCGAACGATGCGCGGATTTCGTGCCCGGCACAACCGATAGCCGTCTGGTCATCGGAGCATTCGCAATGAACCCCAAATCCTTGATCGACGTCGTCGTCGATGATTTACGCTATTATCTGCCCTACGAACTTGGCCGCTATTTTATAGCCGCGAGCGTGCTGGCGGGCATCATCTGGGTGCTGCGGCGAACCCGTTTCAAATCGCGCCAGATTCAGCCGCGCACCGCAACCCGCGAGGATTTTCGGCGTGAGGTCGTCTCTTCGCTGATGACCATCTTCATTTACCTGCTGGTGGCGATTCCGATCGACTGGTCAGAACATAATGGCTGGATGACCTATGGCGGTGATGGTCATCCCTTTGCTTATAATCTGATGATGTTCGCCCTGATCGTGCTGGGGCATGATGCCTATTTCTACTGGACCCACAGGGCGATGCACACCCGGCTGCTGTTCAAGACATTCCACCGGCATCATCACTTGTCGACCACCCCGACGCCGTGGACCGCCTATAGCTTTGCGCTGCCCGAAGCGCTTGTGAACGCGATGTTTTTCCCGTTCTGGCTTCTTCTTGTGCCGACACCGGGAATCGTCACCTTCAGCTTTTTGACCGTGCAGATCATCCGCAACGTCACCGCTCATGCCGGGCTGGAGCTGCACCCGCGTTGGTGGCTGTCAACGCCCCTGACCAGCTGGATCAGCGCGACGACGCATCACGATCTGCATCATAGCGGCGGGTTCAACCATAATTACGGCTTCTGGTTCACCTTTTGGGACCGGCTGATGGGGACCGAGCACCCCCGTTACCGCGAAACCTTCGCGCGGGTGACTGCGCGTCCCGACGCAACCGAATCACAGGGCCTTCTGTCAACACCATCCGGCCTGTGATTGCCTGGGCGGGGCGCCAACATGGCTGCCCCGCCCCTTTTTTGATGACTGGCTTGCGCCCATGACGGGGCTCTGACAGCAGCACCCCATGAGCTTTTCCGAACTCGATCTTGTTGCGCGCGGCGGGGCGCTTTCGCTTTTGGCGCTGATCACGGCATTGCTGCTGCGCGATCACCGCCACACCGTGCCAGCGCGGATGGCCAGCGCGCTGATTTTCGGCGTCGCCTGCAGCGTGATCGCTGAAGCGCATGGCCTGACCACTTTTGATCAGCCATTCAGCGCGGTGCTGTTGATCGGCGAAGCATCAATCTCCGGCTTCTTCTGGTTGTTCGTCCGCAGCTGGTTCAACGATGAAGCGCGCTTTGGCTGGGCAAGCTGGTCGCTGGTCGGCTTAACGCTGGTCCTGTCGCTCGCCAATTTCGCGCTATGGACACCCGAACGCGGCAATTTCTGGCCGACCGACCTGCCGATGCGCGCGCTGTGGCTGGGGCTGGCTCTGGCGGGACTATGGGTCGCCTGGCAGGGGCGCGAGAATGATCTTGTCGAAGCGCGGCGGCGGGTCCGTATCGGCTTTGTCTGGGCAACCGGCAGCGCGGTCGTTGGCATCAACCTGATCTATGCAGCCAATAATCTGACATCGATCGAACGGACCGCCCCCGCAATGTCATTGGCGATCAGCCTGGTCACTCTGGCGGTGACCGGTGGCATTTGTGCGGCAGTGCTTGGTTTCAGACGAAGCGACATCTTTCTGAGCCGCCAACCACCGGCACGGAACGATCCCCCGGCCGACGACAGCGCCAGCGCCCTGCTTGCCAATCGCGTCCAGGCGCATGTTGCCGAGCAGCGGGCGTATCGCGACGAGACATTGACGATCGCTGCGCTCGCCGCGCAGCTGGGGGAGCCCGAATATCGCCTGCGCCGGGCGATCAACGGACGCCTCGGCCACCGCAACTTTGCCGCTTTCTTGAACGGCTATCGTCTCGCCGAGGTCAGGGCCGCGCTGAGCGACCCGGCCCAACGGGACGTGCCGATTCTGACGATCGCGCTGGATGCCGGATTCGGTTCGCTCGCCACCTTTAATCGCGCCTTTCGCGACAGCGAGGCGACCACCCCGAGCGCTTATCGCGCCGCCGCGCTTGCGCCGCCGCGCGCTTGACAGTAATCGAACCGACCAATGCGGGTATAGTACAATGGTAGTACAGCAGCCTTCCAAGCTGAATACACGGGTTCGATTCCCGTTACCCGCTCCATTTTCCCTGCCCGAGTGACCCCATGACAACACCGACCCTGGCCGAGGCGAAGACGCAGATCATCGCCGCGGGGCGATGGCTGGATGGCAAGGGCTGGGCGCCTGCCACGGCGGGCAACTATTCGATGCGGCTCGCCGATGGGCGGTTCGCCATCACCGTTTCGGGTTGGCACAAGGGGCGGCTGACTGATTTTGGCGTGATGACCGTCGATGCTGAAGGCCGATCACTCGATGGCAAGAAACCGTCCGCCGAAACCGCGCTGCACATGGCGCTCTATGCGCGTTTCCCGCACGTGAATGCGGTGCTGCACAGCCATTCGCCTGAGGCTGTCGGGATGAGCCGCGCCTATGCCGACGCCGCCAGTTACATGCTTGCGGGGCATGAAATGCTGAAGGTGCTGCCGGGCTTCACCACGCACGAGGCGCAATTCGACCTGCCGATCGTCGACAATAGCCAGGACATGAGCGACATCATCGCCGCGCTGGAACCCGCAATGCTGGCCGAATCGCCGCCGCCGGCCTATCTTATCCGCAGCCACGGCCTGTATGGCTGGGGCAAGGACATGGCCGAGGCGGAGCGCGTGATCGAGGGCGTCGAATGGATGATCGCCGCCGAACTCGCCGAAGCCCGTTTCAGAGAGAGCATGAAATGAGCCATTTGCAGATTTTCGACGAGACTGACGGCACCAATCCGCTGCTCGAAACCGCTGACGCAGCGTTGATTGCGACTGAGCTTAGCCATATCGGCGTACGATTCGAACGCTGGCCAACCCGCGCCGTGGTCAGCGCCGAGGATGTCCTGATCGCCTATGCGCCCGAAATCGACCAGCTGGTGGCCGCCGATGGCTATCAATCGATCGATGTGATGGCCGTCGCCCCCGATCACCCCGATCGCGCGACGATCCGCACCAAATTCCTGTCCGAACACACCCATGCCGAGGACGAGATTCGCTTTTTCGTCGAGGGCGAGGGGCTGTTCACGCTCCACCATCAGGGTCGGGTGTTCAACATGCTCTGCACCAAGGGCGATCTGATTTCAGTCCCCGCCGGCATGCGCCACTGGTTTGATATGGGCGCGAATCCCGATTTCAGCGTGATCCGCCTGTTCCTCAATCCCGATGGCTGGATCGCCACGTTCACCGGCGACGACATCGCCGATCGCTTCCCGCGCCACGAACCGGTCGCCGCCTGAGTGATCAGCGCGATCGTTACCGATATCGAGGGAACAACCTCGTCGATCTCCTTCGTGGCGGACGTCCTGTTCCCTTATGCGCGCGCGCGGCTGGGCAGCTATTGCGCGGCGCACCCTGAGCAGGTCGCGCCGATCCTGGCTGAAGTTGAAGCGATCGAGCCCGGCGACCCGATTGAGACGATGACGCGCTGGATCGATGAGGATCGCAAGATCACTCCGCTGAAAACGCTACAGGGGATGATCTGGGACGCGGGGTTCAAAGGCGGCGCGTTCAAGGGGCATGTCTATCCCGATGCGGTCGCGGCCCTGCAACGCTGGCACGCCGCAGGATTGAAGCTCTATGTGTTTTCGAGCGGATCAGTCGCCGCGCAGAAGCTGATCTTCGGCTTTAGCGAGGCGGGCGATCTAATGCCGCTCTTCTCCGGCTATTTCGACACGACAACGGGGCCGAAACGCGAGGCCGTTGCCTATACGCGCATTGCCGAGGCGATCGGGTTGCCAGCGGGTGATGTCCTGTTCCTGTCGGACGTGTCAGCGGAAACCGATGCGGCCAAGGCGGCGGGGATGCAGGCGTTGCTGATCGACCGTGAGGGCGGGCCAGCGGATATTGCAAGCTTCGACGAGATAATGATCAACCCCGTTCGTGCTGAGTAGCGACCGAGTAGGCGAAGCCGAAGCGAGGGCGCGTATCGAAGCACCGCCGCTGGTCCTTCGATACGCGTCTTCAACAAGCGCAGCCGCTACTCAGGACAAACGGATCAGCAGGGGTTCAACCACATGAAACTAGGCGGCATCCACACCCGATCGATCCGTCGCACCGATGACGGCAAAGGCGCGACGATCCTTGATCAGCGCGACCTACCCTGGAAGATCACCTGGGTAGAGCTGCGCGATGCGGCCACTGCCGAGCGCGCGATCCGCGAAATGTGGACGCGCGGCGCGCCGCTGATCGGCGCGACGGCGGCTTACGGCCTCGCGCTGGCGCTGGCCGAGGATGCGTCGGATGCGGGGCTTGAGGCTGCCCACAAGTTTCTGCTCGAAGCACGGCCAACGGCGGTCAATTTGCGCTGGGCATTGGATGATGTCGCGGCGCATGTTCGCCCGCTCGCTCCCGAAGCGCGCGCCGAGGCTGCCTTCACCCGCGCCGACCAGATTGCCGATGAAGACGCTGCAATGAGCGAAGCAATCGGCGCGCACGGCCTTGCCATCTTGCGCGATCTGCACGCGAAAAATCCCGATCGCCCACTCAACATCCTGACGCATTGCAACGCGGGCTGGCTGGCGACGGTCGATTACGGCACCGCGACCGCACCGATCTATGTCGCGCACGATGCCGGCATCCCGGTCCATGTCTGGGTCGACGAGACGAGGCCCCGCAACCAGGGCGCGCTGCTCACCGCGTTCGAACTCGCCAGCCACGGCGTGCCGCACACCGTGATCGTTGATAATGCGGGCGGCCATCTGATGATGAACGGGCAAGTCGATATGGTGATCGTCGGCACAGACCGGGTCGCGGCGAACGGCGATGTCTGCAACAAGATCGGCACGTACCTGAAGGCGCTCGCCGCAAAGGACAACGACATCCCCTTCTACGTCGCGCTGCCAAGCACCACCTTCGACGCGCAGACCGCGACCGGCGCCGACGTCCCGATCGAGGAACGTTCCGGCGAGGAAGTGACGCATGTCCAGGGCGAAGGCGGGGCGATCAAGGTGACAGCTTCCGGTGCAGCGAACCCAGCGTTCGACGTGACGCCCGCGAGGCTGGTGACGGGGTATATTACCGAGAAGGGCGTAAGCGCGACGATTTGAGGCCGACGACCGGCTCCACCACCGCGCCGTTGACCAGTAACTATCGGATGCTTAACGTCTGAAGCCCGATTTTTCTCGATCGGCAGATCAATATTCGGTGATCGCGGAGCCCGGCCAAATGCAAACGCACCTGAGAAAGCTGTTGGCCTATAAGGCTTGGGCAAATTCATTAACTTATCAGGCGGTCGCTTTACTTCCTGAAGGCCAAGCTGCGGCGATCCGACCCACACGCTGGGAGTCTATTGCTTACACGCTATCGCATGTTGCGGTTGTTGATGACATTTTTAGATGTCACTTGCTCGGCATTGGTCATGACTATTGTTTCCGTAACATCGAAGAGCGACTCTCCCTGCCGGATTTGCGCGCATGGCAGCTAACGCTGGACGAATGGTATGTTGATCACTTTGCTGGTCTGAAAGGAGACGCGTGGGAAGAGACCGTCACCTTTGAATTTGTCGGCGGTGGAGCCGGCGCAATGACGAAAGCGGAAATCGTGTCGCACGTCGTGAACCACGGAACATATCATCGTGGACTGGTGAGCGATATGCTCTGTCATGTGCCGGCAGACATGCCCGCCAATGATCTGCCCGTCTTCCTGCGGGATGTCTGGTCAGCCGAGCGGCTACAGCCTGCCTAGCAGCTGCATCGAGCGCTAAGGCCGCCGCGCCAACTTCGTCGGCCCACCACGCGCCCTATCGCATCGACAGCGCCTCAAGTTCATTGCTGCCTGCGTACCTCCGTGCCACGCTCGCCATTGAAGGAGGCTCTTGGCGCATGAAACGATCGACTCGCTTCGGCCTTGTCGGCATCGGCGCGCTGGCGCTGTTGTCGCTGGTGCATTGGCTGCGCGAGGTGCATGCCGAGGTGCCGCCAATCGCCAGCTTCCTGATCGGCGTCATGCCCAATGTCGCGGCGGCGATTGCGATGCCCTTCGTGTTCATCGGCATTTGGGCAGAGCAGCATCCCGACGCCGCCACCGCGACATTATGGCGTTGGTCCCTCGCGGCGACGATGGTGTCGTTTGCCGGGTTGATCGCTTGGGAGCTGACACAGCGCTTCACCACCGGCCTTGTCTTCGACGTGAACGATCTGGCGGCGACGCTGGTGGGGACGATGATCGCGCTGGCGCTATTCCGGGGCATGACGCCCCGCTACGGCGCTTAGGGCCGCCGCGCCATCCGCTCCAGCGCGCCATCGATCGTCTCGTCCGCCTTGGCAAAACACAGCCGCACCACATTAGTCACGGCATCCTGCGCATAGAAAGCGCTGACCGGGATAGCGGCCACGCCCACTTCCTCGACCAGCCATTCGCAGAACGCTTCGTCGCCCAGCCCGATTCCGCTCGCGGCGAGATCGATTGACAGGAAATAGGTCGCGGCACTGGGCAGCACTTTATAGCCGAGCCCCTCCAGCCCCGTCGCGAGCCGATCGCGCGAGCGCTGGAAGCCGGCGCGCATGCCGGTGAAATAGGCGATGTCCTTGCCCAGCCCATAGGCGGCCGCCGCCTGCAGATTGGGTGGCGTGGTGAAGGTGAGGAATTGGTGCGCTTTGGCGATGCCCTGCGACAAAGCAGGTGCGGCGCAGAGCCAGCCGACTTTCCACCCCGTCAGCGAAAAAATCTTGCCCGCCGAGCCGATCTTCACCGTGCGGTCGCGCATACCGGGCAGCGTCATCAGCGACACATGTTCGCGCCCGTCGAACACGACATGCTCCCATACCTCATCGCAGATCGCGGTCACGTCATGGCTGACGCAGAAATCGGCGAGGAGCGCCAGCTCTTCGGGGCTGGCCATTGTCGCGGTGGGGTTGAGCGGGGTGTTGAGGATAATCAGCTTGGTACGCGGGCTAGCGACCTTGGCGAGCGCCTCCGCCGTGATTTTCCAGTCGGGCGGCTCGAGACGCACCAGTCGCGCCACGCCCCCTGCCCGCTGCACCAGCGGCAGATAGGCGTCGTAGAGCGGCTGGAACATCACCACTTCATCGCCGGGTGACACCAGTGCGAGAATCGACGCCGCCAATGCCTCGGTCGCACCCGAGGTAACGATCACTTCGCTGGCATCGAGATCGAGCCCCTGATGCGCGGCATAATGATCGGCGACTGCCTGACGCAGCGCTGACGTGCCGGCCATCGGCGGATATTGGTTCGAGTCGCCCAGCAGCGCGCGCGCCGCCTCCGCCAGCACATCCTCCGGCCCGCGCCCATCGGGGAAGCCTTGCCCTAGATTGATCGCGCCATTGGCCCGCGCGCGCGCCGACATGGCTTCAAAGATGGTGGTGCCGAGATTGGCATAGAGCGGGTTCATACGCCGTCCTTGGGACAAAGCAGAATAAGCGTCAACGCAGCCGCAAGCCGCCAATCACCCGGCAGCCTGCGGCAAATCCTGCTGGTGTCCGGAATGTTAACAAGGGAGCCCAGTGTCCGGCGATGGAACGCGCCAATTGTCGGGCTTGTCCCAGCCCCAAGTTTCGGTACCCATAGCGGCATGAAGCAGGCAAGACTTGGTGGCCAGGTAAAGGGGATGATCCTCCTCGCGATGGTGCTGGTGGGCGCGTTTATTGCCCTGGCAAATGGCGCGCTGACGTCACCGGCCACGGCGTCCCGCGTGCCTTTGGCAGCGATCAGCCTCAGCGACCGTGATGGATCGAAGCCGAAACCATCCCCCGCAGTGGCAACGGCACCGCCGTCGCCAGATGCCGTTGCCGCTTCGTCCTCCCCTTATGTGATCAAGCATATCCTGCCGATCGATGGCCCGCTGCACATGGGCGACCATTACTGGGACGAACGCGGTGCGCCGGATGGGCCGATGATGATCACGGTTGATCTCGCCGCCCAGACGATATCGGTGTTTCGCGGTGGCCATGAAATCGGCACGGCGGCAATCCTATACGGTGCCGACGACAAACCGACCCCCTTGGGTGTATTTGCGATCACCGAAAAAGATGCAGATCATGTCTCCAATCTTTATGATGCGCCAATGCCCTATATGCTGCGGATGACCAATGATGGCATCAGCATCCACGGCACCTCCGTCGCAGACGGGTATATGACACATGGCTGCATTGGGGTGCCGACGCCGTTTGCGCGCCAGCTCTTTGGGGCCGTGAAGCTGGGCGATCGCGTGGTCGTCACGCGCGGCAAGATGCTTGCCGTGGGCGACACGGTCGGCACGGTGCTCTAGCGTGTTCGCAGGGTGCAGCTAACGCCCACACTCGCGCCATAACGCCTAGCCATTTGGTGCAAATACACCGTAGCGCTCGCGCCACGCCGCCACTTCATCCTGCAGATGTTCAGGGGCAGTATCTCCCGACAGGACAAGGCTGGCCACGTCGTTGTCAGGATGCATCAACATTTTCTTTGACCCATCGCTGAACCACACCGGGACCAGCTGATCGCACAGACTGTCGAGCACGGCGGCAGCCATGCCATTCTCTATCGCGTCGCTGCCAGCGAGCGCCCGGACGTTGATCGAGACGCCTTCGAAGCAGTTCTGCGGCGCTTGCACGAAGTTGATCGAGACGAGAAGGCCGGAGCGATCGGGCCGGGCAGCATCGGGCATGGTCGCGACGCGTCGCCACGCGCAGAACCATGTCCGGCAAATGCGGGGGCGGACTTCATGGATACGGCATCCGCCGGCACGGAGATTGACGCAAGGCGTTCCCGCAGGTTTTGAGAATTCGGGCGTATTTACCGTCAGCACCGTGCAACACGCCGTGCAATCGCCGCACGTGCGATCGGCCAGGACCGGTCCCAGCAACATGGTTTCCACGTCCGTGTCGGTGCGCATCCGCGTTGGGTGCCTCTACACTGATTGAAAAACAAGGGTCTGGCGCCGCACCACGCCTCAGCGCCCGTCAGCGTCTACCGTGAAGACCATCGGCTTGCCGCGCGACAGTGGCTCCCACCCTGCCAGCAATGCCGCGCGCACGCCGCGACAAACGGTGGCGTCGTCGAGCTGAAGACGCCCGCGCTGCAACCCTTTCAACAGGCGCTTGGGCGGAGGAAATTCCAGCACCGCCGCGCGTTGGGTATCCTGTTGCAGCAGCGAGACGGTCATGCCTTTCCACCCATCGTCGTCGGACCATTGCGGCTCGCGCTGCAGGTGCCAGTCGTATTTGACGCCATCGACGTCGACGGTGCCGGTGTTGCTTCGAGCGTTTGACATAATGGCATCTGTAGCATGCCGATTGACGCAAGCCACGCGTTCACCGTTGACGGGGGTGCGCGATGCTCTGCCAGCGTGACGCGACCGCGCGAGACGGGCCATGTCGGCACGATCTGGTATCTCCCCTGTGCTCGTGTAGGGATGACCACCGCTCTGTCCTCTGTGGATGGCTCCCGC
>MSXQ01000012.1:0-129563 GCA_002083645.1 Proteobacteria bacterium ST_bin13
ACGAAGGTCCGCAACGTCCCAGCTTTGGACCTTCGTGGATTGTGGTGGCGAACCTCAACGAACGGCAGGTTTTAGGGGCGACGATCTGCGGGCTGAATGGCCGACATTGAGACGCTAACCCGCCTTCTTGTCGGGCAGCGACACGACACTGCCCGTGCTAACTGCCCCGCCCACGCAGTAGCGCCCCCATGCCTCCATCAGCTTCACCCTCGCGCCCGGCTGGCCTGGCGTTCCCAGATAGGTTGTCCGGCGATAAGCCGCTTGCACCGCGTCCGGCGTCTTGTGCGCGAGCACGGCCTCCACCACGGCATCAGGGAAGCCTTCGTTCGCCGCCCAATCGGTGTGCGCAGAGCGGAAGCCATGGACGTGAAATGGCTCACTCATGTCGCGCATCACCTTCAGCAACGTCATGTCTGACATCGGCTTGCCTGTTGCGCCGGGGAAAACAACGTCGACCCCCTCCAGTCGCAAGGCATCCGCTTTCGCCAGCACCGCCAGAGCAGCGTCAGAAAGTGGGACCATGTGTGCCTTACCACGCTTCATGTGGTCGGCAGGGATCGTCCAAAGACGCCCATCAAGGTCAAATTCGGCCCATGTCGCCAGCCGGACCTCCTGTGATCGCGTGCCGGTCAGGATGAGCAATTCCAGCGCCAGCCGCCCAAAGGAAGGTTTGCGACGTAAGGACGAGATAAAGGCGGGTAACGCGACATAGGGCATCGCTTTGCGGTTTTCCCGCGCCTTCACCTGCCTCGGCAGACCCCGGCCAGCTTTTAGGCTGCCATTGCCCGATGGGGCTTCGCGTGAACGCCAGCCCTTTGCATGGGCATAATCAAGTACCGCGCAAATCCGGTTGCGCACCTGACGGGCAGTTTCGGGAATTTCCTGCCAGATCGGCTTCAGCACCGTGATAATGTCTGCGGCGGTGATCGCCCCTGTCGGCACCTCGCCAAGTTTTGGGAAAGCGTAGTTTTCCAAACTGGCGAGCCACTGACGGGCATAGACGGCGCTTTTCCAGCCTGCCTCGTTTTCAGAGTGATACTGGCGTGCCGCCATGCTGAATGTCACTTTTGCGGCGGTCTCGTCCTTTTTCTCGGCTAGAACGTCACGCCGGTCGATCTTGACCGCCTTGCGAAGCCCGCTGGCCTTTTGGCGCGCTTCCGCCAGCGACAGCAGCTTGGCACTGCCAATCCCAATGTCCTGACGCTTGCCGTCACGTTGCAGACGGAGGAGCCAATAAGCGCCGCCGCGCCGGTCAACTTTCAGGAACAGCCCTTCCCCGTCCTGATAGGTACCAGGATTCGCCAAAGCCGCCTTCACAGCTACCGCCGTAAGTTTGCCCATCGCTTTACCCCCACACTTTCCTCCCCCACATCGAGAAGCCAATGTGTGGGGGTAAGCCGATTTACCCCCACATTACCCCCACATTATGCTCCGGCTGCAGGCAAACAGCAGCGGATACGAGCGGCCGATGGTAGGACGTTAACCTAGGTTTTCCGGGAGTTCTAGGGACTTCGGCGAACAACGCCGAATAGCTGTTGGTGGACAGGGCTGGATTCGAACCAGCGTACGCTTGCACGGGCAGATTTACAGTCTGCTGCCTTTAACCACTCGGCCACCTGTCCATAGGCGCCTAAAAGCGAGGGGTGCCCATGCCTATCCGCTCGGGTGCTGTCAACGGGTAGCAACACCGTTGCGCGCATCACGCGCTGCTTTTGCACGCGTGGCTTGCGCCCACGCCGCGCGACGCATAACCGGGGATGAATGTTTTCACGACTTTTCAGCCCGGGGGTTTCATGCGTCGTTCGTTCCTAGTTGCCGCCGCATTCATTGCATTGCCGCATGTTACCCCTGCCCTCGCCCAAAGCGTCGATCGCACCACCGTTGCGCGGATCATCGATGAGGGGACCAATCACAGTGAAGTCATGGTCACGGCCGAATATCTGTCCGATGTGATTGGCGCACGGCTGACCAATTCGCCAGCGATGCGCAAGGCGGAGGATTGGACACAGGCCAGGTTCAGGGACTGGGGCCTTACCAACGTCCACAAAGAAGGCTTTGACTTTGGCCGTGGCTGGTCGATCGAACGTTCAAGCGTGCGCATGATCACGCCGCGCGTGATCCAACTGACCGCCATCCCGATCGCCTGGACACCCTCCACCCCCGGCCCTGTCTCCGCCCAGCTGATCGTCGCACCGATCAGCAAGGAACGCGATTTCGACAAATGGAAGGGCAAGCTGAAGGGCAAGATCGTCATGCTCACGCGGCCCAATACCGGTTCCGAACCCGGCACCGCGCCTTTCCGTCGCTATAGCGGCGAAGATCTCGCCAAGTTCGATAGTTTCCAGCAGCCGGTCTATGATCCGGAAACCGCTGATCGGCGGATGAAGCGGCTGGATTTCGCGAAAAAGCTCGATGCCTTTCTGAAGGCGGAAGGCGCGGTTGCCTATGCCAATCAGGCGCGGCTCGACGGCAAGCTGGTCCACGGCGAAGGCTATTTGTTCGGCGTCGGCGAGACACCGACCGTGCCCGGCGTTGAAATCGCTGCCGAGGATTATCGCCGCCTCGCCCGTCTGCTGAAGGCGGGCATGAAGCCGACGCTCGAGATCGATACCAAGGTCGCCTATGACGATAGCGATACCAAGGCGTATAACATCATTGCCGAGATCCCCGGCAGCGATCCCAAGGCAGGCTATGTCATGGCTGGCGCGCATCTCGACAGCTGGGTCGCGGCGGACGGTGCTGCTGATAATGGCGCGGGCGTCGCCATGATCATGGAAGCCGCACGCATCCTGAAAACCACGGGCATGCAGCCCAAGCGCACGATCCGCTTCGCGCTATGGGTCGGCGAGGAACAAGGCATTCTGGGCAGCCTGGCCTATGTCGAACAGCATCTGGCGACGCGCGGCAGCCCGAATGATCCGCCGCAGTCCGGGCTTGCCCGCTTTTATGGCTGGGCGAACCGCTGGCCGATCACGACCAAGCCCGGCTACAATGATCTCGCCGCCTATTTCAATCTCGACAATGGATCAGGCAAGATTCGCGGCATCTTCGCTGAAAACAATCCGGCGGCGGTGCCGATCTTCCGCGATTGGCTCGCCCCCTTTTCGGCGATGGGGGCCACCAATGTGGTGTTCCAGAAAACCGGCGGCACTGATCACGTCTTTATGCAAGCGGTGGGGTTGCAGGGGTTTCAGTTCATTCAGGACCCGCTCGATTATTTTCCGCGCACCCACCACACCAGCCTCGACACCTTTGATCACTTGAAGGCTGACGATATGCGCCAGGCATCAACGATCCTTGCCTCGTTCCTGCTCAACGCCGCCAATGCCGACAAGGCGCTCCCCAAGCCGCCACTGCCGACCAAGCCGGTGGTGACTGACCCCTATGCCTATCCAGCGGATGATGACGACTAATGGCCAAACGTGGACATCGCCCCTCACAAGCCCCCGCCGGTCGCCCGCGCTTCTGGGGACGGCACGCAGTAACGGCGGCGCTCGCCAATCCTGAGCGCGTGGTGCGCAAATTATGGGCAACGCGTGAGGCGCTGGCGAGCCTGGATATCCCCCCCGTCATCCCGATCACCTTTGCCGAGGTAACCGATCTTGCCCGGCTGGTACCAAGTGACGCGCCGCATCAGGGATTGGTGGCGGAGGTCGATCCGCTCGAGGATATCTGGCTGGGCGATCTGCTCGAACAGGGCGCGGACGATCAGCGGCCGCTGCTCGTGCTCGATCAGGTAACCGATCCCCACAATGTCGGCGCGATCCTGCGATCGGCGGCGGCGTTTGATGCGCTCGGCATCATCACCCAGGATCGCCACGCGCCGCCCGAATCGGGCACGGTCGCGCGATCGGCATCGGGCGCGCTTGAGCTGGTGCCCTGGGTCCGCGTCGTCAATCTGTCGCGCGCGCTGGATGAAATTGCAGAGGCGCAGTTCTGGCGAATCGGGCTGACCGGGGAAGCGCCAATGTCGCTGGGCGAGGCGATCACCGGCGGTGGCCGCATCTGCCTGGTGCTCGGCGCTGAAGGGGAAGGAATGCGCCGCAATACGGAAGACCATTGCGACGTGCTCGCCCGGCTGCCGATTTCGCCGCGGGTAGAAAGCCTGAACGTATCGAACGCGGCAGCGATTGCGCTTTATGCGGTGGCGACGCGGGGGTAAGCCGTTCCCCGGAACATCTGGGGGATGATAGATGCTGTTCGCTCGCCTCGCTGCCCTGTTGCTGCTGCCGCTTGCGCTTTCCAGCTGCGTGCTCTCGCCCGGCAAGTTCACCTCGACGCTGACCATCGACGCCAATCGGCATTTTGCCTTCAGCTATGCGGGTGAGGTGATTAATGCCGAGGCCGATAACGGTGCCACGACAAATGATGGCGACGACCCCAAGCAAGCCGCGCGCGAAAAGGCCCGCAAAAAGGCTGAAGCCGATACCAAGAACCGCGCGCTTGCCGCGGCGCTCTCCAAAGAAGCAGGCTATCGCAAGGTCGCCTATCTCGGCGACGGCGTGTTCATGATCGATTATGCGATCAGCGGTACCCTCGACCATAGCTTTGTCTGGCCGTTCAACATCGATGCCGAGGTCATCCTGCCCTTTGTCGCCATCGAGCTGCGCCAGGACGGCATCGTGCGCGTGAAGGCCCCCGCCTTTGGCGACGAAGGATCAAAGGGCGCGCCGGCCATGTCGGGCATGCCCGGCGGCGAGATGATGAAGGGGCCAAACAGGCTCGATGGCACCTTCATTCTCGATACCAATGCGAAGATCATCAGCCAGAATGAAGAAGCTGGCGTGCAGTCCGCAGGTGGGCGCAACATCATCGTCTGGCACGCGACGCCCGCGCTCAAAAGCGCGCCAACGGCGGTGCTGCGGCTCGGGTCTTAATCCTCCGCCGCCACCGTCACCCGCAGGCCGTCAAGCGCGTCGCTGAACGGAATCTGGCAAGACAGCCGCGAATTGGCGTCGCGATCAGACGTGCTGTCGAGCAAATCATCTTCGTCTGGGCCCATTTTTGGCAGTTTGGCCGCAAATTCCGGGTCGACATGGACATGGCAGGTCGCGCAGCTGCAGCAGCCGCCGCACAGCGCCAGGATTTCATCGATGCCCGCATCGCGGATCACTTCCATCACGGACAGGCCGGCCTCACCCTCGATGGTCCGTTCTTCCCCATTGCGCATGACGACGGTAAGCTGCGGCATTCGATCCTCCAAACGGCGTGTTCCGCGCTGCCTTGCCGCCTTGGGCGCGCGATTTCAAGGAAACACTCGATGGGCCTGAGTGCTGATCAACTGAAAGTGGCGCTGGACACCCTTGCCGCCCGCGAACCGGGCTTTGCCGCGGGGCTTGCCCGCGTCGGCTACCCGCCACCCCGCATTCGGGATCGCGGTTATGCCACCTTGCTGCGGACAATTATCGGCCAGCAAGTCAGCACCAAGGCGGCGGCGAGCGTATGGAACAAGCTGGAGGGGCTGGTCGGCAGCCTCGACGATCCCGGCAACATCACCCGCGCCAGCGACGAAACGCTGCGTGAGGCCGGGCTTTCGCGCCAAAAGGCAAGCTATGCCCGCAGCCTGGCCGATGAAGTGACCAGCGGACGGCTCGACCTGGAAAACCTGCCCGCCGACGATGAGGAAGCGATTGCTGCGCTCGTCCGGATCAAGGGCATTGGGCGCTGGTCAGCCGAAATCTACCTGTTGTTCGCCGAAGGCCGGACCGACATCTGGCCGGCCGGCGATCTGGCGGTGCAGATCGAAATTGGCCGCTTGCTTGGCCATGCCGAGCGCCCGAGCGAGAAACTCTGCCGCGACCTGGCAGAAGCCTGGCGCCCGCATCGGGGGGCAGCGGCGATCTTTGCCTGGCATCATTATGGAACGGATATGGTGGTGGTTTGACGCGGTAAGGCCCGGGGGACGGGTGGTCTTCGCCTCTCCCGCCGCCCCTTCCGCTTACCCCGCCGCCCTCGCCAGCCGGACCTCGCGCGGGCTTTTCCCGGTCCAGCGTTTGAAGGCGCGGGAGAAGGCAGCGGGTTCGGAGAAACCAACCAGATAGGCAGTCTCGTTGACAGAGACTCTGCCGCCAGAGAGGTAGCGCAGCGCCATGCGGTGGCGCAGTGCATCGAGCACCTGTTCATAGCTGGCATCTTCGGATTTCAGCTTGCGGAACAGGGTCTGGCGGCTGAATCCGAGTGCCCGGGCGACGCCGTCGGCGCTTGCCTCGCCGGTATGCAGCAGCGGCAGCAGCACGGCCTCTACCCGGCCGCTAAGGGTCTTCTGGTCCTCAAGCGCCTGCAACAGGCCATCGGCCCGCTGGGTGAGGACATCAAAAACATAGCGGGGCTGCAACGCGACTGGCCAGGTGGCAATCTGCGGATCGAGCCGCATGGCGTTCCAATCGCTGGAAAAAGTGACCGGGCATTGGAAAATGCGATCATATTCGTCCCGATAGGCGGGTGCCGGGTGGGTGACCTGAACCGCCAGCACATGCGGCTGGGGCAGGAAGCGCCGCGGGCCGCAAACCAACCGGGCGAAGGCGCCTTCGGTAAGTTCTGGAAACGCGTTCGGATTGGTGCGCGTGTCGACCATCCACAACTGGCCATCGCGCATGCTGGTCTGAAAGCGCGGCCCGTCACTCAGTCCCTCGGTCTCCAGCGTCAGCCGTCCGAGCCGCTGCATCTGGGCAAGGGCATCGGCCATCGTGGCGGAGGCGTTCATGATCAGCCCGACGATCGACAGTTCAGCCAGATCAACCGCCTCACCGAAATGCAGCGCCAGCGCCGGGTCATCACACATGTCCTGCGCCGAACGCATTAGGGCCATATAAGTGTCGAACGGCAGGCGGTAGTCGGCATCCTCGATGTCGGCGGGCCGCACGCCAGCGCTGGCCATCAGAACCGCGCGATCTGCTCCCCGCTCGACAGCGAATGCGATCAGGCCAGCGGCCACCCCGGCCGATATGGTCAGATTGGACATCGAAAGGGCCCTAAATGTTACAAATGATCATGCGCGCGATACGCACGGCCATGGCACCTGACCTGCGTATCGACAAATAGGGTTTCATGACATTCCGAATTGCCATTTCATCCGTCTTTTTCACCATCGCCGTCGCCTTGCTGCCGTCAATCGCGCTGGCGGACACTTTAGAGGCCAGGCCTGGGGATCCTGGCTGGATGCATCTGGGTGCCAGTGCTTTGCTATGGGCGCATATCGCCGGCGGGGCGATCGGGATGATCACCGGCGTGGTCGCGCTGGCCGCTCGCAAGGGCCAGCGGGTCCACCGCGCGGCAGGATCGGTGTTTTTCATGGCGATGTTCATGGCCTATGCCATCGGTGCGGGCGTGGCACCGTTCCTTGAAACCGGGCAACGGCCCAACTTCATCGCTGGAATCATGGCGCTGTACCTGCTGATCAGCGGCACCGTGGCGGCGCGACGGCGCGATGCGAAGGCTGGCGCTTGGGAGGTCATCGGCCTGATCGTCGCCTTGTCGATCACCGCCGCCGGGGTAATCTTGATGCGGATGGGCGCGGCCAGCCCCAGCGGTACAGTGGACGGTTCGCCGCCACAGGCCTTCTTCCTGTTCACAATCGCGGGCACCTTTGCCGCCGCAGGCGAACTCAACTTCCTGGTGCGCCGCCAACTGTCCAACGTCGCGCGGATCGCACGGCACCTATGGCGCATGTGCTTCTCGCTGTTCATCGCCTCGGGGTCATTCTTCCTTGGCCAGCAGCAGGTGTTTCCCAAGACGCTGCAAGACTCAGTGCTGCTGTTGGTGCTCGCGCTGGCACCCTTGCCGGTGATGCTGTTCTGGCTGGGCAAGATTCGGTTCGACGCGTGGCGGCGGCGAACCAAAGCGGCGGAAACGTCGATGCCATTGGGCAATTGAGTTGAACGGCGGCTTCTAACCCAAGCCGATTCTTCGCGCCGAACTACGCATGACCGACTTTGGATCGGCAGCGACCTTCAGTGCCCAGCGCGATCCATGGGCAATTATGCGGCGCTTTCCAGCCAAAAGCGCACCTTCGCCCCCTTTATCGGCCAACCACCCCCTATTTCACCGGCTTCCAAAGCTGGGTCTGGCAGAAGAACGCGATGCAGCCCTTTACTTGCAGCGTCCCATCGGCCTGGCGCTTGATATAGGATTTATATTCCTTGCCCGCTTCCGGACTGTAGATGCGGCCTTGCCAATCATTGCCGCTGTCCGTGAAATTGGCGAGGATCTGCAGGCCTTCAATCGGGCGATTATGCTTGGTGGGATCGGGATTGCGGAAATCGGTGGTTGGGCCTTTGGGATTGGGCTTGAGCACCTTGGTCACCCGTCCGCAAACGCCCTTGCCGCAGTCCGATATCGTTACAATCGCCTTTTCCCCAACAGTCAGCCATTGCCCCGTGATCGGGGTGGCGGCATGAGCGGCGACGGGTGCCGCAAGGGCAAATAGGGCAAGCGCGAATCGCATCAGGGCGGATCCTTTGAGATGATGGCAGCGCGATATCGCATGAAGGGCGGACGATGAACGGTAAATGGACGATCGGTATCATTGGCGGGACCGGCCTGTATGCGATTGACGCCTTAGAGAACCCTGAGTGGCGGACGGTGGAGAGCCCGTTTGGCGCGCCTTCGGACGATTTGCTGTTCGGGTCGATCGGCGATGTGAACTTGGTCTTCCTCCCCCGTCACGGTCGCGGCCACCGGATTTCGCCGAGCGACCTCAACGCCCGCGCCAATATCGATGCGCTGAAGCGCAGCGGCTGCACTGACATTCTGGCCATTTCTTCCATCGGCAGCTTGCGGGAGGAACTGGAGCCAGGCCGTTTCGTGGTGGTCGATCAGTTCATTGATCGCACCGTGGCCCGCCCCTCCAGCTTTTTCACGACCGGGCTCGTCGGCCATGTCTCGATGGCGGAGCCGGTCTGCCCGCGTCTGTCCGCGCTGGCGGCAGACGCCGTGGTAACGGCTGGCGGCAAGGTGACCAAAGGCGCCACCTATGTCGCGATGGAGGGCCCACAATTTTCCAGCCGCGCTGAAAGCCTGCTCTACCGGCAATGGGGCGCTGATGTGATCGGCATGACGGCGATGCCCGAAGCCAAGCTCGCGCGCGAAGCAGAGCTGCCCTATGCGCTGATCGGCATGGTCACCGATTATGATTGCTGGCGCGAAAGCGAAGCGCATGTCGATGTCGCCGAAGTGATCGCGCAGATGCACAAAAATGGCGATACCGCGCGGCGCACCGTTTCGGCGCTGATCGCGTCGCTGCCCGCCAAGCGGACGGCCTCGCCCATCGATACCGTGCTCGATTTCGCGCTGATGACTGATCCGGCGGTGCGCGATCCAGCGCTCTTGGCGAAACTGGATGCAATATTGGCGCGCGTTAACCGGGGGTGAGACGGGGGAGGAGATTTGATATCTGCGTTGGGCTCGTTTTATCTTGGCTGACAATATCGGATTTAATGAGAAAGCGGACGATTAACTTTAACCGTTCTGTACTTTTCAGTCAAAATAGCATCTAGTGTTTTTCCCTTAGCGTCGCCTATAGTGTCGATGTCGTTCATCGACTAAATGGGGGGGCAGCTAATGGCGAAGAAACTGGCAATCGTGTTAAGCGGCGGCGGGGCCAAGGGCGCGTTTCAGGTCGGCGTGCTCGACGCGCTGATCACGACGCACGGCGTGAAGCCCGCCATTGCCGTCGGCACCTCGACGGGCGCGATCCAGGCGCTTGGCGTCGCGCAGGATGACATTGCGGGGCTGCTCAAGGTGTGGACCGGCATCAAGGGCAACAGCGATATCTATACCGATCGCTCCGGGCTGTTGGGGACCGTTATCTTTGGCGGCAAGGGGCTGCACAACACCGCCCCGTTGCGCAAATTGCTCAAAAATTTCGCTGATCCGGCCAAGCTGGCGGCATCCAATGTCAATCTGCAGCTGGGTGTGGTCAACCTGCAGTCGGGCGAATTCCGGACCATCGACAAGAGCGCTCCCTATATCCACGATTGGGTCTATGCCAGCTGCGCAATGCCGGTGTTTTTCGATCCGCTCGAAACCACCGACAAACAGCAATGGGTCGATGGCGGCGTGAAGGAAGTTACCCCGCTCGGCGCGGCGATGGAGCTTAACCCAAGCACCATCCTGGTCATCCGCGCGTCGCCGGTCTCCAAACTGGCTACGACCAAAAAATTTGGCGGGCTGATCCCGATCGGGCTGCGCTCGGTCAATATTCTGCAAGCCGAAGTGTCGCGCAACGATATCGCCAATACCGGGTTGATCAATGATCTGATCGCCGCGCGCAAAGCCATGCTCGCCCAGCTGCTGGCGACGGGGATTTCGGGCGCCGCGGCGAGCAAGCTGTTGCTGCCACTGGATACCCAGATTGCGAAATATCGCTTCGTGCCCGTCAAAGTGATCGAACCGACCGAGGATTTTTCTGACACGCTGGAATTTAATCCCACCAAGATTGCGCGCGCGATCAACGCCGGGCGGGCGATGGTCAACGACAATTGGGCGGAGATTGAGGCGTTTATCGGCTAAAGGCGATGGCGCAGGGCAATAGGCCCCGCCACTGTCTGCGGGGTCCGGTGTGATCGCACCAACGCCGGATGGCATCCCCCGCCCCCAGCGGCTACAGCCGGACGCATGCTGCGCCTCACCGAACTGACCCTGCCGCTCCACCACCCCGATGAAGCGATCCCCGCCGCGATCTGCAAACGGCTGAAGATCACCCCGCGCGAGCTGATCAAATATGTCATCGCCCGGCGCGCGCATGATGCCCGCAACAAGGCCGCGATCGAGCTGGTCTATACGGTCGACGTCAATGTGAAGAATGAAGACACGGTGCTGGCGCGGTGCCGCCGCGACAAACGCGTGCAGCGTACGCCAGACACGCGCTACAGCTTCGTCGGGAAGGCACCCGAGGGAAGCACGGCGCTTCGCCCCGTCGTCATCGGCACGGGGCCGTGCGGGCTGTTCGCGGGCCTCATCCTCGCACAGATGGGCTATCGGCCGATCATCCTTGATCGCGGCAAGGTGGTGCGCGAACGGACCAAGGATACCTGGGGACTGTGGCGGCGCAGCGTACTCAACCCCGAATCGAACGCGCAGTTTGGCGAGGGCGGCGCGGGGACTTTCTCCGACGGCAAGCTCTACAGCCGCATCAAGGACACCCGCCACCTTGACCGCAAGGTGCTGACCGAATTTGTGAAGGCAGGGGCCCCCGCCGAAATCCTCACCGAGGCGCACCCGCATATCGGCACCTTCCGGCTGGTGACGATGGTCGAGAGCATCCGCGAAACGATCGAGGGACTGGGCGGCGAATATCGTTTCCAGACCCGCGTCGATGGCATCGACATCGCGACCGATTCAACCGGCGAGCGGCGCGTGCGCGGGCTGCATCTTCATACTGGCGACTATCTGGAGGCCGACCGGGTCGTGCTCGCCATCGGCCATAGCGCGCGCGATACCTTTGCGATGCTGCACGCAGCCGGCGTGTTCGTCGAGGCCAAGCCCTTTTCGATCGGGGTGCGCATCGAACACCCGCAAAGCTGGATCGATCGCGCGCGCTTCGGCGTGCATGCCGGGCATGAGATATTGGGCGCAGCAGAATATCATATCTCGCACCACTGCTCGAACGGGCGGACGGTCTACAGCTTTTGCATGTGCCCGGGCGGCACAGTGGTGGCAGCAACGTCGGAAGAGGGCCGCGTCGCGACCAATGGCATGAGCCAATATTCGCGCAATGAACGCAACGCCAATTCGGGCTTTGTCGTCGCGATTGATCCGACGCGTGATTATCCCGGCGATCCATTGGCGGGGCTGGCGTTCCAGCGGCACTGGGAATCGAAAGCCTATGTTGCCGGGGGATCGAACTACAAGGCACCGGCGCAGAAGCTGGGCGATTTCCTAGCCGGCAAACCGTCAGAAGCGCTGGGATCGATCGTCCCCTCCTACCGTCCGGGGGTGACCCCGACCGATCTCGCCGAGTGCCTGCCCGATTACGCGGTAGCGGCGATGCGCGAAGCAATCCCGGTTTTTGGCCGCCAAATCCCCGGCTATGACCATCCAGACGTCGTCATGACGGGGGTGGAAACGCGCACCTCTTCGCCGGTGCGCTTCACCCGCGGCGATGATTTTCAGAGCCTCAACACCAAGGGTCTGTTCCCGGCGGGCGAAGGCGCGGGCTATGCGGGCGGCATCCTGTCAGCGGCGGTTGATGGCATCAAGGTGGCAGAGGCCGTGGCCAAGAGCCTCGCCTAGAGCATCGTGCTTATATTATGATCCGTTTGTCCTGAGTAGCCATTGAGCTTGTCGAAATGGCGTATCGAAGGGCGCGTTCGGGGCAGGTCCTTCGATACAGGTCTTCGACAAGCTCAGCCCCTACTCAGGACAAACGGGGGGTGATTCAAACTTCAAGCACGTTACTCTAACCGAGAAAAACCGCCGGATCGCCCACAACCCACGGCTTCACCCGCAGCATCGCCCGCTCAAACAGGGCTGATCCCATCTGCCGGGCGAGCCAGGGCTGGAGGTGCGGCAAAGGCTGGCGGTAAAACCAGCCCTGGTCGACCGCGGCGAATTGCCGAATGAAGGGCATGATCGCGATATCGGTGATCGAACAGGCGTCACGCGATAGGTTGTGCTGCTGGCCGAGCCGGGCATCGAGCGGGATCAACAGCGCCAGGCCAGCATCGCGGTGCGCGATCGGGTCGGCAGTGTGGCGATCGGGGTATTTGTACCGGTCGAGATGATGTTTGAAATCGCTATCGAATAGCCCGATCAGCGCGCGATCCTCGCCGCCCAGCCAGTCCTCCGGGTCATGCCGGGCGAGCGCCCAACGCATGATGTCGATGCTTTCATCGATCACCGGGCCATTGTCCGGCACCAATACCGGCACGGTCGCCTTGGCGGAGGCGGCGATCATCTCTGGCGGCTTGTTGCCGAGTGCGACCTCGCGCAGTTCGACCACAAGCCCGCTCACCAGCAAAGCCATGCGCGCGCGCATCGCATAGGGGCAGCGCCTGAAGCTATAGAGGATCGCGCTCACCGATCGTGCAGCCGCGCCAGGGCAATTCCGGCGAGATTCTGGGTGCGCTTGATATAGCGGACACGCAGCACCTGTCCCGGCGGCACCAGCGCCATCAGACGTTCGCGATGCGCAATCGCAACGCCGCGGCATTTCGCCGTTCCAATTGCCTGCGCCACCACCCCCTTGGCATCCCCCAACAGCACATAATCACTGGCACCGCGCTCGACAGCGATGCGCACGGCATGGATCAGCGCCAGCCATTCGGCATCGGCACTGCTGCCCTGGCCAAGGTCGCGCAGCAGATGCACCTCTCCCCCGACCACCACCGCCGCCTCCATCAAACCAGGATTAGGGCGACACCCACCATCGAAATAGATCTTCAACGGCGCTGAGGCGCGGTGCCGGGGGCCAGGGCGTTCCGGGGCCGGAGGCGGTGGACGATCCGTCATCCACCCCGCCTAGCGCTTGTCCCGCCGAAAGGAAGCGCCATTAACAATTTCCTGCTATGGCGGTGGCGGCGGCATCGGGGGGCGCAGTCCATGGCCAATTGGGCAGGACGGTATTTCAAGAACAGCAAGAGCGGGCTGGTCCTGCCAGAGCTTGCCGCGCTGGCAGCGGTGGCGCTGCTGCAGCTGGTCGGTGTACCGCAGCTGGAGCGGTTGGGGCTGTTGCTGTTCGATAGCTATCAGCGCGCCGCGCCCCGCCCCTATGAAGAAGCACCCGTGCGCATCGTCGATATCGATGATGAATCGATCCGCCGCCTCGGCCAATGGCCCTGGCCGCGCACCGACATCGCCGATCTGACCAAGCGGATCGCCGATGCGGGCGCTGCATCGATTGCTTATGACATCGTGTTTTCAGAGCCCGATCGCACCTCACCCGGTCGCATCGCCACACATTTGCAACGCACCGGTGGTGATGCGGCCGCGCTCGCGGCCCTGCGCGCCCTGCCCGATAATGATGCGACGCTGGCCGCAGTAATCGCCAACGCGCCCGTCACGCTCGGTTATTTTCTGGGCCAGGACGGCGATGGCCCCAAGGTTGAACCCAAGGCCGGGCTGGCGATGGCTGGAAGCTCCCCTGCCAGTGCAGTGCAGCGCTTTACCAGCGCGATTGAGCCGCTGCCCGCGTTGCGTGATGCCGGGGCGGGGGCGGGCTTTGTCAGCCTGATCGGCGACCGCGACGGGATCGTCCGCAAAATCCCGCTGATCGCCGCGCAACAGGAACAATTGCTCCCCGCGCTGTCGCTCGACGCTTTGCGCACTGCGCAGGAAGCCGGATCGGTCATCGTCAAATCGACCGATGCGAGTGGCGAATTGGGCAGCGAGCTCGGCGCCGGGGCGACCGAGGTCGTGTCGATCAAGGTGGGCCAGTTCACCGTGCCCACCACGCCGGCCGGCGAGTTATGGATGTATTTCACGCAGCCACATCCCGCGCGGACGATTCCGGCCTGGAAAATCCTGACCGGCGCGCTCAGCCCCACTGAATTGCGAACAGCGTTTGACGGACGGATCGTACTGATCGGCACAGGGGCTGCGGGGTTGCGCGATCTGGTGGCGACGCCGCTGCAGGACCGCGAATTGGGCGTGATGGTCCATACCCAGGCAATCGAGCAGATGATCCTCGGTCGCTATTTGGTGCGCCCTGATTGGGCGATCGGGCTGGAACGCAGCCTGTTGCTGGTGTTGGGCCTGGTGCTCGCGCTGCTGCTCCCTCGGCTGGGGGCGATGCGTGGCGCGGTGCTGGGCGTGGTCGCGATTGGCGGGATGATGATCGGCAGCTGGGGCGCGTTTCTGCGCTACCATTATCTGCTTGATCCGACCTATCCGGTGATCGCGCTGTTGCTCGTTTATATCGTCGGCACGGGCGTTACCTTTTACCGCGAGGAACGTCAGCGCGCCTATATTCACCGCGCGTTTGACCGCTATCTGTCCCCCACCCTTGTCAAACGGATCGTCGATGATCCCGGCCAGCTCGAACTGGGCGGCGAGGTGCGCGAAATGACGGTGTTATTCTGCGATATCCGCCGTTTCTCCAGCATTTCCGAAACGATGGGGCCGCAGGAGATCATCCGATTCCTAATCGCCTTCCTGACGCCGATGTGCGACATCCTGCTCGCCCGCCAGGCGACGATCGACAAGTTTATCGGGGATGCGATCCTTGCCTTTTGGAACGCGCCGCTCGACGATCCCGATCAGCACGCCAACGCCGCGCGCGGCGCGCTGGAAATGGTCGCAAAGCTTGAAGCGATGAATCAGGTGATGGCCATGCAAACCGCAACGCCGTGGCCGCCCGCCGTGCAGATCGGCATCGGCCTGAATGCGGGGCCCTGCTGCGTGGGCAATATGGGATCGGCGCAACGCCTGTCCTATTCGCTGATCGGCGATACCGTGAACCTCGCCTCCCGGCTGGAGGGGCTGACCAAATATTATCAGGTGCCGATCATCATCGGTGCAGCGTTACAGCGCGATATCACTGCTTTTGCGACGGTGCCGATTGATCGGGTGCGCGTGGTGGGGCGCGGTGCGGCGGAGGAGATTTATGCGCTGCTCGGCGATGAAGAGGTCGCCATCAGCCCTGCTTTCCGGCGGATCGAGCGGCTGCACGCAGAGATCATGGCCGCTTATTGGGGGCAGCAATGGGCAGAGGCGCTGGCGCTGATCGACGCGGCGGCATCGCTTGTCTCAGGGTTCAGCCTGGCGCATCAGCATCAGATCATCGCGAGACGGATCACCGATTTTCAGCAGAATCCGCCCGGCGATGCCTGGGACGGCGTTTTTAACGCGAACGAAAAATAACGCGCCCTGCCTTACGGAGTCGGGCTGTTTGGGCTTGGCTGGTTTGGGCTTGGCCGGGTCTGCCGTTCACCCTTGTCGTTTTCAAAGAAATCGTCGACCACTGGATTGCGCTGCAACACTTGGCGTTCTTCCGCCGCAATTTGTGCAGCGCTGGTGCCCAGCATGTCGCTCAGCATCGCCGATCCCGCGCGCGACATCAGAAACGGCCCGATTAAGGGCTGGCCAGCACCAGGCACAAACACGGCATAGCCCGGTTGTTCAACGGGCACCGTCTTGTCGCCGACCATCACATCAATCGCCCCCGGGGTTTCGCCGCCTTGCGCATTGGCGCCGGGCCCGCGCAGCAGGATCAGCGAGGCGGTCTGTGGATCACCGGCATAGCGGCCAAGCCCCGCTTCCCGCCGGGCGATCATCAATGCGGCGGCCCCCACCGCCCCTTCAACGATCGTGCCACGCACGCCAATGGTTGCGACCGGTGTGCGGATGGACGACTGGCCTGGATTGGCGTGCAACGCCCGGCTCGACATGAAGCGAAACGTGCCGCGCGCAACCGATAGCCCGACCGCGCTGGCCTTACGGCTCGGATCATAGACGAAGCGATCGACCTTGATCCGCGAATTGCTGCCCAGCGCAAAGATCGTCCGATCAAGCAGCAGCACCTGCAAGCGGCTCGCCCTGCCGGTATCGATATCATTGCCCAGCGAAACGCGTTCTTTGACGACCGCGCGGTGCCGCACCGGCTGCGCCTGCGTGGTCATCGTCACGTCGTTGATCACGGCGGCATTGGCGCCAACGGTTTGCGCGGCCGCCGGCAGCGCAGCCAGCAATGGGGCCAGCGCGCCAAGCGCGGCGGCGCTGATCAGGGTGATCCGCTTGGACATGCGATCGCTCCTCATTTGCCGAAATTCCACACCAACTGCACGTCGACGCCGAAACTATCATAATCGCGCAGGAAGCTGGCCTGATTATAATCGCGCCGCGTGTGGCTGACGCCGCCCTCCACGCCAAAGCCATTGCCGAAAATCGGCATGCCGAGCGCCGCCCGCGTGAAAAAGCGGGTTTCCTGCCGGTCTGTGATGAACAGCGCGTCGCGAAAATCGACAAACCTGATCGTCGAAGAAAGGGCGCCATAACCGCCAGCATGGCCAATTGGCTGGCGGAAAGCGCTGTACACCCGAACGCCGCGATAGCCGAGATAATCGGTATCGGCGGTCTTGTCCTCAAACGCCGCCCCGATCACCCATTGGGCATTCCTGCGGGTGGTGGCGCTATAATCGAGCGCGAGATCATAGCGCCCGCCATTGCGGGAGAAAAATGGCAGAGAGCCGACATAATCCTGACGCACTGCTTCACCGCGCAAGGCGATCCGCCCGGTGCGACCGGTCGTGACCGCCATTTCAGCCTGGCCGCCATATTCGGTGACAAACGGCGCGCCCTGCAGCCGGGCATGTTCGACTACGCCGCCCAGCGAAAAGCCGAAACCCGCAGTTTGCCGACCATAGCCAGCCCGCACCGCGCCGATCTGATAATCAAGCCCCGAGGGGCCAAGCGCATTCTTGGTCTGGCCCCATAAGCCGCCGTAAAGATAGCTCTGGCCAAGCGCCACGCGCCCATCAATCTGCCCGGCGGCGATGAAGGAAAAATCGTCATCGGCCACGCTGCCGAGCCCAGGAAAATTAAACGCCACCGACAAGGCACCAAGCGCGTCGGTATCATAGGCAAAGCCGATCGCCAGCTTGCCGACCAATGCACGGGGCGCTGCCGCCACGCCAGCCGGGCGCTCAATCACGCCACAGGCCTCCACCGCGATCCGCCAATCGCCTTCGTCAATCTGTGCCGGATTGATCTTGGCGAGTTCAATCTGCGCGCGGGCACGATCATCAAGCCGGCACAGGGTTGTGACATAATATAGCCGAAGCCGCGTGGTCGCAGCGCCTGGCTGGGCAAGCAACGCCCGCTCCATCGTCGCTGCCGCTGCGATCAAATCGCCTATATCACTTTGTTCGCGCGCGAGTCGCAATGCCGCATCAGGATCATTGGCGGTATCGATAATCGCATCGAGATCATCGGTAGGGGTGGGCTGCTGCGCCTGTGCCGGCGATGCCGCGGCGAGCAAGACTCCGCATGAAAACGCCAGAAACCCGGCATATTTCAGATCGTTTAGGCCCTTCATCTTTCCCCCCAAAGACAGCGAAGCGATCCGTTTTCAGCCGACGATCGGGTTTCCCCTCAAAGGCGATTGGCACTGTAGCGGTGTCAGTCCACCGCCACAGTGCCGAAGTCGATCAGGCTTGGTCTTGGTGCTGGACCCGGCCTGCGGTCAGGTCAACCACCGCATACCGGGCCCAGGTGCCAACAGTCCCGCACCGGGAAAGCAAAGACCCGCGCGTCCTTACCCTGCCGCCAGCGCCGCGAGCAGCAGCAACGCGACGATGTTGGTGATCTTGATCATCGGGTTGACCGCGGGGCCTGCCGTATCCTTGTACGGATCGCCGACGGTGTCGCCGGTGACAGCGGCCTTATGCGCCTCGCTCCCCTTGCCGCCATGATTGCCGTCTTCGATATATTTCTTGGCATTGTCCCACGCGCCGCCGCCCGATGTCATCGAGATGGCAACGAACAGGCCCGATACGATCACGCCCAAGAGCATCGCGCCGAGCGCCGCAAAGCCCTCTGCCTGACCCGCCACGAAGGTGATGATGAAATAGACCGCGATCGGGCTGAGCACGGGCAACAGGCTGGGCACGATCATTTCCGCAATCGCCGCCTTGGTGACCAAGTCGACGGTGCGGGCATAATCGGGGCGGCTGGTGCCGGCCATAATGCCCGGATTGTCGCGGAACTGCGCGCGGACGTCTTCCACGACCGAACCGGCCGCACGCCCAACTGCCGTCATGCCCATCGCCCCGAACAGATAAGGGAGCAGCGCGCCGAGCAGCAGCCCGACGATGACATAGGGGTTGCTGAGCTGGAAATTGACGGTGAGCGACGGGAAGTCGCGCGCCAAGTCCGACGTATAGGCGTTGAACAGCACCAGCGCGGCGAGCGCCGCCGAGCCAATCGCATAGCCTTTGGTCACCGCCTTGGTGGTGTTACCGACCGCGTCCAACGCATCGGTGCGGTGGCGCACATCGTCGGGCAGGCCCGCCATTTCGGCAATGCCACCGGCATTGTCGGTCACCGGGCCATAAGCGTCGAGCGCCACGACCATCCCCGCCTGCGCCAGCATCGCGGTTGCGGCAAAGGCAATGCCGATCACCCCCGCCAGCTGATAAGCAGCGATCACCGCGACAACGATGACCAGCGTCGGCAGTGCCGGCGATTCAAGGCTGACGGCGAGGCCCTGGATGACGTTGGTGCCATGGCCAGTCTCTGATGCCTTGGCGATGCTGCGCACGGGGCGGAAATTGGTGCCGGTGTAATATTCGGTGATCCATACCAGCAGGCCAGTGACGGCCAGACCGATCATCATGCACCAGAACAGCGCCATGCCAGTGGTGGTGGTCGCCGCGACCCCTGCCGCTGCCTCCGCCGTCAGCGCGCCGCCGTCGAGGAAGCTGTTGCCGCCGATCACTGCATTCATGTCGCCCAGCGTATATTGCGTGGCGAAGTAAATGGCGGGCACCGACAGGCCGACGCTGAGCCAGAATCCCTTGTACAGCGCGCCCATGATGTTGTTGCTGCTGCCCAGCCGGACCGCATAGGTGCCGATGATCGAGGTGATGATGCACACGCCGCCAACGATCAGCGGCAGCGTCATCACTTCAAGCAGCTTGTCGGCATTGGCGAGCGCCAGCGCGACCGAGATCATCGTCACGCCAAAGGTGACGACATAGGTTTCGAACAAATCTGCAGCCATACCCGCACAGTCGCCGACGTTATCGCCAACGTTATCGGCGATGGTCGCGGGGTTGCGGGGGTCATCCTCGGGGATGCCCGCTTCGACCTTGCCAACCAGATCGGCGCCGACGTCAGCGGCCTTGGTGAAGATACCGCCACCGAGACGCGCGAAGATCGAGATGAGCGAGGAGCCGAAGGCCAGACCCGTCAGCGCCTTGACGACGATCTGTGCACCAGCATTCGCGCCATCGGGCCCGGCCAGATACCAGAACACGCCCGAAATCGAGAGCAGACCGAGCCCCGCCACCAGCATGCCGGTGATCGCGCCCGCGCGGAACGCCATGGTCAGGCCGCCCTGCAACGAGGTGCGCGCCGCCTCTGCCGTGCGGACGTTCGCGCGGACCGAGATGTTCATGCCGATATACCCGGCGACGCCCGAAAGGATTGCGCCAATGGCGAAGCTGACCGCCGAAACGGGAGCGCCCATGCCGTCGATCAACAGCCAGACCAGTGCGAGCATGATCACGCCGACAATGGCGATCGTCCGATACTGGCGACCAAGATAGGCCTGCGCGCCTTCCTGCACAGCAGCGGCAATATCGCGCATCTTCTCATTGCCCGCCGGGGCAGCAAGTACCTGTCGACTGGTGATGATGCCGTAGAGCACAGCCAGCAGCCCACAAATCATGGCCGCATAGACGATCGTCATTCGCGAAATCCTTCCCCGTTTTTGTGCTGATGGCCGCCTTGACGCAGGCGCGTACCCCCTTCAGCTTATCCTTGTGCGAGGGACCTATAATGGGCGCTGTCGGGAGCGCAAGCGCCGTCAGACGCCGTGCAGATACCCGAGTCGGGCGGGCAGCGGCACCGGATCGCCGCCATCAACCAGCGTCAAACCCGATCCAGTCGAAAACGTGCCGACCCGGCGCGCTGGCACCGCCAGCGTGGCGGTTGCCGCGAACAAGAGCTGGTAATCATCCCCGGCTGTCGCAGCTGCCAGCCGCGCGGCACGATCCTCCCCGGCATGGCTGCGATAGACATCGGATAGCGGTATGGCGGCCAGATCGATCGTCAGCGCAAGGCCACTCGCCGTCGCCATCCGCGCGGCATCGATCAGGAGCCCGTCCGACACGTCCATCATCGCATGGACGTGCGCGGCAAGGATGCGCCCCTCGCCGAGCCGAGGCAGCGGGCGACGATAAGCGTTCAGTAAGGCGTCCGGCCCCGGTGCCCCTTGCGCAATCGCGAGGCCAGCGCCAGCATCGCCGATCGTGCCGGTGACGAACAACCCGTCCCCCACCCGCGCACCGCTGCGGCTGGGGGCGTGGGTCGCGTGGCCGATCGCGGTGAGGCTCAACACGCGCGGGGCGCCGGGGAGTAGCGACACGGTATCGCCGCCGAGCAGTTGGCACCCCATCTGGCGCAGCGCCGCGTCGAACCCGGCGAGAAAAGCGCGATCCCAAGCGTCATCCCGTATCGGGTAGTTGAGCAGCACGCCCACCGGATCGGCCCCCTTGGCGGCAAGATCGGACAGGTTCACCGCCAGCAATTTCCAAGCGACATCATATGCGGGATCGGTGCTGAGGAAATGCACCCCCTCCACCATCGTGTCCGTGGTGAGGATGTACCCGCCCAGTCGCGCCGTATCATCGGCCAGCCCCTGCGCACCGGGATGGAGCGGCAACGCGCGCAGGGCGACGAGGAAATCGGCTTCGGTCATGACACGGTGGTAGCGCGCGTTTGGGGCGGTGTCTGCTTTTGGGTGGAAAGCAGACAGGGCACTTGCGGCCGCAACAAAAAACCGTATCGGACGCTTGCGCCACCTGGTGCATGACGACGCCGTCTTGCGCTAACGTCAGTCGTTCAATCTTCCTCGTAGATCAGCAGGTCGCCCGGCTGGCACTGCAATTCGCGGCAGATCGCTTGCAGCGTGGAGAAGCGGATCGCCCTGGCCTTGCCGGTCTTTAGGATCGAGAGATTCGCAAGTGTCAACCCGACGCGATCGGCCAGTTCGGTTAAGGTCATGCGCCGCTCGTGAAGCAGGTCGTCGAGCTTAACCGTGATTGATGTGCCTTCGTCATCGGCTGGCATTAGACGGTCCCTTTCAGATCCGCGCGCATCGCGGCCCCGTGACGAAAAATGCGGGCGAGAATGAAGAGGACGATGACAATCAAAACTGCATCGAGATCGTAAATGCTGAAATCGGGCCAATTTCCGTTGTCCGCTCCCTTGTCCACGAGGTTGACGACGTAAAAGCGCAGCCCTCCGACAATCACGGCGAGAATCTTCACACCGAGAAATAGCCACGCCATCACGTTCAGGCGTTTCGCATTTTCGGGCGTGAACGGATCACCTTCGCCGGCGCTCACGATAATGGCGCGCAGCTTGCCAAAGAACTGAAACAGCGCCGCAAGGATCAGCGACATAAGGGTCAATATAGCTACAGCCGAAACGGGAGATGCCTCTATCCCACCACCTTTATTCGCACCGCCGAGCCCAGGCAGCATGTCGTGGCTGAGGAGCACGACAACAGGAATGAAGAAAAGAACAATGCCTCCTGCCAGTGCGCTTGCCCCTTGAAGGAGCTTGGCCAGCAATTTTCCGGAAAGGAGTAGGGCGTCATTTGAACTCTCGGTCATGAGAAAGTCTCCAGTCTTGGCGAACGGCAATGGGGCGTCGAAGGCTTTCAAGCTATCCGATCTCGGCGACGGGGATGACCGAGGAAGGACCCTGCGTTGGCGCCATCCAGCAACCGACGATCGTTGTGGCGGGCGCGGCAACACGTGCAATGAGCGGTTAAGGCATATCGAAAGCCTGACATATGTTTATCGATTATCAATGCGCGATGTCTGCCCGTTCGTCAAGGAATTTATTGATAAACGATATCATTTATCGACCTTCGATGATCACGACGCATTGTCGTTACCCGCCGTTTCGGTCGACTATGCCCAATCTATAGGTCCGAACGCCGCTGAGCAGCCCGTTCTCAAGCGCTCGGTATTGAAGACAGCTAACTAACGGCACATTTGCGACGCATGATGAGCGAACATCCAACTTGTCAGTTGGATGAGGGCGTCGAACGGCTGATAGTGGGGCGAAAGCCGCCACTCATTAATCCCGTCTCCCCGGACCCTCCGACAAGCGCAGGAGAGCCGTGATCCGGGGTCCCGCTTTTTTTGCGGGCGGGGAGGCCAAAAACGCCGCGGATTACCGCCTTGCGCCTTCCGCCCGCGTCAGCGTCAACGCCGCAAATCGGGAGAGCTTGCCGGCGCGATCCTCGTCAATGGTCCAAGTCCAACCCTTGGTTGCCGGGTTGTAGGTCATCGTTGTTCGCGTGAAGCTGCCGTCCGGGTTCGTGAACACGAAGGGGAGCTGGTCACCAGTTTTGGAAGCAAGTCCGATAGACTGGGTCGATAGTCCGCCAAAGTCGTCCAGCCAGACAATGCCGTATTTGGCCGTTGGCTGATTCCACCCAATGTAAACCGTCGCCTCATATCTTGGTCGGCCGTTTGGCCGCCGATCGCGTGAAACTTCGTGTAAACGAAGATACTGGTGCTGATTCACCCATTCAACGTCGAGGTCATCGGTCGTCGCCTCGCCCGCGACGGTCCCGGTAATGACCCAAGCACCCTGCAGCTTATCAAGGAGCGCGTCCTGCAATATCGGCTGCTCTGCCTCGGTTGGACCAGCGAAAGCCAGCGTAACGACGGCTAAACAAAGCATCTTACCGGATTTGACGATCATTGATTTTCCCATCCTGTCAGCGTGCCTGGACAATGTGTAATCGTCGGGAACGGCAAAAAGAAAGGCTTTAAACAGTTGCGCTGGCCAAGCGTCGGCCCGGTCACTTTTCTCGCTTGGCACCGTCCAGCGCACGATCGGTGCGCGCGGCTTCGGTGGCGGTAGCGGATTTTTCTGCTTTGGTGCGCCCGAAGGCAGCACGATTGGCACTGGCCGTCGCCTCGGCCGCCGCGCGCGCCTTCGCCTTGCGGGCGGTGCGCAGGTTGATGATGTCGGTCACCGCGCCACCCTTAACTTGCCCGGACAACCTTGCTGATCGCATCGAGCAGGCCGTTGACGAACCCCGATTCGCGCTTGTCGTAAAAGGCGTGGGCGACATCGACATATTCGGTGATCACAGCGCCCGTCGGCACATCGGCGCGGGCAAGCAATTCATAAGTGCCGCACCGCAAAATCGCCTTCATCGGCTTGTCGAGGCGTTCGAGCGTCCAGCCAGTGGCGAGCTTTCCTGCGATCGTCGCATCAATCTCTCCCCCGCGCGCCAACACGCCCTTCACGACATCATCGAAGAAATCGACATCGGCCTCGGCATATTGCGCGTCCTCAATCTCGGCACCAAGCCGGTGATTGTGGAACTCATGCAGCAACTGCGCGAGCGGGGTCTGTTCCATGTCATGCTGGTAAAGCGCTTGGACAGCGGCAAGCCGGGCGGCGGCGCGGGCCTTGCTGCGGGCGGCGGTGCGAGGGTTGGCGCGCTTGCCGGGGGGGGAGTTGGGGGAGGTCATGATTTTTTCTCACTAACGCCGTTCGTCCTGAGTAGCCATTGAGCACTTGTCGAAATGGCATATCGAAGGACATCGTTTGGGGCAGATGCTTCGATACGGGTCTTCGACAAGCTCAGCCCCTACTCAGCACGAACGGTCATGGGGTTAAGCGAAGCGCCACCGATCGGGCATGGGCGGGCAATCCTTCCGCGCCTGCCAGCGCCACCGCCGCTGGGCCGATCGCGGCAAGGCTGGCCTCGTCGAGCTGGAGGAAGCTGGTACGCTTCATGAAATCGAGCACCGACAGCCCACTCGAGAACCGCGCCCGCCTGCCGGTCGGGAGGACGTGGTTGGGGCCAGCGACATAATCGCCGACCGCCTCGGGCGTATGCCGGCCAAGAAACACCGAACCGGCGTGGCGGACGTGATCGAACAACGCCTGCGGATCATCAACCGCGAGTTCGAGATGCTCGGGCGCGAGGCGGTCGACGAGCGGCATTGCTTCGGCAAAATCGCGCACCAGGATGATCGCACCGTTCGCGTCCCAGGCGGCGCGCGCGACCTGCTCGGTGGCCAGCGTGGCGAGCTGCGCTTCAACCGCGGCGGCAACCTTGCCAGCGAAACCGGCATCGTCCGTGAACAGGATCGACTGGCTGGTCGGGTCATGCTCGGACTGGCTGAGCAGATCGGCGGCGATCCAATCGGGATCATTCCGGCCGTCGGCGACCACGACGATTTCGCTGGGGCCAGCGACCATGTCGATGCCGACCACACCGTAAAGCTGGCGCTTGGCCTCAGCGACCCAGGCGTTGCCAGGGCCGGTGATGACATCGACCGGCTTGATCCGATCGGTGCCATAAGCAAGCGCGGCGACGGCCTGCGCACCGCCGATCCGCCAGACCTCATCGACGCCAGCAAGATGCGCGGCGGCGAGAACGAGCGGATTGATCTCTCCCTTCGGCGTCGGCGTGACCATGACGAGCCGGTCAACGCCCGCCACCTTGGCCGGGATGGCGTTCATCAACACCGAGGAGGGATAGGCCGCGCGGCCGCCGGGCACATAAACCCCCGCCGCTTCGACAGCCGACCAGCGCGCGCCGAGCCGGACACCGGCGCTGTCGGTGGTGTCGCTGCCTTCGGGGCGTTGCTTCGCGTGGTAGGTGGTGATGCGGGCGGCGGCCAGGTCGAGCGCAGCGCGCAGGGCCGGATCCAGCGCATCATAAGCAGCACGGCAATCGGCGAGGTCGATCTGCCAGCCGGAACTGTCGAGGTCATGGCCATCGAACTGCACCGTCAGCGCGGCGACGGCCGCATCGCCTTCATCGCGAACGCGCGCGATAATCGCGCTGACGTCGCGGGCGACATCGCTATCGGCTTCGCGGCGTGCATTGACGAGTGCGGTGAATGCACTGGTGAAATCGGGCGCGCGGGTGTCCAACCGAATCATGTCACGCCACCGCCTTCCGGAACGCATCGACCAGCGGCACCACTTCAGCGCGGGTCTTGAACGCGGCGCGGTTGACGACCAGGCGGCTGGTAACCTGGGCGATCACCTCAACCTCAACCAGCCCATTTTCCTTCAATGTGCGGCCCGACGACACCAGATCGACGATGCGCGGGGCAAGCCCGAGCAAAGGCGCAAGCTCCATCGCGCCGTTGAGCTTCACGCACTCGGCCTGCACGCCGCGGCCCGCGAAATGCGCCTTGGTGACATGCGGATATTTGGTGGCGATGCGGACATGGCTCCAGCCGCGCGGATCATCCGTGGCGGCCATTGCGGCGGGTTCGGCGACCGACAGGCGGCAATGGCCGATACCGAGATCAACCGGCGCGTAGAGCTCAGAATACGCAAATTCCGCCAGCACGTCCGACCCGACAATGCCAAGCTGCGCCGCGCCATGCGCCACAAAGGTCGCCACGTCGAACGCACGGACGCGGATCAGCTCAATCCCGCCCTGGTTTGTCGTGAAACGCAATGCGCGGCTGGACTCATCGGCAAAGGCGGGTTCAGGCACGATCCCGACGCGCGCGAGCAGCGGCAGCGCCTCTTCGAGGATGCGCCCCTTGGGCACGGCGATGATAATCGGGGGGAGGGTCGGATCGGTCATAAGCTGGCTGGCCATAGGTGGGGACGTGCGGCGGTGCAACAAGAGGGGAGAGCATGTGATGGCCGATGAAAAAACCAATCGCCAGTCGTTCACGGTGCAAGCCGACTATTGTGCCGCGATGGACGCGCCCATCACGACACGGGTCTGCCTGTCGCTGGGCCGAGTGATTGATCGCGAAACCGCGACGGGCCGGGCCGTGCTCGATTGGCCCGGCGAGCCGGTGGCGGACGCCATCGTGCTCCGGCTGGTTGGTGGGTTTCATGCGCTGCACCGGTCGGGCGCGGACTGGGGCGTGTCGCGGGTGTTCCGGGGCGAGCTGATCGACCCGACCGGCGTCGACGTCCTTCTGGAAGAGGCGCTGATCACGCATGACGCGGCGCTGCTTTCGTGGCTGGACGGGCCGCCGCAGACCAATGAAGCGGGCCGGTCGGCGGGACTGATGACGGGGCTGCTGCATCTTGCGCGTCGATTCGGGCCGAAAATCGAGCTGCTCGAAATCGGGTCGAGCGCCGGGCTCAACCTGCTGATCAATCATTATAGCTATGATCTGGGCGGGGTAAAAATTGGGCCTGACCCGGCTGCGTTGTTGATCAAGCCGGCATGGCGCGGGCCACCACCGCCCGATGCGCCGGTCGAGATCGTCGGCGTCCGCGGCGTGGATATCGCGCCGGTCAATCTGGCCGAGGACGCAGCGGCCGAGCGACTGGCGGCCTATGTCTGGGTGGATGCACTTGAACGGCAGACGCGGATCGATACGGCAATCGCGATGGTCAGGCAGCACGGCGTTTCACTCGATCACGGGGATGCGGCGGACTGGGTCGAAGCGCGGCTATTGGAACCACAAGCCCCGGACACCACACGGGTGCTGATGCATTCGGTGGTGTGGCAATATCTGTCGAGCGCGGGCCGCGACCGAATTCGCGCGGCAATGGCGGCGGCGGGCGCGCGGGCGACCGGCGAACGGCGGCTCGGCTGGGTGATGATGGAGCCCAACCGCGATCTCCACCGGCATGAGGTGCGCGTGCAGGGCTGGCCGAGTGCGACGCCGATGGAGCTGGTGGCGTTGACGCACGCCCATGGCGCCTGGGTAGAGGGGCTGGAGGCACCTTATGAGACGCGCGACTATGTGATGCGCGGCGGTGGCGCTGTGGATCAGCGGTAATTTGGTTCGCGCAGAGGCGCAGAGGACGCAGAGAGCGTTTGCCGCGTAGCGGCGCTCCTTCCATCGGCCCTCATCGTCGATCCGATGAGGGCAAAAGAGTGCCCGGAGCACGACCCCTCTGCGTCTCTGCGCCTCTGCGCGAACCCCTTTTTCCACGCTCGTGAAAGATTGTTCGCGCGGAGGCGCGGAGACGCAGAGGGGTTACGTTTGGCGCTTACGGTCGCCTCGAACGATGATGTTTCAATAGGTTTGGGGAGGGAGAGCCGCTGCGCGGCGAGAACCATCTCTGCGTCTCCGCGTCTCCGCGTGAACCCAGTTCAACGATAGCCGGGTGAATAGAACCAATCGGCAGCGAGCGGCCATTGCTCAGTGACCTTATCCACGAACACCGCATCGCGTTTCTCGAGGAAGGACGTCACCCCCTCCTTCGCATCCGCGCTGCCGCCGCGCACCCACACGCCCCGGCTGTCGATACGGTGCGCCTCCATTGGATGACCAGCGCCGAGCATTGTCCACATCATCCGTCGTGTCATCGCCACCGAAACGGGCGCGCTATCGGCGGTCAGTTCCAGTGCGAGCGCACGAGCGGCGGGCAGGAGGTCGTCGGGCGCGTGCACGCTGCGGACCAGCCCGCCCTTCAACGCCTCCTCCGCCCCGAACAGCCGGCCCGAATAGCACCATTCCAGCGCCTGCCCGATGCCGACAAGGCGCGGGAGGAACCAACTGGAGGCGGCCTCCGGCACGATCCCGCGCCGCGCGAAGACAAAGCCGAAGCGCGCCGTGTCGCTCGCCAGGCGGAAATCCATCGGCAATTGCATCGTCGCGCCAATGCCGACCGCTGCGCCGTTGATCGCGCCGATCACTGGTTTGAGCGACTGGAAGATGCGCAACGTCAGCCGACCGCCACTGTCGCGCACGCCTTCATGCGCAAAATCGACCGAGCCATCGGCGCGCACAGGTGAGCCTCCCCCCGCCGACCCATCTTTGCCGCCGCGCTGAGCATAATCAAAGGTCGCGCCGCCGCTCGCCAGATCGGCCCCGGCGCAGAATGCCCTGCCCGCCCCCGTCACGATGACCGCGCGCACCGCATCATCGGCATCAGTAGCGTCGAAGGCTGCAACCAGATCAACCATCATCTGTCCGGTAAAGGCATTCATCCGATCGGGCCGGTTGAGCGTGATGGTGGCGATTCCCCCGTCCACGACCAGAGTGATTGTCTTGAACTCGCGCATCATGCTCTCCTCCCCGCCCGTCTAGTCTGCCCGCCCAGTCTGCCCGTCCAGTCTGCCCGGCCATGATCGGGTGCGGTCGCGCAATCCTTGCCATGAATTGCACACCGAGCAACCGCGTAACGGGTTTTTAGGAGGCAACGGGGTAGCGTCGCCGTGAAATCCTAGGGTGGGCCCGACGAACCATGAGCAAATTTCCCCTGATCGCGCCGCAACCGCCGCGGCTGAGCGAGCATGGCGATGCGCTGCGTCGCGTCGAGCAATCCGGCATTTTCAGCAATAATGGCCCTGAGGTTCGGGGCTTTGAGTCAGAGGTAACCAGCGCCCTGTTTGGCGGCCATGGCGACAGCCTGGCGGTCGCCAATGCAACGTTGGGCCTGATGATCGCGATCCGCGACGCTGCAGGCACCCGCCATGCCCCGGGCGCGCTGGCGCTGATGCCCAGCTTCACCTTCGCTGCCACCGCCCAGGCGGCCATCTGGGCGGGGCTGACCCCCTTAATCTGCGACATTGATCCGCATCACTGGAGTGCTTGTGCTGAGGCCGAACAGGCATTGCTGGATCGCTATGGGGATCGGATCGCAGTGGTGGTGCCCTATGCAACATTCGGCAATGCGATTGATCTCGATCATTATGCCCGGCTGCGCGCGCGCCACGGCGTTGGCATCGTCGTCGATGCAGCGGCGTCGCTGGGGACGATTGACCGCAGCGGCAAAGGCTTTGGCGCGACTGCCGATTTCGCCATCGTCCATTCCATGCATGCCACCAAGACCTTCTCGGTGGCTGAGGGTGGGCTGATCCATAGCGGTAATGCGGCGCTGATCGCCCGGCTGCGTTCAATGGTCAATTTCGGCTTTGAGGGCAGCCGCAGCGCGACCTTGCCCGGCATCAACGCCAAGATGCCCGAAATATTGGCGCTGATGGCCCGGATGAAGCTGGCCGAGATTGAGCAGGTCTGCGCCAATCGTGCCGCGATTGAGGCGCATTACCGCACCGCGTTGCGCGAATTCACGATGCAGCATGTCCAGGGCCAACGCCGGGCATCGCAATTCATGCCCGTGCTGTTGCCAGCGGCGCTGGCGGGCGCGCGCGACGCCATCATCGCGGCACTTGCTGCCAAGGGCGTTGGCGCGGGCTGCTATTTCAGCCCGCATCTGGCCGAACAGCCGCTGTTCAAGGCACAAGCGGTGATCACCCCAACGCCGGTCGCCGATGCCATCAGCGCGCGGATCATCTCGCTGCCCATCACCGATGCCATGCGCCCCGGCGACGCCATCGATATCGCTGGCATCTTTACCGATATCTGCGCCCGCGAAGGGAGCCGTGCCGTCGCCGCGCGACTGCAGCCAGCCCCGATCGCGTCGGTCCTGGTGATTGGTGGCGGCCCGGCTGGCACGGCGCTGCTCACCGCCGCGACCAAACGCAATTGCCTGGCTGAACTGGCGCAATCCGGGCTCGTCATGGTCGAACGTGACGGGGCGATCGGGGGCGGGCGTTTGGGCGGCTATGCGATCACATCGGATAGCACGGCGACAACCTTCCTCACCGCCGTGAAGGATAATTGCCATCCCGCGCTGGCCGCGCTGACTGACCACCCGGCGGGTCAGGCGATTCGCGCCTATCCCGATACGGTCGGCGTGCCGCTGACCCAGGTTGGGCCCTTGCTGCAGGTCGCCGGCGATCGGCTGGCAGAAATCGTCACCGATCATGGCGGCGCGATCCTGACCGGGCATGACGCCATCAAGGCGACCCAAGGCAAGGATGGCATTTGGACGGTACAGCTCCGTCGCCGGATCGATGGCGCCGTGATCAACCGGCGCAGTCGGGCGATCGTGATTGCAACGGGCGGGCACCAACCGGTTGATCGGCTGGCAACGCAAATCGTCGCGGGCGTCCCGCTTGCCAGCACATTGGGGGATCGGCTGCTCCAATCTGACGCGGTCTTGTCGGTTGGCGGGATGGCGATGGTCGCCGAACGCCTTGCGGGCAAAAAATCGCCGCGCATCGTTGTCATCGGCGGGTCGACCAGCGCATTGGCGACGATCGCCCTGCTACTGAAGCATCAGCCTGCCCTGCCGCTTGGGCATGGCGCTATTTCCCTGCTCCACCGGCGGCCATTGCGGCCCTTTTATCCTTCCGCCGAGGCGGCATTGGCCGAAGGCTATCGCGATTTCGGCCCCGACGATATTTGCCCGGTCAGTGGCTTTGTGTATCGGCTCGCCGGCTTCCGGCTCGAAGCGCGCGAACTGGTGCTGCGGATGCTCGGGGTCGATGGTCGATCGCCCGAACCGCGCGTCCAATTGCACCAGCTGGCAGCGGACGACGATGACGCCGCTGCCGCCGCAATGCTGCAGAGCGCCGATATCGTCATTGCTGCACTGGGCTATCGCCCGCATGCGCTGCCGCTGATTGACGCACAGGGGGAGCCGATCGCGCTGGCAGCCGATACCGGCGCGCCGATGGTCGATCGCTATTGCCGCGTCACCGGGGCCGATGGCGCGCCGCTAAACGGTGTTTACGGGATTGGCCTCGCGGCCGGCTTCGTGCCTTGGGGGCGGCTGGGTGGCGAGGCGAGCTTTAGGGGTCAGGCCAATGGGCTGTGGCAATGGCAGAATGATGTTGGGCTGATGATTGTCGATCAGTTGATCGGTGATCGGGTGCGGGCGGTGGCATGACGGCACCGGCGATCAGCGTGATCATGGCGGCCTATAATGGCGCCGCCCTGATCGGCGAAACGATCGATAGCCTGAAGGCGCAGCATTTCAGCGATTTCGAAGTCATCATTGTAGATGATTGTTCGACCGATACCACGCGGGACATCCTCCGCGCGATTGACGATCCGCGGTTTAGCATCATCGAATCGCCGATCAACCAGGGCCCTGTCCGCACCCGTAACTGCGCCGTGGCGGCGGCACGCGGGCGTTATATCGCAGCGCTTGATCAGGATGATCTGTGCCACCCCGATCGGCTGGGTGCGCAGTGCGCCTATCTCGATACCAATCCCGATACGGTGCTCGTCGCGACGGCCACGCGCGAGCTTGCCGACGGAGTGATCCGGCACTCCACCCTGCCAGCACTGACACGACCGGCACTGGTCGAATGGATGCTGCAAATCTGCAATCCGCTGGTCTGGTCATCGGTTATGCTGCGGCGTGATGCTGCGCAGCATTTGACGCCGTTCACCCGCCCGGAACTGCTCTATGCGGAGGATTTTGATCTCTATCACCGGCTCGCGCCGATGGGGCGGATCGCCCGGCTTGATGACGAACTGGTCATCTATCGCAGCCATGGCGGCGGCGCATCGCAGCGCTTCACCACCACTATGAATGACAGCGCAAAGCGCGTCCTCACCGCCTGCCATGAACGCCTGTTTGGCGCAGAGGCCGGGAGGCGCGCCGATCTGCTGAGCCGCCATGTAATGCACCGCGAACCGGTGCCCAACCGCGATCAGCTCGCCGCGCTCGGCGACACCTTGCTGCGCTTGCAGACTGATTTTCTCGACCGCGTTGCGGTTGATGACGAAGATATCCGGCTGATCCGCTGGGAAACCGCACGGCTGTGGGGGCGGATTGGGCGTGCCGGGCTGCGCTCGGGATCGATCGACCTGGCCGATACCGTTGCCGTCAGGCCCGATCATCTCGGGCTGGGCTATGCGCGGGTCGAAGAACTTTTCCTGTCGCGACTGATCGGCGGCGTGCGCAGCGTTCGACGCCGCTACGCCTGACCCACCAAATCGGCGCTATCCCTTAAAAAGCATATCGCAGGCCAACGCGGACATCGCGCCCGGTAAGGGGCGCAAAATCCTTGAGCAGGCTAGCATGACGGCGACCGGTTGCATCCAGCAGATTGGCGGCAGCGATCCGGAACTGCAGCGCCGAATCGCGCCCCAGCGGTCGCCAGGCCACCGATAGATTGACCATCGCAAAGCCATCCGTCGGCGTCTCAAAGCGTGAAATCCGCTGCTGGTCGAACACATATTCGATTTCGGCCCGGCCATTAAGCGCCGGCGATCCGGCCTCTGCGCCGAACAGCACGCGCAGCGGCGGAATGCGCGGCACTGGCGATCGGTCTGACAGTGTTGCGCGGGTGTAATCGATCAAGCCGTCGAGCTTCACCGACCAGTCGTTGACGCGCGCGACATCAACCGATCCCTGCACTTCAAAACCCAGATACCACGCGCCGTCCTCCAGAAACTGGAAAACCGGCAAGCCATCGACGATCACGCCGCTTTCGCGCGCAAAGATGTAATTGGAGAAATAAGTGTAGTAGAAAGTCGCGCTGCCGGACCAGCCGCGCCCCTTGCCGCGCAGGATAGCCTCTATCCCGTAAGAGGCTTCGACACCCAGCGCCGGATTGCCGATCAGCTGCCCCTGGGTACCGGGATCGACGCCCTGGGTGAAAAGCTCTTCCACCACCGGCGCGCGCTCAGAATAATGGCCATTCAGCGCAATCTTCCAATCGCTCGACAGCGCGTAATTGCCCCCGCCGGATAGCGAAAACAGATCAAAAATCCGGTCGATCGCCGGATTGGCAAGGATCGGGTCGATTGCTGAGGTGATGCCGACATGCTCATAGCGAAATGAGCCTTCCAGCTTGATCGGGTTGAGGTTCAGCTCATGCAGCGCAAAGAACGCGATCTGTTCGGTTTGCGATGGCGGCAGCAACGGCGCCGGGCCAGTCACGCGGAAATCCCGCGCATAAAATTGCCCACCAAGCGTTGATTTCAGGTCGCTGCCCGGCTGGCCCAGCACCGCTTCCAGCCGTGCTTCATAGCCCAGGTTCAGGAAAGTTGCGGTAACGGGGCCACCGACGATCACTTCATTATGCTTGTAATCGGCCCAGCCAAAGCGACCGCGCAGCGTTTGCAGCAGCCCCTTACCGTCAATTTCGAAACGGACATCGACCCGCTGCTGATCGAGATCAATTAGGCTGTCGGGCACCGGATTGGCCGGATCGAGCGAAAAGCGCGTCGGCAGGCCGTAGATGCTCTCATAATTGCTGAACGAAAAGCCGATATGGCCATTGGGCAGGATCAGCGACGCACCACCGGCCAGCTCCCAGGTTTCAAACTGGGTGTTGGGCAAGGTGCCCCGGAGATCGGCGAGCGAGGCGATGGCGGGGTCTGCGACGGCGCGCGCCTGCGCCCGGGCGGGGGGGCCAAGAATGAAACCGCCACTGCGCACGGATGCGGCATCAAGATATTGCCCGTCGAGATGCAGCACAACATGCGACGCGGCTTCGGCATCGACCCGAAAGCCAAGCGTGCGTTCGGCGGCCGCACTGCCAAAACCGGCGGCGAGTACGGCATCAATCCCGTCGCGCGGATCGCGCCGGGCGATCCGCCCACTAACCGCGTTGACCACGCCGCCTGCCGATCCAGAGGCATAGAGCAGGGTCACTGGCCCGCGCAGCAGCTCGATCCGATCGGCAACGATCGGGTTCAGCGCAACCGCATGATCAGGGCTGGTATTCGAGGCATCAAGCGTGCCGATCCCGTCGATCAGCAGCCGCGCACGTTCGCCCTGGAACCCGCGCAACACGGGCCTTGACGCGCTGGGGCCGAACGAAGTGGAGGATGCACCGGGCAGATGCGCCAGCGTTTCACCGATCGTCGATCGCGCCTGAACGGCCAGCGCCTCGCCCGTCAGAACGGTGCTGGAAGCGATTTCACTGGTTCGAAAGCGCAGGCGGGTGCCGGTGACGACAATATCGGACGGGATATCCGCCATGGCGACCATGTCGAGCGCTTCGCTGACGGTCATGCCATCGACCATCGCCGACATCTGGTCCGGCGACATGGTTTCCGGATCGGGCGTACTGACCGGCGCCGCGCTTTGTTGCGCGGCGCCGGCAGCGGGTGTCGACAGTGGCACGGTTTGTGCCACGGTCGGGGCGGCGGGGATGATGAGTAGCGCCGCCCCGACGATGGCCTTGTTCGGGGGGAGGGGAAAGGCCATCGTTCCGTGTCTTCAATGCTTAGTTGATGCGGTAAACCACGGGGCAGTTCACCACGAAACCAACCGCGCGGAAGGCGCCGCCATCAAGGCTTTGCAGGAAACCGCGTTCGTCCATTTCAGCGGCCTGCAGCGCGCTGGTGATGCGATAGCGATAGCCCTTCTGGATCGCCTCATCCTTCCAGACCAGCGGGAAAATCCGCCACATTGGCGAATAGTCGAGGTTGATCGTTGGGATACCGCCCAGCACGTTGAGGGGACCACCTTCACCGCTCAGTGCGCTGACCAGGCCCTGGCGATGCGGATTGTCCTTGCCGGTCGGCCCGTTGACAACAACGACGATGCGCTCGGCGGCTTCACCCGGCGACGCGTCTTCCAGCGCGAAGGGCAGATCCGCCAGTGCCGGTGCAAAGGTGGCGGTTTCCAGGCTGGCGACCAGCGGATTATTGGCTTCGGTCGACAGGTAGAAGATCGGCTTGTCGAAGGTGTAGCCAAGCGTCAGCTTCAGCGTCACCGTTTCATCGCGCGGGCAGATCGCCACGACCTTGTCATGCACCTTGGCATGATCGACATTGCCGTCGCACATCGTGTTGAGTTCAGCCTCGCTCGCTTGCGACACGACCGGCGCGTTGAGGATCACCGACTTCGACGAATTGTCGATATAAACCATCGGTGAATAGGCTGCATCACCGACCGAACCGGGCTGAAAGCTTTTGGGCGGGAACGGGTTGGCAGCGGCGCCAGGAACAATCGACAGCACTGGCTTGAAATCAACCGAACCGGCGTTGAACGTGAAGCTGCCGTCCTTTTCGATCGTGGCGTGCCGGGTGGCAGCACCGGTCAGGCTATAGGCCATTTTCGGCGAATAGTTGACGCCGTGCAGGTTCGACAGATTTTCATCGGTCGTGTCGGTGATGATGAACCACACCGGGGTGCCATTTTTCAGCTTGCCCTTGCGCAGCGGCAAGGTCGCGGTGCCCTTTTCCAGATCGATATTCGCCGATTTCATCAGCACAACCGGCCCCAGAAATTCAGGCTTCACTTCCGAAGGCGAAGGCTGGGCCGTGATCGTGCGCTGATCAGGATAGATCGATGCGGGTGCGCGGCGAATTTCCGACAGCGGCCGGCCTTCCTTGCCGCGGACGACAACGTCAGCGCTGGCTGGCATAGCTGCAGCAATGGCGACCAGGGCGGCCGCACCTGCAAGCAGGGTGAATTTGGTAAAGCGTGCTTTTGGCATGAGGCCACTCCCGGTTGTTGGCGTGCGGCCACCTCCAGAAAATCCTGTCGACCGCTGCATCCCTATCGCCCCGGGTTGCCGATCAATGCTTTCAGGATGCCGTTGCTTTTGCGAAACCTTGCGGTGAGATGAATAATTTCACGATATTATTTCGTTAGAGCGCCAGAACCCGCAATATCACGATAGCGCACGGCTCCAGCTTCGGCGTAGAAGGCCATGCAGGAGCTGTCCGATGATGCCCTTAAAAGCGCTGCACCCTTGGAGTTTGATGCTGCAGCGCGGGCAGCCTGACCCGCCGATGCCCATGACGTTGGTAACGCTGCGCGGGACAGAAGGCGCGTGCGCGGAGGAAGTGGCTTTTTACACCGACGCCGAATTTGACGCCCTGGTCGATTGGGCAAAATCTGGCCTGTTTGTCATGGCTTTTGTCGCTGGAGAACGTGACGAGCTGGTCCTGCTATGCACTGAATCGGTCGAAGCGATGCGGCTGCAAGTCAGCCAATTGCCGCTGGTCGCAGCCGGCCTCGCTAAAGCCGATATTCGATCTGTCGCCACGCTCAGATTGGCTGGGCCCCCTATCCCAATGCACTGACGTTTCCGGCGATTGCGGTGCGGCAGGTGCGGGCAATGCAGCGGTAAGACTATCTGGATATTGCGGTTTTTTGGCGCGTTCACCCCGATTGCGTGCCCCTGCAGCGCGCCCAGATGATAAGATGATCCCCGCCCCAGACCGTAGCGCACGGCAGTAACGCCCTGCAGCGGCTGGGCCAGACCTTGGGGGTCGACATGAGTATCCACCTGCCCGCGACGGCGGCGTTCCGCGCCGAAACGGGCGCAATAGCCTATGATTCGATTAGCTTTTCGGGCAGGCCGAAAGCGCAACGACTCTCGCAACCGCAAAGCCGAATTGAAGTGATTCGCCACGCTGGTGTCGTCGGCCCGTTTACCGCGACAGCTTCGGGCCATCACGCCGACTATGACGCGTTGATGCTCAACCTGACATCATCGGGTCGCATGCGAGGGCGGATCGGTGACACCAAAATCGACAAGACGCTGCAGCGCGGCCATGTCAGCTTCGTGCCCGGCCGATGCCCGGTCGTGCTTGAATTTCCGGCCAATCATCACGCGCTGGGACTGTTCATGCCGAGCAGCGAGATGCGGCACATGACGGCCGAATTAGGCGCCAATCCGGTCGGCCCGATTGCGAGCGAGCGGCAGGATCGACTCGCCCAGATCATGGCCATGATCGAAACGGAGATTCGCGCGCCCGGCTTTGCCGCTGATCTGATGATCGATGGGCTGGTGCGCGCGATCGGTGCAATTCTGGTCCGGCATGAATCGCTGCCTTTGGTGGATGATGCGAGCCGAATCCACCTCTCGCCCGTGCGGCTGGCGCGCGTCATCGACTTTATCGAATCGCGACTCGATGAAGAAATCAGCCTGGCAGACATGGCCACCGTCGCAGGCCTCTCGGCATTCCATTTCTCGCGCGTGTTCAAGATGGCAACCGGGGAGACGCCGTACCATTTCCTCGGATCGCGTCGGCTTGGCCGCGCCCGATCGCTATTGCTGAATAGTGAATTGCCGCTTGCCGAGCTGGCGCTGAGCTGCGGCTTTGCCAGTCAATCGCATTTCACGGCAGCCTTTACCAAGGCAATGGGCATGCCGCCCGGCCGCTATCGCAAGCAGATTGCAGACTAATCGCACTTTGTCGCATTTTGGGGCGGCGCCCCTTTCTGCGCCGCTAACGCCAAAGCAATTTGCGAATAAACAGCACAGCCTTCGAAAGATGACCTCGCAGCGTGGCGCTATTCAACACACCTCTTTGTAAGGGGTTTGGCCATGCGTTCTATGATCTCAACTTTTCGTTTCGCCAGTGCTGCGGCGATTTTGGCATTAACTGCAGGCGGCACGGCCTATGCGCAGGATGACGCCCAGGCACCAGCACCAGCGGCGGGCGAATGGGTACCCTTGGACAGCAGCCGCTTCGGCGATGAACTCACCGAAAAATGGATCCCCGTGCCCAATGGTGACAGCGGCGCGCCGCGCCAGGGCTGGCTTGCCACCGCTGATGGCTTTTTCACGCGCGAAGTGCATCTTGCCGCTGCCTATACCCAGGCCTCGGGACCCGATTCCTGGGGTGTTCTCGGTCGCTTCCATTATCCCTTCAGCCGCCGCCTCTGGGCCGGGATTGAAGTGCCTTTTTATCAGGAATCGCAGCGGCGCGGCAACTTTGGCGATATCACGCTCACCACGCAGGTGATGCTCGCTGAAAAGCGCAACCTGTCGATCAACGCCGGCGTCGGCTGGCGCCTGCCGACCGGATCGGTCGTCCAGGGCAACAAGGTTTTTGCAGCGCAGCCACAGATCAACCTCTGGACCGATGTGGGCCGTGGCTTTTCGATCCGCGGGCGGGTGGCCTATGAATTCGCCGACCGCAATCTGCCCGACAATTTTGTGCTCAATGCGTCAATCGGCCAGACCGTGACGCCACACAGCCCCGCCCCCTTTGGCGATCTGACTTGGTATGTTGCCGCTAATTGGCGTGAACCGACAACGGGACGCGGCAATAGCTTTGTCAGCATCACGCCGGGCATGCGTACCCATGTTGGCAATAATCTGTTCCTGTTGGCCGGGGTGGAGTTTCCCGTCATCAACAGGAACGAGTCGTTCAACGAGCGTTATATCCTACAGCTCGTTCAAGGTTTTTGACCGACCAGGACTTATAATCGAATCGCCGTCGCGCCCATCATCCCCGTGCGCGGCGGCGATACTCCGCCGGGGTAACCCCCATTCTTTCGCGGAAACGCGCAGAAAAATGGGCATGGGTGGCAAAGCCCGATTTTTGGGCAATTTCGGCAATTGGCGCGTCGCTATGCTGCAACAAATGCTTCGCAGCACGCAGCCGTTCGTTGAGCAGAAAGGCATAAGGCGGCAGCCCCGTGCTTTCGCGAAATGCCCGGACAAAATGATATCGACTATAGCCAGCGATCTGGGCGAGATCGCTGAGCGAAATTCGCTCGGCCAGATTGCCACGCATATAGTCACGCACCCGCGAGATCGTCGGCCGCGTCAGCGTCAGCTTGGATGGCATCCGGAATGCAGCGCCATCGGTCGATGTGGTGGCTAATCGAATCAACAGCGCATCGAGATAAAATTCGGCAACCGCTTCCCATTCGGGCTGTCCGCGCGAAGCGAGCATCAGTTCGAACAGCCGGGCAACATGGGGATCGGGCCGACCAATCGCCTCGGCAAAGCCGACGCTGCGCGGATCGCGATCAAAATTTTCGGCGACCATGTCAGCGAAGCGATCTGGGGCGATATAGAGATGGGCAAAGGCAATCGGGCCCTGTGTCTGCCACCGATAGATGCTGCCGCTTTCAACCGTCGTGCTGGCCCCATCAAGCGCATCGACGACCCTGCGTGCTCCACCCCCGGTACGCTCGATCCGCTTTGGGCCGCCCTGGTGCAGAATGATGAGATGATGATCGAGCGCCGGCTGGCGCATATCGGGATTGGTGTCCGACCAGGATTGCAGCGAGGCGCGATCGAGATACGCCGGTTCGGGGGACTGCGTCGCTTCATCAAACGCCATCGCCCCCGAATAGCGTGTCATTGGCGCAGACTTTGCCCAGTCGCGCCACTGTTCGGGGCGAATCTTCGTTGAACTCAAATCGACAACTGACACGGTACGCACCCTCCCAAGAGCTTTCCGCAACAGTTGACGATAGGGGCATTGCATTGGCGAGCAACCAACGAAACCGTCGGAATGTGCGACAGATTCGATTTATGGTATCGAATCGTCTTCAAAGCCGCGTCGGTAGCGACCTTGGAGCTTTATTCCAGCCGCTGATCAAGACTGCGGCAGGGCAATGCTATCGTCGGCGCAGCCGGGCAGCCAGGCTCCGCAGAGCCGGCTTCTGCGGCGTGATTGCCAATCGGCTTTCGCTGTCGCCGCTATGGTGATCAAAATAAACGACCTCGCCATTCTCGATCGCCTTGAGCCGGGCATAGGGCAGACGGGGGGATATTTCCTGCCGCGCCAATGTCTCGGGATCGATGATGCAGATCATGAACCCGCCTGAAACGAAGCTGGAGGCATAAACCTTGCCCTCATGAAGCAATGCCGGCGGCAAATAGCGATAACTGCCCCGCGGTTCACGACCATCAATCTTCAGCAAGCCGCAGCCCGGGCCGCCCTTGCCGACTTCCAGAATGTCATCCCAGTTGAGCCGTTCGTCCGTCATCACGCTTTGTCCCGCATTCATGCCTGCGCACTATTTGTCGCCATGTACCAGAATCTTGGCCCGGTCCGCCAGCCGCGCGACGGCAGCACCATGGATGCCGGGCGTGGTCGCCAACAGCCCAAAGGCCTGGGCGCTGGGCGTATTAAAGGCAAGCGGCGCGCCAAATGCATCAGTAACACTGGCCCCGGCCTCCATCGCAATCAATGCAGCGGCGGCAATGTCCCATTCAAAGCCCCAGCGCAGCGTTGCCACCAGATCGGCTTCATCGGCGGCGACCATCGCAATTCTGAGCGCGATCGAATTGGGTTTGGCAACCAGCACCAGATCGCTGTCGGCGCTGGGCAGGACATCATTGGGCACGCGCGCACCCGCAAATTGCGTGCGCCCGCCCGCGCGCACCGGCTGGCCGTTACGGAGAGCACCCGCCCCCATCACCGCGCTCCACACTTCGCCGCGCGCCGGCGCATCGAGCACGCCAATCACCGGCAGTCCCTGGTCAACCAGCGCGATCGATACCGCCCAGCCCGGCCGGCCGCGGAGATAATCGCGCGTGCCATCAATCGGATCGACCACCCATAATCGCCGGCACGCGAGCCGATCCGCGTTATCGGCGGTCTCCTCGGACAGCCAGCCCGCTTCGGGATCGAGCGCGAACAATCGCGTGCGGAGCAACGCATCGACCTCAAGATCGATATCGCTGACCGGGTTGCCGGGTGATTTCTCCCAGCGGCTGAAATCGTCGCTCCAGCGCGCCATTGCCAGGCGACCGGCTTCAGCGGCAATCGCCGCGACGGCATCGACCAGGGTATCAGCCACTCGCCACCGTCATCCCCTCCACCAGCAGCGTCGGCACATTGATACCATAGCGGAAATCGAGATCATTGGCGGGCGTGAGCGCCAGGAACATGTCCTTCAAATTGCCCGCAATGGTGAATTCGGCAACCGGCCGGGTCAATTCGCCGTCCTCAATCAAGAAGCCTGCAGCGCCGCGGCTATAATCGCCAGTGACGCCATTCACGCCCATGCCGATCAGCTCGGTAATATAAACGCCGCGCTTGATCCCGCCGATCAGCGTTTCGGGCGGCATATGGCCCGCCGCCATGTGCAAATTGCTTGGCGACACGCCCGGCCCGCCGCCGACCCCGCGCGCGGCATGGCCCGTCGGCTCAAGCCCTAATTGCCGCGCAGAACCACTATCGAGCAGCCAAGTTTCCAGCATCCCGTCATCGACGATGCACACCGGCGACACCGGCAATCCCTCGCCATCAAACGGGCGGGATCGCAGGCCATGCGGGCGGTGCGGATCGTCGAGCACCGAGACGCCTGCGCCAAACACCCGGCTGCCAAGCGCATCGAGCAAAAAGCTGGTCTTGCGGGTAATCGACTGGCCGGCAATCGCGCCGATCAAATGCCCGAGCAGGCTGCTGCCAACGCGCGGATCGAACACAACCGGCAGCGGCCCGCTCTCAATTCGGCCGGGTGACAGTCGCGCGACAGCGCGCGCGCCTGCCCGCGCCCCGACGATGCCGGCATCTTCAAGCCGGCTAAGATGGCGGGCGCTATGATAGGCATAGTCGCGCTGCATATCGTTGCCGGCGCCCGCCAGCACGCTGGCCGAGACGCCGTGGCTGGAGACGCTATGGCCACCGACAAAGCCATGGCTGGTGGCCAGTGCCATCACTGATCGCGCGGCACTGGCGCTGCCGCCTTCACTGTTGGAGACACCGGGCACGGCACGGGCAGCATCCTCCGCCGCCAGCGCGCGTGCCTTCAGCGTATCGGGCGACACATCTGCCCCGTCATCCAGATCAAGATGCGGCGGCTTGCCGTGCAGCAATCGATCAGCCGGGGCCAGCCCAGCCCATTCATCCTCAGGCGCCTCGCGCGCCATCGCCATCGCCCGGTCGACTAGCGTATCGATCGATGCGGCTGACAGGTCCGACGTCGAAACGCTCGCGTTTCGCCGCCCGACAAAAACCCGCAGGCCAAGCTCTGCGCTTTCTGACCGGCCAACATCCTCCAGCGCCCCGAGCCGAACCGAAACATCCAGCGCAGTATCGGCGGCGAACACGGCATCAGCGGCATCGGCACCAGCGGCCATAGCGCGAGCGACGATTTCATGCGCCCGGTCACAGGCTTGGTCATTGGTGTGCATTCCGGAGGGCTTAGTGAGTTCGAACTGAAATTTGAAGCATTTCGAACCACAAACTTGGGTTGATTCGGTGTTGCAAGCCCCATGTTAGGGCTTGCAACTAGGCCACCCCTCCAACGAACAAATCATGAATCTTCGCGAATCTTAAATGATTTACAATCGATTCAATATAATACCTGCGTGCTGGCATGATGCACATAGGACTGCCCCCGAACATTTACCTTAAACTCCATCAAGCCGCTACCGTTATGGTAAAATGGCAGCGCGAATTTCTGGGTTACATTCGCACTCATAAACTGCATGCGGGTCAGAGTTTTTGACGCCAAAACTTGGCCTGAATAAAAATCATAAACTTCTAGGTCGATAATCGCATCGTTGTTTGCATTATTATTATCAATTTTCAGTTCGAAAATTGCATTCAGATGCCCGACCGGAAGATTGTCTACATAGGGGCCGTAGGTCAGGTTGGTATAGGCGCCGGTTGCGGAGATCTCCCAGCCGGTGCCGTTTGCATATCCCGATCCGTGCCCGCTTTCCGGTCCTGCGGCGAACCAACGCCCGATTGGCGGATTAACGACCGCGAGATAATCAATGTCATTGAACCCATTGGCATTGGCCATTTGTGGTGCAAGCATGATTTGCGGCGTGTTCAACGCGATGAATTTTGTGGTATCGCGGCAATCTACGCGAACCCAATTCTGATTGCCCCAGCGATCAATGCCCGGAACGCCGGTAGCTGACACGTTCATGATCTTGCACCTTTGGGTGACTACGTTAGAATCCCATTCGGGATGGCAGATCGGGTTATCCTGACCGCGTTCCTGGAAGCATTGCTGCTGTGGCATCCATGCTTCCCATCGAGTGTAACCATATTCCTTTGTAAAGTAATAACGTTCCAGGGCGTTTCTCGCTGCCGCCAGATTACTCGATGCGAAGTGATCCGACCTGATTGCCCACAACACTTTGTTAGTCTCGAAGCGGTACGGCGCAGGACTATTCCAGAATGTTCGTCCCAGCGCGTTCCCGTTGGTACAGGGAGGGCCAGAACTGGGAGTCAGCTGCACATGGTACGTCCTGAGCTCTGTATTGCTTGTGGCAGGCCAGCTACTCGGCGGCGCATAATAAGGAAAATTTATCCAGCCTCCAGCTCGTATGGCCATCGAGTAAGTTTGACCATTTGAAGACCATATTTGATCAAAACAACCCGGATCAAATGTCCTAACAAATGAAGTAAATGAAGAATCTGTAATATTCATAAGATCGAAGCCATCCCGGCCTTCAACCCAACTAAACTGATAACCGCTATTAAAATTTCCCTGTAGACTTTTATACGTCATCACCAAAGTATCGCCGTTCATGCCCAAGACAGGGATAGAATTTCCGGCTTGATATGTTATATTTTCATTTGACTGAAGAAAGTCAGTGACAATGTAGGGAGATTTTTCCCCTAACTCGATATTACGCCTGTTCGAACAGTAAGCGGGATCTTCCGTGGTGGCAACGTTTGCACTATTAACACAGACATCCTGAACAACATAATCATAAAGCTCTGCGGTTATTTGAGAATGGGCTGCGGGTGCACCAACTGTGCTTGCCAAGAAAATAGCAGAGATAGTCGCCAAAATTCTTCGCACAAAAAATACAGGTTTTTTGCGAGTGCTCAAGAAGGACATCTAAATTTCTCCCCGCCTTTAGGTCAGGCTGATTGTAGAGAATGTCACATCAGGATCACAACACCGCCAACATACTATTACTTTGGATAGACGAATTAGTACAAATTAGAGACCATCTGGCACAAACACCAACAAGCCATGGGTTTATACCCCTGCCCCAACGACGATACACGCAGCCGCCATCAGCAGCCCCGCGCCACGGTTCGATCGGAAGCGCGTCAGCGCGTTGTCGCCGTCATCAGGCACCAGCGTCAGCACTTGCCACCCCAGATGCCCGGCCACCGGCAGCAACGCCGCGAGCGCCAACGGATCGGGCCGGACGAGCCAGATCGCGCCCGCCCATAATGCCAGCGCCAGCACATAGAATCCGCCAACGCCGCCGCGCACATGTGCGCCCATCGCCCGCGCTGACGATCGGATGCCAACCATCGCATCATCCTCGCGGTCCTGCAGCGAATAGATCGTATCATAACCGACCACCCAGGCGATCGCGCCGCCATAAAGCAACAGCCCCGCCCCACCCAGCGCCCCCGAAACCTCCACCCAGCCGACCAGCGCCGCCCAGGAAAAAACCATCCCGAGCCAGGCCTGGGGCCACCAGGTAATCCGCTTCATAAACGGATAGGCCGCCACCGGCGCCAGACTGGCGAGCGCGACGATCGCGGCGGGCAGATGGAGTTGCAGCAGCACGACCAGCCCGATCAGGCACAGCGCGACCAGCCAGATCCACGCCGCCTTCAGCGACACCGCCCCGCTGGCGAGCGGCCGGTTGCGCGTCCGTTCAACCTGCGCATCAAGATCGCGATCGACAATATCATTATAGACGCACCCCGCCCCCCGCATCGCAATCGCCCCGAGCAACAGCCAGAGGATAAGGTCCCAGCGCGCGACCGCCCCACCCGCGAGCATCACGCCCCACGCGCCGGGCCAAAACAACAGCCACCAGCCAATCGGCCGATCAAGCCGAGCGAGCGACGCGAACGGCCGCGCGCCGGGCGGCAGGAGCCGCAGAGCACCGCTGAGTTCGCTGTCGGGGACAATGCTGTGCGGGGCGACGGGGGGGCTGGTCATTGGGGGGCGGCATAGCTTGTGGGGTGTGGCGGTGGCAACGGCTAGGGGTGCCACGGCGGCGCCGATGCCGACGGGTTTCAGCCGCTCAACCGGCAAACCAATCAATGCCGTCACCCCGGGCTTGACCCGGGGTCCCGCTTCTTCATCGGAGCCGGCTCATGGCAGGTAACGCCAAGCTTCATCGTGCCAGAAGGGGAGTGCCAGCGCCCCATTTATTGCCATTCCTCTTTTCCCTCTCCCCTCGGGAGTTCGGGGGCGGCCATGCCCCCGGCATGGCCTGATCAGCACGGAGTGCTCATCACCCCGAACGGGTTGCGTAGACTTGGGTCACGCCACTTCAGCGCAGTCCTAGTCGTAGCTAGGTGAGGGGATCGCCCTATCAACAGCGCTGAACCCCTCATCCTGCCTTCTCCCAATGGGAGAAGGGAAGAATGGCAACGTTCGGCCAGAAGACCGGCCAGTCTGTAATCGCCCCAAAGTCAGCCCTCCGGCATGCCTAAGTTACCTGCCATTTGCGGACAAAGCAGATCCACGTAGCTGCACCAAGAATGCCAAATCTCCTGGACCGCCACCATACCGTTCCGGGTTGGGGTGAGTCTGTTCGCGTCGTGTCGGGCTGGCCGGTATGTGGGGTCGCTGATCGGTGCCACAATGACCGGTGGGTGTCCGAACTGGTCAGCGGTTATGTCGATTACAAAGCCATTCGCCTCAACCCAGGCATGGCCCATCCACCCATCGGCGGTGAACAGGCCGCAATCCTCACTAACGATGCCCGGCGCCTGCTTTGGGGGCTGGCCACTTTGTAGCCTAGCCTCGATCCCGCATCGATGCAGTGCCTTCATGAGAAACATGCTTGATCGAACACAAGTCCATTGGGCCGCCACGGTCGGCGGGGGTGCCCCCCATGCCTGATGCCAGCGTGACCAATGGGGGATCAAGAACGTCCTGGCGGTAGTCGCGACAGCGAAGAGCATCAGCTAACGTCCGCTAATCATTCTTCTAAATCAATAGTCTAGCGTCGGCGTCACACCAACATTGGCCGCGCTGACCCCCGTTACCCTGGATCGAGCCCTAGGACACCGCCCGCACCGCAAACGATGCGAGCGGTAGAACCCCAGACTTTACGCCTTAACGCGGTGCAGGGCGCACAGCTTATTGCCGTCGGGATCGCGCAGATACGCCAGATAGAGCGGGCCCATCGCGCCCTCGCGGATACCGGGCGCATCTTCGCAGGCCGTGCCGCCCGCGGCCAGACCGGCGGCGTGCCAGGCATTGGCGGCTTCGGGTGAATCGACAGAAAAGCCAATCGTCGCGCCATTGCCGTGGCAGGCAGGCTCGCCATCGATGGGCTTGGAGATCGAGAAAATGCCGGTGGGATTGACCCAGAACACGCGGCCCTTGTCATCCTGATTGCCCGCCGGATAGCCAAGCGCACCGAGCGTCGCGTCATAAAATTTCTTGGACGTGGCGAGGTCGTTGGCTCCAAGCATGATGTGACTGAACATATCGATTCATTCCTTCGGTCTGCGGGACTGTTGCTGAACGCGACCCAGCCTTACGGCTTGATTGCGGCCAAATCCACTTGTCTGGCATGCGGCAACAATCATTTGCGTGCGCCCTTGCGACGGTGACGGGAGCAACAGCTATCACCGCACCGCCTGAGTTGATCTCTCCCCGCCAAACTCTAAAACCCAGCGCATGCAAACCGATATCGAGATCGCGCGGTTGACGCCGCTTCAGCCCATCGCCGCCATTGCCGCCAAGGCGGGCATTCCGGAAAGCGCCATCGAACCCTATGGGCGGCACAAGGCAAAGGTCGATCTAACCGCCCTCCCCACCCAGCCTGACCGCGCCCCCGGCCATCTGATATTGGTCACCGCGATCAGCCCCACCCCGGCGGGCGAGGGCAAGACGACCACCTCGGTTGGCCTCGCTGATGCGCTCAACCTGACCGGGCGCAAGACGATGTTGTGCCTGCGCGAACCCTCGCTCGGCCCCTGTTTCGGGCAAAAGGGCGGCGCGACCGGCGGCGGCCATGCCCAGGTGGTGCCGATGGAGGACATCAACCTGCACTTCACCGGCGATTTCCACGCGATCACCGCCGCGCATAACCTGCTGGCGGCGCTGCTCGACAATCATATTTACTGGGGCAATACGCTGGGCATCGATGTCCGCCGGGTCGTCTGGCGACGGGTGATCGACATGAATGATCGCGCGCTGCGCCAGATCGTGCAGTCGCTGGGCGGCACCGGCAACGGATTCCCGCGCGAATCGGGGTTTGACATCACCGTTGCCTCCGAAGTGATGGCGATCCTGTGCCTGGCGCGTGATCTGGATGATCTGCGCGTGCGGCTGGGGCGGATCGTGGTGGGCTATACCCGCGATCGTCAGCCGGTCACCGCTGCCGAGCTGAAGGCGGATGGCGCGATGGCAGTGCTGCTGAAGGAGGCGATCAAGCCCAATCTGGTGCAAACCCTGGGCGGCAATCCCGCCTTTATCCATGGCGGCCCGTTCGCCAATATCGCGCATGGCTGCAATTCGGTGATCGCGACGCGCGCGGCTTTGGGGCTTGCCGATTATGTCGTGACCGAAGCCGGGTTCGGTGCCGATTTGGGCGCGGAAAAATTCTTCGACATCAAATGCCGCCAGGCTGGGCTTGCGCCCGCCGCCGTCGTGATCGTGGCGACGGTGCGCGCGCTGAAAATGAATGGCGGCGTCGCCAAGGCCGATCTCGGCCGCGAAGATGTCGACGCGGTCAATCGCGGCGCGATCAATCTGGTGCGGCATATTGAGAATGTCCGCCAGTTCGGCGTGCCTGCGGTGGTGGCGATCAACCATTTCGGCACCGATAGCGATGCCGAGATTCAGGCGCTGCGCGCTATCGCTGGCGCGCACGGCGTGCAGGCGATCCTGTGCCGCCACTGGGCCGAAGGCGGCGCCGGCGCGACTGAGCTTGCCGATGCTGTCGCCGCGCTGGCCGAGGCAGGATCGGCACAGTTCGCCCCGCTCTACGACGATGGCCTGCCGCTGTTCGAAAAAATCAAAACGGTCGCGACCCGGCTCTACCGCGCGGGGCACGTCGATGCCGAACCCGCGATCGTCGCGCAGCTCGCGCGGTTCGAGGCAGCGGGGTTCGGCCATCTGCCCGTCTGCATCGCCAAGACGCAGTACAGCTTTTCGACCGACCCAACCGCGCTCGGCGCGCCGACCGGCCACACCGTCCATATCCGCGACGTCCGGCTGGCGGCGGGGGCAGGCTTTGTCGTGGCGGTGTGCGGGGAGATCATGACCATGCCCGGCCTGCCGCGTGTGCCCGCAGCGGAGGCGATCGGGTTCGATGATCAGGGGCGGATCGAGGGGTTGTTTTAGGGCGAGACCGGCTTTTATCGACCCGCCGCGAATGTCCGGAAGTTGTGGTTAATTTTCGGTCCGCTTGGGGCCTGATCAGAAGCTAAGTTGAGTTATATCAACCTGGATGATAGGCATTTAGCAACGAAGTTTTCGAAAACTATTTTCGCATTTTACCTCATTCAAACTTAGTAACAATCAACTTTATTTTACAATATCCTGCATGTTATCTCAAATTGGACAATTCTTTTTCTCTTTGTCTCTATATTTTATGAATTGCCCATACAGTGGTGCTCCGAAATTTTGCCATTCATTGGCACTATGAGATTTTTTATATTCGTTTATAACTCCTTGCACTTTCACGCGACACTCTTGAACCTGGCGCAAAAATTCCATTTCCATTTTTGCTTCTTCAATTCTTCTATCTGATTCACGAATTTTTGCCGTTACTTCGCTCGAACGCTTTTTGATCTCCTCTCTGCGTCTCTCGCTTTCCTTTATTCGCGCCTCTGTTTGGCGGAGGTCCTCGCGGAGAAGCTCGAGGCCCTCGTTTTCACTCTGAGATTGAGTAGTCGGACCCGATGTCCCGGTTGGTGCGCTTGCGGCGGCCTCGGCCATGGGCGTTGAGACAGCACCCATCCAACATGCTGTCAAAATAAAAACAATTACTCCGAGTGAATTCAAGCGCATGACTTACCGTTCCCACCCTAAGCAGATGGTATGCAAGTTAGTGGAAAAAGACCGGATGTCGATACTCCGGGGGCCATTCTGTATTGCGTGGCGAGCAGATATCTGGCGGCAGCTTTCGGGATACGCTGAAGACGCCTGCTATGGCGAAAATTGGGGCGAAACCGGCCAATCCTGTCCTACAACAGCGAGTCCTGCTACACGTCCCTCGCTCTTTCACACCGTTGACCGACTTCGCGTCGCAATTGGGAAGCAACGCCCGCCTCGCCAAAGGGCTGCCCCCTGACGACCATCTGGCGAAACCATCGCATCAGTGCGAACATTCGTGAACATTCGCATCCAGACCCAGCCTGAACCCCAGCCTCAATAAACGTCAGCTACCAGACCAGTCATCGGATCATTTGAATGGCGCAGTGTGGGGCGAAACTTGCCAAAGCCTGGTCACCCCAATCACCGCCCTTTTCAGCCACTCGAACGATTTGCCCTAGTGGCGAATCTCCCTCGCCCGGCTATAATTCCCGCAGTCCATAATGGAGATATCCCGATGACGCAGAGCCCCTGGCAGCACAGCCGCAGCGCCGGCATTGCCGATGACATTGATTTCGAGATCAAGGGCCAGGAACTCCAGTTCGTCGAAATCGAACTCGATCCCGGCGAAAGTGCTGTCGCCGAAGCGGGTGCCTTTGTCTGGAAGGATGCCGCGATCGGCATGACGACCGTGTTCGGCGATGGCAGCGGCGATACGGGTGGCGGGTTCATGGGCAAGCTGCTCGGTGCGGGCAAAAGGCTGGTGACGGGCGAGAGCCTGTTCACGACGGTGTTCACGCATAATGGCCAGGGCAAGGCGCGGGTGGCCTTTGCCGCCCCCACGCCCGGCGCGATCCTGCCGATCAAGCTTGACGATCTGGGCGGCACCTTGATCTGCCAAAAGGATGCGTTTCTGGCGGCCGCCAAGGGCGTGTCGATCGGCATTCAGTTTCAGCGCCGCGTGATGACCGGGCTGTTCGGCGGCGAAGGCTTTATCATGCAAAAGCTGGAGGGCGATGGCTGGGTGTTCGTTCAGATGGGCGGCACCGTCGTCGAACGCACGCTGGCGGCTGGCGAAGAATTGCACGTCGACACCGGCTGCCTCGCAGCCTACACCCCCAGCGTTACCTTCGATCTGGTCACCGCGGGTGGGGTCCGCAGCGTGTTGTTCGGTGGCGAGGGGCTGTTTTTTGCGCGGCTGACCGGGCCGGGCAAGGTATGGATCCAGTCGCTGCCCTTTTCCCGATTGGCGGGCCGGATGCTCGCCGCAGCGGGCCCACGCGGCCAGAACCGGGGTGAGGGTTCGGTGCTTGGCGGGCTCGGCGACTTGATCGGTGGGAATGATTAGCAGCATCAGGCTTTAGGGCACGGGTGCTGGGTCCACGATCTGCCGGGGGGCAGCTTGTCGTCAATTCGCACCAGATGACAGCTGATGGCCAGACGATCGGATGCGCATTCAAGGGGGATATGAGTCATGTTGGCGATCGATCAAAGCCCGGCCACGGGCGGGGAACATGCGGTGCGCAATGCCGAAATCCTGGCCTGTGGGCGCGCCGTCATCACCGATGAAGCCGAAGCGCTTGAGGCGCTGAGCCACGCCATTGACGAGAATTTCGTCGCGGCGGTTGAGGCGCTGATGGGCACAGATCGCCGCGTCGTCGTCTCTGGCCTCGGCAAATCGGGGCATGTCGGTCGCAAGATCGCCGCCAGCTTTGCCTCCACCGGGACGCCCGCCTTTTTCATGCATGCAGCCGAAGCAGCGCATGGCGATCTGGGCATGATCATGCCGGGCGATACGTTGCTGCTGCTCTCCATGTCGGGCGAAACGCGCGAGCTGAAGCAAGTCGTCACTTATGCAGCAGAGGCCGGGATCACCATCGTCGCGATCGGATCAAAACCGTCATCGACGATCATGCAGCTGGCCGATGTCAAACTGCTCATCCCGCCGGTTCGCGAAGCGTGCCCGGAGAATATCTCCCCCACCACATCAGCGATCATGATGCTCGCCATGGGCGATGCGCTGGCGATCGCGATGATGAACCAGCGGGGTGTTTCGCGCACCAAGCTCAACATGCTCCACCCCGGCGGCGCAATCGGCCAGCGCCTCGCCCGTGTGTCGTCGCTAATGCATAGCAAGGACGAACTGCCGCTGGTCAAACGCGCCACGCCGATGCGGGATGTTGTCCTGACCATCACGGCGCACAGCCTGGGTATTGCCGGTGTCATCGATGATGCCGGCAACTTGATCGGCGTGATTACCGATGGCGATTTGCGGCGTCATGCCGACAATCTGTTTGACCGGGATGCGCAAGCGGTGATGTCGCAAAATCCATCGACGGTCGATGTCTCCTGTTTCGTCGAGGACGCGTTGCAGACGATCGAGGCGAACAAGATTACCGCGCTTTTCGTCACCCATTCGCTCAATCCCCGCCTGCCGGTTGGGCTGATCCATATTCATGACATTCTCCGTTCCGGCCTGCGCTGAAGCGTGATGGCCATGCCCGACCGAGCCGCGCCATTGCGCGCGGCGATTATCATTCCCGCGCGCTATGCCTCCACCCGCTATCCCGCAAAGCCGCTGGCGATGCTGCGCGGGCCCGGGCAAACGGCAAAGCCCCTGCTTGCCTGGACGCTTGATGCTGCCCGCGCGGTTCGCGGTGCCAGCGCGGTTTACGTCGCCACGGACCACCCGCTGATCGCCGACGCGGCAGCGGCCGCCGGTGCCCCGGTGCTGATGACACCAGCCGCCTGCGCCAACGGCACCGAACGCTGTGCCGCAGCGCTGGGTGCGCTGCCTGATCCCGCCGACATCATCATCAATTTCCAGGGCGACGCGCTGCTGACACCAGCTTTTGTGGTCGAGGCCCTGATCGAGGCGATGGCCAATGATCCCGCCATCCAGGTCGCAACGCCGGTCGTCCGCGCCTCCCCAGCGGTGCAGCGCCGCCTGATCGAAGACCAGCGCGCCGGGCGGGTTGGCGGCACCACCGTCACCTTTGGCCAGCATCAGGATGCGCTGTATTTTTCCAAATCAGTGATCCCGCATCTGCCGCCCGCGCGGATCGGCGATCCATCCTCACCGCTTTTTTTCCACATCGGTGTCTATGCCTATCGCGTGGCCGCGCTGCAGGGCTATGCGGCGCTGCCCGTCGGCACGCTGGAGCTGCTCGAAGGGCTGGAACAATTGCGCTTCCTGGAATCAGGCAAGCCCGTCCGGATTGTCGAAGTGCGCGATCCGGGGCATGACCTTTGGGAGCTCAACAATCCCGAAGATATTCCCTTTATCGAAGCCATATTGGCAGATCGCGACGCAGCATGACGACCGTACCCACCCCTACCCTATTGTGCGGCCGCCCAGTCGGGATCGATCAGCGGCTGTTCGTGATTGCCGGCCCCTGCGTCATCGAAAGCGAGGCAATGGCGCTGTCGACGGCCACGAAGCTGAAAGGCATCGCCGAACGGCTGGGCATCTTGCTCATTTACAAAAGCTCGTTCGACAAGGCCAATCGCACCTCAGCAAGCTCGTTTCGTGGACCGGGCATGGAAGAGGGGCTTCGCATCCTGGAAAAGGTGAAACGCGAAACCGGCATGCCGGTGCTCACCGATGTGCACGAAACCAGCCAGGTCAGCGCCGTCGCCAGCGTGGTCGATGTACTGCAAACCCCCGCCTTTCTGGCCCGCCAAACCGATCTGATCGAAGCCGTCGCCAGCTGCGGTAAGCCCGCCAACATCAAAAAGGGCCAGTTCATGGCCCCGCACGACATGATCCATGTCGCCACCAAAGCGCGCGCCGCAGCCGCCGAGGCGGGGCTCGAAGCCACCCTGCTCGTGACCGATCGCGGCGCGAGTTTTGGCTATAATAATCTGGTGTCGGACATGCGCGGCCTGGTCATCATGCGCGAAACGGGTTGTCCCGTGGTGTTTGATGCTACCCATTCCGTCCAGCTGCCCGGCGGGCTCGGTACCACCAGCGGCGGCCAACGCGAATTCGTCGCCCCGCTTGCGCGCGCCGCCGTCGCGGTTGGCATTTCCGGGCTGTTCATGGAAATGCACCCCGATCCTGACAATGCCAAGTCAGACGGGCCCAATGCCGTCCCGCTTGATCAGGCCGAAGCGCTGCTGACCCAATTGCTGGCGATTGATAGTCTGGTCAAAAGCGGCGCGGGCGGTTGATCCCGTCGGCCGGACTATATCAGTCACCGGCGCCGGCACTCGCAGCAATCGTCCGCAGATAGCCGCCATAATCATTCTGCCCATAGGCAGCCGCCAGCGCCTCCAGCGCAGCACGGTCGATCCGCCCCTGCCGAAACGCGATTTCTTCGGGGCAGGCGATTTTGAACCCCTGGCGCTTTTCAAGAATGCGGACAAATTCGGCCGCTTCCAGCAGCGCTTCCGGCGTGCCTGTGTCCAGCCAGGCAATGCCCCTGCCCAGCGATTCGACATAGAGCGTATCCGCATCAAGATAATGGCGGATCACGTCGGTGATCTCCAGCTCACCCCGGGCGGAGGGTTTGAGCGTCCGGGCAATCGCCGGCGCCTGACCATCAAAGAAATACAGCCCGGTCACAGCCCAATTCGATTTGGGCTGAACCGGCTTTTCCTCAACGCTGATCGCTTTGTTCAGCGCATCGAACTCAATCACCCCGTAACGCTGCGGATCCTGAACATGATAGGCAAAAACTGAAGCGCCCTGCATGCGATCAAGCGCCTGCGCGAACAGGCCGGCAATGCCGTTCCCATAAAAGACATTGTCGCCCAAAATCAGCGCTGACGGCGCCCCCGCCAGGAAGTCAGCACCGATGATATAGGCCTGCGCCAGCCCCTCTGGCTTGGGTTGCGCGGCATAGCTGATCGATATCCCCCATTTCGATCCGTCGCCCAGCAATTCTTCAAATCGGGGCAAATCCGCAACGGTGGAAATCAGCAGAATCTCTTTGATCCCGGCCAGCATCAGCGTGGTCAGCGGGTAATAGATCATCGGCTTGTCATAGATCGGCATCAACTGCTTCGACACGACCTGAGTCATCGGATGCAGTCGCGATCCGGTGCCACCCGCCAGGATGATCCCCTTCATGATGCTCTCCGCAACTGGCGAACCGTGCTGCCAGCCGTCATCGATGCGCCGATACCCAGCCGCTGGGTATCGTATTGCCGATTGATGATGTCCTGCCACCAGTCGCTATTGTCGAGATACCATTGCACCGTGGCATCAATGCCGCTGGCAAAGTCATGCTGCGGTTGCCAGCCGAGATCGCGCCGCACCTTGGCGGCATCAATCGCATAGCGCTGATCATGGCCGGGGCGGTCAGCGACAAAACTGATCTGTTCGGCATAGGACCGGCCATCGAAGCGCGGATGGCGTCGATCGAGCACGGCGCAGATGCGGCGAACGACATCGATGTTCCGCTGTTCGGCATTACCGCCGATATTATAGGTCTCACCCGGATGGCCCACCTCGATCACGCGGTGCAGCGCCCGCGCATGATCATCGACGTGCAGCCAGTCACGCACATTCGATCCGTCGCCATAGACGGGCAAGGCCTGTCCACAGAGCGCGCGAATGATGATCAGCGGGATCAGCTTTTCCGGAAATTGATAGGGACCGTAATTGTTCGAACAATTGGTGACGAGCACCGGCAGGCCATAGCTATGGCCCCAGGCGCGGACGAGATGGTCCGACGCTGCCTTTGACGCCGAATAGGGCGAGCGTGGATCATAGGGCGTGGTTTCGGTGAAAAGCCCGGTCGGGCCCAGCGATCCATAAACCTCATCGGTCGAAATATGGTGGAAACGAAACGCCGCCTGATCGGCAGCCCCGAGCGATTGGAAATAGCCAAGCGCCTGTTGCAGCATCGTGAAGGTACCGACGATGTTGGTTTGGACAAACACGCCAGGCCCATCGATCGACCGGTCGACATGGCTCTCTGCGGCCAGATGAGCGATCACTTGCGGCCGAAAATCGGCGATCGTCCGCGCGACAAGGTCAGCATCGCAGATATCGCCCTGGACAAAACCATACCGGCTGTGTCGGGCGACTGAATCAAGCGACGCCAGATTGCCGGCATAGGTCAGCTTGTCGATATTCAGCAGCACATGATCCGATCCCGTAATCAGGTGACGGATCAAGGCTGAGCCGATGAAACCGGCCCCACCGGTCACGAGAATGCGCACCGAACCCTCCCCAAGCAGACGTGCTCAACGAGCAGCAATAAGCGCGATAGGTGAACGGGCCGTTGAGGCTGACGATCAAATCGATGGCGCGGATTCGCCCGGCATCGGCCTTGCCGCCCGCCCCGCGCGGCTGCTAGGCAAGGGCCAAATCAACGTTCCAACGGTGCCCCCTTTCCCTTAGAGCGCAACCATCTGCATCCTGCCGGCCGGGCGGTCAGCCTGGCGGCATGATGTGATTGCGCTTCGGTCGGGATGTGCGGCAAGATTTTGGGGAGATCGTGAATGGCCGACAAGACAAGAATCCTGGTCACCGGTGGCAAAGGAATGCTGGGCGCGGCGCTGTTCGATGAAGCCAGCCGATCGCCCAAATTTGATGTGCGCGCGCCTGGCCATGCCGAGCTGGATACCAGCGATGCGGAACAGGTCGCCAGCTGGGAAACATGGGTAAAGGGCGGTTGGATCATCCATTGCGCCGCGCGCGTCGATGTCGAGGGCTGCGCCCGCGAACCAGAAGCGGCAAGGCGCACGATCGTTGATGGGACGCGCCACATTGCCGATCTTGCCGTGCGGAGCGGCGCCAGGATGATGTATCCGCAATCCTTCCTGACCTATGACGGGGCGACCAACCCCATCCCCGAAGACGAAACGCCGCGTCCCTTATCCTTCTATGGCGAATTGAAATATGAAGCGGAAAAGATCGTCACCGAACGGCTGCCCGATGCGTTGATCGTCCGCATGGCCGGGTTTTTCGGGGGCGGTGCCGCTGACAAGAACTTTGTCGGCCGGATCATTCCGGTGATGTGGGCGGCGCTGCAAAAGGGCCAGACCCGCTTCGAGGTTGGCGACCGGGTGTGGCAGCCGACCTGGACCCAGGATCTTGCGGCCAATTCGCTCCATCTGATCGCCAAGAACGCCACGGGCAGCTATCAAATGGCGTGTGTGGGGCAGGCAAGCTTTGCGGACCTGGCACATGAAATCACGGTCGCGCTCGGGTGGCGCGGCCATCTGGACGTCGTCCCCGTGGATGCGTCGCTGGTGTCGCAAAGCGAGCTTGGCCGCCGTCCCGATGTCGCCGTGCTCAGCTGTGACCGGCTGACGCGCGAGCATGCAAATCTGCAACGCCCCTGGCAATCAACCTTGCACGCCTATCTCACCGATCCCTTTTTCGATCAGTATCGCCTGGAGCCAAAATCATGACCAGTTTGTTCGATCCGCTCAACCGCCCGGATTTCATCGGCATTCGCAACCGTACCGTCATGTCCGCAATGAGCCGTGGCTTCGCGGCTGAAGGCCATCATGCCACACCAGCGATGCGCGATTATTATCAACGCCGCGCCCAAGGTGGCGTTGGCCTGATCCTGACCGAAGGCACCTTGGTCCATCACAGCGGCGACGGCTGGAACAATGCCCCCTATATCGCCAGCGACGCGCATGCCGAGAGTTGGCGGCCAGTGGTTGATGCCGTGCACGAAGCCGGGGCGGCAATCGCCTGCCAGCTTTGGCATACCGGCCGCATCTCGCACAGCGACTATACGATCGACCAACCGGTCAGTTCGACCAATGTCGCGGCCACGGGAATCAATCGCCAGAACGGCAAACCGTACGGCGAACCCCGCGCGCTGACGCCGGAGGAAATGCCGACAATCTATGGCTATTTCGCCGATGCCGCCCGCCGTGCGATCGACACTGCCGGCTTCGATGCCGTCGAACTCCATGTCGGCCATGGCTATCTCGCCGATCAGTTCCTTGATGCCCGCGTGAATGATCGTACGGATAGCTATGGCGGCTCGGTCGAAAACCGGTGCCGGTTCGCGCTGGAGCTCATTGAAAAAGTGTTGGCGGCTGTGCCTGCCGATCGGGTGATCGCCCGAATTTCGCCATCGCGCTTCATGGGCGGCATTTATGATTGGCCCGATCTTGATGAGATGCTCGCCTATTTCATCCCGGCGCTTCAGTCCCTGGGGCTGAAGGCGCTCGACATCAGCTGCGCCAATTCGGTCTATGCAGATACCGCCGGGCGGATCGTGCGGATGGTTCGGCCGATGTGGGACGGCGTGCTGATCGGCGGCGCGTCGCTGACGGTTGATGCCGCCAATGCCGAGCTAGACGCTGGCCTGCTTGATCTGGTGACCTGGGGTCGCGCGTTCCTGGCCAATCCCGATCTTGCCGACAAAATCGCCAAGGACGAGCCATGGACGCCGTTTGAGGATGCGATGCGCGAAACGCTCGTCTGATGGTGTCGCGGCGGGAGCTGATCGGCCGCATGTCGGTGATCGCCCTCGCCGCGACCGCCACCGACGCGCGCGGCCAGACCGCCAGGCGCAGCGCATCGGCGGGATCGGCACTGTTATCGGCTGATGTGCCGGGCATCCAACTGCCCGCGGGCAAACATAGCGTCGCGGCCAATATCACCGTTCGGGCGGACGTGATGGCGATGCCCGGCGCGACTATAGAAATAGCCGCCGGCAAGACACTGACCCTGCTCGGCGATTTTCAGGCACCGGTAGCCCCGATCTTCACTGGCCCAGGCCGGGTCGACATGAATGCCAGCCGCGCCGTGGCGGCCTATCCCGAATGGTGGGGGGCGGTGCGCGACAATTCAGCGCATGACTGCCTGCCCGCACTACGCGCCTGTGTGGCGGCCCATCCGGTCACGCTGCTTGGCGCTGCTGATTATTTCATCAGCGACACCTGGAAAATTGAAACCTCGCATCGCCGGATATGGGGGGCAGGCAAGAACTGGGGTGGCCCGCACCAGGGCACACGGATCATCGTTGTCAGTGGTGATCGCGATGTCGTCCAGCTGGGCTTCGATACGCCCCCGGCGTCGGTCAATGACTATCTCAACTCGGTCGATTTCCGCTGGATGGAATTGACGCGGAGCGCACCGCCCAAGGCGTCGGCCGATGACGGTGCTGCCGGGCTCCGCATGCGCTTCACCCTGGATTGCCTCGTCGAGGCGATCTCCGCTGACGAACATGCGATTGGCTATTCGGTCACCGGCGCGGTCTATACGCATCTGCGCGATTGCCATGCCTTTCGGTCGAGCCCCGGCGACAAAAGCGGCCCGCAGCGTTTCTGGGCCTTTCATCTCGACGGCCGGACGCCCGCTGCGTTCCCCGGCGGCAACGCGTCGCTCTACATCACCGATTGCGGCGCGAGCATTGGCGGCACGCCGGGCGTGCCGCAAAGCATTGGTGCCTATGTTCAGGGCAGTTTTGCCGACACCTATATCCAGAATTTCGAAACCAGCCAGATCGCCACCGGGATCAAGCTCGACGGCAAGACCGGCAAGCCAAGCATTGATCAGGGCCGCGCGGGTCAGGCCAATTTCCACCTGCTGATGCCGATCCTTGATGGCTATAGCGCCGTCGGCATCGAACTGACCAACATCTCCCCCTATGCCGCGATCGATATCGTCGATCCCTATTGTGGCCCGGCACCCGGCGCCTTTGCGGGCATTTTCATCCACCAGGCGCGCGGGCTGGTGACGATCAGCGGCGGCCAGCTCCATGGCTGGTATGACACGGTGAATGGCGGCAACGCGCTCGGCATTTTCGCCCAGAATGCCGAGGGTATCGGCATCATCGGCACCAAGGTGATCGGCTTTCGTCGCCCGATCAGCTTTGAACAATGCCGCGATTTCACGATCGACGCCGCGATCAACAATCCCGGCGAGAGAGCCGCTCAACCCGCCATCTCGCTGCTCGGCTGCGCGCATGGCCAGCTCCGCGCGCGGATTAAAGGGCAAGCTGGCGCCTTTCCGGCCGGGATCGATCTGCGGGGCGGCAATCACCACCTGTCGATCGACGCCGCCGGCATCGATCCAGCCTGCCTCGGCACCGGTGTCGCTGGCCGGATCATCGGGCGCGGCGACAATATCGGCCTTGCCCCAGCGACAATCGCGATCAGCGGCCTTAGCGGATGACAGCGCAGCTTATACTTGCACGGGGATAGCCAATCCCATATCCCTTGCCCGCGAGCCAATCGGCAACCTTTCCCCAGCATCCGGGCATCTTCATGAGCGCTATTCACTGCATCGTTTGTAACGGGTCGTCGCTGGAACATCTGTCGACGGCGGTGGGGGAGCGGGCCTATTGCCGCGACTGTTTCCATGGCTGGCGCACCAGCATCAAGCCTTTCAGCTATGCCGCCACCGCCATGTGTTCGCTGGGGACGTCGGATGATCGATTGCGGGCACAGATCGCCTTTTTCGCGCCCTTCGCGCCTGCCAATGCACGGATTCTCGAGATCGGATGCGCCACAGGCGAACTCGCGGCCATGGTTCGCGCCGAACAACAGCCGGCCAGCTATGAGGCAATCGAGCTATCGCCAGCGGGCGCACAGGCGGCGGCCCATCTCGATCATCTGCACACGCGCCCCCTTGGCGAGCTAATCGCTGCCAAGACGATCACGCCCGGCTTTGACATGATCTTGATGTCGCATGTGCTGGAGCATCTCGAGGATCCAGCCGCCGAATTGCGCGCCATGAAACAGGTGCTGACCCCTAGCGGGGCGATGTTCATCGAAGTGCCCAATCTGGCCGGGCACCGCAAACTGCCGATCGATGACAATCGATCACATCTGCATTTCTTCTCATCGACATCGCTCGCGCGATTATTGGCCAAGGAAGGGCTGGAGGTGGTCGCGGCCGCGACCGATGCCTGGCTTGACGCGCGCTATGCCGATTCCCTGCGCGTCGTCGCACGGCCATTTGCGGTGCCGCACTGGCAGCCCGGCCTCCTTTCCGATCATCCAGCTTTGGCGGGTGAAGAGGCGATCGTGGTCTGGGGCGCAGGCAGCCTGACTGATGAAATGCTCGCCAATTTCTTCGACCCCGCCCGGATCGATTTCTTCATTGATCGCGACCCCGCCAAGCAAGGCACAACGCTGCTTGGGCGGCCAGTCAAGGCGCCGGAGCAGCTCGGCACGACCCCGCGTACCGTGCTGCTCAACAGCATTGATTTCGCGCCGGCAATCGCCGCCAATATTCAAGCACTCTATCCCGACACCGCCCACCGGCTGGTGCCGATCGCCGATTTGCTGGGCTGATCGCGTCAGGCGGGCGGACGCGCCACACCGGCGCCGACCATGATCGGAAAATCATGGCGATAACGCCAGCGTGATTTCCAGCCCTGGGCGCGCACATCGCGCCAGACCTCGCCAAGGGTGACGATCGAGAGGGCGAACGGTATTAAATAAAATATCGCTGGTCGGACGAATGATCCCAGCATGATATAGTAATTTACAATGGTCGCACTATTGAAAAAATAGGTCTCACGAACGACCGGCGGCGCCCGATCAATAATAAAATCAAACTGAATGCAAACAAGATAGCAACCGACAATCGCGATCTTGCGACCAACGCCCTTCCATTCTTCAAAGAATGTGAAGAATATTACGAAAATCAAGCTATAGCCGCCGGACTCAGCGGTGATGAGGGCAAGGCAAAGGCCCAAATTCGTCAGCCGATACATCGGCACCACCTCAGGCCTGACCCATGCCGCAATTGATGCAAAGATGATGGCGATCTGCGTTGTTCGCAGCATCACCGGGATGATCATCAAAAGGATATCGACATTTTTTGAACCGATCAGGCTGGTGATCGGGAATGATTGGTTGTTGAGTAGCGTATAGAACGGGGCATAGGTGGCCGCATAGAGCACGTCGAGGAACTGGCTGGCCTGAACGACATCGCGAAAGCCGATGATGTTCTGTATGATCTCACCCGGCGCGCCGCGACCAAGAATGCCATAGGTCAGCAGGTAAACGGCGATCGTCGCAATCGACGCGCCTTCGAACCACCGCCAGCGCCGCCGCAGCAATTGCGGGAAAAGGGCGGCAATGATGTAGAGTTTGAAATTGATCGCCAGCCCAAGCGCCAGCCAGCGCATCCGCGCGCTCTTGAACAACGGGCCAAAGGCAAGCGCAACGCAAAGAAAGGCAATAAGGATGATATTGCCGCGCTCCAGCCCGCTTGTCATGGGCAGACCAATCATCAACGCCATTGCCCGGGGCAGCGCCGTCCGGCGATTGGTCTTTAGATAGGTCACCGCAACGACGACAATCGCAATCACGTAAAAAGCGTGCAGCCAGAAAACGCCGAGCCAATCACAGGCGCGCGCATAATAGGACGTATCTTGCCCGCCGCCCAAATAGCATTGCGACAGGCCAAAAATGCGCAAAAAAACGAGCGTCAGCGGCGCGTAGACCGAGCCCCAGCTATCATAGACGCCACGATCGCGCGCCCAGTCACCCGTGTTGAACCAATCCATCCAGGTATCGGCGGGGTCATAGAAATAGGGCTGCGGCAAATAGCCATTGCCCATCAAGAAAATGATCGTCCTGATCATCCCACCGACCAGGATCAGCGCAAGTATGGGCTCAATCCAGTGTTCGTTCGGCAGGAACCGACGCCACCCCATTATCCCGCGATCCGCTTGATAAACACGATGTGTTTCAACGCGAAATAATTGATAATCGACGCAAGTACCAACGCAGCCAAGCCCGCCAGATAGGGTGACGGGATAAACTGGGCCACCATAAACAGCGAAGCAAGGCCGATGAAATAATTGACAACATAGATCAGGGCGAACCGGAGCTTGGCTGGCCCAGCATCACGAAAAACATGGCGGCTATACGTAAAATAATTAAAGGCAACGCCCAGACAATGCGAGATAATCTGGGCCACATAAATATTCACGCCAAGCGCGACAAACGCGGCGTACATGCCAAAACCGAAAAGCGCATTCACGGCTGCCGCCTGGTAGAAGCGCGTCAGCTCCAGTAACCGGTCAAAGCTAAAGGATAGCGCCACCGATCAATATCCTTCGGGGAAATTGATACGCTCGCGCTCGAAAACAAGCGGCGTTTCACGAGTTCTTTCGGAAATCAGGCGCACCTGATCACCAATCAAACCGAGAAAGCCGAACAACAGGGCGAATTGCGCCTCAATTATCGACGCAATCAACCAGAACTGGCCAGCGCCCCCGAACAACCAGGCGATGGGGGCCACCAGCAGCGAAACCATCGCGAGCAGGCCGGCAAATACCCCGACATACAAGGGCACGCGGACAAGCCGCTTTGATGAGCTCGCCAGGCTCGACAAGGCAAAATCAAGCAGGGTGAAAAACGTGTTGCTGGAAAGCCCCCGCTGCCGTTTTGGGCGCGGATAGGGAATGGTGTCGATCGTGTAGCCGGTTTCAACGAGCATCCCGCGGAAAAACGGCTCGGGCTCCTTCAGGGCAGCGATCGCGCGAACGACCTTGCGGTCATAGAGTCCAAAGCCAGTGGCATTGGGGACAATCGGATAATCCCCAAGCCGTCGCGCCAGCGCATAAGAAAGCCCGCGAAACCAGCTGAGCATCGCGCCGGTTTTTTCCGATTCACGCACGCCAAGGACAATGTCCGTGCCCTGGCGCCAGCGTTCGACAAATTGCGGCAGCAATTCAGGTGGATCTTGAAAATCAGCGCAAATCCCGATCACCGCCCGGCCGCGCCCAGCGAAAACGGCGTGGGTGGGCGATCGCATTTGGCCGAAATTGCGTGTGTTGACGATCAACCGGATTCGGGGGTCATTGGCACACATGCCTCGGATAATCTCAACCGTATCGTCGGTGGAGGCATTATCGATAAAGATCAGGTCGAACGACGTGCTGATCGGCTCAAGCACCGCAATGATGGCAGCAGCAATGTCGGCGGCGTTCTCCGCTTCATTATAGCAGGGGATAACGACCGAGAGTTCAGGCTCGGCCAGCGCAGCCTTCCGGATCATACAGCTACGCGTCCCTCGCCCACTGGTGGGCGTAGCAGATAAAACTCCATTGCCATCGCCAGCCCAGCCACCAGCAGCGCCAACATCATTGGCAACAGGTTATATTGGCGGGAGGAATCGATATAGGGAGGCTCAAGAACGCGGACGACCGCCCCCTGGGTGAGATCCTCCACCGACGTACCGTCGAGAAAGCGCTCATAATTGTCGTGAAGCGCCCGCGCGATCGTCAGTTGGCGTTCCAGCTCACGAACTTCTGTTGATTTGACAACGACATCACCAACCGAATCTGTCCGGTTGGAACTCAGCGCCTGCGCCTGATCCAGATATTTGCGCAGCGAGGCAATCTCGGCGAGCAGCTGACGCACTGACAAATTATCGTCGGTCGCAAACTGACGTGCCGCATTCAGCTGCACTTCCTTCGATCGAATAATTTCCTGCAATTGTGACACGCGGCTACCGATGGCAGCAATCGCGTTGGCAGGTTGGGCATAGCGCGTCCGCAACCGAAAATTGTCATAGGCTGCCTGTTTCTGTGCAAGCCGTGTGTCGGCCTTGACGATTAACTGCTTCAATATCTTGCGTTTATACTCGGTTTGCTGTCGGCCAATTTGGGCCAGTCGCGCCTGGGTCGACTCGGCCACGATCGCAACAAGATCACGCGCAAACGCCGCATCACCCCGCCATGCCTCGATCATGATGATGCCACCACGCAGTGATCGCAGCTCGACAGTCTTATCAAGCCAACGATCCGCATCATGCAGATTGGCAAACCCCATCTTTTTGATGAGATCGAGCTTCTTGATGACCATTCGGCGGACGTCCGGGCTACGCCCAACTTTCAGCACGACTTCGACCGCTGCCTGATTACCAAATACGCTGTTAACGGCCCCGAATTCGCCAAGCGCACTGCTCAGGCCGAGGCTGGCCGGATCAGTTGGCGTCATCGTCATGGCTGCATGAAAACGCTGTGGGAACAGCGTGAGCACCGCAAAGATAAAGATCAATGCAGCAAACACACCGCGCCGCTTCCACGGATCACGCAGCAGGGTGTCGCGCGCGAGCGTTCCGATCAAATTACGCGGCAACCTCATTTTGCGACCGCCACAAAAGCCGCCGCGCTGATGCCAATCTGGAAGATGATCGCGCTGATATCGCGGATCTTGGTCAGGATCGACGACGACTGGGTTTTGATCGGGACGAACACAACATCACCCGGCAACGCCAAGGCGTTCAGCGCCCCGCGCCGACGCGACAAGACATCGCCATTGGCGCGAACGACAATCGTGTTCCCCCCATCGGCAGAGCGTTGCTTGCCGCCGGCGCGTTCGATGTAATCGCTGATCCGTAGCCCCTTTTCACCCTCGATCAAGAATGACGCTGGGCGAAAGACCGCCCCAAAGACGCCTACCGTAACTGGCCGTGGCGGGATCACGATGCGATCGTTATTCTCCATCACCAATGTTTCCGGGAGTGCCGAGCTGCCCGGCGTCAGGTTGAGCACAACGCGCCCGTCCGGTTCTGCCGCACGTAATTTGGCGAGTGCAGCCGTCGCCGCCTGAAGCTGCGCACTGCGATCCCCGCTATTGGAGATGTCCGAACTGGTAATTGGCGTCGAGAGCAGGGCGAATTCGAGCTGATTAATCGCCTCAGCAAAGCTCTCCCGCTGCTGCCGCTTGACCGACAGGCGCTCCAGCCGGGTGCCATAGACAAACGCCTGGCTGCTCAATCCGCCTGCGCGCGCCATTACATCGGCCAGAGTAGAGTTTGGCGGCACGAAATAACTGCCCGGCGCGTTCACCTCGCCTTCAATGCGCACCAACACCGCCTGATTTGCCAGCGGGCGTCGCAGCGTGCCTTCCGAAAGGATCTGCAGAATGTCGCCGCCCGTCACCATCGTCGCTGCGGATTCAACGCGCGTCAGCTCGCGGCCATTGACCAGCTTGGGCTGGGTAAGGCGGTACAGCAGGACCCTGGCATTGTCGGCAAGGTCATTCGTCCCACCAGCATAGGCAATAACCGATTCCAGATTGTCGCCTTCCCGCGCTTCATAAACCGCCTCGCTATTGACGCTGCCGGTAATGGCAACCTGGCGACCGAGCGGGGCGATAAACAGCACATCCTCATTTTGCAGAACGGCATCGCGGGAACGATCGCCCCGCAAGATCAGGTCATAAAGATCGAAATCGGTGACGAGCCGGCCATTGCGGAACAGCTTGACCGAACGAAAGCTACCGCCGGATGACGGCCCGCCTGCGGCAAGCACGGCATTGACCATCGTCGACAGGCTATTGACCGAATAGGCACCAGGATTATTCGCAAAACCGGTCACATAAACGCGGATACCGCGCAGCTTTTTGATGCTGACCGCCACGTCATAGCCGCGATATTGGCGTCCCAGCGCCGCCGCGACCGTATTGTGCAGGTCCCGGTAGCGCACCCCGGCCACCATGATCGACCCGACTTTGGGCAGGAATATCTTGCCCTCGGTATCAATGTCGACATCGACGCTACCCTCGACCGATCCGGTCAGGCCGATCGTGATCGTGTCGCCCACATTCACGATATAATCGGGTGGCACCGTTGCCGTCGCGGGAACGGCATAATCGCGATTGCTGGGCAGCAACAGGTCTGCGCCAAACCGCGGGAGCTTGCGTCCGAGCGTTTCGGCAACAAATAATTCGAACTGGCTCGGCTCCAATGGTTTCAGGCGCGCGTTGGCGGTCGCCTGGAGCAGGCTTTGTTCGATTTTTTGGTCCGTCTCGCTCTTCGCCTCGCGGCTGCGATCCGAACTTTGAATATCGACCGGCTCGATCTTGGGGTCCGATTGCAGCTGCGCCGGGCGCGACTGGTCGGCATTCTGGCTGTTTGGTTGTGACAGGTCAGGCGCGGTCGGCGAGCCATAAGCCTGTGCGGTGGGGCGCCCGCCCGTTTGCGCCGCAGCGGGGCTGGCCACAGCAATGACCGCCGCAATCGCGATCATCGCCGGGGCAAAAACTGTCCCAGGCCAGCGGCGGGAAGACTGGCGCGCTGCCGACAAATTGCCGAAAACATGGGCTAAACTGATCATAAAAATATCATCAATCTCTGTTTGAATACGGCCTGGTTGCGGGTCATGATTGCCGGCGAACTACCATGCTCCCTTGGGCAGAACCATCGAAATATTGCCCTCACCGGCTGGCCGCCCTGTCGATCTCAATGCTCAATTCAGTGAGGATTCGGGGAAGATCGGCGAAATGGTCGAAACGCCGCGCAATGTCGCCCGCCGCGCATTCTTTCGCGCCATATCCCCGTTCATAAAGCACGAAAGGAACGCCCCCCGCCCTCGCCGCGGCGGCATCGACACTACTGTCCCCAATCATCACCCCCGCATCCCCCGCCATCCCCATCTGCTGCCGCGCCAGATCAAGCGGCGCTCGGTCCGGCTTGGGTAATTTAGCGCTATCCCCGCCAACGATTGCAGCAAAGAAATGATCGAGTGCCAGCCCTTGCAGCAAATGACGGCTGAGCGCTTCGGGCTTGTTGGTTACAATCGCCATCGAAAATCCCGCCTCGGCAAGCGTCGTCAGCGTCGCGTTGACCCCATCGAAGATGATGGCTTTGTCCGGCGCCAACGATCCAAGCGCTTTACGAAAACGCGCTAAATCGTCGATCTCGTCCCCGGCAACCGCGCCAAGCGCGCGGCGGACAAGAACCGCGGCACCCAAGCTCACCAGCGGCCGGACGACTGCTGGATCGATGATCGGCCCACCCCTGCTCTGGCTGACGATCGATAGCGCCCGTGCAATATCCGCTGCGCTATCGACCAGCGTGCCATCCAGATCAAACAGAAGCGCGGGCAAGCGCATCACGCGTTAGCCAATCAACGGAATCAGCATATTCTCCTGAAGTTCCTCGCGCGACAGGAACGGCGCGAGATCCTCCATCGGTGCTGTCACCATCGACCCGTCCTCCAGTCGGCGCGACGACACCTTGGGCGCGAAATTCTGTGTTTTGTCGATAAAGACCTCACACACTGCCGCGCCCGGCGTCGCCAGCGTTTTTCGAATGGCTTCTTCCATATCGGCATGGTCCGTCGTGGAGATATAGGAGAAGCCGAACGCCTGCACGATCTTGCCGAAATCAGGGAAGGTCACCCCGGAATCGGGGCCACAGCCAACCGAAAAGCCATTAAGATAAGCCTGTTGCGCCTGGCGGATCGAATGATAACCGGAGTTATTGTAGAGGAAAATCTTCGCCGGAATATTCTGGCCAATGATCGTTTGCAGTTCCTGCAAATTCTGCATGATCGATCCATCCCCCACCATGCAAATGATCCGCTCGGCACCTTCCGGCATCGCGTGCCATGCACCGATTGTCGCCGGCAGATCATAGCCCATCGATGCAGCGCCCGAATTGGAATAAATCCGCTGGCCGGGTTTTAATTTGGCGGCCTGCACCGTCACAACGGCCGCCGTTGCATCAGCCATGACGATCACTTCATTGTCCTGGAGATGCTTGAACAGGACCTCGGTAAAGCAATAGGGATTGATGACGCCTTTGGTTTCCCAATATTCGGGAAGCACCGGGTTATAGCGATGGCGGCGCGCCATTGCCCAATCGAGATACTCTTTGTGGGCGGCCGGCACCTCATATCCCTCAAGCTCTTCGAGCAGAATGGGCAGGAAGGTGGAGAGATCCGCATGAATCGGCATATCAATCGAAAGCGTTGGCTTGGCGATCTCGGCTGCGTCGATATCAACCATGATCTTCTTTGCAGCCCGCGCGAATGCAGAGAAGTTGTAGCTGATCTGGCGGATATTGAGTCGGCAGCCGAGCACGAGCAGCAGATCCGAATTCTGCACCGCAAAGTTACCCGCACGATCGCCAACCGTGCCCGGTCGACCAACATAGCAGGGATTGGTATCATCAACGACGTCCTGGGCATTCCAGCCCGGCGCAATCGGGATGCCAAGCTTTTCAGCGATCTTCAGGAAAACATCGTGTGATCCGCTGATCCGCACGCCTGTACCGGGCAGCAACACCGGGCGCTTCGCCTCGCGCAGCGCCGCGACAACGTCACGTGCCGCTGCGCGCAGCGGATCGCCGGTCAACCAGCCATATTCGGCCGGCAAGGCAAAGTCGCGCCCATAGCCTTCGATCCGCGGATCAAACCCGCGCAGGGTCGTCGGATCGATAGGCATCGCCTGAATATCAATCGGAATATCAATCCAGACCGGGCCAGGGCGACCGGTTGTGGCCAGCCAGAGTGCCTTTTCCATCAGATACCGAATGTCCTGTGGATCGGAAATCATTGCCGCGAACTTGGTGATCGGCTTCACAATCGCGACCGTATCGGCTTCCTGATCCCCCAATTGCCGCAGCCGAACCGGCGCATTGCCAGCCAGTGTTTCCCGCTTCACCTGGCCCGACAGCACGATCATGGCGATCGAATCCGTATAAGCGCCATGAACGCCGTTCAGCGCATTGATGCCGCCTGGCCCCGTCGTCACGTTCACCGCGGCAATTCGCCCCGACAGGCGCGTGTAGCTTTCCGCTGCCATCGCCAGCGCCTGCTCATGGTGGCAGCAAACATAGCGGAGGCCTTCGGCACGCCCCAAGGCATCATTCAGATGCATCGCGCCGCCGCCGGTCAGCATAAACACATGACGCACACCGTGATCGACCAGCAGCTGGGCGACATAATCGGACAGACGAACCTTGGTCATTGACGCTCCTGTAACTGCAAGACCGGCCGGTTGCACCGCCGCAACCGGCCGGGTTTCCAGCCATCCACTCAAGAAAATACGGCGATTAAGCTGCGGTGGCGCGCCTGATGGCCTGTTCTGAATTTTCGATCGTCAGATCAAGGCCGCGATCCGTGATAAGCGCAACCAGATCGGCATCACGCTTATAGGGCGCATCGATGGCGGAAATCAGCAGGCCATGATTGGCGGAAACCCCCATTGTGAGCGTTTCACCGCTTTCGAATTCGCGGGTCGAAATCTGCCCCTTGAGCAACGGCACAGCATGATAGACATCGGCATCCGTCAGGACATAGCCGGCTGGCAGGTCGCGCTTGGCATAAACGCCGCGAACCAGCGCATCGAGATAGCGGCGCTCCGCTTCCGGCACGACGCGACGCGCATCTGCTGCACCACCGCACATTTCCTTGGCCTTGTTAAAGGCCTTGAACCACACATCTGCCTGTTCGGGCTTGGTGCAATAGGAGCTGACCGGCACGCCTTCATAATCGATATCGATATGACGTTCGAACGTGCGCGCGCCCTTGCCATAGGCGATCAAGATTGAATCGTGCCAATCGCGATATTCATGGGTCGACAAGCCAACAGTGATGTGTGGGTAACGGTCGCGGAGGTAATCGATCTGATTGAGTTCCAAATCGCTATCTTCGGACGGGTAGAGCGACACGCAATGATTGAGGGCGAACGGAATGCCGCGCGACGTGAAATAGTCGACCAGCGCATCAATGTGCTCGGCATTCGCACCGCCTGACGAGGCTACGACAGGCAGACCGGTAGAGGCCATCTTGCGCAGCAACGTCTTGTCACGGATGTCCGAGCTGGCGATCTTTAGCACATCGACACCGAATTCAACGCATTTATCGACCGAAACCTCGTCGAACGGCGTTACCATCGTCACCATGCCAGCATCGCGCACGGCTTCCACCATCCGGCGCAGGCTTTCCCATGGCAAATGGGTATCAATGGTCTTCTTGATATAGCGGACATCGCCGCGATCGCGAAAATCCTGATGAATGAAATTATCGACGTCACGAAACTACAGTTTGATCGCCGCCCGCACATTATTTGTCCGGACGACTTCAGCGAAATCGTGAATGATTTTCAAGCCGCGCTCGATCTTGCCCCAATGGTTGTTAGCTAATTCCAGCACGAACAAATCTTGAAAAATCTCATTCGACATTGAAGTTCCCCTTCAGAATCTTGCTTTTGCTATCGATCGGAGCATGGCTCGCCTCATCCCCCAGCCATCCGATCGTAGTTTAACCCATCTTTTTCGTCCGATGACCCCATCTATTTGATCCCGGCCAATTTTTTGGTCAGGGGGCCGCTCACCCAAGCGTCATCTCATCCCGAGCAGATAATCCAAGCTTCGCCTTAATCAAAGACCTGAAACCTCAATCCAGTGCACCGTATCCGCCACCTGAGCGGAAAACGGGGCCAATGGGAGGTCCAATTCCATGGCCAGAACCTTCGTATCGGTAAAATCGCCCAGATAGGCACTGGGCTTTGACCAATCGACCGGACGCCGCCCGATGGCGATACCGCCACCCAATTGATGGGCAACGGCCAACGCCGTATCGCTCATTTCCACCGTTTCGGCACCGCAAAAATCAATTGGCACGGGCCGTCCTACCCCCGCCTGCCCGGCCCTTACGATCAACGCGCAAAGATCGTCAACGTGCAAATAGGATCGAAAAACCGGCACCTGGGCATCAATCTGGATCGATCCAGACCGCTTGGCCTGGCCAACAAAGGAACCGATCGCATAGGAGTCTATCTTGTTGATATACGGACCGGCCAGATTAAAAATCCGCCCGACGATGAGCGGCGTAGCAGTCTTAACCGCCCAGGCGCGAAAACGATCCTCTTGCCGCAGCTTGCTCATGCCATAGGGGTGCCGGTCGCGCCCCGTCGCAGCGAGCATCGCCGCCCCTGAAGAGGCGACAAACACGCTTTTCGGCTTCGCGCCAGCAAGCGCCGTTAGCAATTGGTCGTCAATTTCCAGATTTGTATCGCTGAACCGACGCTCCCCGAGCAGATCGACCTTTTCCTTCGTCAGATAGGCCAGATGAACGACAATCGCGCCATCAAGATCAGCAGGTTTGAGCGTCTCCAGCGCGCGCATCGCCAGCGCCGTACCATCGGCTGCGGTTACCTGCCGGGCGCTTGAACCAAACAGCGACACCCGTTCCGCCCAGCCCCCCGGCTGGCGCGACAAATAGGCGAGCATCGCCGTGCCGATCCATCCGGTTGGACCAGTGATGACGATCGGCGCAGGCGTGGTCATGGCCTTGCTGACCAAAACCGACGCTGGACCGTCGCGACACAGGCAATAGCAGCTTCAGCCACGCACAAACTTCGTAATGGTATCGACCGCAAAGCCCAGATGATCCTCGGTCAACCCAGGATAGAGGCCGATCCAGAAGGTATTGGAAGTCACGATATCGGCATTGGTCAGATCGCCAACAACGCGGTGCGGGCGCCCCTTCATATAAGGCTGACGCAGCAGATTGCCGCCGAACAGCAACCGCGTGCCGATGCGGTTTGCGTCCAGATGCCGGGTCAGCTGGTCACGCGTAAAATGTGCACCCGGCCGAACGGTGATCGCATAGCCGAACCACGATGGATCGCTGTTTGGCGTCGCCTCTGGCAACATCAACACATCTTCCAAAGGCCGCAGCAATTCCGTCAGCAAGTCGAAATTCCGGCGTCGTGCGGCGATAAACTCATCCGCGCGCGCAAGCTGCGTCACGCCGACAGCGGCCTGCATATCCGTGATCTTTAGATTATAACCGGCATGGCTATAGGTATATTTGTGATCATAGCCGTGCGGCAAATCACCGAGCCGACGCTCGAACCGCTTGCCGCACGTATTGTCCTTGCCTGGCGCACACCAGCAATCACGCCCCCAATCGCGCATCGATTCAAGCACACGCTTGATCATCGGCTTATCGGTGAACACCGCGCCGCCTTCGCCCATTGTGATGTGGTGTGCAGGATAGAAGCTCAGCGTCCCGACATGGCCGAACGTCCCGACGCCCTGGCCATTATAGGTAGCACCAAGGGCATCGCAGCAATCTTCAACCACCCAAAGCTTGTACTTTTCCGCCACCCGCATCACCTCGGCCAGGTTGAACGGGTTACCCAGCGTATGCGCCAGCATGATCGCCCGGGTCTTGCTGGAAACGGCCGCCTCGATCATCTCGGGCTTGATATTGTAGGTCGGCAGATCGACATCGACGAACACCGGGACCATGCCATATTGCAGTGCAGGGTTGACTGTGGTCGGGAAGCCCGTTGCCACGGTGATAATTTCATCGCCCGCTTTCAGGGCATCGCCGCGGAAATAATGCGAGAACAGGGTCGACAATGCCAACAGATTTGCTGACGATCCGGAATTGACCGTCAACGCGAACCGTGAGCCCATGCGGGCGGCCAGCTGCGCTTCGAACTGTTCGTTGAAACGGCCGGTCGTCAGCCAGAAATCAAGCGCGGAATCGACCAGCGACCGCATATCTGCCTCGCCATAGACCTTGCCTGAAACAGGGACCGGGCTTTCGCCATAAACGAACGGCTTGGGCGCGTGAAATTCGCGCGCATATTGGCCGACCATGTCCAGAATGGCCTGGCGAAATTGCTGCTCGTCATAGCCTGCCGTCATCGCTTCAAGGGCCTTAACATTTGGGGCAAGGTCCAACTCCATTAATTTCGCTCCAATAATTTCGTCGCTAATGACGTCCGATAATCGCGAAGCTGGCCCAGAGTAACGTCGCGCGCGGGCAAACCCTTCGCGACCGATTGATGCCACTCAACAACCTTTGACAAGGCCTGCCCAAGCCCCATCGCCGGGCGCCAGCCTAGTTCACGGCGCGCCTTCGAACAATCTAAGGTTAACAGCTTCGCTTCATGGGGCTGTTCACCATCGGGACGATCCCAGCCCGTCGCCCCCCATTCGGCCAGCATCCGTTCGACGATCCAGCTCACCGGACGGGTATCATCATCGGCAGGACCGAAATTCCATCCAGTCGCTGCACTTCGGTCACCGGCCAGCAAGCGATCGGCGATCATCAGATACCCGCCAAGCGCCTCAAGCACATGCTGCCATGGCCGAACCGACCCTGGCGATCGGATCATCGGACGATCGCCCGCTTCAAGCGCGCGGACGATATCGGGCACCAATCGGTCAGCCGCCCAATCGCCGCCACCGATGACATTGCCCGCCCGCACCGAAGCAATCGCGGCACCCTGACCAAAAAAAGACTGGCGATAGGCATTAATGACCAGCTCGGCAGCGCCCTTGCTGCTGCTATAGGGATCATAGCCGCCCATCGGATCATTTTCCCGATACGGCCAAATCCATTCGCGGTTTTCATAACATTTGTCGCTGGTGATGCACACAATCGCCTTGACGCTGTCGACCGTCCTACAGGCTTCAAGCAGATGAACTGTGCCCATCACGTTGGTGGCATAGGTTTCCACCGGCTCAACATAAGAATACCGCACCAGCGGCTGCGCCGCGAGATGGAACACCATCTCGGGCTGCGCATCGACGATAGCCGCACGGAGCGATTCCAGATCGCGAACATCGCCACGGATGTCGGCCTTCAGGACGCCGGCCACCTGCGCCTGATCGTATAAGCTGGGATCGGTCGGCGCAGGCAACGAATAGCCTGTCACTTCGGCACCTAGATCAGCGAGCCAAAGTGCAAGCCAGCTTCCCTTGAAGCCGGTATGCCCGGTGAGGAATACGCGCTTGCCGCGCCAGGATTGGTCGGTCACCAGACTTTCCAGGGCGCGCCGTTTTGCCAGAGCTCTTCGAGATAATTGCGATCGCGCAGCGTATCCATCGCCTGCCAGAAGCCATCATGGCGAAATGCAACCAACTCACGGCTTGCCGCCAGCGCCTCAAGCGGCTTCTGCTCCCAGATCGAGTCCGGCCCATCGACAAGATCGAGAACGGATGGATGAGCAACAAAAAAACCACCGTTGATCAAACCGCCATCGCCCGCTGGCTTTTCGCGGAAGCTGGTGACGTGGTCGCCCTCAAATTCAAGTGCGCCGAAACGTCCCGGTGGGGCAACCGCGGTAATCGTCGCCTTCTTGCCGTGCGCCTTATGGGCGGCGATCAAAGCCGTTATATCAATCGATGCCACACCGTCACCATAAGTGAAGCAAAAGGGTTCGCCGGGCGTCAAATAGGGCAGGATGGCCTTAAGCCGTCCGCCGGTCATCGTATTAGCCCCGGTTTCCACCATCGTAATCCGCCAGGGCTCACTCCAGTTTTGGTGAACCTCCATGGCGTTTTTCTTCAAGTCGATAGTAACGTCGGCCGTATGCAAAAAATAGTTGGCAAAAAACTCTTTAATCAGGTATCCCTTATACCCAAGGCAAATAATGAAGTCAGTAACGCCATGCGCTGAATAGATTTTCATGATATGCCAAAGAATAGGCATGCCACCAATTTCTACCATCGGCTTTGGGCGAACAGATGTTTCTTCGCCGAGGCGGGTCCCCAACCCCCCCGCCAGAATTACTGCTTGCACTGGCGATCACCCCTTGGAACTACTTTGTGCGTTAACGAATCCTATGGGATGCGTGCAGGGGCATTGTCAACCCAGCCCTTGGGCACCCGGATGGCGGAATTATGCTTCGGAAATATGACACTAAACCCGGGCGAGACGCTACGGGGTGGGCGGACGGACAACATGGCTTCTACCGGCAACTAGCGGTTTAACAAGGAGTTTCGCCGATTACCGGCATCGGCCCGAAGGTTGCCAATTCGCCGGGGTTGCATGACCTAGGCCTCAAGGGACGACCTGCTATTGCGGGCGCGGCGGCTGGTCCGCCGTTGCGGCTGACGGCCCGCGAACAGCCGGAACCGCGGCGCTGGCAAACTGGAAAATACGAACGATCGGGCCGCCCGACCGCCCTGGTGAAGGCGCGAAATAGGCAACTTGCCTGCCGCCTTTGATATATTGACGATAAACGCGCAGCTCCGCTTCATAATAATCGGCTTCGTCGCGATATCGATCAAAATCAGATAGAATGGCGAAATCGGCCCGGCATCCGGCAAGCGTCGACGGATCGATGGTCCCCAGATCCACGACCGACGATTTACCGCGCCACCCGCCGATCACATCGGCGCTGATCTTGCCCTTCAGATAATAGCCGGCGTTGACGCAGCCAGCTGCGCCAGCCGGGGTCAGGAACGTCCAGGGTTGAGGGAGCATGTCGATTCCGAGATGCTCGAGCATCACGATGCTGCCGGGCGGGAAATGGGCCTTGGCCCAGTCCGCCGCGCGCGATCGTGTATCATGCTGTCGCTCGATGGCCTCGGCATGGGCGGTGGCGACCATCGGCACCCCCAGCAGCACAACCACCGCCGCCTCAAGCCCCCATTGCGGCATCCTCGGCAATGCCCCGCGCAACCAACCACCGGCCGCGACAACAGCAACGGCGACAAAAATCGAAACAAAGGGCAGCAGCGGCAATATCCAGCGCGCCCAGATGATCCGCTGACTGCAAATCGCGATCAGGAACACCAGGGACACTGGCACCAATGTCGCCAACGCCTCTGGCGACCGGCGACTGGCCAGGACAACGCCCAGCGCCGCCAGCACCAAGCCCAGCACACCAATCGCATGGCGGAGCGGATCAGCGATATACCAACCGAGATTCCACAGGAAACTGCCGCCCGTCGCCCCCAAATGGTGGAGCTGCGCCTCGCCACCCACATTAGTCGCGACGGTCGCGCTATCAAGAAGCAGAAAGGGAGACAAAAGGACCAGGGTGATCGGCGCAGCGAGCAGGCCGGCCGCCAAGCGCAGCATTTCCTGGCGACGGTCGCAATCAGCGCGAGCAATCCTGCTGCCCCCGACAGCCAGCAGTGAAAGCACAACAACCGCGCAGGGCCATTTAGTCGCACAAGCTAGGCCAGCCATTGCACCGGCGATCAGATAATCGCGCCAGCGCCCCCGCCGCGCGACGCTGATCGACGCTAGCACGCACAGCAGCATGAAAACCGTGGCCTGGATGTCCGTTCGGACAACTTGCGACCATTTAACATGCAGCGGGTTAATCGCCAGCAGCAAGCTGGCGACCAGTGCTGTACGGTCGCCAAACAGCCTTTTAACAATCAGAAAGGTCAGGAATACGCACAGGACACCACAGCCGACAAAGAAGTAGCGCGCAGGCAAAAAGGCGATCCCGGGGTCCTGATAGACCGCCGCGGCAAACGCCTCGGCATTGGCAAAGCGGCCCGTCATCAGGCCAATCAGATACACGCCGATTTCGATGATCACGATGGCATATAGCATCATCGTCCCTGGATGGCCAAACCAGCCGGGATTTAACGTCTGATTTCTGATCATCTTCAGGCCAGTAATCATGAAGAACGGCTCGTCCGGATCAAGCAACGCAGGCAGACCATAGCCTATCCCATGCAGTCGCATTAAAACAGCAACTACCAAAATTATGAAAATTATTTGATTTTGTCTTGATCGGATGAAATTATTAAATATCATTATTTACCGATCGATATCTCAGCAGAAATACATAACATCGGGATACAAGTCCCCACAGGGACAGGCAAGCCTCTGTGTGCCCCGTTGAGCGCTTGCATATGGTGCCTTGGGGATAATGGCGCGCCGCCCCCAAAAAGGGAATGCGCGCCAGGGCATTTGGCGGGGAGCGAGGTCCGGACGTTGTCCCCAGAAATGACGCCCAAAGCTGGGTCAACGAGCACCGGGAGAGCCCTGCAGGGAAGCGTTCCCCAACAATAATCGAGCGGCAGCGTGATGAGGAGCGCAAAACGCTCCCCAATCTTCAGAACTTGCCGCCCAGCCTGATGCCGATCGTGCGCGGCGTGGTCACCACCACATAAGGCCGCTGCGAGCATGATCCGCATTCCTGGAAACGGGAAAGCTCACCACGCGCGTCGAACGCATTCTGCACGAACAGCTCAAGCGTATAATCCTTAAAACTCGTACCAAAGGCGAAATTGGCCGATGCAAAGGCAGCCAGCCGCCCCTGCAGCGCAGCAGGATTGACGATGTTGCCCGTCCCCGCCTGGGTTACCGCCGTGCGCAGATCGGATGCGGCCGAGCTCTGATAGGTCACCAGTGCCTGGCCATATACCTTGGCGCTGCCGACCGGCACGGTATAGCGCCCGCTCGCCGACAGCTTAAATTCAGGCGTGATCGGCAAACGCGTGCCGGCCGGCGCCGAGATGAAATTGCCGCCGCCAGCGCAGGTGAAAGTAGGATCATCGACCGAGCACAAATTGCGCTTGATCCGCGCATCGGTATAGGACGCCGCCCCGGTCAGTGACAGGCCGCCGCTGCTATAGCTGGTATCCACTTCCACGCCGCGAATGCGCGCATCGGGGCCGTTGTGGATTTCGGTAAAGCTGTTCTGCCCCAGGAACGAGAATTGGAAAGCGCTCCATTCCTGCTGATAAATCGCGCCGTTGAAACGCAGCGCACCGCCGAGCAGCGTCGTCTTCCAGCCAATCTCATAATTGGTCAGGAAATCGGCCTCATAGGGACCAACCGTCGCGCGCCGATTGATACCGCCCGGACGGAAACCGCGCGAGACAGTTCCATAGACGAGCACATCGTCAATCGGTTTCCAGCTGAGGTTGAAGCGGTAAGTAACGCCCTGCCCCTGGGTGTTGCGCGGCCTGAGGGTGCCGCTCGCAAAGGTCGCCAAATTGGTGCAGGGGCCGCCCGCTACCGCTGCTGGCAGCAGGGTGCCGGTCGGGTTGTCGCGCAGCAGCTGGCCCGTTGTCGTGAAGCAACCCGCGACACCGGTGCGCGAGCTGCCCGCCGCGTTGAACGGCGGCCCATTGGGATCACGGCCAAAGCCGAAAAAGCCGATCAGCGAATTGTCATAGATATAGGCGCGGCCGCCCGCAGTCGCGGTGAGGCGTGGGGTGATGTCATAGCTCGCCTCGCCAAACATCGCATAGTCGCGGTCAACCCGGAATTGCTCGGTCAGCCATAATGTCCCCGGTAAGCCGTTGACCGACAAATTGGGGGCGAGCCCCTGCACCAGATATTCCTGGTGAATCTGGTTGGTCTGGCGCTGAAAGAAGCCGCCAGCGACGATGCGGAACCGCTCTTCCTGTGGCGAGGCAACGCGGAATTCGTGGCTCATCTTGGTGAAGTGATCGGTGCCAATGATCAGCTGGCGGGAATCGATATTCTGGCCGGCCGCGTTCTGGAAATAGAAATAGCCAGCAACCCCGCCGACTGACGAATAGAGTGAATCATAAGCTTCGGCATAATCGGTATAATCCGACACCTGGCGCGCCTTGCGATCGAAATAGGCGCCCGCATAGGTGAGGTCCCAATTGCCGAGCTTGCCCTGGATCGTCAGCGCAGCCTGAACGAAGCGATCGCGGCGATTTTCCGGAAAGAAGTGCTGCACCTGCAAATCACCGACCGACTGGTCGGTGCCATAGGTGCCGTTGTTGCGCTGCTCCTGATAGAGCACCGTCGGCGTCACCGTCCAATTCTCGTCGAGGTCGATCTTCAGCGCTGCACGACCCCCATAAATATCGGAATCATTATAGTCTTTTTCGACGAAGGCAGCATTGTTGACGGTGATGCCGCCCGGCCTTGGCAAGAAGCTCCGCGTCCCGGGGACGTTATCGATATAACCAGCGTCATGCTGGTAAAAACCCGTCACGCGCAGCGCCATGATCTCGTTAAGCGGTGCATTGATCACGCCTTCGATCAAACCGCCGACGCCGCCCTTGTTGACGGTGTTTACGGTGCCATCAAGGCGACCATAAAAGCCGGTGTGATCGGGCTTGTTGGTGATGATGCGGATCGTGCCCGCTTCTGACGACGCGCCGTACAGCGTACCCTGCGGGCCAGCGAGGCTCTCAATCCGGGCCACGTCATAGATATGGATATCGGGCGTGCCGCCGATCGTCGTGATCGGCTGTTCATCGAGATAAAAGCCAACCGACGGGAGCGACGCTGAATGATTGCCATCGCCGCCCGAAGCCACGCCGCGGACATAGACGGTGGTCACACCAGGCTGTGAGCTCTGGAACGAAACCGACGGGAGCAAGGCGGTGAAATTCTGGAAATTGGTAACGTTGAGCTGATCGAGCTTTTTCTCGCCCAGCGCCAGGATGCTGAGTGGTACATTCTGAATATTCTCTTCGCGCTTCTGGGCCGTGACGATGATGTCATTGTCCGATGCGGCATCCTCTATCGCCGGCTCAGCGGCAGGCGCGGTCTGCGCCAAGGCAGCGGTTGGAAGCATGGCGACCGAACTCAGCAGGGCGGCAAGCACAGCGCGCGAGGAAGAAAATTTCATGTAACCCCCGAATGACGAAATTTCATGCCGTGATGTTCTGCCTCAAGGCCTTTCCCGTCAAGTTCATGACGAATTAGTTTCTATTTGTTGATCCAATGTTGCTGTTTTGCAACGGCGCATCAGCGCGTTGGCACCACCGGATAAGCGTCAATCACATCGCCCAGCGCGGCACGGAGGGGATCCAGCCACGCATCGAACCCGGTCCAGGCTTCGATCCCGTCGCGAAAAATTGGTTGGCGCACCTGTTCCGAACTGGCCGTCCGCACCGCGCGCTCGGTTTCGTGAAAGGCCAGGCACGCAGGCTCAAATGCGAGCCCACAAGCGGCCAGCAACGCGCGCACCTGCGCCTCGGTATCCTCGACCATCGCTTCATAAATGACGCGATAGGGTGGCGCGGGCATCGCCTCCCCGAAATGCGTCATCAGCCGGACATAGTCCCGGTAATAACGCCCCATATCGTCAAGCGCATAGCTGAACGCCTGCCCCCGCGCGAAATGCTGTTTGAAGTTTGAAAAGCAGCAGGCGATCGGGTGGCGGCGCGCATCAATGATCTTCGCGTTGGGGAGGATCAACCGGATCAGCCCGGCATGCGCCCAGTTATTGGGCAATTTATCGATGAAATAGGGCTTGTCGCTGCGACGCTGGATGGCGGCGCGTTTCAAATAGTCGACGCCCATATCGTGCAGCGCGTCGGCCGAAAGCGCGGCAACCCCGGCCGGATAATCATCGATCCGCCGGGCCAGCGTTGGCATATCGGGTAATTCGGAGGTACCCTCGACCAGGCTGTGGCTCGACAAAATCTGTTCGACCAGCGTCGATCCGGCGCGCGGCATGCCCAGAATGAAGATCGGATCGGGCGCGGGGCATCCCTGCCCGGCGCGGGCCGCAAAGAAATCAGGCGTGAACAGCGCGATACTTTGATCGACGAAAGCGGTCGTCTCATCGGCATCATAGACAATCTTGGTCCGCCGAAGGGCATTGCCCCGGGCGTAATGATCAAACGCCGGCTCCGCCTCGCCGCGATCCTCCAGCGCCTTGCCTAGCGCGAAATCGAGGTGGAAGCGATCCTCATCGCTGGTGTCGTCGCGCGCGAGCGCTGCTTGCATCGCGCCAATATCGTCAGCGCCGAAGCGCACCGTTTTCAGATTGGCAAGGCTCCACCACGCTTCGCCCATCGCCGGCGCGAGCGCGATCGTGCGACGATAAGCCGCGATGCCATCAGCCTGGCGACCAACCGTTTTGAGCATATGGCCAAAGCTCATCCAGACGCGCGGTTGATCGGGTGCCTTGGCCAGAATCGCCTCATACAGCGCAATCGCCTCGTCAAAGCCGCCGATCCGGCCAAAGGCGGCAGCCTTCAGATTGGCATGGCCAAGATGATCAGGCTCGTCATGCGTGACCAGATCGAGTTCAGCGATCGCCTCGGCTGGCCGGTTCAACCGATAGAGCACGATCGCCAGATTGGCGCGCGCCGCGGTGAAATCGGGCGCAAGTTCAAGCGCGCGGCGCAGCAAATTCTCGGCATCCTTATACCGCCCGATCCGCCCGGCGAGCTCCGCCAGCATCCGGATCGCGGCAACATCGAAAGGATCGGCCTTCAGATGCTGACGGAGCAACGGCTCAGCCTCTGACAGGCGATTATCATGCAATGCCAGTGCGGCGTCGATCAGCGCAGGCGGCCAGCGGCGGCTGTCGGGTTGCCAGGTGCGGGTTGATGCAGCGAACGACATAGCGCGTCCTAGCGCTAGTCCGGCGCACGGCGCCAGCCCCGGATTGTGATTGCTGTTGCCTACCCCCGGGACACTGCCCAAGCCCCGCGCGCTGCGTCGGGCGGGGAAATTGTCGCTGAGTCATTGAAATTATTGGTCGGGGCGACAGGATTCGAACCTGCGACCCCCACACCCCCAGTGTGATGCGCTACCAGGCTGCGCTACGCCCCGACCGAGCGTGGGGCATTATGCGTACCGATGCCGCGATGCAAGCCTTACCCGACCGGCGGGGGTGATGGCGCGGTTTGCACGCTGAATACGGCACTTGCCCGCGCGACAATGCGATCCCCGGTGGTCACTTGCGCCTCGCCAAACGCCAATGTCCGGCCAACCCGCACGGGAGTCGCGCGGATTTCCAGCCAGTCGCCGATCTTGGCGCTGCCGGTAAAATCGCAGGTGAGGCTCACGGTAACGATCCCGCCAACACCTGCCCCGGCCCCCTGCCCGGCCAGCGCGCAGGCCAACCCCATCGCATTATCCGCCAGCGCGGCGATCAGACCGCCATGCGCCAGGCCGCGCGCGTTGGTATGCGGCCCAGCGATAAGCAAACCAATAGTCAGCACTTCGCCCTCGCGCTTCGAATAGAGCGGCTCCCAGGGTTCCGTCAGCGGACTTTTGCGGAAATGCGGCGCAAAACCGGGGGGCGGATCAAACACGCGATGCCGCCGTACGCAACGCATCATCCATCCACGCTGCGGGCGCATCATCGAACGCATAGAGCCGGGTTTCGACCAGATCGGGCCGGAAGCCATGCGCGTGGCAGCAATCAAGCGTGGGCGGGATGTTGGTGCGGACATTGGCGCGACCAGTGCGCAGGACAATACCCTTTTGATACATGTCCAGCATCGGCACTGGCGTAGTGTCGCGAAGATGGATCGTCACGCTGGTCAGCAACCCCTCGGGCTCGGTCGCGCGGATCGCCTGGATCAGGGTTTCGGGCGTGCCGCAGGCATCGACGACGATTTCGTACATCATCGGCAAATCGCCGGGCAGCGTGATCGGGGTGGCGCCATAGGCCGCCGCCTGCGCCAACCGGACCGGGTCATCATCGGCATAATCGACTCGCCCTGCCCCCAGCGCGACCACCAGACCGGCGGCATAGATGCCGATCACCGAGGCGAGCCCGCCCATTACCAGCACGCTCGCGCCTGGTCGCTCGGCAAGTTGGGGGGCGACCGCGCGCCAGCTGTCCGCCGCCATGTCGGCCGCGCCGATCATCGCGACCGGATCAGCACCAGCAGGCAGCGGCACCAGCATCGCATCGGCAAAGGGCACGCTCACCAGATCGGCGGCGGCACAGCCATAATTGCCCGGGCGGCCCATACCAAAGCCAGCCGCGAAGGGCACGGCCTGGCAGCGCCCGGTAAAGCCGCGTCGGCAATTGCGGCACGCGCCGCAGCTGATCTGCGACGGCACAATAACGCGCTGGCCGGGCCGGACATGGCGAACGCCGTCGCCAACATCAACCACCTCACCGATCATCTCGTGCCCAATCGGCTCGCCGACCGCCATCGGCGCCAGCCCGCGCACGAAACCGACATCGAGGTCACAGCGACCGAGCACAATCGGACGGACAAGCGCTGCGTCAGCGCTGGCCAGCAGGGGCGTAGCCGCCTCGCGCCACTCCACCAGTCCAGGCCGCACGAAGGTGAGCTGGCGCATCAGGGTTTGGCCCCGTCGATCGCCAGCGGCACGTCATAATAGCTTACGACCGGGTCGCTGCCATAAGTCGCCTTAGCGCGCGCCGTCCAGGCGTCGCTGAACCAGGCCTGGGCTGCCGCTTTGCTCGACCAGTAATAAATGCCGCCAAAGCGCTTTGGCTCGATCGTGAAATATTTGCGGATCAGGCCGGGGATCGCTTGATAGCGCGGAACGGCTTTGTCGAACTCTGCCTTCAAATAGGCATCGGTCACGCCGGGCGGGGTGGCGATGCTGACGACGACCGCGACGCGGCCCTCGGGCGCATCTGGCTTGGCCGCAGCGGCAAGCGGCAGTGCGGCGAGCGCGGCGGCGGCGATCAACGGTGTGATCTTGGTGGAGATGACCTTCATGACGAAACTCCTGATCGAGTGATGACCGGGATTTACGCGCTCGGTTTAACCTGTGTAAGCGTGAAGATCGCAAATCGCTTTTGCATAAAATGCAAAACAAGGTAGCATTGCTGGTGGACAGCGAAGACCTGAAACTATTGTTGATGCTCGACGAACGCGGCTCGCTGAGCGCGGTCGCCAAGCCGCTTGGGCTCGCCGTGTCGACCATTGCGCGGCGGCTGGAGGGGTTGGAAACCGCACTCGGGCTGCGGCTGCTTGACCGCCGCGCCAATGGCGTGCGGCTGACGGCCGATGGCAGCCGGATCGCCGCGCTGGCCGCGCCGTTGGTCGAGCAGGCCGCCCAGATCGGACGGGCGGCAGCGGCGCTTGGCGCATCGAGTGCGGCGGGAAGCGTGACGATTTCAGCGACCGACCTGATCGTGACCGAGATACTCGCGCCTGCCCTGCCCCAGCTGTGGCAAATGGCGCCGGGGTTATGCGTCACGCTGCGCCCTCAGGGCGAAGTGGTGAGTCTGGCCGCGCGGGAGGCCGATATCGCGCTGCGCATGTCGCGTCCGGAAGGCGCCAGCCTGATTGCGCGGCGGATCTTCGAAATCGATCTCGGCTGCTTTGCCAGCGCGGGCTATCTCGCCGGGCGCGATCCAGCGTCGCTGCGACTGGAGGATGAACGACTGCTGATCTATGACGACAGCTATGGCCCGATCGCCGAGCTCGATTGGGTCGCCAAAGCGGGGCTGACCAGCGCTGTTGCCCTGCGCACCGGCAGCACTCGCGCGCTGCTGCAAGCGACCGAGGCCGGCGCGGGCATCGCGCTGTTGCCGGTTCCGTTTGCGCAGGCGGCGGGGCTGATTGCCGTGCCATTGGCGCTTGCTGTGCCGCCGCGCCCAGTCTGGCTGCTGACGCACCGCGACATCCGCCGATTGCCCGCGATCCGTGCCGCGCATCGCTGGATCGCCGCTGCCTTTGCAGCGCTCGTGCCGCGCTGACACGATTGCGGCGGTTGCGCGCCCCTTGCGATGATGATAGCGCGCGCCACTTATAGGGCGACAGCTCGCCCCATCACCCCAGCCAGTTCAGGACGTTCATGTTCATTCCCCCTGCCTTTGCCCAGACCGCTGGCGCCGCCGCCGATGGCAACGGATCGATCGCGATGATCATCCCCTATCTGCTGCTGCTCCCGCTCGCCTATTTCCTGCTGATCCGCCCGCAGCAACAGCGGATGAAGAAGCTGCAGGACGCCGTGAACGCGGTGAAGAAGGGCGATGAAGTAACGACGGCGGGCGGCATCGTCGGCAAGGTCATCAAGGTGGATGAGCGGATCGTCGAGGTCGAGATCGCGACGGGTGTGAAGGTCAAGGTTGTCAAAGCAACGCTGGCGGCGATCGCGCCGAGCGGCGCCGGCAAACCTGCGAACGACTGAGCGCCACCATGCAGGATTTCCCGCGCTGGAAAGTCAGCTCAATCATCGCCTTTATCGTCGCGCTGATGCTGCTGGCAGTGCCAAGCTTCATCCCAGAAAGCGCCACGACTGGCCTGAACGACAAGCTGCCGCGCATCAATTTCGGTCTTGATCTGGTCGGGGGCAGCTATTTGCTGCTTGAAGCAGACACCAAGGACGTCGCCGTCGCCCGGCTGGAGCAGATGCGCGACACGGTGCTGACGGAGATGAAGCGCGGCAATCCCCGGATCGGGATTGGCGACATCTCTACCCGCGACGGCAAGCTAAGCTTTTTGCTGCGCGATGTTACCCAGGTTGATGAAGCGCGCGAACGCCTGTTGCCGCTCACCAATGGTGCCGGCCTCACTGGCCAGCGTGACTGGAATATCGAAGTCGTCGACGGCCAGCGTTTCGTGCTGACCCAGACCGAAGCGGGGCTGACTCAGGCCATCAATACCGCGATGGGCGATGCAACCGAAGTGGTGCGCAAGCGGATCGACGAACTCGGCACGCGCGAACCAACGATCATCCGCCAGGGCAATAACCGCATCGTCGTCCAGGTGCCGGGGTTGAAGGACCCGCAGGGCCTGAAGGACCTGCTCGGCAAAACCGCCAAGCTGGAATTCAAGCTGGTCGATCTGAATGCCGATCCGGTGCAGGTTGCCAAGGGCATCGCTCCGGTTGGCAGCGAGATTTTGCCTTATGCTAACGGTGGCGGGCCGATCGCGCTGCAGCGTGCGGTGATTGTGTCGGGCGATCAGCTGATCAATGCCGTGCAGGGCAATAATTCGCAGACCAACGAACCCGATGTCGTCATCACCTTTGACAGCCAGGGCGGTCGCAAATTTGCACGCGTCACGCAGGAAAATGTCGGTAAGCCGTTCGCGATCATCCTTGATAACAAGGTGATCTCTGCCCCGCGGATCGACGAACCAATTTTGGGCGGCACCGCTTCGATCTCGGGCAGCTTCACCGTCAAAACCGCCAATGAACTCGCCATCGCGCTTCGGTCCGGCAAGCTGCCGGTCGCGCTGAAGATCGTTGAGGAACGCACCGTCGGCCCTGATCTGGGTGCCGATTCGATCCGCGCAGGCATTACCGCATCGGTGATCGCGGCGATCCTGGTGATCGTGTTCATGTTCGTCACCTATGGCCGGTTCGGCGTCTATGCGAACATCGCCGTCGTTATCAACATCTTGGTCATCATCGGCGTGCTGGCGCTGCTCAAAGGCACGTTGACGTTGCCGGGCATTGCCGGCTTCGTGCTGACGATCGGCACCGCCGTGGACGCCAACGTGCTGATCAACGAACGCATCCGCGAAGAGCGGCGGCGCGGACGCAGCGTGATCCAGTCGGTTGAGCTTGGCTATAAAGAGGCCAGCCGCACGATCTTTGAAGCCAATATGACGCACGGCATTTCCGGCGTCATCATGCTGCTGCTCGGGTCGGGTCCGGTGAAGGGCTTTGCCGTGGTGCTGCTGATCGGCATCGTCACATCGGTGTTCACCGCCGTTACCTTTACCCGCATGCTCGTCGTGCTCTGGGTGCGCAAAAACCGCCCCAGCGACATCAACATTTGATCGGCGGATAGACCCATGCGCCTGCTGAAACTCGTTCCCGACAACACCAATATCGGCTTTGTCCGCCTGCGTTATTGGGCGTTCGGGCTGACAGCGTTGCTGTCGGTCGCCGCGCTCGCCACGGTGTTCATCTACAAACTGAACCTGGGCGTTGATTTCGTCGGCGGTATCATGATCGAGGAAAAGTTTGAACAGGAGCCCTCGCTCGACAAGCTGCGGACCGCGATTGACGGTCTGGGCCTGGGCGAGGTGCGGCCGCAGTTGTACGATGACAAGGTCACCGTGGCGCTGCGCCTGCCCGCGCCAAAATCGCAGGACAAGGGCGCGACCAATGCCGTCGTCAAGCAAGTGCAGAAAGCCATCAATTCAATCTACCCCACCGCCAAGCTTTCGAAACAAGATGCTGTATCGGGCAAGGTTTCAAATGAGCTGATCTGGACGGGCGCCGCCGCCGTGGCGCTTGCCGTGCTGGGCATCGGCCTGTTTGCAGTCTTCCGCTTCGAATGGCAGTTCGGCGTGTCGACCGTGGTCGCCATCGTCCACGATCTGCTGATGACGCTGGGTTTTTTCGCGATCACGCAGTTCGAATTTGATTTGAATATCGTGGCCGCCGTGCTGACGATCATTGGCTATTCGATCAACGACAAGATCGTGATCGATGACCGTATCCGCGAAAATATGCGCCGCTATCGCAAGATGTCGATGTCGGAGATCATCGATCTGTCGGTCAACGAAACGCTGCCCCGCACGGTGATGACATCGCTCACGATCCTGCTCGCGCTGGGGGCGTTGTTGCTGTTCGGGGGCCATGTGCTGCGCGGCTTTACCGCCGCCATGATCCTGGGCATTTTCGTCGGCACCTATTCGTCAATCTATGTGTCGTCGTCGCTGCTGATCACCTTGGGCCTGCGCGCCGATCCTGATCTGGAAAAGACGGCGGGCAAGGCTGACTATGCCGGCCAGGCCGAACGCGTGGTGCCCAAAGAGCGCCGCTGATGCGGCTGGAGCATGACTCCGCGCCCGAAGGCCCCATTATCAAGGGGTTTTCGGGCGGCGGCTTCCGGATCGACGACAATGTCTATACCGCGCTGCTGATCACCCCGACGAGCGCGCATGGCTGGTCACCGCCACCGATTGCGGCACTGAGCGAGGCTGATCTTGCCCCCTTGCTGGCGGTATCGCCGTCGCCGGAATTCCTGATCCTCGGCACCGGCGCCAGCCTCATCCAGCCGCCCCGCGCGCTGGTCCGCGCGATCGAAGCGCTGGGGATCGGCATCGAGACCATGGACAGCCGCGCCGCTGCCCGTGCCTGGAGCGTGCTGCGTCATGAAGGGCGCTGGATCGCGGGCGCGCTCTATCCGCTATAGCGCTGCGCTGATTTGCGCTCGACGCGCCATGCTGCCCGGCTATGATGGCAAGAAACATATTCGGGAGGATCGCGATGAAACTGATTGCAGCCCTTGGCCTGCTGGCCGCCACCACTATGGCCGCGCCACCGGCGATCGCCCAGACCGCCGCTGACATAGCTCCTGCCCCGGACTACACGCAGGACAGCGCCTGGCTGTGCCGCCCCGGCCGGACAGACGCCTGCGCCGCTAATCAGGACGCCACCGTCATCATGGCCAATGGCACGCGCAGCACAGAGAAATTTGTCGCCGCGGCGGCACCGAAATTCGATTGCTTCTATGTCTATCCCACCGTCTCGCTCGACAAGACGCCAAACAGCGACATGATTGCGGGACCAGAGGAAAATCAGGTCGCTGCGTTCCAGGCGGCACGCTTTGCCAAAAACTGCCGTGTCTTCGCCCCGCTCTATCGCCAGGTGACGCTGACCGCACTGCAGGCGATCATGGCGGGCAAGGCTGTGCCAGCTGACCGCGCGCTCGCTTATGCTGATGTGAAGGCAGCATGGGAAAACTATCTGGCGCGCGACAATAAGGGGCACGGTGTCGTGCTGATTGGCCATAGCCAGGGGTCGGGTGTGCTGAAGGTGCTGATGCAGAATGAGATTGACGGCAAACCAACGCAGAAGCTGCTGATTTCAGCGATGCTGCTCGGCACCAATGTCGCGGTGCCACAGGGCAAGGATGTCGGTGGTGATCTGAAGGCGATCCCGCTTTGCCACAGCGCGGACCAGACCGGTTGCCTGATCAGCTATGTCACCTTCCGCAACGATTCACCGCCGCCCGAGGGGAGTCGCTTCGGTGTGGTGCCCCAGCCCGGCATGGTCGCTGCCTGCACCAACCCGGCGGCGCTGGGCGGCGGCAAAGCGGTATCTGACAATTATCTCGGCACCACCGGAGCCGGGATTGCCAGTGCCCGCCAGGGTGCCTGGACGGCGGACGGCGCGCCGGTTTCGACCAGTTTTGTGAAGGCACCCGGCCTGCTCTCCACGGAATGCGTGGCGACAGGCCCATTCCATTATCTGGCGGTGACGGTGAATGCCGATCCGGCTGATCCGCGGACGGACACGATCGTCGGCGATGTATCGGTGGGCGGCACTATCCTGAAGGATTGGGGGTTGCACCTGATCGACATGCCCGTGGCGATGGGCGATCTCGTCACCCTGTCGGCGCGGCAGGCCAAGGCCTGGGCCAAGCCAAGCGGCCATTGACCAATTTATCGGTGGCGCGCGACCAAACCGCTCAAATGAGCAAGTAAAGCCGCGCTATTCGCCTCCCAGGTGAAGCGCGCGGCCCCCTGCCTGACCGCCGATTGATCCGGCGGCAGCGTCAGCAACGCGCTGATTGCTGCCGCAAAGGCCGTCGGCGTGCGCTCGACGATCCGGCCGTAAAGGGGATCGGTCACCACATCGGCCGCCCCGCCCGCCTTGGTGATGACGATCGGCGTACCGCAGGCCAGCGCCTCCACCCAGGCATTGGCAAGCCCTTCGGAGGCGGACGCAAGCGCCATGACATCGGCGGCCGCAAGCAACGCCGGCATCTCGCCATGCGGCACCGATCCGAGCAAGCGCACGCGCTCGCCAAGCCCAAGCCGCGCGATATCGGCGATCAGCGCGCTACGGGCCGGTCCCTCCCCGGCAATCATCAACGTCGCACCCGGCAGGTCCGTCATCGCTTTGACCACCACATCATGCCCCTTGCGCGCAATCAGCGCCCCAAGCGACACGATCAGCGGCCCCGCTACGCCCAGCGCCGCCTTCGCCGCCGTCCGATCAAGCGGGACGAAGCGATCAAGATCGACCCCGGTAAGGTGAACGGCGATCCGGCTCTGCGGCAGGCCGATCGCAGCCATGTCGCCGCGCATCGCCTGCGATACCGCCAACAGCCCGTCTGCCGCCTGACCAGCCCGACGCACCTGCGCACCCGTTGCGCCGTGCCCCCAATGATGGATATCAGCCCCCCGCGCCTTGATCGACACCGGCACCCCGAAGCGACGGCCAAGCGCGATCGCCGCTGGCCCGTCGGGAAAGAAGAACTCGGCATCGATCACGTCAAAGGCAAAGTCGCGGCGGACCGCCGTCAACAGCGGCACCAGTCGCTGGCGCAGTGCCATCGCATGAAAGCGCCCGCCGGTACCCGGCAAGGTTAGGAATCGCGGGCGCGCAACCGGCACGCCCTTCCAAAGCTCCGCTGCGGGCACCGTCGCAAATGCCCGGTAATGCGCATGGCGCGACAGCGGCCAGGGCGGCAGGCCGATCGGCGCGACCACGCGCAGGTCAACGCCCGGCAGCGCAGCCAGTCCCAATGTCTGCCGTTCGACAAACACGCCGAAATTGGGGCGGGTCGCATCGGGGAACAGCGTGGCAAGAGTCAGAACGCGCAGCATCGCTGTCTCGCTATCACCAACTGTTTAAGGATTTCAGCCCGGCAGGCGGGTGTCGCCTGGAAAGGCAAAGAGCAGGTCGCTATCGGCCGATGCCGTCACCGACACCTGCCCCGCCAGCATCAAACATTCGCCCGCGCGCCAGGAAACGCCGTCAGCGCTGCCCTGCCCAGCCAGCGGCACGAGCCAGCCTGACACGCCCTCCGGCAGCGCCAGCGCATGGTCGCCACCCTGCCAGCGTTCGACCACGAATTTCGGCCCTTCCGCCAGGATCGTCCGGCCCCCGCCAATGGCACTAGGCGCTGTCTGGGCGATGAAGGGCTTGGCATCGCTGACGGCAACCCCCGCTTCCAGATGCAGCGCGCGCGGCCGACCATAATCATAAAGCCGATAGGTCAGATCGACATTTTGCTGCACCTCAACCAGCGTGATTCCGGCCCCGATGGCGTGAACGGTGCGCGCTGGCGAATAAAAGAAATCCCCTGCCGTGACGGGTTTCCAGTCGAGCAAATGTTCGATGCTGCCGTCGAGTGCCGCCGCACGCAGGGCGTCCTGGCTCATCGGTGCAAGCGTCCCGATCGCGATCGTTGCCCCAGGGCGCGCCGCCAGGATCAACCATGCTTCATCCTTGCCGCGCGGATACCCCGCTGCCCGTGCCGCATCATCATCGGGATGCACCTGCACCGACAGTTTTTCGCTGGTGAACAGATATTTGACGAGCAGATCAGGCGCGGCATCGGCAGGCGCTTCGAACCATATCTCGCCAATCGGCGGCGTCCCCGGCGCAGGATCGGCAAAGCCGGGCCAGAGATCATGCCGACCCCAGGGTTTTTCAACGCGTTTGGTGGTGAGCAACATCGCGGTCATGACAGGTTCTTATCGCAAGGAGGGACAGGGCCACAACGCGCATCGTCACCAGGACGATCCCGCGCCCGCATCGGCTGGCCGAAGCCTGTGTCAAAAAACATTGTTCGCGCGCGGCCTGGTCGGCTATGGACATGGCCCATGCGTATTCCCCTGTCCCGCTCCGTATCGCTGGCGCTGATCGCCGCCAGCATGATTTCCATCGCTGGCTGTGCCGGCAACAAGAGCAAGGGCGATCTGCCCTATGTCGCCCGCGATGTCGGCACCTTGTATTCCGCGGCCAAGAAGCGGCTTGATCAGCACCGCTACGACGAAGCTGCCGCCCTTTTTGATGAAGTGGAGCGCCAGCATCCTTATTCCATCTGGGCACGCCGTGCGCAGCTGATGGGGGCATTTTCTTATTATCTGACAGCCGATTACACGAAATCGATTCAGTCCGCGCAGCGTTTCCTGTCGGTCCATCCGGGCAACCGCGATGCGCCTTATGCCTATTATCTGGTGGCGCTTGGCTATTATGAGCAGATTTCGGACGTAACGCGCGATCAGAAAATCACGCAGCAGGCACTCGATGCGCTCGGCGAATTGTCGCGGCGCTATCCCGCAACGAAATATGCGTCAGACGCCCGTCTGAAAATGGATCTGGTGCGCGACCATCTTGCCGGCAAGGAGATGGAGGTTGGCCGCTTCTATGAAAATCGCGGCGACTGGCTCGCCGCGTCGATGCGCTTCCGCCATGTCATCGAAGACTATCAGACGACCACGCACGTACCCGAAGCCCTGATGCGGCTCACCGAAACCTATCTCGCGCTGGGCTTGCCCGAAGAAGCGAAAAAGGCAGCCGCCGTGCTCGGCAATAACTATCCAGGAACCGATTGGTATCAGCGCGCCTATAAATTGGTGGGTGATTATAAGCCAAAAGCGGTCGCAAAGGTCGGCGCCTGATCCCGCGCGGCCCTTTCCCAGTCCCTGCGCGCCGATCCGGCCGCTAAGCGATCCCGTGCGGCGATGCTGACCGCCCTTTCCATCCGCGATGTCGTGCTGATCGAAGCGCTCGATCTCGATTTCGGCGCAGGCCTTGGCGTGCTGACCGGCGAGACCGGGGCAGGCAAATCGATTCTGCTCGATGCGCTTGGCCTCGCGCTCGGCGGCCGTGGTGAGACGTCGCTGGTCCGCCAGGGGACTGCCCAAGCCGTGGTCACCGCCTGCTTTGATCCGCCCCGGCTGGGCGGGCCAGTCGCGGTGTTGCTTGAACTCAACGGCCTCGATTTCGATCCCGCCGAACCCTTGCTGATCCGCCGCATCGTCAAGGCCGATGGCGGCAGCCGCGCTTTCGTCAATGATCAGCCTGCCTCTGCTGGCCTGCTGCGCGATCTCTCCGGGCATCTGGTCGAAATTCACGGCCAGCATGATGATCGCGGGCTGCTCAATGCACGGGGGCACCGCGCGCTGCTCGATGCCTTTGGCCGGATCGACACCGATCTGGTCGCCACCGCCCACCGCACATTGCGCGACGCGCAGGCCGCGCTCGCCACCGCGCGCGAGGAACTCGACACCGCCGCGCGCGACCGCGATTGGCTGGAACATGCCGTCGCTGAACTGACGGCGCTTGCGCCCGAACCCGGTGAAGAGGAAATTCTGGCCACGCGCCGGGCGAGCATGCAGCGCGGCGAGAAAATCGCTGGCGACATGCAGGCGATCGCCGATCTGCTCGATGGATCGGAAGGCGGGCTTGCCCGGTTGCGGCAGGCGGCCCGTATCCTGGAACGGATCACCGACGATCATGAGGCGCTGGCGGAAGCCCTTGCCGCGATTGATCGCGCGATCATCGAAGGCACCACCGCGCAGGAAAAGGTTGACGAGGCTGCCGAGGCGCTGGCCTTTGATCCGGCGCAATTGGAGGCCGATGAAACCCGGCTGTTCGAACTGCGCGCGGTCGCTCGCAAACACCGCGTCCAGCCCGACGATCTCGCCGCGCTGACCGAAGAACTGACCAGCAAGCTTGAACGGATCGAAAGCGGGGGCGCCGGGGTGGCAGCGCTGGAACGCGCGGTTGCCGCTGCCGCCGATGCCTATCACCGCGAAGCAACCGTCCTGACCAAAGCCCGTACTGAGGCCGCAGCACGGCTCGATAGCGCTGTGAAGGGCGAACTCGCGCCGCTAAAGCTCGATGCCGCGCGCTTCAAAACCGTGGTGGAGCCACTCGGCGAGGACAGCTGGTCGGCGCAGGGCAAGGACCGTGTCGAATTCGAAATCTCGACCAATCCCGGCGCGCCCTTTGGACCCTTGATCAAGATCGCCAGCGGCGGTGAACTCTCGCGCTTCATCCTCGCCCTGAAGGTCAGCCTGGCCGAACAGGGCGGCGCGGCGACAATGATCTTCGACGAAATCGACCGCGGCGTCGGCGGCGCGGTGGCGAGCGCGATCGGCGAGCGGCTCGCGCGGCTGGCCGAGACCACGCAGTTGCTTGTCGTTACGCACAGCCCGCAGGTCGCTGCGCGCGGGCAGCATCATCTGCTGATCGCCAAAAGCCATGACGGCACCGTCACCCGCACCGGCGTCCGCACCCTTAACGAGGCCGAGCGGCAGGAGGAAATCGCGCGGATGCTATCAGGCGCGACCGTGACCGACGAAGCGCGCGCACAGGCGGCACGGTTGCTGGAGACGGCTTAGCCGCTGATCGGCTGACCGAACACAAGCAGATTGCCATCGGGTGCCAGGATCAGCAATTCGCGTTGGCGATACGGTTGATCGATCGGTCCAAACACATCCCCCGGCGGCAGTCGATCAAGCTTGGGCTTTAATTCCTGGTGCAGCGCGTCGACGTCGCTGACATCGACATAATAGGCAAATCGGCGATTGCCGGGCGGCGCACCATCCTCACCGTCGTTCTGCAACAGGCGTATGCCGCACCCTTCGCGCTCGACATAGGCATAGCCAGGTTCGCGATACAGGATCGCAAATCCCAGCAGATCGCAAAAATAATCGATCGCCGCCGTCAGATCAGGAACATGCATGAACGGGGTAATCTGGACAAAGTTCGGCATCGCACCCTCCTTGAACCGAAACTTGGTCAGCGTTAGCGCATGGCCATGACGCTGTCGTTGCCAAGCTCCGATTCTGATGCCGCCGCCGAACTCGCGCGCCTTGCCGCCGAGATCGCCTACCATAACGCGCGCTATCACACCGATGATGCGCCAGAAATTAGCGACGCCGACTATGACGCGCTGGTCCGACGCAACACAGCAATCGAGGCCGCCTTCCCGCAGTTGGTCCGCGCCGATTCACCCAGCCTGAAGGTCGGCGCCGCCCCCGCCGGTCATCTCGCCAAGGTCGCGCATGCCAAGGCGATGATGAGCCTCGACAATGGCTTTGCCGACGAAGACATCACCGATTTCGACGGCCGCGTCCGCCGTTTCCTGTCGCTTGCCGCTGATGAAACCGTTGCGCTCACCGCTGAGCCCAAGATTGATGGCCTGTCCTGCTCACTCCGCTATGAAAACGGCCAGCTCGTTCAGGCGCTCACCCGCGGCGACGGGGCGATTGGCGAGGATGTAACCGCCAATGTCCGCACGATCGCCGATATCCCCGCCACCCTCACCGGCTCGCCCCCCGCCATCTTCGAAGTGCGCGGTGAGGTGTACATGGCGAAGGCCGATTTCGCCGCGCTCAACGCCCGGCTGCTCGCCGAAGCGGAGGACACCGACAAGGCCCGCCAATTCGCCAACCCGCGCAACGCCGCCGCCGGGTCACTGCGCCAGAAGGATGCAAGCGTTACCGCGACCCGCCCGTTGCGCTTCCTGGCACATGGCTGGGGCGACGCCAGCATTATCCCCGGCGAGACGCAGTTGGGCGTGATGCAGGCCATCGCCGCCTGGGGCCTACCAGTGAGCGACATGCTGGTGCGCGTTGACGATGTCGCTGGCGCGCTCTCGCATTACCGGATGATCGAGGCCGCGCGCGCAGACCTGCCCTTCGATATCGACGGGGTCGTCTATAAAGTCGATCGGCTCGATTGGCAGGATCGGCTGGGGGCCATCTCGCGCGCACCACGCTGGGCGATCGCGCATAAATTCCCCGCCGAGCGCGCCCAAACCATGTTGCGCGCGATCGACATTCAGGTCGGTCGCACCGGCAAGCTGACCCCCGTCGCGCGGCTTGAACCCGTCACGGTCGGCGGTGTCGTTGTCACCAACGCCACGCTGCACAATGCCGATGAGATTGCGCGGCTGAACGTCTGGCCTGGCGACCGCGTTGTCCTGCAACGCGCGGGCGACGTCATCCCCCAGATTGTCGAAAACCTGTCGCGTGATGAGAAGCGCGGCGCCTGGCCCTTTCCCACCCATTGCCCGGAATGCGGGTCCGCCGCCGAGCGCGATCCGGGCGAAGTTGACTGGCGCTGTTCGGGTGGGCTGATCTGCCCGGCGCAACGCGTCGAGCGGCTACGGCACTTCGCCTCACGCCAGGCGCTCGATATCGACGGGCTGGGGATCACCAATATCGAGAGCTTTTTTCATGATCGCCTGATCGCCGCCCCCGCCGATATCTTCACGCTGACGCGCGAAAAGCTGCTGATGCGGGAACGCTGGGCCGAGGTTTCAGCGCAGAATCTAATCGACGCGATCGACGCCAAACGAACCCCACCGCTTGATCGTTTCCTGTTCGCGCTTGGCATCCGCCATGTCGGCGCGACCACCTCGCGTGATCTGGCGCGCCGCTATGGCTCGCTCGGCGCGCTGGTGCAGGTGATCCGCCATGCGCTGCACTTGCGCCGTTCGACGCCGCCCGCGATCGGCGAAAGCGACGAAAAGCACCTGGCGCGCCTTGGCAAGCTGCTGGCGTCCGTCATCGAAACACCGGGTATTGGCCCGGAGGTCGCGCTCAGCCTGGTCGACTTTGCTGCAGAACCCCATAACCGCGCCGCGCTGCGCGATCTGTTGCGTCAGGTCCGCCCATCCGATGTCGTCCATACTACGCGCGACTCGGCAGTGAGTGGTAAGACATTGGTCTTTACCGGCAATCTCGAGTCGCTCAGCAGAGACGAAGCCAAGGCTCAAGCCGAGGCGCTGGGCGCCCGCGTTGCCGGATCAGTCTCCAGCAAGACCGATTTGATTATCGCCGGGCCAGGGGCTGGGTCAAAGCTAAAAAAAGCTGCTGAATTAGGCATTAAGGTAATCGATGAAGCCGGCTGGCAGGCGATTGTCGCCGGACTTTAGGGGCACTGAGGGTGGTGCTTTTTTGCAACGCAGCATGAAACAATGACGCCCAATTAAGCTTCCATTCAGTCTGTCATTGAAGCGAAATAAATTCCATGCATGGGCGTTTGTGACGGTCCAAAAAGCCGATCCAAAGCGACTTTACAGCGACTCAATCGCCTCAAGGGGACTATAATGCGCAACCAGCTATTTTTTGGCGCGGCTATTGCCGCGCTCGTCATGCCTGCCGCCGCCAGTGCGCAGTCAACCGGCTCGATGGAATTTGACGAGGGCGACATCGTCGTCAAGGCACGCACGGAAAAGGGTATCGCTGGCATCGAATCGCCCGATACGTCCAAAGCCAAGGGCGTGCTGAACCAGGAATTCATCAGCCGCCAGACCCCCGGCAACTCGATCCTCAACACGATCAACTCGCTGCCCGGTGTGAGCTTCCAGAACAACGATCCTTTCGGTTCGGCTGGCGGTACGCTGAACATTCGCGGCTTCGATTCAAGCCGCATTGCGCTGACGTTTGACGGTATCCCCCTGAACGATTCGGGCAACTATGCGATCTTCTCGAACCAACAGCTCGATCCTGAGCTGATCGAGAATGTGAACGTGAACTATGGCTCGACCGACGTTGACACCCCGTCGGCGGCTGCCTCGGGATCGACCGTCAACTATCGCACGCGCAACCCAAGCGAGCAGCTGGGCGCACGCTTCCTCGCGTCGGTTGGTGATTTCAACTATTATCGCTTCTTCGGCATGATCGACACGGGGAACATCACCTCGTTCGGCACGCGCTTGTTCGTTGCTGCCAGCCGCACCGAAAACAACTGGTATCTCAATGATTTCGGTAAGATTTTCAAGCAGCAGTATAACGCCAAACTCTATCAGCCGATTGGCGATAACGGCGATTTCGTCTCGGTTTCGGGTAACTACAACCAGAACCGCAATAACTTTGGTGGTTCGGCGCCGCTGCGTTCCGATAACAACATCTTCAGCCAGTCGACGGCTGCCCCGAATTCGATCGGCAACCCTGCCCTGGTGACCGGCGCCGTCCGCACGCCGGGCACGAATTCGAACGGCAACCGCTTCCCCAACGGCTTTAACGAACTGCCGTATACTGTCCCGCGCTGCACGCTGACGGCTGCACGCCCTGGGTTGACCGACACGCCATTTGCGCCCGCCGCCCCCTTGCAGGGCTGCGGCACCAGCTTTGATGAACGGTTCAACCCGTCGAACACCGGCAACGTCCGCATCAATTCGCGCTTCACGCTGGCAGACCGCCTCGTCCTCACGGTCGACCCGAGCTATCAGTATGTGAAGGCCAATGGCGGCGGCACGGTCGCTGGTTCGGAAGGCACCGGCACGCTCGCCGGTGTGCGCCCAGCAGGTTCGATCACCACGGGCTATGTCGGCACCGTCGTGACGGCAATAAACACTGGCGCCGGCCAGACGGCGACCACCAACTTCTTTGGTCGCGATTTGAACGGCGACGGCGATGTTCTCGATACGGTGACGGTGCTGCGCCCCAGCCAGACCCAGACCAGCCGCTTCGGCGTTCTGGCCTCGCTGCGCTGGGATGTCTCTGACGATCACTCGGTGCGTGTCACCTACTCGTTCGATCGTGCCCGCCACCGCCAGACCGGCGAAGCCGGCTTTCTGCGCGCCAATGGCCAGCCCTTTGACGTGTTCCCGGTCAATGCGCCAATCCTGACATCTGCCGGCACGGTGCTTCAAGGCCGTGACCGTCTGTCGTTTGCGACGCTGCATCAGGTTTCCGGTGAATATCGCGGCAAGTTCTTTGACGAAGCGCTGGTGGTGACGGCGGGCATTCGTGCACCGTTCTACTCGCGCGACCTCACCCAGAATTGCTTCACCACCGCAGCAAGCGGCAACGTTGCCTGCACCAACCAGACGGCAGCATTTGCGGCGGCAAACCCGTATTCGTTCAACGCGACGACCAACACCGCAACGGGCTTTGCCCCTCCGCAGTCACGGTCGTTCAATTACCAGCGCGTGCTGCCGAACGTTGGCTTTGTCTTCAAGCCGGCTGATGGCTGGTCGGTTTTCGGCAACTATTCAAAGGGTCTGCAGGTTCCGAGCACGGACAACCTGTACCAGAACTTCTACTTCCCGCTGTCGTCGCCATCCGGCCAGCCTGAACCGGAAACCACTGACAACTTCGACGCTGGCTTGCGGTACAATTCAAGCAAGTTGCAGGTTCAGGTCGGCCCTTACTTCTCGCGCTTCACCAATCGTCTCGCGAACGCCTTTGATCCGGACACGCAGGTCACGCTGTTCCGTAACCTTGGCACGGTCGATAAATACGGCTTTGACGGCAGCGTCACCTATCGCCCGATCCCTGAGCTGACGCTGTATGTGTTCGGTTCGTATCTGGACTCGAACATCCAGTCGAATGTCCAGATCGGTCGTTGCCCCACCACGCTAACCGCTGCCAACACGACGGTAAACTGCACCGTCGCAGGTGCCCCAATCTTCGCGCTTACCGCTGGCAGGCGTGAATCGGGTGCGCCGGTTTACACGGTTGGTGGTCGTGTTCAGGGGCAGCTTGGCCCGGTTGAAATCGGCATTCAGGTAAAGCGCACCGGTCCGCGTTTCCTGAACGACCAGAACCTGCCTGCGCTGCAGTGCACGGGGACGGTGATCAACCAGGTTTGCCCAACGGCTGCCAATACGCCGGGGACCTTCACCGGCACGCGTGGCTTTGCCGTGCAGACCTTTGACGCCAGCACGCCAGCCTACACCCTGATCGACGCCGATGTGCGCTTGCCGATGGGTTGGGCCGGTCTGAACGACAAGACCTATCTGCAGCTGAACGTTCAGAATCTTGCCAACCAGTACTTCGTTGGCGGCTTCAACGGCGGTTCGACCACCCAGTTCAACAACCCCTTTGCGCAGATCGGCACGCCACGCACGTTCATCATGACGCTGAACGTGGGCTTCTGATCCCAGTCGTCTCTAAATATTGACCCCTAACAGGCCGCCGTCCCCGAAAGGGGGCGGCGGTTTGCTTTTGGGGGCCAGCCACACCGAAAAAAGGCCCCGCCGATTGGATCGGCGGGGCCTTTTTTGTCGTTCGTCACTCAGCGATACTCAGGCGTTTTCGGCCACCTTCGCATACATGCTGTTGATCGGCCGGGCCATCACCCGGGCCACCATCGGCTCGAAAAACTCGAGCGGTGCGCTGTCGTAATTCGGATCGAACGCCGACTGATCATATTTCTCGCAAAATTCGGCGCAGGCCTCAAAATGCGGGTGGCCCCGGTAATTTTCGCGCAGGTCGCGGTCCATGCCGAGATAGTGGAAATAATAATATCCCTGGAACACGCCGTGATTGTTGGCGATCCAGTGCAATTCTTCGCTGACGAACGGGCGGAGCATTGCGGCTGCAATTTCAGGGTGGTTGAAGCTGCCCAGCGTATCGCCAATATCGTGGAGCAGGGCGGTGACAACATACGCCTCGTCACGGCCATCGCGGTGCGCGCGGGTCGCGGTTTGCAGCGAATGTTCAAGCCGATCGACCGGAAAGCCGCCATAATCGCCGTCGAGCAACTTCAGATGCGTCAGCACCCGCGCTGGCAGCCCGTGCGAGAATTCGCGAAAATGCGTGGCAATCGTCAGCCAGTCTTCCTGCGTCCCCTCGGTCATCGCGGTGAACTGCGCGCGGTGTCCCGCATGGGTGCCAGGCATGTCGTTTCCGTCGGCCATCGTCTCTCTCCTCTTATCGATCGAACATAGGCCCCTTCCCGACGGTTTGTCAGCAGCTATAAGGGGGCGATGATCGAACCGCCGCTCCGCCCGATGCCCCAATGAGCGCGCTTGCCCAAGCCGGACCAGAGCCCGCACCCAAGCCCGGCATCTTTTCGCGCCCCTTTTTCGAAGAGAAGAACCGCGCATTCTGGATGCTGCAGGCGGCGGGGTGGAGCGGCTATCTGGTGCTGCGCAGCGTTTCCAGCATCAACAATGGCCTGTCGATCGCCGCCCTGATCGCCATCGTGATCGAATCGATCATCGGCTATTGCATCACGCTGCTGCTTTCCACGCTTTATGGCTATTATCGCACCCTGCCGCGGATCACCCTTGTGCTGCTCACCCTGTTCACGCTGGGCGCGGCGACGCTGCTTTATGCGGTGCTCGATGCCTTTTCTTTCTCGTTCATCAAGCTCGACAATCCGGGGATCAATCTCAACCTGGTGCTCGGCACGATCTTCCTCAATTTCGTGGTGCTGTCAGGCTGGTCGGCGCTCTATTTCGGGATCAACTTCTACCTGATTGTTGAAGAACAGATCGACCAGCTCGAAAAGCTCGGCAATCAGGCATCGACGGCGCAGCTGGCGATGCTGCGCTACCAGCTCAACCCGCATTTCCTGTTCAACACGCTCAATTCGATCTCCACATTGGTGCTGCTGAAACAGACCGACCGCGCCAATGCGATGCTCAGTCGACTGTCCTCTTTCCTGCGCTACACGCTCGCCAATGAACCGACCGCGAATGTCACCATTGCGCAGGAGGTCGAGACGCTGAAGCTGTATCTGGAGATTGAGAAGATGCGCTTTGAGGATCGGCTGCGGCCGAGCTTTTCGATTGATCCGCGCGTCGCCAAGGCGCGATTGCCGTCGCTGCTGCTCCAGCCGCTGGTTGAAAACGCGATCAAATATGCCGTCACCCCGCAGGAAAACGGCGCCGAGATCAACGTGGTCGCTCGGTTGAACGGCGAGCGGGTGCAGATCAGCGTATCCGATACCGGGCCGGGCTTGCATGAAACAAAATCCCGGCCAAGCCTTTCAACCGGGGTTGGGCTTGCCAATATTAGGGACAGGCTGGCGCAGGCATTTGGGCCCGACCATCGTTTCGAGACGCGATCAAACCCGGGGGGCGGCTTTGGGGTAGAGATCGACATTCCGTTCCAGCTCGAGGAACCGACGAAAGAGGCCGCATGACGATCCGAACCATTCTCGTCGATGACGAACCCCTGGCGATCCAGGGCATGCAACTCCGCCTCCAGGCGCATGAGGATGTCGAGATCATCGACACCTGTGTCAATGGTCGCGAGGCGATCCGCAGCATCAAGACGCACAAGCCCGATCTGGTGTTTCTGGATATCCAGATGCCGGGCTTTGACGGTTTTTCAGTGGTGCAGGGGCTGATGGAGATCGAACCACCGCTGTTCGTTTTCGTCACCGCCTATTCGGATCACGCAATCCGCGCCTTTGAAGCGCAGGCGATGGATTATCTGATGAAGCCCGTTGAGGAAACGCGGCTGGCCGATACGCTTGATCGCGTCCGCCAGCGCCTCGCCGAAAAACGCGGCGTCGAAGAGGTCGATCGGCTGAAGGAAGTACTCGCCGAAATCGCCCCAGATGCCGCCGCGGACATGCAAGATGGCGGCGACCAACATGCCGCCAACCGTTTCGAAAAGCTCATCAACATCAAGGATCGCGGCCAGATTTTCCGCGTCGATGTCGATACGATCGAGCGGATCGACGCCGCCGGCGATTATATGTGCATCTATACCGCCGAAAACACGCTGATCCTGCGCGAAACGATGAAGGATCTCGAAAAGCGCCTCGACCCCCGCCGCTTCCAGCGCGTCCACCGCTCGACAATCGTCAACCTCGATCTGGTAAAAGAGGTGAAGCCGCACACCAATGGCGAATGCTTCCTGGTGCTCCAGTCAAACGCGCAGGTGAAGGTAAGCCGGAGTTACCGCGACGTCGTGGCGCGGTTTGTTCATTAGAGTCAGATGACGTTGGATTGGACCAACCCATACGCCGNNCCGTTCGCCCTGAGCGAAGTCGAAGGGCAGGCGGAGCGCGTGGGCTTCGACTTCGCTCAGCCCGAACGGGTCTGAGGTTGAAGCGACCTAACGTCATCAGGCTCTAAGGGGGGCTACGATTGATCGCTTGGCCTAACCGCTTACAGCCCGATTTTCGCCACAATAGGTTGAAAAACGTGGAAAATGAGCAAGACACCAGCCAGCAAACTCGTCGTTCGCCTGATCACCGGCGTTGCCATGATGGGCGCAGCTTTCGCGCCATCGGCGGCGCAGGTCCCGCCGGCTGCGCCGTCTGAGGCGACCGCCGAGGATATCGTCGTCACGGCAAGGCGCAGCGGCATTCCCGTTTGGCAGGTTACAGGACCGCGAACGACCGTGGTGCTGGTGGGTTCAATCGGCAGCGTCGCGCCGGGCACGCAATGGGACCCCGCATCACTGGATAGCGCGCTCGCCAAGGCGGACCGCATCATGTTCCCAGAAGCGTTGAACGTTAAAATCGGGCTGTTCTCGTTGATTGGCACGATTGGCAAATGGCGCAACCAGGCATCGCTTCCCAAGGGACAGACATTGCAACAGATCGCGACGCCAGACCAATGGGCGCGGCTGGTCGCGCTGCGCGATCGGGGCATTATCAAACCGGGCTTTGAGCGCAAACATCCCTATCATTTGGCGATCACGCTGCAGGCTTCGGTCCGGACGAACCAGAAGCGCATTCCTGGCGCAAACGCCTATGTGCGTCGCTTCGTCCGCAAGAACAAATCCAAGGAAATTCCCTTGGCGCAAGCGAGCGTCAAGGAGATCACGGCCGATTTCTTCGGCTCGGACCCGCGCATGCACATGGCCTGCCTGATGGATGCCGTGACCTTGGTCGAGGCCGGTCCCGCTGGCATCCAGGCGCGGGCAAACGCTTTCGCCGCACGGTCGGCAGCTTGGGCGGCGCGGCGCGTGCCGGAAGCGCTGGCGGCCCGAACCGATAATGGACGGCAGGCATGTTGGCCCGAGGGCGGCCGGTTCGATTTGGCGCGAGAGGCGTCGCTGCGGCCAACGGTTCGCGGTTTGATGACCAAGCCCGAGGTCACTTTGGCGGTGCTATCACTCGATTCGCTGGCGGAGCACGGCGGCATTTTGGATGATCTGGTTGCAGCGGGGTTCGATGTGAGTGGACCGCGTTGGCGAAACTAAACTTTCGTGCGGGTTTTGGCCGCCAAATGGGATCAATGCCAAACGATTGTGCCCCCACCCCTGAAGAGGCCTGCCATGTCCGATAAATTCACTGCATTCGCCAAGCTGCACGTCCCCGGCCAGCCGTTGATCCTGTTCAACGTCTGGGACGCGGGCAGCGCTGTCGCTGTTGAGCGGGCGGGGGCCAAGGCGCTGGCGACGGGCAGTTGGTCAGTGGCGGCGGCACAGGGATTTCATGATGCAGAGGCGCTGCCGATTGACCTGGCGCTGGCCAATGCCACTCGAATCGTCGCTGCGACTAGCCTGCCGGTCAGCATCGATTTTGAGGGCGGCTATGCAAGCGATCCGGGGCAAACTGCCGCCAATGTGTCAGCGCTCGCCGCAACAGGCGCGATTGGGTGCAATTTCGAAGATCAGGTGATTGGGGCCGCACCGCGCACGCTTTATTCCATTGCCGATCAGGCGGGGCGGATCAGCGCGATCCGCCAGGCCGTCGGCCCGGCATTTTTCATCAATGCGCGGACTGACATTTTCCTGGTCGCGCCCGCCGATGCGCATGATGCGGCGATGGTCGACGCCGCGATTGATCGCGCGCACGCCTATGCCGATGCTGGCGCGAGTGGCTTTTTCGTGCCTGGGCTGATCGATCTCGCCTTGCTTGAGCGGGTGTGCAGGGCATCGCCGCTGCCCGTCAACTTCATGGCTTTTCCGGGCGCACCGGCGGCCGATGCCGTGGCAGCGACGGGTATCGCGCGGATCAGCCATGGGCCGGGGCCATATCGTCTGGCGATGAAGGCGTTGGCAGACGCCGTGCGGGCGGCCTTCGCTTAAGCCTCGTCAGCGTTCTCTGCCGCGCCCTCGCCCTCGGCTGGGCGCTCAAACCACGCCTCAACCTCGCCCGACAGCTTCAGCGTCAGCGGGTTGCCGTGGCGATCAACCTTCTTGCCGAGTGCGACGCGGATCCAGCCTTCGGACAGGCAATATTCCTCGACATCATGGCGCTGCAGCCCTTTGAAACGGATGCCGATGCCGCGTTCCAGCAAAGGCTGATCAAAAAACGGGCTGCGCGGGTTCGACGACAGTCGATCGGGGGGTGTATCGCTCATGGCAGCGCTCTTGGCGCAGCACGGCGAAAATTGCCAGCCCGAACGCAACCGGGGCGGCGCGACCATGCGCACCGCCCCGGATATCACCTGCGATCAGCGGCAAATGCGGATGCGCACGCTTTCCTGATAATAAGGGTCCCACTGGCGGACGACGCGGCAGCGGTTGAACCGCGGGCGATAGTTATAGGCGTAATAGCCGTCGTCCGGATAATAGCCGTGGTCGTTATAATAGTTGTAATCGTAATTCACTGGATAGCCGCGATCCAAATAATAGCGGTCGCGAAACCGATCGTTGCGGTTGGACGCGATCGCCGCGCCAATCGCGAGACCGGCAATCCCGGCAATCACTGCGCCGCCATTGCCGCGGCCCCGGCCAAAGCCATCGCCCCGAAAGCCGTCGCCACGAAAGCCACCGCCACGAAAGCCATCCCCACGAAAGCCACCGCCATAACGCTGCGCGTCGGCAGGCACGGCAGCGGTGAGCGCGGTTGCGGCGAGGGCAAACCCAAGGCCGACTTTTTTCAACATCGAGTTCATGTCCATTCTCCTCATCTCAACCAGCCCGACACCCTGTACCAACGCACTGCATGGAGAGCCTGTTGCATTGGGTAGGCGATTCGCGCTGAACTGTTGTGGAACGCGGCGTTCATTTGCGGTTTACCAACGGACGGGGCAGCCAGCCATCATCGGGCCCCAGCGCAAGGAGTGTAGCAATGGCCTATTGGCTGATCAAATCCGAACCCGAAAGCTATGGCTGGGCAAATCTGGTCGCCGAGGGGCGCACTGAATGGTCCGGCGTCCGCAACGCCACCGCCGCCATTAATCTGCGCGCAATGCAGGTCGGCGACGAGGCGCTCTTCTATCACAGCGTGAGTGAGAAGGCCGTAGTTGGCATCGTGCGGGTAAGCCGGACCTGGCAGCCCGATGGCGAGGGCGGGAAATGGGCCTCGGTCGAAGTCGAACCCGTCCGCGCGCTCAATCACCCTGTGACCCTCGCCGCCATCAAGGCCAATCCTGAGCTCGCCGGCATGGAATTGCTCCGCCAGTCGCGGCTTTCGGTCTGCCCGGTCAGACCAAACGAATGGGCCATTGTGCTGACCATGGCAGAAGGATTGCCCCGCTGACCGCGCCGTTCGTCCTGAAGAAAAACAATCCAGGACGAACGGGTAAGGCCAAGCCCAAAGCAGCTCGCGCCTCAGACGCTCAGTGTCAGCTTTTCGAACCGATCGAGATGGAAATCAGCCGAGCCGAACTGGTTTTCGATCATCGTACCGCGCTTGAAATAATGGCCGATCGCCAGTTCCTGGGTAATGCCGATGCCGCCATGCGTCTGAATCGCATTCTGCCCGACAAAATTGATCGAGCGCGAGACCTTGGCCTTGGCCAGGCTGACCGCCGCCTTGCGCTCGTCTGCGGGCAGATCGAGCTTGAGCGTCCCCATCAACGCCATTGAGGCGATCTGCTCGACCTCGATAAACATGTCCGCCATGCGGTGCTGCAGCACCTGGAACTTGCCAATCGGCACGCCGAACTGCTTGCGCTGCTTGGTATAGTCCAGCGTGCCTTCGTGCAGCTTGCGGCTGATCCCGCAGGCCTCGCCGCACACCGCGACCGTCGCTTCGTCAACCAGCTTCTCGACCAGATCAATGCCGCCCGACACCAGTGCATCGCCCGGAATCGCGACATTTTCGAAATAGACTTCGGAAGCCTGATAGCCATCGACGGTCGGATAATCGCGCCGAACGACGCCGGGCAATTTGGCGTCGATCAGGAACAGCTCCACCCCGGCGCGCTCGCGCTGGCTGCCGCCGGTGCGCGCGGTGACGAGCAGATGCGTCGCCCAGGGGGCAGCATAAACCACCGCCTTCTGACCATTCAGGATATAGCCAGCGCCATCGGCGCGCGCGGTCGTGCGCAGATTGGCAAGATCATAACGCCCCTGCGGCTCGGCATAGGCAAAGGCGATGATCGCCTCGCCCGCGATGATCGCGGGGATCACCGCATCGGCCAGCGCGCCGCCGGCATGCTTCATCGCACCGCCGCCGATTACCACGGTCTGCAAATAAGGCTCGATCGCGATGACCTTGCCCAATTCTTCCATCATGATCATGTTTTCCAGCGCGCCGCCGCCCAGCCCGCCATGTTCCTCGGCAAAGGGCGCGCCAAGGATTCCGAGCTCAGTCGCCAGCGACCGCCAGATGCCCGGATCGCGCCCCTCTGGCGCCGCCATCATCTTGTTGCGCGCCTCAAAACCATAAGTGTCGGCAAGAAAACGCGCCAGTGTATCGCGCAGCATGTCCTGCGTTTCGGTATAGGTGAAATCCATTACTAATCCTGTCCTATCGGCTGGCCTGCCTGATCGGCAGCGCCCTTACGCAATCAGAGCCCCAGCACCATCTTGGCGATGATGTTGCGCTGAATTTCATTCGATCCGCCATAAATCGTCGTCTTGCGAACGTTGAAATAGGTCGGCGCGGCGCGGTGGGCGTAATCGGGCCCGATCGGGTGCTCATTATCGCCCATGCCAAAGCCACGGAAATAGGGCGCGCCATAATGGCCAACCGCCTCCAGCGACAGCTCGGTCAGCCGCTGCTGGATTTCCGAACCCTTGATCTTGAGCAGGCTTGATTCTGGCCCCGGCCCTTTGCCGGCGCTTTCGCCCGCCAGACTGCGCAATTCGGTGAATTCCAGCGCGGTCAGGTCCATCTCCAGCTCGGCAATCTTGCGCTTGAAGAACGGGTTGGCGATCAGCGGTGCGTCACCGTCCATTTCAGACCGGGCGATCGCCTTGACCTTCTCAATCCCGCGCTTCGATGCGGCGACACCGGCAATGCCAGTGCGTTCATGCGCGAGCAGGAACTTGGCGCAGGTCCAGCCCTTATTCTCTTCATAAACCCGGTTTTCCACCGGCACCCGCACATCCTCCAGCCAGACCTCGTTGACCTCATGCTCCCCGCCCAGGGTGATGATCGGCCGCACAGTGATGCCGGGCGACTTCATGTTGATTAGCAGGAAGCTGATGCCCTCTTGCTGCTTAGCATCGGGATCAGTGCGGACCAGGAAGAAGCCCCAATCGGCATGCTGCGCCAGGGTCGTCCAGGTCTTCTGCCCGTTGACGATGTAATGATCGCCCTCAGCATCGGTGCCGCGCACTGCTTTGGTGCGCAAAGAGGCGAGATCGGAACCCGAACCCGGCTCCGAATAGCCCTGGCACCACCAATCCTCGCCCGACAGGATGCGCGGCAGAAACTTGGCTTTCTGCTCCGGCGTGCCAAACTGATAAATGACCGGGCCGACCATCGACAGCCCAAAGGGCATCAGCCGGATGCAATCCGCGCGTGCGGCTTCTTCGGACCAGATATATTTTTGCGTCGGCGTCCAACCGGTGCCGCCATAGGCGACCGGCCAGGCAGGGGCGACCCAACCCTTTTTGGCGAGCACGCGGTGCCAGGACAGGAAATCCTCTTTCGACATCTCCTCGCCCTCATCCTGCTTGCCGCGCAGATCAGCGGGATAATTCTCCGCGATGAAGTGGCGCACCTCCTGCTGAAAGGCCAAATCTTCAGGGCTGAAATCGAGATGCACGGGCTTCCTCCATCTTATTGACGCTCTGCCATATCGGCATGCCTGGTCCGCCGCGACGATGCGCCTCGCGCTGATCAGCGACGAAGGCGGCTGCCGCGCCGTTCAAGCGCTATGAGCCGGGTAAAGCGTGGCGGCTGTGCGGCCAAGAAGCAAGGCAAAGCCATCACCAAATTGGGCGTGTCCTGGGATATCCGCCATCTATTTCAGGCGCGCAGTGATGGAACGCCAACCGCATTCCGCCGTCAGCGCGCCAACCCGGCATCCATATCGGCTGACGACCCCAGTCGGGAGAGTGCCTCGCCGGCCGCCGCCACCGTCCGTGCCACGTCATTGGCGCTGGTGTTCCAGCCACAGACGCTGATTCGCATCACGCGCTCCCCGTCCCAGTTGCCGCCGCTGACAAATGCTTCGCCGCTGGCATTGATCGCGGCGATCACGGCATCGCTGATATTGGTCCCGTCGCTGGAGTCAAAGCGGATCAGGCCCTGGTTCATGGTCGGCCGGGCGATGCCGGTTGCGCCCTCAAATCCAATAATCCCATCGTAAATCGCGACGGCATGGTCGCAGCAGCGCTCGATCATTGCAGCCAGCCCGTCGCGGCCCAACTCCATCAGAGCCGCCAGCGCTGGCAGCGCGCGGGCGCGGCGCGACCATTCGGGCGTGAAGTCCATCGGGTCGCGCACCGCACCACCAGTCGTCAGATACGCCGCCGTCATGCGCATCGCCGCGCTGTGCGCAGCAGGGTCGCGCGTGATCGCCATGCCGCAATCATAGGGGGTGTTCAGCCATTTATGGCCATCGGTCGCCCAGCTATCGGCCAGCTCGACCCCGGCAACGAGCGGGGCCAGCCGCGGACTGGCATTGGCCCAAAGCCCAAAGGCCCCATCGACATGAACCCAGGCACCGGTAGCTTGCGCCATCGGGCATAACGTTGCGAAATCGTCGCAGGCGCCGATGTTGAGATCGCCGGCATTCAAGATGACGATTGTCGGCGCATCCGGGGCATCGGCCAGGGCAGCGCTCAGCACCTCTGCTGATACCATACCGGGCAGGTCGCCACCCAGCGGCACGATGCAGTCGCTCCCCAGACCAAGCAGGCGCAACGCCCGCGTAACCGACGAATGGTGATGGGCATTGGCCAGCACACGAATGAAGGGCGCCCCTTGCAGGCCTTTCGCTTCGACATCCCATCCCGCCCGCGCCAGCACCGCGTGGCGCGCCGCCGCCAGCGCGGTTGCGTGCGCCATCTGGCACCCGGTGACAAAGGCATAGCTAGCATCGATTGGCAGCCGCAGCGCCTCAAGCAGGAACTGACCGGCCACTTCTTCAAGCACGGCACCGGCGGGACTGGTCGATGCCAGGACGACGTTCTGGTCCCAGGCTGAGCACATGATATCGGTTGCCAGCGCCGCCGGCAGCGCCCCGCCCTTGACCCAGGCGAAAAAACGTCCGCCGGCATTGGCCGTCAATCCCGGCTCTGCTGCCGCTGCAATGGCACGAACCACGTCGGTTGCGGGCATGCCATGCATGGGGAACTGTACCGGCAGCGGTGATCGGATCGCCGCCGGCGTGCCGCGCGATGCCACGGGGCGGGTATCAAGCGACGCCAGGTAACGACGGGCTTCGGTGAAGGCGATATCAAGCGTATCCATGCGGCGGGCGCTAGCAGATCGGCCCATTCATGTCGCCACCGAACCGAATAAGCGAAGCCAAAAGCGGAAAGGGAGGCAGGGTGACTGACAGGCTGGCCACCACGGCGCCAGTCGGGTTTGGCGCGTCAGAGCACCAAGACCGCTTCGATGCAGTATCGGTTTGCAGCCAAGGCCAAACGACAAAAAGCCCCGCTGAGGACAGCGGGGCTTTTTGTAGGTTGCTTTGCAGCGATGGTTGGTTGCGGGGACTGACCCCGCATTGAACCTATCGGGCACGTCCGATGGGATTGTTTTACCTACAGAAATCCGCCCTGGCTTGGACTTGCTGTTCAACGCCTACGACATCACAGACGCTCGGAAACCTAAGAAAAGCTCCAAATCCGCAGGGATTTGAAGCGGCGGTTCAATTCCCGGCTCGGTGGTGTTGCAGGCCGAAAGGCAGCAACCGATGGCCTATGGTCAAAGAGGCAAGCGAGCCGCGCCCTTCTCGCTTCGCCTGACATTCGAAGAGCGGGCACAGATTGAAAAGAATGCCGGTTCGATGCCGGTGGGCGCTTACATCAAGAGCCTGCTGCTCGCCGATGATGCGCCAAGATATCGCGCGCGGCGCAAGTCGCCGGTCGCCGATCATGCGGCCTTGGCCCAGGTGCTCGCCTGCCTTGGTGCAACGCGCATCGCGAACAACCTCAACCAGCTCGCGCATGCGACGAACATTGGCAGTTTCTATTTCGATGAAGACACGAAACGGGCGATCCGTGAGGCGTGCAACGATGTGCGCATCATGCGCCAACTGCTCATGCAGGCGCTGGGGCCCTTCGACCCACACGAAAAGCGCCCCGATGAATCGGCCTCGCAGAGCTTCGCACGCGCATCGTTGCGGCCTGGACTACGGTCATGATCCTCAAGGGATCGCAGCGCGCTGGCGGCGCGCAATTGGCATCGCATCTGCTCAATGATCGCGACAATGATCATGTTCGTGTCGGAGAGCTGCGCGGCTTTGCGAGCGATGATCTGCATGGCGCGTTCAAGGAAACGCAGGCCATCGCCAGCGGCACACGCTGCAAGCAATATCTTTTCTCGCTGAGCCTGAACCCGCCGAAAGGCGCGGAGGTTTCGGAGGCGGATTTTGAGCGCGCGGCGGATGCTGCCGAACAGGCGCTCGGCCTTGAAGGCCAGCCGCGCGCGATTGTCTATCACGAGAAGGAAGGACGGCGGCACGCGCATGTCGTGTGGAGCCGGATCGATGCGCAGGAAATGCGCGCGGTTAATCTCGCGCATTTCAAGAACAAGCTGACCGCGCTGTCGCGCGATTTGTATCTCGATCATGGCTGGCAATTGCCCGAAGGGCTGCGACCCGACGGTCATCGCAATCCGCTCAATTTCTCGCTTGAAGAATGGCAGCGCGCGAAGCGCCAGGGCGTCGATCCGCGTGAGATCAAAACCATCTTTCGCGATGCGTGGAACCGCTCCGACTCGCAGCGCGCCTTTGCGCATGCCCTGTCTGAGTATGGCTATTTTCTCGCGCGCGGTGATCGGCGCGGCTTCGTCGCGGTCGATCTGCAAGGCGAGGTCTATTCGGTCGCGCGGTGGGCGGGCGTCAAATCCAAAGACATCGCCATCAAGCTCGGCACGCCGGACGAACTGCCTTCGGTTGGTGCGGTAGCGTATGACCTGAGCGGTCGCGTAACGGGTCAGATCAAATCTTTCATCGCTGACACCAAAGCCCGACAGGTGGCGGCACGCGCGCCGCTCGATCATCGGCTCGCCGCGCTTACGGCACTGCACCGCGCGCAGCGCGAACGGCTGGAAGGCAAACAAGCCGAACGACGGGCGCATGAAACGGCTGCGCGTGCCACCCGGCTGCGCACCGGCATGGCGGGATTGTGGGACACGCTCACCGGCAAAGCAAAGGCCATCAAAGAACAAAACCGGCTGGAAGCTTATGACGGACTGCGCCGTGATCAGTGGCAGCGGGACAGGCTGGTCTCTGATCAGCTGCGCGAACGCCGCGCCCTCCAATCTGAATTCGACATGCTGCGCGCGCGCCAGGCGAATGATCGCCGCGTGCTCGCGCGCGATGTGATGACCGCGCTGCGCGACCGCGCGCGCCTCCAGGATGCCGCAGGCAGGGAGGCCGAGCGGCCAACCGACCCTGCGCATGACCGCCGCAAACGCGGCATTTCTCTCGACCGCTAAGGAGATTTCCCATGCACAGTGAAAGACAATTACCCAGTTTGAAGACGATCGTCGTCACCGGATTTGGTGCGCTCGTTTTGCTCAAGCTCACCATCGGCGGCAGCGCGTCGCTGATGATCGGCAGCATGCAGATGGTATTGATCGCCTTGTCGGCGATGGCCGGGTTTACGCTCGGCTGGTTGTTCTCGCCGAACGCGCGCAAGTTTCGTCTGATTACGGCCGCCATCGTTGTCGGCCTCGGCGTCCTGCTGGGCGTCGGCGATGCCGGACCGGCGGGCATTGGTATGACCTCGATCATCAGCACGATCGCGTTCTTTGTTGCCTTGTTCTACTGGATCGGCGCCTTGGTGCGTGGCTTTGCCAAGCCGCCCACAACCTTTGGTTCGGCTGAATGGGCGACCCTGCCCTATCTCGAAGAGCACGGCGTCGTCGGCGATACCGGCATCCGTCTTGGCCGTTTCGGCGATCATGAAACCGCCAAGCCGCTGCACTATGCCAGCGACCGGCATCTGCTGACGATCGCACCGACGCGCTCGGGCAAAGGCGTGGCTTCGATAATTCCAAACCTGCTCACCTATGGTGGATCGATGCTGGTCATCGATCCCAAAGGCGAGAACGCGATGATCACCGCTGGTCAGCGCGTTGCGATGGGGCAGTCGGTGCTGGTGGTTGATCCGTGGGGCATCACGGGTGCGCAAGATATCGCGCGCTTCAACCCGCTCGACTGGCTGGTGCAAGGTGATGTGGACATCACCGAGAACGCCATGCTGCTGGCCGATGCGCTGGTGGTGCCGAGCGGCGGGCAAGATAGCTTCTGGGATGAAGAGGCCAAGGCGCTGCTGCAAGGCATCATCCTTTATGTGGCTACCGACGAGCGCGAGGAAGGCTATCGCCACCTTGGGCGCGTGCGCGATCTGCTGCTGCTCGATGGCGATGACACGAAAGCGCTGTTCGAGCGGATGCTGGATTCGCATCATCACATTGTCATCAGCACGGGCGCGCGCTGCCTGCAAAAAGAAGAAAAGCTGCTCGCCAATGTGATGGCCTCGGCACAGGCACAGACGCATTTTCTCGATAGCGCGCGCATTCGTGAAAGCCTGTCGGCGTCAGACTTCAAGTTTGAAGATCTGAAGACGCAGGCAATGACGGTCTATCTGGTGCTGCCGTCTGACCGACTGAATGCGTTCAGCCGGTGGCTGCGCCTTTTGATCCAGCAAGCGATCACGGTGAACGCGCGCAACATCGCGGTGAAGCCAACCAAGCCCGTGCTCTTCCTCCTTGATGAAATGCCCGCGCTTGGCCGCCTGTCGATGGTCGAACAGGCCTTCGGCCTGATGGCAGGGTTTGGCATTCAGCTGTGGGGCATCGTGCAGGATGTTGGCCAGTTGAAGCGCATCTATGGCGACGGCTGGGAAACCTTCATCGGCAATAGCGGTATGATCCAGTATTTTGGCAGTCGCGACCGGATGACGGCGGACTATTTTCAGGCGCTGTGCGGCGTCACCACGGTCTGGAATCTTTCCAGCGCGGTGGCCCGCGCATTCGGCACATCGAGTGGCCAGGGCGGCTTCACGTCGAACAGCTCAACCACATTCACCGAGACCACGGCGGCAAGTCAGCGGCAACTGGCCTATGCCGACGAGCTGATGCGCATGCATGCCGCCAGGGAACTCATCCTGATCGAAAATCTGAACCCGATCATCGGCACGAAGGTGCGCTGGTTCGAGGATGACGCGCTCAAACTGCTTGGCCGCAATCTGCACTGAGCCTGAGGGCTGCCAGTCTTGGAAAAAGGATTGAACGGTGGACAAGGATCAATCGCGTACGGCCTTCACCATGAAGGACCTGAACAAGATGGACGCGGCAACGAAGGACAATGCGCAGCCGCAACCCAAGCCGCCGATGCAGATTCAACATCCAAGACTGGCCCCACCGGGATCGGCAGGCATCCGGCTCGACCGGATGCCGCCACCCGCACAGGACAACCGCGCGCCCGCAAAGCGCCCGTCACTCGATCGCGAACTTGGCAAGCCGAGCGAGGTGCATCGGGAGTTCAAACCACTGGCACAGAAATCGCCGGACATGGATCGCAGTAGGAATCGGTGAGGGTTCATCCCCTGTAAGGGATAAGGCGCATTTATTCCCTTCGGAGGATGTCATCGGAATCAGATGCATCTCTTTTTTGGAAGTTCTCTCAAAAGTTAGGTTTTGACGAACTTTTGAGAATGATATCAAAAAACGTCCTTGTGATAATTTCGAATCTATGCCAGAATGTTCGCTATGAACGGACAAAAAGGCGCAAAGCTAAAAACACTCATCGATGACGTCCCGCCTGGCTTTGTTGTGGATACAGCATGGCTGGAGCGACAGGGCATCGCGCGCAGTTCCATACACGACTACGAACGCAGCGGCTGGTTGGAGCGGGTCGGTCGCGCGCTCTATCGCCGCCCGTTCGCGGAACGTAACCGGGAAGCAGCTGCCCTTGATTGGCGGCCATACATCCTCTCGCTGCAATCGATCATGCACTACGCAGTGCATATCGGTGGAACAAGTGCGCTCGAACTGTTCGGGCATGTCCATTATTTGCCAATGACGGACAAGGGCGCGCTCTATCTCTATGCTGATGCGTATCCCGCTTGGCTCATGCGCCTGCCGATCAATACGCGGATCGTCATGCGCAAACGCAGCACATTGTTCGGTGACAATCTGACTGGCATCGAGCAACGCGAAGCCAAGACAGGGGACGGCGGCACGGCGATGACTATTGGCGCTCTGCGTTGGCCGGTGGTGGCATCATCGCCTGAGCGGGCGATCTTAGAAGCTATCAATGAACTGCCTTCGAACGAGAGTTTCGACAACATCGACAAGCTCTTTGAAGGCCTGCTGACGTTGCGGCCAAGGCGTGTGACCGAGTTGCTGAGCGTATGCCGCAGCGTCAAGGTCAAACGGCTCTTTATGGTGTTTGCCGACCGACACAATCCGCCTTGGCGCAAGCATTTGAACCTCGAAGGCGTTGATCTCGGATCAGGACCGCGCGCTCTGGTAGCGGGCGGCAAGCTGCATCCTGTCTATCATATCTATGTCCCGCAGGAACTCGCGGGAACGATGAAAACGGATGCCCATCATGACAGCTGACCGATACCGCGCCCAGGTGCAATTGCTTGTCGAGGCGTTGCCCTTGGTGGCGCGCGAAGAGCAATTTGCGCTGAAGGGTGGCACGGCGATCAACCTGTTCTATCGGGACTTGCCGCGCCTGTCGGTCGATATCGACCTCACATACCTGCCGATCAAGGAGAGGGGCGAGAGCCTCGCCGAAATCGATGCAGCCTTCGATCGGCTGGTGGAGTCGATTGGCAAGCAAGTCGCGGGTGCAATCGCACATCGCATCAAAGGGGGCGATGGACAGGATACAAGACTGATGGTCTCGCGTGGCGGCGCCAGCATCAAGATCGAAACCTCGCCTGTGACACGCGGGAGTCTGTATCCGCCAAAGCTGATGGCAGTGACGGCAGCGGTCGAAGATGCGTTCGGCTTTGCGGAAATGCAGGTGGTCGCCTTCGAGGATATGTATGCGGGCAAGCTACACGCGACCGTTGATCGGCAACATCCGCGTGACCTGTTCGACGTCCACGTCCTTTATCAAAACGAAGGTCTCACCGAACCGCTGTTCCGTGCGTTCTTGGCCTATGTCGCCTGCTCGGGTCGTCCACCCCATGAACTGCTCAAGCCCACGCCAAAAGAACTGGGCGTCGTCTTTGCCGAGCATTTCGAGGGGATGGATATCTCGGAGGCTCCGATCTCGCTGACGATTTTGGAGCAAACGCGGGTCAGACTTTTTGATGACATCGCCGCCAGGCTCGACGACGCCGCAAAGCGCTTCATCTTATCACTGCATGATGGCGCGCCTGATTTCGATGCCATAGGTCTTCCACAGGCGGCGGCCTTACCGGCCATCCGCTGGAAATTGCTCAATCTCGCTAAGCTGAAGGCAAATGACCCAGCCAAGCATACGGAGCAACGTCGCTTGCTTGAGGAACTTTTCTAAGCCGACTTCCGCCCACTTATAAATGAGCAAAGTGAGACGTATCGCTCACTTATATGTGAGCGATACGCGAGGGTCAGAACAAACTCATCTGCCGTGAAGCGAGTTCATAAGCCCGCCATTCAGGGTCCAACGCCTCGTGATCCAGCCATGCCTGCACGAACGCCAGTGCCGATCCGTAAGGTTCGATCAGCGATTCATGGCAAAAGTGCGAGCGATAGCCGGTCTCGGTCACAGGGATGCGTTCACGGTTTTCGACGTGCAGCTCGATGTGATCGATGTCCACTTTGCAGTAGTTAGGTGTGTGGGTGATCATGATCTTGATCCCGTTCCAGATCAGCATGGTGGTGATGGGCGCGCTCATTGGCGCGCCCCTTCGACCTGCTGGCTCTCGTCCTGCGGCTGGCGGAGGACGATGCGCCCGTTGATGGGCAGCGTTTCCAGCTGGAGCGTCATGCCCTTCCCGTCCTTGTGCTTCCATGAAGCCCCGACCTTGTTCCAGTAGGATTTCTCGCCCTTTTGCTGGACGTGCCAGGCGATGAAGTCGGGGGCTTTGGGCGGAATGAGAGACGGGGTGTTTTGAGTGCGTGCCATGTGAAAATCTCCTTTGGTTTTGGGTTGGCTCGTTGCGCCATTCCAAAGGACCGGACGGAGAAGATCGGGCGTCATGCCTTACACGGGAGCGGATCGAAGAGACGCGAATGGAGCGGGCCGGGCATTGACGGCCGATCGCGTCCGGTCAGGAATTGGCGTCAAAAAACGAGCAAGCCCAGACCCCAAACGGGTTCATCTGACTGCCCCTCGCCCCCCATCAATCGACGGAGACAAAGTCCCCCCGCGCATGCGCGCGTCCATCAGCTCTTGGTGAAATCAACGAAGCCACAAGTCGGCCTGCAAGGCTGCAAGGACAGGTATGTCCTGCTCCACTGACGTTGCGCCCTATCGGTGCAGCCCGTCCGCCCTGTGCCAGCCGCTTTCCCGACAAGAGCCGGAATGGTCCGGCGCAACCACGGGAGGGCACCATGCACCATCATCAACTGATCGGGATAAACGATCTCGTCAAACTCACCACGCAGGAGCTGCGCGAACTCGACGTCAGACTGCGCCAAATCCTCATCTACGAAAGCGCCCTGAGCGGTCGGGACATTTGCGTCATCGTCGAATCTCTGAGCAACATTGGGATAACTCTCATACTGAGAGATGTGGGTATCGACCAATGCCCCACAAATTAATGAGCTTCTTCAGTCAGCCTCGATCTAAAACATGGACTCCAAGCAAAGAAGCCCAATTCACTTTCAACTTGACAAGATTGCCCCTTTTCGATTCAAGGCTCAAAAATTTGGGGGTAGCTATGGCTATAGTTATACGTGCATTTTTTGGTCAGGGCCCTCGTGTTTCTCACGAATGGTGGACAAATTTGCATATCTGCTGGAACAGTCATAATAATAAGGGTAGCTTTTCCGACTACGTTGCTATGCTATTCGAAGCGGGAATGACTGAATTCAAACACAATCCAAACCCAGGTATGCTTATTGGCGAGGCAAGAGGTATAGTATCTTCAAGGTCAAAAAGTCTACCCTACGCTCCTCCATTGACTGACATCGATGATAAAGATGACGTCTGTAGAACACTCGCGATAAAATCAGACGACGATCTCATTGCTATTCTTGTCGGAATTGGCTATGATGTTGTATGTTTACAAAGAAGAGGGCTGGCAGCATGAGCGTATCGGACAAGTTCCGTGCCGATTGTAATACGCCGAGCTTTGACATTCGGAGTTATAAGGGGCCGCGTTTTGTCGACGAGATAAAAACTCCAGAAGATACGGACATATACATAAAGTTTTTGCAAGAAGCGCCGACTGAGCTTATTTTTCCTCAAAGTAGGTTCTTTAGATTTTGGCGGCGAATTAAGTTTGCTCTAAAGGTGTAATTCGGCCTCATGGTTGATTTTTCGGCCGAAAAAGAGCATGCGCTCTTTGAGCGAGCATATCGCACTTTGGAAGGGATTATCCCGCGCAGGAAAAGTGACCCCGATATTTATTTGAGCCGCAGCTCGTTGGAAACGAGATATCGCCTTGAGATCGATCGAGGTTCGAGCGAACCTGCCGAGAGGCCAACTTTGCTATGCCGAGAAATTACTCGGCAAGTGGTTTTAGATACAAAAAAGGCTCTTATTGACACCCTTTCCGAAGCCGAGAGACTGCAGAGAGATTATCTTTCGGATTTTGGTATAAAATATGGGTTCCGGGCGGAGCGAAAGCCTCTGTTATCAGCTGACAAGCTGAGGGCAGATTTCATTGGCTTGGATCGCAAGGTGAAGTCTTTAGCGCGCAATCCAGAAGTCTCATTTTATGAATGGAATGGTGCTATCGATGAATACAACAATTCGATTGATCAATTAATTGACTGTATTGCATCCATAAATAAATTCAACGTTTCCTGCGGAAAGACTGTTGATGACAAAAGAAGATTGAATGTCGCAATTTTTGCCTTAAAACTGACTGCGACGTTTAGTATTTTAACCTTCATCTACAGAGTTTTGGATGACATTTTCACGCCAGGGGGGATATTTTACTGGCAGGATCAATTTATCTGGATGTAGGATCGCACACTATACTGGGCATAGAAACTCAACCGCGCGGCTGGCGGCACTGGCCGCCGTGAAGATCGCCTTGCGGTCGCCTTTCAGGATACGCAGCCAGCTGTCGATGTAGGCGGCATGGTCGGCGCGCGGCTCGGCGGTGATCCCAAGGTCGCCGCAGAGGAACGCCGCGCCAAGCTCGGCCACCAGCTCCTCCATCGCATAGGCATCGTCGCCGAAGCGTTCGCCAAACTGGCGATCCAGCCGGTGTGACGCACCCGCCCAGTGCGTCAGCTCGTGCAGCAACGTGGCATACCATGCCTCGGTCGCCGTGCCGGATTTCGTGTCGATGAAGCGATAGCGATCCGGCATCGTGATCGCGTCCTCGCGCGTGTTGTAGAAGGCACGATCGCCGCCTTCGCCAACGCGGGCACCGGTTGCCGCGACGAAGCTTTCGGCGGACTCGACCGGATCGACCCGATTGTCATCGGGTGACGGCTCGGATGCGACATAGCCATCGACCTGATCGATGTTGAACACGCGGGACGCGCGCGCCATGCAGCGCCGACGACGATCATCGTCGGCAGGCTGATCATGATCAGCATCATCACCGGATGCGAATTCGCGGTAGAAGACGATCAGCGATGATTTCTCGCCTTTGCGGACTTGCGCGCCGCGATCCTGCCACTGGCGGTAGGTGCCCCAAAGGCCGTGCTGATAGCCAAAGGCATCGGCGGCTGCCCAGAGTGCGACGGTGTTGACGCCGCGATAGGCATTGCCGGATGCGACATTGACGGGGCGCATGATGTTCGCGCCAGAGCGGTGCCAGGGCATTTGAAGCTTGCCGGTGCCGGCATCGATAGCGGCGATGATCTGGTTGGTGATGGCTTGATGAACGTCGAAGCGTTCGGTGGATGACGTGGTCATGTCCTGCTTCCTTTCGCGGTTTCCTGAGGACGCGAAGAAGCAGGACGGGGCGAAAGACGGGTGGTCACCCGCGCTAGCGCGGGGAAACGGCCAACACGGGAGCGAAGCGAATGGAGCGGGCAAGCCGTTGACCAGCCGGATGCACCGGCCAACGTAGCGGCATTATCTCAGGGAACGGTGGAAGGGCGTGGATCAGGTAACTAGCTTCATCAGAAATCGACAGATTTCTGCCATCGCAAACGTATCGAGCTGGCGAGGCCGGATGAGCGCGGATGCTATTCGGTCGCCATCGGGGCACAAAGCGCCTAAATCGCGTCCCGTTGGGACAGCGTTATATCGACACTGGCACAAGCACGTTCGTCCAGCGACCATCAGCTCCGTCTTCTGGAATATGGGGCCGGACGTCATCAACGGCTTTTTCGAACAGCTGAGGTGGCGATTTACTGAGATCCCAGATGTGAAACATATATGCATCCCCGACTTTCGCAGCGTGATCCCACTCATTCCGCGACACGTTAAATCTGGGGGGTGAGGCGATCGTAGATTTTACCTCGATCAGGATACGTCGCACAGAGTTTCCGACAGGGCGATAAGAAAGAACGTCGTACCCTACCGTATCGTCCTCGATGGCCATCCAGACGGGAATCTCGACGATGCCCAACGAGGCCAGCTTAGCCACTTCACGCTCCAGAGAAAGCTTCTCGGCGTGCCTTGCCCGCTCCATAGTTTCGAGCTGACGGTTTGAGCGGAGCCGTTCTTTTATAATGTCCCACCATCTAATGTCGTGATCAGTGGGTGGTTCCTTCAGAAGGTCGGCTTCGCGGAAAACGCTACGTATGTCGCGATAATCTTCGTGCTTGATGCTTTTGATGAAGCGACCTCTCCCGAGGGTCATAACTTTTGCCCAGGTCGGCATTTCCCTGATCATAACGGCCATGACGCATTCGCGATAAAACAGTACGCTATCAATTGGTGCTTCTGTGGTCACAAAATCATGGAGAAATGCAGCGGCCTCTAGATCATATGCCCGAGCCTCCGGTGACCGTCCGACTAAGACGGTTCGGCATTCGTCCAAGGGAGTAGTTGGCATTTCGGTCAAAATGACGCGGATCAGCCTAAGCCCCTCAAAGGCTGAAATGGTAAAGAGACGGTCGAAGTCCAAGGCCTATGCCTCTTCGCTGAAAGCGTCCGATTGACGACCTTCAAGCTCAGCAACGAGATCGATCAAATCCTGCATCTCGATGCTGTAATCAACGGGGTCATCCGCGTTTTCTTCATCGAATGCGAGTTCATGCAAATCTTGATCGTCTAAGAGGTTTTGAAGGCCGCGTATTTTCACAGCGAGTCGCCGACTGACCGAAAGATCGACACTGCCCAGCTCTGCTGGAGCGCGGGTGCGATAAATATGGATGTTTGTGTCGATGTCGGGCGCGAGGCCAAGACGATGAATACGATCAATCGATTGGAGGTAATGCGTCGATACGTAACTCCGATCGAGATATATTGCATCGTGGCAAACGGTGTGGAGGCTGATGCCTTCACCTGCTGCGGCTGGGTTAGCGATCATCACCATGCAGCGTTCGTCTTCATGGAATTTGCGCAGTCTGCCTTCACGCGTTCCGGGGTCGGACGGATCACCAGATGGAACAGCTCCATACAATGTGACAGGGCTCAGATCTGCCAGCATTCGCTCAACGTCGAGAATGGATTGCGTGAAAATCGTCCAGATGACAGATTTTCGCCCTTCCCGTGCCAGCGCGCGGGCATGGTCACAAACCGCGCGCATTTTCTGCGAGGCGCCTTCCTGAATCACGCGATCCGCAATCCCGGACGTGATGCCACTATAATCACGTGCCATTGCTTGGAGGGCTAGCGTCGGATTCGTTGAAAGCTGGAGCAACCGCATCACAGACTTTCGGGCAGACAAAAAGTCTGTTTGGTTGGCCGAAACAGCTTTGGTAAGCTGTCGGAGTATCTCGCTCTTGACGACACCGTAGAGAGCCAACTGACCTTGTTCCATTGGCTCGTCGTAGAAAATGCGGCGGGCGGGCTTTAGACCAAGCTCGTGCTTGGTAGTTCTGACATATAACGATCCGAGTACATCGCGCGGAGCGGTTCCGCGCTGAATCTGAAGATCATAGCCTTGCCCCGGCCAAAGAAAGCTAAGTTGGGAAGCCATATCGTTCGCATTCTGGGGCATTGGCGTCCCCGACAGAATGTCCCGGCGATTAGGAAGCGTTGCAACGTTGATAAGGAAGGCACCGCGTTGCGATGCCATCCCCGCTTTCATCCTGTGTGACTCATCCAGCACCAGGTGAACAGAGCGTCGACTGAGATACGCAGAAATGGTTGCCTGCTGCCTGACCAGTAGGTCATAGGACATCAGAAAACGAGTAGCCCCGCTCCTCAAAAGGACTTCATTTTGCTCTTCGGATCCGTCGAGCAACACAAACTGCGCGAGCGCCTTTTCTGGCGCATCCGGGCTCATGCATTCGGCGACAACAGAACGCCATGCCGGGAAAGCCGCCTTGGGCGAAACCACGAGAAGATGATCGTCGGGGCGAGCGACCATCAAACTAAGCGCAAACGTCACCGACGTTTTACCAGCGCCGGGAACCGAAAAATTCGCACCGTGTGGAAGCGACAGGAGGTGCGCCAGATCACGCTTTTGGAATTTTCGGAGCTCTCGGGAGAAACCCAAAGCATTGAGTCGGGGCTGCACCTCGTCTTCGGTGATCTCAAGAACGAGTTTGCCACGTGACAAACGCGCTATTTTTGTTTCTTCGATAAACCGGCGGATGGCCGGCAAAGCGCGTTCGGTGGGACGAAATCGAAAATCCAAACTAGATTGAGTGGCCGTGCTGCCGAACTCGCGGATGACACCCAAGATTTCAGGCCACGGTACATCCAAGGTATTGCCTATAGTGCGACAATCCGCACTGCCCGCGAAACGAGCGGTCAAACGTTCCCAGATTGAGGAGCTGGTTTCTACGTCGCCTTTTGAGAGCGTCCCTCGAACCCGTGTTTGGTCGAAATCGATCACAATTTCACTGGGCATGGGCGGCCCTCATTTTGCCTCGCTGGGTGCGATGGCCTTCTTCAACTGGCCGTCCATTTGATCAACAAGCCGCCTGATCTCCGCAAGCTGCTTCGCTATCATAGGTAGCGTTTCTTTCGACGCTCTGGAAAGATCGGCGGCGGCAAGTTTGGAGTGCGCCTGAGTTATGGTCTTGAGGGTTGCACGACCGGATTTCTGCCCACGTTGCAGCTCCACCACGGCCACTACGGCTTCAATCAGGGAGTCGATGACCTCTTCATTGTCTTCATCCATCAACGCATCGATCACGGGTTGGAAATCAGCAGCGCCTGGTTCGTCATCTAGGCTAATGTCGAAATCGCCTACGTCATCGCTCCGCCCAGTGGCATCGCTCTGTTGCGTATCGATACCGAGTTCCTCGGCAACACGGTCGAGCACATCGTCTGCGAGTTTTCCGATTGCGGCATTGTAGTCGTAAAGGCGGGTCGGCAGCTTTTCTTTGTTTTGAAACAACGTCCAGGCAATCACACGGCTAGCCTGCTTCTTGATTTCGGATTTGCCTTCGATCAACTTGGGAAGGTCTCGGAAAAGCTGTTCAGCATCTTCCCGGATTTCGCTGTAAGCGCCTTCTGTTCCTAGGGAGTCCTTCAGGTAAAGGTCTGCCTCCGCCAAAGTCTGAATCGCATAGCCAATGTCCTTGTCCCTGCGGTTTAACTGATTGCCCACTTGCTCATATGTGCGCCCCAATCCGACGAGCGTTTTTATCAGCTGGGCTTCGCCGATCCAGTCGTAGTCCAACTTCGTTTCCGGCATCGCCTGAAGGTTGGCTTCAATGTCCACGATTTCTTCGGCTGTGGCATCCGGGGGTAGCACGAGCACGTCGATGTGGCTGAACGCAGCGTATTTCGTTCGGTCAGATTCAAAAATTTCCCGCATCGCTGCCAAACGGCGGTTGCCATTCACAACGACACCATTGGCGGTGATTAGCAGAGGCTGACGCTGCCCTTCTTTCTCAAGAACGACGCTGACCGGTACGATCGAGTCAGATTTTCCCTTTTCCGCGAGGCGATGAAGTAGACCGTGCTGAGATTGCTGAGCTTCTTCCGATTCCTGCCCTGCTGAAAAATAGTTTTCCGGCTTTTCTTCGGACGAGAGATAATCACGCTGATCTGTAAATGTGCGGAAATTCGCCATCCGATATACTGGAAGCTCGATCGGCACTTGGATAAAAGGAAGATCGCTCTTTCGATTCCGGAATCCGTAAAATTCACGCGTTGGAGTGGACGCGCTCAGCTTGCCAGCGATGATGGCCGTACGCGAAACCGGCGACATGATCTGGATAATGTAAGACAAGCTGCCCCCGACTTCTCTATTCAAACGCTACAACTAATATTGGAACGGTGATCACTCGATCAAATACTGTCAACTCTTTGCACATTCGCTCAAAGTAAGCGATGTTACTACCAATTTTGGAAGCCGCAAACTTCGTCGGCAGTGCAAATGCAGCTGCTGCGATCTTTCTCGATTGGAAGAGATATTGCAGCTTCAAGAGATCATAAGGTGCGCGGCTCATATTCCCTGTTTGAATTTGAAATGCCAGATCGCCTTTCATAGCGGTAATCGTGTTGCTCAGTTCTTGGTCGATTTTGACATTGAGCGCCCAGCCTTCTGCCTCAAATTCGGTGTTGATGTGTGCTCGGATGTCATTGGTACTACCAGGGCAAACGGTGATGGCCGGTGCTTCAAATACGTCGGTGATCCACTCATAAATGTCGCGCTTCTGCCATTCAGCTGCGGCGTTATGATGGTCGTGAGTGCATTCAAACTTCATAGCCATTACCGTTCGGATCATAGACCGGCTTGTTCATCGGCCTGGTTCTGAGCGTGCCGTTATAGAAGCTCTGGAGTCGCTCTTCGGCAATGTCGATGTACTCCGGAGTTATGTCGCACCCGTACGCTTTTCGCTCATGCTTCAGCGCCGCAACAGCCGAAGACCCCACGCCAAGGTAAGGGTCTAACACGTTTTGTCCGGGATGGGTCAGAGCAAGCACTAATCGCTCCACCAAAGCCACAGGAAATTGACAGGGATGATCTGTCTTTTCGACATGGTTTGCTTTTACGTTGGGGATGTCCCAAACGTCTGCCGGGTTCTTGCCGAGTGGGTTGCTGGATATCTGCCCGCGGTTCGGCCCTTTGAAATGTTTTTTGTTCGGGTATTTTGAAGGCACGCGAACGGGATCGAGATTGAAGATGTAGTCGTCGGTTTTGGTGAACCAAAGGATGGCTTCATGCCGACCTGAAAACCGCTTTTGGCAATGGAGGCCATGCCCGAAGCTCCACACAATGCGGTTGCGCAGCTTAAGACCATGCTGCTTGAAGATGCTGTAGAGCACGATGTCGAGCGGAAAAATCTCACCGCTATCGACGTGATTGCCAACCTGCCAGCATATCGAACCGTTGGGATGGAGCAGGCGCACCGCTTCAGCAATTGTAGCAGCCTGTTGCTCGACATATAGATCAAGCGAAGTTTTACGTTCGTACTCCTTGCCCATGTTGTATGGGGGTGAAGTAACAATAAGGTGCATACTCTCCTTTTTAAGAGAGCGCATAAAATCGATGTTGTCAGCACATTCGATATGATGTCGTGGCTGACGATTGAGCGAAATGACTTTGGGAGGAGATTTGGACACAAAGTATTTTCACATTTTTGAGCTTATCTAGCAAGCGTTGATTATGGGGACCGTTGCTTGTGTCTAGAAACGTTCGGCGCAGCCGCTCGCCATTGCCGCCTCGACGGCCTTTAACCGGTACGCGTTTAGTCGTGGGTGTCCAGAGGGGCGCGAAAGCCCTTTGGTGGATGGGGTTGAGGGGAGCGCGAAGGCTCCCCCATCATGGGGTGCAGGGGAGAGCGAAGTCTCCCCTGCGAGTGGTGCAACGGCGATACGTTGCGATGATCAGGGAACGACCTGCCGCATGCCATTGCATGCCTGGCGGGTCGGTGAACCGGATCATTTTAGCCGGGGTATCCAACAGGGGGGCTGCGCCTGAGCCCCCCTTTGGCAAGATGTGTGGTACTACCACACACATCTTGCGGTAATCGCAAAGCGATGTCCGAATATGCGGATGCTGCTTTATCGATCAGGTGGCATGTCGATGATCAAACGTCCGTGACACGATCCAGAAACGGTTCATGCAACGACCCATGACCTTTGCCACTTACGCCCGCGATGTCCTGAACGCGGTCGCCTTCGAGCCGGATTTCGAGCGACCGGACGAACAAGTGTTCGCGGCCTCGCTCGCGAGCATTCGCGATCTGGCGAGGGGGTGGATCGGTCGGCGCAATGCGTTGGGCGCACGCCTCGACATCGAGGCGGGGTTCGTCGAACGGATGACGCCAAACGCGCTCGCCGATCATCACGGTGGCCGACATGTGATCGTCATGCATCAGGCACTGATGGCGACGATTGTCGATCTGTGCCTGTTCCTGTTCACGCAAGCCTGCGTGTTCCCCTCCATCGGCGATGCCGAGGGTGAAACGTCGCCGCGCTATCATGGCGCGGACGTCCCTGGCCTGTTTCTTTTGCGCACCACATTGGCAGGCGGTGTGATCGATCCAGCGGTCGATCACGCCCGCGTGCCGCGCGATGCGGAGCGGCATGTCGCGGCGATCTACATGGCTATGTTGATGTCCCGCTATGTCTGGCTGCATGAACTGGCGCATTGCGCCCAAGGGCATGTGCTGCTGCTCAAGACGCATGAAGCGGACTCACCACTGGATGAGGTAACCGCCCGGCTCGATCTCGTGGGCATCAAATCGCGCGACAGGTTTGCATCACTTCACGGGCTTCGACGTTCGTTGGAACTCGAAGCCGATGCTGTGGCCCTCGACGAACTGCTCGCGGTGCAGCTGGACGGCAGAGAGAACATTCCCGGCCTTCAAGCCCATGGCGACGAAGCGCGCATGACGATGGCGCTGCTCGGTGCTGCGTTGATGACATGGCTGTTTGAAGAATATCAATCGTTCATGGATGCGCAGCACGGCCTCTCGCATCCCACGCCAGCGCAGCGGCTCGGCCATATGATCCATCATATGCGGGCGATGCGCTCAGTCCGTGCCCAGCATGTCGATGCGTTGCTGCGTCAGCTCGCTGCATTGAGCGGGTGCCTGCCCGGTTTTGATCAAATTCAGTCGGCATTGATCGATCATGATCCGGAGGCGGCGTCCCCTCTTCCTGCGGAACTCGACGCACTGCGCTTCAGATAAATTGCACGCGGGTACGATGCACGTCAGCTGATGGCGCGTCGTCGCATTGGCGCGCGATGATCAGCAATTGCTCTGACTGAATTCGCGCGCCGAGCGTCATGGACGATGCGATGGCGCGCGCGGTGTCGTCGTCGGTAACGATGACGACAAATTCAACCGTCCCGGTGTCGGTGTCCTCACTCAGTGGCATGGGCACGTCCGCAATGGTCGATTGCGGTAACCAAGCATCAATCGCTCTGATGACCGCAACCATGTCTCGCTCATGCAATGGCAGTGGAAACCATTGCCCGCGCGAGCGCTGAAAGCCAATGGCGCAGCCTTTTTCTGCGCCGCGAAGGTGCAGACAAAATGGCTGCCTCAATTTCATTTGCACGACATGATCGCGGGCGGCGTTGGCAAAGCCGACGATGCCAAGATTATCCATGGCAATGGCTGTCAGAGTATCGTCTTGGGCAAGCCCGTCGATGAAGTCGTCCCAACTCGCCAGTGGCGCTTGTTCGATTAGTTCGCGCACTGCAATGTCGAGCGCGACGGCCTCTTGCGTGTGATGGATCGATAGCCAGGTCGCGAGCGCGGCGGCTTTCGCACGGCCAATGCGTCCGCTGCGGAAGTTATCTTCATAGCCTATGCCGTGATTGGCCGTTTGCCCAAACACGGCTTCATAAAATCGCGGCCATTGTCCGACATAGTGCCTGTCCACGATCCGCTTGCAGCTACGATAAAGCAGCTTGCGCGCGCCCATAGATGCGGATGCCCAGTCATATGCCACGCTCTCCTGTGTAGCGCGGCGCGCAACAGTCTCAAGGGATACCCGGCTTACACCTGAGATTTACCGTCAATGACGGGTTAGTACCCGTCTGGACATGGCGCATTTGTTGCCATGCAGCACATGATCTCGAACAGTAATCGTGCTTTTTATGTTATTATGTAATTGAAGGGTGAAAAGGTTTAACATGCCTTTTGATGAAGAAGCCGGAAAGAAGATGGTCGCGCTGGAATTCACAGCCGCGACACTTCCGCCTTCATTGGCACTCATCGAACTTGTTCGCCATTTAGCGCGGATTTCTGCGGAAAACGACTACAAGGCATTTCTCAAGTCGATCGAAAGCCGCTATAGTGGGGCACAACCGAAAGGCCCCCTCTCATGAAAAAAGTCGCGCTTTACGCCCGTTATTCGTCCGATCTGCAATCAGAAAACTCGATCGATGATCAGTTGCGCACCTGCCGCGAACGCGCAGCGCGCGAGGGCTGGGAAGTCGTCGGCGAGTATTTCGATCGGGCACTCTCGGGTGCATCGATGATGCGCCCTGGCGTGCAGGAATTGATGGCGGCGGCGCGAGGCGGCAAGTTCGATATCGTGCTGTCGGAAGCGCTCGATCGTCTGAGCCGTGATCAGGAAGACATCGCGCACATATACAAGAATCTCAAATTTTCCGACGTGCGTCTGTTCTCGCTTAGCGAAGGCGAGATCGATGAAATGCATATCGGCCTGAAAGGCACGATGAATTCGCTCTTCATCAAGGAGCTGGCGCGCAAGACGAAGCGCGGCCTCGAAGGGCGGGCGCTGGAAGGTAAGAGCGCGGGCGGCAAAGCCTTCGGCTATCAGACGATGCGGCAGTTTAATGCCAAGGGTGAACTCATTGACGAAGAACGTCGGATCGTTCCGGAAGAGGCGGCGATCGTCCAGCGCATCTTCGCAGAATTCCTCAAGGGTAAGTCACCCCGTAAGATTGCCTTCGAACTCAATCGGGATGGCATCGTCAGCCCTACCGGCGAAGGTTGGGGGCAAACGAGCATCAACGGCAATCGCCGTCGCGGCACCGGTATTCTGAACAACGAACTCTATATCGGGCGCATGCTGTGGAACCGGCTGCGCTACGTGAAAGATCCGAGAACGGGCAAGCGCACGTCGCGCCTCAATCCGGAAAGTGAATGGGTCATCACCGATGTGCCGCATTTGCGGATCATCGATCAGGCGACGTGGGATGCCGTGAAATCGTATCAGCGCAAGCTGGATGATATGCCCGCCTTCAACCAGAAGAAGCGTCCGCCTAATCTGCTGTCGTACCTGCTCGCTTGCGGCGAATGCGGGGGCGGTATGTCGATCGTCGCCGCTCGGCGCTATGGCTGCTCGACGGCGCGCAACAAGGGCACGTGCAACAACCGGACGACGATCTCACAGGACGTGCTGGAAGAGAAGGTCATCGGCACGATGCGTGATCGCTTGATGCAGCCCGAGCTGAGCGATGCGTTCTGCACAGAATACACCAACCATCTGAACCGCACGCGTATGGCGCACAATGCGACGCGCGGGCAGTATGAGGCGGAGCTGGTCAAAACCCAAAGAGCGATCGACAAGATCATTGAATCGATCAAGGACGGCATCGACGTCTCGCTCATCAAGGATGAGGCCAACGGTCTCCAGCGGCGCAAAGAGCAATTGACGCAAATCCTCAGCACCACCGAGGAAGCGCCAGCCTACATTCACCCGCGCATGGCTCAGCGTTATGCGACGGCTGTTCGTGAGCTTATTAAGTCCTTCAACGATCCAATTCACCGCGATGAGTCAGCTAAGCTGATGCGGGAGTTGATCGAGAAGATTGTCCTCACTCCGAATGAGGACAGGACCGCCCTTGTGGCCGATCTCCACGGCGATCTTGCAGGCATACTGCAAATCTCCCGGAGCACAGGCGACAAGATTGAATTGAAACCAGAAAGAGAGCTCGATCAGGTCGATCTCTCTGAAATTCAGCAAGTTCGGGATTTGGTGGATTCCTCTGGAACCCATGGAAACTGCGGCTCTCGGGCCAAGCAGGTTCAGTTGGTTGCGGGGGCTGTGGGCACACTGAACCTACCATTGGATTATGGTAAGGTTCAGTTGGTTGCGGGGACAGGATTTGAACCTGTGACCTTCAGGTTATGAGCCTGACGAGCTACCGGGCTGCTCCACCCCGCGCCAACACATGAACACAATTCAGCCAAGGCCAAACCGGTCCAAACTCATACCCGCCAGAAACGCAAACGCCTCCGCGACCGGGAACCCACCAAAATACTATTTTGATGGAGCGGTGGGCGGAGGCGCGCACGCCCTCGCGGGCAAAACTTGTGAATGGGTTCGTTTAGAAACGTTGTTCCGTACAGCACCAGCTACAATGCCTGGCGACGACCTACTCTTCCACTGCTTAGGCAGTAGTACCATCGGCGCTGTCAGGTTTCACGGCCGAGTTCGGGATGGGATCGGGTGGTTCACTGACGCTATGGCCACCAGGCAATGAAGCCGGTGCTGTATGAAAAAACGGTTCTTAAGATCGTGCACTGCAAACGGCGAACCGATTGCAAAATTAATCAGGCGTACGATGATCATCCGACCTATCGACGACCGCTATAGGCAAAAGCCCAGAGCTGTCATTGATGGTGGGACTCTCAAGCGCGAATAGGACAATTAGT
>MSXQ01000013.1:0-80791 GCA_002083645.1 Proteobacteria bacterium ST_bin13
GCATCCGCCACCGCCTGGTGCCGGATCTTGCCGCCCGACACGTTCAGCCCATTCGCGAGGTGCGGGTCGGCGGCCATCGCCGCTTCTGCGCCGTGCGTCGCCAGTTTCAGCACAAACGGCAGCGTCGTGTTGTTCAACGCAAAGGCGCTGGTGCGCGCGACCGCGCCGGGCATGTTTGCGACGCAGTAATGAATCACGCCGTCGACTTCGAACACGGGATCATCATGCGTTGTCGCGTGGCTGGTCTCGAAACATCCGCCCTGATCTATCGCGATATCGACCAGCACTGATCCGCGTTTCATCGTCTTGAGCATCTCGCGCGTTACGAGCTTGGGCGCGGCCGCACCCGGCACCAGCACCGCGCCGATCACCAGATGCGCGTTCTTCACCGCCTGCGCGATTGCCGCAGTCGATGCATAAGCCGTCTTGATCTGGCTGGAAAAGAACATGTCGAGTTCGGCCAGCCGGGCATTGTTGATGTCATAAATGGTGACATCCGCGCGCATGCCGACCGCCATTTGTGCGGCATTCACGCCAGAGACGCCACCGCCAAGGATCGCTACGCGCGCCGGGGCGACGCCGGGCACGCCGCCCAGCAACACGCCGCGCCCGCCCTGTTCCTTTTCCAGATAATGCGCACCGACCTGAATCGACATGCGGCCCGCGACTTCAGACATTGGCTTGAGCAACGGCAGTGAGCGATCGGCGGCGGTGACGGTTTCATAAGCGATGCAGGTCGCGCCCGACGCCATCAGGCCAAGCGCCTGGGGCTTGTCCGCCGCCAGGTGAAGATAGGTGAACAGCAAATGGCGGGCTTCCAGCATGGCGATCTCGCTCGGCTGCGGCTCCTTCACCTTCACGATCATGTCTGATCCGGCGAAGACCGCGGCGGCATCGGCGACGATGCTGGCCCCGGCGGCAACATAGTCGCCATCTTCAAAATCAATACCCAGCCCGGCCCCGGTCTGGACGACGACCTGATGACCGGCGCGAACCAGTTCGGCGACTGAGGCTGGCGTCAGGCCGACACGATATTCGTGGTTTTTGATTTCCTTAGGGACACCGACTCGCATTGATCCACTCCGACAAATGTTGTGCGCCGGGCTATAGCGCCTTGAATTGTGCTTGTCCCGCCAGCGCGTCGGTTGGCTTTGGGCGCCAGAATGTGGCGTTGCCGGGCTGTGTGGTGCATGGTAGGGGCCGCGCTTTAGTTCCTCGGGTGGGCAGTCACATCGTGATCATTGGTCGCATTCCCATTTTGTCAGGGCGCCGCGGCCGGTGAGCGAGCCGCCAACCGATAATGCCGCGCCTGATAAAACGCCCAGTGCACCGCTTGCCGGCGATTCGGTGGCGGAAGCACATGGCCACGGCCATCACCAAGACGGCCCGATCAGGCTCGCCGTCAGCGCGATCGGCGTGGTGTTTGGCGATATCGGCACCAGCCCGCTTTATGCCTTCCGCGAGACCTTTGCCGGCCACCACAAGCTGACGCTGGATACGCTGCACATCATGGGCGTGGTCAGCCTGATGTTCTGGTCGATGATGATCGTCGTGACGTTGAAATATGTCAGCGTGATCATGCGCGCTGACAATAAGGGCGAAGGCGGCAGCCTGGCGCTGCTCGCGCTGATTTCCGGGCGCACCAAGAACCAGCGCTGGAGCCAGGGGATCATCCTGCTTGGCGTCTTCGCGACTGCGCTTTTTTATGGCGACAGCATGATTACGCCAGCGGTGTCGGTGCTTGGCGCGATTGAAGGGTTGACCGTAGCGGCCCCCGGCTTTTCCACCTTGGTGCTGCCCCTGGCCGTGGCAATCATCGTTGGGCTGTTTTCAATCCAGCGCAGCGGGACGTCGAAGGTCGGGCTGTTTTTTGGCCCCGTCATGCTCACCTATTTCGTGGTTATTTCCACGCTTGGCGTGATCAGCATTGCGAAAACGCCGGAAATCATCTGGGCGCTGTCGCCCACATACGCCTTCAGCTTTTTCGCGGCTGATCCGCTGCGCGCCTTTCTGGCGCTTGGCTCGGTCGTGCTGGCCGTCACCGGCGCAGAGGCGCTCTATGCTGATATGGGTCATTTCGGGCGCAATCCGATCCGGCGATCCTGGCTGTTCTTCGTGCTGCCGGCGTTGATCCTCAATTATATGGGACAGGGGGCATTGCTCGCGCGTGACGGGATGACGGCGCTTGAAAGCCCTTTCTATCTGCTTGCCCCGGAAATGCTCCGCTTGCCGCTTGTCATTCTGGCGACCATGGCAGCGATTATCGCCAGCCAGGCCGTGATTTCAGGCGCGTTTTCGGTCACCCAACAGGCCATTCAACTCGGTTTTGTGCCTCGGCTCAGGATTGAACACACCAGCGCATCGACAGCAGGGCAAATCTATATCCCAATCGTCAATTGGGCGCTGCTGGTGATGGTGTTGCTGCTGGTGCTGTCGTTCCGGACCTCCTCCAACCTGACCTCGGCCTATGGCATCGCGGTGACGGGCGCGATGACGATCGACACATGTTTGCTTGCAGTCGTGCTGTTCCGGCTTTGGAATTGGCCGCGTTATTACGCAGTGCCGCTGCTGGCGCTGCTGTTCGTGGTCGACGGTGCCTATCTCGCCGCGAACCTGACCAAGATCCCCGACGGTGGCTGGTTCCCGCTGTTGATCGGGCTGATCGTTTTCGTGCTGCTCACCACCTGGTCAAAGGGCCGCAAGCTGATGATCGAGAGGATGCGTGATTCGGCGATGCCGATGAAGGTGTTCATTCAGTCGGCGGCAACCGCGGCGACCCGTGTGCCGGGGACAGCGGTGTTCATGACATCGACCGCAGAAGGCGTGCCGCACGCGCTGCTGCACAATCTGAAGCATAACAAGGTGTTGCACGAACGCATCATCCTGCTCACCGTCAAAATCATGGATGAGCCCTATTGCCCCGATGACGGCCGCTGTCAGCTCGAACATCTCGACAACGGCTTTCATCGGATGATCCTGAACTATGGCTTCATGCAGGAGCCAGATGTGCCGGCCGCACTTGCCCGAATCGATCAGTGCGGCGCCAGCTTCCGGATGATGGACACCAGCTTTTTCCTCTCGCGGCAGACATTGCTGCCGTCTGATCATCCCGGCATGATGATCTGGCGCGAAAAACTATTCGCCTGGATGCTGCGCAACGCCGAAAGCGCGATGGAATTTTTCCGCCTGCCGACCAACCGGGTGGTTGAACTGGGTAGCCAGGTCGAGATTTGACCACGCCCGCCGGCGCGCCAATCATCGTTACCGCGCTGCTCGGCAAGCAGGATTTTGCCTATGTCGATGGCTTGCGGCGCGCCCATTTTCTCCCTGAGCGTAACCAGTTGGACGCACATCTGACGATGTTCCATCATCTCATGCCGTCGCTGGAAGCGGAACTTCGGCAACGCCTGAACGATGAAACCCGGGGCGTGCCTGCTCCTGCGGCGCGTGTGGCAGGGTTGATGTCATTGGGACGCGGCACCGCCTTTCGCATCGAATCGATTGAGCTCGAGCTGATCCGCCACCGGCTCGCCAATGCTTTTGCGATGATGCTGATACCACAGGATGCCGCCCCCTGGCGCCCGCACATCACCATCCAGAACAAGGTGCAGCCTAGCGAGGCCAAGGCGTTGATCACAACACTTGCGGCCGAATTTCAGCCGCGACCGCTGGCAATAACCGGGCTGGCCGCATGGGCCTATCTCGGCGGGCCATGGGCGCTGATCTCGCGCCACATGTTTCGCTAATCGCGCAATCATGCCGGGGTGGTTGACCGGGGGCGATGCCGCACTTATAGCCCCGCGCTCGCCAACAGGCGTGTCCCTTTGGGGCGAAGTAGCTCAGCTGGTTAGAGCACGGGAATCATAATCCTGGGGTCGGGGGTTCAAGTCCCTCCTTCGCTACCATTTCCGCCCCGCCGGGGCCGGGTGATCAAAGCGTGGCGATGCGCGCTGCAAGCAAATCTGCGCTGGCGTAACGATTGTGCGCGCCCTTGCGAACACCATGTTGCAAGCAAGGCCCGATCTTCCCTACAGACCGGGCAGGTCCAGAATGAAAGCCCCCCAGATGCCCGCTACCCACCATACCCGCATGCTCATCATCGGTTCCGGGCCCGCTGGCCTTTCTGCCGCCATTTACGGCGCGCGTGCTGGCATGAAGCCGATACTGGTGCAGGGCATCCAGCCCGGCGGGCAGCTGACGACCACCACCGATGTGGAAAACTATCCTGGCTTTCGGGAGGTTATCCAGGGCCCCTGGCTGATGGAAGAGATGCAGGGCCAGGCCGAGCATGTCGGCACCCGGCTGATGTACGACACGATCGTCTCGGTTGACCTGTCCAGACGCCCCTTCCGGCTGATCGGCGATGGCGGTGATATCTATGAAGGCGATGTCCTGATCATCGCGACCGGCGCACAGGCCAAATGGCTGGGGCTCGACAGCGAAGAACTGATGAAGGGCAAGGGCGTCAGCGCCTGTGCGACCTGTGACGGCTTTTTCTATCGCGGCAAGAAGGTGGCGGTGATCGGCGGCGGCAATACCGCGGTTGAGGAAGCGCTCTACCTGACCAACCATAGCGATGACGTAACGCTGATCCACCGGCGTGACAGCCTGAAGGCCGAACGCATCCTGCAGGACCGCCTGTTTGCCAATCCCAAGATCACCGTGCTGTGGAACAAGGAAGTCCGTTCCTTTGTCGGTGGCGGCAGCCCTGAAGGGCTGGTCGGCATTGCGCTGCATGATCGGGTGACGGGCGAGGCATCTACCGTGGACGTAGAGGGCGGCTTCGTTGCGATCGGCCATCACCCGGCGACCGAATTGTTCCGCGGGCATCTGGCGCTCGATTCAGACGGCTATATCGAGGTTGAGAAGGGCACCACCAAGACCAGCATCCACGGTGTGTTCGCTTGCGGCGATGTGATGGACAAAATCTATCGCCAGGCCGTCACGGCGGCCGGCACCGGGTGCATGGCCGCGCTTGATGCAGAGCGCTTCCTTGCCGAGGCGGATTTCGAAAAAGTGGCCGAAGCCGCCGAATAAGGATCAGGCAAGCGCGGCCATGATCGCCGCACGCAGGGCGGCCTTGTCACTTGGCCGCGCAAAGCTGTGCGATGCGGTGTCGATCATGATTGGTGCTGCATCATGGCCAAGGCGCCGGGCAGCATCGGCAAAGGCGATCGCGGTGGTGTCGCCAGAAGCGAGCATCACCCGCGCGTCGCGGTGCGCGGCCAGTGCCTCGAAAACGGCCCGTTCCAGTGCCGAATGCTGAGACTTGGTGGTAGCTACCTTTGCTACTCCACTGATCAACTTGCCGATATTGACTTGGCCAGTGACCATCCGCCGCCAACTCGCCGGATCGCGCAGCCGGTTGGCATAGCGCGCGCGGATGGCGGCCGCGGGGGGCAGGTCGTCGTCCTGCTCGATGACCGAGGGGTTGGCGAGGATCAACCGGTCAAAAGCGTCGCCGCCGTGCAGTAACAACGCTGTCGCCGCATCGCAATTACCGAAACCGACCAGCGTCTTCACTTGCGGTGCAACGGCGCGAAAAGCGGTGACTGCCGCCATGACGTCAGGCCCGGAGGACGCAAAGCCGCCATTCTCACCCGTTGAATCGCCGATACCGCGCCGATCGAAGCGGAACACCGGGGTGCCAAGCGCCGCCAGTTCAGCCGCCAACAGCGCCATGCCGCGATGCGCGCCGCAGCGGATTTCATTGCCGCCTGAGACGATTAACAGCCCGGTCGTGCCTGGGGCTTCGTCGAGCGAGCCGGCCAGGGTCTCGGCCGCGCAGGGGAAAGTGATTAGCTTTCGCACGAGCGGACCCAATCAGCGATATCGCTAGCAAGCGCGCGCGCAAGCGTCGGGTCATTGCCAGGCTCTGCCCGTCGCCACAGCGGCGCGCCGGGGAATTTGATGTCGGCGGTGGCGGGGTCGCTTTCGAGGCGGACGGTGCGATGGGGCGCTTGAGGCTCGATTAGAACCGCATCAGCGCGCAAAGCGGTATAAAGCGGCCAACCAATCGCGTTGCCTGCCAGCTGCACAGGCGCGTCTTCCGGTCCAAGCGCGTCCCAATCCCGCTTGCCGCTCACCGTCTCTGCGCGCTGCAAATCGGCCAGCGCTGTTTGCCCAGTGATGGGAGATAGCCGCCAGACGCCAGCAGCGGCTTCATTGCCGTCCAGCACAGCGCCAGCGCGGAACGATGCCAGATAGACGCGGCGGCGAACCAGTTCAGCTTGCACAACGCCTGTCACGCCGTCGCGCCAAATCTCGAGCGTTGCTTGGTCGGTCGGTGCCAGACTCTCACCCTGGCCTGGCAAATCAGGCAGCACGCTCGCCACCCCCAGATCGGCCAAAGCCCGGCAGATCGTCACCGCAAACGTCCGGGTTCGGTTATGCTCCTCAAACAGCGGTAGCAGCATTATTACGACCGGGCCGCTATCGGGGCCGAAGCGCATCATCGCCTCGCGCCCGCCGGACCAGTCGTAATGGTCGATCAAACGCCGACCCGCGCGACGGCGAAGCGGGTGAGCGCGCCAAAGGTCGCCAGCATATCGCCATCGACCTCGTCATCCTCGATCAAAATCCCGAGCCGGTCCTCAAGCTCAGTCAAGACACCGGCGACGGCGAGCGAATCGAATTCGGGCAGCGCGCCGAAAAGTTCGGTTTCATCGCCAAAGTCCGCCATCCGGTCCTCGCTGATCGCAAGAACATCGCGCAATACCGCGCGAACCGTGTCTTCAACCTCGGCTTCACTCAACCGCCCCAACGCGACCACCCACAAGCTGTTTCCGTTAAGCGAGGCCGTTAGAGAATTGCCCGGCTTCTGCCAAGCTCTGGCCCCAATCAACACTGGCTCTTGGCAGCACGGCACGAGCCGGTAACAAGGAAGCATGATCCCGCTCGATCCTGTTCCCCGCCCGATCGACCATCTGCCGGGCCGTGGCGCGGCCGATATGATCGCGATCGCGGATCGTAGCGGTACGCTTGATTTTGCGGGGCTTGAGCAGGCGGTCGGCCAAATGGCAGCATTCCTGGCATCGCAGGGCTTAAAGGCCGGGGACCGGGTGGCGAGCTGGCTTGCCAAAACACGTACAGCCTGCCTGTTGCCGCTGGCGGCACCGCGCGCCGGGCTGGTTCATGTGCCGATCAACCCGCTGCTGAAGCGGGGGCAGGTGGCGCATATCCTTGCCGATAGCGGGGCCGCGCTGCTGGTCACCCAAGCCGCACGCGCCGCGACGTTAGAGGCGGGCGACGTGCCTTCATCTTGTCGCCAAGTGTTTGAAGATGCGCTCTTTGCTACTGACGTCATGCCGCCAAGCGCGGCTGATCCGCAGGCGCTGGCGGCTATTCTCTATACCTCAGGATCGACCGGACGACCCAAGGGCGTGATGCTTAGTCATGCCAATTTGTGGTTGGGCGCAATCAGCGTCGCCCATTATCTGCGGCTAACGCCCGATGACCGAACACTATGCGTGCTGCCCTTCAGCTTCGATTATGGTCAGAACCAGCTTTTTTCGAGCTGGGCAGCCGGCGCGCGGGTGATTCCGCTCGATTATCTCGCCCCGCGTGACGTCATCAAAGCGGTCGATCGGTTCGGCGCGACCACGCTGGCGGGCGTCCCGCCGCTGTGGGGTCAATTGCTTGAGGCCGATTGGCCCATGGAAACCGCCAATACGCTGCGGCGGCTGACCAATTCGGGCGGCGCGCTCACAGCGCGGATGGTGAGCGATTTACGGCGGCGGTTCCCGCAGGCCGATCTTTATCCCATGTATGGGATTACGGAGGCGTTTCGTTCGACCTATCTCGATCCCGCCCTTGTCGATGCGCATCCAGAATCGATGGGGCAGGCGATCCCGTTTGCCGAGGTGATGGTGGTGGGTGCCGATGGTCGCCGCGCGGCACCGGGTGAGCCTGGCGAACTTGTCCATGCGGGGCCCTTGGTGTCGCTTGGCTATTGGGGCGACGACGGGCGGACTGCTGAGCGGTTTCGGCCAGCGCCCGCCTATTTTACCAGCGGCGGCATGGCGGTGTTCTCCGGCGATGAGGTAATCGAGGGCGCCGATGGCCTGTTGCGCTTTGTCGGTCGCGCAGACGAGATGATCAAATCGGCGGGCAACCGGATTAGCCCCACCGAAATCGAGGAAGCCGTGCTCGCGGGCGGTGAGGTAGCGGAGGCGGTTGCAATTGGCGTGGCCGATGCACGTCTTGGTCAGGTGATTGCGGTGGTTGCGCGGGCACTGGGCGATCCGGCTGATGTCGAGCAGGCCTTGCGTGCGCGGCTGCGGCGTGATTTGCCCAATTTCATGCAACCGGCGCACTATCATTGGCGTGATGCCTTGCCACGCAACGCGAATGGCAAGCTCGACCGGGCGGCGCTGAAGGCTGAGGTGGCGCGATGAAACCGATGGGGCCGATCCCGCCCGAATTCTCAGCCCAGATTGGATCGCTCACCATTGCTGGGAAGAACGCCACCCAATGGATTGATATCGCCGGAGATACACCGCTTTTCGTCTATGATTTTGGGATTGTTGCCGGGCGCATCGCGCAGCTTCGCGCGGCGCTGCCGGGCGGGATTGGCATTCATTATGCCGTCAAGGCGAACCCGTTTGCACCGCTGATCCGGGCAATCGCGCCGTTGGTTGATGGGCTCGATATCGCTTCGGCAGGCGAGCTTAGGCTGGTTAACGCAGCGGCGCCGGACACGCCCGTCAGTTTTGCCGGCCCCGGCAAGCGCGACGACGAATTGACGGCGGCTATTCGGGCCGGGGTAACGATCAATCTGGAGTCGGAAGGCGAAACCCGCCGCGCGCTGGCGATTGGCGAGCGGACCGGCGTTGCGCCCAAGCTGGCGGTACGCGTCAATCCCGCGTTCGAATTGCGTGGATCGGGTATGCGGATGGGCGGGCGGGCGTCCCCCTTCGGCGTTGATGCCACGGCAGTTCCCGCCCTTGTTCGGATGATTCTTGCTGCCGGGGCAAGCTGGCGCGGGCTCCACATTTTCGCTGGATCGCAGGCGCTCGATTCCGCCGCGATTATCGACATGCAGGCCCAAACGCTGGCGCTCGCGGGCATGCTGGCAGAGGAAATTGGCGTGGTGCCGCCCTTGGTCAATCTCGGCGGCGGCTTTGGCATTCCCTATTTTCCGGGCGATACACCGGTCGATGTGGCCGCCATCGGCGCCGCTCTGGATGATGCCATGGCGTCTTTGCCCGCATCACTGGCTGGCGCGCACTTCGCGGTTGAACTGGGGCGCTGGCTGGTCGGCGCCTGCGGCGTATATTTGACGCGGGTGATCGATCGAAAGGTCAGCCGGGGTGAGACTTTTCTGGTCACCGATGGCGGGTTGCACCACCAGCTTGCCGCCAGCGGCAATTTTGGCACGGTAGTGCGGCGAAACTATCCCGTCGCCGTTGTATCGCGGATGGGCGAAGCGGCTGGTGAACCCGTCACGGTTGTTGGCTGCTTGTGCACCCCGCTGGATCGGCTGGCTGATCAAGTCGCGCTGCCGCCTGCCGATGTTGGGGATGTTATCGCAATCTTCATGGCTGGCGCTTATGGTCTGACGGCCAGCCCCGTTGGTTTCCTCGGCCATGCGCTGCCAACCGAGCTTCTGGTGGGTTTACCAGACAATCCTAACGCAATCTTCACCTCTTGAACCGATACCGATGGCCATAGCTGCGCCTGGAGCCGGATGACGTCACCGGCCTTCGCGCGCCAGCCGGAGGATCGAGTGATGCGTTTGCAGCAGTTTTCCACGCTATTTTGCGGGCCGATCGCGGTCGCAATGCTGCTGTCGGGGTGCATTCCCGGCGGCGGTCGCCCCGAATTGCCGCCCGCTGCCTTTGTCGCCTCGCAGGAACAACCGGGCGAGGAATATGTGATCGGGCCGCTCGATCAGCTCAACATCTTCGTCTGGCGTAACCCCGAACTGTCGGCAAAGGTCCAGGTGCGCCCCGATGGCCGCATCACCACGCCGCTGATCAGTGACATGCCCGCCGTCGGCAAGACGCCAGCAATGCTCGCCGATGACATGAAGATTGCGCTGGGCGAGTATATCAAGGACCCGATTGTTTCGGTGATCGTCGAGAATTTCTCAGGGACCTTCAGCCAGCAGGTGCGCATCGTCGGCGCGACCGAAAAACCGGCGTCACTGCCCTATCGTGCCAATATGACGTTGCTTGATGCGATGATCGCTGTCGGCGGGCTCAGCGAATATGCCGCCGGCAACAAGGCACGGCTCGTGCGCTATGACCGCAATACCGGTCGCCAGACCGAATTCTCGCTGCGGCTGTCCAGCCTGCTCAAAAACGGTGACTCTTCGGCCAATGTGAAGCTGCAGCCTGGCGACGTCATCATCATCCCGGAAAGCATGTTCTGAGGATGATGGCATGAACGGTCTTTACGACGAGCTGCGCCTTGCGCTCCACGGGATCTGGACCCGCCGCTGGCTAGCGCTGGCGGTGGCCTGGGCGGTGTGTGTGCTTGGCTGGCTTTTGGTATCGCAGATTCCGAACAGCTATTTGTCGCGCGCGCGCATCTCGGTGCAGATGCAGTCGATCCTGCCGAGCAAGATCGGCATTACCGCTGATGAACAATCCAGGGATATGGACCGTGTCCGCCAGACGCTGACTTCGGCTGTCAACCTGGCCAAGGTGGTTCGCGGCACCGATTTGGCCGCCAGCGTCGCTAATGATCGCGATGTCGCTGATCGGGTGGCTGCGCTGCAGTCTGCGATCAAGATTACCGCGCAACAGGATAATCTGGTCGAGATTACCGCGAATTCGACGAGCCCCAAGCTCGCCCGCCAGATCGTGCAGAAGCTGATCGACATCTTCGTCGAGGAAAATCTCGCCGGCAATCGCGATGAGACGAGCCAGACACTCCAGTTCCTCGATGGCCAGCTTGCCCAGCGCCAGAAGCAATTGCAGGACAGCGAGGCCAAGCGCGCCGATTTCCAGAACCGCTATCTGGGCTCACTGCCGGGCACTGGCACGCTGAACGATCGGATCGGCAACGCCCGCAGCCAGATGGCGCAGGTCGATAGCGATCTTGCCGCCGCGCAAAGCGGGTTGGCCGCGCTGACGGGTCAGATGGCAGGCGTCCCGGCGAGCATCGCTGGCGTCGGCGGCGGGATCGCTGGCCCGGCGCGCGCGCGGGTCAACGCCATCCAGGGCCAGCTTGCCGAGGCGCGTGGTCGTGGCTTCACTGAATCGCACCCTGATGTCGTCGCGCTCAAAAGTCAGCTCGCTCAGGCGCAAGGGGCAGCGCGCGCTGAACCCTTGGGCACAGCAGCGGCAAGCGCCAACAATCCGGCCTATCTCTCGCTTCAGTCGCTCCGCGCCGACAAACAGGCACAGGTCGCCGCGCTCACCGCGCGCAAAGGCCAGCTCCAAAATGATCTCGATCAGCTTCAGGCCAAGCTGAACGGTGATCCCGCTGTTGCCGCCGAACAGGCGCAGCTCGAGCGCGACTATCAAGTGCTCAAGGATCAATATGACAAGCTGCTTGGCGACCGCGAGGACATCAAGCTGCGTGGCCAGGTCCAGAACCAGACGGACGCGATCAAATTCAGCGTGATCGACCCGCCCACTGCACCACGTGCACCAACCGCCCCCAATCGGCCGCTGTTGCTGACGGGTGTGTTGATGGCCGGGATCTTCGCCGGCATTGGTGCGGCGTTCGCCTTTGGCCATTTGCGGGCCACCTTCGCGACGGCAAGTCGACTTGAGCGCGCAACGGGCATGCCCGTCATCGGGTCGATCGGCGAGATGGTGACTGATGCCCAGCGGGCAATGCGGGCCAAGCGACTGACCTATTTTGCCGGCGGGGCCGGGGGGCTGGGCGTTGCCTATATCGCGCTGATCGGCGTTGAATTCTTGCAGCGGGGGCTGGCAGCATGAGTGAGATGCGCCCAATTCGGACCGGTGGCTCGCTGCTCGAACGGGCAGCGGCGATCTATGATTTTCAGGCCGACCTGCGCGGCGGGGCACCGATTCCGGCGCCTATTCCGGCATCCGATCCCAACCCCACGCCGTTGCCATTGAATGTGGAGGTTGAGGCGCTCGCGCGCGCGCGCGCACCTTCCCCAGCCGCCCATAGTGTGCGGCGTAGTTTTGAGCAGCGCGGCCGGGCTGCGCTGATCGATCGCGGGCTATTGGCCGAGCAAGGCCTGATTGTCCCCGGTGCGGCCATTGGGGCGCTGGCTGAGGAGTTTCGCCTTGTGAAGCGTCAATTGCTGCTGACGGCACGCGCGGTGAAGTCAGCAGAAGGCGATCGTTCGCGGACAATCCTGGTCTGCTCGGCTAATCCCAATGAGGGCAAAACCTATTGTTCGCTCAACCTTGCGCTGTCGATGGCAGCGGAGCGCGACACGGAAATTCTGCTGGTTGATGCAGATTTTGCCAAACCTGATGTGATGGAGCGGCTTGGCCTAGCCGAAGGGCCAGGATTGCTTGATGCGCTGGCCAATCCCGCGATCAATGTCGAGGATTGCGTGATTCAGACCAACATCCCGCAGCTCAGCCTGTTGCCGGCGGGCACCAAGAGCAATCAGGATACCGAATTACTGGCCAGCGACCGGACCCCGGCGTTGTTGCAGCAGTTGCTCGATGCCGATCCACGCCGGATCGTTATCTTCGATTCACCACCAGCATTGGCAGCGTCGCCCGCGGCAACGCTTGCGCTGCATGTCGGCCAGATCATGCTCGTCGTGCGCGCAGACAAGACCAGCGAGGGCGATCTGCGCGAAGCGGTCGGGCTGCTCGACGGCTGTGCCCATATCCAGCTGGTGCTCAATTCAGTTGCCTACGCGCCAGGGGGGCGTCGGTTCGGCAGCTATTATGGCTTGGAGGAGCCCCAATGACGCGGATCGCGATCATCATCACGGCGCTTGGCGGTGTCGGCATGGCGGCGACGCCCGCCGATGCCCGCAAGCGGACCATCACGCCCTATATCGAAATCGGTCAGGTCGTGACCGCCGATCTCAATACCAGCGACGTGTTGACCTATACGTCGGTTGCGGCCGGGGTGGATGCCTCAGTTTCGTCACGCAGGGTGGAAGCACAGGTCAGCTACCGGTATGAACGGCGGATTGGCTATCAGGCACGACTGAACGATGTTGACGTGCATAGCGGCCTGGCACGGGCCGCCGTCCATGTCTTGCCGGGTTTCAGCGTCGAAGGCGGGGCAATCGCCACGCGCGCCCGATCGGACATTCGCGGCGCCAATCCGGGCACTTTGGTCGGCAATGTCGATAATATCAGCCAGGTTTATTCGGTTTATGGCGGTCCAACTGTTGGCACGCATGTCGGCGATCTAGGCATTAGCGCGAGCTATCGGCTTGGATACACCAAGGCAGAAGCAACCGGCGGCGCCAGCATTACGCCAGGCCAGCCGCGGATTGATGCCTTTGACAGTTCACGCAGCCAGGTCGCGCAGGCCAGCCTGAACCTAAAATCGGGCACGGTGTTGCCCGTTGGGATCACGGTCAGCGGCGGATGGGAACGCGACGATGCCGTTCAGCTCGACCAAAAGTATGAGGGCAAATATGCCCGGGCTGATGTGCTGGTGCCGGTTGGCGGTGCGCTCGCGATTGTGGCCGGCGGGGGCTATGAAAATATCCAGGTCAGCCAGCGTGACGCGGTAGTCGATGCAACTGGCCAGCCAGTTGTTGACTCGCGCGGGCGTTTTCAGACCGATCCGGCCAGCCCGGCGCGGATCGCCTATAGCTTTGATGGCATTTATTATGATGCCGGCGTTGTCTGGCGGCCCAGCAAGCGCACCCAGCTCGATGTGCGGGTAGGGCGGCGATACGGATCGACCAGCGTCACCGGATCGTTCAGCTATGCTCCGACGCAAAGCATGGCGATCCGCGTGGGCGTTTATGATGGCATCCAGACCTTTGGCCGCCAGCTGCAAAATGGCCTTGCCAATATCGGCACCAGTTTCAATGCCACCCGCGGTGGTTTTGGCGGCGACTTTAACGGCTGTGTTTTCGGCGCGCAGGGCGGCGCAGCCGGGAATTGCCTGAACGGTGCGCTGCAATCGATCAATTCGTCGGCCTACCGCGCACGCGGTGTCGATGCGATCGTCTCGGTTAGCCGTGGTCCGCTAACCTTCGGGGTGGGCGCAGGTTACGCCAATCGCGAATTTGTCGCGCCCAATGGCGGCACTGGCTTCTCGGTCAATGGCATCAGTGACGAAAGCTATTACGCCCAGGCCTTTATCGCCCGCGCGCTTGACAGCAATACGAGCATCGATGCCACTGCCTTTGCCAATTACTACAAGAGCGGCATTGCCGGCACCGACGGCAGCTATGGGGCAGGCGCAACGGGCACGCTGACCCGTCGGTTCGGCAAGCTCTCGGCGCAAGGGGCAGTTGGCGTTTACAGCTTCAGCCAGCCGGGGCAGGACACAGCGGTTTCTGTGCAGGCATTGCTGGGGGCACGTTATTCGTTCTGATACTGTTGGGGCCTGGGGTCCGACTGGGATGACGCCGAATGTATGATGATCACTATGGATTGAGCGGCAGGCCGTTTCAGCTCACGCCCGATCCACGATTCTGGTTCGAATCGGCCACGCACAAGAAGGCGATGGCCTATCTTGGCTATGGCCTCAGCCAGGGCGAAGGCTTCATTGTTGTGACCGGCGACATTGGCGCCGGGAAAACCACCCTGGTCGGTCATTTGATGGCCACGCTCGATCGCGAACGGCTGCATGCGATCAAGATCGTATCGACCCAGATCGAAGCCGATGATCTATTGCGGATGGTGGCCACCGGGCTCGATATCGACCCTATTGGCCTCGTAAAGGCGCAGTTGCTGGCGCAGATCGAACGCGGCCTCCACGCGGTTGCGCGGAGCGGTCGGCGGACGCTGCTGATCGTCGATGAAGCACAAGCGCTGCCGGTGTCGGCGCTTGAAGAATTACGTATGCTGTCCAATTTTCAGGCCGGTGGCCATGCGCTTCTGCAGATCTTCCTGCTCGGCCAGCCCGAATTCCGTCGCCAGCTGCACGGGGCGGCTGGCCTTGAACAGCTTCGCCAGCGGGTGATTGCGATGCATCATCTCGATCCGATGGGGCCGCAGGAGATCGAACCCTATATGCGCCACCGGCTTGCCGTGGTCGGCTGGCAGGGACGGCCGCATTTCACGCCAGAGGCGATTGCCGCGCTCTATCATGGATCGGCAGGCGTCCCGCGGCGGCTAAACCAGCTCGCCGGGCGCGTGATGCTGTTTGGCGCCATCGAACAGATCGACACGATTGATGCGCGCGCGGTGGACGCCGTGATCGCTGATATCGCTGGGGACATGCTCGCCCCGGCAATTGAGGCTGATGTGCCCGAAACCCTCGCTCAGCGCGCCGATAGGCCAGCACCAGCAATGGCGGCGCGGGAACCCGGCTCGGCCCGCCAACCCGAACCATTGCCGATCCGCCAGGGCGATAGCTGGCGCGAGCCTGGTCCCGTTGCGGCATCGGAAGCCTCCCCGCACGATAGCGCCGAACAGGCTAGGCTGCTCGGTCGCGTCGCGGCACTTGAAATGCGCCTCGAAGATCAGGAACGGGCGCTGCGCCGGATCCTTACCTTGCTCATTGACTGGGTCGAAAGCGACAATCATCGCCCCGATCTGTCTGCCTTTCGGGGGCCGGCCGCATGAACGCGATGAGCCCGATCGTCGCAGCGCGCGTCTGCAATGCGCTGTCGGTCGATGTTGAGGACTGGTTTCAGGTCGGCGCTTTTGAAACGGTGATCGACAAACGGGATTGGGATCAGCTCACGCCGCGCGTTGAGCAGAATACTGATGCCGTGCTTGCGCTGCTTGCCGAAAGCGGCGTGAAGGCGACTTTTTTCACGCTTGGCTGGGTCGCCAAGCGTAACCCGGCACTGATCCGCCGGATTGTTGCGGCGGGGCATGAGATCGCCAGCCATGGCTGGGATCATCAACGCGTGTTCACGCTGAGTGCCGAACAATTTCGTCAAGATTTGCACGACGCGCGCATGGCGATCGAAGATGCCGCTGGAGTCGCTGTCACGGGATATCGCGCGCCAAGTTTCTCAATCGATCAGCGCACGCCCTGGGCCCATACCGAATTGGCAGCAGCGGGCTATCGTTATTCGTCGAGTGTCGCACCGATCGCGCATGATCATTATGGCTGGCCAGAGGCACCGCGATTTGCATTCAAGCCACTCGCCGATGCGGACTTGATCGAACTGCCGATCACCATCGCCCGGTTTGCCGGCCGGGACATGGCAACAGGCGGCGGCTTTTTCCGGCTGTTCCCTGGCGCGATCACGGATTGGGCGATTGACCGGGTGAATGCGGAGGCAGGGCGCCCGGCGGTGTTTTACTTCCATCCCTGGGAAATCGATCCCGGCCAGCCACGCGTCGCGAATGCGCCGCTCAAATCAAAGCTGCGGCATTATAGTCGGCTTGGCGCGATGGCGGAAAAGCTGCGCCGTTTGATTGATCGGCATGATTGGGACCGGGTTGATGCCGTCGTCGCTGCTGAACGGGGTCAGGTCGCGTGACGATGCCGTTGCTCTCTATGCCATTGGCGCTGCGGGCGGCCGATCTGGCCGATGCGGGTGATCGCGCGCGGATCGATGGCTTTGTCCGCGCGCACCCGGCGGCGACGCCATTTCACTTGCCGGCATGGAATATTGCGGTGGCGCGGGGCTGCGGCCAGCGTGCGCATTGTCTGGTTGCGGAGCGCGGCAATGGCGAGATTGCAGGGGTTCTGCCGCTGACTGAAATCGGATCGCCACTGTTCGGTCGCGCATTGGTTTCGACGGGCTTTGGTGTCGGCGGCGGTATCCTGGCAGTGCATGACGATGCGGTGTCACTGCTTGCTGAAGCGGGCTGGGCGCTCGCCGAGCGGCTGCGCTGCCCGACAATGGAGCTTCGCGGTGGGCCGTTGCCCAGCGCACCTTGGCAGATCGACGAGACTACCTATCTGGGCTTTGCGCGTGATCTCGCCAGTGATGATGAGGGCGATCTTGCTGCCGTGCCGCGCAAGCAACGCGCTGAAATCCGCAAGGGCCTGGCGCAAAATCTTGAAATCGAAACGGGTTGTCACGATAAAGTCGTGAAAGATCATTATTCGGTATATTCCCAATCAGTGCGGAACCTGGGGACCCCCGTTTTCCCGGCCCGCCTGTTTCGCGAAGTTTTACGCGAATTTGATGATTCCGCTGATATCCTGGTCGTTCGGCAAGGGGGTATGGCGGTGGCCAGTGTGTTGAGTGTGTATATGAACGGCGTTGTGTATCCCTATTGGGGCGGTGGCACCCCCGCCGCGCGTGATTTGCGGGCGAACGACGTGATGTATTATGCGCTGATGCGCCATGCCCGCGCGCGCGGCTGCACGCGCTTTGATTTCGGTCGATCAAAGGCAGGCACCGGCCCGGCGGCGTTCAAGAAAAATTGGGGCTTTACCGGCCAGCCGCTCCATTATGCCAAACGCGCACCGGCGGGTGAGGTCCCTCGGGAAATCAATCCGCTTAGCCCGCGATACCGGATGCAGGTGGCAGCGTGGCGCAAATTGCCGCTCTGGGCCGCCAATCGCCTTGGTCCGATCATTTCAAAGGGCCTTGGGTGATGGGCGATATTCTGTTCCTGACTCACCGGATCCCCTATCCGCCCGATCGCGGCGACAAGATCCGTGGCTTCAATATCCTGAAATATCTCTCGGCTCGCCGTCGGGTGCATGTCATCGCTTTTGCCGACGAAACGCGCGATCTGCGGCGCAAGAATGAGCTTGCCGCCTATACGGGCAACCGTTCGATCATCTGGCGATCAAAGCCGCGCTGGCTGGCAGCAGTGCAGGCGCTCGCCTTTCGCCGACCGGTTTCGCTCACAGCCTTCGAAAACGGGCCACTACAGGAAGCCGTCGACAACATTTTGGCGCGTCATTCGATTGATTTGATCTACGTTTTTTCGAGCCAAATGGCGCAATATCTGCCGGCCAAGCCGCGGCAAAAGGTGATCATGGATTTTGTCGACATGGATTCGGCCAAATTCGATGCCTATGCCAAGACGTCTTCTGGCCTGACAGCTTGGATGATGCAGCGTGAGGCCCAATTGCTGTTCGCGCATGAAAAGGCGGTGGCCGCCCGTGTCGATGCCAGCCTGTTCGTTAGCGAAGCCGAAGCCGAGCTGTTCCGCGAACGCACTGGCGCAAAGCGGGTTTATGCGGTCGAAAACGGCATCGATACCGATTATTTCAACCCCGCCGCGAGCTTTAAGCGGATCGAGACGACTGGCGCGCTGATCGTGTTCACCGGGCAAATGGATTACCGCCCCAATATTGAAGCGGTAACCTGGTTCGTCGAGGCCATCATGCCGCATATCCGGGTGGTCCACCCCCAGGCTAGGTTCGCCATTGTCGGTCGCAACCCGACCGATGCAGTCAAAGCGCTGGCACGGCAGCCGGGGGTGATTGTAACGGGGGAAGTCGCCGATGTGCGCGGCTGGATCGCCGCGTCTGCCGTTGTTGTCGCCCCACTCAAGCTTGCCCGCGGCGTTCAGAACAAAGTGCTTGAGGCGATGGCGATGGCCCGGCCAGTGGTCGCTTCGACGGCGGCGGCCGAAGGAATCGACCATGGCGACACGATCCATGTCGGCGCCACGGTTGGCGAGATTGCCGAGGCGGTGACCCGGCTAATGTCCGATCCCGCTAAGGCAAATGCGCTTGGCCTGACGGCGCGCGAGCAAGTGATTGCGCGTTATGGCTGGGACGCGCGGCTGGCCGTGCTCGATTCGATCCTTGGCCTGCCCAAAAAGGCGCCGCCGATGCGCCGGTCAGCGGCGTGACGATCGCCTTTCCGGCCGCTGATTTTCAGACGGGCGGCGGGGAGGGGACGGCAGCCACCTGGCGCCGCCAGGGCGCTTTGCTGGGCGGTGTTGCGCTCATCCTGCTGATCCTATTCGGCCATGACAGCGCCGATCTGGCGCGTTTGTGGTGGACCAGCACCACCTTTGGCCATTGCCTTTTCATTGGCCCCGTGATCGGCTGGCTGGTCTGGCAGCGCCGCCATGATCTCGCTCAGCTGACGCCCATAGGATGGTGGCCGGGCCTGGCGATCATCATGGTTGGCGGGGCTGGCTGGCTGGTCGGCGATGCTGCAAGCGTCGCGCTGGCGCGGCATATCGGTCTGGTCATGATGCTGCAGGGCGCGGTGGTAAGCCTGCTCGGCCCGCAGGTCGCGCGCGGGCTGTTGTTTCCGCTCGCTTATGCTTTTTTTCTGGTGCCCTTTGGGGAGTCGCTCGAAACGCCATTGCAGAGCGTAACGGTGGCGATGGTCATGCCGATGTTGCATGCAGTTGGCGTGCCCGCGAGCGTTGATGGCGTGCTGATCACGATCCCCAATGGCTATTTCGAGGTCGCAGAGGCCTGTTCGGGCGCGAAATTCGTGATTGCCATGATCGCCTATGGCACGCTGGTGGCCAATGTCGCCTTTGTCAGCTGGCCGCGCCGGATTGCCTTCATGGTGATGGCGCTGGTCGTGCCGGTGATCGCCAATGGTTTCCGTGCCTTCGGGACGATCTACGCCGCGCACCTCACCTCGGTGGAGGCAGCGACGGGGTTTGATCACATCATTTATGGGTGGGTTTTTTTCGGGCTGGTGATGGCGGCGGTGATTGCGATCGGTTGGAAATGGTTCGACCGCGATCCGGATGCGCCTTGGTTTGACGTCGCTGCGCTTCGCCCCACGCCGCACTGGCGGATCGATGGATTGATCACTGCCGCAATGGCGCTGACGATCGCGTCCGGCTTTGCTGGCTGGGCCGGAACGCTATCAGCCCAGGCGACGCGATTGCCTGACAGGATCATGTTACCGACCATCGCTGGCTGGAGCCCGGCGGGCCCCAATCTTAGAGCGCCCTGGTCGCCCTATTATCCGGGTGCTGATCATTTTCTGGCTGGCCGTTTCGCCGATCAAGGCGGGCAAACGGCTGACTTCACAATCGCCCTGTTCGGCAGCCAGCATGAGGGCAAGGAGCTGATCTCCTTCGGCACTGGCGCATTGCGTGAGGATGATCGCTGGGTGCGGATCGAGGATTTGCCGGACATTGCGGGTGGTTCAGCGATGCGGATCACCGCGCCGGGCCATGTCGAGCGGATTGTCGTCACCTGGTATCGGATCGGCGGGAAGCTGACAGCGAGCCCCCGTGTCGTGAAACTGGAGACGCTGAAGGCCAAGCTGCTGGGTGGATCGCCCGTGGGCGTGGCGCTGCATGTATCGGTACAGGTTGAGCCGGGTGTGGACGCCCGGGCGACGATTGCGCGCTTCATCCAGGCCGCAGGGCCGCTTGACCGGCTGGCCGACCGGGTGGCAAGCGGCCAATAGATCGACGCAGGTTTCCGCGATCGATCGCAACGGGGCAGACAGTATAGCATGTGTGGCATTGCCGGTATTTTCTATCCTGCCACGCCCAAGCCCGTTGATCCCGCGCGGATTACCGCGATGGCCAATGCCCAGGCCCATCGCGGCCCGGATGGATCGGGCGTGTGGACTGCGCCGGGCGTTGGGCTGGGCCACCGGCGGCTGTCGATCATCGATCTGGGCGGCGGCGCGCAGCCTATGGCGAGCGCCGATGGCGCGTTGACGGTTACCTACAACGGCGAAATCTATAATTTCCAGGCAGTGCGCGCCGAGCTGGAGGCGAAGGGCGCCCGCTTCCGCACCAACAGCGATACCGAAGTGCTGCTGCATGGCTGGGCGGCTTGGGGCCCGGCCATGCTCGACCGGCTGAACGGCATGTTCGCCTTTGCCCTTCACGACGCGCGGACGCAGAGCCTGTTCCTCGCGCGCGATCGTTTGGGGGTGAAGCCGCTCCATTATGTCATGCTTTCAGACGGCGGATTGGCATTTGCCTCGGAATTAAAAGGCTTGCTCGCGCACCCGCTCGTGCGGCGCACGCCCGATATCCGCGCCGTCGAGGATTATCTGGCATTCGGCTATGTCCCCGATGACACGTGCCTGGTGGCTGGCGTGCAGAAACTGGCGGCCGGCCACAGTGTGTTGATTGAACGCGGTAAACCGATGCCCGCGCCGGTGCAATGGTGGGACATTGATTTCAGCCGTCGTGCAACCGGTTCCGTCGCGTCATTGAGCGAGGAGCTGACCGCACTGATGCGGGCGGGCGTAGAATCGCGGATGCTAGCCGATGTGCCGCTGGGGGCGTTTCTTTCGGGGGGTGTCGATAGCTCGGCGGTGGTTGCGCTGATGGCGGCGGCGTCTAAGCGCGCCGTGAAGACCTGTACCATTGGTTTCGACGCGGCTGATCATGACGAACGCGGCTATGCCAATCAGATCGCCACCCTGTTTGCGACCGACCACCGGGAGAAAATTGTCGCTGCCGATGATTTCGCCCTGATCGACACTTTGGTCGCGGCGTTTGACGAGCCCTTTGCTGATGCATCGGCACTGGCGACCTATCGGGTGTGCGAATTGGCACGTGAAACGGTGACGGTCGCGCTGTCGGGAGACGGCGCGGATGAGGCGCTCGCCGGCTATCGTCGCTATAAATTCCAGGCCGCTGAGGAACAGGTCCGAGCGCTCATCCCAGCACAATATCGTGCCGCGGTGTTTGGGAAACTCGGTGCGCTCTATCCCAAAGCGGATTGGGCGCCACGGATGTTCCGGGCCAAAACGACGTTGCTCGGACTCGCTGATGACGGGGCGACCGCTTATGCACGGTCAGTGGGCGTCACCACCCCGGCCTTGCGGGCACGATTGTTCAGTGATGCGGCGCGGCGGGCGCTGGGCGGGCATGTCGCTGAGGCGCGTTATGTCGAGACGATGCGCGCGGCCCCGGCGCGCGAGGCGCTGGACCGGGCGCAATATGCCGATTTCAAGCATTGGCTGCCGGGCGATATCCTGACCAAGGTCGACCGGACCAGCATGGCCGTTAGCCTGGAGGCACGCGAGCCGCTGCTCGATTACAAATTGATCGAATTCGCCGCGACTTTGCCCGTATCAATGCGGATCAAGTCGGGGGAGGGCAAATGGATCATGAAAAAGGCGATGGAGCGCTATTTGCCGCGCGACATTCTCTATCGCCAGAAAATGGGTTTTGTAACGCCGATCAGCAGCTGGTTTCGCGGGCCGCTCGCGGGCGAAGCTGCTGCGCTGGCGACGTCGCGCGTGCTTGGCGCGACGGGTTGGTTCGACATGCCGACAATCGACCGCCTCGCCAGCGACCACCGCGCCGGGCGTGCGGAACACGGCCGGACACTGTGGCAGCTGGTGATGCTCGAACGATCGATGGCGCGGCTGTTCGGTTAAAGGTGATGTGCACCCAGCATCGCCATTGCCGCATGCAGCGTCAGCGCGATCAGGCAAAGCGATGACAGCGAGAACAGCGTGAAGCGCACGATGACGCGGTTAACGAGCACCTGCACCAGGCTGTGGAGGACGCGGAGCGCGACATAGGCCCAGGCGATGGTGAGGTTCACGCCGTCGCCGGTGCCGATCAGTGCGTGCGTGATGGCGATGGCATAGAAGATCGTGGGCTGTTCGTGCAGATGGTTGTAATTGTCGGCCGGCCATTGCTGCTTGGGCGGGATGATCGCCTTCAGGTCTGATCCTGCGCCGCCGACCAGATTGAAGGTATCGATCTTGGCCTTGCGCATCGCGGGCAAGCGGGTGGCATACATCCACACCCACATGACAAGGCTCCACGCTGCCAACGCGACGACGGTCGCGAGAATTGGACTGTTCATAACGAAAACTCCCCCCGGAATTGGTTTCCGAGGGGAGCGGTGACTCACTATGTTTCGAAATGCAACCGATCAGTCGAAGATGGCGCCCCAGCGGCGCTTGGCGCGGTCCTTCCACAGGCCGCGGTGATAGGCGTCCGATGCCAGCAGCGGCATGACCGAACCGGCTTCTGCGAACACCATCTGTTCGATACCGGTATTGACCTTGCCCCAGCTGGCGGCTTCCTGCAACGTCGACGACGAGCAGGCGCCATCGCGCACATCCGCCACGGTGATCTGCACTGCGTACTTATGCACCTCGACATCGTCATGGCCAAGGATCTCGGCGCAGACGACGGTATCCTGGATGAAGTTCTTCGGCACGCCGCCGCCGATCATCAGCAGGCCGGTGGTGCCCGCCTTGATCTTGATTTCGGTCAGCTCGCGGAAATCGGCGATGGCATCGAGCACCATATAGGGCTTGCCGGCCTTTACCGAATCGACCTGATGCTTGACGAGGCCGAAGCCCGCCGAGCTGTCGACGAACGCCGGGCAGAAGATCGGCACGTCATGCTCGTACGCCAGCTTGACGAGGCTGTTGTCCTTCTTGCCATGCTCGACGAGATATTTGCCCATTTCGCGGATGAAGGCGCGGCTCGAATAGGGGCGAGGTTCCAGCGTCTCGGCAATCTCGAAGATCGTGTGATCGACGTGCTGGAGTTCTTCCTCATCGATATAGGTATCGTAGATCCGGTCGATCAGCAGCGAGCGCAACGTGTCATCATCGGGCACTTCCAATGCCTGATAATGTTTGTGGCCAAGCCCTTCGAAGAAATCCATGTCGACGATGGTCGCCCCCGTCGCGACGACGCAATCGACCATGTTGTTGCGGATCAGCTCGGCATAGAGATCCATGCAGCCACCCGCCGAGGTGGACCCAGCGATGACCAAGCAGATCGTGCAATCGGGATCGGCGAGCATCTGGTTATAGATGCCGGTCGCGCGCGAGAGATCGCGGCTGGTGAAGCTCATCTTGCCCATCGCTTCGACGATCGGGCGCGCGTCGAAGCTAGTGATGTCGATATGCTCGACCTGCGTGGAGAGCAGCTCAGCTTTGCGCTGATCGTTGGTGCGGCTGGGGGTGAGCGTGTCGGTCATAAGATGCTCCATATCCCCCTCCCGCTTGCGGGAGGGGTTAGGGGTGGGAATGGTCTGGGTGCGGACATGGACGCGTGAACGGCGCAAGCCCACCCCCAACCCCTCCCGCAAGCGGGAGGGGAGAGGGAAGTGCAATGCTACGCGCGTGTTACAGTGTGACGACGTTCGACGGAACCGCGTCTGCCTCGTCATCGAGATAGAGCGATACCATTGGCTCATCATCGACGATCACCGTTTCGTCCGAGCCGAAGCCGTTGAACGCGGTGCGCATCGCCGATCCATAGGCGCCGAGCATGCCGATCTCGATATAATCGCCTGCCTGCACATCGGCGGGGAGCATGAAGGGGCCCGCCATATGGTCCATATCGTCACAGGTCGGCCCATAGAAGCTGAACGCCATGTCGCGGGCGTTCGAATCGGGCTCACGCAGCAACGTGACCGGGAAGCGCCAGCCGATATGCGCTGCATCGAACAACGCGCCATAGGCACCGTCGTTGATATACAGTTCGTCGCCGCGACGCCGTTCGACGCGGACGATGATCGAGCTATATTCGGCGCAGAGCGCACGGCCCGGCTCGGCCCAAAGCTCGGCCGAATAGGAAATCGGCAGGCTTTCGAACGCGCGGTGGATCGTCGCGAAGTAACGCTCGAGCGGGGGCGGCTCCATACCTGGATAGGACGAGGGAAACCCGCCACCGACATCGACGACATCGACGGTGACGCCAGCATCGACAATCGCCGCGCGGACGCGCTCCATCGCCTGGGCATAGGCCTCGGGCGTCATCGCCTGCGAACCGACATGGAAGCAGATGCCGAGCGCATCGGCCGCCTGGCGCGCCGCGAACAGCAGTTCCTTGGTCTCACCCGGGGCCGCGCCGAACTTCGACGCGAGGCTCAGCTTGCTATGCTCCGACGAGACGCGCAGCCGGACGCACAGCGTCAGGTCAGTCGCATCATTGGTCGCGCGCATCACCTTTGACAGTTCTTCCAGGCTGTCGAGGGAGAAGACACGCACGCCGTGCGTGAAATAGGCTTCTGCAATCGCTTCCTCGGCCTTGACCGGGTGCATGAAGCAGAGCGTGGCCTGCGGCAGCGTCCGCGCAACGAGCCGCACCTCGGCAATCGAGGCGACGTCGTAATGCGTGATGCCGTTGTCCCACAGGATCTGCAGCAGATCGGCTGAGGGATTGGCCTTTACCGCATACATGGACCGCCCCGGAAACTTCTCTGCGAAGAATCGGGCTGCCCGTGCCGCGGCATGGGGACGAACGAGCGTAACCGGCTGAACCGGACGCGTCGAAAGTGCGATTCCAATGGCGGAACCGACCTGGGGGCTAGCTAGCTCCCGCGTGCTATGATGCTTGTGCAACTCAAGGGACCTCCAAATGTCGTGAGACAAAACGAAAAAAGCTGCCTTGCGGTTGGAAGTCCCATGGGGCAGCGGAAGGGCCGAATAGGGTCGGTTGATCTGGATGTAAATAGTTATTTGAAGGTCGAGGAAAGTTTCATGACAATTTTGCGACAACCGACCCGCGCGGGGGTCCGCGACGCGGCGGCAAAGCTCGCCGCCATCCTGCCGCCGAGCCCTTTATTCATAGGCGAAATCAAGGGATTTAGCGTCGCTTTCAAGGCGGAAAACCTGCAACCGGTTGGCGCGTTCAAATTGCGCGGTGCCTGGCACCGGCTGACCGCGATTGATGCCGAATCGCGGAGCAAAGGCGTGGTCGCGTTTTCGTCAGGCAATCATGCGCAGGGAATCGCATGGGCCGCGAAACGGCTCGGCATGCCCGCGCTGATCGTGATGCCGAGCGATGCGCCCGCCGTGAAGCGCGAAGCGACGCTGGCGCTGGGCGCGGAGATCGTCAGCTATGACCGGGCGAGCGAGAGTCGCGAGAAGATCGCCGCCGGGCTGGCGGGCGCGCGCGGGGCGGTGCTGGTGCCGAGCTTCGATGATCCCTGGGTGATCGAGGGGCAGGGCAGCGCCGGGCTGGAAGCCGCCAAGCAGATGGAAAAGCAGGGGATGGGCGCACCGACTCGCGTGATCGTGCCGTGCGGCGGTGGTGGGCTGGCGGCGGGGATTGCGCTCGCGCTGCCCGACGCGGCGGTGACCGTGGTCGAGCCCGAGGGGTGGGACGATATGCGGCGGTCACTGGAGGCCGGGTGGATCGAGCCGGTGGGGGACAATCCGCCGCCGACCGCGTGCGATTCGCTGCAGACCAAGCAGGTATCGCCGCTGACTTTTGATGTGCTCTCACGGCGCGGGGTGACGGGGGTGGCGGTGAGCGAGGCGGAAGTCGCGGCGGCGCAACGCTGGGCGGCGGAGAAGCTGCGGCTGGTGGTGGAGCCGGGCGGCGCGGTGGCGCTGGCGGCGTTGCTCGCGGGCAAGGTGGAGATGAGCGAGGGGATGCTGGTGATCTTGTCGGGCGGGAATGTCGATCCGGCGGCTTATGCGCGGGTGTTGGCGGGATGACGCCGTTGTTTGGGTCGATCGCGGCAGCGGCGCCGGCGATTGCGATGCTGGGGGTGTTTGCTTGTCTGATTGGCGGCGGGTGGATGATTGCGAAGGGGGGCGACCGGAAGAAGGGGGTGCTGTTGCTGGTGATGGCGGCGGTGTTGTTGGGGAATGTGGTGATTTGGGTGGGGTGAGGTGCTTGGCGGGCATCGCGCTGCACATGGCCCCAACTAAACCCGTCACCCCGGACTTGATCCGGGGTCCCGCTGCCTTAGTCCACGCGATGCCCGAGGTTGGAAAAGCAGGACCCCGGGTCAAACTCGGGGTGACGGAGGAGAGAGAGGGCAGGAATTGCCCACTTTTGGGGGGTTTTTCGCCAAGTGCACTACACGCCCGTGTCGGACGAGAAACCATCTGAGCGGCTTGTAAAGCAACGGGTGCGAAACCGCATTATGGAAGCAATTTGGGGGTTATCGAGGGGCGACGAACAGGTACGCCAATCAGGGTCAGTCGAATGGTTCGGGTCGTTCTTTGACTGGTTCCCTTATGAAGGGGAGCCGGATTATTATCCGGCCATGACAACAGAGGAGGTAATCGCCGTTCGAGATGTCTTAGAGCTCATGCAAAAAGCTATTTCAGATACCGCCATCTCGAATATGCCATCCTTCAGCGAGATTACGAGCACAGGTTGGCCTGTGCGCATAGCACCAGTAGCGAAACAGGCACTCGACGTGATGCTGCGCCGGGGTCGGTTTTCTGAAGCAGCAGAAGAGGAGGAACCGACAACTCCGATTCCATGGCCCCCAAAGTAGGGTTCGCCAACCAAATGCAGCCCATCACATCCCCGCCATGGGCAAAGCCCATGTCGTCGGTCGGGGCATCGGCCCCACCGGCCGGTCGCGCTGCCTTGAGCGCAATTTAGCTTCGCTAAATCTGCGCGCAGCGCGACCTCACTTAATCGGTGAATTCGGGTCCAGCCGCATGTCGAGATAATTGTCCACGCTCTCCATCAGTTCGGGCATTTCATGCTCGAAGAAATGGTTGGCGCGCGGCAGCACGTCGTGGTGGATGGTGATGTGCTTTTGCGTGCGCAGCTTGTCGACCAACTTCTGCACCGCGAGCGGGGTCACCACTTCATCGCCGTCGCCCTGGATGATGATGCCCGAGGAGGGGCAGGGGGCGAGGAAGGTGAAATCATACATGTTGGCGGGCGGCGCGACCGAGATGAAGCCGCGGATTTCGGGGCGGCGCATCAGCAGCTGCATGCCGATCCACGCGCCAAAGCTGACGCCGGCGATCCAGGTGGTCGATGCTTCGGGGTGGATACTCTGCACCCAATCGAGCGCGCTGGCGGCGTCAGACAGCTCGCCGACGCCATTGTCGAAGGTGCCCTGGCTCTTGCCGACGCCGCGAAAATTGAAGCGCAGCGTGGCGAAGCCGCGGCGCTGGAAGGTCTTGTAGAGCTCCTGCACGATCCGGTTGTTCATCGTGCCGCCCGAGGAGGGGTGCGGGTGCAGGATCATCGCGACGGGCGCGCGCGGGCGCGGCGGCGGCGAGAAACGGCCTTCGAGACGGCCATCGGGGCCGGGAAAAATGACTTCTGGCATGGGACCTGCTGACGTGAATGCGGGACGCGCGCGGGGCACGGGATGCGGGCCTATATAGGAAAGGGCGCGCTTGGCGCAATCATTCTGGACGGCTAGGGCCTTAGCGGTGAAAAAGCGCATCTATCTGGATCATGCCGCAACCACGCCGATGCGCCCCGAAGCCATCGCGGCGGTGGCCGAAGGAATGGCGCGATGGGCCAACCCGTCGAGCCCGCATGCTGAAGGGCGGGCGGCGCGAGCGGCGCTGGAGGGCGCGCGGGCGCGGATCAAGGCGGCACTTGGTTGGACCGGCGAGCTGATCTTCACGAGCGGCGCGAGCGAGGCGCTGTGGATTGCGCTCAACCGGGCCAAGGTCGAGCGGCGGATCGTGAGCGCGGTGGAGCATGACGCCGTGTTTCGGGCAGCGCCGGGGGCGGATATCTTGCCAGTGCTGGGTTGCGATGCAGATGCTGCGGGCGAACCCGATAGCGACTATCTGGCCGCTTTTCTCGCTAAGCCCGGCAAGGCTTTGGTCGCCATACAGGCAATCAATTCAGAGACCGGCACTGGCCTGATCCCTTATGGCAGGCCGCCAGCGATTGATCTGGTTCGCTCTAATGGCGGTATTTTCCTCAGTGATTGCTCGCAATTAGCCGGCAAGGGAACTTTGCCCAACGCCGATATGATTGTGGTGTCCGCGCACAAGCTTGGCGGTCCGCCGGGTGTCGGGGCGCTGCTGGTCCGCGATCTGGCGATGCTTGAGCCAGTCGGCGGGCATGAGTTTGGCTATCGTCAAGGCACGGAGAATTTGCCTGGTATCCTCGGTTTTGCGGCGGCGCTTGAGGCGGGATCGGTTGAAGATTGGCCGACCAGCGTCGAGCAGCGCCTTGATTTCAAGAATGCGATTTGGCGGGCGGGCGAGATCGTCTGTCCGGGTGTGCAGTGCTCGCACATCTATGCCATCGCCATGCCCCACCTATCCGCCGCCGCGCAGTTGATCCGCTTCGATGCGATGGGCTTTGCGGTGTCGGCGGGCAGCGCCTGTTCGTCGGGGACGCTGAAACGCAGCCGGGCCTTGGCGGCTTTTGGGGTGGATGAGGATACGGCCAGCCGCACAATCCGGGTGAGCTTTGGGTGGAATACGACGCCGGAGGAGATCGACGCCTTTCGCGAGGCGTGGCTTGAAGTCGCGCATGACGCGGCGAAGCGGGCATGATCTATCTCGATTATCAGGCGACGACGCCGCTTGCGCCTGAAGCGCTTGAGGCGATGTTGCCGTGGCTCCGTGATCAGCATTCCAATCCGCACTCGTCGCACGCACCGGGTCGCGCGGCCAAGGCGGCGGTGGAGGTGGCGCGCGATCGGGTGGCGGCGCTGCTGCCCGCCGGGGGATCGCTGGCCTTCACCAGCGGCGCGACCGAGGCGCTTAATTGGGCGATCAAGGGGACTGTCGGCTCGATCGTGACGATTGCGACCGAACATGCAGCGGTGCTCGATACGGTTGAGGCACTGCGGCGGCAGGGGCGGACGGTCACCGTCCTCCCGGTCGGCAGCGACGGGCTGGTCGATCTGGCGGCGGCAGAGCAAGCGATTGGGCCGGGGACCGGGCTGGTCGCGGTGATGCTCGTCAATAACGAGATTGGTGTGATCCAGCCGATCGCCGAGCTGGCGGCGCTGGCACATCAGGTCGGTGCGCTGATGCTGTGCGATGCGGTGCAGGGCTATGGCCGGGTGCCGATCCCGGACGGGTGCGATATGGTCGCGGTGTCAGCGCACAAAATCCACGGCCCCAAGGGCATCGGCGCGCTGTGGGTGCGCGACGGCGTCACGCTCGCACAGCTGATGCATGGCGGCGGGCAGGAAGCGCTCGGCCGATCGGGCACCCTGTCGCCCGCGCTCTGTGCCGGTTTTGGGGTCGCCGCCCAGCTGATGGCCGAGCGGGCCGATAGCGATCGCGCGCATGTCGAGCGGCTGTTTGGCATGGCGCGGCAGCAGTTCGGGCCAGGTTGGACGATCAACGGATCGACCACGCATCGCTACTTCGGCAATCTCAATCTCCAGCGCGAGGGGCTCGACGTCGCGCGGCTGATGTCCGATCTGCGCGATATCGCCTTTTCTGCCGGATCGGCCTGTGCCAGTGGATCGGGGCGGTCGAGCCATGTCTTGCGCGCAATTGGCCTGAACGAGGCGCAGGCGCGTTCCAGCATCAGGATCGGATTTGGCCGCTATACGACCGAGGAGGAATTGGTGACCGCGATCGACCGCATCATGGCAGCCGCCGCCACCCAGCAGGTGACCCCGTGATCCGCGTCCGCTTCATTGCCACCGATGGCAGCGTGCGCGAGGTGGAGGCCAATCCCGGCGACCGGCTGCTCGATGTCGCGCAGGCCGATGGCCAGCCGCTGGAGGGCACGTGCGAGGGGCAGATGGCGTGCTCGACCTGCCATGTCATCGTCGATGCCGATGATTTCGCGAAATTGAAGCCGGCGCGCGAGGAGGAAGAGGATATGCTCGACCTTGCCATGGGCGCGACGCGGAATAGTCGGCTCGCCTGCCAGATCTGGCTTGACGGCGCCTGGGAGAGCCTGACGGTGAAAATGCCGCGCGAGACACGGAACATGCAGGGCCGCTGATCATTCCGCCTTCAGTGCCTTTCGCACGCGAAGGAGTTCTTGCTCATGAAAATCACCGCGCTTATTTCGGCGGGGCTTGTCGGGCTCGCGGCCATGCTCGGTCCACAGATCGCCAGCGCCCAGCAGATTCAGCCGCGCGAAGAGGTTCGCCGACAGCAGATGGGGAATACGGAACGGCGCGTCGTCGTCACCCAGCGATCACATACCGTTCGTCGCGGCAATGGCTGGAGCCATTATCGCAATCGGCGGGTCTGCCGCGTCACCTATCGCAACCACCATCGCATCCGCCGCTGCCGGACGATTCGCGTCCGTTACTAGGCCTTGATCCGCCCGCCTTACTCCCCCATATGCGCCGCGGGAGTCGGGCGGGCGTAGCCGTCGCCAACCTGGTCAGGGCCGGAAGGCAGCAGCCACAACGATTTCGCTGCGGGTCGTCCCGGCTCCCACCGCGCAGACAGCGAGAGAGCGGCAATGCCGCTCCACGCTGTCAAGCGCGGCCGGCGGGGCAAGGCCCCGTCCGACGAGTTCCAGGTGCAGGATGCCCCGCATCCTGCAGATCATGCTGGGGGCATGATCGACCAGGAACTGGCTTTACCGGGTCGCTGCCCCAACACAAAACTAACCGCCACACCCCTTCGACATCCGCGCCGCCTGCCCCTAGATAGATGGCGATGGCCGACTCCTTCCTCGATCTTGGCGAACCGCCCCAGCCCGCAAAGGCCGAGGCATACCGCGTCCTTGCGCGCAAATATCGCCCGCAGAATTTTGATCAGCTGATCGGCCAGGATGCCATGGTCACCACGCTGGGCAATGCGATCAAGCGCGGAAGGCTGGCGCATGCGTTTCTGCTCACCGGCGTGCGCGGGGTGGGCAAGACATCGACCGCGCGGCTGATCGCCAAAGCGCTCAACTGCATTGGCCCTGACGGGGAGGGCGGGCCGACGATCGATCCGTGCGGGGTGTGCGAGCCGTGCCGCGCGATTGCCGAGGGGCGGCATATCGATGTGATCGAAATGGACGCCGCCAGCCATACCGGGGTGGACGATGTCCGCGAGATCATCGATGCCTCGCGCTATTCGGCGGTGTCGGCGCGGTACAAGATCTACATTATCGACGAAGTCCATATGCTGTCGAAGAACGCGTTCAACGCGCTGCTGAAGACGCTCGAAGAGCCGCCGCCGCATGTGAAGTTCCTGTTCGCGACAACCGAAGTGAACAAGGTGCCCGTGACGGTGCTGTCGCGCTGCCAGCGCTTTGATCTGCGGCGGATTAGCAGCGAAAAGCTGGCGGCGCATTTTGCGCATGTTGTCGATGCCGAAGGTGTCGAGGCCGAGCCCGAGGCGCTGGCGCTGATTGCGCGGGCGGCGGAGGGATCGGCGCGCGACGGGCTGTCGATCCTTGATCAGGCGATTGCCCATGCCGGGCTGGAAGGCGGCGGCGTGCGGGCCGATGCGGTCCGCGAGATGCTGGGGCTTTCCGATCGCGGCGCCATTCGTGATCTGCTCGGTCTGGTGCTGGCGGGCGACGGGCCCGGCGCGTTGGCCGCACTGCGCCGGCAATATGATCTGGGCGTCGATCCGCAGGGGGTGCTGCGTGCCCTGCTCGAATCGGTGCATGCCGTGACGCTCACAAAGCTGGGGACCGAAGCTGATTCGGCGCAGTCCGTTGAAGAACGCGCGGCGCTTGCCGACTGGGCGACGGCGCTGTCTTTCGCGTCCTTGCACCGGCTTTGGCAGTTGTTGTTGAAAGGCCATGACGAAGTGGCGCGGGCGGCGTTGCCGATCGAGGCGTGCGAAATGGCGTTGCTGCGCGTGATCCACGCCGCCAGCCTGCCTGATCCCGGAGAATTAGCGCGACGATTTGCAGGCGAATCAGGCTCGCCCCCGGTAGCGCAAGTACAGGCAAGCGCATCCACTGCGCCGGCAGCATCGCCGTCCATGGCGAGCGACATACGGCCATCCGAGAATGGCGAATGGCCGGCTGATTTTGGTGCGGTGCTCGGCCTGCTCGATACGGCGCGTGAAATGGGGCTGGCGGAAAAGCTGCGGCTCGCCGCCCGGTTGGTTCGTTTCGCCCCGCCGGATATTGTGCTGAGTTCCGCAAAGCCGTTCCCGGCGGACATTCCGGGCGAACTCGCCGATGTTCTGCGCCGGTTGACCGGCAAGAGTTGGCGAATCACGACCGAGGACACCCCCGGTGCCCCCAGCGTCCGCGAGGCACAAGCGGCCGCGCGCGCTGCAGAGCTGGACTGGGTGCGCGGCACGCCAATCGTGAAGGCCGCGATGGAAGCTTTTCCTGCGGCCGAAGTGGTCGAATGGGCGTTGAAACAACAAAGCGTGACATGAGGAACGGGCGATGAAGGGTATCGAAGACATGCTGGCCATGGCGCAAAATGTGCAGGCCGAGCTGGCAAAGGCGCAGGCCAATCTCGACAATATCGAGGTAGAAGGCGTGGCGGGCGGCGGGCTCGTCAAGGTCAAGGCATCGGCCAAGGGGCGGATCATCGGCGTGTCGATCGACGATTCTTTGTTCCAGCCCGGCGAGAAACAGATGCTGGAGGATTTGATCGCGGCGGCGCTCAACGATGCGCGGGCGAAGGCGGATTCGGCATCAAACGCCGAAATGTCGAAGATGACGAGTGGATTGCCATTGCCGCCGGGATTCAAGCTGCCGTTCTAAGGGGCGCTCTCGGTTCAACCTTCGATACAGATGTTTCTGGATTTAGGGCGTGGTGACGTTAGGTCGCTTCAACCGCATCCCCGTTCGGCCCCGGATCAGTTCCGGGGGAAGTCGAAGCCCACACGCTCCGCATGCCCTTCGACTTCGCTCAGGGCGAACGGGGTTTGGGTTGGTCCAATCCAAAGTCATCAAACTCTAAATTTAACGCAGGCAGCTATCCAGCCCGCCATTGCGCACCACGCCGACGCGCCGCGTTATTGAATTACCGTGGCGCCGGGTGAACCCAGTCGGCGCAATCGCCGCGCGCTTTTTGGGGAGTGGCAGAACCGCCGCAATCCGGCCGGCCTCGGACGGTGACAGGCGTGACGCATCATGCCCGAAATAGCGCTTCGATGCGGCATTGACGCCATAGGTGCCAATGCCGGTTTCGGCGATGTTCAGATACACCTCCATGATCCGCCGCTTGCCCCAGATATTCTCGATCAGCACCGTGAAATAGGCTTCAAACGCCTTGCGGACATAGCCGCCGCCCTGAAACAGAAAGGCGTTTTTGGCGGTCTGCTGGCTGATCGTCGAGCCGCCGCGCAGGCGCTTCCCGCGCGCATTTTTAGCGATCGCCTGCTCAATTGCGCTGAAATCAAAGCCGTGATGTTCGCAAAAGCGCCCATCCTCACCGGCAATGGCAGCGCGGGCCATATCGGGATCGATGGTCGATAACGGCATCCAGCTTTTCGAGATGCGGTGGCCGCCCAGCGCGTCGCCGATCATCGTGAAGGTAATCGGTGGGGCGATAAAGCGGTAGATCACCACCCACAGGATGGAGACCAGAAGGAAGCCCAGCACAATTCTGGCAGAGATGGAAAAAACCCGGCGGATCATCGATCCACCGGGTCGCATGCGGGCGGGCTGCAATCAAGCCCGAAGAGCGTGGTCGCGTACCGGATCAGTACGCTGCCAGCATCCGTTTTTCACCCGCCAGCCGCATCATTGCCTTTTGCAGCTTTTCAAAGGCGCGGACCTCGATCTGGCGGACGCGTTCGCGGCTGACGCCATAGACCTGGCTCAGTTCTTCCAGCGTCTTAGGATCATCGGTCAGCCGGCGCTCGGTCAGGATATGTTTTTCGCGCTCGTTAAGATCGTCCATGGCAGAAACGAGCATGGTATGCCGGACATCGGCTTCCTGTGCCTCGGCGACCACCGCATCCTGCAGCGGGGCATCGTCAGCGAGCCAATCCTGCCACTGGCCCTCGCCATCCTCGCGCATCGGTACGTTGAGCGAGGTATCCCCGCCCATCGCCATGCGGCGGTTCATGCTCGTCACCTCTTCTTCGGTGACGCCCAGGTCCTTGGCGATCTTGGCGAGATCTTCGGGCTTCAGATCGCCATCCTCGAACGCGTCGAGTTTGGCCTTCATCCGGCGCAGATTGAAGAACAGCTTCTTCTGCGCCGCCGTGGTGCCCATCTTGACCAGCGACCAGCTGCGCAAAATGAATTCCTGGATCGATGCGCGGATCCACCACATTGCATAGGTGGCAAGCCGGAAGCCGCGATCAGCCTCAAACTTCTTCACGCCCTGCATCAGGCCGATATTGCCCTCGGAAATCAACTCGCTGACCGGCAGGCCATAGCCGCGATAGCCCATCGCGATCTTCGCCACGAGGCGCAGATGCGACGTGACGAGCTGCGCCGCCGCATCGGTATCGCCATGCTCCTCAAAGCGCTTGGCGAGCATATATTCCTGCTCGGGCGCCAGGATGGGGAATTTCTTGATCTCCGCGAGATAGCGATTGAGACTCGCCTCGCCGCCGAGGGCGGGAATCGTCGCTGGGACGTTGCTGCCGCTTGCCATGATCAAATCTCCCTTATCCGTGCGCTCAAAGTACCGTGGACCGAAAAGCGCATCAACCTAGACCAATGAGTGTACCCAAGAGTGCCTGCATGTCGGCAGGTATTTCGCTTTCAAACGCCAAAGCGTTACTTTTAACCGGATGAATGAATCCCAAACGAGCGGCGTGCAGTGCCTGTCGCTTAAAGGCGAGCTCGTCCAACAACGCGCGGTGCGCCGCTTTTGTTCGGCCATAGACAGGATCACCGAGCAGGGCGTGGCCGATCGATGCCATGTGCACACGCACCTGATGGGTACGGCCCGTTTCCAGCCGACATTCAACCAGCGCCGCTTCGCGCAAGGGGCGGATCATCCGATAATGGGTGATCGCATGCTTGCCACCACTGACGATCGCGATTTTCTTGCGGTTCGAAGCCGATCGGGCGAGCGGCGCATCGACGGTGCCTTCGGACGGATTGGGGCGGCCAGCGACAATCGCCAGATACCGCCGATCAATCGAATGCGCGGCGAACTGCGCGGCAAGCCCAAGATGGGCTGCATCGGATTTGGCGGCGACCATCAGGCCGGAGGTATCCTTGTCGATCCGGTGGACGATGCCCGGCCGCGCGACGCCGCCAATGCCGGACAATTGCCCGGCGCAATGGTGCAGCAGCGCGTTGACCAGGGTGCCATCAAGATTGCCCGCTGCCGGATGGACCACCAGCCCGGCCTGTTTGTCGATGACGATGAGATGCTCGTCTTCATAAACGATATTGAGCGCGATATCCTGCGCGGCGTTGTCGAGCGGGACAGGGGCGGGCAGGGTCACATTGAACAGCTGACCACCAACCGCCTTGCGCGATGGATCGCGGGCTTGCAGTCCCGCTTCGTCAGCAACATTGCCAGCGGTGATCAGTGCCTTTAATCGCTCGCGGGAAAGCATCGGCGCGGCGTCGGCAAGCGCGCGGTCGAGGCGAAGCCCATCGGCGATGCCTGCAATCCGCACTTGAATGATTTCTGCCCCCCGGTCCATGTCTGCCGGATATGGAAAGCGGCGTTGGAATTTCAAGAAGCGTGCTGGATCGATTGCTGACAGAGGCAGCGCAATCGCCGTCCGTGGAGATTTGCGGGCTGCTGTTTGGCGATGACACGGCGATATCAGCAGCGATAGCTTGCCGAAATGTGGCGGCAGATCCGTCGATTGCGTTTGAGATCGATCCGGCGGCGCTGTTTGCCGCCCACAAGGCGATGCGCGCAGGTGGGCCAAAGGTGATCGGCCATTATCATTCGCATCCAACCGGCCTTGCCGCGCCCTCAGCGATCGACGCAGCGGCGGCAATTGGTGGCGAATTGTGGCTCATCATTGCTGGCGGGGAAGCGACGCTGTGGCGGGCCAAGCGCGATGGGGCAGCGCTGGAACGCTTTGATCGCGTGCCCGTTAGCCTTACTGCGCCTTGCGCCGCTGCCATCGCTTCGCCATGAGAGGCGGCATCGCCACGTTTACCAACAAATTCTCGCCGTCTGGAGCCCCATTTTCAATGACGATCAGCCCGGTCGATTTCGCCAGCCTGTTATGCTCGCGCTTGTGCCATGATCTGCTGAGCCCGGTTGGCGCGCTCAACAATGGGCTGGAGCTGCTTGCCGACGAGCATGACCCGGAAATGCGCAATCGCTGTCTTGAACTGCTCAGTGAGAGCGCCCGCGCATCAGCCAACAAGCTGAAATTCTTCCGGCTCGCTTTCGGGGCAGCAGGTGGCTTTGGCGAAACGGTCGACTCGCGGGAAGCGCGGGCCGCGATTGAAGGGCTGTTTGGTGACAACCACCGCGTTTCGCTTGGCTGGATGGTCGAGGATGCAGTGCTGCCCAAGCCAGCGATCAAGGTATTGCTCAATCTGGCGTTGATCGCCGGCGATGCGCTGATTCGCGGCGGCCAGCTGGATATTGGCGCTGAAGTCGTCGACGGGATGGTCGAAATCGTCGTCCGTGGCGATGGTCCCCGCATCGTGCTAGACAGCGAATTGCGCACTGCCTTGCTTGGGGCGAACCCCGATACGGTCATCACGCCGCGGGCAGCAGCGGCCTATCTCGTCCAGGCGCTGGTGGCTGAAGGCGGCGGAGAAGTGAAGATTTCTGATCCCGATGCGCCCGTATTGCTGTTTGGTGCAGCTTTTCGCGCGCGGTAAACTGCAAATTAACTGCTCATCGTCATGAGTTACCCCGCCGGTAGAGGCATATCGGGGGCCCATGGACGATCTTCTGCAAGAATTCATCGCTGAAACCCGTGAGACGCTGGAAGCGCTCGCGGGGGAAATCGTGATGTGGGAGGCCGATCCGTCGGATCGCGCGCGCCTGGATGCGATTTTCCGGTTCGTTCATACCGTGAAGGGCAGCTGCGGCTTCCTCGATCTGCCCCGCCTCAGCCGATTGAGCCATGCTGCCGAAGATGTGCTGTCGGCGGTGCGCTCGGGGGAGCGGACGCCAGACACCGCGTTGGTCAATGCCGTGCTCGCGATTGTTGATCGCATCGGCGAAATCATCGAGGCGATCGATGTCGGCGCATCGCTTGATGATTCGGGCGAAGACTTGCTGATTGCCGCGCTCGACAAGGGCGCAGAGGTCGCGGCAGCCCAAATGCCAACCACGATCATTCAGCGCGCGCCCACGCGCAGCGTAAGGTTGAGCGTCGATTTGCTCGACATGATGATGAGCGGCATGTCGGACATGGTGTTGGCGCGCAATGAATTGGCGCGGCGCTTGCGCGATGAAGCCGTCGATCCGGCGATTGAGGCCGCCCTCGACCGTTTGTCCCATACCGTTTCGGAAATGCGCGATACGGTCACGCGCACCCGCATGCAAAAGATCGACGCCCTGTTCTCGGCGCTGCCGCGGATGGTCCGCGATACAGCGGCGGAACTCGGCAAAAGCGTCGTGCTGCAGATTGACGGGTCCGATGTTGAGCTTGATCGCGAGATGATCGAGATGATGCGTGATCCTTTGGTCCATATCATCCGCAACGCGATCGACCACGGCCTGGAAACAGCCGCCGAACGCGTCGCTGCGGGCAAACGACAAAATGGTCGGCTTTCAGTCGCCGCTCGGCAATCGGGCAACCAGATTATCGTTGAAGTCGTCGATGACGGGCGCGGCATCGATGTCGAGCGCCTGATTGTCAAAATGGCGGCCACTGGCGACCGCAGCGAAGCCGAACTGCGCGCGCTGCCCGAGCGCGCCAAGCTCGATCTCGTTTTTGCGCCTGGCCTGTCGAGCAAGAACGAAGTGACAGCCATTTCCGGTCGCGGGGTCGGCATGGACGTGGTCCGCGCCAATATTGAGCAGATTGGCGGCCGCGTTGAATTGATTAACCGGCCGGGCAAGGGCCTGTGCATCGCCATCCATGTCCCGCTGACCCTGTCGATCATCTCGACAATCGTGGTCGGCGCTGCTGGCCAGCGCTTTGCGGTTTCCCGCCAGTCCATCGAAGAAATTGTAACGGTGCGCGGTGATGCGGTGCGGGTCGATATGCTCGGCGATACGCCAGTCGCGACCGTGCGCGATCGCCGTTTGCCCTTGGTGCCTTTATGCCAGATATTGCGCCTGCGCGATGAACCTGTGGCGATCCGGATGCTGGCCATTGTCAGCGTGGCTGGGGGCAGCTTTGCCTTAGCGGTCGATGAAGTGCTCGATACCGAAGAGCTTGTGATCAAGCCGGCGCCGCCGATTGTAATGGCCACCGGGCTTTATGCGGGCCAGACATTGCCCGATAGCGGACGGCCGATGTTGTTGCTCGATTGCGCGGGGCTTGCTGCCGAAGCCGGGCTGCAGTTCAGCCGCGATGTCATTGTCGGCGATGATGACGATGGCATTGACGACCAGGCCGCACAAGCGATGTCGGTGCTGTTGTTCCTTGATCTTGACGGTGCGCGCCGCGCCGTACCGCTGGATATTGTCGAACGCGTCGAACTGGCATCAAGCGACGCGGTCCGCCGCTCCGCCGGTCAGCTCCGCCTGTCCATTGACGATGCCATTGTGCCGCTCGCCGGGGTGGCCAATGCGGATCATCTCATCGCCGCCCGAACCGAGATTTCGGTGCTGCGATTGGCGGATGGTCGCACCGAAATCGGCTATGCGATTGCCGATGCGCTCGACATCGTTTCGCTCACAGAACCAATGGTCCCTGCTCGGATCGCAGGGCCGATCGCTGGCGTCGTGGCGATAGATGGTGAGCAAGTCGAGGTGCTCGACATCTATTGGTTGTTCGCTGCCCATGCCGATCCCGGTTCGAAGACCGCTGGTCAGGCGCTGTGCCTGCTCGCTGGCGATGAAGCCCAATGGATGGAGCAATTCTTGCGGCCAGTGCTCGAAAATGCCGGGTATAAGGTCGTGACGAAGATCAAGCCAGGCGAGGCTGTGGCCATTGCCCTGGCGATGGATAGCGATGATTCGGTTGCGGTTGGCAATGCGCCAATCGTGCGGCTGCGCGCTGATCCCCAGCCGCCAAGCACCGCCGACGACAGCGTTTATCGCTATGATCGGGACGGGCTATTGGCGGCATTGGCAAAGCGCCACGCTGGCGGAAGGGGCTGAAGATGGCGGATTTGTTCCTTATTGCCCGCATCGCCGGCCGAACCGTTGCGATTGCATCCGATCAGGTCGAATCGGTCGTCGATATCGGTGAAATCACCCCGATCCCCCGCGCTGCCGCAGAAGTGCGTGGACTGGCAGCGCTGCGCAGCCGGGTGGTGATGGTGATCGATACCTGCGCCGCTCTTGGCCTTCCACCCGCCGAAATCAGCCCCACCCGCGCGGTCATCACGCTGGTCGAAGGGCATCATTATGCTGTCCTGGTTGACGCCCTGGAAGACGTTGCCCCCTTCAGTGTCGCGCCGCTGGCCAGTGGCATCGTCGTGGATGGGGGATGGGCAAAGGCCGGCTGCGGGATCGTCAATCGCGATGGGGATCCGTTGCTGGTCGTCAACCTTCGTGCGCTCATTCCCGGAATCGCGATCGCGGCTTGATCGGATCGCTTAACGCTAAGCTTACGTTTTTAGTGCACTAATCACCCAAAGGCATTCAACGGGGTAAGAATAATGAAGACCTGCCTAGTGGTCGATGATTCAAAGGTGATCCGCAAGGTCGCCCGCCACATCCTCGAAACATTGAATTTCGAAGTTTCAGAGGCTGGCGATGGCCGTGAGGCGCTGGAAAGTTGCCTGAAATCGGCCCCCGATGTCATCTTGCTCGATTGGAACATGCCGGTGATGAGCGGCATGGATTTCTTGCGCGCACTCCGTGAAAGCGCGGTCTCGCACCGACCCAAGGTTGTGTTCTGCACCACTGAAAATGGCATGGCCTATATCCGCGCGGCGATCGAAGCCGGCGCAGACGAATATGTCATGAAGCCATTTGATCGGGAAACGCTGGAAAGCAAATTGCAAATCGTCGGCGTGGCTTGAACTGAGTTAGCCCGGTGAAGAACACCCCCTTAGCCTTATCGACGTCGTCTCCCGGCGCGACACCGACCCGCATTCTGATCGTTGACGATTCAGTGGTCGCGCGGGCGGTGATTGGGCGGATGATCGATTCCACCGGTCATTTCATGGTCGCTGGCGCGGTTGCCGATGCGCAGGCCGCCCTGGCGTTCTTGCGGCAACATCGGGTCGATATCATTCTGCTCGATATCGAAATGCCCGGTGTCGATGGGCTGACGGCATTGCCCGACATCATCGCCGCTGGGCAAAACGCGCATGTACTGATTGTCTCTTCCTCCTGTGCTGAGGGTGCTGCCGCTTCCATTCAGGCGTTGACGCTGGGTGCCGCAGATACGCTGGTCAAACCCGGTATCGGCAATCTGGTCGGCAAGTTCGGCGACATCCTTGAGGAAAAGCTGCACCGCCTGGTTCAAGGGCGCGCACGCGTCGCCAATCTACAGGCACTGCCGCCACCGGTCGCCCTGGGCGATGACTTTGATATTGTCGCGATCGGTGCCTCCACCGGCGGCATCCATGCCCTAAGCCTGATGCTGCGGGCTATTCCTGCATCATGCCAGTTGCCGATCCTGATTACGCAACATCTGCCGCCCTCATTCATGCCCTATTTCGCCGCGCAGCTTGCTGTTTTGGGGAGCCGCCCCTGCGTCGTTGCAACTGATCATATGCGGATCCAGCCGGGACGAATCATTATCGCCCCCGGCGAGGCCCATTTGCGCTGCGTCAGTTTTGGCGACGGCGTTGCCTTGCGGCTAACGACCGAGCGCGCGGTCAGTGGGTGCATGCCATCCGTTGACCCGATGCTCGAAAGCATTGCCAAAATCTATGGCGCGCGCGCGCTTGCGATTGTGCTGAGTGGGATGGGCCGCGATGGTTCCGAAGGCGCGCGAGCGGTGAGTGCAGCCGGGGGCAGCGTCATCGTCCAGGATCAGGCAAGTTCGGTCGTGTGGGGTATGCCTGGCATGATTGCCAATGCAGGATTAGCCGATGCGATCATGACGCCCCAGGCGATCGGACGGCTGATCACCGAACAACGTCGGCCGGCACGGTGATGATCAACCGCCAGCCAACGGCCCAAACTGGCGCGATGGCGGTCGTTGCCAGCCTGCTTGAAGCCCGGACAGGCCAACAGATCGCGGCCAATCGTACCTGGCGGATTGAAACCGCGCTGAAACCTGTTCTGCGCGTGCGCGGGCATGATTGCCTTGACCAGCTGGTGGCCGAATTGTTCGACGATCAGACTGGGGTGATTGCCGATCAAATCGTCGATGCCCTGCTCAATCAGGAAAGCTCGTTCTTTCGGGACTCCGGCGTGCTCGACATGGTTGTGACCGCGGTTGATCAACGGCAACAGGAGTGTGATCGTCGCCCGCGCATTTGGTCTGCCGCCTGTTCGACCGGGCAGGAGCCCTTGTCGCTGGCGATGCTGTTCGCCGATCGGTTCGAAACCACAGGCAAAGCAGAGCCAGAAATATTGGCGACAGATGTTTCCGACGCCGCGATCACGCGTGCCCGTGCCGCCCGCTATTCCCAGTTCGAAATTCAGCGCGGCTTGCCGGTCCGCCAGATGATCAAATGGTTTGAGGCATCGGGGTCGGACTGGATTGCGCAGTCCAGTCTGGTCCGCAAAATCAATTTTCGGCGCCACAATCTGGTCGGCGATCCCGCACCGGTCGGCTATTTTGATATCGTCTTGTGCCGCAATGTAATGCTGTATCTCTCCCCGGTTCTGCGCAAGCGCGTGTTTGATCTGCTCGCTCAAGTGGTGCGCCCAGGCGGCCTCTTGGTGCTTGGTGCAGGCGAAACGGTGATCGGCCAGACAGAGGCCTTTTCCCCGAGCCCGCACTTCCGCGGCCTGTACGAGCGCGGCGCCCAATCCATGCACGAGCTCGGTTTGGTGGCCGCCTGATCAGACGAGCGTTTACTTTGCGCAGGCACCGCGCCAAGCGGTGTTGATGGAACCGGTGACGCCCCTCAGAAAACAGGCGTTTGGCCCGCGTGATTTGTTCGTCGTCATCGCGATGAATATCTTGTGGGGCCTGAACCTGATCGTCGTGAAGGTCTCGGTCGACGCCATATCACCACTCACCGCCGCCTTTCTCCGCCAAGCGATTGTGCTGCTGGTCTGTGCGTCGGCGCTGCGGATTGTGCCGGGCAAGATGCGCGAGTTGACCGCGCTTGGGGTGCTTTCGGGCGGTGCTTTCTACATCGCCACAAATCTCTCGCTGTCAGTGGCGACGAATGTTGGTGCGCTGGCAATTGCGGGACAGCTTGGCGTGCCCTTTTCGCTGTTGCTGACGATTTTGGTCTTTCACGAACGCATCCACGCGCCGCGCATCATCGGCATCTCGCTTTCGCTCCTGGGGGTAATGGTGCTGGTGTTCGATCCTGCTGCAACGGGCGAAGGATTGGGCCTTGCGCTGACCGCGCTCGCGGCCCTGATTTGGGCGATTTGTTCGCTTATCCAACGGTTGTTGATCGGCGTTCGGGTGCTGACGATCTATGCGTGGATCGGCTTGTGGGGCACGGTGATATTGGGCGCAGTCGCCTGGTGGCGGGAGCCGACAGCGATGGCGGCGTTGCCCGACCTGCCATTGCACACCGTGGTGCTGGTTTCGTTTTCGGCAATTGGGTCAACGGTGTTGGGGCAGGGGTCAATGGCTTGGCTGCTCCAGCGGCACTCTATTGGCGTGGTGACACCGCTGACGCTTGCGGCCCCGGTGATTTCAGTCTTTACCGCTTCTTGGTATTTCAACACGCCGGTAACGGCGATCATGCTTGTCGGAGGCGCAATGGCCATGCTGGGCGTAGCGATCGTAACGGTGCGCACAGCGCAAGCGGCATCGTCATGAACATTATCGACGCTGCTTCGCCGAATTTCGATGAGCGCGCCCGGCCAATATCGATGATCGTGCTGCATTATACCGGGATGCAGGATGCCGATTCCGCCATCGCCCGGCTTCGAGATCCGGATGCCGCAAACCGGGTTTCGGCCCATTATGTTGTTGCAGAGGACGGCACCGTCTTGCGGCTGGTGCCAGAGGATAAGCGCGCCTGGCACGCCGGTTTGGCGAGCTGGCGTGATATCCCGTCTGACATCAACAGCGCGTCGGTTGGCATCGAGATCGTCAATCCCGGCCATGAATTTGGCTATCGCCCCTTTCCCGACGAACAGATTGCGTCGGTTGTCCAGCTGGTGATGCAGATCAAGGATCGCTATCAGATCACGCGCGGCAATATCGTTGGCCATTCCGATATCGCGCCACAGCGTAAGCGCGACCCCGGCGAACTTTTCCCCTGGAGCAAGCTCGCTCGACTCCGCCTAGCCCTGCCGCGGCCGACCAAGAATCTGATGGACCCTAACTGGACTCAGGCAGGCTTCCTGCTCGCGCTTGAGCGCTTCGGCTATGACGTGACTGATCCGATGGCCGCGATCATGGCCTTTCAACGTCGGTTTCGCCCTGAGATGATCGACGGTGAAGTCGATGCCGAATGCCGCATGATCCTGCTCGCACTGCTGTTGCCAAAGCCGCAAGGGGACGACTAAGGCTGATCGTGCCAGAGGGTCGGGCGGCCGCGGGTGCTTTAGAGCGCGCGAGGAAAGTCCGGGCTCCACGGAAACGACGGTGCCGGATAATGTCCGGCGAGGGTGACCTTAGGGAAAGTGCCACAGAGAGCAAACCGCCGATGGTCCTTTCGGGGACACAGGCAAGGGTGAAAGGGTGCGGTAAGAGCGCACCGCGCGACTGGTAACAGAAGCGGCATGGCAAACCCCACCGGGAGCAAGACCGAATAGGGGTGGCGCGAGAGCAATCTCAGGGCAAGTTCCGGCCCGCTACCCGGGTTGGTTGCTTGAGCCCCGAAGTAATTCGGGGCCTAGAGGAATGGTCGCCTATCCCCCTGTCAGGGGGTGGACAGAACCCGGCTTACAGACCCTCTGGCATTTTTCTGCAACGGTTGTGTCGGCTCCGCCGGTGCTTCGCTCGTCAGCCTGTCGCATCCTCTGTTGCATGCAAGACCTTGTCGGGCCGGCCAATTTCATCAAGCGGTGTCGATGCGTCTATTTCCAGCAGCGGTTTGATGTGCCCGTCGCGAATGTCATAGACCCAGCCGTGCAGGAACACCTCTTGCTTGCGTGCCCAGGCGGCCTGGATCAGCTTGGTTCGGGCAAGCTTGATCAGTTGATCGAGAACATTCACCTCGACCAGACGATTAACCCGGGTTTCGTCATCGGGCTGGCTCGTCACTTCATGCTCATGCGCGTGAAGCACGGCGCGCGCGTTGCTCAGCCAGGCATCTACCGCGCCACTGGTGCCCCCCGCCAGCGTGGCCTGAAGCCCGCCGCAGCCATAATGGCCACAGACCATGATATGGCGCACCTGCAGAACATCGGTGGCATATTGCAGCACCGACATCAGGTTGAGATCGTCTTCATTCACCAGATTGGCAACGTTGCGGTGGATGAACATGCCACCCGGCGGCGTCATCGTCATTTGTTCTGGGCTGACGCGGCTATCCGAACAGCCAATCCACAGGAAATCAGGCTTTTGTCCGGCGATTTGACGTTTGAAGAACTCCGGGTTCTCGTCGGTCAATTCCTTGGCCCATGCCTTGTTGGCGAGCAGCAGCTGCTTGTAATGTCTCATGCGAAACGGACCCCATAGGATGGCGCGTTGATCTTTGGCGCGGTCCGTTCAGCGACATCGCCGCGGACATGCACATCGATCTTCCGGAATGCAGCGCTTTTGATGAAGGCGTTGATCACGTCGATATTGTCGAGATCGACATAACTGGTCGATGAAAGATCGATGACGAGAATGGCATTGTCAGGGACTTTGTTAAGTGCCTGCTGCAATTCATATTTGTGCATGAAATAGAGGTTGCGCCGCGCGCGTAGCAAGCAATCTTCGCCATCCACGGCAAAGGTGATCGCAGGCCGGAAGTTGCGCGCGATGACGAAAGCAAAGCCCACGGTCAGGCCAACCAGAATGCCAATCAGCAGATCGGTGAACAAAATGGCGCCAATCGTCACGATGAAAGGAATAAACTGCGTTAGACCCTGCCGGTAGCGTTCGATGAACAGCGCGGGATTGGTCAGCTTATAGCCGGTCGCGATCAGAACTGCCGCCAACGCGGACAACGGAATCAGGTTCAGGATCGCCGGGATCAGCGCAACCGACAGCAAAAGCCACCCGCCGTGCATTACTGCCGACGCCTTGCTTTCAGCGCCAGCCATGACGTTGGCCGAAGATCGCACGATCACCGATGTAACCGGCAAACCGCCAATCAGCCCCGAAACGATATTGCCGCTGCCCTGGGCGAGCAATTCCCAATTTTTGTTGGTGGTGCGGCGGCGCGGATCGAGTTCATCAACGGCCTTCACGCTGAGCAGCGATTCGAGGCTGGCGACGATCGCCAGCGTCAATGCCGTGGTCCACAAAATGCCCGTGCCGATCGCCGAGAAATCCGGGAAGGTGAACAGGCTGACAAAACCATTAAAGCCGTCGGCAATAGGAACTTGCACTAGATGCTTGGGTCCCAGCGCCCATTCAGGCCGATACATTGCAAAAAGGGCATTGCCGACCACCCCCATCACGACAACGACCAAAGGGCCGGGCAGCAACTTCAACGGACCTTTTTTTGGTTTGATCTTGTCCCAAAGGAACAAGAACGCCGTGCAACTGATCCCAATGATCGCTGCACCTGGGGTTAGGCTTTCGGTCAGGCCAGCCCAAAAGGTTGTTAGCGTATTGCCACCTTCGGCATTGAGGAAATTCTCGCTGCCCTCAAAATCCTTCTCATAGCCAACGGCATAGGGGACTTGCTTTAGGATCAGGATCAGCCCGATCGCGGCGAGCATGCCGGTAATCACCGATGATGGCACAAATTCGCTGAGCAAGCCGGCACGCGAAACAGAAAAAACGATCTGAATGATGCCCGCAATGACAACTGCAGCAAGAAAGACCTGGTAGCTCGGTAGGCTCTGGATCGCATCCAGCACAATGACGGTCAGACCAGCGGCGGGCCCGCTAACCGACAATGGCGAGCGCGACACCAACCCAACGACGATGCCGCCAACGATACCCGCGATAAGCCCTGAAAAAAGCGGTGCGCCGGAAGCGAGCGCGATGCCAAGGCATAGCGGCAATGCGACGAGCGCGACCACGATCGAGGCCGGTAAATCGGCCAGCCAATTGCTCAAGAGCGATTGAGGTTTGTTCATTGGACTCCCACGTCATCAAGGATCGGTGATCATTGCCTAAGACCAGCCATTTCTATGTAGGCGCTTGAGCATCGGCGGAACCCCTGAAAATGTGTTGAATCATTGCTGGATTGCCACCAATTTTATCCCGACAGCGGTGCTGCGACCGGAAGGTACGGACACTGATGGCAATTCCCGTGATTGTTGCGTAAGGGCAAAACCATGGCACGCAGCACTCGATCCGTTGACTGGGGTTTCCCGCGCTGGCGCGGCTATGGCAGTGGCCGTGAGGCGACGCAGGTGCGGCTATGCGATCGTCACGGCTGTGCTGAGCCCGGCAATTGCCCGGCGCCAAAATCGCCCAACAGCCCGGAACGCTGGTATTTCTGCCAGGTCCATGCCGGCGAATATAATCGTGGCTGGAATTATTTCGAAGGATTGACCGCTGAGGAAGCGGCGGCCCGCGAGGCCGAGGAAAATCGCGACACCTCTGGCTACACCGAATCGCGCCATAATAGCTGGGCAGGGCCGGGCGATGGGTCGCGGTCGCGGGACGAAATGAGCGCGCTCGACTTGTTTGAGCTTGAACCCGATGCTGATTTCGAAGCCGTGCGAGTCGCCTGGCGCAAGATGGCCAAGGCCAATCACCCTGATGTTCGCCCTGGCGACAAGGACGCCGCCACCCGCTTCCAGGCGATCCAGGCGGCTTATGACGTGCTGCGTGTGGCTGAAGAGAATCGGCAATGGCGGCCTGAGTGAAGGCCCTGATCAAGGCTGATTGGGAAAATGCCGTCCTGATTTGCGCGAAATGTTCAAAGCGGCTGGGCGGTGGCTTTGGCCGCAATGGCAAGAAATCACTGGCAAAGGCGCTGCGCAAACAGCTGGGAATCAAACGCTTCCGCAAGGCGCCGGTCGGCATTGTCGAGGTGAAATGCCTGGGGGTTTGTCCGCGCGGGGCAGTGACGGTCGTTGATGCAAGTCAGCCGGGTGAATGGCGGCTCGTGCGACCAGGGGCCGATCTCGACGCATTGGCGCGCGAGATCGGCCTTCGTGCCTAGGCTCGCCCTAACCGCTCGGCCATCCCAGGTGCCAGGGTACGAATGCCCTGATCGGCCAGCCAGAACAGCAGCAGCGATAAGCCGAGCAGGGGCAAGAGGATCGCCAACACAGCCAACAATATGGTGATGGTTCGCGCTTGCGGTTCACGTAGCGAGGGCGGGGCGCCTAGCGTGCCACTCGGCCGCTTTCGCCACCACATTTTCGTGCCGCTGACCGCAAGAAGGATGAGCATGACAGCGGTGAGCACGCCGATTGCCTGGTTGATCCAGCCAAATAACTGCCCTTCGTGCCAGGCAATGCCGTAATTGATGATGCGATCAATCACATGCTTGTCGGCAAAACCGCGGCGATCAATCACCGCGCCGCTATTGGCGTCATAGCGCACCGTACGGATAACGGACCGGTTTTGCGCCTCGCTGGTCAGCTTCCAGTAACGCCCATTGCCCGGGCCGAAACGCGCCTTGGCGCCGGGCGGGGAGAGTAGCGCGGGGAACGGCATGCTCTCAAGACTGGCGCGCCGGACGATGTCTGACAGGCCGACGCGCCCCGCAGCCGATCCCTCTTCCGGCGTCATCGCCGCCATTGACTGATGATCATGCCCGGCGTGGAGATCCCCCGCGTGGAGATCAATGCCACCGCGCCAGTCCTGCGGCGTGTTGACCCAGCCCATCTGGCTGCGGATGAAGCGAAAACCGGTCGCCCAGCCATCACCCCAGGGCAAGCCGCTGGCCAGCATCACCAACGCCAGTCCGGAAACCCAAAAGCCCGTCACGGCGTGAAGGTCGCGCCAGCGCACGCGACCGCCTTGATCGAGGCGTGGCCACAGCACACCCGCCAAACCACGACCGCGCGGCCACCAGAGATAAAGGCCGCTGAGAATGAGGAAAATCGCCCAGCTGGCGGCCGCTTCGACAATCAGGCTGCCCGGCGTCCCCAACAACAGCGAGCCATGCAGCCGGGCGACCCAGGCAGTCACTCGATCGTCGGGATTGGAGAGGGCAATCACTCGACCGTCTGGCGCGACCGCGACATCACGCATGCCGGAGTCGCCCGGCAAAGCGAGGTGGAGGACGGCGGCATCTCCGGATGTTTCGGGGAGGCGATAGCTGTTGAACCGACCGCCGGGCACCGCCTTTAGTGCCGCGGCGAGCTGCACATCGGGTGATACGCGGTCGGCTGCGGATAGGCCATGCCAGGCGCTTTCTTCCCAGCGATCAATTTGGGGTTTGAACAGATAGATGCTGCCGGTGATCGACAGAAAGAAAATAAAGGGAAGAACAAGCAGTCCGGCATAGAAATGCCAACGCCAGACGGTGCGAAACAGCGCCGCACTGGGCGCTGGGGAAAATTTGGTCATGACAGGTCCTGATCACGGGCACCCGGCACCACAAAGGGGCCGGGCTGGAGAGGTCGATTGATCAGGCGCGGGCAGGTGGGCCGCGAAGGGGTGGTCTAAGAAATGCCCGCGATTGAGGGAAGGCCAGGGGGAGAAAAAACAGCGCGACCAGTGCCGCGTGGCGGAGCGCAGCAACCAATGAAGGCGGATCAATCGATCCCGTCGCCAGCAAACCCAGGCCCGCAAAAGCGCAGGGCTGCATTTCGCGATCGCTGCTGTCATGCTGGGTTGGCGCGCGACTATCGCCTGCCAGACTGACGGTTTTTACGCCCATCCCGGTACAGATCGTCACCGCAAAGCCATGGCCCTGCGCGCTCGGCATATACCCCGCCGGCACCACAAATTTGATCGCCAATGCAATCACGGCCAGCAACAGGGCCAGTCGGGCGTGGTTGCGAATCAGATGACGGGCTGCCTGCACGCCGGGTCGCTACTGCACAATAAGGGCAAAGTCAGCCAATTGCGCTGATCAAGCGCTCTTCATGTGTAGCGCGCCGCGGTTTCGCGGATCAGCGCAATCATGTTGGGGATGCCCTGCGTCCGGTTTGAACTGAGCTGATTCTTGAGATCGAACGGGGCAAGGCACGCTTCGATATCGGTCGCAGCGATGGCAGCGGGCAGTTGATCCTGGACCGTCAGCAGCACCAGCGCGATGATGCCTTTAGTGATGGCGGCATTGCTGTCAGCCAGAAAATGCAGCGCGCCATCCTCGCGTCGGGTGGGATAGACCCAGACCGAGGCCGAACACCCGCGGACCAAGGTTGTATCGGCCTTCAGCGCATCGGGCATTGGTTCCAAGGCGCGGCCGAGATCGATCAACAGGCGGTAACGATCATCGGCATCAAGGAAATCATATTCGTCGTGAATGTCGGACAGGCTGGTCATGCTTGTCCCGCTAGCGGGATGGACCTTAGAGGTCCACCCCGGCAGCAATGGCTTCCAACTTGCGGATTCGTTCCTTCAAATCGGCAATCTCGATCCGGGCGCTGGCGCTGGCGCCTTGCATTGCCGGCATTGGTTCGGGATGGGTGCGGACCAGTTCTTGCTGCTTGAGCGAGAGCCAGCCGCGCCAGCCAGCCAAGCCGGCAAAGGTTACCATGGCCAGCCCGGCCAGGCTCGCAATGGCCAGCGTCACGGATAATGTGGGGTCGATCATCACAGATCCTCCTAGCGAATGTCGCGCAGCTTCTCGATCTCCAGATCGAGGCGGATGGCGTTGGTGTCGTCAGTCGCGAGCCGTTCGAGCACCGCGATCCGGTCTTTGAGAGCCTGAACATCATCGCGCAGGCGGCGCGCATCGGGGTCCCTGGCAAGCGATGGGCTGGCGCCCTGCGCTTCGTAGCGGGCACGCAACACGCGGGCACCGGCCACGATAAGGACCATCAAAACAACGGCTGACCAAAAACTCATCGAATTCACTCCAAGCTATATTTTCTTTTTTAATTCAACGGCTTCGAATCACGCAGCTTTTCGATCTCGTCCGCGATATCGATGCCTCGATCGGTGGTGATCCGTTCCAGAACGCGCACCCGCTGTTCGAGTCGCTCGGTTTGCGCGGCATATTGTGCCGCTTTCTCCGCGATCATGCTGGCTTCAGTTTCGATCTGCTTTTCACGAAGGCGCAGCCAGGGTTGGACGATCTGCTTGGCGACAATTGCAACGATTGGGATCAGCAGGGCGAAGAGGTAAACAAGAATGCCGTAGTTCATGATGCGATCCTCAATTCGGCTTGATGCGCAATGCTTCAATCTCTGCGTGGAGACTGTGTGAACCGTCGGTGACGATCCGCTCCACATTGGCGAGCCGATCCTTGATTGATCCAAGTTCCGCGCGCAGCTGGGCGTTTTCCTGGCTAAGGAGCTTGATCCGCTCGACCGATTCCTGATCGCTCTTGGGGTAAAGTGCCTGCCCCCAATGACCATCGAGCGGGTAACCGTTCTTGATCCGCAGCCACGTGGTGAACATCCAGCCGACCGTGCCGATCATCGTGACGGTAACGATCAGTGGCGCGACGCGCATAAGCGTTTCGATCGAGTCCATGTTTCAGCCTCCCCTTAGCGTAGCGCGTCAATGTCGCGGGCAACCCGCTCGGCGGGATCGGTGGCGATCCGCTCGAGCACGGCGATCCGCTCTTCCAGTCGGCCGATCTGCCCGGTCAGACGCTGGTTCTCGTTTGAGAGCAGGTTGATGGCGCGCTCAGCTTCGGGATCATCCAGGTCGCGGATCACTTTGCCGCCGAATTCACTATCCAGGGGATAGCCGTGTTTTGCCCGGATCCAGGTCGTGATGACCCAGCCCACCGTCGACATCAGCACGATGACGACGATGAATGTTTGACCATTACTCATTGAAATAAACTCCCTCCCTTACCCCGAACCGGATCAGCGCAGGCTGTCGATTTCGTCGGCAAGTCGCGTATTGCGGCTGGTATAGGCGGTCTCGATGTCGGCCAGCCGGCGGTCGATGTCGCGGAATTTTGAACGAACGTCGCGGGTGGTGCGTGCCGGGTTGGAGCGGACGCCCTGCCAGAATTTCTGATCCTCAACCGTCTCGTACAAGCCATTTGGCTTCGCACTCGCCATCCAGGCGATCATCCAATAAGCGATCAGCGTCCAGGGGAAGCCCCCGGCCAACGTCAAGATCACTGTGCCGACACGGACCCAGATGACTTCGACGCCGGTATAGTCGGCAATCCCGGCACAAACGCCCAGCCATTTGCTGTTCTGCTTGTCGAGATAGAATTTGGTGCGGCTGGCGCTCATCTCAATTCCTCCTGGTGATGTCGTAATCGAGGGCTTCGGGCGTGCTGTTGCTGCCCAGTTTCCACTCGGGGTGATCGGCGGCGATGATGCGTTCGATCGTGTTGAGCCGGTCTTCGAGACGACGGGCCGTGTAATGCAGCTCGTCGAGCAGCTTTTCGTCCTCACCCGTCAGCGACGAGGTTTTCTTCCACTGCGTGATATAATGAAGCACCAGCCAGGGCAGCCCGATGAACAGGATGCTGAGGACGATGGCGATCGTCATGAATTCTTCCATCTCAGTTTGCCTTGCCGATACGGGCCTTCAGCGCGGCAAGATCGGCATCGACCTTCTCGCTTGACCGCAGCTCGGCAATTTCTTCCTCAAGCGTTTTGGGCGGTGCGCCCAGGCTGAGCGCATCGGCGCGGCCTTCGGCGAAATCGACACGACGCTCCATGACCTCGAAGCGCGAAAACGCGTCCTGCACCTTGGGGCCGGCATAAGCCTCGCGCATCTTCACCCGGTTATGCGCGGATTCGAGCCGCGTCGTGATCGAGTTCTGGCGGGTGCGGGCCTCGCGCAGCTTGTTCTGCAGCTTGGTGATGTCTTCTTCGGCACTGCGCAACGTATCGTCGAGCACGCCGATTTCGGCACCGAGCTGATCAGCCATGTCGACCGCCTTCTGGCGTTCCACCAGGGCTGCCTTGGCCAGGTCTTCGCGATCCTTCGACAGCGCCAGTTCGGCCTTTTCGGTCCAGCTGTCCTGCAGCTTTTCCAGCTTGGCGATGTGCCGACGCATTTCCTTTTGATCCGCAATCGTGCGCGCAGCGGACGCGCGAACCTCGACCAGCGTTTCCTCCATTTCGAGGATGATCATGCGGATCATCTTGGCCGGGTCTTCAGCCTTGTCGAGCAAGTCGGTGACGTTGGCGGCAATGATGTCTCGGGTTCGCGAAAAAATGCCCATCGGGGAACTCCTGACTAAATACGGGAAGATCGAAAGAGAGAGCGGCCGGGGTGCTTCAGGGGGAGCGGCACCCCGGCCAGTGGCGTCGCCTGCGGGGTTAGGCGACGGGGACTTCGTTGATCAGGTGCGCTGTCTGGGCGGACTGAAGCGCGGCTGGCGCAATGGCGCCCATCACGCAGGTGGCGCTGAACAGCATCGCAAAGGCGATGGCGGTGATCGTGCGAACGGGGCTGGTTGCGTTGTAACCGGTATTCATGGCGTTTCTTCCTGAGCCTTAAGTGTTTCGTGCTGCCCAATCGGCAGATACCAACAGCTCTGCAGGAACCGTGCCAATTTTGAAAATGGCTGATTTGCGCCATTTATGAACCCAAGCTGTCAGATCTTGCCAATTTCACCTTGCCAAAGTTTGGGATTTTACGCCAAGTAATCGGTATGGATCGCACAACCCAGGTCATCGGTCAGTCAGGCGTCTTCCTGGACGTGCTGGAGCGCGCCAGCCGGGCCGCCGCCCTTGATCGCCCCGTGTTGGTGATCGGCGAGCGCGGAACCGGCAAGGAACTGGTTGCCGAGCGCCTCCACCGCCTGAGTCCACGCTGGGACCAGCCGCTCGTCATCATGAACTGCGCTGCATTGCCTGAAACGCTGATCGAGGCGGAACTGTTCGGGCATGAGGCCGGCGCGTTTACCGGCGCGACCAAGGCACGCGCTGGACGCTTCGAAGAAGCGCATGGCGGCACGTTATTTCTTGATGAGCTCGGCACATTGTCGATGGCGGCGCAGGACCGGTTGCTCCGCGCGGTGGAATATGGCGAGGTCACCCGCATCGGTTCATCGCGCCCGATCAGGGTGGACGTCAGGATTATCGGCGCGACCAATGAGCATTTGCCCGACAAGGTCGATCGACATCACTTCCGGGCCGATTTGCTCGATCGGCTGTCCTTCGAAGTGGTGACCCTGCCGCCGCTGCGCGCCCGCGCGGGGGATGTGATGGTGCTGGCGGAGCATTTCGGGCGACGTATGGCATCAGAATTGGGCTGGGCGGATTGGCCGGGCTTCACGCCAGCGGCGATGGAGACGCTGGTCAGCTATAGCTGGCCGGGCAATGTACGCGAATTGCGCAACGTTGTCGGCCGGGCGGTCTATCGTTGGGAACGCGATGGGCCGATTGATGAAATCCAGTTTGATCCCTTTGCCTCGCCCTATGCGCCCGCCGCTGGCCCGCCGGGTGGAGCGCGTGCTAAATCTGATCCGGTCCCGATCAACATGTCGGCTGATACGCATCCCGACGAGCCATTGGCGGTGTGTGACGAAGAGGGGCCGTCCGATTTCAAATCGCAGGTTTCGCGGTTTGAACGCGATTTGCTGTCCCGCGCGCTTGCCGAGCATCGCTTCAATCAACGCGCAACCGCAGAGGCATTGGGGCTGAGTTATGACCAGCTTCGCCACGCCTTGCGGCGGCACGATCTGCTGCCCGCGTAAAATCCCAAGACGAATCGGTTGCGCAATGATCGCGGCGGACCCAATTGGGGCGTAACGGCGTTCCCAACGGTGAGCACGACGCGTGCATCACCACCCAACAGGAGACTATCCAATGGCTTTCGAATTGCCCGCACTGCCCTATGCCAAGGGCGCACTTGCCCCCGTGATGTCGGCCGAGACGTTCGATTTCCATCATGGCAAGCACCACAAGGCGTATGTCGACAAGACCAACGGCATGCTGCTGCAGCACGGCCTGGAAAATGCGAAGCTTACCGACGTGATCAAGCACGCCAAGGACAAGGGCGACAAGGGCCTGTTCAACAATTCGGCGCAGATCTGGAACCACACATTTTTCTGGCATTCGCTGACGCCAAATTATGCCGCGCCGACGGGCAAGCTGGCCGAGATGATCGCCAGCGAGTTTGGCACGACCGAAGAACTGGTGAAGCAACTGGTCGCAGAATCGACCAACCACTTCGCGAGCGGCTGGGGCTGGCTGGTGCTCGATGGCGGCAAGCTGAAGGTGACGTCGCTGCACGATGCCGACACGCCAGTCGTCTATGATGGCATGAAGCCCCTGCTGACGATCGACGTGTGGGAACACGCTTATTACATCGATTATCGCAATGCCCGGCCGGGGTATCTGGAAGCGGTGACGGGCAAGATTCTCAACTGGGAATTTGCCGCGCAGAACCTGGACGGTGCGGGCATTTCGCGCGCTGACCAGGGTTGATTGCATAGCGCCTCGCCCATCCGGGCGGGGCGCTAGCCTTCGGGCGGGATCGGCGGCGCGTTGCCGTCCATCTGCATGCCATGCTTCATCAGCATCGGCAGATTGGCGATTGCGAATAACATCGTCATCGGGATCACGCCCCATAATTTATAGGCGACCCAGAAATCCCAGCTGGTGTTGCGCCAGACGGCTTCATTCAGCACCGCCTGCACGATAAAAAATGCCGCCCAGTTGATCGTCAGCTGGCGCCAGCCCTTTGGGCTGAGCCCGGGATAAGCGGATTCGAGCACGAATTGCAGCAGGGGGCGACCAGTGACGAGCCCGAAAATCAGCACACTCGCGAACATCAGATAAATGATCGTCGGCTTGATTTTGATGAAGGTCTCATCGTGAAAATAGATGGTCAGGCCACCAAAGACCATCACCAACAGGCCCGACATCCACAGCATTGGTGAGATGTGGCCGGTCTTCCAGCGGGAGATGATCATCGCGATCACCGTTGCCGTCATGAAGGCGATCGTTGCGGTAATTACCCGGCCGATCTGCGGCCCGCCGACTAAGCCGTTGACGGCGAAAAACACGATCAGCGGCCCGAAATCGATCGCCATGCGTAAGCCCGGCGGCGCTGCCTTGGGGGAGGATTGATCAGCCATTTCTGGGTCTTTCCACGCCTGCGATGATCCGCGCAACTTCGTTCGCATCAAAGGGTCGCAAATCGCCAACCCCTTCACCGACGCCAATGGCATGGATGGGCAGCCCGAACTGCTCCGCTGCGGCCACCAGAACACCGCCGCGCGCCGTGCCATCAAGCTTGGTCATGACCAGTCCGGTCACTCCGGCGACTTCTTTGAACACTTCGATTTGCGATAAGGCGTTCTGGCCGGTGGTGGCATCCAGCACCAGCACCACGTCATGCGGCGATGCCGGATCGATCTTGCCCAGCATCCGCTTGATCTTGGCGAGCTCATCCATCAATTCGCGCTTGTTCTGCAGGCGTCCGGCCGTGTCCACGATCAACGCGTCGATCCCCGTCGCGGTCGCCTTCTTGACGGCATCAAAGACGATTCCAGCGGCGTCGCCCCCCTCGGGTCCGCGCACGATCGGCACGCCAATCCGGTCGGCCCAGGTCGCCAGCTGGCCGATCGCCGCGGCGCGGAACGTGTCGCCCGCGGCGAGCATCACGCCATAATCCTGTTCGGTAAACAGATGCGCCAATTTGGCGATCGTCGTCGTCTTGCCCGATCCATTGACGCCAATCACCAGAATGACATGGGGGCGCGGAAAAGCGCTGATTTCAAGCGGGCGGGCGACCTTGGCCAGCACCTTTTCAATCTCTTCGGCAACGATCACCCGGATGCCGAGCTCTTCCATATTGCGCTCAAAGGCACCTTCGGCGAGCCTTGCCCTGATCCGCGCTGCTGTCGTCGGGCCAAGATCTGAAGCGATCAGCGCCTCCTCAATCTGGTCCAGCGTATCCGTGTCGAGTCTGGCCGATCCAAGGCCCGCAAGGTTACCAATCAGGCGATCTGAGGTGCGCTTGAAGCCGCCAAGCAGCTTTTCATGCCAGGCGGTGGTCATGCCGGTACCCCGATCAACCGCGTGCCATCGACGCCAGTGATGGTCATCGCCACAATTTCTCCTACCATCGTCGGGTGCGCCGGGTCACCGGGAACACGGATCTCGGCAAAATTCGGTGCGTGGCCGCGATCACCGGGGCGCTCAACAAGAATTGGCTGGACCGAGCCGACTTGGCCAGCCAGCCACGCCGTCCGGCGCGCGGACGCGGCGTCTCGCAGCACTGCCGCGCGCGCTTTGCGGATCGCGGGCGATACCTGCGGCATGCGTGCGGCCGGGGTGCCCTCACGGGGCGAATAAGGAAAGATATGCGCGTGGACGATATCGCAATCATCGATCAGCGCCGCGCTGTTGGCGAACATGGCGTCATCCTCGGTAGGAAATCCTGCAATCAGGTCAGCACCGATTGCAATGCTTGGCCGGGCGCGCTTCAAGCGCTCGACGATCCGCACTGAATCAGCGCGACTATGCCGCCGCTTCATGCGTTTCAGGATCATGTCGTCGCCAGCCTGCAAGGACAAATGAAGGTGCGGCATGATCCGTGGCTCACCCGTCACAAGCTCAAACAGCCGATCATCAATTTCAATCGAATCGAGCGATGAAAGCCGCAATCTTTGCAGCGTCGGCACGTGCCGCAAGATTCGCTCAATCAGCATCGCCAGCGTCGGACTGCCGGGCAGATCGGGGCCATAGCTGGTCAAGTCGACCCCGGTAAGGACGATTTCCTGATAGCCGCCGGCGACGAGTGACGCGACACGATCGACCACGGCGCCGGCCGGCACCGAACGGCTATTTCCACGGCCATGCGGGATAATGCAAAAGCTGCAGCGATGATCACAGCCATTTTGCACCTCAACAAAGGCGCGGGCATGCGCATCAAAGCTGGCGGCTAGGTGCGGGCTGGTCGTGCGCACCGCCATGATGTCGCTGACCATCACAGGTGCGGTGCCGCTCCAAGCGGCCGGATCAAGCTTTTCGGCATTGCCGATCACGCGGGAGACTTCGGGCATAGCAGCGAAGCCCGCCGGATCGATCTGCACCGCGCACCCTGTCACGACAATGGCGGCTTCGGGACGGTCCCGGTGGGCGCGGCGGATCGCTGCGCGAGTCTCGCGCACTGCGCGCTGGGTCACGGCGCAACTGTTGATAACGACCATATCGCGCCCGGCATTGATGGTGCGGATTGTCTCGCTCTCGGCCAGGTTCAGCCGGCAACCAAGCGTGATGATTTCCGGATCAACGCTGCGGGCAGCAACAGGGGCAGGGGCGATGGCGGGCATTGCCGCCGATCTAGGGGCCGCCCCCGGTGAAGTCCACTGCACCGCGGCGATTAGCCCGCCTTGCGCGCTTCATCGTCGGAGACATCCAGATCAGGCGCCTTTGCAGGCGCGTTCCGCAGCAGCCGCTTTTCGGCGAGGAGGCGACGCGCATTTCCAGCCGTTAGCGGGCGCCCGTAAAGATAGCCCTGGCCCTTGCTGCATCCCATTGCGCGAAGCCGTTCCTCGATCGCGGCATCCTCGATTCCTTCTGCGGTGATCGGCAGGTTCAGGCTCTCGCCAAGCCGCACGATCGCATTGACGATCGCGGCGCTTTCAGCGTTCACATTAATCGATCCGACAAAGCTGCGATCGATCTTGATCCGGTCAAAAGGTAGGGCGCGCAGATGGGCGAGCGAACTATACCCCGTGCCGAAATCGTCCAGCGCGATGCGGATGCCCTGATTTTTGATACTGCCGACGATCGACTGCGCGAGCGCGAGATTGTCGAACAGCGCAACCTCGGTAATCTCCAGTTCCAGGCGGCTCGCTGGAAAGCCCGTCTCGGTGAGCACCTTGACGATTTTCTGCGCCAGCCAAGGGTCTTTGAGTTGCAGCGGAGAGATATTGACCGACAGGCTGAGGCTCTGTTCCCAATCTTTCGCGATCAAGCAGGCTTGGCGCATTACCGACAGCGACAAATCGCTGATCATCCCGATATCCTCGGCGATCGAGATGAATTTTTCAGGCGGGATCAGCCCGCGTGTGGGATGTTCCCATCGTGCCAGCACCTCAAAGCCAAACAATCGACCGGTGCTCAGGTCGATTTGCTGTTCGAAATAGGGGACGATTTCCTGCCGCGGGATCGCCGTGCGGAGCCCAACTTCAAGTTCGTTGCGCGCCTTGAGTTCACGCTCCATTGATTGGTCGAACCAGGCGAAGCGGTTGCGACCGGCATTTTTGGCCGCATACATGGCGATATCGGCGCTGCGCATCAGCGCATCGATGCTCGCACATCCATGATCAGTCCGGGCAATGCCGATCGAGGCGCTAATCTGCAACTGCAGGCGATCGGACACAAAGGGCTGGGCGACCCGCGAAACTAGCCGTTCGGCGATCCGCTCGACTGTATCGGGATGCGCGGGATCAAACAGGAAAGCGCAGGCGAATTCATCGCCGCCCAGCCGACCCATCAACGCCACCGACGGCATCGCCCGGCCAATTTCTTCCGAAACCAGCCGCAACAGCCCATCGCCGGTGGCGTGGCCATGCATATCGTTGATTGTCTTGAAGTGATCGAGATCGAGCATCAGCATCGCCAATGCCTTTTGCCGACGCTCGGCCTGAACCAGCAACGCTGCGCCCTCTTCAGCCAGCGAGCGCCGATTGAGGAAGCCCGTCAACGGATCACGCGCTGCGAGCAATTGCGCGCGTTCTTCGGCGGCAGTCCTCACCTCAACCTCGCGGCGCAACTCATTATGACGCCGCCACCCGATCAGAATCAGGGCAACATTCAGCAACAGCGCAATCACCAATGTCCGGTCGGTTGGGTCACCGGCGGCGAAGTAATATTTGACCGCGCTCGACAGCGCAGAACTGCCCGTGCCGACAAACAACAAGATCGCCGCCACGGTGATCGCGCCGCTCGTCATGTCACGGCGAGCGGATTTTGGCTTATGGGCGTTATCGGCCATTTCCAGCGTCATTAGGGCATGCCCCCGTCGGTTCATGGCCGGGAATGTACCCGATGGTCGTGTAGATGATCTTAAACCGCATGGTTGCGAAACTATGACGGTTGAGCTAGAGGCGGGTTCGATCGCATCCTTCCAGGACGCAAATAGAGCATGCCCAAGGGCTAAGCTGGCCGACGAGGTTTCGTCCGCCAGCTTCTTTTGCGTTTCCGGCGGGGGGTTGATCAGTAACGGAGTCTAACGATGTTCGACAGTCTCAGCGAACGGCTTGGCGGTGTGTTCGATCGGCTACGGGGGCGCGGTGCGCTGACCGAGGCGGACGTGCGCGCGGCGATGCGCGAAGTGCGCGTGGCGCTGCTTGAGGCTGACGTCGCGCTGCCGGTGGCGCGCGATTTCGTTGACAAGGTAACTGAGCAGGCCGTCGGCCAGAATGTGCTGCGATCGGTCACGCCGGGGCAAATGGTCGTCAAGATCGTCAACGATGCGCTGACCGAGATGCTGGGCGCCGACGAGAGCGAACTCGCGCTCGACGTGACCCCGCCGGCGATCATCATGATGGTCGGTCTGCAGGGATCGGGCAAGACGACGACGACCGCCAAGATCGCCAAGCGACTGACCAAGCGCGACGGCAAGAAGGTGCTGATGGCGTCGCTCGACGTCAATCGCCCCGCTGCGCAGGAGCAGCTGGCGACACTCGGCACGCAGGCCGAAGTGGCGACGCTGCCGATCGTCGTCGGCCAGCGCCCTGTCGAGATTGCCCGGCGCGCGCTGCAGGCGGCGAAGCTGCAGGGCTATGACGTGCTGATGCTCGATACGGCGGGCCGGTTGCACGTCGACCAGGCGCTGATGGACGAGATGAAGGCGATCGCCGACATCGCGACCCCCAATGAAATCCTGCTCGTGGTCGATGCCCTGACCGGCCAGGACGCGGTCAACGTCGCGCAGAACTTCAGCGAACAGGTGCCGCTGACCGGCGTGGTGCTGACCCGGATGGATGGCGATGCGCGCGGCGGTGCGGCGCTGTCGATGCGCGCCGTTACGGGCAAGCCGATCAAGTTTGCCGGTACCGGCGAAAAGATGGACGCGATCGAGGCGTTCCATCCCGGCCGGGTTGCCGGGCGCATCCTGGGAATGGGCGATGTCGTCAGCCTCGTCGAGCGCGCGGCGGAATCGATCCAGGTCGAAGATGCCGAGCGCATGGCCGCGAAGATGGCCAAAGGGCTGTTCGATATGGACGATCTGCGCGCGCAACTGGCGCAGATGCGGCGGATGGGGGGGCTCGGTGCGCTGGCGGGGATGATCCCCGGCATGAAGAAGGCGCAAGCCGCGGTGGCTTCGGGTGCCGCTGATGAGCGACTGCTGCTGCGGATGGACGCGATGATCACGTCGATGACGCAGAAGGAGCGCTCCAAACCCGAAATCCTCTCCGCCAAGCGCAAGATCCGCATCGCCAAGGGTAGTGGCACGACCGTGCAGGACGTGAACAAGCTGCTGAAGATGCACCAGGAAATGTCCACCGCCATGAAGAAGATCAAGAAGATGGGCGGCATGAAGGGCATGATGGCGATGCTCGGCAAAGGCGGCATGGGCGGCGGCCTGGGCGGCCTCGGCAATGCCATTGGTGGCCCCGAGCTTGGCGACATGATGGGCAAGGCGGGCGGTGGCCTGCCCGGCCTGGGCGGGGGCAATCCCCTGAATGGGCCCATGGGCGGCATGCCGAAACTGCCGCCGGGTTTCGAAAATTTCATCAACAAGAAGAAATAACGGCTTCGGCCACAAATTATCTGATTAGAAAGAAGAGAGAACTAGATTATGGCACTGAGCATTCGTTTGTCGCGTGGCGGCTCCAAGAAGCGTCCTTATTACCGTGTTGTCGTTGCTGACGCGCGGTCCCCGCGCGATGGCCGCTTCATTGAGAAGATCGGCACCTATAACCCGCTGCTCGCCAAGGACAGCCCAGAGCGCATCAAGCTTGATACCGACCGTGCCAAGCATTGGCTGAGCGTCGGCGCGCAGCCGACCGATCGCGTCGCGCGTTTCCTTGACGTGCTGGGTGTCAAGGAGCGTCCGGCCCGCAGCAACCCCAACAAGGGCAAGCCCGGCGAAAAGGCCACCGAACGCGCTGAAGAACGTGCCGAGAAGCTGAAGGCGGCCGAGGAAGCCGCTGCCGAGGCAGCAGCCGCTCCCGCGCCTGAGCCTGAGCCCGAGGTTGTCGTCGAAGAGCCAGTCGCTGAAGAAGCGGTCGCCGAGGAAGCGGCGCCTGCAGCCGCTGAAACCGAAGAAAAGCCTGCTGAGGCATAATGCCCACGGATCGCCCCGTTACCCTGGCCGTCGTGATCGGCGCGCATGGGGTGGCGGGGGAGGTGCGGCTGAAGGTCTTCGCTGACGACCTGAAGCCGTACAAGAACTTCAACCAAGGCGCTTTCACGCTGAGATCCGCGCGCGTCGGCAGCAACGGCACGATCGCGCGTTTTGCCGAAATCGTTGATCGCAATGCGGCAGAGGCGATGCGCGGCACCGAACTCACCGTTCCCCGTTCGACGCTGCCGCCCTTGGCGGAGGGCGAATATTATCATGCCGATATCCTGGGGCTGCCGGTGATGACCGATACGGGCGACGCCGTGGGGATCGTCGTGGCGATCGACAATTTCGGTGCTGGCGACGTGCTGGAAATTGAACGCCCGGACAAGAAGCGTTTCATGGTGCCGATGCGGGTGGAGGCGGTACCCGAATGGGATGACGCCCGGCTGATCATCACGGCAAGCTATATCAGCTAACGCCCCCTTGCGCTTCAACTCCCACTATGTTAGTAGGAGTTTAGATGCATGAGTTGTCCGTTCCTTCGGCGCCTCCCTTGGATCACCCGCTTTGGTCCAAAATCTCCTGTTATTCGATCGGCCCTGCAGACGCGGCCTTTGGCTTTACTCACCGGCTTGCGCGTGAGAATGGCTGGACGGTTGCTTATGCCAACCGCGTCATTGAGGAATATCGTCGGTTCTGCTTTTTAGCAGTGACAGCGGGGCAGGAGGTTACCCCCTCCGATGCTGTCGATCAGGCATGGCACCTGCACCTTACCTATACCCGTGATTATTGGGCGCGTTTTTGCCCCGATGTCCTGGGCTGCGCGCTCCATCATGGCCCAACTGCGGGCGGTGATGCCGAGCGCCATCGCTTTTTCGATCAGTACGCTGCCACGCTGAAGGCCTATGAAGCGGTCTTCGGCTTGCCCCCGGCCGATATCTGGCCCGGTGCGCAGCGGCGGCTGGTTGAGGACCCGAAAGCGTGGCGGGTCACCCCACGCGACTATCTAATCATTTCCAGGACGTCGCTGCGCCGGTGGTCGCTGTTCGCACTTGCCGGATTGACCGCTGCGATCCTGTTTTGGTGGAGGAGCTGAAGTCATGGAATTTGTGACCGGATTGGGCGTATTCGATCTTCCCGGTGGGGCATTTCTGGCGCTCTATGGCGCCCTGTTCGTAGTGGCGATCACCGCCAGCTTAGTCCTCGCTCGCGTAATGCGACCTGAGGGCCGTGCAATCCCCGAAAGTGACCCTGATGCGCTCGCCTATCTGACCGGGGGCAGGGCGCGCATGGCGGAAAGCCTGGTTGCAAGCCTGTTAGAGGCAAAGGCGCTGATGATGGAGGGCAGCAACAGATTGAGGATCGTCGCGCAACCCGGCGATGCACGCCCGGCGGGACGGGCGATATTGGCGCTACCTTCGCCCGCCTCTTGGGCGGCGGTAGCGCGCGCGGCGCGGTCACCGGCCGCGGCAATCGAGCAGAAGCTGATCCGATCCGGCCTGATGATCGACAAGGCGGACATGATGCCGCTGCGCTTTTGGCAGGCGGCGCCCTTTCTGCTGCTGATCGGCTTTGGCGCGATCAAGTGGCAAATTGGCCTAGCGCGCGACAAGCCGGTCGGGTTTCTGGCCGCCTTGCTGGTCGTGACGCTGGTCTTGGCGCTGATCCGGCTGCTGGCGGTTGATCGCCGAACCAAGGGCGGCCTGGCGGCGCTGTCCACGGCAAAGGAGCGCTTCGAGCGCCTGCGCCGGGCACCCGCTGCGGGTGAGGCGGCGCTTGCGGTGGCGCTGTTCGGTACAACGGTGCTGGCAGGATCAGCGCTGTCCGACTTTCACCGGATGCGCGCGGCGAGCGGCGGAGACGCCGGGGTTGCGAGTGACAGCGGGTCGAGCGACGGCAGCAGCGGTGGGGGCTGTGGCGGTGGTGGCTGCGGCGGGTGCGGTAGCTGATCAGGCTGCGCGCTGCGGCCCGGCAGCGACAAGCTTGGCTGGGGTGGGCAGGACCAGACGGTTCCGGCCCGCGCCCTTTGCCGTGTAGAGATTGATATCGGCAATCTTCATGGCAACGCCAAAGCTGGACTCGCCGACCAGGACAAGGCCCACACTCGCTGTGACCGGTCGGATCAGTTCGGGCACCCGATCGGCCGCATATCGCGTGATGCGTCGCCGCAGGCGTTCGGCTTGGTCCTGCACCTCTTGAGCGTTGCCATAGAGCAGCAGCACGAATTCTTCGCCGCCAATCCGCCCAACCTCTGCGTTGCCCGACGCAAGCGCCGCGCCAGCCGCCTGGATCACCCGGTCGCCTACATCATGGCCATGATGGTCGTTGACTGCCTTGAAGAAATCGAGATCGACAATGGCGATGGCATAAGGCCGTCGGTCGGCAAATGTCCGCTCAATGGCGCGTCGATTGTTGAGGCCGGTAAGTGGGTCTTTATGGGCGATGACATGCAGGGCACTCGCTGTGGCGCGCGCCTCGTCATGTTGGCGCTTCAGCCGCAAAAAGCGATCCGCAATGCCCAGCGCGGTCAACATCACCTCTAACCCCAGCGCACAGAACAACGCGAACAGGAAGATTGGAAAGGGTGTGCCAAGCACGATATCGTGAAACAAGCTGATCCCATAGACCGCCATCACGGCGGTCCATGCCGCAGCCTGAAAACGCGCGGTCCGGCTGCCGCGGCGCCAGGCCTGGGCTAGGGTGTACGCCATCAATGCCAGAGTCCCGACGAGCAAGATGTTACGAAACGCCATATATACCGGCCATCCGAGCAGCATTGCAGGCGTCGTCAGCATGATGAGCGGGCCGGTCCAGCCCAGCATGCGGTAGACTCGATCTGACACCATGCCAGGTTCGATATAGGTCCGGATAAAGGGCCCAGTGACGGCAATCGACAGGTCGAACAAGATGCACAGATAGATCTGCCGCGCGACACTCTCCGTGCCCAGCGCTGGCCCCATGTCGAGCGGCGACAACCCGACGGTCAGCGCGAATTAGATCAGCGCACGCAGGCTCTGCCAAACCAGAAACCGCTCGCGCAGCACAGAATAAAATGCCGCGTTGTAGACGACTGAAAAGACCAGCAACCCCAAGAAGATACCCGTTAAGGCACCATCCCAGCTCATCTGCGTGTGAGCGGCAAAGCTCGATTGTGCATGGGCGGGCGCGGCGCTCCACGCAGCAGCGAGGATGACTAATCCTGCGGTGATCCGCGACAAGGTACGCCCGAGCATGAGCAAGGTGTTAGGGCGGCCTAGTAAGAATGACGTTAACGACGTTGCGGCTGTCGATTGACGCAACGACGGGTGAGCGGTATATACATTCTGTATATACATAGGTGCGCCGTGGACAACGAATATCAGGGCAAGACATTCAAGTCAGGCAATTCGGTTGCGTTGCGCCTGCCAAAGGGCATGGGCATTCCCGAAGGGATCGAGGTCCGCATGGTCAAGGAATCGGCGATGACATTCAGGGTCGAGCCAGTCGAAGCACCCCGGCGCAAAATCGATATCAGTGGATTTGCCGGGAAGTTGCCCGGCCTCAAAGCCGCGCCGCGCGAGGATTTCGAAGAACGGCCTAGCACCATAGCGCGGCGGGCGAGAGAGGCGCGTGGCGAGGAATGATCCACTATCTGATCGACGCAAATTGCGCGATTTATGCGATGGTCGGGCGGCATACGGTGCTCAATGAGCGCTTGTCGGGATGTGAGGCGGGAACAATGGCGATATCTGCTATCAGCTTTGCGGAAGTGGCGCTGGGAACGCATCTTGGAAAACCACCACCAAGCGACGTGCTCGACGCCTTCATTGCTGCTATCCCGCTGTTACCGTTCGACGAGGCGGCCGCCCGCATTTTCGGACGCTTACGGTTTAGTCGCTCCCGGCTGCATGACCGGTTATTGGCGGCGCATGCGCTGAGCCTGGGGGCAACGATCGTGACGAATAATGAGGCCGATTTTGGCGATGTGCCAGGCCTGCGCGTTGAGAACTGGACGCGATGACTGGGCCATACACTTTCGCCGCCACCATCCTGACCCTCTATCCCGACATGTTCCCCGGGCCACTCGGCCAGTCGATCGCCGGGCGCGCGCTCGCCGAGGCGAAGTGGTCATGCAATGCCGTCAACATCCGCGACTTTGCGACCGATAAGCACCGGACCGTCGATGACACCCCGGCAGGCGGTGGGGCAGGGATGGTGCTGCGTGCCGATGTCGTGGCTGCGGCGCTCGACAGCGTGGCCGATGATCGCCCGATCCTGGCGATGACGCCGCGCGGGGCACCGCTGACACAGGCTCGCGTCCGTTCGCTCGCCGCCGGGCCCGGTGCTATCGTTCTTTGCGGCCGGTTCGAGGGTTTTGACGAGCGCATCTTCGACGCGCGCCCCATCGAACAGCTCTCGATCGGCGACTATGTGCTGTCGGGCGGGGAGATGGGGGCGCTGGTGCTGCTGGACGCTTGCATTCGGCTGCTGCCCGGCGTAATGGGCGCGGCTTCTAGCGGCGTGGACGAGAGCTTCGAAACGGGGTTGCTCGAATATCCGCACTATACCCGACCACCGATGTGGGAAGGGCGCACGATCCCCGAAGTGCTGCGATCGGGGGATCATGCGAGGATTTCGGCATGGCGAAAGCTGATGGCCGAAACCGATACACGGCTAAGGAGGCCTGATCTTTGGGAGCGTCACGACGGCGCTCGGGTCAATCCTCCCTCTGGCGCGCACGAACAGACGAAGGAAGAATGAGATGAATCTCATCCAGACGATTGAAGCCGAGAACATCGCCAAGTTTCTCGAAACCAAGACCATTCCCGATTTCCGCCCCGGCGACACGCTGAAGGTCGGCGTGAAGGTCGTCGAAGGCGAGCGCACCCGCGTCCAGAATTACGAGGGCGTGTGCATCGCGCGGTCGAACAAGGGCATGGGCAGCAACTTCACCGTGCGCAAGATTTCGTTCGGCGAAGGCGTGGAGCGCGTTTTCCCGCTGTATTCGCCCAACATTGATTCGATCGAAGTCGTCCGCAAGGGCGTCGTTCGGCGCGCCAAGCTCTATTATCTGCGCGGCCTGCGCGGCAAGCGTGCGCGCATCGCGGAACGTCGCGATCCACGCGCAGCCAAGGGCAGCACCGCCGCCGAATAAGCCGTCTGGCAGCAGCCGGTTGTCCGTCATCGAAACGCCGTGCCCGGCTTTATCGGGCGCGGCGTTTTTCGTTTTGGTGGGCGCTTGCTTGTCCCGCTGTATTAGTAATATAATGCACTGGTCAATTGGGGGCTGCAGGGATGACGGACGCAACAATCGCCAGGACGACCGAGCCCGACGGTGCGCCGCGCCTTGCGATCATGGACATTCTGCGCGGGGTTGCGATCCTCGGCATTCTCTTCATGAACATCAACGATATGGGGCAATCACTCAACGCCTCGTTCGACGATATCCGTCATCTCGGATGGGCACCCGCTGATCAGCTAGCGTGGTGGATCCGCGAGATTCTGGCCAACGGCACGGCGCGCTGCCTGCTGGAAATGCTGTTCGGCGTTGGCATGGTTATCCTGACCGATCGGTTCGCGACAGCGGCGAGTGGCTGGGCCGTGCTGCGTCGTTATTATGTGCGCAATATCGTGCTGTTCCTGTTCGGCGTGGTGCACATGTATATTCTGCTGTGGCCTGGCGATATCTTGCACAGCTATGGTCTGGCGGCGCTGGTCGCCGTGCTGTTCCGTCGGCTGCGCCCGCGCTGGCTGCTGACCATCGGCCTCAGCATGGCACTGATTCAGCTGACCATGGGGGGCTATTTCGGCTATTATCAGGGGCTGCAAAAGCGTGCGCAAACCGTCGCGATTGAAGCAAAGCAATCGGCTGGCCAGAAGCTGACTGCGGACGAAACCAGAAAGCTAAAGGCGCACATCAAGGCAAAGGCCGAAAGCGCCAAGCGCGAAGCCGAGTTCAAAAGCAAGGTCGCCGCCGAAGACAAGGGCCGTTCCGGCACAGGCCTTAGCTGGATTTGGGCCCAAATTCTGGTGTCCTGGGATCGATTCCCCAGCTTCTTTGAAATCTTGTCGATCTGGGAAGCGGCCGGGACGATGCTGATTGGCGCTGCGCTCTACAAGATGGGCATTATCCAGGGGTTACGATCGCGGCGCTATTATCTTGGCATGCTGATGATCGGCTATGGGATCGGCGGCACGTTGCGGGCCATCGGGGCCTGGGAACAGACGCAGTTCAATGATGCCCCGCATACTTTCTGGGCGACCATGGAAGTGGCGCGGTTATTGATGACAATCGGGCACATCGGCCTCGTCCATGTGATGGTATCGTCGCCGCTTGGGCAGCGCCTGTTGCGACCCTTTGCAGCGGCAGGACGAACGGCCCTGTCAGTCTATGTTGCGCAGACGCTGATCACCTTATGGGTCATCTTCCCGCCCTGGGGTCTCGCCCTCTACGGCAAATTGAGCTGGGCGCCGCTAATGCTGCTCGCCCTGGCGATCAATGCAGCGCTGCTGATTTGGGCGAACCTCTATGTCCGCTATGTTGATATCGCGCCGGTCGAATGGCTATGGCGATCGATAATCGCTGGCCATCGGCTCCCTTGGCGTGAGCCGCAAACCCATCGGCCAGTGACGGCGTTACCGATTCCTGCCTGACCAGAGCGGCCCGCACTCCGCCCTTTACCTTCCGGCACGCCGTCGCGATACAGGCGGCGTCGCCCGCGCCCGGCGGGCTATGAGAACGGAATTGGGAGATGATCGTTGCGGCAATCGGCGGGTCGGCGAACAAGAGTGATGATGAAGCTATTTGCAGGCGGCATGCTGCTCGCCACCATGGGGGGTATCGCGATGGCTTCTGACACGCCGGCAAGCCCGCCAGCGCTGACCCTAAAGCGCGTCTTCGCCAGCCCCGATCTGGCGGGCCCGCAACCGCGCGCGCTGCGACTGTCGCCCGATGGCAGCCTCCTCACGTCGCTGCGTGCACGCACCGAGGAAAAGGAGCGTTTCGATCTCTGGGCGCTTGATGCCAAAACCGGCCAGGAGCGGATGCTCGTCGATTCCAAGCAAATTGGATCGGGCGCCGAGCTGTCCGAAGCAGAAAAGATGCAGCGCGAGCGCGCCCGGATCGGCGGTTCGCGCGGGATTGTCAGCTACGATTGGTCGCCAGACAGCAAATCGATCCTGGTGCCGCTGGATGGCGACCTGTTCATCGCGACACTTGACGGCAAGGTCACTCGGCTGACCGATACCAAGCAAGGCGAGCTCAATCCGGTGATCAGCCCAGCGGGCGGCTTTGTCAGCTTTGTGCGCGATCAGAATCTCTACGTTCAGCCGCTGGCCGGCGGCCCGGCAAAAGCGCTGACAAGCAGCGGCCAGGGCACGGTGCATTGGGGCGAAGCAGAGTTCGTCGCCCAGGAGGAAATGGACCGCCGCACCGGATATTGGTGGTCACCCGGCGACCGGTTGATCGCGGTGCAAAAATTTGACGATGCGCCCGTTGGCATCGTCACGCGTACGGCGATTGGCGCGGAAGGGACCAAGGTTTTCGATCAGCGTTATCCAGCCGCCGGCACACCCAATGCGCTGGTCGAACTTTATGTGATGAAGCCTGATGGATCGGCACAAGTGAAGATCGATCTTGGTCAGAACCCCGATATCTATCTGGCCCGCGTCGACTGGACGCCCGATGGCAAAACCCTGCTCGTTCAGCGCGAAAATCGCGACCAGACCGTGCTCGATATGCTCAGCGTCGACCCGACGACCGGCAAGTCGACCGTGATGTTCACCGAAAAATCGGGCAAGCGCAGCTGGATCAACTTGAGCGACAGCTACCATATCCTGCGCGATGGCAGCCTGATCTGGCGATCCGAACGCAGCGGCTTTGGCCATCTCTATCACTATCGCGCGGGCAAATGGACTTCCCTTACCCTGGGCGATTGGGTGGTGACCAATTTGGTCGGCGTCGATGAAAAAAAGCGGCGGCTATTCTTCACGGGCAACAAGGACGATGCGCTTGAACAGCATCTTTACACGCTCGACCTTGCCAATCCCAAAGCGATTACGCGGCTGACTGAGGGCGGCTGGTGGAATAACGCGGCGATGGATGCCGCTGCCACGCGCCTGATCATCAGCCGTTCCAATCCCAATCAGCCGGCGCAAATCTATCTCGCCGACAGCAGCGGCAAACGGACGGCGTGGATCAACGAAAATGCGGTGAAGGAGGGGCACCCTTATTATCCCTATCTCGCCAGCCATCGCCCGCGCCAGTTCGGCACGATCAAGGCCGATGACGGCACGACGCTCTATTGGGAGATGATCACGCCGGTGATTGAGCCGGGCAAGAAATACCCGGTTTTCTTCCAACATTATGGCGGCCCCGGCACCGGCCAGCAGGTGACGCGGGGCTGGAACGGCACACTCGCGCAATATCTGGTCGATCGGGGCTATGTTTATTTCCAGATCGACAATCGCGGATCATATAATCGCGGCAAGGCGTTCGAAGACCATATCTATCACGCGATGGGCACGGTTGAAGTTGCCGATCAACTGGCGGGTGCCAAGTTCATCAAGGCCCAGCCCTTTGTGGATGCAGACCGGATCGCAACCTATGGCTGGTCCTATGGCGGTTATATGACGATCAAGATGCTGGAGGCGAACCCCGGCGTCTATGCCGCCGGCATTTCCGGCGCACCGGTAACCAAGTGGGAATTGTACGACACCCACTATACCGAACGGTATTTGGGCGATCCGCGTACCGATCCGCAAAGCTATGCCAGTTCTAATGCGCTTGCCGATGCGGCCAAGATCAGTGATCCCCTATTGCTGATCCACGGGATGTCGGATGACAATGTGGTGTTCGACAACTCGACCGCCTTCGCCGCCGCCATGCAACGCAGCGCGCGGCCGTTCGAAATGATGTTCTATCCGGGCCAGACGCATCGGGTGGGCGGCCCGGGCATCAGCGAGCATTTGTGGACGACGATCCTGGATTTCCTTGATCGGCGCCTGCCGGCAAAGAAATGACTGATTGGCAGAGGCGGGCTTGGTTGACCGCCCCTGCGTCAGTGATTAGCGCTTCTTGATCCGGGGGATGTTTGACCATGACGACACCAGCTTTGGCACCGGTGACCGGCAGGGCGCGGATCGACGTGCTGGATATTCTGCGCGGCATTGCCATTCTCGGCATTTTTTTCATGAACATCCCATATATGGGACAGAACAGTATCCTGGTGCAGGAAAATATTCGCGCCATTGGCTGGACATTGGCCGATCGCTGGACCTGGGCGGTCATCGAGGTGCTTGCCGAAGGGACGCAGCGCGGCTTGCTCGAAATGCTCTTTGGTGCCGGGATGATGGTGCTGACGACCAAGGCGATGCTTCCTGATGGGCCGGTCGCTATAGCGGATCTTTATTATCGCCGGAACTTGTGGCTGCTGGCTTTTGGGCTGTTCGACGTCTTCTGTTTGTTATGGGTCGGAGACATTCTCCACATCTATGCACTTGCCGCCTTGTTTCTTTTTCCGTTTCGAAAGCTGGCGGCACATTGGCTGGTGGTGATCGGTATGAGCTTTGCCCTGGCAACGGTGGCGATGGGAGCCGGGGAGTATCTTGATCGGACGGCAATGATCGCCAAGGTCGAAAGGGCGCATGCGCGCCAGCATGCTGGCCAGCCGCTATCTATCCCGGATCGCGAAACGCTCAAGGCATGGCAGACAAAGCTTGAGTCCATCCGGGGCAATGACGTGCAAAAAAAGGCCGCACAGGAGGAAGACGTGGCACGTCGTGCCGGCGCGAGCTTTATCGCCTATGCCTCGCTAATGTGGTCGGAATGGTTTGGATTGCAGGGCAAGGGCTTCACAGTCGCCTTTGTCATTGAGGCCTTTTGCGCGATGTTGATCGGCGTGGCGCTGTGGAAGTGGCAGATAATGCAGGGGGGGCGCAGCACCGCTTTCTATCTCGGCATGATGCTGCTCAGCTATGGTATCGGCACCACGATCCGGGTGATCGGGGTAACCGAGATTTTCGCCTTTGCGCCGATACCAAAGACGATCTGGATGACCGAAGAGTTTGGTCGGCTGGCGATGACGCTGGGGCATATCGCGCTGGTGAACCTGGCGGTGAAAACGGCGATCGGGACTGCGATGCTGGCACCGTTCAAGGCAGCGGGGCGGATGGCCTTCTCCCTCTACTTCATGCAGCAGTTCCTGGCGCTTTATATCCTGTTCGCTCCCTTCGGCCTGGGCCTGTACGGCAGGTACGGTTGGGCGGAGCTGTCCGCCATTGCCGCCGCGGTAGTGATCGGCCAGCTCATTTTCGCAAACATTTATATGCGGGTGTTCGTGGCCGGACCACTTGAATGGCTGTGGCGCAGCCTTGCCTATGTTCGCTGGCAGCCCCTGCTGCGCCGCCGGGGGGATTTGCCTGTGACGATACAAGAACATGCGCCCATAGTCGCCTGACTGGCTGGACAAACACAGCGGGAAGCGTATGCGACCGCGTGAAGTCCATTTGGAGCATAGTATGGGATATCGGATCGTCGTTGTCGGCGCGACAGGCAATGTCGGGCGTGAAATGCTCAACATCTTGGCCGAACGCGAATTCCCCTTGGCAGATGTTGCCGCGGTCGCCTCCTCACGCAGCCAGGGCATTGAGATCGATTTCGGCGATAGCGGCCGGATGCTCAAGGTTCAGAATCTCGAGCATTTTGATCCCACCGGCTGGGATATGGCCTTGTTCGCCATCGGCTCCGAAGGCTCGCGGCTGCACGCGCCTCGCTTTGCCGCGGCCGGGTGCACCGTCATCGACAATGCATCGCTTTACCGGATGGATCCCGATGTGCCGCTGATCGTGCCAGAGGTGAATCCGCAGGATATTGACGGGTACCGGCGCAAGAACATCATCGCCAACCCCAATTGCTCGACCGCGCAGATGGTCGTCGCCCTGAAGCCGCTGCATGATTATGCGACGATCAAGCGCGTCGTCGTCTCGACCTATCAATCGGTGTCGGGCGCCGGCAAAATGGGGATGGACGAGCTGTTCGAGCAGAGCCGCAACATCTTTGTCGGCGACAGTGCTGAGGCGCACAAGTTCACCAAGCAGATCGCCTTCAACGTGATCCCGCATATCGGCGACTTCCACGATGATGGATCAACGTCCGAGGAGTGGAAAATGGTGGTCGAGACCAAGAAGATTCTCGACCCCAAGATCAAGGTCACGGCGACCTGCGTGCGCGTGCCGGTGTTTGTCGGCCATAGCGAAGCGATCACGATCGAGTTTGAGCGCGAGATTTCGGCCAAGAAGGCGCAGAGTCTGCTGCGCGAAGCCCCCGGCGTGATGCTGGTCGATAAGCGCGAGGATGGCGGGTATGTGACCCCGATCGAATGCGTCGGCGACTATGCGACCTTTGTCAGCCGCGTGCGCGAGGATCCAACCGTCGACAATGGGCTGGTGCTGTGGTGCGTGAGCGATAACCTCCGTAAAGGCGCGGCGCTAAATGCGGTGCAGATCGCGGAATTGCTGGGGCGGCGGCATTTGAAGAAGGCGGCTTGAGCCGCTGATAGCATTTTGCTATCACTGCCGCGATGAAGCAGGTTCTTGTCCGCAATTTGGCTGACGAAACGGTTGCCGCTTACAAGCAGGCGGCGCGCGACAATGGCCGATCGCTTGAGGCGGAGCTTCGCGATGTGATCGAACGCGGTCGGCCCAAGCAGCGATTGTCGCCCGAACAGCTTCGGTCGCTGGTATCGCATCTGCATGCACTGACGCCGGATAGCGCTGCATTGATCGATAGCACGGCGCTGATCCGCGAGGACCGCGACGCACGATAATGCTCATCGTCGATGCAAGCGTCGTGATGAAATTGCTGACGCGTGAAGGGGGATCGACGATCGCGATCGATCGAGTCAGTCGAGCGCAGGAACGGACTGCGCCAGATTGGATACAAGCAGAAATCGCAAGCGCACTAGCCAAAAAGGTGCGCTACGCAGGGCTGCCAGTTGAATCTGCCAAAGAGGCATTTGCGGCGCTGCCATTGATCATGCCCGACCTTGCGCCCACTGCGCCGCTGTTAGGGTCGGCGATTGAGCTTTCGGTCGAGCTATCGCACGCGCTGTACGATTGTTTGTATTTGGCGCTTGCGCTGCAAACCGGGGGCAAAATGCTCACCGCTGACCACAAGTTCGTGACAGTTGTCAGCTTGTCGCAGTATCATGGTCGAGTGGAGCTACTGGAATGATGACGGAGCATATTGGAGGCGGCTGCCGCTGCGGCGCGTGCCGTTACACGTTGGCGGTTGATACGATGCCCCCGGTCTATGCCTGTCATTGCCAGCATTGCCAGACCTGGTCGGGCAGCGCCTTTACCGAACAGGCGATGATCCGCAGCGACGCCATCACCGCCACGGGGCCTATCGTGGAATATGCCGCAGAAAGGCCGAGCGGAGGTGTTTCGACCCAGCATGTCTGCAGCGTCTGTCATACGCGGCTGTGGAATACCAACACGGTGTGGCCAATGATGGCGGTAGTACGCGCGGGGACGCTTGACGCTGCCGAGACGCTCAGCCCGCTGATGCACATCTGGACCAAGCGCAAACAGCCTTGGCTGACCATTGATCCCGCCGTGCCAAGCTTCCCAGAAAATGCGCCCCCCGCCGCGTTCATGAAGTTGATGGCATGACAGACCCGACCATCCACCATTATGCCGGTTTTGACGGTGCCGATCTTGTCTGGCGGGAGATCGGGGAGGGGCGGCCGGTGCTGCTGCTGCATGGGCTGTTCTCCGACGCCAACACCAACTGGATCAAATACGGCCATGCCGCCGCGATTGTCGCGCGCGGCTTTCGCGCGATCATGCCAGACCTGCGCGCGCATGGCGACAGCGCAAAGCCGCACGAGGCGTCCGCCTATCCGCTCGACGTGCTGGCAAAGGACGGGTTGGCGTTGGTCGAGCATCTCGGCCTTACCGATTATGATCTCGGCGGCTATTCGCTTGGCGGGCGGACGACGGGACGGATGCTGGCGCTCGGCGCAACACCCCGCCGCGTGATTTTTTCTGGCATGGGATATGAGGGGCTCACGCAGAATGGAAAGCGCATCGACTTTTTCCGCCATGTTCTCACCCATCCCGGCGCCTTTGCCAGCGGGTCTGCGGAATGGTTGGCTCGGGCCTTCTTAAAGTCCAGCGATGGCGACCCCAAGGCGCTGATCCATATTCTCGACACCTTCGTCAACATGACCGATGCCGATCTGGCTGCCATTACCCAGCCCGTGCTGGTGCTGTCAGGCAAGGATGATTTCGACAATGGATCGGCCGAGGCGCTGGCCAGGGCGCTGCCACAGGCGCGTTATGTCGAAGTGCCCGGCAATCATATGAGCGCAGTGGTGAAACCCGAACTGGGCGAGGCAATTGCGCGCTTTTTGGCGGGTTGACCCTATTGGCGCAGTCTGGTCCTGTAGGCCCATCAGAATGATAAACAGAGGAATGCCCATGAACCGCCTCCCCGCATCGGTTTCGTTGTCGGCGATCGCGCTGACGATCGCGCTGCTCTCCAGCCCGGCAACCGCCAAGGACAAGAAGCCCGCCGCTGAAACTGCGACCAAGACGGTGGCGCTTACCGCAGCGGACGCCGATGCCTTTGTGGCTGCTGCCGAAAAGCAACTGGCTGAATACTCGATCGACGCCAGCCGCATCCAATGGGTGAACGCCACCTATATCACCGACGATACCGATGCGCTCGCCGCCAAGTCCGGGGCCGAGGGCACCGAACTCGCGGTCAAGCTCGCGCTTGAGGCTGCCCGGTTCCAGAAGGTGGCGGACCTCTCGCCCGATACAATCCGCAAGCTCGATCTGCTGCGCGGCACGATCACCCTGCCGGCCCCGACCAAGCCGGGTGCCGCCGATGAACTGGCGACGATCGTCACGCGGATGTCCTCGCAATATGGCAAGGGCAAGGGCACGCTTGAGGGCAAGCCGATCAACGGCAGCGATATCGAAGCGGCGATGGGCACGATGCGCGATCCGGCCAAAACGAAGGAAATGTGGGTCAGCTGGCACGACAATGTCGGCGCGCAAATGCATGACGATTATGCCCGCAGCGTGGTGATCGCCAATCAGGGTGCGACCGAACTTGGCTATCAGGATGTCGGCGCGATGTGGCGCTCGGGCTATGACATGAGCCCCAAGGAATTCGCTGCGCTGACTGATAAATTATGGCGCGAGGTTGAGCCGCTCTACCGCGCGCTCCACGCCTATACCCGCGCCAAGCTCAACGCGAAATATGGCGATGCGGTGCAATCCAAGACTGGGCCGATCCGCGCCGATTTGCTGGGCAATATGTGGGCGCAGGAATGGGGCAACATTTATGACATCGTCGCGCCCAAGGGGGCAGGCGATCTGGGCTTTGATACCGGCGATCTGCTCAAGGAAAAGGGCTATGATCCGCTGAAAATGGTCAAGGCGGGGGAGGGGTTTTATTCCTCGCTCGGTTTTGCGCCGCTGCCCGACACCTTCTGGGCGCGCTCGCAGATTACCAAGCCGGCCGACCGCGACGTGATCTGCCATGCCTCGGCCTGGGATCTCGACAATCTTGACGATATCCGCATCAAGATGTGCACCAAGGTGAATGGCGATGATTTTGTCACCATCCATCACGAACTGGGGCATAATTATTACCAGCGCGCCTATAAGGCGCAGCCGTTCCTCTACAAAAATGGCGCCAATGATGGGTTCCATGAGGCGATCGGCGATTTCGTCGCGCTGTCGATCACGCCGCAATATCTCGTCGATATCGGCCTGCTCGCCAAGGAAAAGGTCCCAAGCGAAGATAAGGACATTGGCCTGTTGTTGAAACAGGCAATGGACAAGGTGGCGTTTCTGCCTTTTGGCCTGTTGATCGATCGCTGGCGTTGGGGTGTTTTTTCGGGCGTGATCAAGCCGACGGGCTATGAAGCGGCCTGGAATGCCATGCGCCTGCAATATCAGGGCATCGTGCCGCCGGTCGACCGCGACGACACCCGTTTCGATCCTGGCGCGAAATATCATGTGCCGGCCAGCGTGCCCTATACCCGATACTTCCTTGCGCGGTTGCTGCAGTTCCAATTCTACGCCACGGCCTGCAAACAGGCAGGGTGGACCGGCCCGCTGCACCGCTGCTCATTCTTCGGGAATAAAGAAGTCGGGGCGCGGCTGAATGCCATGCTCGAGCTCGGCCAATCCAAGCCATGGCCCGATGCACTCCAGGCCTTTACCGGCAGCCGTGAGATGTCCGGGCAGGCCATGGTCGATTATTTCGCCCCGTTAAAGGCCTGGCTCGACAAGCAGAATGAGGGAAAACCGACCGGGTGGTAACACCAACGCTCTCCAAAGACCCGCTGCCATCAACGCGCGACCGGCTGATCGATGCCGCGTTTCGGGTGGTCGCGCGCGATGGGCTGGAGGCGGCAAGCGTTAAGGTGATTGCGGCCGAAGCCGGGGTGACGACCGGGCTGGTCCATTATCACTTCACGCGCAAGGAAGAGATGCTCGAGGCGGCGCTGCGGCATGGCCTCGACGCTTATCTTGAACGCAATCGTGCGCGGCGGGAAGCAACGCCGCCACACCAGCAGATTGAAGCGTTTTTCGCAGCCGCGCGGGAGGCGGTCGAGCCCGATCGCGATTTCTTCAAAGTACGGCTGGCGCTGGCCGCGCGCGCAATGACACAACCCGCGCTGGTCGAAACCATTGAGGCCATCAACGCGGCGGCTGTGGAAGAGGTCGCTCTGGTTTTTGCCGCCTCGCGTGGCGAAACCGACGCAACCACACGGGATCGCGCGCTCGCGGCCACGCTCAAGGCGGCTTTCGACGGGATCATGCTGGCGTGGATCAACAATCCGCAGTTCCCGATCACCGCCGCCGCGGAGATTCTCGAAGAGGCAGCGATCATGTGGGTGCAGGAACCCCGCTTGCTCTGATCATTTGCGCATGAAGCTGGATTTGCTTGTGGATTGAGTCACGCATTGATATTGGTTGGTTAACCAACTCAGGAGCGAGCAATGCGGATTGTGATGACAGGCGCCACCAGCGGCATCGGGCTGGAGGCTGCAAAAGCGCTGATCACCATGCCGGGCGTCTCACTCGTCATCGGCGCAAGGCGGCCGGATAGCCTTCCCGCAGCGCTGGTCGGTCGCGTGACGGCATTGCCGTTAGATCTCGACAATCTCGACAGTGTCGCCCAATTTGCCCTTGACGTAGCGGCGCTGGGGCCGATCGACGCGGTTATCGGCAATGCCGGCATACAGATCGTCTCACCGCAGCGCAGTGCGCAGGGGTTCGAGCGCTGCTTTGCCGTCAACCATCTCGCCCATTATCTGTTGGTGCGTCGGTTGCTGCCACATATCGCCACGAACGGTCGGATCATCCTGACGTCGAGCGGTACGCATGATCCCGACCGCAGCACTGGCATCCCGCCACCGCGCCACGCCAAGGCTGAATGGCTTGCCTTCCCCGATCGCGACCCAGCTGCAGATACAAGCCCCGGCCTGGCAGGCAGGCGCGCCTATTCGACCTCCAAGCTCTGCAATCTCATGACGATCCGTGAACTGGCCCGGCGGAGCGGCAACCGACCCGACCTGACCCTGCTGGCGTTCGACCCGGGCTTTGTCCCCGGCACCGGGCTGGCACGCGATTATGGGCCAATGATCCGCTGGCTGTTCCGCCGGATCCTGCCCATCGTGGTGCGTGGAGAGAATGTCAGCACGGCCAGAGCGTCCGGAAGGGCATTGGCGGCTCTGGCAACGGAATCGGGCTTTGCTGGCGGGCGCGGCCTTTATTGGTCAATGACGCGGCGACGACCGGTCGTCCGTACGCCATCAACGCTCGCGCGCGACGATGCGGCCTGCGCTGCCTTATGGGAGGAGAGCGCGCCGCTGGTTGGCCTTGTGCCATAGGCGATTAGCGCAACGTCCATTGCAGGTCGGCCTCGTCCATGCTAGGCGCGCGCCCTTCAAACGTCCGGCTGGTCGGTAACCAGCCACAGACAAAGGCCCGATACCTGTGAAAAAAGATACCCATCCCGATTATCATTTCATCACCGTCCAGATGACTGACGGCACCAGCTATCAGACCCGCTCCACCTGGGGCAAAGAAGGCGATCTGATGACGCTGGAAATCGATCCGCTTGCACATCCGGCCTGGACCGGCGGCAATTCGCGTCTGCTGGATGCTGGTGGCCAGGTTGCGCGTTTCAACAAGCGCTTTGGTGGCCTGTCGCTCGGCAAGAAGTAAGCTGGCGGGCGTGTTAACGCCGCGTTAGCCCTGAACGGTTAGGCTTTGCTCATCTGGATGATGAGGATCGCTAATGTTCACTGCCGAATTCGAACCCGCGGAGACGAATGGACGCCGTCGCACGCCACGTGCGCCGGTGTCTCTCGACGCGCGGATCGGGCGGGGCGGACTTGATCGCACCTTGTGCCGGGTCGTCGACCTGTCGGTTTTCGGCGCGAAGTTGCAGACATATTCAACGTTACGCGTCGGATCGATGATCTGGCTGACCTTGCCGCAGCTCGGCCAGGTTGCGGCCTCGATCATCTGGTCGGACGATTTCGCCGCTGGCTGCCAATTCCAGACGCCGCTTGAGGAAGAAGCGTTCAACGCGCTGATCGAACTCGATCAAAACGCTCGCCGCAATAGTTAGGCGGGCGTGCGCTGATGAAACGCTGTCCAAAATGCCGTGACAATGTATCGGATCAGACGACGGTCTGTCGGGTCTGCGGCCATAGCTTTTCAATCTTCGGCTTTCACCGAATCGCGATGATCCTTGGCCTTGGCGCCGTGGTCGCGGTTAGCCTTGCCTCCTTGATCGACAGCCTGCCGACCCGCGATCCTCCCCCGCCGCCGCCACCGGTCGCGCCGATTTCCACGCGCAACAGCTTTGCCGAAAACTTCCCGGCGCTGGCCAGCCATGTCCGTGCCGCGCGCTTCAGCAAGATGATCGCACGATCGGGCGAGGCGTGCACAGCGGTCAAGAAATCATTCTATCTCGGCAGCCGCGACGGGTTAGCCTATTGGAATGTCCGTTGCGAAGGCTCTGGCGACTGGATGGTCCAGCTGAAAAATGACGCGACCATGACCCGCGTGGCCTGCGATTCCCACGCCGAGGTGAAGGCCAGGTGCTGGAAACCCTTTTCCTGATGCCGTCATTGCCCGGAGGGGCAGCGATTTGCTTTTGGGAATAGTACCGCTGGACACTTTCATAACCGACGGCGCAACGACGATCGCTGTGCGATTGCGGCGACGAGTTATGGGGCCGAAGTCCGATCCGGATAGCAAGCCAAAAGCTTTTTTGCTCTTCCTGCGACTGATTTGCGCGGGTCTTTGGCGATACGATCAAGATGAGGTTTCAGCCACAATCCTAGCTCATCGTCGGTCTGTGACCATTGAAAGAGCGTCTCCATCGTCGCGTTGAGCACGATCCAATCGTCATGTTGCTCTAAGTTGCGCTTCAATATTTTCGTCGCGCCGCGATACTGCGCTGGTGACATTTCGGATTTCAGCCGGAGAAAAAGTTGCGCCAATGTCCATTGCGCTGAAGGCTGGTCCAGCGCGCCGACCTCGTCAATCAGCCGATCAAGGAACGGCACGATCCAGTCATGGCGCTCAGCTTCAACGCGTTTGAGCGCGTTTGACGTGCGCAAACGAACGACGGGATCATCGCTTCGATAGCACCCGAATAGTTCATCGAGCCGAGATGGATCGGCAAATACCGCCTGAACGACATCTATCGTACGGCCGAGCGAATTGGGATGGCCGCCTGACAACATCGTATCAAACGAATCCATTGCTGAATCCTCCCGCTCCGCAGTGTTTTTCTCGGTGCCATTGGCGGTTTCACCGCGCTCGGGCAAAATGTTGGCGGACAGGGTG
>MSXQ01000037.1:0-4605 GCA_002083645.1 Proteobacteria bacterium ST_bin13
GGTCAGTGTGGGCGAGCGCTCAGCCGAACGACAGGTCGGTCGAAGCGACCTCGCCCTCTTCGCCATCATCGAACACCACGCGCACCCGATCGGGCAGGACAAGCCGACCGGCGCGGCCTGCAAACATGACCTTTAACGGGCTCGCCTGAACAGACGAGGCGGCCCGCCCTCCCCTGCCCTTGGCGACCGTCGGTATCGCATTCCCAGGCGCGGAGGCCGGCTCGATCTTGGCAACCAGCGGCGCGCTTTTGGCAGGAGCCTTTAGCGACGCAACGAATTTCGATCCCTCGGCAAGCGTGACGCCTTTGTCACCGAACTCGCCGACGAACGCACGAACCTCAAGCGGATGCGTGCGGGCTGCACGATGGAGGTCGTAAAGAACGCGGATCGGTGCCTTGTCGATCGCGTCCCTCAGATAGGGCTCCATCTCGCCATAGGCCGCATAGAGCGAGACAAACTGCTTTGACCGGCCGAGCCCCGTAGCGATCTCGGCCTGACTTTTTCCCTCGCTCAGCATTCGCTCGACGCCAAGCGCCAGCTCTTTGGCGGACAGGCCGGCACGCTGATCGTTCTCGACGATCTGGTCGGCGAGTATATCACCCCCCTCCCCCGCCTCAATGATCGCTGGGATGGTTTTCTTACCCGCCGCAAGCGACGCGCGATAGCGCCGCTCGCCCATACGGATGACATGCTTGCCGTCGCCATTCTTTGGGCCAACGATGATCGGCTGCAGCACGCCGCGCGCTTCGATCGAAGCGGCCAATTCGGCCAGCTCAGCCGCATCGAAATGCGTGCGCGGATTGCCGGGATCGGGCATCAGCCAGTCGAGCGGCAAGTCCTCGACGCGGCGCGCACTGTCGTGCGCACCCATCAGCATCCCGAACTCCTCGGCCCGCTGGTCGAACTTACCCATCAGGCGGTCTCCTTGGCACGCGCTTCAACCCGTCGTTCCACTTCGGCGAGGATCGAGCGGATCTCGTCTGCGGCGGCCTTCGCGCCGCTTCCCTTTTCATGCCAGACCGCATGATGGTTCTCGGCCGAATGCTTGTAGGTCGGGCGCGCCTTGACGAACGCCGGGAACATCATCGCCGGCCCGACCGCCTGGGTGAGCTTCACCGCATTGTCCATGTCACGCTTGTCGAACGCGTTGACCATCGACGGCAGAAGCCCCAGAAAATTGACCTTGCGCCCACCGCGCGCGGCCTCGGCCTTTTTGAGCGCGGTCAGCAGCATCTTGGCGCATTCGAGCGAATCCTCGGCCACCTGGACCGGCGCGATTACCTCATCGGCGACCGTCATCGCGCTCAAGGTCAGCTCGTCCCACTTGGGGCCAGTGTCGATGACGCAATAATCGAAATGCGTGGACAAGCCCCGAAAGCGCACGATGAAATCGTGCACGTCCTGTGCCGCCTTGACCATCTGGAGGCGCGGATCAGCGCCGAACACCGTGATGCCGGGCGCGTCCTCGAGAACGAGCTTTTCGTCGGGATCGAACAGGTCGGCCGAGAACAGCCCGGTCCGTTCCTTCGCGAGCCGCCGCGTCGAGGAGCCCTGCGGATCCAGATCGAGGAACGCGACCCGCCGGCCCCGCTGCTCGGCGAGATACCAAGCGAGATGGGTCGCAAAGAAGGTCTTGCCGACGCCCCCTTTGAGGAGGCTGATCACGATGGTCTTCACGTCTGTCTTTCGTATCGTGCAACCGCGCTCAATAGTCGTCGGCGCCATTGCGGAGGTTGCGTTCATAATGGTCCCGCGCCGACCAGTCGCCGCGCGCGCCGACTCTGGGTCCGACGTAGCGGAACAGATAGACGGTGAGCGCGAAGCACGCGAACGCAAACACGATCGCATGATCGGGATGGCGCGAAAAATACTCAGCCATGGTCTGTCTCCTTCGGGTTCGCGGGTCGTGGCTGGCGGCCGCGCCGGTCACGAAGCTCCTCGTCGGGAACATCGAGACCATAGGTTTGCTTGAGCGCGTTCATCACGAGCGCGCGCACGGTCAGATTATCGTGATCGAGGGCGAGACGCGTGATGGCCGTGTGCATCGTCGGGGTTACCCGAAGCTGCAAAAAGGCCGAACGCCTAACGTCACTCCCCCGCCCTTCCCCCGCCACGGGCGACCTCTCCTCTCACATGACAGCCGGAGAGCTATCACCGCACCGTATTGAATTCAATACAGGGGCGATGAGTCGATGCGGATCTGCGACGACACTCACGGGCAAAAGTCTGCTCAAGCAGACTTTTGCGTTAGGACAGTGGGCGAGCGTCAGCGTTCGACCGGCGCCGCGCAAACAGGCTGCCGCGTCCTATGTGACCCCAACACAAGCATGGGGCCCCGACCAGGGTCGGGGCCAGTATATTTCAGTATTCGCTGGGGAGGAGGATCGTCAGCACCCGGGCGGTGACATCCGGGTCCGCGGGGTCGGGAGAACCAAAGTCCAGCGCGCGATCATAATAGTCGATCTTCCAATAGAGCGCGACACCGCGAAACTCGAAGCGGCCGAAGTCGCGCTCGCCGTGTGGATCGACGTCGGGGCCGAACGCGTCATAGTCGCGGATGCTTCGCAGCAATTCGGCCTGGGCACGAAAGTTGCGAAAGAGGCTGACGTCGCCGATCAGCTCCTGGACGCCGATGGTCATAACGACCCGATTGTGGCCGGGCTGGGTGAGATGCTGACGAAGCGCGTCGTTCAAATGCGCGATAGTCGAAGTGCGATCTGCAGTTGGGGCAGGGGCAGCTTGGTCGTCGGACATGAGCGGATATCCTGTGCTGTTCCAAACCCCGCCGATCGGGGTCTTTCAACAAGGACCGGCGCGCCGGGGCACAGTGGGCGCGCGCACCCGCAGGGTCGAAACGCAGAGGAGAAACCCGGTCACGGGTTTGCGCGAGCCTACGCCTCGGCAAGAACCGGGCATGGTGATCACCCCATCCATTCGGCGACCTTGAACGTCAGGCTATCGCGGGGCCGTTCGGGATTGCTGGACCGGCGCTACGCTGCAAGACTATCGTCCGCTTGTGATGACCGCAGCGCTCCACACCCTCTGGCCGATCTGGGTGAGAACTGTCGGCGCCATGCAGCGACGCAACATCCTTGTCCGTAGCCAATGCCGGCGGTGCGGAGCCCTGATGCGGGTCGATCCGGTGGATCTCGTCGCGCGGCACGGGGCTGGATGGTCGCTGATCGATGCCCAGGAAAGATGCCGAATGGTCGCTTGTGACGGCGCGGTTTTCTATCTCGCATCCCGCACCTACGGCGCGCCGTGGCGCGTGCTGCTCGGTGACGAAGCGTTGAAGGAGACGCTCGCCGAAGGTCCGGCGCCGATCACCGCCGAGGCGCTCGTCCGGCCGGCGGCGCAGTAGGCGCGCGTACCTTTTCAGCAAGGGATCGTTGCCCGCAGGGCCGAGACCCGGCACGGGGCTCGGGGCACCAGCCTAGAGCCCGGTCCGGCGCAGCCGGTGCCCGAACGCCCTTAAGGCAATTGCCCGAACAACTTGCCCAGGATCAGGTCGAGCGCCAGGATCCTCTCGAATTTCCCCTTTGCGATCACCCGGTGCATCGGCCGCTCGTTTTTCTTGCCCAGCGACGTCCCCTTGCTGTGTTTGGCGACCATGTTCGCGCTGATATCGGGCAGCGGTTCACCCGGCTCACCCCCGAACCAGAGATAATGGTCGAATACGAGATCTGGCGTCACGACGATCCACAGGACACACCCGCTCGGCTTGTCCATTAGCCTGACGTTGATCTTTACGGCATCGGTCTTGCCGTCCACCGTCTTGGTCTTGAACTGGATATGCCGCGTGACGTTGCGATAGCCCATCACTTGGGGCTAGCCGCCGGCATCGAACTCGGATCGCAGCACCTCGACGCAGGTCACGCCCAACTGCCAGAGCCGCCGCAGCGCTTCCCCCACGAAGACATGTTCGACACTGCGTTCCCGAAGGGGTCGAGTTGATAAAATGCGCGCTGGCTTGGTCGGTTACATCATCCAAGGGCAATCTCACACGAGAAGGGGCGGGGGCGAAGCCCCCGCCTTGAGGTCAGGCGAAGGGATCATATTCGTTGATGATCGAAACGTCGCCGTCGCAATCGTCCGCGGTGATGACGCCAAACTGGGTTCCGATGGCGATGACCATCGTTGCGACCATGAGGTTCTTCGAGAGGCTGAGTGCGCTGCGGCGGGCGGTCCAGATGTCGGTGAACATATCGAGGCTCCTTGGCTAAGCCGGCGGGTTCATCCCCGCTCGACTGGCGCCCGAAGTGTCGGTCTCGTGGCCGCGATCATCTTTTGGCGGCACGGCAAAAGGCCGTAGCGCGAGCGTACGGACCCTTTACGGGTTGATCGTATGAGGCCGCGGGAGCGACCAAGGATTGCGCCTCAAAGAGCGGGTGAAGCTGCCGGGTTGGTCGGAACGATGCTCCCCCGTGTTGACGGAGCCCGCCCCGGATCAGCGCTTACCGCGCACTGAGGCTTGTCTGCCTCTCAGGGGCATCATTGACGAACCCTGCGATGAAGCTTGGTCAGCGCCAGAAGAAGCTGGAACACGCAGTGCGCCGCGCTTGACGATGGCGCGAAATCAGAGCGCTGTGTTCCAGGGATTGATGA
>MSXQ01000038.1:0-563 GCA_002083645.1 Proteobacteria bacterium ST_bin13
CCGGGAAAGGTCGCCGTCGGAAAGCCGGTGATGGTGAGCGTGCGCAAATGATGGGCGCCGAGCATGGGTTCGAGACCGCCGGTCAGCGGCTCATCGGCCAGCAGCGCGTCGAGATAGACCGGCGTTTCGGGCACGCGAACGCGCTGCTTCCTGGTTGATACCGTGCTGTGGAGATAGGTCAGCGTGGCGGCGTCATCGAGCCACGCTGCCTCGGGCATAAATCCCTCAACCAGATGCAACACGCGGTCGGTTCGATCGGCGAAGGATTTGACGAGTTCCTTGGGGTCGACCCCGGTCGACGCCTTGCCTTCGTAGAGCCAACCTTCTGCACGGGCGGCTTCCTCGGGCGGGGGCATCCACAGCAGCGTCAGATAATAGCCGCTTTCGAAATGCGCGCCTTCCTCACGAAACTGTTCGCGGCGTTCCCTGTCGACCAGCGCCGATACGGGATCGGGAAAGCGCGATTGCGGATAGGCTTGCGCCGCGGTGCGCTGCGCTTCGACGAAAACCGCCCATCCCGAGCCCAACCGCCGCAGGGCATTGTTGAGCCGGGAGGTGACGGC
>MSXQ01000038.1:618-12401 GCA_002083645.1 Proteobacteria bacterium ST_bin13
AACGATCCGTCCTTGTTGAGCACCACGCCCGGCCCCACCAGTGCGACCCAGGGGAGGAAGTCTGCGAGACTGGCGGATTTGGTCCGATATTCCTGAAGCGACATCATGGCCGCACCCAGGTCGGATATTTGAGATGGCGGCGCGCGACATCTACAAACTGCGGATCACGGCGTGCAGCCCAAACCGAAAGCACATGGCCGATTGCCCAGATGGCAAGGCCAGCGAGCCAGAGCCGCAAGCCGAGACCAATTGCGCCCGCCAGCGTGCCATTGACGATAGCGAGTGCGCGCGGCGCACCGCCGAGCAGAATCGGCTCGGCCAGTGCGCGGTGGACCGGGGCATAGAAGCCGGGGATGTCGTCTGCCGACGTCATCAGATCAGCGCCCCGCCGCCGAAGCTGAAGAAGCTCAGGAAGAAGCTCGATGCGGCAAAGGCGATGGAGAGGCCAAACACGATCTGGATCAGGCGGCGAAAGCCGCCCGACGTGTCGCCGAAGGCCAGGCTTAGGCCGGTGACGATGATGATGATCACCGCAACGATCTTGGCGACCGGCCCCTCGATGCTTTCGAGGATCGACTGCAGCGGAGCTTCCCACGGCATCGACGAACCGCCGGCATGCGCCGGGGTGGCAGTGGCCACCATCACGAAAGCAGCGGTAGCAGCGAGCGCAGCGCGATTGGTGCCGCGCCGAAGGGCATGGATCATAGGGAGTCTCCTTGGGTTTGGGTGGCGNTCAGGCGATAGTCGCCGGTGACCGGGTCGAGCCCGTCGACGCGGGCCAGTTCGGCGAGACGCCGCCCGGTGCCATCGCGCACCAGCACGGCAATGAGGTTGATGGTCTCGGCGATCAGGGCGCGCGGAACAGTCACGACTGCTTCCTGGATCAACTGTTCCATCCGCCGCAGGGCACCAATCGCGCTTCCGGCGTGGATCGTCCCGATCCCGCCGGGGTGGCCGGTGCCCCAGGCCTTGAGGAGATCAAGCGCCTCGGCACCGCGCACTTCGCCAATCGGAATCCGGTCAGGGCGAAGGCGAAGACTGGAGCGGACCAGATCAGAGAGTGAGGCCACGCCATCCTTGGTCCGCATCGCCACAAGGTTTGGCGCGCGGCATTGGAGCTCGCGGGTGTCTTCGATCAGAACGACCCGGTCGGTGGTCTTGGCGACCTCGGCGAGCAGGGCGTTCGTGAGCGTCGTTTTGCCGGTGCCAGTGCCCCCGGCGACAAGGATGTTCAGCCGCTCTGCAACGCCCGAACGAAGACTGTCGGCTTCAGTTGCGCACATGATTCCTGTGCTGACGTAGTCCTCGAGCAGAAACACCGCGACGGCGGGCTTGCGGATGGCAAAGGTGGGAGCCGCCACCACCGGTGGCAGGAGGCCTTCGAACCGTTCTCCGCTTTCCGGCAGCTCCGCTGACACGCGCGGTGCATCGCCGTGAACTTCGGCACCCACATGATGGGCAACCAATCGGATGATGCGCTCACCATCGGATGCGGTCAGGCGTTCACCGCTATCGGACAGTCCGATGCCCAACCGGTCGACCCAGAGGCGTCCGTCCGGATTGAGCATGATCTCGATGACCTGCGGGTCGGCCAGCCAGGTCGCGATCGATGCGCCCATCGCCGTGCGCAGCATGCGTGCGCCGCGTGAACGTGCTTCAATTCGGACTGGCTCAGCGCCCATCGGATACCCCGCTTCAGGAGCGGGACAGGATCGTCCGGCTCGACGGGGACGAGTAAGAGACGCAGAAAAGAGTCTAGTTCAACAAGGATTTAGCGTCGTAGCAGTGGGGGATAGAAAAACAGGGAGGAGCGTAGTTCGCAGTGCTTTGACGATGGCCTGTGCGCCGCCGGCCCACGCTTGAGGGTGTCAATCGCAGCGCGAACGGTGCGCATAGGCGGAGATGTAGAAATTCTTGAAACTTTCACTATTAGGAAGTATTGAGAATTTTATGTCCAGCCTAGCGCAACAGGTATCCGCAAGCGCGCTGCGCGATCGGGTCTTCAATGAACGCCAGCTCAGCGAACTGCTGGGGGGAGGCGATGCCCGGCGTTATGGCCTCGTCAACCGCGCCCTCAAGGACGGGTCACTCATTCGCCTGAAGCGCGGGGTTTATACGCTTGCCAAGGCGCATCGAAGCGCTCCTGTGCATCCCTTCGCGGTGGCGCAGGCTTTGCTTCCCGGGAGCTATATTTCCTTTGAAAGCGCGCTGGCTTACCATGGCTGGATTCCTGAAGCCGTGCTTGTCACTGCCAGCGTGACGCCAGGGCGTAAAACGCTGGAGATCCCGGCCACCGAATTCGGCTCCTTCAAATATCATCCGCTCGCCATTGCTGATTATTGCTTCCTTGGCGGCGTCGAACGGGTGACCTTCGACAAGCTCACAGCCTTTGTCGCTAGGCCGCTGCGCGCCCTTATGGATCTTGTCGCCCTGCGCAAGGTGGAATGGTCTAGCCTCGATTGGCTGACCAGTGGCATGCGGATCGATGACGAGGCGCTTCTGGCATTGACGCAAAAGGACTTTGCCGCAGTGAAGTCGGTCTACAAGCACAAGGCAGTCAACGCCTTCCTTTCCGAGCTTGAAGATGTGGTTCTGACGACAAAACGGGCTCAAAGCAGGGGATCGTTGCATGATTGACATCATCAAGGAAAAGCTCGGCCGCTATGGCGCCACCAATGCGCTTGAAGAGGAAAACGCGCTCAAGGAGATCCTCCAGGAGATTGCGTTATACGCGCTGTGGCGCGCCGATTTCTTCGATTGTGCCTTGTTCCAGGGTGGCACCAGCCTGCGCATTCTGCACGGCCTGCCACGCTTTTCCGAGGACTTGGACTTTCTCCTGCGCGTGCCGAACATGGACTTCGACTGGTCCCCTTACCTCGAGGGGATGACCGAGGTGTTCGGCCAGTTCGGGCTGACGCTGGAAGCTCAGCCCAAGCCGCGTATGGATACGGCCATTCGCCAAGCGCTGCTCAAGGACGATTCCATCGCCAGCCAGCTCGACTTGTCATTCGCAGGCACCGGCCATCGCAAGGCGATCAAGATCAAGCTGGAAATTGATGTGAACCCGCCCGCAGCATCCGGCGAGGCGACCACCTATCTTGATTTTCCAGCTGATTATGAGGTGCGCCACCAGGATCTGGAATCAAATTTCGCGCTGAAGATCCATGCCTTGCTATGCCGAGGCTTCCTCAAAGGTCGCGACTGGTTCGACTTCTCTTGGTATGTTTCGCGCGGGCTCGAACCCAATTTCGTCCTTTTGCAAAACGCGCTCGTTCAGGCAGGGCCATGGGCTGGTGACGGGTCGCTCCACGTCGACATGTCATGGTTGAAGGCTGCGCTTTCTGGCGCAATCAATCGGATCGAGTGGAAGGAAGCGGCAAAGGATGTCGAGCGCTTCCTGCGTCCTGCCGATCTCAAATCGGTTGATCTGTGGAGTGAGCGCTTTTTCCTCGCCAAGGTCGATAAGCTGGTCGCGGCGTCTGACAGCCAAGCTATAGCCTAAAAGCCGACATGCCGGGGTATCCGTGGATCGTCGCGCTTGGCTGCCTCCGAAGCAGCAGCCAAAGGTGACACCCCTCATTTTACATTGAGCGTGACCGCTTTTGTTATCAAACTGGCAATGATGTCCGTTTGGGTAACGATGCCTTGCAACTGCATGTTATCGTCCACGATCATGACCTCGTGACCGTGACCATTGGCGAGAGGGGCGAGCAGCGTTGCTGCGGGCGCCGTCAAATGCGCCGTATCTGCCGGTGCCATGATCTCCGACGCAAAAGCCCCTTGTTTGTCGAGGTCTGGCCATGTGATCACGCCGACCAGTTGGCCAGAGACATTCTCTACCGGTAGCGCACGCAGGTGCCTTGCGCGCAGCAGTCTATGCGCCTCCTCCACCGGGGCGGTTGCCGCAATCGTGATAACGTCGCGTGACATGATGTCGTTGCAGCTTAGCTGCTCGACCTGTCGCTCCGCCGCGCTGAGACCCGCCAATTCGAAAAGTTGCAAAAGATCGTCGCGATTGATGTCGAGCGTATCGCCAAAGCTTTCCAGCGCTGCGTCAACATCGCTCGGCCTCACCCCACTTCTGCTGAGCGGCGCAGAATCCTGTGTGCCGTGGGCGCTTTCGGGAATCTTCGCCCGATGCGGATACGTGTGGCCTGACATCCGATGGAATGCCAGACCAGCGAGTATCAGCAGCAGTGAGTTCAAACCCACGGGATAAAGCGCGAACATGAACGGATGCGCGCTTCCAGCGGCCCCGCCGAGCACGGCTGACAGGGCGACTGCGCCGCCTGGCGGATGCAGGCAGCGCGCCAATGACATGACTGCAATGGCCAGTCCCACACCAAGCCCCGCTGCAACGGTAGCATTGGGGACGGCAAGGGCGACTGCGATGCCTACCAGGGCCGACAGGGCGTTCCCGCCCAAGATCGACCATGGCTGTGCTAAAGGGCTTGCCGGAACAGCGAAAAGCAGGACAGCGGATGCCCCCATTGGTGCCACGAGCAGAGGGTGCGCAGCACCGGTACCGGCCAGAACGCCGCACAACAGTCCCGTAGTCACAATGCCGATTATGGCACCTGCCACCGCAATAAGCCGCTCACGCGCGCCAGGTCCGGGCGGAGCCGCTACATACGTGCTGTAGTAGCGGCTCCAAACCAATCGCGGCGCAGTTTCAGGGCTCAAATCGGTAACTTTATCCATCTGTTCAGGCAGGGTTTATTGCCTCAGGCTGCCCGTTGCCATCGGTTTCAGCGGAGAGAACTTCTTCTTTGCCAATGAGGATGTCAGCAAGCGCCCAATAGGCCTCTCCCCATGCACCCAGCACCTCGTCAGTTGCAGCATCGCCCAAAACGTCTCGGATCGCGGGCAGCAGGGCATTGGCCACCAGAGGATAATGTTCGGCCTTTACGCCAGTTTCAACATGCCGTGCAGCCATCCGCATCACCGGCGCAGTCAAGGCCTCCAGCTTGTCGATGTTCTGCGCATAAGCGAGGATAGCGCCAGCCAGACGCTTCGGCTGTTCCCCGCTTTCCTGCGCGGCTTGGTCGAACATGGCCTTCACGTCAGGGTCGGTGAACAGCCGCTCGTACATGCGAGTCGTGATGGCAAGGCCGTGCTGCTGCAATGCAGGCGCGGTCGATTTTACGATGGCTTTTGTTTCGGCACTCAGTGGTTTGCGCACAGTTATTCCTTTTGGTGTTGTGGGTAGGAAAAAAGGGGAGAGAGTAGATTTTGCGATCAGGTGTGGCTTTGCCGATTGCCCGGCACGAACGCCCGGAACATGAACCAGGCGAACGCGAAGACGCCCACACTGAAGACGATATCTCCGGGCACCCGTGCCCACACCAACGCCTGCATAATCGGGCTATGGATGAACTCAGCCGACCGCGCATAGGCATAGCCATGCTCAACACTGGCATAGGTTTGGAGGATACCCTGCGGCAGCAGCGACAGGAACGTCATCATCGCAATGCCGATGTTGAGTGACCAGAAAGCGATCTTGAGTGATTTCTGGCTCCATGTCGTGACGTCGGTTAGACCACGCATGCAGTAGAGTGTCAGCCCCAGACCCAGCATACCATAAACGCCGAACAGGGCGGCATGGCCATGGTTGGCGGTCGTGTTCAGCCCCTGCATATAATAGAGCGCGATGGGTGGATTGATCAGGAACCCGAACAAGCCCGCGCCGACCAGATTCCAGAACAGAACGGCCGAGAAGAACATGAACGGCCAGTGATAGGTCCGCTCCCACTCGGCTTCATGTTCAACCTTGTGGCGCGTATAGGCTTCAAATCCGACAACCAGCAGCGGCACCACTTCAAGTGCCGAAGCCATCGCCCCGACCGCGATGACTGAGGTGGGTGTTCCGCTGAAATACAGGTGGTGGAAGGTGCCAAGCACTCCGCCGAACAGGAAGATGATCGTGGCGAACAGCACCATCACGGTCGCGGTGGACGTTCGCAGGATGCCCATGCGGACGAACAGCAGCGAGATGATCGCGGTAGCGAAGACCTCGAAAATGCCTTCAACCCACAGGTGCACGACCCACCAGCGCCAATATTCCATGATGGCGATATTGGTATGCTGGCCCCACATCAGCCCGGCACCGTAAAGCAGGCCGATAGCGAGCGCCGATACCAGCACGAGATAGATCAGCGATTTGCTGCCCTTCTCCTGAAGCACGGGCCACAGCGCTCGCACGACCAGTGCAACCCACAAGAGCAGTCCGATCAGCAGGTAGATCTGCCAGAACCGGCCAAGGTCGACATATTCATAGCCTTGATGACCGAACCAGAAATTGGCCGTCAGATTGTGGAAGAAACGGTGGACTGCCGCCCATTGCCCGGCAAACGAGCCGATCACGATGATCAGCAGGCTGACGAACAGGAAATTGACCCCGAGCCGCTGAAATTTGGGATCGCGGCCGACAAGCATTGGCGCGACATAGAGTCCGGTGGCGAGCCAAGCGGTGGCAATCCACAGGACCGCCAGCTGCGTGTGCCAAGTGCGCGTAATCGTATAGGGCAAATATTCGGCGAAAGGCAGGCCATAGAGCCCCTGTCCCTCAACCGCGTAATGAGCGGTGACAATGCCCAGCAGCACCTGCGTGACGAACAGGGCGCAGACCACCCAGAAGTATTTGGCCGTTGCGCGCATCGACGGGGTGATGACCGCCCCGCTCAGTACATCGGAAGCCGCCATGCCCTGTTCGGGCAATATGTCGCTGCGCCAGAGGTCAAACTGCTTGGCATAATAGGCGATCAGAGCGCCTGCTGCTGCCAGCAGCAGAATGACCGAGGCCAGACTCCACAGCAACGTGCCTGTTGTCGGGACATTGCCGACCAGCGGTTCGTGCGGCCAATTGCTGGTATAGGTTATGGTGTCGCCGGGGCGGTTGGTTGTCGCGCCCCAGGCCGACCAGAAATAGAATGCCGAAACCTGCCGCGCCTCTTCAGGCGACAGCTGTCCGTAGACCGGGAAGGCATAGGCTTTGCGCAGCGCCAGCGCGGCGGTGTCATTGCCTTCGTAGAGGCTGACGAAATGCGTCTGCACTTGTTTGATGGCCGCTGCGCGGGTGTCACTGACCGTGATGATCCCGGTTGCCGGATCATAGCTGTTGGTGCGCATTTCCTCTTGCAGCGCCGCTTTGTGCATCGCTTCATTCTGCGCCGGAGTGGCGCCTGCAATGGGGTGAGAACTTTGCAGAGCGAGCAAAGCCGATGCCTCACGGTGCAGCCAGTCCGCGCTCCAGTCGGGCGCGAGATAGCTGCCATGGCCCCAGATCGAGCCTTGCTCCATGCCGCCGATTGACTGCCAGACATTCTGACCGGTCTCGATATCCGTGCGCGTAAACAGGGTTTCGCCGCTCGCGGATTTTACTGCCTCGGGAATGGGCGGTGCTTGCTGATAGATTTGCTGACCAAAGAGCAACAGGGCGCCGAACATAGCGACCATGCCAACGACCAGGATGGTCCAAAGCCGTTTAATGCTGAATGTCGTTCCATAGCTTTCCATGGTCGTCCCCCCGAAGTTCAGAAAAGGCCGTGACTGCCGCCAACCGCGCCAAACACGGCCACAACGCCCAAAAGGCTCAGCACCTGATGCAATCGCATCATGCGCGCAAAATCAGCTTCCGGTGTGGTTGAGCTTGCCATGCGGCGATGCAAGACCAAGGGCTCCAGCACGAACAGCATCAGCGCGAACACGGCCCACAGCGCCACCATCAGATGCATCCACCAGAAGCTAAGCTCGGCAAACCGGCTCCACATATCGGCGCGGTAGATCAGCCACAGTCCGCTTGCCCCGGCCAGCGTGACCCAGATGCGCGCTTGCCATGCAAAGCGTCCCTCGATCTGATGAAACCGGGCAAGGCGCTCTACGGGACGTTCGCTGGCCCGCAGCGCGGGCATGACAACCCAGGTGACAAATCCGACGCCGCCGATCCAGAACAACACCGCGATCACATGGATAGCGCGAGCCAGAACAAGGTCATCCATTGACCGGTCCTTTGCTCAGATCAGGTCGTTCGCGCCAGAACTCAACCTGCATGCGCATTGCCCCGACGGGGACAACATAGTGCGTCGCCTGTGGTGGGATGATGGCGGGACTATCCGGCGTGACACGGTGTTCCGTAAGCGGCTCGGTGAAGATCAGCCGGACTTCGCCTTCCAGGACGCGCAGCAGGCCCCACGTCCCGGTTTTGGTGCGATGATCGTTGCGCAGCGCATCGGGCAAAGTCTGCTCGTCGAAGATGGGGGATGAGGCATAGGGTTCAGACATCAGGCAAGCACCTTTGCGCGAATCGCGGTCAGTCCGCCGCGATCAATCAGAATGCCGGTCAGCAGGCTTTCGCCAATGCGCCGCGCCGCGTCGCGAAAGCGGTTTGCCACTTCCTCGTTCGGTGCGATCCGGGTGAGTGTCACGTCCCATAAAGACTGCCACCGCGCAAAATGCTCTGCATCAAGCCCACCGATAGCCGTGTGCTTGCGCATGGGATTGCCACTGAAACGACCCGATTCCAGCATGATCGAGGCCCAGAAATCCTTCATCCGCGCCAGATGATGCGGCCAGTCGCTGACCTTTGCACCAAATATCGGGCCGAGCATGTCATCAGCCCGAATAGCTCCGTAAAATTGCTCTACGAGCTGGGAAATGAATGCGTCATCGATCCCGCAGGCCAGCGCGTCAGCCATCTTGCGAGCGCGCACTTGCGCGACATGCTCTGACCCCGTCACAGTCTCGACTCGATTAAGAGGTATTTCATATGCATCGTTTAGGCGGTTGGCGGTTAAATGCAATATATGATATACATCTTTTATGAGACTCTCGCTTCAAACCGATTATGCCCTGCGCACGCTGATGTTTTTGGCGGTGAAAGACGGCCATCATTCCATCGCCGACATTGCCAGCGCCTATGGCATTTCGAAGAACCACCTGATGAAGGTGGCTCAGCGGCTCACCGCCGAAGGTTTTGTCGAAAGCGTGCGGGGCCGCAGCGGCGGTCTCAAGCTGGCGCTCCCGCCTGCCGAATTGAATGTGGGCGTCATTGTCCGGACCATGGAAGATACAGGGACGTTCGTTGAATGTTTCGACCCGGCAACCAACACTTGCGTTGTCACCCCAGTCTGCGGGTTACGGCATGTATTGACAGGCGCTTTGGAGTCATTTGCCCGGCATCTGGATCAATTCTCCATCGCCGATCTGATTCCCAACAAAGAGAGGCTTGAGAGGCAGATCGACGGGGGGGGCACGCAACAGTCATGATGCACGGAGCCCCGGCGCTCCGATTCTCAAGCCGGCAGTTTTCAGGTAATGCGCCTTTGAGTTTGCATGACAGGGATTGGCGTGTTGATGAAGCTGAGGGTGATCTCCCTGGTCAGCTGATTGATGCGTCGGACTTCCCAAGTTCGACTTCATCCCGCAGCTTTGGTCCCGCCTCCATGCGCCGCGAGAGTGATTCCACAAATCCGTGCCACCTCTTCTTGCCCATCGCCTGCGCCGCCTTCATCGCGGCATCAGGCAGCGGCGGATTGCTGGTGAGCCAGAAGCGCACGAACAGGCCGATCGCTTCGTTCGTCAATTCCACATGCCATTCGAGCCGATCCAATTGCCGCGACAGACGATCGAGCCGTCTCGCCAGAGCGGCTTCCATCCGTTCATCCTGATCGGACTGCAGCAGAGACATCAACGCCGCCTCCACCACTTCGGTGCGCGAGACGCCGCGGGCATGAGCGCGTTCCTCCAGCAATTTGGCCAGTTCGATATCGAGCCGGAAGGTTTGTTTGCTGTGGGGCTTCTTCCTCACAGGTCGATGCCGTCATCGGGGTCGAGCGATGCATTGCGGGCATTGCGGTTCATTGTGCGATCAGCTTCCCGTTTGACCNNTGGCTGCGTCATCCTCGGGCACATCGCGATCAAGATCGAACTCATTGACCGGTGGCTTGGGGACGGGAACGACATCCTCATGTTCGCCCAGTTCGGGTTCTCGCCTGATCCCGGAGTTCGCCGTATCATTTTCTGATTTGGCCCGATCAGCAGCTGACGGCACACCCGGCTTTGGCTGATCAACTGGCGGCTGTTCGGAGCTTTTCGCTTCGGCCTGGGCTGGTTTGGTCGGCAGCGGTGCCGCAATGGGTGCGAGCGCAGACCAGTCGTCCTTTGGCCGTTTCTTCGGGTGCAGCGGTTTGGGGATGGGTGCCGGAAGAAGGCGCGCGCGAAACCGTGGGTCGAGAAAGTATTTTGCCTTTTCCGCGCGGATCGGCGGAGTGCTGGCCACCAGAACAATCTCCTCGTGCTCAGAAAATTGCTGAACTTCGCCGGGGGTCAGCAGCGGCCTCGCGGTCTCAGTACGTGAGACCATGATATGGCCGAGCCATGGCGAGAGGCGATGCCCGGCATAATTCTTCATCGCCCGCATCTGGGTGGCGGTGCCAAGCGCATTGGACACCCGGCTGGCGGTATTGTCATCGTTGGCCGCGAACGCGACGCGGACATGGCAGTTGTCGAGAATGGCGTTGTTTGACCCGTAGGCTTTTTCAATCTGGTTGAGCGACTGCGCGATCAGGAATGCCTTGATCCCGTAGCCCGCAACAAAGGCCAGGGCGCTTTCGAAGAAGTCTAGCCGCCCCAAAGCCGGGAATTCGTCGAGCATGAACATCACGCGCTGCCGGCGACCCTTGGCTCTCAGCTCTTCGGTCAAGCGGCGCCCGATCTGATTGAGCATTAGGCGGACGAGTGGCTTGGTTCGGCTGATATCGGAAGGAGGAATGACCAGATAGAGCGACACAGGTGCCGCTGAATCGACAAGATCGGTAATGCGCCAGTCCGAGGCTCTGGTGACCTGTGCAATCACAGGGTCGCGGTAGAGGCCGAGGAATGACATGGCGGTTGACAGGACGCCAGACCTCTCATTGTCAGACTTGTTCAGCAGTTCCTGTGCTGCGGCAGCCACGACGGGGTGAACACCGTCTTTGCCGAGGTGCGGGGTCGTCTTCATCCGGTGCAGCGTGGTTTCTATCGAACGGCGCGGATCGGAAAGGAAGCCAGCGACCCCGGCCAGCGACTTGTCCTTCTCGGCATAGAGGACGTGCAGGATCGTGCCGACGAGTAGCGAGTGGCTGGTCTTCTCCCAATGCGTGCGCTTTTCCAGTGATCCTTCGGGGTCGATCAATATGTCTGCGATGTTCTGGGCGTCACGCACCTCCCAATCGCCCTTCCGGACTTCGAGCAGCGGATTGTAGGGGTTGGATGCGGGGTTGGTCGGATCGAACAGCAGGACGCGGCCATGCCGCGCGCGAAAGCCCGCCGTCAGATCCCAGTTCTCGCCTTTGATATCGTGGACGATGCAACTGCCCGGCCAGGCGAGCAGCGACGGGATGACGAGACCAACGCCTTTGCCGGAACGGGTCGGCGCAAAGCAGAGAATATGCTCGGGGCCATTGTGCCGCAGATACCGGTTCTTGTGCGAGCCGATCACCACGCCGTCCTGTTTCAGGAGGCCAGCCTTCTTGATTTCCTTGTCGGTTGCCCACCGCGCAGACCCATAGGTCTCTGACTGCTTCTCCTCCCGCGCGCGCCACACCGACATTGCGATCGCGATGACTATGGCGGCCATGGCACCCGAGACCGCGATGAATGCCCCGGTCTGGAAGATCTTTGGCGCATAGGCGTCGAACGCAAACCACCACCAGAAGAAGGCATAAGGCGGGTAGATTGGCCAAGGTCCAAGCCAGAACCACGGCTCGCCGAGCTCGGGTTGATGCGCAAGGGCGTGGGCCGTCCAT
>MSXQ01000014.1:0-197410 GCA_002083645.1 Proteobacteria bacterium ST_bin13
GGCACCATTTCGGACTCTTCAGAGTCCTCAAGACTTAACCCATTGAAAATCCTGAAAGGAATCGCCGCTTTGGCGGTTCTATATCCCTCATTTCGCTTATAGCGAATGCGGCCCTCAAATGTGAGTTTTAGGGCCGCGCGCTTGTCCACCAGATCGCCAAAAACCCACATTTTACTGGGGTTTTCGAGGAATTCCATGGCGGTTCTATAAGTTGTGTCGAAGTCTGCGAGCGGACGACCGCAATTTGCGATTTTTTCCTTGGCTTCGACCTTGGCGGCTTCGAGTGAACGCAGGCGGTTTTCATATGCGCCGATCAGCGCATCCGAGTCTGCATTCACGATGCGATCCACCAATTGCTCAATCTGCTTTTCAAGGCGCGTCACTTCGGCAGCGAGGTGCGCGCGATTGCCTTGTGCGCTGGCCACGCGCGCATTCCAGAGATCGCGAAACATTTCGGTCGCGAGTTCATAGAGTTCGCGTGACGGGCTGAGCGCCGCGAGCACTTCCTTGAATTCATCCTCAAGCGCATCGCGCTTGATCGACTTGCCGTATGAGCAGCAGTCTTTTGTCTGACAGAGATAATAGGGGTAACGCGCATTGCGTCCCTTCGTCCAACACGCCGTCAGCGGTTGGCCGCAATCATCACACTCGACAAATCCGCGAAGTGGAAAATCGGCATTGATGTCTTTGCGCGCGGGAAGTTTGGCATTGCCCTTCAAACGATCCTGCACGGCATTGAATGTCACGAGACTGACAATCGGCTCATGCTTCGCCGCGAGCATATGAATGTTCCACTTGGGATAGTTCAGATAGCCCGCGTAGTGAACGCGTTCGAGCAGTTCGAGCACGCGCTCGACTGTCATCGCTTCGCGGCGCGAGCGCGGCCACACCGGATGCGCTTCGAGATAGCGCATGATTTCCGCAGGCCCAGCAAAGCGACCCGACGCATAGCCTTCGAAGATTTCCTGTATGAGCGATGCCACAGGTTCATCGCGCACGAGCAAATTGCCGTGACCGGCAACGCGCTCGAACTTATATCCAATCGGCGCACGGAACGACCAATAGCCGTTCATCATGCGACCGCGCATTCGGTTGCGCGTCGTCTCTCTAATTTTTTGGCGCGCGTGCTGCGATACGCTCGCGAGCACATGCTCCATCAAGCTTGAATCGGAATCATCATCGTCAAAATCGATGGAAGGTGATTTGAGAATGCCGCCAGCTTTGCGGATTTTATCGCGGAGCGTCAGGTGAGCTTCAAGGCCGCGCGCAAGGCGCGAGATGTCATCGATGATGACGATGTGCGGCTCTTTGCGCGACTTCAAAAATGCGATCATCGCTTTCATCGCAGGGCGATTGACGAGCGAGCCGGAGGCATCGTCTTTGAAAATCTCTACGACTTCCAGTCCGCGATATTTTGCGAATTCCTCACAACGCGCGCGCTGGCTTTCAAGCCCATCGCCTTCGCGTAATTGTTTCTGGCTAGAAACGCGGCAGTAAATGACTGCCTTCGTCGCTTGCATATCTGTCTGATAGTTCATCATGGCGCACATCCATTTCCAATTCGTTTTGGGTGATCGCGCCCTCTGTTATGAGGTCAACTCGTGCCGCATCTTGGCGGTTGCCAAGATTAGCATGGATTGCGGCAGTTTGAAAAGAGTCGACAAGCTTGCTTCGGATCGCAAGTTGCACCGGATCAACGCCGAATGCCTTGTCGATAAAGACTTGCAGCAGGCTCGCAACCGAGCGGATGACTTCGTCCTTCCGCTCTAATGGAGCCTCGATTGATGCGACTATCTCACGATAGCGTGCCAATCTATCTGGCCTGATCTCAAGCACGATACACCTAACCAAATCCATCGATGCGCCACCACGGCGCTATCTGGGATTTGATCTATTTCTTTTGGGTTGGGTACATGGGGGAAACTCGCCGGTTTCCTTCATATGATTGCCCCGCAATCATCCGCCATGACCATCTATTACAATGTTACCACAAATTGATTGAAAATGTCAAAGAAATGGCGGAATTCCGCCATTCATCGCCCAAGCCCGCGTTCTTTTCCGATCATGCGTTCGCCAACAGTGCGAATCTTGTTGATGCGCCTGATATGATCATATCGCGCCCATTGTTTGGCAGCGGCCCGCATCCTTTGCTCCGGATCGTCCTTTGAAAAAAACGGCCTCAACGCGGGAGGATGCCCGTGTGTATTGAGCAGATCGCGATAGCGTGCATGGGTGAGTTGAGGTTCGCAGAGAACGAACCGAGCATCTAGGCGCTTAATGGCATCGGCCACGCGATCATGGACGCGCCATTCCCAAAAGCTTTGCGTCCCTTCATTGTTGAACCTCGACGTCAGAGTTGAATTCTCATTCATTCTCATGTCCTTCGATGTGGATTGGCGTGCGGCTAGCCGCGACCTAGATCATTCGACTTTCGACCCGCCATTCGATCCGCCGCACGGTCGATGCGTTGGAGGTTTTTCGAGAGTCGCTGTTTTGCGAGGTGCCCCGCCGCGCGCAGAAGGTGTCCTTTGCGATCATTCGTTGCCCATGACGGCTGCAATGCCGGTGCATTGCCTTCGCGCTTCAAGAGGCGGTCAAAATAGTTCGCCGTCCATTGCCCCTTGCATCGCTCGAACTGCTTTTCAGCAAATTGCGTGACGCGTTCATGCTTCGATTGCACGGCAACATCGCGCGGTTTCGCGTCCGCGCGCGCGTTAAAATCAGGCGACACTTTCATCAGAGGTATCCCTTGTGAAGCGCACGCACATCGCCGAGCTGATTCCACGGATCGACTGCGTAGAACGGCACGCAGTCGGAGACGATCAGATGCGGCATGGTTGCGACTTTGATGATTTGCTTGGTCAGACCGAGACCGAGAATATCTTCGGCCTGCAACACGCTGCGCTTTGACTCGCCAAGATTGGCGGCAGCGGTTTCGACCGTGCCCCCATTGTGTGAGACACCGCGATTCAGGATCGTTTTGTTACCCGACCAGAGTTCGACATCGCGTATCAAGTCAGGCTCGCTTATGGAGCGCATGGTGACGACAGCGGCTTGATCCTCAAATTCCTTCGCCAAAACTTCCGGCCACCGTTCGCGCAGTGAGAACCTACCCTGCGCAAAGAACCAGAGCTGGATTCCCTTTGACCGATAGAGCCGCGTTGCCTTCGGCACGGCGTTGATTGGCGGAAGCTGCGCAAATTCGTCGAGGATGAAAATCGTCTTGAGAGGCCCTCGCTCTTTCGCGATGGTCTCGATCTCATAGTTTGTTGTGAGTGACATCCACGGAGCACCAACAGCCAGTTTTTCCGATGGCAGAATTTTGAACACCGTCGTCGCATCGTGTTTCAAAGTTCGGAAATCAAATTCGTGAGCGGACGTTGCGTCCGCAAGCGCAGAACCTGGTGCAAACGGTTCGAGCGCATCGCACAGAGCTGATTTATAAGCTTCCCATTGTTTCGGCGCATCATGGCGCACGAGATTGAAGCTCGCAGCGCGGCCTTCAATCGATGGGACGCCGCACGTTTCCATCATCGCAAATTGCGCGCCGAGATCGAAGCCGCCGGAATTCGCGAACGACCAGAGCCGCGAAGGGATACAATTCTCGGGATCGAAGATCGCAAGATATTCGAGCACCGTGGCGGTTAGACGGATTGCGCCATTGCGCACCCACTCTTCACCGCCGACCTGATTCATCGCGCGCGGCAGCAAGATATGCGCAATTTCGTACGCCTCAGTATCGATGCGCTCTCCGCTGCGAATGACATCGATCAGAATGTGAAACGGATTGACCCTTGTGTTCGGAAATTGGTCGCCGTTGATTTCGAACGGATTGAGGAACACGACTTTTTGTCCGAGCACATCGCGGCGATACGCCGCCGACACGAATGCGTTCTCTCCGTCTTTGGGATCGCACACGATCAACGAGCAATTCCGCAGATGCCCGAGATTAGGCAGAATGAGATCACGGCCTTTGCCCGCGCCAGTTCGCGCGTAGGTCAAAAGCGGACCATCACCGCCGAAAAACAAAAGGCGGCCATCAAGGCCGCCCAGAAAAATTCCATCATTGTTGAAGAGGCCGCTTGCATTCACTTCGTGAAGGTTTGCAAGCCTCCCATTACCGAGCGCGTGCGACGGAGCTGCATGACGCATCGCATTTTCCATCGCGTGCGCACGCATCCGTGCGCGCGCGGCATGATCAGCTTCGAGCGTTTGGCGATGCACGGACATGAACGTGTTCATGCCCGTGCCAAATCGTCCGCCGCGCATATCAGTTGCTCCCGCCCATCGTGACCGGCTGTTCGCTCAGCACGGGCGGAGGAGGGATCGGCACCGGCTGATAGCGCGCAAGTTCAGCGCGAACAGATTCAGGTGACGGGATGCCGGTATCCCAGCCAGTCACATCGATGCGCGCGCCTTCCATCGCTGCCTGCGTCATGCGATTGGAAAGATCGCGCGACATCGCATCGGAATAGGCAAGTGCATCATTGCCCGAGCCGTTTTCGAGAGCGTTCGCGCCGTGCCCGAACAGGCGCACGAGATTTATGATCCCCGTCTCACTGCTCGACTGCGCGTTCGCTTGGTTCATGCGCATACGCGCATATTCGCCCTGCATTTGGGTTGCGGCCTGCGCATAAACTTGAGCGCGCTGATAGAGGGCTTGATAGTTGTTATTCGTCGCCGTCATCGCCGCGCGATACGCCTCTGCATTCTGTTCGCTGGCAACGCGCGCCTCAGCCGCCCACGCATCCAGCCGACCTTGCTGATTAAGTTCAGCCGCTTTGACGGCAGATGCGATGCGCGCATCATATGTCCCGATGATCGTGGAGGGACGCCACGTGTCAGGCGCATATTTTTCTGCGCTCGCAAGCGCGAGCGCGCCGAGCACAAACACCGATGCGGTTTTCAGGATCGATGGAATCTGAAACCGGCGACGCGGCTCGTCGATTGCCTCGACGTAACGCGGACGCGATTGCACTGGCAGATTTTCCGACGAGCGCGCTTGCCGCGCGCCGTCATCATCGTAGTCGATTTGATATTGGACAGACATAGACTGAACTCCACGCCGAGGGATTTCGGCATGGAGTTCAAATCAGATTTCGCTTTGAAGGTTGGGGGAAAGTCTAATCCCGTCACGTTCGACAGGATCAGTCGGGGATGATCCGCTTCGCGACGTTCGGAAAACGAATTGCGATCCCGAGATACAGAAGTTCGAGACGCGGAATGACCTTTGCTTGTGGTGCCTGACGAGGAGGCTCGACAGCGCATTTCAGGAAATCGCTTACCCAGCGCAAGCTACCGTCGAACTCCGTTCTCAGAACATCGTCAGGTTCAATGTCGAGAGGATCGATCCTGCGACCATTGGCATCGATGATGATGCCTTTGTATTCCCAGATCGTCGCGCACAGCCAATCGACTACCAAGCGACGGCTGAGCGGCACGAGGTTCGCATATGTGATCGCAAGGCGATGATATGCGGGGATGGTGGCGAGTGCCGACAATGCCGGAAGGAGGATAACGCCCTCGTCGGTGTTATCGTTCGCGGGACTGCAAATGCAGAACCCCTTGCGGCTTCCTCCACACTTGCAGACATCGCGCTCGCTCATACACTGCTCCCTAATGTGGAGCAGACAGAGCGACATGATTGGCGCGCTTTCTCCACTGAGACCAATTACATTTTTTGCGATTTTTTTCCAGATTATTCGGTCGAAGCGTTTCTATTTGTCGATGAACTGAGGCATCGGTTCTACCGACTCCGCACAGGGGTAACAGGCGTGCTAACGCCGACTGCAAGATGTGTGCGTAACTACAAACTGCGTTTGCGTTTCACACATCTTGGCAAGGGAGACGCTGCGCTCTCCCGTTGCATCCCTCTCGCGGCTGACACACCCATCACCCCCAGCCGAACCAGATCTGCGTTGCAGATTGCGGCGAGGGTGGAATGTGTCAGCGCAACGCATGGCCGTTGCATCGCCAGTCAGAGAGCGTTCCCGCTCCCCAACACCCCATGACCAAAGGGAGACTTCGCTCTCCCTTGGAACCCATCGACCAACCGTCCGCCGGTTGGATGCCGTCATGGCTTTCGCGCCCTGAACCACGAGCAGGGGCGTGCGTGCCCCTTGCAACCCAGCCGCACAATTGGAAAAGTATGCTTACGGCGACAGACTAGATTTGCTCGAAAGCCGTTAAAACATCTTGGCTAGAGCAGATGGCAGCCCTACCTATCTACCTGCCAAGATCGGACAAATTTCGCAGAAATGTCATGGCTTTGCGCTTGTGGATAATAGGTGCTTTAAATAGAATTACTCGCGCGACAGTGATATCGTATGCCAAAAGGATAAGTGGAGATCATCGAAATGTCAGAACCTACAATTACATGCCCCAATTGTCGGACTGAAATTCGTCTCACTGAGTCTTTGGCTGCGCCTCTGATTGAAGCCACTCGGCGTCAATTTGAAGAAAAAATGTCATTGAAGGATGCTGAGGTCGCCGAAAGGGAGCTCAGCGTAAAATCACAAGAAGCCGCGTTGGCCGAATCCAAACGTCAGATGCATGAAAGTGTAGCGGCACAAGTGGCGGAGCAGGTTCAAATCGAACGCGCTCGCGTTGCAGAGGAAGAGGCTGCGAAGGCCAAACGGGCTTCGGCATCGGAATTGGAGAGCAAGGCGCAAGAGCTGACTGAATTGAAAGGGCTACTGACGGAGCGCGAGGAAAAGTTGGCTGAAGCGCAGAAGGTGCAAGCCGATCTAATTCGTAAGCAGCGTGAACTTGACGACGCTAAACGTGAGTTTGAACTGACAATAGAAAAGCGTGTGCAAGATAGCCTCCAAGAGGTGCGGGACAAAGCGCGGAGTGAAGCTGAGCAAAGCTTGAGCTTAAAGGTTCTTGAAAAAGATCAAACAATCGCATCTATGCAAAAAACTATCGCCGAACTCAAACAAAAATCAGAACAAGGTTCCCAGCAATTGCAGGGCGAGGTTTTAGAATTGGAGCTGGAGAATCTCCTGCGCTCGCGGTTTCCCTTTGATAGAATCGAGCCGGTCGCAAAAGGCGAATTCGGCGGCGATGTATTGCAGGTGGTATTCTCGCCCAGCGGACAAAGAGTCGGCTCCATACTTTGGGAGTCAAAACGCACAAAAAATTGGAGCGATTCTTGGCTTGTGAAGCTGAGGGAAGATCAACGAACAGCGAAGGCCGAAGTTGCAATACTCGTATCACAAGTTCTACCGAAGGCAGCAGACACGTTTGATATGGTAGATGGCGTTTGGGTCACAACCCCGAAGACGCTTTTGCCGGTGGCGACAGTGCTGAGGGATTCTCTTTTGCAAATTGGCATGGCTCGACAGGCCTCAGAGGGGCAACAGACCAAGACCGAAATGGTATATCAGTATCTCACCGGCCCGCGCTTCAGGCAGCGCGTTGAGGCAATTGTTGAAGCGTTTTCGTCGATGCAGTCCGACCTTGATCGCGAACGTCGCGCCATCATGAAGCAGTGGTCGAAGCGTGAGGAGCAGATCGAACGGGTGATGGGTGCGACCGTTGGGATGTGGGGAGATTTTCAGGGGATCGTCGGGCAGTCTCTCCATGAAATCAAAGGTCTTGAATTCGATGCCCTAGATGAAGATTCCAACGATACGAAAGCGCTGCCTGAATCATGACAAAATCCGTTCATTGCCCATACCGACAGGCCGCTCTCCTACAGCAAGCGCTTGCACCTGACAAAATGAGGGTTGCGTTTTTACTAGGCGCGGGTTGCCCAGTTTCCGTTCGCGTTGTCGATGGTGCGTCAAACACTCCTTTGATACCCGATATCAAAGGGCTGACCGACAAGGTAAAAGCTGCGCTGGAATCAGACTCGGTATCAAAGCCGCATTTCGATCAGTTGATTGCGCGCTTTGGTGCGGATTATCATACCATTGAGGACATTCTGAGTGAGATACGCGCACTGCAAAATGTGGTGCGAAACGGACAAATCGACGGCTTAGATCAAGCCGCACTTTCCACATTGGACGCCAAAATCTGCAAACTAACGACGGATGAAGTCGGCGTCGATTTGCCTGAGCCTGATACCCCCTACCATAGGTTCGCGATGTGGGTCGGTGGTATTCAGCGAACCTACCCCGTCGAGATATTTACTCCGAACTACGATACCTTGGTCGAGCAAGCTTTGGAGGCACGCCGCATTCCTTATTTTGATGGCTTTGTTGGATCAAAAGAGGCGTTCTTTGACTTAACATCAATGGAGAATGACAAACTCCCAGCACGATGGAGTCGCCTTTGGAAGGTTCACGGCTCAATCAATTGGTGGAGAACGGCGTCAGAAGACGTTGTCCGCCGCGAAAAGGGCGGCACTGGCGATCGCCAAATGATTTATCCATCCCATTTGAAATACGATCAAAGTCGTAGAATGCCTTATCTGGCGATGCTTGATCGGATGCGTGATTTCTTATCTCGTGGGCAAGCTGTGCTGGTCACATGCGGCTACTCGTTCGCAGATCAACATCTGAACGAAATTATCACCCATGGACTTCGCAGCAACCCGACAGCCATATGTTTCGGATTGTTGTTTGGTGAGCGATCACAATATGCTGCCGCGTTTGCGACAGCGCGCAAGCATCCGAACTTGAGTCTTTTGGCCGAAGACGGTGCAATATTAGGCACGGCAGAATGCGATTGGCGCGCTGATGAAAAGACAGATGATTTTATGCACGACATTGGTGTCGTAAAAAATTCGGGCGATACGAATTGCCGTTTCGTGCTTGGCGATTTCAAGAAATTTGGAGACTTCCTTACAAGACAAATCGTCCGGCACGGTGTGGATGAGGACCATCCTGATGGTGCGTGATCCGACCTACATCGGTTCCGTTCAAGATGTTCACGGTTCAACGGTTACGGTCGAACTGAGCAACGATACCGTCACGGGCTTGGGCTTTGTTGATGGCGAGGGGTATCGCATCGGGCAAGTCGGAAGTTTTGTCCGCATACCGATGGGCTTTGTCGATCTCTACGGTGTCGTCTCGCAGGTTGGAGCCGGAGCAGCACCAGCTTCCGACATAGAGCGCCAAGCATTCGGAAACCGATGGATCACTGTTCAGCTCGTTGGCGAAGGGCAGCGAAGCGGTCGATTTGAACGTGGGATTTCTCAGCATCCTACTATTGAGGATTCTGTTCATATAGTGACCGAAGCGGATTTGCTGGCCATTTATGGTTCCGGCGATCCACAGGATTTTGTATCGGTTGGTCATCTAGCAAGCGCGGAATCCATTCCTGCGCTCGTCAACATCAACAAACTGGTGACGCGCCATTCGGCGGTTGTGGGCACAACTGGTGCCGGCAAGTCCACCACCGTCGCTGGCTTACTGAATGCACTTTCCGATCCTGACCGATACCCCTCCGCGCGCATACTCGTGTTCGATGTGCATGGCGAATATGCGAAGGCAATGGCGGAAAGAGCCAATGTGTTTCGCGCGGAACCGGATCAATCCAAAGGACAGATCGAACTTCAAATCCCATTTTGGGCGTTGAGCTTCAGCGCATTGCTGACTCTCGCATTTGGAAACTTGAGCGACGCTCAAGCCGGAGTCGTCGCGGATTTGATCGTCGAATTGAAGCGTGAGAGTCTTCACAACCAACCACGCGATGGGTTTGATCCATCGCGCGTGACCGTCGATTCCCCAATCCCGTTTTGTATCCACAAGCTCTGGTTTGAGCTGCATAAGCGCGAGCATAGCACCTTCATACCGACGCCTGGTGGCGCAGCAGATGAGGTCGAGCCTGCCTACGTCTGCGATGCAAATGGGAATCCAATCCAGCTTGGCAATGCGATGGCGGTTATTCCACCATCCTATCGCACGATCAAAACCACCGGTCCTGCGGCAGAGCGAGTCCAGCAGGGCAGAGACATAATCGGTATCCGCCAACAATTGGCGGGCCTCGCATCACGCTTGCGTGATCCGCGCCTGTCGTTTCTTTTTGGCGCAAGCGATTGGCTGCCGGATATCAACGGCATAACAAATCTTGATCTTGATAGCCTACTTCAAAGTTGGATTGGGAGTCCGCAGCCAGTCACCATTTTGGACCTCTCAGGAGTTCCGTCATCAATTCTGACTGAGCTAATTGGTGCTTTATTGCAGGTTATATATGACGCCATTTTCTGGGCCAAAAATTTGCCAGAAGGCGGCAGGGAACGACCTCTCTTGCTGGTGTTGGAGGAAGCTCACGCATACCTTTCAAAAGATAACGCTGGCTCTGCCGCAAACGCAGTCAGGAGGATTGCAAAGGAAGGCCGGAAGTATGGCGTCGGTATGATGATCGTAAGCCAGCGACCGTCAGAGATTGATTCCACGGTCCTTTCTCAATGCGGCACAATGTTCGCAATGCGATTGTCAAACGACACTGATCGAGGCCACATCACCAGCGCTGCTTCAGACAGTCTCAAGGGACTTTTTGATATGCTTCCAATTCTCCGAGTTGGCGAAGCGATCATCGTGGGCGAGGCTGTGAGCCTTCCAATCCGAACACTTATTTCTCCCCCGCCGGTTAACCGTCGACCCGATAGCACCGATCCTTTGGTGGTCGTGCGAGGCGATGCAGATGGATTCTGTGGCCCAGCGGGATGGGGGCAGAAGCGCGATCCGGTCGATTACCGGCCAATGATACGGCAGTGGCGATTGTTGAGTCCACATTACCAGCATCAAATCGATCCCGTTGCGGACGAAGCACCAGTTCAAAACAATCAAGCAGAGGAGTGAGCCAATGGAATGGGTAGCTACACCAGAATCATCAAATCTTTCTAGATTCGGATATGACGCAGGGTCGATGATATTGCAGGTCGAATTCAAGAATGGCGGGCTATATAATTATTTCGACGTTCCCCAGCATGTCTTTGACGCTATGAAGCAGGCTCCGTCCAAGGGGCAATATCTAGCACATGATATAAAGGGCAATTTCCGTTACGCACGCGTTTGATTTGTTGACGACTGCCTCTCGTCCTTCCGCTGCACCCTGAGTTTCATCCGCGAATGTGGCTGTGGTCGTCGTCCCGTCAACAGGCGGCCCGATCCATTCGCTGCGCTCCCGTGTTGCCCGTTTCGCCTGACGGCTGACAGTCCGACTTTCCCCCAGCCTGTTCCCTTCGCGTCCTCAGGATACAGCGAAAGGAGATCAGGACATGACCACTTCATCAAAAGAACGCTTCGACGTTTACGGAGCCATCACCGATCAAATCATTGCCTCAATCGAAGCCGGAGCCGAGCATCCGCAAATGCCTTGGCATCGTGCAGGCGGATCAATCGAACGTCCCACCAATGTCGAAAGCAAGAACGCCTATCGCGGCGTCAACACCGTCGCCCTTTGGGCATCGGCATATTGCCAGCAGTTCGATCATGGCCTCTGGGGCACATATCGCCAGTGGCAAGGACAAGGCGCGCAAGTCCGCAAGGGCGAGAAGTCGTCCATCATCATTTTCTATCGTGATCTTCAACCGCATGAGCGTGACACGCAATCATCCGGCGATGATGATGATCGCGGAAATCGTTTCTTCGTTGCCCGTGCATCGCGCGTGTTCAACGTCGCACAGGTCGATGGCTTTGAACTTCCCGCAATCGAACCTTCGATTGATCGCATCGATCCATGCGTTGCCGCCGAAGCATTCATCGCATCCACGTGTGCGAATATCACCGTTGCCGGTGAACGTGCTTTCTACAATCGCACAACCGACAGCATCACGATGCCGGATCGTCATCGCTTCGTTGGCACGAAGACCAGCACTGCGACCGAAGGATGGTATTCGACGTTGCTGCACGAGCTGACCCATTGGTCAGGCGCTGAAAACCGCTGCGCTCGCACTTTCGGTGAACGCTTCGGCGATGATGCCTATGCGATGGAAGAAATGGTTGCCGAGCTTGGCGCTGCATTCCTGTGTGGTGATCTTGGCATCACGGCAGAACCACGCGCCGATCATGCCGATTATATCGGCCACTGGCTGCGCATTCTGAAAGGCGACCGCAAGGCGATCTTCACGGCGGCGAGTGCTGCAAACAAGGCTGCTGAATACCTCAAAAGCATCGCTCAAATCGAACATCGAGAGGCGGCTTAGGCCGCCTTTCTTCATTCGTTTTCACATTTAAGAGGCGGCTTGTCTGCCTAACACCGCACCACGAGGTCGAGGGCGCTAGAAGCCCTTGAGATCGTACACAACGGCACCACGAGGGGTCCGATTGTATGGTGCATTTGGATCACCAGACCCAGACCCTAAAGTCGTTGCGCATGCCCATCCTTGCAGAAAACCATTATACGCAAATCCGTCGTCCATTTTTCTATCAATGCTTGAAATGAGTTGACATGGCGTAATCATGGGAGTTGGCCAATTAAGAGCTTGTATTGGCTCAACTACATTAAAAATAACTGCTCCCTGAAATACATATGAAGGTACCTCTGGTGGATTGCTACCTCCAAACTGGCCATTGATTTTGTCGATTCTGTAACCGCCGCCGAGAGGTGCTGCCGGTTGACCCATACCGTAATTCAAATCATTGACAGCTTTTATTTTATTACTCAATAAATTTGCGGCCTTAAGATGATGCCAGAATACGAACCTCTCGCTATTTTCATTTATTAGCGCTCTAGAAATTACTGTAGCATCTAGTTGCCGATCTCCGTCTCCGGAATTTATACAGGGGGCGTCCGTACAGTCAGGTAGCCGCGCCGAAGCATTTGGCATGTCACCCGGAATACGACCATATGTATCTTTAAAGATGAGAGCCGCAGAATTTATGGATTTTAAATCCTGAATCGCTTTTTGAACTTTCATGTTGCCGACAAGTCTTATGCCGCCGAACGTGCCGCCGACTAACAGTCCGATGATGATCATCACGATTGCAATTTCGACGAGCGTGAAGCCGTCCTGATTTTGTTTATGCGCGCATCCCATGAATTTCCTTTTGTTAAAGATAATATAGCAGATTCAGGAATTTAATTCAATTTCAATTCCATTCTAATGTGGGGCCGCTTGTCGGCCCTTTTCATTGTCTGCCCCGCATCTGGGATCATCCGGTGATGATGACGGGAATGTTGGCAGGGCCGGTGCATCGTCAACGGCTTGCCCGATCCATTCGCTGCGCTCCCGTGTTGGCCGTTTCCCTTCGGTGACGCTGCCCCTCCAAACCCTGCCGTTTGCCTCCCCGTCCACCGGACGAACCCAAACGCCAAAGGAGGCAGACATGAAAACCGACTACGCAATCATTCACAAAAACTGGAACGGCATCGAAATCGAAATTCGCTGGATCGCCGATTACGTCTCATTCGATGATGGGCAATCAATGGCGCATCTTGAGGTCGAAAGCGTGAAGCCAGCACGCGCGCCGCTCCCGATCACCGAAACCGGATATCGCTCGCACTTCATCAATCGTAGCAATGTTGATCACATGGGTGGCCCCGAGGCCTATGTCGAAGCGTGGATCGATGAAATGTCACTCACCCACGCATGGCGCGAAACCGTTTCCGCATCACGCCAACTCGCGCTCTTTTGAGCGAAAATATCACTTATATGTGATGGATATAAGAATTATCCATCACATAAGAGTGATTAAATATCTTGAATAATATCACTCATATGTGATATAAAGGACTCAAAGGTGGAAAAACCATGAGTCCAGACCAAGCCCATTTAGCCCGAAAAAACCTCGACCGGCGGCTCGCACCGCTACGCGCCGAGCCTTTGATCGCACCGCCCAGCGGCTGGATCAAAGCCATTCGCGAAGCCCTTGGCATGACCGCCGAGCAATTGGCGCGCCGCATGGGCGTTGTCCAATCACGCGTTAGCACGCTCGAAAAAGCCGAGCGCACCGGAACGCCGTCACTCAAAACGCTTCGCGAAGCTGCGGAGGCGATGGATTGTGTTCTCGTTTATGCAATCGTGCCGCGCACATCGCTCGACGAAATTTTGCGCGATCAGGCGTCGAAGAAGGCCGATGTGGAACTCGCGCGTCATCATCACACGATGCGCCTTGAAAATCAGGCGATGGATAAGCGCGATCTCGCCGCCGAGCGTGAACGTCTCGTGGCCGACATGCTCGCAGGTTCACTTCGCCGCGTGTGGGATGAAGAATGAGCGATCCATTGTTTGATGAAGATGATGAAGCGAACACGCCTCTCGAAGCCGAGGAGCGTGAGCAGCTCATTCCATCCTACATCACGCTTCGTCGCGAGTTGAACGAAGCCGAGCAGATCAACATTGCCGATGCAGCCAAGTGGCTCGCATCGCGCAAGCGCGACGTGATGGATGAAAAATTTCTGCGCAATCTCCACACGCGCATGTTCGGCCAAGTGTGGAAATGGGCGGGCGACTATCGCAAAACGCCGCGCAATATCGGAGTCGAGGCGTGGCGCATTCCCATGGACGTTGCGCAGGCCATCGACGATGCAAAATTCTGGGTCGCGAACGAAACATATTCTCCCGATGAAATCGCCGTTCGCTTCTCGCATCGCTTGGTCGCGATCCATCCATTCCCCAATGGCAATGGGCGTTTCTCGCGCATGGTCGGCGACCTTCTAGCTGCGCAGCTTGGACAGCCGCGCTTTTCGTGGGGCAGCGCCAATCTCGTTGATCCAAACGAAACACGCCAAGCCTATGTCGCGGCATTGCGCGCAGCAGATGCGCATGACCTTGAACCTTTGATTGCCTTTGCGCGGAGCTAGCGCAGATGCGTGAGTGCGCGTCACCGGATTGATGTATTCGATAATGGCGCGCGCAGTTTGATGAGTCAGATCATGTTCTCCTAAAATTGCCACCGAGCAGCGGACATTCCCAACGGCATTCATTCATGGGTTTTTGACCAGCCGCGTCTCGGATCAAGGCCGCTCGCTTCCGCACTTCGTTTGTGCAGCTCCGCGCGCATGTTCGCTACGCTCAGCCTTTGATCCTCGTCTCCAACGTCAGGTCACGAGTCTCCCCATGAAGCCGAGGGAATTGTCCTTCGGTGGAAACCAAGGAGAACTGAAATGTCTGACACAAACTCAAACCGCCCGAGCCACCGCTTGTTCAATGTTACCGGTGAAGGCGACAACACCCGCTGGACTGACATCGGCGTCGCATGGCCAACCAAGGATGGCAAAGGCTTCACGCTCGCACTCAACGGAATTCCGCTCAATGGCCGTGTCGTCATGCGGATCAACGAGGAAAAGCCAGCCAACAAGAAGGGGAGCTAACGCTCCCCTTCGGGGCTGTGATTCAGCGTCGCTATGGCGCTGGACCACGGCGGCCAAGTTCGAGGCTGATCATCGCGAGAAGCGATTTCGCCGATGCAATCGCATCTTGGTTTGCCGCGATGGCGCTTGATGCCTGTTGAAACAGGGCAGCAAGCTGCGATGCTGATTTGGTCGCAAGATCGTTGCGGTTGAGATTGAAGTTCATGGTTTTCCTCCATTGTCTTGCGCCGCCCACCATGGGCCGCGTTGGAGGACGCAAAACCGCATCGAATGACGGTGCATCACCTGTGATCGTAACAAAGTGGAGAAGGCTGACAACGCCTTGCACCAACACGCATTCGGGTGCGGTTAGGTTCGATCAATCAGCGGATTATGTGGCGGCAAAAGTCAGGGCAGGAAACGCCATAATGATCTTCCGCCAGCATGAAGTTCGTGCCAAAATCAGCTATCTATGCTATAGATCATGGTGCCTGTAGAAAGAGCAATGCATGAGCGACGGCTACAACTTCGAAACATTGAAGCGGGAAATACTCTCGCGCAGTAAGGCTACGGATTGGGAAGTCGCCAAGAAAGAATGGCGGCTTGTGGCAATCTCCGAAGCGGACGAACCGGAAACCTGCCTTTGCAGTCACTTTCCTATCATTGAACTCTGCACGATATCAAACCGCATCACCGGTAAATCTGTTGACGTTGGTAATGTGTGCGTGAAGCGATTCCTCGGCTTCCGCTCAGATTTGATATTCGCATCGCTGAAAAGGATCAGAAAAGACATCGAGGCCAGCGTTGGCGCAGACGCGACGGCATTCTTTCATGAGCAGGGCATCATCAACGATTGGGAATACAACTTCCAGCAGAGCACAATGCGAAAGCGGAATCTGAGCGCGGCACAGATGACCACGCGTATCAAGATCAACCGAAAAATTGTCGTATCGATTCAAAAGCGCGGGATCGCTTAGCTATCCAAGGTCGAGTCCACGATCACGTTTCGGGCGCATCGCAGCAGAGCTACGTCCGCGATCTTTGTCCCGCTCGGCTTCGCCCTCGCGCATCTGGCGGAACTTGGCGGCGTCCCGATACAGACCGAGGATGCGTTCAGCTTCCTTGCGGCGGTTCTCTTTGATCGATTCTTGAAGGGCTTGGCGATCCTTGTGCTGCGAATGGATCAGAGCGTGCCGCTCATGGCTATCGCGTTCGCGCGCAAATTTGGCTTCCATCTCATTCTGCTTGCGGGTTTTGAAATATTTCCCCGTCAGAAAATCCCATGCACCGGCGATGCCCTTGCGCAGACGAGATGAGCGAATGCGTTGCTCTTCGTTCCAGCGGGTTTCGAGTTTGGTATCGATGGCTTGGCGTTCAGCTTGATGCTGAACCTTGAGCGCTTCGCGCTTGGCTACCAGCGGTTGCATGTTGTGGTGAGCGATGCGTTTGGCTTCCCCAATGTAGCGAGTGAGGCGCGGTGCGATTTGCTCTCCGATGAATTGCTTCGTCTCATCGACGCTGCGCAGCTTCGCGGGATCACCGAGGCGCAATGCAACGTCTTTTGATTTCGCATCGATCATTCGTGCGAGCGCGAACACATCGCCGTCGATGGTGACGGCGACGAAGCCACGACGATCACCACGCGCGAGAAAGAGGCCGCGCTCTTCGAGTGCGGATGCAAATGCAGCCGCGCCGTCCGATTGCTTCCAGCATTCTTGCACGGCGGATTTAAGTTCGCGCGGATCAAGGCCCGCGCGTTTGGCCTGTTGCCATTCATCCAATGTGAAATTGCGCGCGTCGCGCAGCTTGGGATTGGCGAAGCCCTTCGGCATCGCCCAGCCATTTTCGAGATAGAGCTGCTTTGCAATTTCGTTCAGCTTGTTTTTGAAGAACGGCAATTCTTTAGCTGTCATGGTTTCAGCATCGATGCGTGACCAGACAGCGTGACAATGGCGACGGCCTTCCTTTTCATGGAAGACGACGACACGCGGTTGGCCGGTGAGGCCGAGCCGCTCTTCGATATCGGCAAGTGCCTTTTCAAAAACTTCAACGCGCACGGATTCATGGGCGGGCGGACTAAGCGAAACCGAAAACAGATATTGTTTGCACTTCGTCCCGCGCGATGCGGCGTAAGCCTCATTCATCGCACCCATGACGGACTCCGATACAAAGCCCGAGACTTCGTGAATCTCGACGTGCTCATTCTCATCACGCTTGAGCAGGTGAAGCCCGAGCTGTTTGGCACCACTGCGTTGCGATGCCTTGAGGATCATGGCGACACGTCCACATCGAGCGCTTGAATCAGAAGCGCGCGCATGTTCGAGACTTCGCGTACCGCCGTGAGCAATGCCTCTTCGGTTTCAGGGGTGACAGGCAGGCTTCCCGTGTTTGCAGCGCGGGCGAGCTGGTTCACATTGTTCGCCAATCGCGATTGACCGAGCAGCGCCAAAAGCTGGGCGAGAGCCTTATGGTCCTTCACGGGAAAATTGCCGCGAGTGCGCGGCGGCGGCATATCCGGCGCGAACAATCTCCACCTTATATATGCGGCGAGCGACATTCCCGCCGCTGCCTTTTCGAGATTGGCTTTTTCTTCAAAGGTCATGCGGAGCGAAACGGGGTGAAGTGGGTGCGGAGGCTTGGTCATGCCTTGCCTCCCATTTTCTTATGACGACGGCGGGCAGGCGGCGATGGCCTTGCCTTTGTCTGCGGCAGACTATCAGCCGCCTTTCTTGTGGATGGATTTTGCAGCCCGTCTAAGATTGCGTTCCATTCGTCCAGAGCGCGGAATAAGCTGTTCGAGTCCTCCTGTTGGACAAGGTTCGAGTCCCTGTTTTGGTTCGAGCTTACTCCGCCCGAGGGCACCACAATTTTGAAATCGGTTCAACAAAGGACAAGGCTCGGCACTGCGCCGGTTCGCGTAAACCGCCGTGAGCACGATACGACGGGGGATAACGCGACCTATGTTCTGCCAGACGCGCGCGTGACGGACGTTGCGTTTGATTGGACACTGACACGCAAGACAGCAGGCAGGCAGCAGGTAAGGGGCTTCTTCAACAGCGATTTCAAGCCGAGCAGTGTCGTCATCATACGACCAAGTCAGCTCGGCACCGATCACACCTATGTCATTGCCCGTCCGGAGGCGAAACGATGAGCGGACCCTATTCCTACTTCAACTCAAAACCCTATATCCCGTCAACGCTCAGCGAAATCTACGATACATTGGGGTCGATGATTCTCGGCGCACCGACCTTCATCGATCGGTTCGGCGACTTTCCTAACCGCAACATCGACAGCGAGTTCAATAAGCTTACCCAAGGGTTCGACCTTGTTCGCAAGAAGCTGGGCGAGGAACGCTACGCGCGACTGATGGACTTAGCGGCGCGGGCAAAGGTGCTGTTTGCCGCTGATCAACAGGATACGAACGGCAAAACCGATGAAGGCCGCGCGTTGCTGTTTGAAATAGAGGACGAGATACAAGCCGCTCGCCGCCGCCGAGTGAACGCGAAACTGCCCGACGATGAGGGCAAAATCACTGGCGACTGACGGAAATCGTCCAATGGTTCGCCTGTCTATCTTTGTCCTCTGCAGGGCATCAGTTTTTTCACAATCGGGACCGCTGAGAGGTCGCAGCTGGCACGATGCCAGCGTGCGGCGGTTCTGGTTTCGAACTATTTTTCCTTGACTTGTTGGAAAATGTTCCTGAAATGTTCTGGTCGCAACGAACGGCGAGGGCGACATGATTCGGACGTCAACCTACAGGCAGCAAAGTGCTTTTTCGTGGTGGCTGCGAACCGGCAGGCTGCCCCCGGCTCCCACGCCTGACGGGATCGAACGCAAATTCAACCCCTGGCATGATCCGTTGGATGGCCGGTTTACCTTTGCGGGGGCGGGACGCCATTATGGTGCAGGCGGGGCCGGCCCGGCGGGTAGCGCCAGCAGTCGGAACGCTGATCCTATTGGCCGCCAAAAGCCTCGGCCACCTGGGAGCGCAACGCGCCCAAGTGCGGAAACGCCGCCCGCCGGACAAACGGCGCAGCAAAGCAAAAAGCCAGTAGTCCAAGCGACGGGCGAGGCGCGGCCTAAGCCTGTGGGTTTGCCGCGTGACGATCAGCGTAATTCGGTCGCCGACTTTTTCATCGGTGTCGGTGAAGGAGGCTATGATGTGGCGAAAGGGACGGTCGAGGGCGTCTATGCCGCGCTGACGACGAACCCGGTTACCACCATTCGCAACGTCGAGCTTGGAATCGCGGGGATGATCGATACGGCGATCGCGGCCGAGGACACACCGGCCCGTGTCCAAGTGGCGCGCGCGGCGAGTGCGGTGGCCAATGCTTCGGCGCGCGATATCGGTCGTGTCGCGGGGGCAGCCGCTGGAGACGTCGCGCTTGCGGTTGCACCGGGTGCGGCACTGGCGAGGGTTTCCGCATTGCGCCGCCTTCGTAAGGCAAGGCCTAGTCCAGGTCCGTTTCCGCCGCCCACGATCGGGTGGGCGAATGAAAATCTAAAGTCTGATAAACTCTGGAAAATCTATAACGACACAGCGACAGGGGCGCGGCCGGGCAAAGCGCCGACGTTGATGCGGACCCTTCCAGACGGCTCGAAGCGGCCCGTGAAGTTCGACGGCGTGCAAGGCGAATATGTCATTGATCGGAAATGGAAAGTGGTCGATGCACCACATGCACGCCTCCAACTATTGCGGCAGTCAGAGGTATTGGCACAACATCGTCTTATTGGAGTGTGGGAGGTTCCTAATCCCGCCCAAAAGATCAAAGCGCTCAAGTTATTCAAGAAGATGAAAGTTACAAACATCAGGGTAAGGGTGGTAAAGCCATGATCGTTACGCAGATTGCACATATCATTGCGGATTATGTCGTGTTCCTCGAACTCACCGATGAAGATGACCTAAACCTCGATACGGCCGTGAAAATGATGGAGGCCCTGGCCAGTCAACTCGAAGAGTTGGATAAGGGATTTCTCCGCGAGTTGGTCGATGCCTTCGCGGTTATCGCTGAGGAGTATAGTGGTGAAGCGCAAAAGGTCGTTCGCGACATCGCGCATGACTTCTATCTAGAAGAGGCATTGGCGGCCGATGACCCGGTGCGGCTGGCTGAGTTGGAGGCGTTGCGCGACGCGAGGGACTGACCGCAGGGGATGCGGGCTTGTGGCGATGTAAAAGTCGCCTTAACGCAGGGCCAATGCCTTTCGATTGACGACGATTGATCAAGTTTCCTTAACGATATGCGGGCGCCCGTTCATGCCCCGCGTCGCATCATCCCCATGATCGCCTTCAGGCTCGGCCGAGCGCCTGCCGCCAGGAGGTTTGCGCGGAACACGCGGCCCAGCAGGATCACTTCGGCGACGATGAACGCCACCAACACCGCGCCCGACCCAACGACTTCCCAGGTCGGTATCCCCGACCCAAGCCGCCCCAGCACCGCGAACGGGGTGTAGAGCGGGATCCAGGTCATTGCTTCGACCAGCACGCCGCCCTTGCCCGACAGGATCGACTGCAACAACAGCGTGAAGGGGAGCATGATGACCATGATGACCGGGGTCAGATAGCCCTGCGCATCGCGCATCGATTCGCTCATCACGCCGATCACCAGGAAGATCATCGACACCATCAGATAGCCGGCGACAAAGAAGAAGATGATCGTGGCGATGCTTTCGATTGAGGAGACCGGCTCGAGTGCGGGCTTGATCAGCTCGGCGATGTCGCCCTGCGTCGCATAGGCCGCGAACAGGCCGCACGCGACCCAGGTCACCACCATCGCCAGGCCAATGCCGACGGTGCCGATCAGCTTGCCGTACATCAGTTCATTGGGAGTGATGCAGGCAAGCACGGTTTCGATCAGCTTGTTGCTGCGCTCCTCGATCGCGCCCTGCAGCATCCAGCTGCCCGACAGCAGCAGCGACATCATCAGGATATAGGCGCTGGCGAGCGGCAGGATGGATCGGATGATCACCCGCTCGCGCCCGCTGCCCTCGGGCGGGGTGGTGACGCTGATCGCGGGGGCGATAACGCTGGCGGCGGTGGCGGTGCCGACAGCGACCCCGTTCGACTGGAGGAAACGTGTGCGCAACTCGCCCGTCAGCACGCCCTGCAGGGCGGTGACGAAGGACGATCGCGGCTGGCCATTTGCCCAGAGCCGCACAACGGGCGAGCTGCCGAATTCGGGTGGGATCAGCAGGACGTAATCGATCGGCTTGCGTCCGGATTTGTCGGCGGGACGGAGCAAAGGTTCAAGCTGCTGGTCGATCGTTGCTGGCGGGGCTTTCGTGACTTCCAGCGGGGTGGGGACGATCTTGTAACCGGGCTCGGGCGCTTCGTACTTCTTGGCATCTTCGGGCGCGATTTTGGCGATGCTGGCGCGGGCCGCCTTCAGCCCGCCCGCCGCCACAAAAGCCTCGACATCGCCATCGCCGAACCAGCGCGCGTCGCGAGTCCAGACGGCATCAGGGGCCGCGCGTTGCAGGTCATGGCGTTTCACATAGCGGGCCAGATCGATCAGCACGGCGCGCTGTTCGTTGGTGTCGATCTGATGACGGATCGCCGAAGCGACACCGCCGCCGCTCTGGTCGATCAACATCACTGTTTCGGTGTTCGACCGGCCAGTAAAGCGCGACGTCAACGGCCCGAGCGCGAGCGCGGCAGGCAGGATCAACAGGGTCAGCCAGAAGCTGCGCGTGGCGGCGATCTGGCGGAACTCGCGCGCTGCGACGAGCATGATGTGCTGGATCATGGCCGTGCCTCCGCGCCGCCGACAATATGGAGAAAGACGTCATGCATGCTCGCGCGCTGCTGTTCGAAGCGGCGGAGCGCAAAGCCTTGCGCGGTGCAGTGCTGCAACAGATCGCCGGGGTCGCCACCGGGGGCAAGCCTGACGTCCCACATACGCCAGCCTTCCGCAGCAGCGGGTCCCTTGTCCTCGGCACCCTCGACCCCGGCGAGCGTCGCGGGGGAGTGCTGCGCGACCAACGTCAGCCGCACCGGCAGCGTGTCGCGCGCGCCATCCTGTGTGCCCTCAAACTGCTTGCGACCATGCGCCAGGAACAGCAGCCGGTCGCATAGTCGCTCGGCATGCTGCATCACGTGCGTGGAAAAAACCACTGCCGCGCCACCCTTTGCAGCATCGATGATCTCGTCCTCCAGCAGGCCCTGATTGACCGGGTCGAGCCCGGAAAAGGGTTCGTCCAGGATCAGCAAATCGGGCTTGTTGACGATCGCGGTGGCGAGCTGGACCTTTTGCGCCATGCCCTTTGAAAGCTTGTCGACGGTGGTCTTGGCAAACGCCCCCAGCCCGAACCGGTCGAGCAGGACCAGCCCCTCCCGCCGCGCATCGGCTGTGGCCATGCCCTTCAAGCGTCCGAAATAGACGATCGTCTCGATCGCGGTCATCGTTCGGTAGAGGCCGCGTTCTTCGGGAAGAAAGCCCAGCCGTGCGCTCGCGCCGCGGCCCGGTGGCTTGCCGAGCACCGCGATGCTGCCCTGATCGGGCCGCAGGATATCGAGCACCATGCGCAGCGACGTGGTCTTGCCCGCGCCATTGCCGCCCAGAAAGCCGAACACCTCGCCCGGTGCTACGGCAAAGCTCAGGTCGTTGACCGCAGTAAAGTCGCCAAACCGCTTAACGACGGCGTCCAACCGAAGCGCATCCATCGCAATTCCCCCCGTTTCACAAGGCGCTTAGCGTGGTGCCATAGCGATGCGCAACAGTAATCGATTGGGGCGCGATCACGCTGACCAACGGTGCGGCAAAGGCACCAATTGGGTGCCGAACCAGCACCAGTTGCTGCGATTGGCCGACCTTGGTTCGGCCTTATCGCGTCTGTCGGGGCACGGGGGCAAGGGCGGACGCACGGTTGGTCCGCTTGCCGTCCATTTCGATCGGTAGCGTTGGCAATGTGGTTTGGCGCCCGTCCGGCAGGGTCACTGGCTCCAGTCCGCCCGACGCCAAAAGATGTGGGTCATCAAACAAATCCTCCGGCCGTGCGATCGGGGCGAAGGGGATGCCGGTTCCTTCAAGCCGCGCAATTACTTCGGCTCGGGTGAGGCTGCCGATCAGCGCGCGAATTTCCGGCAGGATGCGCTCGCGTTGCACGACGCGGTCGTTATTGCGCCGGAGGGTTGCGTCGGCCCACAGGCTGTCTAGCGCGAACAAGGCGCAGAATCGTTGCCAAAGCGGGTCGGAGACGACGCCAATGAAGACGGGGTCGTCCTTGGTTTCGAAGACGTCGTAAATTGCCCAGGCGGAGATGCGCGCGGGCATTGGCGCGGCGGCGTGGCCCGTTACTGCCATTTGGGCCATGTGCTGCCCCACCAGATAGACGGTGGTCTCGAACAGCGATGCCTGCACCTTCTGTCCGCGCCCGGTGCGGTGGCGTTCCTCAATCGCGGCCAGGATCGCGATGACGCCGAACATGCCGCCGGTCACATCAATGACGCTTGATCCAGCGCGTAAGGGTCGACCGGGTGGTCCGGTCATATAGGCCAGCCCGCCCATCATCTGCGCAACTTCGTCAAGCGCGGTGCGGTCCTCATAGGGGCCGGGCAGAAAGCCCTTTAGCGAGCAATAGACGAGCCGTGGATTGATCGCCGCCAGCGCCGCGTAGCCCAGTCCCAGCCGGTCGAGCGCACCGGGGCGGAAATTCTCGATCAGGATATCCGCCTCTGCGGCGAGCGCCATGGCGGCAGCGAGCCCCTCGGGCGATTTCAGATCAGCGGCGATTGATCCCTTGTGACGATTATACATCGGAAAATAGCCCGATCCCGAACCAATGAGGTTCCTGGTTGGGTCACCGCCATGCGGCTCGACCCGCGTCACCTCAGCGCCCAGCGATGCAAATATCGATCCGGCAGCAGGTCCCATCACCATATGGGTAAATTCTACAACCTTCAGTCCGGCCAGCGGCGTCGCATGAGTCATGCGATGCGCCCTTGTAGGCCGATCGGTAGGCCCGCATCAGGGGTAAAGCCATAAAGCGGCTCGCCCGGTAGCGCCTCGGCCAGGATCGCGCGAACCGTCATGAGCTTGTCGAGATCAATCCCCGTCTCATAGCCCATTGCCTGCAGCATGAAGGCGAGATCCTCCGTCACGATATTGCCCGATGCGCCGGGCGCATAGGGGCAACCGCCAAGCCCGCCAAGCGACGAATCGAGCGTGGTAATCCCTTCCTCGAGTCCGGCCAGCGCATTGGCAAGGCCAAGCCCGCGCGTATTGTGGAGGTGTAAGGTGGTGAGTTTGTCGCATCCCACGGCGGCGCGCACCTTGCGGACAAGTCGCTTGACCTGCGCAGGATCGGCATAGCCGGTAGTGTCGCTGAGGCTTAGTTCCATCGCCCCTGCCGCGACGGATGCTTCGGCGAGCCGCACGACCTGATCCTCGCTGACGGTACCTTCGATCGTGCAGCCGAACGCGGTCGAAAGCCCGACCGCAAAATGGACACCCGCTGCCTTGGCGATCCCAGCGACCGCGCGGATTTCCTCAATCATCTGGGCGTGATCCTTGCGGACATTGCGCCTGGAATGAGTCTCTGACATCGAAAAGGGGATCGACATGCCGTGCACGCCTGCCGCTATCGCCCGCGCGGCTCCCTTGGCATTGGGCACCAGCGCGACCACGTTCAATCCCGGCAGCGTGCGCGCGAACGCCACCAATTCTGCCGTATCAGCCATTTGCGGCAGCAGCGACGGAGGCACGAAGCTGCCAACCTCAATCTCGCGCACGCCCGCTTCGGTTTCGGCCTTGATCCAGGCCTTTTTGGCGGCGAGCGGCATCACCCGGTCGATCGATTGCAGACCGTCGCGCGGGCCGACTTCGGAAATGAGGATGCGGGTCATGCGGTGGTTTCCAGATAAATCCATGGCCGAGCCGCTTTGTCGGCGGCGAGAAACTGGTTGATCACGGCTGTATGCTTCAGCGTCAGGTCGATCGCGTCGAGCCCTTCGGCCAGCATTGCCTTGGCCTCGGCATCGATTTTGAATGCGACGGTCACCTCATTGGACGATACCGTCTGGCCACGAAGATCGATGGCCACCATGTCGCCCAACTGCGCGATCAACCCCGCGTCTAGCACCACCGGAATGATGCCGTTACGCACGCAATTGCTCTGGAAAATTGGCGCAAAGCTGGGCGCGATCACGGCCCGCACGCCATAATCGTGCAACGCCCAAACGGCGTGTTCGCGGCTTGATCCGCAGCCGAAATTGGTCCCGCCAAGCAGGATGGGCGCATGGGCATAACGGGGCTGATTGAGTATGAAATCGGGGTCCGGCGTGCGGCCCTCAAGATAGCGCCAGCCGGCGAACAAGCCGTCGGCCAAGCCGGTCTTGGCAACGCCCTTGATCTCCCGGCTGGGGATGATCGCATCGGTATCGATGTTGGCGCGGATCAACGGCGCGGCGATTCCCGAGACGTGGGGGACGGGCGGGAAGGCGGTCACGCGGTCACCCTGGCGCGTGCCCTGCGGGGATCAGCGAGCGCCCCCGCAATCGCGCTGGCAGCGACGGTTTCGGGGCTGGCGATGTGGGTACGGACGCCCGGGCCCTGACGCCCTTCAAAATTGCGGTTGGTCGAAGAAATCACGCGGGTGCCCGGCGCAAAGCCTGGCCCGCCGGCATAGAAACACATGGCGCAGCCCGAGAGGTGCCATTCGAATCCGGCATCGGTAAAGATCCGGTCGATCCCCTCGGCCTCGGCTGCGCGGCGGACCGCCATTGATCCGGGCACGACGATGGCGCGCACGCCCGGCGCCACGTGCTGGCCGCGCACGATGGCGGCGGCGCGGCGCAGGTCCGACAGGCGGGCGTTGGTGCAACTCCCGATGAACGCCACATCAATGGGCTGGCCTCCAAGCGGCTGGCCCGGCGCCAAGCCAATATAATCAAGCGCCTGCGCATATCCCTGTGGGGTCAGGGCGGCGGCGGCTTGGTCGGGGACGGACGCTTTGATCGCTGCAGCGCTTTGGGGGGAGGTGCCCCAAGTTACCATCGGTTCGATCGTTGCCGCATCGATGCTAATTTCGCGATCAAATGTCGCGCCGACGTCGCTATGAAGCGTGCGCCAAGATTCTGCGGCTTTTTCCCACACGGCCCCAGTCGGTGCAAAACGTCGACCTTTCAGATAGTCGAACACCATGTCGTCGGGCGCGATGAAGCCAGTCATCGCGGCGAATTCGGTGGCCATATTGCACAGCGTCTGGCGACCATCGAGGTCCAGCGCGGCAACCGCCTCACCGGCAAACTCAACAGCATAGCCTTTGCCGCCACCCGCGCCGCAGCGGGCGAGGAGGGTGAGGATCATGTCCTTCGCCGTCACCCCCGGCTGCCGCGTGCCGGTGAAGGACACGCGCATCGTCTTGGGCCGCGCCATCCGCAGCGTGCCCGTCGCCATTGCATGTTCGGCCTCGGTCGAGCCGATCCCCCAGGCGAGCGCGCCGAACGCGCCTTGGGTGCAGGTGTGGCTATCAGGGCAGACGAGCGTTGCGCCCGGCAGCACAATGCCGAGTTCGGGCGAGATGACATGGACGATGCCTTGGTCGGGGTCATCGATATCGAACAGCCGGATGCCCGCCGCTGCCGTTTCCTCGCGAGTCGCTTCCAGAAAACTATCGCCGCTGGGGACCAACGTGCCCGTCCGCCCTGGCAGCGTATCGACAATATGATCGGTCACCGCGAACACGCGGGCGGGATCGCGCACAGTCCGCCCTGCCGCCGTCAGCGATTTTAGCGCGACCGATCCGGTGCGTTCGTGGAGGAACACCCGGTCGATCGCGATCAGATCGTCGTCAGGCCCCAATGATGTGACGATATGCGCGTCCCAGAGCTTGGCGAATAAAGTTCGTGCCTCAGCCAGCAGCGGCCTCCATCTCGGCTTCCAGCGCCCGCCAGTCGCGCGTTACCAATGTTTCCTGGATGGCGGTGCGGGTTTCAAGCTCGCCATTGCGGATCCAGTGCCAGGTCCGGCAGCGGCTTTTGCCATGGTCAGCGATCTGGATCATTTCATACAGATAGAGCGAGGGATCGCCAGTGCGCTGCCAATAAAGCATCACTGCGCGGTGATGCTCATCCTCGCCCACTTCCCAGGCAGAACCGATGATCAGCTCATTGTCCCACCAGACGCGCTTGTCGTGATAGGCGGCGGGAAAATCGCGGATTTCGGTGCGGCCATCGGGCCACGTATAATGGTTGGTCTGGTGATAGGGCGTTTCGGCATTATCGTCGAGGAAACGGCAGAACAGCCGCGATGTGTGCTCGTCGATCTTCACCCCGGCGGCATTGTAATAGGTATAGGTGCCGTCCCACACGCCTTCGTGGCGGGCGAGGACTGGCATGTCTTCACGAATTCCCATCAGCTTTCTCCTTCGTGCGATCGCAATGCGACAAGATAGGGCCGGGCGGCCGTCGCCCGGATCAGCGCACGATGGTCGCGCGCCAGCTTATCGGCGTTGATGTCGGTCAAATCAAAGGCCCGCGCATGGGCTGCGTCGGCCGCATACCAGGGGTCAAACAAATGCCGCGCGCGAACGATTGCCCAGGCACGCGTTAGATAGCTGCCGAAGCGGTCTGGCGTGAGATCGGGGAAGAGCAGGTCGGGCGCACCGTCTGGCACGGCAGGAAGAATGACGTGACTAGCGCCAAGCGCTTCGGCGGCACCATCGATCACGGCCTTCCATGCGCCCCAGTTTTCCGGCGGCTGGCCAGGCCAGCATGCCGACAGACCATGGCCAGGCAAATCGATCACCGCACCTTGCCCAGGGTCGATCAAATCGGCGGCGCTGCCGGGTGGATGGAGAGTCAGCGGGCCGCCTCTATGGCCGCGCCAATGGATCAGGCCATCAAAGGCGTCGGTGACGACCTGCAAAAACCCCTCATTTTCGGCATCGTCGATAGGCGGGGCGCTGCCGTTCGCATGCTGGCGAAGGAAGGCGAGGCTGTCGGCCTGATGCTCGGTGGGGGTGGCCAGTTTGTGCGCTGACCATCCTTGGGGCATCGGCCCCAATCGGTCGATATGTGGCTGGAGCGGGTCGCCTTCATAGGCCGTGATCAGCACGGGCGGTGTCACCGCATCAACCGGCGGGATATCGCGCGGCGCACGCAGCACCGCGCCATAGCCGGCGCGATAGGCGGCGCCGGAATCAAGCATCTCACGCACCGCTGCATCAACGCGCGCGACGTCGGCATGGGCGACCGACAACCGCGCTTCCGGCCGAACATCGAACCAGGGAAAGAACCAGCTTTGTTCGAGCATCCGGTTCCACAACCAGGTGAGGTGTTCGCCATAAGCGCTTGGCTCGAACGCCGGCAGATAATGTTCGCCGAACAGCGCCATCTCCTCGGGCGTCCAGATCGCATAGCCGCCGACGGCAAGGCAGCTAAATCGATCGGGATGGCGCTTTAGTGCGGTCACCAGGATGATCCCGCCTGAATGAAAGCCATAGGCCGCCACACGCGCCAGCCCCAGCGCGTCAATCAGCTCGACGATGGCATCGGCAAAATCATCGATGCCTGGTTCATCGCCCGCTAGCGGATCGGACTGGCCGAATCCCGGCGTGTCGGGCGCAATGCAGGTGAAGTGCGCCCCCCATTCGCGCATTAATGCTTCATACTCAGCCGAAGAGCGCGGGCTTTGGTGGACCATCAACAGCGTTGGCCCCGCCCCACAGCGGCGATAATGCACGCGGCGGCCACTGATATCGACGAAGTGACGACTAATCTGCATTGCGCTTAAGTTGTCCGGACAAATCCTGCTGGACAAGTCCTAATCCTGTCCGCATCATCGACACAAGCAAATAAGGAGGCAAGCCTGCAATGTCCGATCCGATCGGCACCCGGATGGTTGAGGACGGCCGGACCGCGCGCGAGATTTTCGATAGTGTCATGGCCAATCCTGCGCGCAAGAAATTCGGGTTCGGCAGCAAGCTGGCAATCGTCAATGTCGATTTCCAGCAGGCCTATACCCGGATCGACAAGTTCGCCACGGCATATGAAACGGACCCGCGCCAAATCGACTATGTGAACATCATTTCCGATCTCGCTCGGGCGCGGGGTATGCCCGTCATTTGGAGCCGGGTGGGGTACAAGGCCGATGCGGGCGATGCCGGCATCTGGGGCACGCGCACCGACACCCCCGATTCGCTGCAGAACATCAACTATGGCAGCGAGCGCCATACGTATGACGATCGCTGCGTGATCCATCCTGACGATCTGCAATTCACCAAGCGCATGCCGAGCGCGTTTTTCGAAACGCCGCTCGCCAGCTATCTCGTCTGGCACAAGGTGGATACCGTGGTGGTGACCGGAGGCTCGACCAGCGGGTGCGTGCGCGCGACCGCCGTCGATGCGCTCAGTCACGGCTATCGCGCGATCGTGCCGATAGAGACCTGCGCCGACAAACATGAAAGCTATCACTTCGCGAACCTCACCGATCTTCAGCTGAAATATGCCGATGTTGAGCCCGTCCAGACCGTCATTGACTGGTTGGAAGCACGCTAATGCAGGAAGGTGCCGCTGATCCCGGTCTTTACGACTATGTCCGCTATCGGGGCCGCCCGAAAATTGTCTGGCCGGGCGGCAAGACTGTCGCCGTCTGGGTCGCGCCCAATCTGGAATATTACGAGATCGACCCACCGGCGCATCCGCAGCGCAAGGCCTGGGGCAAGCCGCATCCCGATGTTGTCGGCTATAGCCACCGCGACCATAGCAACCGCGTATCGCATTGGCGCATGGCAGAGGCGATGAGCCGCCATGGCTTTCCCGGATCGGTCAGCCTGTCAGTGGCGCTGTGCCAGCATCACCCTGAGGTGGTCGATGATGCGGCGCAGCGGGGCTGGGAGTTCTTCAGCCACGGCATTTACAACACGCGCTACGCTTACGGCATGGACGAGGCGCAGGAACGCGCGATCATCGAAGATTCGATCCGCACGGTGCAGGCGGCTACCGGCCAGCGGATCAGGGGCTGGCTCGCGCCCGCGCTGACCCACACCCCGCGCACGCTCGATCTGCTCGCCGATTATGGCCTCGATTACACCTGCGACCTGTATCATGACGATCAAGTGCAGGAGGTGAGGGTTGCCAAGGGGCGGCTCGCCTCCATTCCCTACAGCCTGGAGGTCAACGACCATTATGGCTTCTTCGTCTATAATATGAGCCCGCGCGACTATGCCGATACCCTGATCCGCCAGTTCGATCGGCTGGCAGCGGAAGGGGAGGCGTCCGGGACGGTGATGTGCATCCCCCTTCATGCATACCTGATTGGCCAGCCGCACCGCATCGGCGCGTTTGAAGGCGTGCTGGAGCACATCGCGGCGGATGGCCGGGCCTGGATTGCGCGCGCGGGGGAGATTGTCGATGCGTGGCGGGGGCAGCTGTGAAGGGCTATGTAATTCCTCCCCGGGACGGGGAGGGGGACCATGACGCGCAGCGACATGGTGGAGGGGGCAGGCCTCAAGCGATATGCACGGGGATAGCCCCCTCCACCGCTTCGCAGTCCCCCTCCCCGCAAGCGGGGAGGATTTAGTGACGCTTGATCCCACCTATCTGGACTATCCCAAGCGCCGCCTTGGCTATGACCATGATCTCTTTCCATGGTCGGCGCTGCGGGACCGTCCGCCCGTTACCTGGCCCGACGGCAAATCACTCGCGCTCTGGCTGTGCGTCAGCCTCGAATGGTTTCCCATCCTTCCCAGCGACACGCCCTTCCGCGCGCCGGGCCATATGCAGACCGCTTATCCCGATTACCGGCATTACACCGCGCGCGATTATGGCAACCGGGTGGGCGTGTATCGGCTGCTCGATGCATTCGCGAAGGTGGGCGTTGCAGCGTCTTTCGCAATCAATGCGGCGATTGCCGATCGCTATCCCGACCTGATCGCCGATATCGTCGCGGGCGGGCATGAGATCATTGCGCATTCGACCGACATGAACGGCACCATCGCCAGCGGTCTGCCGATTGATGAGGAGCGCGCGCTGATCGCCACCTCGCTCGATACGCTGGAACGCGTCAGTGGCACGCGCCCGCGCGGCTGGCTGTCGATCGCGCGCAGCCAGAGCTGGAGCACCCCTGATCTGCTGCGCGAAGCCGGGCTGACCTACGCTTGCGACTGGGTGAATGACGAACTGCCCTATCGGTTCAACAACGGCCTGATCAACCTGCCGCTCAACCACGAACTGAGCGACCGTCAGATCATCACCGTCCAGCAGCAATCGGCGGACAGCTATGCGCAGCAGATGGGCGATGCGTGCGACTGGCTGACGGCGGAGGCGCGGACGCAGGGCGGGCGGATGCTGCCGCTGCACCTGACGCCCTATATCATGGCGCTTCCCTATCGGATCGGCGCGCTGGAGGATTTGCTGGCCGATCTCACGCAGCGGGCTGACGTGTGGACCGCGACTGGCAGCGCGATCGTCGATGCCTGGGCGGCGCAGCAATGATGCAGGTTCGCAACCCGCGCACCGGGGAACTCGATTACGCAATCGATCCGTTGGACGACCTTTGCCTGGCTGCGCTGGCCACCGATTTGCGCGGACGACAAGCCCAATGGGCCAGCCGATCCGCGACGGAGCGAGCCGCGATACTGCGCGCTCTGGGAGCAGCAATTGCGCGCCATGCTGAGGCAATTGGCACCGCGCTGACGATTGATACCGGTCGTCGCGCCATCTCTTATATCGAAGTGGAGGGAACGGCGCGGACCTTTGATCGCTGGGCCAGCCTTGCCCCCGATCTCATCGCCCGCGCCACTGGCGAGGCGCGTCCCAGCGCGACGCCGGGGATCACCGTATCAACCCGGCTCGTGCCCTATCCATTGGTCGGCGTGATCAGCCCATGGAACTTCCCGCTCACCCTCGCGCTGATCGATGCGATCCCGGCGCTCGCTGCGGGATGCGCGGTGATCGTCAAGCCGTCTGAGGTCACCCCGCGCTTTATCCGTCCGCTCATGACAGCCATTGCCGAGGTGCTCGAGGTGCCGTTGGTGGTGATCGAGGGCGATGGCGCGACCGGTGCCGCGTTGGTGGATGCGGTCGATTATGTCGCCTTTACCGGATCGGTCGCTACTGGGCGAAAGGTGGCGGCAGCAGCCGCGGCGGCGTTCATCCCGGCCAGCCTGGAACTGGGCGGCAAGGACCCGATGATCGTGCTGGCCAGCGCCGACCCGGCCTGGGCCGCGCAGGTGGCGCTCAGGGCGTCGATCGTCAATACTGGGCAGGCCTGTCAGTCGATCGAACGGGTTTATGTTGCGCGGCAGATCGCCGAGCCCTTTCTTTCCGCGCTGGTTGCGGGTGCCCAGGCGGTGCGGCTCAACGCCGAGAATATCGGCAGTGGCGAGATCGGCCCCTTCATCTTCGCCAAACAGGCTGAGATCGTTCAGGCGCAGATCGCCGATGCCGTGACCAAGGGCGCGACTGTGCTGGCGGGCGGCAGGGTCGAGACGATCGGCGGCGGTCATTATTTGCGGCCGACGGTGCTTGCAGACGTTACGCCGGACATGGCGATCATGGCCGAGGAAACCTTCGGCCCGGTCATCCCGGTCACGGTTTTCGATACTATCGATCAGGCCGTGGGGCAGGCCAATGGCGGCGTTTTCGGGCTGTCGGCGGCGGTCCTGGCGGGATCGCCTGAAGAGGCTGAGGCCGTTGCCGTCGAACTGAATGCAGGCGCTATCTCGATCAACGACGGCTCGCTCACCGCAATGGTGTGGGACGCCGAGAAATCGAGCTTCGGCGCCAGCGGACTCGGCCCCTCGCGGATGGGCGACAGCGGCCTGCTGCGTTTCTTTCGTAAACAGGCGCTGCTCCGCCAGACCGGCACCGCGCTCCCGATCCAGGCCTATGCCGAGGATGCCCGCCAATGACGAGTGTCGCCGAAGCCATGCCCAATATGCTGCGCCACGCCGGCGCATGGGAAGGCACCTACACCCACCTCGCCCGCGACGGATCACTGATCGACCGCCACCGCACCTGGACCTTGTGTGAATTTCCGAGCGAGGGCGATTTCGCCTATATCCAGTCGAACAAAATGACCTGGGACGATGGCCGCGTGGTCGAGCGCTCCTTTGGCGGCGTGTTCCGCGACGGCATGCTGCACTGGGATACCGATCGCTTTATTGGCTATGGCTGGGAAACGCACAGCGGCAGCGTGATGCTGCGCCTCGACCGCAAAGATTCCCCCGGCGACCATTTCGTCGAGATCATCCATCTGTCCGATGACGGCAACACGCGGGCGCGGACCTGGCAATGGTTCGAACAGGGCGTACCGACGCGGCGGACGCTGTGTGATGAGTGGCGGGTGGGGTGAGCGGGAATATCGTCACCCCGGGCTTGACCCGGGGTCCCGCTGCCTTTGGACGGGCGTTGGAAAGAAGAAGCGGGACCCCGGCTCAAGGCCGGGGTGACGGAGGGATTTGCGCATAAGCCGGAGCGATTTACCGCGCCAACTCAACCAGCTCATACCACGTCGCCATATACCCGCCGACGCCGCCTTGAACGAACACCGCATCGTCGTCCGCCGTCACCCACATGTCGTAGCGCGGGTGTTCCTTGCCGCCCATGCCGGTGTCGCTTGAATCGATAAAGGCGAAGTGGCGACAGGCGAAGGTGCCGGCGGCGACCGTCACTGTTTCCTCGCCGAAATATTCGAGGTCGATTGTTACCTCGGCGATCATTGGCGGGGTCGCGCCGCGATGGTCGGGCGAGGGGAGGTAGCAGCGCACGGTACGGCGGTGCGGGCCCTTGGACACGTCCATGCACCGCGTCAGATAACCATCGCCGACAATCGGGTGCGTACCGACCCCATCGATAGCGCCGCTGAAATCGACCCGCTGCGAGAGCCGCCCGATTGAGGGCCCGGCGCTTTCGCATTCGATCGTGCCGCCATCTTCGTGGTGCGTCAGGTTGAACCAGCCCGATCCCATGAAGGCATCCCCAACCGTCAGATGGACATGCAGGTTGCGCGGATGGCCATCGGCGTCGATCGCATAGACGACGTCGCGCAGCACGGTCGGCGCCGGCTCCTCGATCTCACACTGCGCGCGCAGCGTGACCGCGCCGTCGGCATGATGCGTGAAGGCGAACCACTCACGCCCGCGTTCCTGATCCAGCATCTCGGGCTTTTTGGAGGTATAGCGGATGCGGCCACGAACCGTGCGGTGCTGCATCACAATTCCTTCAACTCGCGGCTTACCTGCTCCACCGGCTTCTCATCGACCGCCATCGCGTCCATCGCCTGCTGCACCCCGCGCATTATGCGCGCGATATAGGCCTTGGTCTCGACGCCGCGCTCATAGGCCGCGTCCTTGTCCGCGACGAAGCCTTCGATATCGGCGCGGCTGATCGTGCCCTTCGCATCGAGCAGCCGCTCAACGGTGTCCTGACGTTGTTTCAGCACTGATACTTCGGCCACCAGCGCCATCACGATCGACAATATCCGGTCTATTGCGGGGTCTTCGAAATAGTCGGGCCGCTTGCCCTTGGCCCGCTTCCCCGCCAGGCCGATCCAGTCGAGACCTTCGCTCATAAATCCTCCCCGTTCACGGGGAGGGGGGCGTAGCTGCGAGCAGCGATGTGCCGGGGGCACATCGCCGCAGCGGAGCTGGCTCGCGAAGCGAGCCGTGGCCAAAGGCTGGTGGAGGGAGGGCGCGGCGAGGTAATCGCTTGCGGCCTGCCCCCACCGTCGCGCTTCGCGCACCACCTCCCCGTCCCGGGGAGGATTTTCTGCACTCCGCTCATTTGGCCTTCCACGCGCCATAAGCGTGCCAATAGGCTGCGCGCCCATGATCCTCGCCATCGCCGTCATTGGCCTTGGGGAAGATGCTCTCATCGACCACCGCCCGCACGCCCGTCTCGAACAGATCGCCCGTCGCGAACCCCGCCTCGGCCATGATCGATTTCAGGTCGAGCGCGTGCATCGATGACCAGAAGGGCTCGTTGTTGTTGAACGCGTCCCAATCGCGGATGAACTGTTCGTAGAGGGGCATCGCGTCCGAATATTGCGGCTGCTCCAGGTGGAACATCAGCCCGCCGGGGCTGAGCACGCGGTGCCCTTCCCGGATGATGCGGGGGAGCGCGGTGCCGGACAGTTCGTGCAGATACATCGTCGTCTGCACCCAGTCGAAATGCCCGTCGGGATAAGCGCTCAAATCTTCCGCATTCATTTGAACGAAGTGCAGGTTGCGCGCGCCCAGCGCCTGCGCGCGGGCATGGCCGTAGCGTAGCGAGGGCGCGGCGGTGTCGATCGCGATGATCTCGGTCTCCGGAAAGGCGAGCGCGAGCGGCACGATATTGTGGCCGATCGTCGCGCCCATATCGAGGATGCGTTTGGGCGCCCAACCGGGCCGTTCGCGCTTGATCCAGTCGACCAATGCCATCCCGCCGCCATCGGACAGCGCACCGAGCCCCCCCGCCGTGGTCGCAAAGATCCCGCAATCGTAATTGGCCCCCGCCGATACGTCACCGGGGCGTTCCTCGCCATGATAGCTGCCGGGCATACAGTGGATGTCGACCGCCTGTTGGTAACGCGGCACCTGCACGGCGGCATCGAGCTTCAGCGTGTCGCGCCCCTCATTAAACTGGCGCGCCTTGGCATCGAGCTCGTCGATTTGGCGCAGCACCATCTGGCGGCCATTATGCTGGCGCATCTCCATCGAATTGCGCTTCAGCGCTGACCAGAAGCGGTGCCAGGGGTCCTGGTTCATCGCGCGGCGGATCTCGAAACGATCCTCGGGCTCGCGGCCATGTTCCTTGACGAAGGCGGGGAGCACGCGCGTGTCATAAGCGCGCTTGTTGCCGGGGCCGAGCGTGGTCGCCATATATTTGTTGAAGTTCGCCAGGAAATCGAAGCGCGCCGCCTCGTCATGGCTGGGCTCTGGGAACACCGCGTGGCGGGCGACCGCAGTATAGGGCGGGGCGACATCGATTTTGTCGGGTTGGGGCTTCATATCAGGCCATCCTTGGAGAGGCGTTCAATAACGGATTCATGCACGCGCAGAAAATGCTCGCGGTCCGGGATGGCGTGGTTGCCATCGGCATCGAGCAAGCTGTTGGCGGGCTGCACCGCACGACCCGCATAGATGGGCGCGAACAGTTCGAGCCGCTGCCGCGCGAGCTGGTTGGTCATGCCGGGCTTGCGGCGCTGGGCGCGCAGCGCGGCAAGGTCGATATCGGCGAAGGCAGTGAAGGTCTCGCCGGCATTGGACTCGCTCAGCACCTGGCCCTTGTAATCTACGACCATCGAATTGCCGTCGGCAGACGCGAGCGGGAGCGCGGTGCCCTCGATCCCCGCCGTGTTGGCGCTGACGGCATAGGCGATGTTCTCGAACGCGCGCGCGCGCTTGGCAATCGCTTTCGGCGTGGCGAGCGGGGAGCCGATTTCGGACGAGCTATGCACGAAGATCTCCGCGCCGCGCAGCGCATGGGCGCGAGCGATTTCGGGGTAGAGGATTTCTTCTGAGGCAATCGCCGAAAGATTGCCGATCTCAGTCTTTGCCACCGGGAAAACGCCGTCCAACCCGTAGATGTCGAGATATCTCGACCAGACATCATGCGGCGTCGGCGCGAACATCGAATTCAGGCGGCGATAGCGTAGCACGACCTCGCCCGATGGCGCGAGGATGACACTCGCCTGGAAATAGAGCCCGGGAAAATGCGGGTCACGCTCATAGGCATTGACCGCGAGGAACAGGTTCAGGCTCTGCGCGAGCTTGCCAAGCGCGGCATATTCCGGCCCGCCCATGTCAAGTGCAGCCTTCTCGGCAAAGTCGGGAACGGTGATGCGGCCGGGATAGCTGGTGAGCAGATATTCCGGCAGAACCGCGAGCCGCACTGGCGACCCTCCATATTGCTGGATGAAGATAGCCGCCGACCGCAATTTGGGGCCGAGCGCTTCGATCATCGCCAGCATCTGCGCAGAGGCGGTGGCACGGTCGGCGCAACCTTCGACCGAGCGCGCGGTGAGCTGCATCGCCACGGCGGCATAGGGGAAGGGCGCGTTCACAACCCCAACACTCCCGGGTTCATCCGTCCCTCCGGATCGACCGCCGCCTTGAGCGCCTCCAGCATGGCCCATGCCCCAGGGTCGCTCCGCGCCTTTACCGGGTAAGTCCGCCCGATCTGAAAATGGATCGCCTCCATCCGCCCAAAAATCGCGACAATCTCTGCCCGCAATTTCTCTACCAGCGCGCGGCCTTCCGCATTGGCGGGAAAGTCGCGCAGCTTGGCCAGGTGCGCCGCCTCGACGCTGTCCTTGTGCAGCGCTGCCTGCGCATCGGGCCAGTAGAACACCGGCTCGATCAGGAACCCGGTGGTCGCCACGGGCAGGAACATATAGCCCGCGCCAACCCCCAGCCGATCCATCTCCCCGGCATTTGCCTCAAACAGAGCGACCACCGCCTCGATCGTCGCCAGCGCCTTGGAATGGCGGACGATGCCGTGCACCGGCACCCAGCGCTCGCCGCTCGGCCCCAGCATCGAATTGACCGGCGGGAAGGGATTGGCGCGCAACACCTTGGGGATCGTATTCTCGACCTCGCGCCCGCCAGCTTGCGCGACAATTGCGCGGATCGCCGCCATATCGGCGTCGGCGCTTGGCTGGTTGCGCCCTTCGGCAATCGTGTGGATCGAAAAGGTGGCATCGTCGAGGAAGGAGCGGCCTGCTGCGACAACCTTTGCGCCCTCCTTTAACCCCTTCCAGAACCCGCCCTGCGCCTTCATCATCCCGACCAGCGCCTTGGCATCGGCGCCCAGGCTGTCGCGCTTCATCCGCTGGGCCTGCAGGAAGGGATCGAAGCCGAAGCTTTCGGACGCGAGACCGGCGCGGGCAATTTCGCTCATCGCCGCCGTGAACTGATCGGGGGTGTCGAAGGCGAAACTGCCATAGGCAAAGTGGCTCGCTTCGCGGATCAGGGGCAGCGTGACATGCGCCTTGATTCCCAGTGCGCCGCAATCCGCCGCAAACAGCCCGGTAATGTCGGGCCCGAATGGGCGCAGCACGTCACTGCCGGTGCGCACGATGCTGCCATCCGCCAGCACGACATCGAAGCATAGCGCCGTCGCCGCGATCGATCCGTTGCGCGCGCCCCAGAACAGCCCATTCTGGCTCATCCCGCCCCCAACGCTCGCCCGGATGCCCGACAGCGTGCCCCAGAGCGGTGTCCTGAGCCCCAATGGATGGAGCGCTTCATAGAGCTTGGCCCAGGAACAGCCGGCCTCCACCGTCACCGTCATGTCGGCCGGGTCGATCGTCAGGATGCGGTCCATCGCCGCCATATCGATCACCAGCGCACCCGGCGCATCGGGCAGATAGCCGGAGGTATAGCTCATCCCGCCGCCGCGCGGGACGATGGCGAGCCCGGCCTTGGCCGCAGCCTTCACCCCCGCCGCCAGCGTTTCGATATCGCGCGGCCGCAGGATCGCGATCGGGCGGTGGCCGATCGAGAACACATCCTGCCCGTAAAGCTCAAGCGACGCGGGGTCGCTGAGCAGCGCATCTCCGCCAACCGCCGCCACGAGTGCGTCGAGCATCGAGACCTCAGCCAGCATGGCCATCCTCCGCGCCCAGTTGTGGATAGCGTCCGAGCGTCAGCAGCAGGGCGCCGCCAATCGCAAACATCGCGACTGCCGCCATCAGCATCAGATCATAGCTGCCCGTCCGATCGCGGACCACGCCGTAGAGGATCGGCGAAATCGCGCTGCCAATCCCAAATGGCATGTAGAGCGCGCCATAGATCGCGCCGTAGTTGGCCATTCCGAAATAGCGTGCCGCCAGGAAGGCGATCACGTCGCTCTCCGCGCCCGCCGCAAAGCCAAGCAGGAAACCGCCGGTCATGATCACTGACAGTCCAGCCGTATTGCCTACCAGCAGATAAGCGGCGATCGCGGGCAGCAGCATCGCTGGAAAGGCAATGCCCGGCGCCCAGAAGCGGTCGAACAGCAATCCCACCAGCACCCGCCCGGCGAGGATGCCGAGCGCCACGACGCCGAGCACGCTCGCGGCATCCACCGGCGTAAAGCCATGCAGCGCGACGATCTGCGCCATATGGATGTGCGCCCCGCCATAAGCGAGCGCGATCAGCAGGATCGACAAGATCAGCACCCAGAAGCGGTGGCCGCGCATCGCCTGGCGCAAGCTGAGTCCGATTAGCTGACCCCGGGCATCCGTCACACCTGCCGGGCGCTCGTCAGCGCGCGGCTCGCGGAACCAGAGCACCGCGACGGGCAGCGCGATCAGCAGCGGGAACAGGGCGACGATCGGAAAGGCCAATCGCCAGCCGCCATAGCCAATCGCCGCTACCGCCACCTTGGGGACGATGATCGCGGCGAGCGAGGTGCCGATCAGCATGATGCCAAGTGCCAGCCCGCGATTCTTCGCAAACCACATGCTCACCGCGCGGCTCCAGGTAACCGGGGTCGATCCAATCCCGATCAGCCCCAGCACTGCCCAGAATGCCCACCAACCGGGCAAGCTGCCGGGCACGAACCAGAAGGCGGCAAACACGATGATGAACCCGATCAGCGATCCGATCGCTACCGGGCGCACGCCGAACCGGTCGGCCATTGATCCATAAAGCGGCGCCAGCAGCGATGCGATGATGCCGAAGATCGTCACGCCGCCCGCAATCGCGGCGAAATCCCAGCCATATTCGGTGTGGATCGGCCCCATCACCAGCGGCAGCACGTTGAACGGCAACGGCGACGCCCCACAGGCGACGCCGAGCAGCGATGCCGTCAGGACGCGCCAGCCCTTTTTGAATTCGCTCATGCGCCATGCTCCCGGCTGAGCTCAGCGAGCTCAAAGGTCGAGTCCATGTATCCGGACACGACGCCGCGCACATAGAGGAAATCGCCGTCAGCGCTCACCCACATATCATAGGGCGGGTGGGCATTGGTCAGCCCGACAAAGGCGACATGATGGCAATCAAAGGTTCCGGCCGGCACCGTGATGGTCTCGCGGCCAACATAGTCGAGCCCCGATCCGCTGGTCGTGATCATCGGCCCGGTCGCGCCCAGATGATGCACCGAATGGAGCAGGTTGCGGCCGAAGAACTGCCGATGGCCGGCGCCCTTGTGATAGGGGAAGGTCGACGCCAGCCAGCCATCGCCCTGCACCGCGTGGATACCGAAGCCGCGGATCGGTCGCTCGATCGGTATCGACTGGCTGATCCTGCCTTCGTCGCGGGTCCAGCTTTCACAGGTCGCTTCGCTATCGCTGAAGCGGAACCAGCCTGTGCCCGTCACCGCACCTTCGCGCATGATGCGGACAAAGGCATCGTGCGGGTGAAAATCGGGATGCACTGACAGCACTGAATCGCGCACCACATTCTGATGGGCGCCGTCGCCGCTGGGCAGCGTCATCTCGCAGTGCGCGGCCATTACGCGCAGGCCATCGGCACCGCGCGTGATCGACCAGTCTTCAAATCCCCACAGGGTGTTGGAGCCGGTCTGCCGATACTCGACCCGGCCACGCAGGCGGGGGATTGGCCGAAACGCGGTCATATAATGGCGCGATGATTGCGCTCGATCACGTTGATCAGCACATCGTCCGGGCCATAAAAACTCATCTCGCGTGATCCTGGGACAAGGCTGGTTGGCGGGCACAAAATTTGCCAGTGCGAGGCGTTCAGCCTGTCGACGAGCGGGTCCAGCGAAGGCATGTAAAACACGAGAACGCTCTCCCCGATGTTAACCGACCCACGCTGTTTTTGGACGCGTGAGATGTTTCCCCCCACAACCTGAAACAATCCAATCATCCCGAACGGCGGGCCTTCAACCTTCAATATTCGGGCGATGGTGGTGGCGCCCGCCGGAATGCCCAGTAATTGCCCAACTATCGGCCCGGTAAACTTCCCCGAATAAAATAGCTGATCGAGTCCCAAGAGATCACGGTAGAATGATGTCGCTACGTCGATGTCGCTGACGAACAGAGCGGTGCGGACAAGCCGACTGATATCAAGCCCGCTCGCCGGTGCTTTGGCACCGGCAACGGATGCCGCCGCCAAGGCGGCACCCGTTATCCCGGTTAACACTTCGCGTCTGCCGATCGGGGACGTCAAAAGTTTACACGCCCGCGAATGGTCCACATACGCGGGGGATTGAGATAGGTCGTATTCGACAAAGCCGATTGTGTGAATGCCTCATCAAAGCAATTGGTGCATTGCACGGACAATTGCCAAAGCTTGTTGGGTGCATTGAGGGCCAGTCCGGCATTCACCACCCATGCCGCTTGGCTGAACGATCCCAACAGGAGCGCGCCGCTATTGGGGTTGGACGGGAAGGTGCCATTTGGCCCGGTAATTGATCCTGCGCGCAGGGACAAGTTGGCGGTCTGCACCTCCTGATCGGTATGATAACTGGCATTGACCGATGGAGTGAGTGAGTAACGGCCGATTGGGGCATCATAGCTGCCCCCGACGGCGATGGTAAAATCGGGCGTGCGTACCGGCGTTGCTATCGTGCCTTGCGCGGTGACGATGCCAACCCCGCATGCAGGGGCATTGTTGGCCGGTGTGCCCGCTGGTGCGGTATTTGGCGTTACCGGCACTTGACCGGCGGCTAACTGGCGTCGGCAATCGGCAAGCTGCCCCGCGACGGACTGCACGCCAAACTGGTCGAATGCTGGCGCGCGATTATTGATCGAATAATGATCATTCTGGTATCCGACATTGACATACAGGTTCAGCCCGCGGGTCGGCACCAGCGTAAATTCAGCCTCAACGCCGGTATTCTTATAATCGGCGAAGTTTCTGGTGACAAAGCTCAGTACCCCGGTTGTCGGATTGATGATACCGGCAGGCGTTTGGAGATCACTGACATCAGCGTGATAGACCGTGATGTTGGCCCGTAATTTGCGATTGAAAAATTCGGATTTGATGCCGCCCTCATAGCTCCAGATGGTTTCGGGCGTGAATGGAAGCACACCAGACGGCGCGGTGCCACGCGCATTCCATCCGCCGGATTTGAACCCGCGCGTCGCACTGGCGTATAACAGGATGTCGTCATTAACCTTGTAGTTGATCGCAAAGCGCGGCGTCGTTTGCCCGGTTCGTAGGCGCAAGGGGATTGCAACGCGTGTTGGCACCGTGGTGCCATTTGCAGGCACGAAGAAATTGGGATCGAACAAGCAGCTCGCCGGTGGCGTTGCCACAGCGCACATTGCCCGCTGATCGATCAGGCTCAGCGTTTTGGTCTCGTCCGTATACCGGACGCCTGCGGTTAGCTTTAGCTTGTCGGTGATGTTCAGATCAGCCTGAACATAACCGGCAAATGCCTCGGTGTTATTGTTGAGGACTCGGTCGCCAAGGAGCAATGATCCGCCGAAAACGTCAGCAAAATCGGTGCGATTTTCCTCTTTGAGATAGTAGAAACCCGCGACGTAATCGATCAGATTGTCGCCCAGTTTTCCGTTCAGTTTCACTTCCTGGGTGAACTGATCCGAACGTGCATCGGTCAAGATGGTAAAGCCGCCGCGTGCAAAACCGCGAATTGGTGGGTTGGGCACGGCGACCGTCGGCCCCGAGCGCCCATCGAAGAAATCGATAGCAAATTGTTGAGTTTGGTTGACGAAACCGGTGATCAGGGACAGCGTAGTATCGCGCGCAACGTCAAATTCCAGGTTTGATGTAACCAAATTGGTCGCCGATTTGTTGCCCAGCCCAAAATTGGCCTTACGACCGCGGACGCCCAAGCCCGCAAAATTCGCAGCGCCCGGAACCTCGCTCAGGCCGGTCGCCGAAAACCGACCATTACAGTTGGCAGGATTTGATGGATCGCAGTCGAAGTTCAGGATATTTTCGCCATCGGCCTGAATGAAGGCATAGCTGGCATTCCAGCGTACGTTGGGCGACAACTCCCCATAAAGGCCTACTCTTGCCCCGAAACCGTCATCGTCGTTTAGCCGTTGGCGGGTGATGTTGTTGATCGTGTAGCCGTCGTCATCTTGCCAATAGCCAGAAACCTTGACCTGAAACGACTCCGTAACGGGAAGATCGACCGATCCCCTGACCAGTTTTCGATTGTAAGCGCCGTACCCGCCTTCGAGATAGCCGCCAAATTCTTTGCCAGGTTTGCGCAAGATCACGTTGATCGCGCCGCCGGTCGTGTTTCGGCCAAATAGCGTGCCCTGAGGGCCGCGCAGTACCTCAACCCTTTCGACGTCAAACAGGGAGAGGTTGTTGGCGCTTTGACGCGAGAGGAAGACGTCATCGACATAGGTGCCCACTGGCGGATCAAATGTTGCCAGCGATTCGGTATTGCCAAGCCCGCGCAGATAATAAGCGTTGGCTGACCCCAGCCCGGTATTATTCTGCGCAATCAGATTTGGTACCAGTTGGCCTAGGTCAAGTGCGCTTGAAATGCCGGCCGTTCGCAGTTGATCCGCAGAAAATGCCGAAATGGCAATCGGCACGTCCTGGATATTTTCACTTCTGCGCTGCGCGGTGACGACGATATCGGTAACGCCTATATCCCCGTCTGCGGCGGTTTCAGTGCTGGTCCCCGACGAATCACGGGATGTCTGGGCAATGGCCGGTGCGGCGACCAGGGTTGCCGAAATTGCGGTCGTTAGCGCAAACTTCCATTTCATCGTCTGGTTTCCCTTAAAAGCGTTGGTTGAGACGTCCCTGTGATCTGCTCGTTCGATTGTTATTTGTCCGGACAAATTTTCATGTATCAATCGGCATGTCAAGCCGGGTCGAATTGAAAGGATCGTACCGAAATGGAGGACATGGCGTATCGCAGCCTCGTCTATGCGCACCTGCTGCTGTTCGTGCTGTGGCTGGGCGGTGACGTGGGGGTGTTCGTGCTGGGCCAGCATTTCCGCAAACGGCAGGCCTATTCGCTCGACCAGCGACTCGCGCTGCTGAAGCTGTTGGTCGCGGTCGATATGGGGCCACGCACGGCCTGGGCGCTGATGGTACCCTTGTCGCTTAGCGTGGCGACAGCTGGCGGTTGGATTGCGCTGCCGACCTGGTTGGTCATCGCGGCATGGGGCGCGGGCCTGGCCTGGCTGTTGCTGGTGTGGGATTCGCACATCCATGATCAAACCCCGCGCGCTGCGCGCAATCGGCGGATCGAAGCGTGGATCAAATATGCCATCACCGGTTTCTATCTCTGGCTGGGCGCGGCCTCGCTGTTGACTGGCGCACCGATCGCCATGCCATGGCTTGCGTGGAAGGCGCTGCTGTTCGGGTTGATCTTTATCGCGGCGATCCTGATCGATCTGGCGTTCAAGCCAGTTGGCCCGCAGCTTGGGCGGCTGATCGCCGAAGGATCGTCAGACGCGACCGAGATTCCCTTGCGGCGGACGATGGACCGTACCCGCATTTTCGTGCTCATGGTCTATGCGCTGCTGTTCATCACGGCATGGCTTGGCGTCGTTAAGCCGAGTTAAGCAGCGGGCAAATCCACTTTACGACTTGACGTGACAAAGTTGTCCGGACAAATCTGATTCTATGACGGGGCGATCATCTATTGGCGCGGCCATGGGGCTGACAAGCCTGTTGTTTGTTCCCGGCTCAACACCCGAGCGCTTTGCCAAGGCGCTGGCGAGCGACGCTGATTTGGTCTGCATCGATCTCGAAGATGCCGTGGCAGCGGAGAGCAAAGCGGCGGCAAGGGCAGCGGCGATCGGCGCGATTGGCCCGCGCGTTGCCATCCGCATCAATGGCGTGACCACGGACGATGGCATGGTCGATCTGCACGCGCTGGCCGCCGCACCTAGCTTGCCCGACCTGGTGTTACTCCCCAAGGTGGAATCGGCCGACGAGGTCGCGATTGCCCGTCGCCATCTGCCCAGTGCCGCCTTCGTCCCCCTGATTGAGACCGCGCGCGGTCTCCGGTTGGCGCATGACATCGGTCAGGCGCCCGGCGTGGTCGCGATGATGTTCGGCGGCGGCGATCTGTCGGGCGAATTGGGTGTCGCGCTGGCCTGGGAGCCGCTGGCGGTGGCGCGCGGCGTGTTCATTCTCGCCTGTGCCGAGGCTGGCGTGCCCGCGATCGACGTGCCCTGGATCGTGCTGGACGATCCGGCAGGTCTGGCGGACGAGGCACGGCGCGCGCATGCCATTGGCTTTCAGGCCAAGGCAGCGATCCACCCCGCGCAGCTGGAGGCGATTCACGCGGCGATGCGCCCATCGGCTGACTTGGTTGAGGAAGCGCTTGCGGCGCTGGCGGCCTATGAAGCCGCTGGCGCGCGCGCCATTCGCTATCAGGGCCGGATGCTGGAGGCGCCAATCATTCGCCGCTATGCCCGGATCATCAACATGGCCAAAGCCAGGGAGCTGACATAATGCGTGACGGCGTGACAGAGGTGGCCCCCGGCCGCTTCCGTGAGAATTACGGGCGGTCCTATGAGGATTTCGTCGTCGGCCACATCTATGAACATCGCCCGGGCCGGACGATCACCGATGCCGACAATGTCTGGTTCACGCTGCTGACGATGAACACGCACCCGGCGCATTTCGATTATGAATTCGCCAAGAAAACCGAGTTTGGCAAACCGCTGGTCGCGTCGCCGCTGACGGTCGCGATGATGGTGGGGATGAGCGTGTCGGACGTCAGCCAGAAGGCCGTCGCCAATCTCGGCTGGGACAATATCCGCCTGACCCACCCGCTTTTCCCCGGCGATACGCTCTATGCCGAAAGCGAAGTGCTGGAAAAACGTGAATCGAACTCGCGCCCCGAACAGGGCATCGTCACGGTGAAGACGATCGGCAAGAACCAGCACGGCGATATCGTCTGCACCTTCAGCCGCACAATGCTGATCTGGAAGCGGGGCTTTGGCCCCGTTGATGACTGAGGAACCAAATATGGCAAGCGCCCTGGATATGATCCGCCCCCCGATCGGCATCGACGAGGAAGCCGCCCTGCTCGAAGCGATTGATCGCTGGATCGAGCGCGAGGTCCGCCCTGTTGTGATGAAATATGATCATGACGATATCTGGCCGGGCGAACTTGTCGATCGGATGGTCGAGATGGGCCTGTTCGGCGCGACGATTGGCAAGCAATATGGCGGGCTCGGCTTGCCGGCGGTGACCTATGCCAAGATCGTCGCGCAAATTTCGTCCTATTGGATGGCGATTACCGGCATTTTCAATTCGCACCTGATCATGGCGGTTGCGGTCGAAAAATTCGGGACCGAGGCGCAAAAGCAGCTTTGGCTTCCCAAATTCGCTAGCGGCGAAATTCGCGGCGGCCTGGCGCTGACCGAACCCAATGCCGGCACCGACCTGCAGGCGATCCGCACGACGGCGGTGCGCGACGGCGACGATTATGTGATCAACGGCACCAAGACCTGGATCTCGAATGGCATCAAGGGCAGCTGCTTCGCGCTACTGGTGAAGACCGACCCAAAGGCGGACCCGCGCTATAAGGGGATGAGCCTGTTCATCGCTCCCAAACAGGAGGGGTTCACCACCGGCAAGAAGTTTGAAAAGCTGGGCTATAAGTCGATCGATTCAGCTGAGCTGATCTTCGACAATTATCGCCTGCCCGCGGCCAATCTGATCGGCGAACGCGAGGGGCAGGGGTTTTTCCAGGCGACCGGCGGGCTCGAGCTTGGCCGAATCAACGTCGCGGCGCGCGGTGTGGGGCTCGCCGAGGGCGCGCTCAGGCTCGCCACCAACTATGCGCAGGTCCGCGAAACCATGGGCAAGCCGATCGCCGAGCACCAGGCGATCCAGCTCAAGATCGGCGAAATGGTCACCCGCGCCCGCGCCGCGCGCCTGCTCACCTTCGACGCGGCAGAAGCCTATGATCGCGGTGAACGTTGCGACATGGAGGCCGGCATGGCGAAATTTTTCGCGTCCGAAGCAGCGGTCAAGAATGCCGAAGAAGGCATGCGCATCTTCGGTGGCTACGCTTATTCCAAGGAATATGAGATCGAGCGCTATTACCGCGATTCGATGCTGATGTGCATTGGTGAAGGCACCAACGAGATGCAGCGGATCATCATTTCCAAGCAATGGGTGAAGCGGAATCCCGCATGACCAATCCGTTGCGCCTTCCCCTGACCGGCTATCGTGTCCTGTCAGCCGAGCAATATGGCGCCGGTCCTTATGGCACGATGTTCCTGGCGCAATTGGGGGCGGAGGTCATCAAGATCGAACCGCCCAAGCAGGGCGACACCGCGCGTGCCGTCGGCCCCCATTTTCTGCGCGAGGGGGAAAGCCTGTATTTCCAGAGCTTCAACCTCAACAAGAAGTCGGTGACCCTCGACCTGACGGTGCCAACGGGGCAAGCGGTGTTCCGGCGGCTCGCGCAAAATGCGCATGCCGTCGCCAACAATATGCGCGGCGATCTGCCCGACAAATTGGGGCTGACCTATGCCGCCTTGGCCGATATCAACCCGGCGATCGTGTGCGCACATCTGTCCGCTTATGGCCGCGACAATGATCGCGCGAAATGGCCGGGCTATGATTATCTCATGCAAGCCGAGGCGGGCTTCCTAGCGCTGACCGGCGAGCCGGAGGGCCCCCCGGTGCGCTTCGGCTTGTCGATGGTCGATTTCATGACGGGCACGATGATGACGATCGGCCTGCTCGCCGCGCTGATTGAAGCGGCGAGGACCGGCACGGGGCGCGATGTCGATGTTGATCTGCTGTCTGCGGCCGTTCATCAGACCAGCTATCCGGCGGTCTGGTACATGAATGAGGGCGATGTCACGCCGCGTGCCCCGCGCTCAGCCCACCCGTCGGTCACGCCGAGCCAGATGTTTCGTACCGCCGATGGCTGGATTTTCGTGATGGCCCAGCTCCCCAAATTCTGGGCGATCCTGACAAGCAAGATCGACCGCGCTGATCTTGCCAGCGATCCCCGCTTTGCCACGCCTGCCGACCGGCTCGCCAATCGTGACGCGCTGACGACGGTGCTGGATGCGGTGTTCCAGCAACAGTCGACGGCCTATTGGCTCGGCGTCTTGCAAGGCCATATGCCGGTATCGGCAGTCAATCCACTCGACGCCGCGCTCGACAATCCGTTTCTTCGCGAGACGGGAATGCTCGACACGGTCGCCCATCCCGACAGACCCGAATTGCGCGTGCTCGCCAATCCGATCCGGCTGGATGGCGAACGCTTGCCCAACCGGGCTGGGCCGCTGCTCGGGGCAGATACCGCGTCGGTGCTGATCGAGGCGGGCTATAGCGTCGCCGAAATCGCCGATCTGAAAGCTAGCGGCGTCATCTGATGGCCAAGCTAGCCGGGATCACCGTCGTCGATCTGACGCAGTTCCTGCCGGGGCCAATGATGACCATGATGCTGGCCGATCAGGGCGCGGAGGTTATCAAGGTGGAGCCGCTGGCGGGCGATCCGGCACGGGCGCAGGCGCCGTTCGAGGCTGGCCAGTCGGTGTGGTTCCGAAATCTCAATCGCGGCAAACGCAGTATCGCGCTCGACCTGAAAAGTGACGAGGGCAAGGCGGCGTTGTGGGCGTTGATCGAGCGCGCCGATATTGTGGCAGAGGGCTTTCGCCCCGGCGTGATCGATCGGCTCGGTTTCGGCTATGCAGCGGTCGCAGCCCGCAACCCCCGCGCCGTTTATTGCTCAATCAGCGCCTTTGGCCAGACTGGGCCGCTCGCCCACCACCCCGCGCATGACATGGCCGTTCAGGCCCTGGCCGGCTTCCTCTCGGTCAATGACGGTGCCAATGGCACGCCCGTTGTTCCGGGTGTTCCTTCGGCAGATATGGCGGCGGGGCTGACGGCATTGTCGGCCGTGCTGATGGCGCTGATCGGTCGCGAGAAGACCGGGCGGGGCGACTATATCGACATCGCCATGTATGATTCGATGCTGCCCTGGTGCGCGCATATCGCTGGCGATGCCATCGCCGGGGGGGCGCCACCACGATCGTCGGCGCAACGCTCGCTGGGGGGGGCGGCGTTCTACAATGTCTATCGCACCGCAGAGGGTCGCCACATTGCACTTGGCGGGCGCGAGATGAAATTCGTCACTAGTTTGCTGACCGCGCTGGGACGTAGCGACCTGATCCCGATTGCCGAGGCCCCGGCAGGCGAACAGGGCGTGCTGATCGACTTTCTCCGTGACACCTTTGCCCAGCGCACCCGCGACGAATGGGTTGCGTGGTTCGCGGACAAGGATGTCGCCTTCGCACCCGTCCTCGATTTTGCCGAAGCGCTCGCTTCCCCGCAGATCGCCGATCGTGGTCTGCTGATTGAGCATGACGGTGGACACCAAATTGCGCCCGCTATCCGTTTCGCCGCTGACGACTGGCAACCGCGCGCCGCGCCCGATCTGGGCGCAGGTTGACCGATGGCCTCAGCGCTCAACCTCGATATGCATGGCGTAAGCGAAGCGATCGCCGGGGTGGTGGCTGGCGGAAATCTCGATCACCCGACCATTGTCATCGCGGTAGCAGCGCAAGATGCGCAAGCAAGGCGATCGCCGCGCGATGCCAAGCGCCTGGGCGATTTCCGCGCTGGCGGCCACCGCCTGAATATCCTGCGTCACCTGCGCAATCGTGATTCTGCCGAGCCGTTCGAGCTGCTTGAACAGCGTGGGTTCACGAATGTCGATGGCATCCGCAATGTTGGCGAGCGCGGGATGGATATAGGCTTCAGTAAAGGCGATCGGCTTGTCGACGCCGCTGCCCGACCGCACGCCGTGAAACCGCGCCCATTTGCCCGTCGTCTCGCCATCAATCTGTTCGGCCAGCTTGCGCGGCAACGGGACGCTGCCGTCCCGCTTGAACGCCACCTTGGTATCGCGCGCATATTGCAAAATTTCGCCAACGTTCGACAAAGGCTGGTGGAGAGCACCGCCGCGCGCCGCCGCCGGCTGGATGACTGTGCCGGATCCGCGTTTGCGCTGGATCAACCCTTCAGTCTGCAAGGTGCGCAGCGCCTCACGCACCGTAAAGCGGCTGACGCCATAGCGCGCGCAGAGCACGCTTTCGGTTGGGAACTGATCGGTCAACGGCAAGTCGCCGCCCAGAATTTGCCCGCGCAGGTCGTCGGCGAGTTCGAGGTAACGGGGCTTGCGCGGTTCAGCGCGGGGCTTGGTGACGGTTTGCACCGACAAAGTGTCTCTCCAGTTGTCCGGACCGAATGTCGTGGTTGAACATAGCTTAATCGAGCAGCTTGCACAGCATTTGCTGCGTCCGGTCAATATGGCCACGCGGGCAAGGGCACGGCTGCATTTGCTCGACTGGATGGGCTGCGTAGCGGGCGCGCGGCGGAGCGAAGTGGCAGTTGCGCTGGGCGGCGTTCAGGGCGGGGCGCTGGTCACATCGGCGTTCCTTGGTAATGTCCTGGAGATGGATGATGTCCACCGGGCGGCCTTGCTCCATCCCGGGCCCGTTATCTGGCCGGCGGCACTGAGCAGTCTGTCTGACTCGATGGACGACATGCTCGCCGCTGCGGTCCGTGGGTATGAAGCAATGATCGCGGTAGGCGCGAGCTTTGATACCCATCATTACGCGCAGTATCACCCGACGGCGACCGCCGGCGTCATCGCTGCTGCCGCCTGCGAAGCGAGCAGCGCGTCGTCCGATCCTTTGATCATCGCCAACGCCATGGCGCTTGCCGCGTCGGTCAGCGGCGGGCTGTGGCAGACGCGGCACAGCACCAACATGGCCAAGCAATGGCATGTCGCCAACGCCGTTGAGACCGGGCGCTCGGCCGCTGGCTTTGCGCTCAGCGGCATCACTGGCCCGCTTGATATCCTCGAAGGCGTGCAGGGCCTGTACGCCGCGACCTGCCGGAATCCGACGCCGATGGCTTTCAACGAAGGCTGGCGAATCGATGAGGTCAGCTTCAAGCCCTGGGGCGCCTGCCGCCATGCGCATCCGGCGATCGATGCCGCGCTGGCCTTGCGCGCGCGCGGCACCCTGGCCGGGCCGATCGATGTCGAGACCTATGCCGATGCGCTGACCTTTTGCGACCGGCCCGATCCGACGACGCCGCATCAGGCCAAATTCTCGCTCCAGCATGCGGTCGCTGTCGTCGCCGCGCGCGGTGTCCCGACCCTCGCCGATTTCGAACCTGATGCGATTGCCGCGCTGGCGGACGCCCGGGCGCAGGTGAGGGTGCGCGAAGGTGCCGCGATCACCGCGCGCTACCCGGCGCATTTCGGCGCAACGGTGCGTGCGTGCGGCGATGACGAAACGCTGGTCGACACGCTCGGCGATCCGGAACGGCCGCTGTCGGGTGACGGCGTCATCGACAAAGCGCGCGCGCTCTTCGCCTGGGGACAGCTGTGCCCCGAGCAAGCCGACCTGGGCGTAACGCTCGCCCTGGAGGGCGACGATCCGAGCGCCATTGTGCGCTGGCTGGACGATATTTTGTGAGCGCCACCGCCGCCCTGCTGGATTTCGTGCGCGCCGATCATGTGCTGCCGCCAACCACGCGCGCCGATGCGGCCCGGTTACTTGCCGATACTTTGGCGGTTGGCGCAGCGGGATCGACCGCACCGGGCGCGGCAGGCGTTCTGGCGGCAGCGGCGGGATGGGGGGCGGGCGAGGACGCCAGACTGATTGGATCTTCGGGACGACTCCCCGCTGCAAGTGCAGCCTTCGTCAATGCGTTTCGCATCCACTGCCTGGAATGGGATGCGGTGCATGAGCCCGCCGTTGTCCATGCCCTGTCCGTCGTCACCGCTGCGCTGAGCGCGAGTATTGATCGGATGGGCGGCTGCGATCCTGAAACGGCGCTGGCTGGACTGGCGGTCGGGGTCGATGTGGCGAGCGGGCTTGGTATCGCCGCGACGTCTCCGCTCAAATTCTTCCGCCCCGCCACCGCCGGGTGCATCGGTGCTGCGATGGCGGTCGCTCGGATCGAGGGAGTTGAGCCGCTGGAAGACGTGCTCGGTCTGGCCAATAGCTTCTGTGCCGGGACTATGCAGGCGCATGTCGAAGGGTCAATCGCCCTGCCGCTGCAGGTGGCCAATGCTGCTCGGTCAGCGATCATGGCTGTCGATCTGGCCAAGGCCGGGCTGAGCGGCCCGCATGACGCACTGGAGGGGCCGTTTGGCTATTTCCGGCTGATCGATGACGGCCAATTGGCGACCTATACCCACCAAATTGGCGCGCGGTGGCTGATCTCTGACGTGTCCACCAAGCCCTATCCTTCGGGCCGTGCCAGCCATGGCGCGCTGGGGGCGATTGCGGCGTCCGGGGTCATGCCGGACAACATCGCCTGGATCGAGCTGTTCGCGCCACCGCTGATCAAGCGGCTTGTCGGGCGGCCCTTCACCAGCGAAATGACTCCGGCCTATGCGCGACTGTGCCTGCCTTTGCTGTCGGCGCTGATGCTGACTGATGGCTGCATCGACCCCCGCCGTTTCATGGCCGCGACCTTTGCCGATCCGGCCATCGCCGATCTGGCCGGGCGGATGATCGTAAACGATGATGGCACGCCCGATCCCAATGCGCTGTCGCCACAGCGGATGCTGGTTACGCTGAAAGATGGCACGACCATTGAGCACATAATCCCGGCGACACTGGGAAGCCCGGACGCGCCGCTGACCGCGGAGCAGACCGCTGCCAAGCGCGATCTCGCTGCGGTGCTCGCGCCCGATGCCGATCCCCGCCTTTTCGATTCACCGATCGCCTGGTTCACGGAGCCTGCATGACCTTTCCGACCTATTTCGAAGCGTTTGACGCCCGACAGATGCTCGCCGATTACCCGATCGGCGACGCCTTCACCGCGCGCTATACGGGGATGAGCCGCGACGAACTCCGCAACCTCCAGGAAGCGCAATTCAGCCGGCTGATGGCGCGCGGCTGGGAAATCCCCTTTTACCAACGGCTCTGGGGCGCGAAAGGGATCGAGCCGGGCGACATCCGCAGTCTCGACGACATCACCAGGCTCCCGGTCTATGACAAGACCGACCTGATGGCCTCGGTCGCCGCCCAACCACCCTATGGCGATTTCGCCGGGCGTGGCGCCGATCCCGTTATCTTCCACACGACAAGCGGCACCACTGGTCGGCCGCAACCTTTGCTCTTCGGCCCCAAGGGGCGCGAGATCACCAACCTGCTCGTCGGGCGCATGTATCGCTGGCAAGGACTATCGCCGGCCGATGTCGTGCAATCCGTCTATGGCCACGGCATGATCAATGGCGGTCATTACATCCGCGAGGCTGTCACCCATTTCACCAATTCGCTTTTCCTGTCGGCGGGCACGGGGATCGAGACGCGGAGCGCAAACCAGGTCCAGCTGATGGCCGATTTCGGCGTGACGGTGCTGGTTGGCTTCGTCGATTATATCCGGAAGCTTGCCGAGGTCGCGCGCGACACCGGCCTGCTTGAACAGATGAACATCCGGATGATCTGTGGCCATCTCGGCACCGAGGATCGCGCCGCGACCGAAGCCGCGTGGGGAGGGGCCAAGGCGTTCGACTGGTACGGCGTCGGCGATACCGGCAGCATCGCCGGCGAAGGGCCCGAGCGCGACGGGCTCTATGTCTGGGAGGATGCGCAATATCTGGAGCTGCTTGATGTGGACAGCGGCGCGCCGGTCGGCGTCGGCGAAACCGGCGATATGGTCGTCACCTGCCTGTTCAAGGACGACATCGCGCCTTGCATCCGCTTCAACACGCATGACATCACGCATGAACTCACCGGCACCAACGCGACGGGTATGGCCTTCAAGCGGATCGCCGGGTTCAAGGGCCGCAGCGACAATATGGTCAAGCTGCGCGGCATCAACATCTTCCCCCACGCGATCGGATCGATCATCGAGAACCGCGCTGATCTGACCGGCGAATATGTCTGCCGCCTGGTCCGCGACCCCGCCACCCAGCGCGACGACATGCTGGTGATCCTCGAAAGCCGGGGCGGCAGCGACGCTGGCGAACTCGCCAGCCTGCTGCGACAGGGGTTGGGGGTAGAAGTGGCAATCGCGCTTGAGGCACCCGGCGGCACCGCGACCCTTACCCAGATTGATGTCCGCCAGAAGCCGATCCGGCTGATCGACGAGCGGGGGCTATGAGGGCGCTTCCCAAAATCCTTCCCGGCACGGGGAGGGGGACCGTCCGAAGGACGGTGGAGGGGGCGGGCCACCAGGCGAAGCCTCTGGGGCAGCCCCCCTCCGTCAGCGCTACGCGCTGCCACCTCCCCGTGCCGGGGAGGATTTAGATGATCGATTGGGCTGACCTCGAAACGCGAAACGCGCCCCTCAATGCCTTTGTCGATTGGGACAGGGGCGCGACGGGCGGCGAGGGGCCGCTGGCGGGCATCACGTTCGGCATCAAATCGAACATCGCCGTCAAAGGGCTCCCTTGGACCGGTGGCATGGGCACCCGGCGCGGCATCATTGCGACCCGCGACGCGGCAGTCGTGACGCAGCTGCGGGCGGCCGGGGGGATCATCCTGGGTAGCCTCAACATGCATGAGGCCGCGCTCGGCGCGACCACCGATAACGTGTTTTACGGCCGCACGCAAAACCCACACCGCCATGGCTACACCCCCGGCGGTTCCTCGGGCGGCAGTGGTGCGGCGGTGGCAGCAGGTCTGTGCGACGTTGCGCTCGGCACCGATACGCTGGGATCGGTCCGCATCCCGGCGGCATATTGCGGCGTGTGGGGGCTGAAGCCGACGCTTGGCGCGGTGAGCGATGACGGGCTCGTCCATCTCGGCACGGCCTTTGATTGCATCGGCCCGCTCGCACGCGACCTCGATTTACTGCAGCGGGTCTGGGCGGTGATGGCCCCCGGCCAGACCGACGAGAGACCCTTCACCCGCCTGCTGACGCTCGCGGATATCGATCAGGTGTCGATCCAGCCTTCGGTCGAAGCGGGCTATCAGCGCGTGCTGCGTGCGATTGACCTGCCCGCCGACCTCGTTCGGCTCGACGACCCGCTGTCAGCGATCCGGATGGCCGGGTTGATCGAGTCGGTGAACGAACTGATCGGCGATCTCGGGGAGGCCCGCGACGGCCCGCTGGTGTCCGACGAGCTGAAGTTCGTGATGGACGCCGTCGGCGCGTTGCCGCCCGCGCCCGATGTCATCTCCCGCACCAGAGCCACCCTGGTCGCAGCACTCGGCGACGACGGTGTCCTCGTCATGCCCACTGCGCCGCAATCGGCCTTCCCGCATGGCGCGCGCGCGCCCGTGACGCAGGCCGATTTCACTAGCATCGCCAGCGTCGCCGGGCTGCCCGCGCTGGCCATCCCGGCGGGCGTCGATGCCGATCATCTGCCGGTCAGCGTTCAGCTCGTCGGCCCAGCCGGCAGCGAAACACGTTTGATCGCGCTCGCTCGCCGGATCGAAGCGACGATCAACGGCTATGCCCCACCCCGATCCTAATGGAGACGCGCGATGCGAATTATCTGCCTGTTCAATCTGAAGCCCGGCGTCGATCCAGCAAGCTATGAAACCTGGGCCCGCAATGGCGACATCCCCGCCGTCAACGCGCTGGGATCGGTGACCAGCTTTACGGTCCATAAGGCAACCGGCCTGTTCGGATCGGACGCCAAGCCGCCTTATGACTATGTCGAAGTGATCGACATCACGGGCATCGACAGTTTTGTAGCTGATGTGACGACGCCCGAGTTCCAGGCGCTCGCCGCGCCTTTTCGCGATTTTGCCGATGACCCGATTTTCATCCTGACCGAGGATCTGTGATGCGTTTCGCCGGCAAGACCATTGTTGTCACCGGATCGGGCCGCGACAAGGGGCTCGGCCAGGCGATACTGCAACGCTTCGCCGATGAAGGCGCGAACTGCGTCGTCAGCGATTATGAGATTGGCGATGCTGCACAGGCGGTGGCGAAGGAACTCAGCGATCGTGGCGCGCCGGTCGCCACCATCGCGTGTGATGTCTCGTCTGCTGCCCAGTGCCAGGCGCTGGTGCAGAGTGCGGTCGATGCGTTCGGCAGCATCGACATCTTCGTCAACAATGCCGGGATCGGTTTCATGATGAAGCCGTTTCTGGAGGTGGTGCCTGAGGATTGGGACAAGGTCATCGCGGTCAATCTGTCCGGCGCTTTCTACTGCACCCAGGCCGCCGCAAAGGCGATGGTGGCGCAAGGTAAAGGTGGCCGCATCATCAATATCGCGTCGCAAGCCGCCAAGACCGGTTTCCCCCATCTGCCGGCTTATGTGTCGTCGAAACACGGGATGGTCGGCCTCACCCGCGCCAGTGCCGTCGAACTCGGGGCGCACGGCATCACCGTCAACGCGGTCTGCCCCAATCACGTCACCACCGGGCTCGGCGCCGAACAGAACGCCTATTTCTCCAAACTGCTCGGCTTTGAGAGCGTCGAAGCGTATCTGAAGAACATGGCCGCCAAGAACCCAATGGGCCGCCCTGGCCTCGCTAGTGACACGGCTGGCGCCTGCGCGTGGCTCGCCAGCGACGATGCCTTTTATGTGACCGGTGAGGCGATCAACGTCTCGGGCGGCGAGGAAATGCACTGATGCGCCCCATGCTGAACGAAGAACGCATAGACTGGCCGAACGACGCGAAGATCGCGCTCAGCATTGTCGTCAATGTCGAGGAAGGCAGCGAGATGACGGTCGCGCGCGGCGACCGGGGGATGGAGCCGGTCGACGAGCTCGGCATCCACATAAAGTCGCCGATCCGCAATTACGGCAATGAGAGCAATTACCTTTACGGCATCAAGGCGGGCGCGCCCCGCATCGTCAAGCTGCTCCGCGAACATGATATCAAGGCGAGCTGGACCGTCGCCGCGCTCAGCCTCGAAAACCACCCTGAGATCGCCACCGCCATCCGCGATCTCGGCCATGAACCCGTCAGCCACGGCTATCGCTGGGTCCACCAGTTCAAGATGGACGAAGCCGCTGAACGCGACTTCATCCGCAAGGCGGTGGCCTCGATCGAGGCGACCACGGGCACGCGCCCCTATGGCTGGCTGTCGCGCTATTTCCATACCGACAACACAAGGCGCCTGCTGATCGAAGAGGGGTTCGACTATCATATGGACGATTATTCGGGCGATGTTCCCTTCTGGGATCGCACCACCGTCCCCGGCAGGCCAATCGCCATCGTCCCCTATCAGCTCGACGACAACGACATGAAAATGTGGACTGATCCCGCCTATACCCCCGCCAACTGGCTCGATTATGCCAAAACGTGCTTCGATCAGCTTTATCGCGAGGGCATGGAGGGCAATCCCAAGATGATGTCGCTTGGCCTGCATCTCCGCATCATCGGCCGGCCAGGCCGGATCTGGGCGTTCGAGGCCTTTCTGAAGCATGTCCGCGCGCATGACGGCGTCTGGGTCGCAACCCGCCGCGAGATTGCACAGCATCTCGCGAAAGTTGATCCGGCATGAGCACCAACACCCGATCCTCCCCGGCACGGGGAGGGGGACCGCGGCGCGAAGCGACGGGGTGGAGGGGGCGGGCCGCAAGCGCCGCGCAAGTGGAGGCCCCCCTCCACCGCTTCGCGGTTCCCCTCCTCGTGCCGGGGAGGATTTGATGCTCCGCCTCGAAACCCAGGCTTCCGTCGCCCATCTGATCATCGACCGCGCCGCCAAGCGCAACGCGATCACGCAGGCGATGTGGGAGCAATTTCCGCCGCTGATCGCGCAGGCAATGGCCGACGATGCGGTGCGCGTGCTGATCCTGCGTGCGGCAGAGCCCGGCGCCTTTTCCGCCGGGGCAGACATTGCCGAATTCGGCACAGGCGCGACTGATCCCGCCTGGCGCGCTGCCAATCAGGCCGCCATCGCAAGCGCGCAGATCGAGCTCACCCTCGCGCCCAAGCCCGTCATTGCCTTTATCGAGGGCGATTGCGTCGGCGGCGGCTGCGGGCTGGCGCTCGCCTGCGACCTGCGCGTCGCGACCAGCAACGCACGGCTGGGGATCACTCCCGCCAAGCTCGGGCTGGTCTATTCGCTGCATGATACCAAGCTGCTTGTCGACGCGGTCGGCCCGTCGCAGGCCAAGCGCATCCTGTTCACCGCCGGGCTGATCGATGCAGATGAGGCGCTGCGGATCGGCTTGATCGACCTGCTTGGCGCAGACCCGCTTGCGCTCGCCGAGACGATCGCCGCCAACTCGCCGCACACCGCGCGTGAGGCCAAGAAGATGGTCCGCCGCATCCTCAACGGCCAGGCACATGATGATGCCACGACCAGCGCGCTGTTCGCCGATGCGTTTATCCAGCCCGATTTCGAAGAAGGGGTCAGCGCCTTTCTCGCAAAGCGAAAGCCGGTGTTTTGATGAGCGATTTTCTAACCCATGGCCGCATCATCGGCGGGCTAGCGACAGTGCCCGATCTCGCCGCCAGCCTGCGCGATTACCGCGACCGGCTCGGGCTCTCGGTGGTTGAGCAGGGCGCGCTGTCTGCTGATCTCGCCGCTAGCTGGGGCTGCGCTGCCAATGCCCGCGCGCCCTTCGCCACGCTTGCGCCCGTGAGCGGCGCACCCTGTTATTTGCGGTTGATGCAGCAGCCGCTCGATCCGGGCTTCCTGCCGACCCGTACTTATGGCTGGGCTGCGTTTGAGATCACCGTGCAGGATGTGTTCGGCTGGCCCGCCAGACTCGCGGGCAGCGGCTTCGACATCATCGGCCCGCCCAGGGAAATCCCCGGTCTCCCCTATTTCGTCGCGATGCAGATGCTGGGGCAGGGCCGCGAAATGATCTATCTCAATGAGGTGCGCGAGAACACGCCGACCTCTGATCTTCCGCCCGCCAAGTCGCCGGTCGATCATCTCTTCATCGTCATCCTCGCCGCGCCCGATCGCGCCGCGACCATGGCTTGGTATGCCGAGCATCTCGGGCTCGAGGAAGGCGGCGGCTATACGATTCCCTACACGATGATCAACAAGGCGTTCGGCCTGCCCGATACCCATATGACCTCGCTCAGCATGGCGCAAAAGGGGCGATTACCGATCGTTGAGATCGATGATTATCCGAGCATCGCGACGGTGCGGGCGAAGGGGGAGGGGATGCTCCCGCCTGGCAATGCCTTGGTCACGCTTGCGGTGGATTCGCTGGACCGCCCAGGGCTTGATTTCATTACGCCGCCGGTCGTTCGATCGGGTGCCTTTTATGCCAACCGCCGCACCGCGACGGTCATCGGCCCAGCCGGCGAACTGCTCGAACTGGTCGAGATCGGTTAGGGGATTAGCAGCGTCGACCCGTGCGTCTCGCGCCCCTCAAGGACGCGATGCGCCTGCGCCGCTTCCTCCAGCGGATAGCGCTGGCCGATCGTCACCTTTACCTTGCCGCTCGTAATCATGTCCCACAGCCGCGCCGCACCTGCCGCGCGCTCATCGGGCGTGGCGTAGTAATCGAACAGCGTGGGCCGGGTATTATAGAGCGAACCCTTGGTGGCGAGTATACCCAGCGCCACCCCCGTCACTGGCGCATCGGCATTGCCATAGCTGATGATGATCCCGCGCCGCCCGGTCGAATCGAGCGAGGCGTTCCAGGTTGCCTGCCCGATGCCGTCATAGGTCACCCGGACGCCCGCGCCGCCGGTGATGGCGCGCACCCGCGGCGCAATATCCTCATCGCGGTAAAGGATGATTTCCGCCGCCCCGGCCGCGCGGGCAAGTGCCGCTTTGTCTGCGCTGCCGACGGTGCCGATTACGTTTGCACCAAGCGCCTTGAGCCACTGGACCAGGATCAGTCCGACCCCGCCTGCGGCCGCGTGCACCAACACCCAGTCGCCCGGCTTCACCGTCGCGGCACGCTCCGCCAGAAACTCGGCAGTGCAGCCCTTCAGCAGCGCAGCGGCTGCAGTATCGAAATCGATCGAGTCGGGCAGTTTAAACAGCGATGCGGCGGGCAGGTTGCGCTCCGTGGCATAGGCGCCGCGCTGCGGGCCGAAAGTCGCCACCCGGTCGCCCAGCGCGAAGCCAGTCACATCCTTGCCTATGGCGGTGATTACACCCGATGCCTCGAGCCCCAACCCACTCGGCAGCTCCAACGGATAGATACCACGCCGGTGATAGGTGTCGATAAAGTTCAGCCCGACCGCGCGCGTTTCGAAACGCACTTCGCCCGGCCCCGGCGGCGGCAGATCGACAGCAATCCACTCGATCACCTCGGGTCCACCCGTTCGGGCAAAAGTCGCTGCGCGTGCCATTAATCCGTCCTCGCCAGTTGTGCGCGATAGGCGCGCGCGATCAGCGGCAGCAGCAATAGCGGCACCAGCCCATAGAGCAACGGCACCGCCCCCACCGCCGCGCGCAGATTGGCCTCGCCAAACACGCGGGTGGACAGGAGCCCGACCGTCGTCGGCCCCAGCCCAAGCCCGGCAATGCTGATCATCATGTAATAGAGCGACACGATCGTCGCGCGCGAAGCGCCCGGCGTGATGTCGAGCAAAGCGATGATCCCTGCCGCCGTCACTGTGCCGATGGCGACCGAACTGATCGCCAGCATCACGAAGGCGAGCGTCGGCGTCGGCATGAACAGCGGCACGGCGCTCGCCGGCAGCATCACCACAAAACCGATCATCAGCGCGCGGAACGCCGCATCGGGCGTGCCCGATTTACGCCACCGGTCGATGATCGCCCCTGCCGAATAGACCGTCGCCGGTCCGACGATCAGGATGATCAGCCCATTGATTAGCGCATAATCCTTCGCCTCCCAGCCATAGGTTCGGGCGAAGGCGGCGGGGTTGAAGCCTTGCGAATAGGCGATGATCGTCATTACGGCGACCAGGCTCGTCATCCCGCCAAATGCGCCGAAGCGCTTCGCGACCAGCGCGATCGTTGCCCCAAATCCGGCTGCCGCTTTATTCCCCGGTCCGCGCCGCCGCGGTGGTTCGGGCAGCAGCAAAAAGCCGATCGCAATCAGCAACCCTGGCAGGCCGACGGCCATGAAGGCGAATTGCCACGGTCGAAGCGCGCCGAGGAGGGGCAGGGTGATGCCTTCGGAAACCTTGGCCCAGCCCAATACCGCCGCGCCGATCAGCGAGGCGATGCCCGCACCCAATGAGAGCGCAGCGGAATAGACCCCAATGGGAGTGCCGCGTTTTTCGGGCGGGAAGCTGTCGCTGATCATCGACATGGCCGAAGGACTAAGCGTCGCCTCGCCCACGCCCACGCTCATCCGCGCCACGAACAGCCCGCCAAAGCCGCGCGCCATGCCCGATGCCGCCGTGGCCAGGCTCCACAAGGTGATCCCCGCCGCCACGATCCATGTCCGCCGTGCGCGATCGGCCAGCCAGCCGAGCGGTACGCCGATTGTCGCGTAGAACAGCGCAAAAGCCGGGCCGAGGAGGTAGCCGATCTTCTCGTCGCTGAAGTGCAGGTCCGCCTTGATCGGTTCAATCAGCAGGCCAAGGATATAGCGGTCGACGAATGAAAAGACATAAGCCAGCGTCAACAGCGCGACCATCGTCCAGGCTGTTCGGGTGCTGGGGTAGGGTGCCTCGGTCATGCTGTGCCCAAAATCTTGTAGATGACGATCAGGTTATCGTCGAAATCGACGATGCCAATCTCGCGGCCGATCCGACCGTCTTTGGTCTTCAGCACTTCTTCGTCATAGACCGTCAGCCTCAGCGCGCGGGCGCCCGCCATCACCGCATCGGGATCGTCGATTTCGAGCACGATTGCCGATCGGCGCGGATGGGGAAGGGGGACGATGTCGACGCCCTTCACCTCGGTCAGTGCCATCACGCGTTCCTGCGTCGCGGTCGAGAGCACGCAAAAGCGCATCACCGCCTCACGCGGAACATCGAACACCGCATAGGAATAGCTGTCGGGATTGGGCGGCAGCGTGAAAGTCACATCGAACCCCAGCACGCCCTGATAAAAGGTCAGCGCCCGCTCTAAATCGGCCACGACATGATTGCCGCGCTGGAACCGCACGCCGCTCACGAAACCCGCTCATTCACTTCGAAGAAATAGCCGTCGAGATCGAAAAAGCTCGCCCCGACCATCGCCTGTTCTTTGCCGTTGAAACCGATGACGGTCCAGTCGCGCGGTTCGCAGTGGATGCGGCTGCCGCTCTCGCGCGCTCGGTCAGTGGTCGCGCGGCAATCGCGCGCTGCCACCACGAAGATCGGCGCGCCAAACGCGATTTGCGTCGGCAGTTCGTCGGGCGCATCCATCGGCGGGTCGGTCCATTGCAGCAGGCCGATCATGCCGATCAGGTCGTCCGCGCATTTCAGGATGATCAGCCTGGTCTGGTCGCCCTTTTTGCCCGCCGCCAGTTGCGTGCCGGAAAGCGTGAAAGGCGTGTCCATCACGCGCGTCATGCCGAACACGGCCTCGTACCAGCGCGCCGCCGCTTCCGCATCGCGGACCATCAGCGTGGTGCGTTTGATGATATCAGGCCCGATCACTGCATCAGCCATTGATCTTGGCCGCCTCGATCAGCAGCACCTGACAATCGGCGATCCCCTCGCGCAGCTTCTTCACCTCGGCATAATCGGGCGAGTGCCAGAAGGCTTCCGCCGCTGCCTTGTCGCGCCATTCCGAAATGACCATCGACGCGCCGTCTCCAAAATCACCCTCAAGCAAGGTCGCACCCGGCCCGCGCAACACATATTTGCCGCCGAACTGTTCGACCAGCTTGGCCGCTGCCATGCCATAGCCGTTGATGAAGGCGTCGCGGTCGGCGATCTTGGCGGTCACGATCATGTAAGCAGGCATTGGCAGCTTCCTTTAGAGACGGATCATTTCGGCCAGCGCGCCTTGTCGGCGAGATATTTGCCCGCATCCTCGATGCCGGTCGGCTGATATGTGTTGAACAGGCCGGGTGGATATTTGGAGCGATAGTCTTCGTACACCGGCATCACCAATTCGCTATGGACGATCGGCTGGCGGTGCCGCGCGCGGAAATCCTTGATCGGGATGCGGTGTGTCCCTCGCGGACCCAATGGCGCGGTGGCGATGCCGGACGCCAGCCCAGCCCCCGCCGCCAGCACCAGTCGCCGCGAAACCCGATTGGCATCCTCCATACCGCCCCCTCTTCTAAGTGTGTCGCTCACGCAACACATCTCGACTCGTTAGTGTCCGTTAATAATTTGTCTGGACAAATTATGCCGCAAATGAAAGTCTCGTTTCAGAAATTTGTTCGGGAGGGGAACCAATCATGCGACTGATCATCCGAGCCGGCCTGTTGGCGGCGACAATGTTGAGCCCGGCTGCAGCTTTTGCGCAGGCGGCGCCAGCAGATGAGGAACAGGCAGAGAATGCCCCGCAGGAAATCATCGTTACCGCCCGCAAGACCTCAGAAAAGCTCCAGGATGTGCCGGTCGCCATCACGGCTTTTACCGCTGATGACATTAAAGCAGCCAAGATCGAGCGGCTGGCCGATCTCGCCAAGCTGACGCCCGGCCTGAATTTTACGCCTTTGTTTGGCGCGCAGAACCAGTTGCCGATCATCCGTGGTGCCGCCCAAACCCTTGGCCAGCTCAACGTCGGTGTGTTTCTTGATGGCATTTTTCTGTCGGGCAAGGCTGGCGTCGATCTTGAACTCAACGATCTTGAGCGGATCGAAGTGGTCAAGGGGCCACAATCGGCGCTTTATGGCCGCAACACCTTTGCGGGGGCGATCAACTATGTAACGAAGCGGCCGTCTGCAGCGTTAACGGCCAATGCCGAATTTACCGGCGGTAACAATGGCCTAGTGAAGGGCATTGCCAGCGTCAGCGGCCCGATCAGCGACACGCTGCGTTTCCGTGTTGGTGGCTTTTTTCGCCAGTTCGATGGCTTTTATCGGAGCTCTATTGATGGCGGCAAGGTCGATTTCGCACAGAATTACGGCGCTATCGGCACGCTCGAATGGGCGCCCGATGACGCGTTTCTCGCTACTTTGCGCTTTACCTATTCAAAGGAAAATAACGGCCAGCCGCCGTCAAGCATCATCCGCACCAATGGGGGGATCGGCCAGCCTGCCGGTGCACCGGCATCGCAGCGGCGGAACCTGTTCTTCTTCGGTGAGGTTCCCGGGATTGCGCGCAATGGCGTAACCGTCAACACGCGCAGCGTGCCGGGCCTGCCCGGCGGCAGCTATGGGGATCGCGAAGAATCGATCCGCGGCAGCCTTGATCTTGAATATGATTTCGGTCCGGTCACGCTGACGTCGATCACGGCCTATGCCAAGCGCAATGCCGAATTCACCTTCGATGGCGACAATACGATCTGTACTCAGACCGGTGGCTGCCCCACCTTTGGCTTCCCGTTCGTCCCCAATCTGCCGATTGGATCAAGCGCTTTCAGCCTGTCGAGCAATGACGGATATTTTCGTGACATCAGCCAGGAAGTTCGGCTGAGTTCATCGGGGAAACAGACGATCGACTGGCTGGTTGGCTTTTATTATTATGATAATATCAATGTCGGTGTTGAACGTGGCCTGAGCCCCTCCACGACGACAGGCCCAACCGCCTATTCGGCGTTTAATCCCAATTATTCCTTTCCGCGCATCCGATTGACGACGAAGAGCTATTCGGGCTTCGGTTCGGTCAATTGGCACGCGACCGACAAGTTCACGATCACGGGAGAAATTCGCTATGAAAGCGAAACCCAGACCTTCGCGCAGTGCCCGACCTTTTTTGCCAACCCTTCGGCGACCCCGCCGGCCGGGACAGTTGCCTGCGGTGCCGTGCCTTCACCCATCGTTACGTCACCGACAAGCCCGTTCACCGGTGCCTTGACGGTGTTCCCAAGCCCGGCTGGCACTGCGGCTGCGACGGCGTTCACAGCCACCCAGCAGACCTTTAGTTTTGCGACACCGCGCGCGATTTTCAGTTACAAGGTTGATCCCTCTGCTCTTGTCTATGCCAGCTATGCCCGGGGCGCGAAGACGGGCGGGTTCAACACCGGTTTGAACGTCTTTCCCGATCAGCGCACTTTTCAGCCCGAAACGACCAACAATTATGAAATCGGTCTGAAATCGCGGTTGTTTGACAACCGGTTGCTGTTCAACGTTGCCGGCTATTATACCGATTGGCAAAACCAGCAGGCGGTGTGCCAGAATCCTGTAACCGCAGGCGGCAATAGCACCAATCGATCCTATTCCTGCAACGTTGCAGCAGCGAATATTTACGGCGTCGAAGTTGAAACCTCCTACCGCTTTAACGATGTCTTCTCAGTCTTTGGAAACTATGCTTGGACGCGTGCCCGTTATAGTCGTTTCATTGACGATTCGGGGGCGCAGAATTTGGCGCTCGCGGGTCTGCCAGCGATTAATTTCGATGGCAAATCCTTGCCCTATGTGCCTGACCACAAGTTCCTGATTAGCCCACGCGTCGATGTGCCGACCAAAGGGCCGATCAAGCTGCAGGCACGGGCCGACTTTGTTTACCAATCAAAGAGCTTTGTCCGTGCCGACAATCTCCAGAATTTCGGCGATCGTGCGACCGTTGATTTCCGCGTGACGGCGACCAATGGCGCATGGCGGCTGCAATTCTTTGTCGACAATGCCTTTGATGATGCGTCGCCATTGGCCGGTGTCCGCTTCTTTGACACCACCAATTTCTTCGTGTCGGCACCGCTGATCCAAGGCGCAAACCGTCGGCAAATCGGTGTGTCGCTCGGCTATAATTTCTGATCGGCTACCCGCTTACACCGACAAAAAAAGCCCCGCCGGATTCCGGCGGGGCTTTTTTGCACCAGGTGATCGGCGGCGTTACTTTGCTGGCGCTGCTTTTCTGGCCGCATCAAGCCGCTTCTTGAACACCGTCCAGGTCGTCTCATTCGGGCGGGCATCATCGGTTGGCGGCGGCGCGACATAGGCCGGGTAGCGTGCGGCAATCTCGTCGCGGATCACGGCGGGTAGCTCGGCATAGCTTTTCAGCTTCGCCCCCATCGCGTTGAAAACGATGTTACCGTGCCGACCGCGCATCTTCATCCACGGCATCCAATCCGAAATCCGCACCCAGGAAACGGAAGGATAGGCGGTTGGATATTTCGTATCGAGCAATTCGTCGGCGCGCGCGGCGAAATCGAAAATCTCCATCGCGTGATATTTGTTGCCGACAAAATCCTGGTAGTCGCCGCCAAGCGGGTTTTCATAAAATAGCGGCACTTCAAGCGGCATCTGCACCCATTGGCCCATACGCTGCATGTTAATGGCATAGGGCTTGCCCTCTGCGCTCATTGGAAAGCTGGGGCGGCCATTCACCGGGTCATTGGCGATGTGCATCACCTCAACCTTTTCCCCGGTCCACGGATTATCCCATTGGCGCACGATCTGGCCGGTCTTGGGATCAGTAAAGAACATCACCTCACGGCTGACCTGGCGAAAACCGGTGCCGCGCTTGGGATCGGTAATCGCGATGCATTGGCGGATATTCATGCCTTCACCGCCGAACAACAGCTTGTCGGGCTCGCCGTCGACCCGCGAATAAATCCGTCCAGACCAATAATAGACAGCTGGTTCACGGTCCTTAACACCGCATTGGGTGCGCTTCATGATCTCGACCGCATCGGTCGGGTTGGCAGGATCAAGCTGTCTGGCGTTGGCTGTCGGGCTTACGGATATAGCGAAAATGGCTGCCGCCACTGACATCTTGATTGTCATCATATTCTCCCGCTCCTGTGCTTCGGGTCACTCGTACCGGAAAAAAGCACCAAAGAAAATATGTCCGGACAAATCTGACCGTGAGGGAGCGTCCGCTTCGATCGCGCGCGGGGAAATGCGGGACTGCGGACTTGTATGAACTAAAACGTCCCGGACTGGTCGTCGCCCCCAGACTGGAAATCCCCGGTCGCAGCCTGATCAAACAGGGCTGCGACCGGGGCTTATCATGCGTTGATCAGGCGATATCGAACCGATCGAGGTTCATCACCTTGGCCCATGCCGCGACAAAGGCATTGACGAACGCCTTGTCGGCATCACTCGACCCATAGACCTCAGCAACGGCCCGAAGCACCGAGTTCGATCCGAAGATCAGGTCAACGCGGGTGCCCGTCCACTTGACTGCGCCCGTCGTTCGGTCACGCCCTTCGAACAGCTCATTGCTGTCGCCGGCCGGTGCCCAGACGGTGTTGATGTCAAGCAGGTTGACGAAGAAGTCATTCGACAGCGTGCCTGGGCGATGCGTCAACACGCCATGTGCTGCCCCACCGACATTGGCACCCAAAGCGCGCAGACCACCAATCAGCACCGTCATTTCAGGCGCGGTGAGGCTGAGCAACTGAGCACGATCGATCAGCAATTGTTCTGACGACAACGGATGGCCGTCGCGCAGATAGTTGCGGAAGCCGTCTGCGGTTGGCTCGAGTGGCGCAAAGCTGTGCGCGTCGGTCTGTTCCTGCGTGGCATCGGTACGACCCGGCGTGAAAGGCACGGTCACATCATGACCTGCTTTTTTCGCCGCATCTTCAATTGCGGCACCACCGCCGAGCACGATGAGATCGGCCAGCGACACCTTCTTGCCGCCCGCCGCAGCGCCGTTAAACGCTGCCTGGATCGCCTCCAGCTTGACCAGCACATTTGCCAGTTCGGCGGGCTCGTTGACGTCCCAGTCCTTTTGTGGAGCCAGGCGGATACGCGCACCATTGGCGCCACCGCGCATATCGCTGCCCCGGAAAGTCGAGGCCGAAGCCCAGGCTGTCCGCACCAACTGTGCAGGCGTCACGCCGGACGCGAGCAGTGTTGCTTTAAGGCTGGCGATATCTGCGGCATCAATCAGCGCGTGATCAACGGCTGGTACGGGATCTTGCCAGATCAGCTCTTCGGCAGGCACCAGCTTGCCGAGATACCGGTTGATCGGGCCCATGTCGCGGTGCGTCAGCTTGAACCACGCCCGGGCAAAGGCATCGGCGAATTCGGCCGGGTTCTGGTGGAACCGGCGCGAGATTTTCTCATAGGCGGGGTCCATCCGCATCGCCATGTCGGCGGTGGTCATCATTGGGGCGTGGCGGCGCGCGGGATCATGCGCATCCGGCACAGTGCCTTGCGCTTCCGGGTTTTTCGGCGTCCATTGCTGGGCACCGGCCGGGCTCTTGGTGAGTTCCCATTCATTGCCGAACAGCGTATCGAAATAGCTGTTGTCCCAGGCGATTGGCGTCGCCGTCCAAGCGCCTTCGATGCCGCTGGTGATCGTGTCGACACCCTTGCCGCTGCCCATGCTGTTCTTCCAGCCCAGGCCCATTTCCTCGATCGATGCGCCTTCCGGCTCGGGGCCGACAAACTGGCCCGGATCGCCAGCGCCATGCGCTTTGCCGAAGGTGTGACCGCCAGCAACCAGCGCGACGGTTTCTTCGTCGTTCATGGCCATGCGCGCAAAAGTTTCGCGAATGTCACGGCCTGAGCCAACCGGATCGGGGTTGCCGTTCGGGCCTTCGGGATTGACGTAGATCAGGCCCATCTGCACCGCGCCGAGCGGATTGGCGAGCTCGCGATCCCCGCTATAGCGCTGATCTTCCAGCCATTTGCCTTCGGGCCCCCAGTAAATATCCTCTTCTGGCTCCCACACATCAGCGCGACCACCGGCAAAGCCGAACGACTTCAGGCCCATCGAATCAAGCGCGACATTGCCGACCAGAATCATCAGATCGGCCCAGCTCAGCTTGCGGCCATATTTCTGCTTGATCGGCCACAGCAGCCGGCGCGCCTTGTCCAAATTACCGTTATCCGGCCAGCTATTGAGCGGGGCAAAACGCTGCGTGCCAGACCCCGCGCCACCGCGTCCGTCCGCGATGCGGTAGGTGCCGGCGCTGTGCCAGGCCATGCGGATGAAGAACGGGCCGTAATGACCGTAATCAGCGGGCCACCAAGGCTGGGAATCGGTCATCAGCGCGTGCAGATCAGCGACGACGGCGTCGAGATCGAGCGTCTTGAATTCCTCCGCATAGTTAAAGTCCTCACCCATCGGGTCGGACTTGGCTGAATGCTGGTGGAGCATGCCCAGATGAAGCTGATTCGGCCACCAATCGCGATTTGACATGCCCCAGATTTTTGCGCGGTCATGGCCGCTGTGCATCACCGGGCACTTGGTTTCGTCGTTCATATGCTCTCCAGTCATTTTATTGGGCAGGGGCGAAACTTTACGTTCTGGAACGGCCATACCCCGGACCGTAAACAGAGCGAAACGATCAGTTCTTATATCAGTGATCGATTTTACTCGTCACATTACGCGCCACTTCATTCGTCTTCGCTGGCCAAAGCCCGGGCATCTAGGCCTAGCGCAGGCAAATCTGCCGCCGCAGCCGCAAGTTCCGCATTGGCCACAATCTGGCGATAGGCCGCATCAAGCTTGCGCACGCCCGCATCAGCCGCTGATTCTTCGCGAACATTGACCAGGAAAAAGTCGCTGGCGCCCAAAGTGAAGCGGCGGCTTTCTGCCTCGGCCATCGTGGTTGCACGGTCATGTTCTGCCTCGGCTAGCGTCCGCAGTCGTTCAGTGGCTTTGACATCAATGGCCAATCCATCGATCGCGACGATGATTTGCTCTTCAGTTTGTTGCCGCCGCCGACGAATCGAGTCGATTTCAGCCGTCGTCTGGTCGATCCGGCCTTGGGCGGCGCGGCGTTGCAGCGGCAGCGTGAAGCTTAGCCCCACTTTTGTTTCGGTGCCGGCGCGCGACCGCCCGCCTTCGCCAAGCGGGCCGATATCCTGGGCAACTTCCGCCTTCAGATCCAGCCGGGGCTGCAAAGCGTTGCGATCAAGTTCGAGTCGATTGGTCGCCTGAGCCATCCGCAGATCGATCTGGCGCAGGTCTGGGCGTGCATTCAGCATGGCCCGCGGATCGCCATTTGATCGAGGGATGGCCGGAAAACTTGTCGGCAAGCGCGCCGTTGGCGGCACCATTGGCGCGCCATCGGCGTCGCGCAGAAAGAAAGAAAGCGCGTTTGCGGCCTGCGCTAAATCCTGCTCTGCGCGGGCGACCAATGTTTCCCGGCGCAGGATATTCTGCTCATTTTCCGTCAAGATGATCGCTGGCCGTGCGCCGAGCTGAATCTGGCGCACGAGACCCGCTTGGCGCGCCTGGGCAAGTTTGAGCAGATCCCGGTACACCGCCAGCCTAAGGCCCGATGCAACCCACAGATTATAGGCACCGATCGCGCGGCGCTGCACCCCAATTGCCGTCAGCAGCCGGTCCGCCTCTGCGATGTCGACGTCAATGCGGGCGTTGCCGCGCGCAAAGCGGCGATCATCGATCAGCCGATCGCGCATCAGCGACAGGACCGCGCCAATCTTGAGCTCACCGAAATTATTGGTGAAGCGCTCGTCCTCATAGATCGGGAAGCGACCGCTTGAAATCCGGTAGCCGCCATAGAGGCTGCCGCCCCAGTTTTCGATCGGGCGGGTAATCGTCCCGCCTGCGATCTGGCCATCGTAAAAGCCCGTCAGTCGGGATTCGGCCTCTGCCTTGACGACGGTATCGAACGCGCCCTCTGCGCTCAGCACCTTGCCCTCGGCCTGGCGGACCTTGGCGATCGCCTCCAATATCTGCGGCGCGTGGCGGCGCGAAGAGCGCAGCACCTCGGCAAGCGTCAGCGGCGCATTCTTTGCCGGGGCCGGAGCCGGGCGCGATACAACCGGATCGGCAGGGCGCGTGAGGTTCTGGGCCGTCGTAGCGCCTGGGAGAGCGGTTGTTACGACGACCCAGGCAACCACAACGATGCAACTACGCATTTGGTTTCTTTTCCTTCGGCGGAATTGGTGCCGCCTTGGGATCAGCGGGCGGCTGGAACTGGAGCGGGAAGTCATTGAGCTGGCGCCACAACTCGAAGCCGGCTGGCACAGTGTCCATCAGCACCCAGCCACGCACCTTGGCCCCAAGTCGGACATAGGGTTCGCGCGGCCAGGGTGCGCGATCGGGCGCCGGTTCGACGAGAAGGCGAAACAGGCCATTGTCAGACGCCGAGAGGTCAATCGCCCGAACCCGTCCGTCGAACATGCCCTGCGCAACCGACGGCCAGCCGCTGAACTGGATCGCTGGCCAGCCTTCGAACGCGAGCCGTACGCGGCGACCCGGCGACACCAACGGCACATCGCGGCCATCGACATAAAGTTCGACGATGCGGACCGAATCTTCGGGCGCAAAAGTGGCGAGGACATCGCCCTGCTTGACCATGGTGGCGCTGTCGCCGGCATTGATCCGCATGATCCGGCCATCACGGGGTGCGCGGACGATCTGCGCCGATTGGCGGCTGAGATCGACATCGACCTTGTTGATCGCCGCCCGGCTCTGCGCGATCTTGGCGCGGTAGTCGGCGACCTTGATCTGCGCCGATTCATAGTCCCGTCGCGCTGCCAGCCCTTCACGGAACAGCGATCCCGTGCGGTTGACGTCGAGCATCGCCGTTTGCGCGGCGAGCTCAGCGGCCTGGATCTCGGCAAGCTTCTGCGCACGCTCGGCGCGGAGCCGATCAAGCAGCAGCGGATCGTTGTCGACAATCTGGGCGATGGGATCGCCGCGCTTGACGATGCTGCCATCGGTAACGTCCCAGCGCAGAATGCGTCCGGCGACCAGCGCGGTCACATTCTGCACCCGGTCGCGGGGGTCGAGCGCGGTTACGCTGCCCGTGCCGGGGGCCGTCTGGACCCAGGGGATATAGACCAGGCCGACGATCGAGGCGATCATGGCCACAGCCAGCATGATTGCGACCGCCCGCAAGACAGCCGGCGTCTTGAGCTTACTCAGCGTCCTGAACCGGCTGAGCTGTTCAACGTGCGTTTGCATTGGCTTCCTCGAGTTTGTCGGCATGGCGCAGCGCGTTGAAGATCGCGCGATCGCTTTCGATCCATTGCCGGTCCCGGCCAAGCCAGAGATGGCCATCAAGCCGGGGCGGGTTATTGCGATTGGTGAAATAAATCACCGTTGTCGGCAGCGTGCCTAGTGCATCGAACAGCCGACTGAGTTCGTCCGCCGGCACCATATCGAACAGCGGCGACATGACGAGAATTTTCGGGCGCGAAAGCAACGCCCCCGCCAGCTTAAGCCGCATCATTTCAGGCAGCGAAAGCGGCCATCCGGTTGACGCGAGCACAGTATCGAGCCCCAGCGGCAGTTTGCCAATCCGACGATCAATGCCGACCAGTTTCAGCGCGTTCATCATCGAACTGGGCTCATCATCGGGCGAACATAGCTCAAGATAGTCGCGGATCGAGCACTCCACGATCGTCGGGCGATCAAGCACGATCACGTCGCTGCGCAGGCGATAGGGATCAAGCGCGTTAATGTCGGCACCACCCAGCGTGACAAAGCCATTTTCCGGCGTGCGGTGGCGTTTCAGCAGCAGCGCAAAGGCACGCTGCGTATCGGGATCGGCGGCGGCGACCAGCCGGGCGCGATACGGGATGGTGCAATTGATAGTGACATCGTCGATCTGAACGCTGGCAAAGGCCAAATCACCCGCCGCTTCGTGTGGCTCCGTCACCCGCCCAGGCGATTCCTGTGGAATATCATAGAGCAGCCCGAGTTCTTCGACTGCGGTCACCAGATCATAAAAAACGTCGAGATAGGGGCCAAGCTGCGCAACGCCGTAAAAGATGCTGGACAGGATCAGCTCGGCGGCGACCAGCTGGCCGATCGACAACTGCCCCTGAATGACCAGCCATCCGCCAAGCGCCAGCAAGCCGGCGCTGGCCACGGCATACAGCACCAGATAGGCTACGTTCTGGCTGAAGCTGTAATTGAAGTGGCGGCGATAGGCGGCGATGTACCGCGCCGTCATCGCTTCAGATTTGTCGATCGCATAATCGATATGGCGGCCCGATTTGTAAAAGCCGTTCGATGCGCCGACGCTCTCCAGCCAGTGCGCGGTATCATATTTGGCATGGCTCAACGTGACGGCTGACGTCATCGCCCCACGCGACCAGATCCGCCAAATGCCCCAGGCGATCAGAATGAAAAGCAGGTTAAAGCCCAGGAAGAACGGGTGGTAGAAAGACGTGACGACAAAACCCACCGCCGATTGCAGCAGGATGGTAAACAGGCCGATCAACAGCGACGGCACCGATTTCTGCAGGTTCATCACTTCGAAATAGCGATTGAACAGATCGCCTTTACGATCATCGCTGAAAAAGGGGTTGCGCGAATGCACCGCGCGTAGCGTGATCTCGGCGACCAGCTGCGCGAAGATGCGCTGGCGGAACACCTCCATCAAATGCACGCGAAAGGCGCTGAGCAGCGCTGACAACATCAGCAGTGCAAACAAGATGCCGGCCAGGGTGAAGAGGGGGGCGGCCAGCGCTGTGTTGGCGACGCTGTTGATCAGCATCTGCACCGAAATCGGCGTGGCAAGCGACAACAGGCTGATGCCGATCCCATAGACGATCGCCAGCGTGAAAAAGGCGCTGTCAGGCCCCAATATCGGGGCCGCCCAGCGAATGACATCGCGCATTCTGACGCTTTTTGGGGCCTCGCCCGCCATGTTCTGCTCCCGAATTGCAACGCGTGTGTGTGGGGGGGTCTAAATACAGCGGCGTTCGATAGGATCAACGCAGCAAAACAATTCAAATCAATTCTAATTTCCTATCGGCTGGATCGATCGCTCAACCTCGCTAACGATTGCTGCCAGCCGTTGATAGGCCGGCGCGCGCCCTGCACTGCGCCGCCAGGCCAGGGCGACCTCGCGGTAAATCGCGCGACCGCGGATCGGGCGGACTCGGACATCGTCCTCATCACGAATTTCTGACCGGATATAGAGCGAGGGCAGCAGGGCGAGTCCCATCCCCATGCCGGCCATTTGACGGATCGCGTCAAGGCTGGTCCCTTCATAATCGCGCATGACCTCAGCGCCGACAGCGGTGCTGAGCGCGAGGATCTGTTCGGACATCTTATATTGCGGGGAAAGCGTCAGCAGCCCACGTCCTGCTAGGGCCGCCGGATCGATCGCGGGCTCTGCGGCGAGTGGATCGTCAGCAGCCATGGCAATCAGCAGTTCTTCGCGAAACAGCCGTTGAACGGTGAATTCATGGCCGACAACCGGCAATTGCAGCAGCACGGCATCATGGGTGCCGCCAGCAAGATCACGGAGCAGTTCGTCGGGTGATCCTTCGCGGACATGCAGCCGCAAATCGCGGTGATCGCGGTGCAGCCGTGCCACGACATGCGGCATCAGATACGGCCCGAGCGTTGGCGACACGCCAAGCCGGATCGTGCCACGCAGCCCTTCCGGATCGTCGAGCGCGCTATCTTCAAGCGCCTGGACATCATTCAGCAGATGTTGTGCGCGTTCAACAATGTCGCGACCGCGCGGGGTCAGCGTTGCGACGGTGGTGCCGCGTTCGACCAGCCTGATGCCAAGGCGCTGCTCAAGCAGGGCAATCTGCGCGGAGAGTGAGGGCTGGGTTACACCGACCCGTTCTGCCGCGCGCCGGAAATGCCCCGTGGCGGCAAGCGCGACCAGATAATGAAGCTGGCGGAGCGTAATTTTGGGAGCGGCCATGCTGGACTGTTTAGCGCGCCGGGGAGGCCAGTCCAATCGTCCGAAGCGGTTGGCTGCCGGTTGCTTTGCAGTGCTGCTAAAGCGTGGCCGTTTTGGTGCAGCGCCGCGTAATAAAACATCCTGATCGTTTTCCGATTTGCTATTTTCGATCAAATTGGCTTTCAATTCCCCGGTATGCTGCCTTCGGGAACCGAATCACTGATGAATGAGCTTGCTTCAACGTTTTCCGTGCCCGTTCCCGCTGCCTCCAGTAATCCGGTACGGTCGGGCGATGATTGGCGCGCGATGCGCGGTGCCTGTCTGGCCGATCCTGGTGCCTTTCACGGCGCGATTGCCGCCGGCGCGATGCACTGGTTTGTCGATCATCTCTGCAGCGCAGGGGCATGGCTGGCGCGCGGCGAAGATGGCCGCTGGTCTGGATGGGATGCGGCAACTGCGGCCGCGGTTACCGCCGATTTGCCCGACGATTTCGCGCCCTGGACCAAGGCATTCGATGCCAGCGAGCCGCCGCATTGGCGCTGGTTCGTCGGCGGGCGGACCAATGCCTGCTTCAGCGAGGTCGACCGCCATGTCCTGAGCGGGCACGGCGATGAGGCGGCGCTGGTCTTTGAAGGCGATCGCTGGGATATGTCCGCAGGCGGCGGGCGCGGGGCACCGGTCGATTGCTTCACCGTGTCGCGCAAGAAATTGCTGCTGGAAACGGCGAAATGCGCGCTGGCACTGGAGGCGCTGGGGCTGAAGGCGGGCGACCGCATTGTGCTCAACATGCCCAGCATCGTGCCGCAGATCTACTGGACCGAAGCGGCCAAGCGGCTGGGCATTGTCTATACCGCCGTGTTTGGCGGGTTCAGCGACAAGACGCTGTCGGACCGGATTTGCGATGCGGGCGCGCGGGTGATCGTGACGTCCGACGGCAGCTATCGCAATGCGCAGGTCGCGGCATTCAAGAACGCCTATACCGATCCGGCGCTTGATAATTATGTGCCGGTGACAACGGCGCTGGCGATTTTGTCGGATATCGATCTCGAACTACCCGAGGCGGATAGCGCGACAATCCTCGCTACGGTCAAGGAAACGCTGGCGGGCGAAGTTTCGGTCGAACGGTCGGACATTATGCGCGGGGTTGGCCGTGCGCTGATCACCTTGGGCAGCGAGGGCAGGATCAGCGCCGCCGATGCCGCCCGCGTGCGGATCGCGATCGCATCGAGCCTCGTCACGCTGCCGCCGCGTGTCGAGACGGTAATCGTGGTCCGCCACACCGCGCAGCCCGATATCATCTGGCGCGAGGAGCGCGACCGCTGGAGCCATGAGCTGACCGACGCGGCGCTGGAAACCTTGCTCGCCAAGGCGCGCGAGGCTGGCTTTGCAGTAACGTCGCAGGATGAACTGCTGGCATTGCCGGACGCGGATTTCGTGCCGGCGATCTGGGCATCGTCGAAGCCGCTGCCGGTCGATGCCGATTATCCGATGTTCTTCATCTACACCTCGGGCTCGACAGGCAAACCCAAGGGAATCGTCCACGCGCACGGCTATGCCGCTGGCGTCGCGCATACGATGAAAGTGTCGTTCGATGCGCGGCCGGGCGATACGTTGTTCGTCGTCGCCGATCCGGGCTGGATTACCGGCCAAAGTTATCTGATCTGCGCGCCGCTGATGACGCGGGTGACCAGTGTGGTGTCGGAAGGATCGCCGGTCTTCCCGCATGCCGGGCGCTTCGCGTCGATGATCGAGCGGCACGGGGTCACGATCTTCAAGGCGGGCGTGACCTTCCTGAAATCGGTAATGTCCGATCCGTCCAACCTCGCTGATCTTGAGCGCTACGATATGGGCGGGTTGCGCGTTGCGACCTTCTGCGCTGAGCCGACTTCACCATCGGTGCAGGCGTTCGGGATGCAGCATGTCGTGCCGCAATATATCAACAGCTATTGGGCGACCGAGCATGGCGGCATCGCCTGGACGCATTTCTATGGCAATCAGGATTTCCCGCTAAAGCCCGACGCGCACGCCTATCCATTGCCTTGGATTATCGGTGATGTCTGGGTTGAGGATGCCGATGCAACGCCGAGCGCAACGCCATTCGCGCGCGACGGCGCCGATGGCGTGCCCTGGCGGCAGGCCGAAATGGGCGAGAAGGGCGAGATCGTCATCGCCGCGCCTTACCCCTATCTGGCGCGCACCATCTGGGGCGACGTCGACAATTTCCGCGTCGACAATGGCAGCGTTCAAGGCGATTGGCGCGGTGATTCCGGGCGCTGGATTGACGGCTATTGGAAGCGCTGGCGCGGGGTGTGGGCCTATACCCAGGGCGATTTCGCGATCGCGCATGATGATGGATCGTTCTCGCTGCATGGACGCAGCGACGACGTCATCAACGTATCGGGCCACCGAATGGGGACCGAGGAGATTGAAGGCGCGGTGCTGCGCGACAAGGCGCTCGATCCGGATTCGCCGGTCGGCAATGTGCTTGTCGTTGGCGCGCCACACCGCGAGAAGGGGCTGACGCCACTGGCCTTCGTCGTGCCGGTCGCTGGGCGCAAGCTGACGATCGACGACAAGCGCCGCTTGTTCGAACTGGTCCGAAGCGAAAAGGGTGCTGTCGCGGTCCCGGCCGATTTCATCGAGGTCTCGCAATTCCCCGAAACGCGATCGGGCAAATATATGCGCCGGATGGTGCGGGCTTTGGTCGAGGGCGGTGATCTCGGCGACGTGACGACGCTGCGCAACCCGGAATCGCTGACTGAGCTCAAGACCGCGATCGACGACTGGCAGCGTAAGCAGCGCCTGTCGGAGGAGCAGTCGCTGTTCGAGCGGAACCGCTATTTCCTGGTCCAGTACAACAATGTCGCGCCGGGCAAGCGGGTCGCGACCGTCACCGTCATCAACCCGCCGGTCAACGCGCTCAACGAGCGCGCGATCGACGAACTGGTGGTCGTGGTCGATCAATTGTCGCGCAAGGATGATGTGATCGCGGTGGTGTTCACCGGGCAGGGCACGGCCTCGTTCGTAGCGGGCGCCGACATCCGGCAGATGCTGGAGGAAATCCATTCGTTCGAAGAAGCGATGGTGCTGCCCAACAATGCGCAGCTGGCATTTCGCAAGATCGAGACGATGGGCAAGCCGTGCATTGCCGCGGTGCAGGGCGTCGCACTGGGCGGCGGCATGGAATTCGCGCTCGCCTGCCATTACCGGATTGCCGAGCCGACCGCGCGCTTTGGCCAGCCCGAGATCCGCTTGCGATTGCTGCCCGGCTATGGCGGCACGCAGCGTTTGCCGCGCTTGCTCGCTGACCGGAATGGCGCGACGGGCGTGCGCGATGCGCTTGATCTGATCCTGGGGGGACGCAGCATCGACGCAGCGACGGCGGCGGATATTGGCCTGGTGGATACGTTGGTCGATGGATCGCGTGACGCGCTGGCTGAGGCGCATGCGGCAGTCCGCGCCTTTGTGAAGGATGGCGCGAATAGCCCGTTGGGTGCGGCCTATGGCGCGCGACAGGCTGCCACTAAAGCGTGGGAAGAGACGTCGTCGGTCGATCTTGATGCGGTGCTGGCGGATGATTTCCTGCAGCGTATCCAGCGACAGCTCGACTGGGCCGGGCGTGGCACGGCGGGTAAGCGCGCACTCGAAGCAGTGCGCACTGGCCTTGAACAAGGCATGAGCGCGGGGATGGCGCGCGAGGCGGCGCTGTTCGCTGAAGCCATTATCGACCCCGAAGGCGGCAAGACCGGCATCCGCCAGTTCATGGACAAAGTGAGCCCGCCGCTCCCCGTCCGCCGCGACGGCGTGTGGTTGGATGAAGAGCATGAACCGCGTGGCAAAGCGCTTGAATCGGAAGGGCAATTGCTCCCCGTCGGCGCGCCCTTCTACCCTGGCGTCACCCGCATACCGGAATGGCAATATGCGTTCGGCATTGCCCGCGATGCTGAGACAGGTGCGCCACGTTTCGGCCCGCCCGCCAGCCATGAGCGCGAGCTGATTGTCAAAGTGCCCGATCCTGCGCCCAACGAAGCGTTGCTCTACATGCTGACCAGTGAGGTCAACTTCAACGATATCTGGGCGTTGACCGGCATTCCGGTTTCGCCGTTCGATAGCCATGAACAGGATGTCCAGATCACGGGTTCGGGCGGCATCGCCCTGGTCGCGGCACTGGGCAGTGAGACGCGGGCTGAGGGGCGCGTCAAGGTCGGCGATCTGGTCACCGTCTATTCGGGCACCAACGATCTGCTCAGCCCGCAGGTCGGCAATGATCCGATGTATGCGGATTTCTCGATCCAGGGGTACGAGACCGAAACGGGCAGCCACGCGCAGTTCCTGACCGTGCAGGCACCACAGATGCACGGCATTCCGCCCGATCTGACGCTGGAGCAGGCGGGAAGCTATGTGCTCAACCTCGGCACGATCTCGCGCTGCCTGTTCACGACCTTGCAGATTGCGCCGGGGCGAACCTTGTTCGTCGAGGGTGCAGCGACCGGCACGGGTCTCGACGCGTTGCGCAGTTCGGTGCGGACCGGGTTGCAGGTGACCGGGTTGGTATCGTCGCCCGAACGCGCCGCTTTCATCACCGGGCAGCAAGGCGCGGTCGGCGCGATTGATCGCAAGGACATATGCTTTGCTGATCTTTTCACCATCGTGCCTGAAGAGGCAGAAGCAGCCCGCGCCTGGGAGGCAGCCGGCGCACCGCTGATCGCTAAATATGAGGCGCTGAATGGCGGCAAGCTTGCCGATTATGTTGTCAGCCATGCCGGTGAGACGGCGTTCCCGCGCAGCTTTCAGCTGCTGGCGTCAGGGGGCACGCTGGCGTTCTATGGCGCGTCATCGGGCTATCACTTCAGCTTCATGGGTAAGCCTGGCACGGCCAGCCCCGAGGAAATGCTGCGCAAGGCCGCGCTTCGCGGCGGTGAGGCAGTGCTGATCTATTATGGCCCGCGATCGAAGGAATTGCTCGACGAAACCGGCCTTGAGATGATCGAGGCGGCGCGGCGCTTCAATGCGCGCAGCGTCGTGGCGACCACCACCGATGGCCAGCGCGAATTCCTGCAATCGCTGGGCCTTGAGGACGCGATCGAAGGGATTGTCAGCCTCGAATCGATCCGGCGGAAGGAAGGCGCCAACTTCCTGTGGCCCGACACGATGCCGCAACTGCCCGACTCCAAGGTGGATATCGAGATCTTCAAGGCGGCCGTGCGCGATTATCAGGACCGGGTGATGAAGCCGTTCGGGTCGGCGATAGGCAAGATTTTGCGTTCGCCCGACAATCCGCGCGGCAGCCCTGATCTGATCATCGAGCGCGCCGGGCAGGATACGCTCGGCGTTTCGACCTCGCTGGTGAAGCCCTTCACCGGCCGGGTGATTTTCGCCGAGGATATGGCCGGGCAGCGCTTCACTTTCTACGCGCCGCAGGTGTGGACGCGGCAGCGCCAGATATTGATGCCGACTGCGTCGATCCTGGGCACGCATCTGTGCAATGCGTTCGAGGTTGCCCGAATGAACGACATGATTGCGGCGGGCTTGCTGGAAGTGACCGAGCCGCAAGTGGTGCCGTGGGACGGGCTGCCAGAGGCGCATCAGGCAATGTGGGACAACCGCCATTCGGGCGCGACCTATGTGGTGAACCACGCGCTGCCCGAGATGGGCCTGCGCAGCCGCGATGCATTGCTAGAGGCATGGGCGGCGGGGGAAGCGCTACCGCCCGATCCTTAGCGGCGTAGCGCCTATTGGCGGGAATGGGCGTACCCTGTTGCCGTTCTCTAATAATCAACGATATGATCAGGTTCGCCCTCCCCAGGCTCTGAACACGTCAATAAGCGGCAAATGAATGACCCGCGCGATTACTGGGAGCTGAAATGGCCAAGGCGAAGACCGTATCGACTGCAGCGACTACAACCCCAACCGCCGGCGGCAGGCTGGCGGGCAAGATCGCTGTCGTCACCGGCGCGGCGGGCAATCTGGGTGGCTATATCGTCCGCCATTACCTCGCCGAGGGCGCGACCGTGGTGATGACGGGCCGCACGCCCGCACGCACCGATGCCGCCGCCGAGGCGATCCGCGCGGAGACCGGTGTCGATGCGACGCGGCTGGCGACGGTAGCGCTCGACGGTGGCGATCCGGAATCGGTGCGCGCTGGCATTGCCGATGTGGTGAAGCGCTTCGGCCGGATCGATATCCTCGTCAACAATGCGGGCTCTGCCGGGCCAAAGCAGCCGCTTGAACAGTTGCCGATCGACGCCAAGGAACTGGCCGCGCTGCAAAAGGCCGGGTCGACCGATGGCGAGACGGTGGGCGACGCAATCCGCAACATTTTTGGTGTCGCCTGGAACGTGTCGCGCGCCGCTGCTTCGGCGATGGGGGAGGGCGGATCGATCATCAACGTTTCGACGATCTTCTCGCGCACGCCTTATTATGCGCGCACTGCCTATGTCGTGCCCAAGGCGGCGATGAATGCCTTTTCGCGGGAATTATCACTTGAGCTGGGGCCGCGCGGCATCCGCGTGAACCTCGTCTTCCCCGGCCCAATCGAAAGCGAGCGGATTCGCACCGTGTTCGCGACGATGGATTCGATGCGTGGCGACGAGGCGGGCACCACCGCCAACCAGTTTTTCGACATGATGTCGCTTGAACGCTCGACCGGCGGCAAGGCGAAGGCCAAAACCTTCCCGACACCAGCCGACATCGCCACCACCTGCGTTTTCCTTGGGAGCGACGAGTCCGCCGCCTATAACGGCCATGATTTCGAAGTGACGCACGGCATGACGGTGCGCAAGGAAGAGCGCGCGACCTATTTGTCGCGGCCGACGATGCGGTCGATGGACGGATCTGGGCTGGCGGTGCTGATCGCGGCGGGCGATGGCTGGCAGGAAGCGCTGGAGATCGCCAATATCCAGATCGCCTGCGGCGCGCGGGTGCTGCTGGGGCTGGCGCGGCAGGCTGACGTGGCGATTGCGCAGGCGCGCGCCAAGGCAGAATGTGCCGACGACCGGCTGACGATCATCCGCTTTAATCGGACCGAGCCCGCCGCGATGGAAGCGGCGCTTGATGCCTATACCAAGGACCACACGCCGATCACCGGTGCGATCTTCATGCCGGTGCTGGGGCCTGGCGAGTTGGTCGGGGACCTCGTTGACGCCACCGATGAAGATGTCGAGCGCTTCATGGATGCCGAAATGGCGGGGAGCATCGCGCTGGCGCGCACGCTCAGCCGGTACTGGAAGCGCAACGACAATTTGTTGCAAGAACCGCGCTTCGTTTTCCTGACCAATCCAGCCGATGGCAAGGGTGACGTCTATGCGCAGATGCTGCGCGCGGCGACCGAGCAGCTGATCCGCATCTGGCGCGATGAGTCTGACATCGACGTGGCGCATGGCCGACGGCGGCAGGCCGAATGGGGTAACCAGATCGTCCGCTTCGGCAATGCCGAGGCCGAGAATACCCGCTTCACGGCGGGGCATGCGGCGCGCATTTTGCTGAAGGAAAGCAAGATCCGCGAGATCACGCTCTATGTGCCCGGCAATATCGGCGAGGCGACCGGATCACGCAAAGCCATGCCGGGGTTCAGCGAGAACATCACCGGGCTGCATCTGGGCAAGGTCGCGCTCATCACCGGCGGATCAGCCGGGATTGGCGGACAGGTCGCGCGGCTGTTGGCGCTGGCAGGCGCGAAGGTGATGATGGTCTCGCGGCGGGAGAGCGAACTCGCCGTGGCGCGCGCGCGGATCGTCAGCGAACTTGAGGATATTGGTTTCGCCGGGGTTGAACGGCGGGTGCAGACGCTCGCCAATGTCGATGTCAGCGATTTCGACTCTTTGAAGGGCGCGGTCGACGCGACGCTGAAAGCCTTTGGCCGGATCGATTATCTGATCAACAATGCTGGCGTCGCGGGGGCCGAGGACATGGTCGTCGACATGAGCGTCGATGCCTGGAACTACACGCTCGATGCGAACCTGATCTCCAATTATTTCCTGATGCATCATGTCGTGCCGCTGATGAAGAAGCAGGGGTCGGGCTATGTGCTCAACGTCTCGTCCTATTTCGGTGGCGAGAAATATCTGGCGGTCGCCTATCCCAACCGCGCTGATTATGCGGTGTCGAAATCGGGGCAGCGCGCGATGGTTGAGGCGATGTCACGCTATCTGGGGCCAGAGGTGCAGTTCAACGCGATCGCGCCTGGCCCAGTCGATGGCGACCGGCTGGCAGGGACGGGCGGCAAGCCCGGCCTGTTCGACCGGCGCGGCAAGCTGATCCTGGAGAATAAGCGGCTCAACGCGATCCATGCGGCAGCGGTGAAGGCGCTGCGGCGCGGGGTGCGGGTCGAAGCGCTGCTGACGCGGCTGGCGCGTAACGATACCGTGCGGATGTCGCACGACACCAACAACCCGCGCGAAATCCGCGACCTGGCGCTCGCCTGTGCACGCGAAGGCGATGGGATCTGTACCTGGGACCAGTATCTGATGACGCCGCTGATCGCCGCCGCGCTGGTCTCGCGGTTGCGCAAGGGCGGCTATTTCCTCGATGCGCCGGGTTGGGCGGATCGGCCGGATACGCCAGAGTCTAACGCTGGCTGGCTGCTCCGCTCGCCGCCTGAGGGCGCGCCCTTCCTGCCTGCCGACAAGATCGCGATCGAGGCGAAGAAAGTCGGGGGCGGGGTGCTCTCCAAGCTCCACCTCGGCAAGATGCCGACCGAGACCGATGTGGCGCAGGCGACGGTGTTCTTCCTCGCCGACCGCGCGGTTTCGGGCGAGACCTTCATGCCCTCGGGCGGCCTTTCGGTTGAGCGATCGACCACCGAGCGCGAGCTGTTCGGCAGTCCCAAGCAGGAGCGGCTTGACCAGATGCGCGGCAAGACGGTGTGGATCATCGGCGAGCATCTTGTCGATTATATCGCTGAAACCGCGCGTGCCTTCATCAACGAATGCCAGGTCGCGCGGGTGGTGCTGATCACGCGGACGGCCGAAGGGTTCGACACGCTGAAAGCGGCGCTGGACGATGTGCCCGCCACCGCGCTGCAATCGATCGTCTGCGGAGACTCGGTCGAAGGCGCGATGAATGCCGCGCTGCTACAATGGGGACGGCCGACCACCTTGTTGTCGACGCCGTTCGAGGCGCTGCCGCAAAAGCTGTTCGAACTGGACGATCCGCTCAGCCCAGAGGAATTCCGCGCGTTGGTCGCGGGGAACCTCACCAATCATTTCCGGGTGGCGCGCAAGGCCTCGCTCTATGATGATTGCCAGCTGGTGCTCGCCTCGCCCGATGTGCCAATGGGCGATAAGAGCCCTGCCTTCGCGCTGGCGAACTTCATCAAGACGACGCTCCACGCCTTCACCGCGACGCTGGCCGTGGAAAATGAGCGGCTGGTGCATGACGTGCCCGTCAACCAGATCAACCTGACGCGGCGCGTGCAATCGGAAGAACCGCGTAACCTCGACGAGCATCTCGAAGAGGTGAAGCGCTTTGCCCGTGCGGTGCTGCTGGTCGGCGCGCCGCTGCCTGATGCCGAGGATTCACGCTACCGATCGCGCATCTATCGCGGCATGGCGATGACGGTTTAAGGAGTTAGGGTGAGCGACTATCTGCCCTTCGAAAAAGCGATCGAGGCGCTCGAACAAAGTGCGGCGAATTTGCGCCGCACGGGCGAGCGTCTTGATGAGGCCGCTCAGCTTGAGGAGCGGGCGCAGCGCCAGCTTGGCTTTCTCTATAGCAAGCTGACGCCCTGGCAGCGGGCGATGGTGGCGCGGCACCCGGCCCGGCCGCATATCAACCATTATATCGATGGCCTGTTCACTGATTTCATGCCGCTGGGGGGGGATCGCGCCTTTTCTGATGATCCAGCGATGACCGGTGGGCTTGCCAGTTTCCAGGGGCGGCCAGTGGTCGTGCTTGGTCATGCCAAGGGCGACGATACCGCCTCGCGCCTCAAGCATAATTTCGGGATGGCCAAGCCCGAAGGGTATCGCAAAGCGATCAGGCTGATGGATTTGGCGGATAAGTTCGGCTTACCGGTCATCACCTTGGTCGATACGCCGGGGGCTTTTCCCGGCATGGACGCCGAAGAACGCGGCCAGGCGGAGGCGATTGCGCGCAGCACAGAACGCTGCCTGTCGCTGGGCGTGCCCATCGTCGCGATCATTGCCGGGGAAGGCGGATCGGGCGGTGCAGTCGCGCTGGCGGCGGCCAATCGCGTGCTGATGCTCGAACATTCGATATATTCGGTGATCTCACCAGAGGGCTGCGCGTCAATCCTGTGGCGCAGTGCCGCGCGGGCAGCCGACGCTGCCGAGGCGATGAAGATCACGGCCGGGGAATTGCTCAGCCTTGGGGTGATAGACCGGATCGTCTACGAACCCGCTGGTGGCGCGCACCGTGACCATGCCACGATGATCAAGCGGGTCGGTGTCGCCTTGTCTGCGGAACTGGCGGCGCTTGGGGCGCTGTCTGCTGCCGCATTGCGCACCGAGCGGCGCACCAAATATCTGCAGATCGGGCGGTTCGGCGCAGGGATTGGCGATCACCATTAATCGGTGATGGTTTGCGACGGGCATCTTGGCTAAATTGCTGGGGTAACCGGGGGAGAATCGTCATGCGGCAAGGCCTGTTGGTGGTAATGATGATGCTGGCCGGCTGCACGGCGGGCGGCGGTGCCGACGATAATCGCGCGGCGAGCGAGCCGGCGATCAACAGCGCCAATGTCGCGCTTGCCGACCCAGCGCCTGCTTCATCGAACACTGCTGCCTCGCCGCTCGTGGTCGCGCTGGTTGGAGATGGCTTGCAATTGGTCGATGGCGACAGCGGCAAGACCTATGCAGTGCCATTTGGTACGGCGCAGGATGAGGCGCTTGAGCGTATCGGCAAGGTCCAGGGCCCGATCGGCGATTCGGGCGATTATGAAGAATGCGGCGCGGGGCCAATTTTCTATGCGGACTTTCCGGGCAAGCTGACATTGCTGTTTCAGGAAAAGAAATTTGCCGGCTGGAGTGTCGGGGGCGCAAGCGCCGATGCCAAGCTGACGACCTTGGCCGGTATCGGCGTGGGCAGCACGCGCAAGGCGCTGGAAGCTGCCTACACCGCCACAATCGAGGAAAGCACGATCGGCATCGAATTCATGGCGGGCGATATTTCGGGCCTGCTCGATAGCGCCAAGCCGACCGCCAAAATCTCGGATATTTGGGCCGGAGTCACCTGCATCGCGCGCTGAGGCCGACTGACGCCTTTCTGCCGATCACATCATCTTGGATGCACCTGCATGACAATCATCTACGGGATCAAGAATTGCGACACGATGAAAAAGGCGCGCGTCTGGCTTGATGCTGCCGGGGTTGCCTATCAGTTTCACGATTACAAAACCGCCGGGGTTGATCCAGCGCGGTTGCGTGGTTGGGTAGCGCGCGCCGGTTGGGAAACGGTGCTCAACCGGGCCGGAACGACCTTCCGCCAGTTGCCCGATGCCGACAAACAGGGGATTGATGCCGACAAGGCGATCGCGCTGATGCTGGCCAACCCGTCGATGATCAAACGACCGGTGCTGGAGTCAGGCGATGCGCTGCTGATCGGCTTCAAACCCGATTATTATCGCACGCAATTCGCCTGATCCCGGGCCTTGGCTGCGGCTGTCGGCTCCCCCATATCGCTTGTCCCCCTACAGGAGCCCCACCTATGCCGACCGCCACCTGGAATGACACCGTCATCGCTCAGTCCGACGCGACCATTGTGATTGAAGGCAACCATTATTTCCCCGCCGATTCGGTGAAGATGGAGCTGCTCGAAGACAGCAGCACGCACAGCCATTGCCCGTGGAAGGGTGAAGCCAGCTACAAGACGATCGTGGCGGGTGGGCAGCGCAATGCCGATGCCGTGTGGTATTATCCTGATCCCAAGGAAAAGGCCGCGCAGATCAAGGGCTATTTCGCCTTTTGGAAGGGCGTAAAGGTCGCCTGACCGGGCGCTCCGCGCACGACAGAATTGCGATTCGCCGCGATTGGGCGCAGCTTCCCTGCCATCAAACATGGGGGAGGGAAGACCTGTGCCTTTATCCAAGCAAAAACCACCAACCTGGTTCTGGGCCGTGGCGGTAGTGCTGCTGCTCTGGGCGGCAGCGGGTGTGTTCGCCTTTTATGCGCACATGACCGTTGACGCGACGGCGCTGGCGGCGATGAGCGACTATGATCGGGCGTCCTATGTGAAGCTGCCGGCATGGTTCAGCTTTGTCTATGCGCTTGCAGTGCTGCCCGCCCTGGCAGGATCGGTCGCGCTGCTGCTGCGATCGAAATTCGCCTGGCTGCTTTATGGGTTATCGCTGATTGGCGTGATCGTGCAGTTCGGGTGGGTGTTCGGCGCGACCGACCTGATCGCGGTGAAGGGCGCGGCGGCGACGGTGCCGTTTCCGCTGTTTATCTTTTTGATGGCCGTGGTGCAGGTTTGGTTTGCCGGTATCGCGATCAAGCGGCGCTGGATTTCCTGAAAGAAGCGATTCTGAGGGCGGGGTCACTGGCCATTGGAATCACGGGACGACCATCGGCGCAGGTGGTATGGATCAGCCCTGCCATTGAAACACATCGTCGAGTGACTTGCCAAAGACCGCTGCGATTCGAAATGCGGCTTCCAGCGACGGCGAATATTTGCCTGCCTCAATCGCGGCGATGGTCTGGCGAGTCATGCCGATCTTTTCGGCCAGCTCGGCCTGCGTCATTTCGCCTGCCATGAACCGCAGGGTCCGGATGCTGTTGGTGATGGGCGGGACGGCCATGATCAGCCTTCCCGACGATAACGCCAGAGTTGCGCTCCGGTATTGACGACGTGCGCCGTGACCAGGGCGAGCAGCAGGGCATTGCCAATTACGACCGCAATGATCGTCTTTGGATCGCCGGTTAGCCAACGCTGCGCTGCCGTGACGATGATCGGGGTTGCCACCATGACGGCGATCACCAGCATGCTCAGCAGGTTATAGGCCGGCACCGCCGCCGTTGCCGCAAAATCGCGGTCACGCGCATCTTCAGGCGCATTGGCTTCGGATGGCGCCCAGATCGCAAGGATGATCACGGCGGCGACTTCGACCGTGACCAGCAGAAACACCGATTGAATGAAGCCGCCATAGGCCTGCGCCGCATTGACTGTCCCGCGCGCCAGTAAACTGCCGACGTCAAACAGATATGATCCCCAGATCGCCGTCTCTGCGACGATCGAAACCCACAGCATTTTCTCGCGAAACGTCATGATCACCCCAGTCGATGTCAGCATAGATAGCCATAATGTAAAAAATATCTCACATAACGTCAACTGGATTTTACTTCGGCAGCTGTCCGCTCTGGCCTCGCCTGGTTGAATCCGTTAACGGGCAGCAATGTCTACGACCTTCACAATCGATACCGCGACCAGCCGCGCGAACCCCACGCCGGCGCCGATGAAACGCCTTACGGTGCCAGCGATCCAGCGGCGCAAATTCGAGGGCAGGACGGAGCAGCCGCTGGTCATGCTGACGGCTTATACCGTGCGGATGGCGCAGCTGCTCGATCCGCATTGCGATATGCTGTTGGTCGGTGATTCGCTTGGCCAGGTCGTTTATGGCTTGCCATCAACCTTGGCGGTGACGCTGGACATGATGTGCGCGCACGGCGCGGCAGTCGTCCGGGGCAGTTATCACAGCGTGGTTATCGTCGATATGCCATTTGGCAGCTATGAGTCCTCACCTGAAGCCGCCTTTGCCAGCGCCTCCCGCGTGATGGCTGACACCGGCTGCGCGGCGATCAAGCTGGAAGGTGGCCAGGCGATGGCACCGACAATCCGCTTTTTGAGCGAGCGCGGCATCCCGGTGATGGCGCATATTGGCCTGACGCCCCAGGCGGTGAACGTGCTGGGCGGCTATGGCGCGCGTGGCCGCAGCCAGCAGGAGCATGAGAAGATCATGGCGGATGCCAAAGCGGTCGCCGATGCCGGGGCGTTTGCGATGGTGCTGGAAGGCGTGGTCGAGCCGATTGGTGCCGCCGTCACCCAAAGTGTCGATGTGCCGGTGATTGGCATCGGCGCATCGGCGCAATGCGATGGGCAGGTGCTGGTGGCGGAAGATATGCTGGGTCTGTTCGAACGGACGCCGCGGTTCGTGAAACGTTTCGGCGATATTGCTGGCCGTATTTCCGCCGCGGTTGAGACCTATGCGAGCGATGTCCGGTCCCGGGCATTTCCCGGGCCGGAACAGACCTACGCCCCCAAGGATTGATACCCTTTCGTTTACTCAGGGCCGCCGCTAAGGTCCGCGCCTTCCTGCCATCCGATGGAGCATATCTTGGCCGTTACGCCACCAACCAATGAAGCATTTCTGCGCGAAGTCGATGAAGAGCTGCGTCGCGACCAAGCCAGGGATTTCTGGACTCGCTATGGCCGCTGGCTGATTGGCGCGGTGGTGCTGGGGCTGGCTGCCTTTGCAGGGGTGCTCGTTTGGCAGAACCAACGCCAGCAACAGGCCGGCGAACAAGGTGAGCAGCTCGCCACGGTATTTGAAAAGCTGGGCGCGGGCGATGAAAAGCTGGCGAATAAGCCGCTCGCCGCGCTCGCAGATGATGGCATTGGCGGGTATCGCTCGCTGGCCAAGTTTACCCAGGCAGACATTCTGTTGCAGAAGAATGACCTGAAGGGGGCCGCCGCGAAATTTGGCGAAGTGGTGAATGACACCGGCGCGGCCAAACCGTTCCGTGATCTGGCGCTGATCCGCCAAACCTATGCAGAATATGATGGCTTGAAGCCGCAGACCGTGATCGATCGGCTGAAGCCGCTTGCTGTGCCGGGCGAACCCTGGTTCGGCTCTGCCGGTGAATTGGTGGCGATCGCCCACCTGAAATTGAACCAAAAGCGGGCGGCCGGCGATTTGTTCGGCCGGATTGCCAGAGATCAGACCGTGCCTGAAAGCCTGCGCCAGCGCGCGGTGCAGATGGCCGGTGAGCTCGGCGTCGATGCCGTCGTCCAGACTGAGGAAAAGAAACCGCAATGATGAAATCACTTCGATCGCCGATCGCCATTGCGGCATTGATCGCGCTGAGCGGTTGCGGAGCCTTTAAAGGCGGGCCGAAAAAGACCCCGACGCTGGGCGATCGCGTGCCGATTCTGGTGTCGGAAAACGGCGCCGAAGCCGACAAGACGATCGCCGATGTGCAAGTGCTGCTGCCGCCGGCCGGCCCAAATGCCGATTGGGCGCAGCCGGGCGGCAACGCCGCGAAATCGCTGGGCCATGTCGCGCTGGGCGCGGAACTCTCGCGGCTATGGTCGGCGAACATCAATGGCGGATCCAATCGCCAGCGGCTGGGCGCAGCGCCGGTTGTTGCCGAAAATAAGCTGTTCGTGGTTGATGTTGATGCGGTCGTTCACGCCTTTGCGGCCGATACCGGCAAGCCGTTGTGGAAGGCACCGCTGACCGAAAACAAGGAAAACCGCGATGCTCGTTTTGGCGGCGGCGTCAGCTTTGACGAAGGCCGCTTATTTGCCAGCGATGGCCTGGGCGATATCGTTGCGTTGGATGCCACCGATGGCAAGGTTTTGTGGCGCGTCCGCCCATCGGGGCCACTGCGCGGAGCACCCACCGTTGCCAATGGCGCGGTCTATGTGCTGAGCCAGAATAACGAGCTTTACGCGCTGTCACAGACTGACGGCACGGTGCAATGGACCGCCAGCGGGTCGCTTGAATCGCAGGGCGTGTTCGGGGTCGCTGCACCGGCAGCCGCCCGCGGCACGATTGTCGCTGGATTTTCGTCCGGCGAACTCAACGCCTATCGTTATGAAAATGGCCGCGTCTTGTGGCAGGAAATCCTGTCGCGGACGAGTGCGTCCACCTCGGTTTCCAGTCTTGCCGATATCGATGCGGCACCAGTGATCGATCAGAACCGCGTTTATGCCGTCGGCGAAGGCGGGCGCATGGTTGCGCTTGAGCTGACCACGGGCCAGCGATTGTGGGAACAAAATCTGGCCGGCATTTCCACTCCATGGATTGCTGGCGAATGGGTGTTCGTGGTGACCGATGATGCCAAGCTCTATTGCTTGTCGCGCGCGAACGGAAAGATTCGCTGGATCAGCGACCTTGGCGGCTTCAAAAACATGAAGAAGCGGAAAAACGCGATTAGCTGGATTGGTCCTGTGCTTGCGGGCGGCCGACTGATCCTGCTCAATTCCGAAGGTAAAATCGTCTCTGTTTCCCCGACGACCGGGGAAAAAGGCGCGGTTATCAAGGGCGGTGCCGCGTTCAGCCTCCCGCCGCTGGTGGCGGGTAATCTGCTGTACACAATTGATGCCAAGGGGCGGATTACTGCGTATCGATAATCGCCACGTCACGGCGGGTGGCGAAAATCAGCGGTGGCGCTAAAAGGCCCCGATGGCAAACCTTCCCGTCGTCGCAATTATTGGCCGCCCCAATGTCGGCAAATCCACCTTGTTCAACCGACTTGTCGGCAAAAAACTGGCACTTGTCGATGATCGCCCTGGCGTCACGCGCGATCGCCGCGAGGGTGATGCGCATCTGATCGGCCTCGATTTTCGAATCATTGATACCGCCGGCTATGAAGACGAGGACGCCGCCTCGTTACCAGGGCGGATGCGCCAACAGACCGAAGCGGCGGTTAAAATGGCCGATGTCGCGCTGTTTTTGATCGATGCGCGCGTCGGTTTGGTCCCGCTCGACGAAGAAATCGCGCGCTGGCTGCGCGGATCGACAACGCCGATCGTGCTTGTCGCCAACAAGGCGGAAGGTCGCGCTGGCGAAGCGGGCGTGCTCGATTCGCTATCGCTTGGGTTTGGCGATCCGGTTCAGCTCTCCGCTGAACACGGGGAGGGCCTCGGCGACCTGTTTGAGGCGCTTTTCCCGCACCTTGAGGGCAAGGCGATCGAGGAAGAGGCTGAAGAGGATGAGGACAATCCCAATGCCGTGCTCAAGCTGGCGATTGTCGGTCGTCCCAATGCCGGCAAATCAACGCTGATCAATCGCATCCTGGGGGAGGATCGGCTGATTACGGGGCCAGAGGCAGGCATTACCCGCGATTCGATCGCGATCGATTGGGAATGGCCCAATCCTGCGGGCGGTACGCGCCCCGTGCGGCTGATCGACACCGCCGGCATGCGAAAGCGCGCGAATGTGCAGGATAAGCTTGAAAAACTGTCAGTTGCCGATGCGCTGCATGCGATCGATTTTGCCGAGGTCGTTGTGCTGTTGCTCGATGCGACGCGGGGGCTAGAGGTCCAGGATCTGAAGATTGCTGACCGTGCCCTGCAGGAAGGGCGTGCGCTGATCATCGCGCTCAACAAATGGGATGTCGCGGAGGATGCGAGCCGATTGTTCAATGGCGTTCGCGCCGCCCTTGACGAGGGCTTGGCGCAGGTACGTGGCGTGCCGCTGCTCACCATTTCGGGCGCAACGGGCAAGGGCATTGATCAACTGATCGCAGCGGCCTTTGAAACGCGAGACGCCTGGTCGCGCCGGGTCGGCACCGGCGAACTCAATCGCTGGTTTGAACGCGCGGTTGAGGCCAATCCGCCACCGGCGCCCGGTGGCAAGCGGATCAAGCTGCGTTACCTCACCCAAGCGAAAACACGTCCACCCGGTTTCGTCCTGTTCGGTACCAGGGTCGATCAGCTGCCCGAAAGCTATCAACGCTATTTGATCAACGGGATTCGTCGCGATCTTGGCTTTGGTGCGGTGCCCGTACGGCTGACCTTGCGCGCGCCGAAAAATCCTTTCGATTCATGATTTTAAAGATTGATGCCCGCGGGCAGCGGTGCCCGTGGCCAGCGATTCGTCTGGCGCGTGCATTGCGCGAAGCGCACCCCCAGATCGAAATCATGGCCGATGACCCGGCGGCCGAGCGTGAACTCACGGCCGTAGCGACCGCCGCCGGGGCGACAATTACGCGACAATCGTCTCAATTCTCCCAGATTTTTCACGTTGCCGGGCCAGGTGTCGTCAACATCTCCTTTACTTCAAACGGCTAAACCAAGGGTGGACCTTCGCTTTAGTCGGTTCAGCAATGGAGAGTTCTGGGTGACTTTGCAGGGCAATATGTTGGTTGATTGGGATGCCTATGCGCAGGCGCGTAGCGAACTGGGCACAGCATTTGTGCGTATCCTGGGGTATTTTCAGGAAGACGGGATCAAATCGGTCGCGGCGATCGAGGCGGCAATGCGCGCCGGTAACGCTGCTGCTTTGGTGATCCCAGCCCATACCCTGAAGGGAGAGGCGCGTCAGTTTGGCGCCGAACCGTTAGCGGTTGCGGCAGAACGGATCGAAACGATCGCTCGCGCTTGTGTCGAGAAGCGCGATTCGCCCGATGAAGCACTCGCGCATATCGTCGATCTCCGCCCGCTTTTCGAAGCGACGCTGGAGTTGCTGCAGCGTGAGGCCAATCCGCTGGTGGCGCGCAAGCCCGGCTTCGGCCGACGCGCAATGGGCGGCTTTTAACCTCAACGCCGATCAGCGTCAGTCCTGTTCGGCCTTACTGTTGAGCTGGATGTAATTTTCCAGCCCCATCCGGGCAATCATGTCGAACTGGCGTTCGAGCATGTCGACATGTTCCTCTTCACTCTCAAGGATTGAGACGAACAGTTCGCGTGATCCATAATCACGGACCGCTTCGCAATGCGCCACGGCATCGCGCAGCACGCCGATTGCTTCCTCTTCAAGTGCCAGATCGGCTTTCAGCACTTCCTCAACATTCTCGCCGATTCGCAACCGGCCCAGCATCTGGAAATTCGGCAGGCCGTCCAGAAACAGGATGCGCTCGGCGAGTTGATCGGCATGCTTCATTTCGTCGATCGATTCATGGCGCTCATGCGCCGCGAGCTTCTTGATGCCCCAATTATCGAGCAGTCGGAAATGCAGCCAATACTGATTGACCGCAGTCAGCTCATTTTTGAGAACCGCATTCAGGTACTCGATGACCTTGGCGTCACCCTTCATTGTCGATCTCCACGCTGGTTGTCCCAAGCAAACCGGTGAAAGCGGCTCAGGTCAAGCGGCGACGCGCTCCTCGGCAATGATTTGACGGGCAAAATCCAGGCACTGGCCACATTTTGGCTGACTGCCAAGGGCGCGATAGGCGGCGCAGGCAGTGGCCGCACCACCGCGTGCGGCCTTGCGGAGGTCCTGTTCCTTCAACGCATTGCAAATGCAAACGACCATCATGCCCTCGCTCTCAGCACGATAATGCCGCTAATGAGAGTGATTCGCAAGGCTTATTGCATTTGGTTCGCATTAACTGGCCGCGTGTCGCAACGATGGGTCATCGGCGCTATTTGGGGGACCGCAATTCGCGGCGGATCATCAGTTTCAGGCCGGACCAGACGGCATCGACCGCGCATACCTTCACATCAACCAGGCCGATCGGCAGAATGATCTCTCGGATGACGTCTTCGGTGATGTCGGTCGGCTGTTTCGATGCCTTTTTGGGCCAGGATATCCAGATAAAGCCGTTAGGCGCGATCGCGGTCCGCAAGTGCGTCGCCAGCCGGGCAAGCTCGGCGCGGGAGGTGACAAACACATGCGCGGCATCAAGCCGGGTTTCCGTGGTCGCGCATTCGCTAACACCGATGCCTGCCGGGTCTATCTCGGCGCGGACGCTATCGGGCATGGCGCTGAACCAGACGCGCATGCCGGGCTTGAACCCCAGCTTTTTGGCGAGCGGGGTGCCGGAATAGCCCGCCACAGGGGTCGTCATAACCAGCTCGCGATCTGGGTGAGTGGCTTTTTGCGCAGCGCGTGGAGCGGGACGGTGGCGTCGGGCGCGGCATGGCCAGCGACGATGATCATCACCGGCTTTTCGCTCGCCGGCCGTTTGCACACGCGGTTAAGGAAGCGCATCGGATTGGGGGTATGGGTCAGCGTCGTAATATTGGCAGCTGTTAGCGCGGCCAGCAGAAAGCCGCAGGCGATGCCGACGCTTTCGTTGACGTAATAATTTTGCTTGTCGTCGCCTGGGTCAATTCCGCCGCGCCGCTGCGCGAAAACGACGATCAGCCAGGGTGCGCTTTCGAGAAAGGGCTTGTCTGGATCAGTGCCGAGTGGCCCCAGCGCATCGAGCCATTCGGGGCCCGCCTTGCCATCATAAAAGGCGCGTTCTTCTTCTTCGGCGGCGACGCGGATCTGAGCCTTCAGATCGGGGCTTTCGATCACCGCAAAATGCCATGGTTGGTGATTGGCACCACTTGGCGCGGTGCCCGCCGCCTCAATCGCGGCTTCGATGATTGCGCGCGGCACCGGTGCGTCGCTGAAATAGCGACAGCTGCGCCGGGTAAGGAGGTGATCGCGAAAGGCCTGTATGCGGGCGAGCCGCTCGTCATCGGCAATCGCGGGCAGGCCGGGCCAGGGCTGGGCAGGGTGATCTAGCATGAAGAAATGTCCGACGAGTCTGGTGGCCGCGACGACATGTGCACGCCAGTGGTTACCCTGCTGACTTTTGGCACAGTGCGGCAGCGCTGGGCAGCCCCTTTGCGTGCGGCGTTGTCGTCATTGCTGGCGCTATGCGTCTCGCTGCGGGCCTAGTCGAGCAGACGGTCTTCCTCGACCGGCGCCAATGCTGGCGACAGCAGCTGAATGATGCCCAAAGCGACCAGATAGGCACAGCCGGCAACCGCAAAGATTGGCGTATAGGAGCCCAATGTCGCCAGCATCGCGCCGGCATATTGCGACATCGCCATGCCGCCGATCGCGCCCATTGCCCCGCCCATGCCGATCACCCGGCCGACCGCGCGTTTTGGAAACAGATCGGATGGCAGGGTGAACAAATTGACCGAAAAGCCCTGGTGCGCCGCCCCTGCCAGGCCAATGATCGCAACAGCCAGCCACAGATTAGAGATATTGACCGCGATGATGACCGGCAAAGCGAGCAGTGCGCAGACCAGCATCGTCAGCTTGCGTGCCCGGTTGACCGATACCCCGCGTTTGATCAGCGCCGATGAGGCCCAACCGCCAAGAATGCTGCCCGCGTCCGACATGATATAGATCGCCGCGAGCGGCAGCCCGAAGGTCTTCAACTCCAGCCCGTGCCGCTTGTGGAGGAAATCGGGCAGCCAGAACAAAAACATCCAGAATACCGGATCGATCAGCATTTTCCCGATCGCAAAAGCCCAGGCTTCGCGCATCCGCAAAATGCGCCGCCAGGCGATCGGTGCGGACAGTTCAGGCGTCTCATCCACCGGCATCTTGTCGACGATGCCGCCACCGGCATTTGGCCGGCGGTAGAAGATCAGCCAAAAGGCAAGCCAGACCATGCTCGCCAGGCCCGTCGCGACAAAGGCGGCCCGCCAACCATAGGCACCCACAACGACCGGCACGATCAGCGGGGTAACGATCGCGCCGACATTGACGCCGGCATTGAACAGGCCGGTGGCAAAGGCGCGTTCCTGCTTGTCAAACCATGCCGCGATCGCGGCCAATCCGGCGGGATAGGCGCCGCCTTCGCCGATGCCGAGCAGCGCCCGCGCCATCATGAATTCACCCGCGGTGCGGGCGAAGCCATGCGCCATCTGCGCGACAGACCAAATGACGAAAGCGACTGCCAGGCCGATGCGCGCGCCGAGCCGATCAACCACCGCACCGAACATCAGATAGCTGGTTGCGTAAGCGGCCTGGAACCAGAAAACCATATTGGCATAGTCCATCTCGCTCCATTTGAGCTCAGCGGACAGGCTCGGCTTGAGGACGGCGAGCATCTGCCGATCGAAATAATTGAACGCCATCGCACTGAAGAGCAGCGCGGCCACCCACCAGCGCCCGCGGTGGCGCGCCGGTGGATTGATCGTTTCAGCGCTTGGCGTAGCGACCGCCCCCATGACAGTCACTGGTCGTCCACATAGCGGAACCGGATCCGCGAAATGATATCGCCCACAGCCTCCAGCGGTTGGCCATAGATATCGAAGAGATGCGCACGCAGTGATGCTTCGTCATGAACGTCGGGCGATGAACCGGCGAAATCCTCGGGCCGCAGGTCCGTTGGCGCCAGAACATCAATCGCTTCGATCTGGATACGCATCCGCAATGCGTTGAAGATAGGGGGAATGCCGAGCGCGTCAGAGCCGGATTGCACAATCACGCGGGCAGTAACGGTTTCCCCTGGCCGATATCCCCGCCATTTAGGCCAGCGGCGATCACCGGGACGAAAGACGGTCGTTAGCGATCGATTGAGCAATAACGGCTCGTATGTCAGCCGAAACGCCATCTCATCGCGTGGCAAATCCAGGGGTTTAACCGGTAATGGCGCCTGCGTGGTTGCGGGCTTGGATGTCGTCATCCCAACGCTTTGCGCATAATGTCGAGCAAGGTCGCATCCGGCTTGTCGAGGCCGGTCAGGATCTTGAACGCTGGCGCTGCCTGGAACAGGTTCATGTGCTGGCCCGAATGCGTACGATGGCCAGCGTTGCGCGCCAGCTTCAGGGTCAGCGGCAAGTCTTCGAGCAGAATATCTGCGACGATCGCGGCTTGGGGCAGGCGCGACAGATTGGCCATTGATTGGGCCAGATCCATTTCGACATTGCCCGTCATGGCTGCAAAGGCGCTGAACTTTTCGTTCGGCTGCGCGCCTTTGTTCGATGTGTTGACCACCAGACCTGCGTCGGCAATCTCTTCGCCAAGCGCGCTTTCGGCAACGGCGCGGGCGGTTGTCAGCGGCGCAATAAGATCAGCGATCGTCTGCGCCTTGGCGACGGTGCGGTTGACGATCACCACCTCGCGCGGCTTTTCCTTGGCTAGTTCATAGGAGATGGGGAGCGCCGTGCCCCCGGCACCAAGAATGACGATCTTCTGGCCAGCAACGCAGCCGGGATATTCGTTGAGCAACCCGGCCACAAAGCCGATCCCGTCGGTATTATGGCCGACAAAGCGATCGCCCTCCCGAGCGATCACATTCACGCTGCCAATGACCTCGGCAGAGGGCGCCAGCGCATCCAGTGACGGCGCGATCTTGTCCTTAAAGCCCGATCCCGCACCGCCGCCGCTATAGATTGAGCAAGACCTTAACCCCGCAACAATCTCGCCAACCCGAGCTGGATCGCCGATCATGAAGCAGCTGCGATAGGGCAGGCCATAATGGGCGAACACTGCATTATGCATCGCCGCCGATCCGCCCGGATAATCGTGATCGATCAGGAAAACATAAAGGCGTTCCAGCTTTTCGTCGGCGAGATCGAGCGCGTTATTGCGGGGTTGGGCCGCAACACTGACCAGCCCCGACTCGATCATCGCTTTGATAGGTGCCAAGGGCGCAGCTTTGCTACCGCCCCCAAAAAGGGTGCTGAAAATGCCCATGATATCCCCTTGCCCCGAGTTTGACTGCGTCTGGCAATCGGATACGCCCTCCTAACAGGGCGCGCAACTGCTCGGCTGTCGGCCTATAGGGGCTGTACGCCGCCAATATCGGGCCTTTTTGCCATCTGCAATCGGCTATCTAGCGACAATGAAGCGACATTTTCTGCGTCAATCAACGCGTGAGAATTTTATCGGATCAAAGGCAAAAAAGCGTCACCGAAGGGCGTGGGCGCCAGTATCTACCCAAGGACGACAGGGGACCCGGCGTTCTTGCCGGTTGCTGCCGATCAATGAACGCTTAATCGCGCCGGGCGGCGAGCTTGGCGGTGATGGCGATTGGGGTCGCGACCAGCGCGATATGGCGGACCAACGGCACGATGATGTCCAGCGGCGCCGTCCCTGGACTCTGGTCCGGCCACCGCAGCGGCAATACGACCCAGGTCATGATGAACGCCAAGATCATCCCATAGCCAAAGGCGCTGATTTCCGGCGTGCTATTGACCAGCGGAAAACGGGCAGCCGCGATAAGATAGACCAGCACCATTGCCAGGATGATACCAAAATGGACCGCGGCGCCAATTGCCAGCACCGTTGTTGCATCGGCGATGGCCGCTGGATCAACGACTGCGCCCGCGATCGTGCGCAAGACAGATTCGGGCGTGCCACCGCTGAGCTTCGCCAAGCCTACTTGTCCGAGCAGATCCGCTGCGCCGGCAAAGATCGTGCCGCCCAGCAGCGCCAGGATAAAGCCGACGACGCTGTAGGATGTCGGCTTTGCAGCGATATACCATGATCCGCCCGTCACCGTTGTCATGATCGTGTCCCCCCGAATCTGGCGTTAATCATATCATCGGCGTTGTTACGGGTCCAGTGACCGCCGCGTCCGGCGGCGCGCCATTAACATATCGGTGGCCCGAATCGTCATTATTATTCCCCCTTTCGCGCGCGATCGCCGTGATCGCGCTATTGGGGGAAGACGTTCGGCAAGCCGCCTCCTCGACAGCGCAGCGCTTCTATTTTTCGGGGGCGGGGCTGCCCATCAACGTGGCGAAAAATCCCTGATGCGCCGCCCGCAAGTCAGTCAGGCTGACGACGTGGTCGGTGACCGGGCATTCGATGATGATGCGGTTTGCAATGGTGCGACCAATGCGCTCGACCGAGACCTCGGCATCGATCGAGGCATGCAGAAAGTCGTTGAGATGCTCGTCGCGGATGGTCGCGACATAGAGACCCTGATCCTCGGCAAAATAGGTCCGAGCGAGGCCATAAGGCAGTGGTGCGCTGATCATGGCCCCGATATCGCCTGCCAGGGCCATTTCCGCGATGGTGACGATCAGGCCGCCGTCGGACACGTCATGAACTGCGCTGAGCGCCCCTTTTTCGATTTGCGCGCGGACGAATTCGCCGTTCCTGCGCTCAGCGGTCAGGTCGACGCGGGGCGGCGGGCCGTCCTCGCGCCCGTGGAGCTCGCGCAGCCACAGTGACTGGCCGAGATCGTGGCGCGGCGTGCCGATCAGCATCATGACGTCGCCGGTGCCCTTGAAGGCGATCGTGGCTGATTTGGTCCAGTCGGCAAGCAAGCCAACGCCGCCGATTGCGGGGGTGGGCAGGATGGCCGATCCCGTGCCGTCCTCATTTTTGGTTTCGTTATACAGGCTGACATTGCCCGACACGATCGGGAAATCGAGCGCGGCGCACGCCTCAGCCATGCCCTCGATACAGCCAACGAATTGCCCCATGATCTCAGGGCGCTGCGGGTTGCCGAAATTCATGCAATCGGTGGTGGCAAGCGGCTTCGCGCCGACAGCGGACAGGTTGCGATAAGCCTCGGCAATCGCTTGCTTTCCGCCCTCGACCGGATCGGCAAAGCAATAGCGCGGGGTGCAATCGGTGGTGATTGCCAGCGCCTTCCCGGTGCCGTGGATGCGCACAACCGCCGCGTCGCCGCCGGGCGGCTGGAGGGTATCGCCGCCGACCTTCTGGTCATATTGCTCCCAGATCCAGCGCCGTGAGGCAAGATCGGGCGACGCCATCAGCTTGAGCAAATCGCCAGCGACGTCCTTGCAATCGGGGATATCGACCAGCGCCTTGGCGGGCGGGGTAGGGACCCAGGGGCGGTCATAGGCGGGCGCATCGTCGGCGAGCGGGCCGAGCGGAATATCGGCGACGGTTTCGCCGTGGTGGACCAGAACCATGCGACCGGTATCGGTTACCTCGCCGATCACCGCGAAATCGAGTTCCCATTTGCGGAAAATGGCCTCGGCGAAATCCTCCCGGCCGGGCTTGAGGACCATCAGCATGCGTTCCTGCGATTCGCTGAGCATCATCTCATAGGCGGTCATGCCAGTTTCGCGCTGCGGCACCTTGTCCATGTCGAGCCGGAGACCGACGCCGCCCTTTGACGCCATTTCCACGCTGGAGGACGTCAGACCCGCCGCGCCCATGTCCTGGATCGCGACGATCGCATCGCTCGCCATGAGTTCAAGACAGGCTTCGATCAGCAGCTTTTCGGTGAAGGGATCGCCAACCTGGACAGTGGGGCGCTTTTCCTCCGAATCCTCGGAGAAATCGGCCGATGCCATGGTCGCGCCGTGGATCCCGTCGCGACCCGTCTTGGAGCCGACATAGACGATCGAATTGCCAACGCCCGATGCGGCGGAATAGAAAATCTTGTCCTGCTCAGCGATGCCCACGGTCATCGCGTTGACCAGGATATTGCCGTCATAGGCGCGGTGGAAATTGACCTCACCGCCGACCGTGGGGACGCCAACGCAATTGCCGTAACCGCCAATGCCATGGACGACGCCCGCGATCAGGTGGCGCATCTTGGGGTGATCGGGGCGCCCGAAACGCAGCGCATTCATATTGGCGACGGGGCGTGCGCCCATCGTGAACACATCGCGCAATATGCCGCCAACCCCCGTCGCCGCGCCCTGATAGGGCTCGATATAGCTGGGGTGGTTGTGGCTCTCCATCTTGAAGATCGCGGCCTGACCATCACCGATATCGATAACGCCGGCATTCTCGCCGGGGCCACAAATGACTTGCGGACCGGTGGTTGGCAGCTTTTTCAAATGGATACGGCTGGATTTATAGCTGCAATGTTCAGACCACATGACCGAGAATATGCCGAGTTCGGTCAGGTTGGGTTCGCGGCCAAGCGCGTTCAGGACGCGGGCATATTCGTCTTCGGACAGCCCATGCTGGGCGACGATTTCAGGCGTGATGGCGCTCATGTCCACGCGCATAGCGGTGTCGAGGCGACGCGTCACCCCCGGTTCGAACCTCGCTTAGCCGTTGAATACAGATCGAAACGTTGGTTAACATAAAAACAACCATCACTTGTAGCAATGCGCTTGGTTGATAATATCATCATAACAATCTATAGTTAATTTGCGTTTTAGTAATGCTAAATCATCATAAATGACACTAAGACAATTTAGTGACATTTATAATATATCACACTCTCAATAGATTTTGGGAGGTGGTTACATGAAACAGCACGTCGCCATGGAAGATGTTTGGGTTCCAAAGGGCGCGGATGCCGCGCCACGCCGATTCATCAAGCCATTGTCTTTCGTGCCGATGTTTGCGCGCGGAGGCGATACACTCCAGCGTTTGGCAGCAGAAGCGAAGCGTCGCCCCGATGATGCCGGGGCATTTGAGCGGCTCGGCATCGCCTATGCCAATTCCGGCGATCATGCCCAAGCCGCTCAGGCACTTGGCGAATCGGTTGCGATCGACCCGGGCCGGAGCCGTGCCTGGTCAGCATTGGGCGAAGCGCAGACCCGCGCTGCTGGCGCGGACCAGGGCCCGATCCCGCATGCTGCCCGCCGCTCATTTGATCGTGCCCTGGAACTCGATCCGGAGGATGTGCGGGCGCAATTCTATCTCGCGCTCGACAAGGACGCGCAGGGCGCGCCTGAGCAGGCCATCGACGCCTGGCTCGGTCTGCTTCGCGTCGTCTCGCTCGGTTCCGGGCCGGAAGAGAAGATCCGCGCAGCCATCCTCGCGTCGCTCAACCGAAAGATGCATATCGATTGAGCCGGGCGCGGCAATGCTTACCCTATCGCGGCGGCGGCGTATGTATCGCCGCGCCTTAGGGTAGTTATCGGTTATTCGCTGGCGCGACCGCGATTGCCGAGGCTTGCGCTGCGGGCAGGCGGATCAATGGCCAGAGCAATTGTTCGCCGGCGCTGGTTGGTGGCAGATTTTCGACGCCATATAATTCGGGATAGCGGCGCGTGATCTTGGCGGTGCCAAACAGCATGTCCCATACGAACAGCAGATTGCCGAAATTGCCCTTATAGTTGGTCACCCCATCATGCGCGTGGCGGCCATGGTGCGCGAAATGCGTCGCGGGGGTGGAGATGACGCGTTCGACGAGCCACATCACCGGCGCGGTAAAGCGGTTGCGATAAAGCGGTTCGTCCCAGCGAACATCCGAATGGGCGCCGATGATCACCGCCATCTTGACGACCGTATAGCCCGCATAAAGCCAACCCAGACCCAGATAGATGAGTACGCCTGCGAACCACAATGAGGGCATCAGTGCATAGTAAAAGATGTTGTTTCGATAGACGACGCGGACCGACATATATTCGGCATTATGATGCGGCCGGTGGAGCTTGTAGAGCCACGACACAGTGTGGCTCGCCCGGTGCCACCAATATTGCATCATATCTTCACACACGAGCAGCAGCGCGAGTTGGGCCAGAACCGGCCAGCCGATCAGCGCGTCACGCGCGCCGGGGGCGATCATCTGGGTGAGGGCAAACCCGCCAGCGACGACCAGCGGCTGGGTCACGGCGATCAACATCACCGTCCCGACAATCTCGACGATTGCATCCTGCCGTGTCGCCCCGGGTTTACGAAAAAAGCCCGCGCTGATCGCTTCTAGAAGGGCAAAACCGACATAGACGCCGGCAATCGCGATCAATTCCATTCTCATCTGCGCTCTCCCTGGCGCGCCCGCGCCGGGGCTGCCCGATTGCGGTAGGCGAATTGACGGCGTAAGAATGACAAGAAGTTGGCATTTGGACGTGCGATGATACGACTGCTCGATTTCGACACGCCCAGTCTGGTGTCTTTGCTGCCGAGGGAAGCGGCGACCGCGCTGCGTCAGGCGGCGACAATGGTCGTCTATGGCGATGGGGCGTTAATCTTTTCGCGCGGCGATGCGCGCCTGGGGCTTAGTCTTGTCCGGACTGGCGCGGTGCAAATCGGTAACCCTGGGATCGACGGTTCGTTTGTTGTCACGTCAGTGCTCGGTCCAGGCCAATGTTTCGGCGAAATGACTCTGTTCGGTAACTTGCCACGCACACATGATTCGGTCGCGGTCGGCCAGACAGTGATCGATCACCTGACCCCGACTGCCTATGCCGCGGCCAGCGCCGCGCATCCGGCGATCAACCAGGCGATATTGGGGATGATGGCGCGACGCATCTACGCGCTGCTTGAGTTCAGCGACGATCTGCGCCGCCTGCCATTGATCGTCCAGTTGGCCAAGACTCTGCTGCGGATGGCATCGGCGGGTTCGCGCGGCACCGCGGTGCAGGCTAATCAGGAGGCGATTGCCGCGACACTGGGTGTGTCCAGGGTCGCCATTGGTACCGCGCTGGCGACGCTTGAAGGCCAGGGGTTGATCAAGCGCGGCTATGGCCGGGTGGCGATTCCCGACCGCGCAGTGCTGCAGCAATGGGTGGCCGACCGGACGATGTTAGCGCCGATTGACGGGTAGGGATGACGGCGACGACCTACGGGCTTCAGTCTTTGGGCAGTTCACGGATTTCAATCGTGCCGCCGGCTTCATAGACAGGATTGCCGATTACCAGCGCCTTGGCGGCAGCCAGATCGGGCGCGGCGATCCGGATGAACCCGCCCAGCTGCGCGCTGATCGGTGGCGGGGCGCCGGCCTTGTTGATGCAGATGCCGTCGCCAATGCTGCTGCCGCCCTGAAAGGCGCCGGTGGCATGGAGCATGCCGAAATAGGCATCCCAGCCAGTGTCGTCGACATCGGGATCGGCATCGCGGTGCATCAGCAGGATATAGTCGGTCATCAGGCTACCTCGCGCGGGCCATTGAGCCAGCGCCCAATGATAACACCGACCGCCGCACCGGCAAATTGCGCGAGGATAAATCCCGGCGCGTCGATTGGGCGGATTCCGGCAAAGCTGTCGGTCATGGCGCGTGCAATGGTGATGGCCGGGTTGGCAAAACTGGTCGATGAGGTGAACCAATAGCCAGCGACGATCCAAAGCGCGACCAGGGCGGGCACGGCATCTGGCCGCTGGCGGCTGCCCACCACGATCGTGAACAACAGGCCAAAGGTCGCGACAAACTCGCCGATCCATTGGCCGGTGCCCGTGCGCGACTTGATGCCCAATTGCAGCAGTGGCAGGTCGAACATCGCATGGACGATCAGCACGCCGATGATGCCGCCGATCAATTGCGCGGCAATGAAGGGCAGCCAGTCGCGGCGCGCGCCGAGCATCAGCGTTACCGCCGGGTTGAAATGCGCGCCCGAAATCGGCCCGAGCAGGGTAATAAGCACATAGAGCACCGCCCCGGTCGCGGCGGTGTTGCCGAGCAGGGCAATGGCGTCATTGCCGCCCGCCAGCCGCTCGGCCATCACGCCTGAACCGACGACGGTGGCGAAAAGGATGAGCGCGCCGATAAACTCGGCGCCGGTCGCGCGCGCGCTGCTGGGCGTCACAGGATGTCGCGGACGAGATCCTGCGGACGGCAGAGCCGCACGCCCTTGTCGGTCTCGACCAATGGACGGTTGATCAGCACGGGGTGCGCCATCATGGCATCAAGGATCGCGTCACCGTCCTTGTCGAGCAGGTCGAGCTCAGCGCAAAGCTCTGCGGCGGGGCTATTGTGCGTCCGCAACCCGGCGCGTGGCGTGATGCCGGCGCGGGTATAGAGCCCCGCCAGCGTATCGCGGCTGGGCGGAGTCTTGAGATAGTCGACGACCTCGACTTCAATGCCGGGCGTCTCCTGAAGGATCGCCAGTGTCTTGCGCGAGGTGCCGCAGGCGGGGTTGTGCCAGATGGTTGCCTTCATCAGTTGCACCCACAGGCCATTTTGGTGGTCAGCGCGTCGATGGTGGCGGACGTGCCATAGCTGGTTGATTCGCCTTCGGTCAGGAAGGTTTCCCAGACCACGCCTTGCGGATCGGTGATCCAGCTTTTTTCCGACTTGGCATAGCAGCAGGTGGTCTTGCCTTCCTCGACGACCGGCGCGTCGGCTTTTTTGAGGCGGGCGTAGACTTCAGCCAGCTCACTGGCATCTTCGACCTGAATGCCCAGATGCTCGACGCCTGCTGCGGTCCCGCGCATCGAAATCGCAAAATTGACGCGCGGATCATCGAGCATCCATTTGGCATAATCGGGCTTGGTCACGCTCGGTTCAGAGGCGAATAGTGCCGAATAGAAACCGATGGAGCGATCAAGATCATCGACCGCGACATGGACATGGAGGCGCTTCATGCGACTTTCCTTTGTGTTTCGGAGGTAGAAACAGCATCGGGCGCACAGGCGGCGCCCCCGCAGCAATTCTCGGTCAGATAGGCGACCAGCCCAGTCATCGCGGCAAAGTCTGCCGAATAGATGAGGGAACGGCCCGCGCGGCGGCGGATCACCAGCTTTGATCGCTCAAGCTGGGTGAGGTGAAACGACAGCGATGACGCCGGGATGCCAAGCCGCGTCGCCATGTCGCCGGCTGCCAGACCATCCGGTCCCGCTGCCACCAGCGCCCGGAACGCGGCGAGCCGGTGGTGTTGGGCAAGCGCGCTCAGTGCGGCGATAATGTCATCGGGGCTTTTCATTTCGATATTTCCACTAATATCGAAATGAAAAGCTGTCAATATGCCGTGGACAGACCCGATCTTCCGAGCAGGTCCGTCATTGGCTCACGATTCAACGGCATCGTCCTATTGGGTAGCGGCTGGCGCGAGTGCCCTGGTTTCGATGAAGCGATAGGCATCGGCGGCGCTTTGATCGGCGCGTTCCTCCATCGGGATATGGCCGGTCTTGGGATAGATGATCAGCTGGCTGCCGGGGATCCGCTGGGCGAGCCATTTGCCCGACGAGACCGGGATCAGCGCATCATTCTCACCCCAAAGGATCAGCGTTGGCGTCTTTATCCGCGCCAGCTTTGCGTCGGTCGCATAATCGGGGGCGGTGGAGAAGCGATCGATCGTCGCGATGCGATTGCCGGGGTAACGCAGCATTTCCCAGTAGCGATCAATCTGCTGATCGGTGGCGAGGCGCTTGTCATAAAAGGCACCAGGCAGCGATTCCGCGATCAGGCTGCGCGGGGTGATCATCGCCGCCAGATTGCGGATAACGGGGGTTCGCGCGATCCGGAAGGCAAGGGGTGGCGACTGGTTACCGGGCTCAGGCTGGCCCGACGCATCCACCAGGATCAGCCCAGTCAAATGCTCAGGATAAGACAGCGCATAATGCCAGGCGACGCCGCCGCCCATCGAATTGCCGGCCAGAATCATGCGATCGACGCCGATTTTGGCGCGGACTTTTTCGACCACATCGACAAAGGCGGCTGAACTATAATTGCTGGTGGGGCTAGGGCCCGTCAGGCCGTGACCGGGCAGATCAAAGCGGATGACGCGGTAGCGCTTGCCGAGCCGCTCGGCCCAGGCATCCCAGGTGTGGAGGTCGGCGTTGGAACCGTGGATCAGCATCAGCACGGGCGCGCTCCGCCCGCCGGTATCGCGCAGATGCACGGTAAGCCGGCCGCCGAGATCAACAAATTGTGATGGCGGTGCGCCATATTTTGCGCGCATCGCTGCAGGATCGGTATCGGGGGTGCGGAAATACAGCATCGCGCCGCCAATCGTGATCATCAGGACAATCAGCAGCCAGCCCAGAAACTTACGCATTGATTTTGGTTTCCCCATTCATTGTGACCCATAAACAGGGTCGACGCGTCACTTTGCCGGTGTTGCTTTCAGATATGTATCGAACCAGGCGACGGTGCGCTGGAGTGAATCGAGCTGGTTCTCACGCTTGCGAAAACCATGCCCTTCGGCTGGGTAGAAGATCGTCTCGACGACATTGCCCTTGGCTTTCAATATGTCATTGACCTCCTGCGCCTGGCCGCGCGGGACACGGATATCGTTTTCGCCCTGAATCGTGAGGAGCGGCGCCTTGGCCGCGCTGATATAGGTCAGCGGTGATGCAGCGTCATAGACCTTGGGATCAGCGTCGGGCGTGCCGATCAAGCTGCGCTGATAGGCCTTTAGCACTTCGTCCTGATCGCGGTACATCGTCCGCCAGTTGATGATGCCGAACCACTGGACAGCGGCAGCGAATCCGTCGGGCGCGCGGCCGATCGCCATCAGCGTCATGAACCCCCCATAGGAGCCTCCAAAGATGCCGACGCGCTTTGCATCGACATAGCCGCTGGCGACCAAAAACTGTTTGGCGGCGATCGTATCCTTCAAGTCGCCGCCGCCCAAATCCTTGAAATTGGCGGCCTGAAACGCCTTGCCATAGCCGGTAGAGCCGCGGAAATTTGGTTGAATGGTAATGTAGCCGCGGCTGGCGAAGGCAGCGGCATAGCGGCTAAAGCCATCAATCGCCTGGCTGGTCGGCCCGCCATGCGGCAGGACAATGGCGGGGTTGGTGCCGTCACGCTTCAGATTATAGGGCATTGTCACAACGGCACTGATCAACGTGCCGTCGAAGCTCTTATAAACGACTTCGGTCGATCGCGGCAGGCTCGACGGGCTGAGGCTCGCCATGGCCAGCTGTGTCGCCGGCCGCACCTGCGCGCTGGCCATGTCGTAAAGATACAGGTCGTTCGGCGAATCGGCACCGGAATGGCTGACCATCATCAATTGGCCATTCGGTGCAATTGGTTCACTACCGACGAAACCATTGACGCCGGGTGGCAACCCCAGCGGTGCTTCCGTCATCGTCGTAACATCGACCTTTGACAGCGATGTGCGGGTATCGGCGGCGGTGCGGACGATCATCGCTTTCCCGTCGCGGGTAAAAACACCGCTGGTCTGTTCCCAAGGCGTGGGCTTTAGCCACCGCCAGCCTTTGGTGGCGACAGTGTAGAGCCCGGCATGCAGCTGACCGGTGGTGTCATTGCTGGTGACGGCGATTGTCGCGCCGTCTGCAGTCGCGCCGCTCGCGGAGAACACGGTATCTGCCTTGCCAAGCAGTCGAGTGGCCTTGCCGTCCGCAAGGTCAATTCGCCAGACTTCACCGACGACACCGTCGACCCGGTCGCGATTGGCGATCAGCGCGCGGCCATCATCGATCCAGGCAACCGGACTCCAGCCGAATTGCGGGTCCTTCTCGGCGGTCAGCGCGCGAATGGTGCCGTCGCTGTCCATGACGGCGAGGTTCGACTGGCCTTCGGATTTCAGCTTAGTGACGAGCGCAATCGTTCCGCCGGACGGCGCGACAAGCATCGTTCCTTCCCGCCGATCGGGCGTGTTGGTCAGGTTGACAACCGCGCCGCCGCTGGTGGGGACGCGGAAAATGTCAGTATATTCGTTGCCGCCCTTGTCCTGTTCGAAATACACCCATTTGCCGTCACGTGACGTGACGAGACCGTCCTGTGAATCTTCTGACTGGGTCAGCTGGATCGGCCAGCTGCCCGCCGTGTTGGTGCGCCAGATATTGGTCCGCCCGGTCAGGTTAGTGGCGATGAAGATCGTCTTGCCATCCGCGCTCCAGGCAGCGCCGCCCAGCGAACGGGTGGTGCCAATATCCTCCACCGGCACTGATGCGGCAGATGGGTTCTCGCCGGATGACAGCGCTTTTGGATCGGACACGGGCCGGTCGGGAGTCTTGACTTGCGCGGCAAGGGGAGTGGCCGCCGTGGCGGCAAGCAGCAGGGCGGTTGCGATACGCATCAAGTCTCTCCCCAGGTTCTGGTAGGCCGGACTTGTGTCACGCCAGGGCGCGAAGGGCAATGTCGCCAGGTGCGTATCGCTTGGGCCGCTCGATCAATCCTCCTGCCGGGCCAGCCACTCTTCCAACCACTTGATCGTGTACTCGCCCTTTTGGAAATCAGGCTCGTCGAGCAATGCCTGATGGAGCGGGATCGTCGTCTTCATCCCGTCGATCACGAATTCCTTCAGCGCGCGACGCAAGCGGCGCAGCGCACCGTTGCGGGTGGTGCCATAGACAATCAGCTTGGCGATCATCGAATCATAATAAGGCGGCACCCGGTAACCGGCATAAAGACCGCTATCGACGCGGACGTTCATGCCACCCGGCGCGTGGAACTGCTTCACAGTGCCCGGTGATGGCGCAAAGGTGCGCGGGTCTTCGGCATTGATGCGGCATTCGATCGCATGGCCACGGAAATGCACGTCTTCCTGCCGCAGCGTCAGCGGATGCCCCTCGGCAATGCGGATCTGTTCGCGGACAAGATCAAGCCCGGTGATTGCTTCGGTTACGGGATGTTCGACCTGCAGGCGGGTATTCATTTCGATGAAATAGAATTCGCCATCTTCCCACAGGAATTCGATCGTGCCAGCGCCGCGATAGCCCATATCGGCCATCGCCTTCGAGACGATCCCGCCCATCCGCTCACGGTCTTCCGCGCCGAGTACGGGGGAGGGTGCCTCCTCAAGCACTTTCTGGTGGCGGCGCTGGAGCGAGCAATCACGTTCGCCCAAATGAATGGCATTGCCATTGCCGTCGCCGAACACCTGAAATTCGATATGGCGCGGATTGCCGAGATATTTTTCGAGATAGACGGTCGCGTCGCCGAAAGCCGCTTTCGCCTCAGTGCCGGCCTGCTGCATTTGGGTTTCGAGATCGGCGGCGTTGGTGACGACCTTCATGCCGCGCCCACCGCCGCCTGACGCCGCCTTGATGATAACGGGATAGCCAACGCGCTCAGCAATCGCCTTTGCTTCGCCAATGTCACTGATCGCGCCATCAGAGCCAGGCACAAGCGGCAGACCGAGCGCACCCGCTGTCCGCTTCGCTTCGACCTTGTCGCCCATCGTGCGGATATGTTCGGGCTTGGGGCCGACGAAGATGATGTTATGCGCTTCGACGATCTCGGCGAACTTGGCGTTTTCGCTTAAGAAACCATAGCCGGGATGGATTGCATCCGCGCCTGAGATCTCGGCGGCGGAGATGATGTTCGGGATGTTCAGATAGCTTTCGGTCGCCGACGGCGGCCCGATGCAAATGGCTTGATCGGCCAGGCGGACATGCATGGCGTCGCTGTCCGCTGTCGAATGGACCGCCACCGTCTCGATGCCCATTTCATGGCACGCCCGGTGAATACGCAGCGCAATCTCGCCGCGATTGGCGATCAGCAGCTTCTTGATCTGGGCCATATTACTCGACGACGACGAGAGGTTGATCAAATTCGACCGGCTGACCGTTTTCGACCAGAATCGCGGTAACGGTGCCACCTGATGGCGCGATGATCGGGTTCATGACCTTCATCGCTTCGACGATAACCAGCGTCGCGCCAGCCGCGACCTTGTCGCCCACCTGAACGAACGACTTCGCGCCAGGCTCTGCCGAGAGATAGACCGTGCCAACCATTGGCGATTTGACGGCGTTGGCGGTTGATGGCGCAGGGGCCGCCTCAATCATTGCAGGTGCTGCGGCAGGAGCGGCAGGGGCTGGTGCTGGTGCATAATGCGGCATCGGTGCTGCGGCAGCAGCAACGGTGACCGTCCGGGCGACCCGCACGCGCCGATTGCCGTCTTCGACCTCGATCTCGGTCAGCTGCGTTTCATCAAGCAGCTCGGCGAGCTGGCGCACCAGTGACACATCAATCCGCATCGGCCCTTCGTCTGCACCGGTCACATCTGCCATACTGGTCCCCTTTTTCCCCGTCTTGACCCGACGTCCTGTCAGAACCGCGCCGCCGCTTCAAGCGCCAGCAGATAGGATAGTGCGCCAAAGCCCGCGATTGTCCCCCGTGCCGCCCGTCCGACCAGGCTGATATGGCGAAATTCCTCGCGGGCATGGGGGTTCGACAAATGCACCTCGATCACTGGCGTGGCGACGGCCTTGATCGCATCATGCAGCGCCACCGAAGTGTGGGTAAAGCCAGCCGCATTTAGCAAGATGGCCTTGGCCCCCATCGCTTGCGCTTCGTGCATCCAGTCGATCAAATGGCCTTCATGGTTCGACTGGCGCATATCGATCGTTAGATCGAGCGCCTGGGCGCGATCTTCGAGCATCCCGGCAATGTCGTCGAGCGTGTCGTGACCATAGATTTCCGGCTCCCGGGCGCCGAGGAGATTGAGGTTTGGCCCGTTGAGGACAAAGATCGTGTCGGCCATGCTGCCCCTTTGGGTGTGGTCTATGCGACTTGGTATAGGCTTGGGCAGGCTGCCCGCCAAGCTGGCGCGTTTAGGCGAGTGCCGCTTCGACCTGTGCTAGCCGGTCCTTGCCAAAATAGAGGTCGCCACCAACGAAGAAGCTGGGGATGCCGAACACACCGCGCGCAACGGCGGCTTCGGTGTTCGCCACCAGCCGGTCCTTGATTGCTTGTTCCTGGGTGCGGGCGATCATTGCTGTGCCATCAAAACCGTGCGTGTCGAGCACACGGACAATCACTGCTGGATCAGCCATATTCTCGCCTGCCTCCCACATCGCCTCTAAGCCGATGTCGATGAAACGGCCCAGCGTTCCCGCTTCGCTCGCGACGATCGCCGCGCGCATCAGGGTCAGCGTGTTGACCGGGAAATGCGGATTCATGGTGAAGTGGGTTAGGCCATGGGCGGCGATGAAGCGCTGCATTTCCAGCCGTTCATACGCCATCCGGGCGGGGACATCAGCAAACTGCACCATCGGCGCGCGGTTGTTGGTCGCGCGAAAAATGCCGCCGAGCAGGCACGGTGTATAAGTGACGTTAGCGCCGGTTCGCGCGAGCAATGACGGCAGGGCCTTGTGCGCCAGATACGCATTTGGACTGGCGAAATCGAAGATGAATTCAACAGTCTTGCTCATGTCAAAAACGCTCCGTCCAGGGCCTTAGGTCGAGTTCATGCGTCCAGGCGGTCCGCGCCTGATGGTGCAGCATGACATAGTTTTTGGCAATTTCGTCTGGCGACAAGATCGCGTCAGCGTCGCGCGCTGCCTGAATGTCGTCGATGCGCTGGGCGATGAAGTCGGTGTCGATCGCACCATCGATAATGGAGTGGGCGACATGGATGTTCTTTGGCCCCAGCTCGCGTGCCATGCTCTGTGCCAGCATACGCAACGCAGCTTTCGCGCCCGAAAAGGCGGAAAAGCCGCTGCCGCCGCGCAAGGATGCCGTCGCGCCAGTGAAGATGATGGTGCCACGGCCGCGCGGCACCATGTGCCGGGCCACTTCGCGACCCATCAGAAATCCGCCAAAGCACGCCATTTCCCAAACCTTGCGATAGACGCGCGACGTCATTTCGGCGATCGGGAAATTCACATTGGCGCCGATATTGAAGACCGCCACCTCAATCGGGCCAATATCGCGCTCGATCGCATCGATCATGGCGACCATCTGGTCTTCGTCGCGCGCATCGGCGGGGAACGCTTGTGCCAACAGCCCATTGTCGCGGATTGATTGGGCGAGCAATTCAAGCTTGTCAGCATTGGCCGGGCGGCGGTTGACGCAAGCGGTGAGCCCCTCGCGGGCAAAGGCTCGGGCGATAGCGCCGCCGGTTGCATCGCCTGCGCCGATGATCAGGGCCGCTCCGTTCATATGCTCCGCACCTTTCTCGCCCGGGCAATCACTGTTTCGGTTGCCGCTTGGGCCGCCCGCTACCTATATGCGCCCGATAAGCAATGCAAAGGCGCACAATGGCTGTTGATGGCACAATTGGTATCCAGGTGAATGGCGAGCACCGGCGGGTTCATGACGGGCGATCGATCGCTGATCTGGCCAATGAGCTTGGCCTGGCGCCTGAGAAAATAGCGGTCGAGCGCAATCTGGAGATCGTGCCGCGATCGACCCTGGCGCAGGTGATGCTTCAAGACGGCGATGCGCTGGAGATTGTCCATTTCGTTGGTGGCGGCGATCATGCGCCCGTGGATGCGGATGACAGCTGGACAGTGGCGGGGCGCAGCTTTCGGTCGCGGCTGATTGTCGGCACCGGCAAATATAAGGATTTCGCCCAGAATGCCGCTGCGCTTGAGGCATCGGGCGCAGAGATTGTGACGGTCGCGGTGCGGCGGGTGAACGTGTCCGATCCTAAGGCACCGATGCTGACTGACTATATCGATCCAAAGAAATTCACCTATCTGCCCAACACCGCTGGCTGCTTTACCGGCGACGATGCGGTGCGAACGCTGCGGCTGGCGCGTGAGGCAGGCGGCTGGGATCTGGTAAAGCTTGAGGTGCTGGGCGAGGCAAAGACGCTGTATCCCGATATGGTCGAAACCCTGCGGGCCACTGAAATCCTGGCCAAAGAGGGTTTCCTGCCGATGGTTTATTGTGTCGACGATCCGATTGCCGCCAAACGGCTTGAGGATGCCGGCGCGGTGGCGATCATGCCGCTGGGGGCGCCGATCGGCTCCGGGCTCGGCATTCAGAACCGCGTGACGATCCGCCTGATTGTAGAGGGCGCCAGCGTGCCGGTGTTGGTCGATGCCGGGGTAGGCACCGCTTCCGACGCGGCCGTCGCGATGGAATTGGGGTGTGACGGGGTGTTGATGAACACGGCAATCGCCGAAGCCAAAGACCCGATCATGATGGCCGCCGCCATGAAGCTGGCAGTCGAATCGGGGCGCTTGGCGTATCGATCGGGGCGCATGGGGATCAGGCGCTATGCCGACCCCTCAAGTCCGCTTGCTGGATTGATCTAAGCGTGTAACCATCCGGCGCTGGGAGACGAATAGACCAATATGCATCGCCTTGCTGCCCTGTTCATGATCGCTGCTCTGGTCGCCATGAGCCTGGGCATGGCCCTTGGCGCGCCCGCCTCAGCAGCAGGTCACGCTTCATTGATGCATCATTCGCCCAGCCCCGATAAAAACTGTGGTGGCCAGATGGCGATGTCCTGCGATGCCTGTTGCCTGGCGGTGCCGGCGATCCCGGTCGGGTCGACCGTTCAGGCGCGCCCGGACATCGATTTTACAACAGCCGCGATCACCCCGCAGATCGGCCTTGCTATTGCGCCGGCCTTGCCCCCGCCGCGGCGGACGGCCCTTTCATAGCTACTCTTAACTCAGCGCGGTGCGCTTCACCGCGCCAATACATTGGAGAAATTTCATGGTTCGTTTCATCAAGTTCGCCGTCGTCGGCCTCGCCGTATCCGGTTCCGCCGCTTATGCTGCTGCGCCTGCCGCTGTTGCGGCTGCCTGCAGCGCAGCCTGCATGACGGTTTGCGCGACGTTCGGTGTCGATTGCGGCATGCCCAATTGCTGAAGCCGATGATTGGATGATTTGTCCGATCACCTGAATGATTGAGTGCCGGAGCGGAGCCGTTCCGGCACTCTTTTTTTGATAAGGGAAGCACGATGCGCCTATCCTTGGTTCTAGTCGCTGCCTCGCTGGCGGCCTGTAGTCCCGCCGACCCTGCGGCCGACGGTGCATCCCCCACCGGGACTGCCAATGCCGATGGAGCAAAGCCGGAAGTAGGCGCGCCGACAGTGATCAAGACGGCGGATGGCGTAACCGTTTACGGCACGTTCTATGCCGCTGCGGACCCCAAAGCGATCATCCTGCTGTTTCACCAGGCCGGGTCGGGCCGGGGCGAATATGCGACAATTGCGCCCCGATTGGTGGCCATGGGCTATAGCGCACTAGCGATCGATCAGCGATCGGGCGGTGACCTGTTCGGGCCGAACCAGACGGCGGACGCTGTCTCCGGCGAGCCAAGCTATCTCGATGCCAAGGCCGATCTTCAAGCCGCGCTCAATTGGGCGAAACCGCAGGGCAAGCCGGTGTTGCTATGGGGGAGCAGCTATTCGTCGGCGCTGGTCTTTCTGGTCGCAGCCGAAAATCCAGGGGCGGTCGCGGGGCTATTGTCCTTCTCCCCCGGCGAATATCTTGGCCAGCCTGATCTGGTCATGCGCAACGCGGCCAAGCTGGCGATTCCTGTTTTTGTAACGTCGGCCAAGGATGCGGGGGAAATCGCCGCCGCCAAAGCAATCGTCAATGCTGTCCCCGGCACGAGCAATGTTCAGGCAGTGCCCGCCATTGCTGGCGTTCATGGATCATCGACGCTGATTGCTGCCCGCAATCCGCGCGGGGCCGAAGATAATTGGCGGGCGGTGACTGAATTTCTAAACCGCGTCGCGCCGTAAAGCGGCATCAGGCCTTGCGCAGATACCAGATCGACCGACCACCACAGGCCGGGTCTTCGGGCCGGTAATCGATTTCGGCCAGCTCCGCGCGAACAAAGGCCTCCCGATATTGGTGCGGCTCAAGGCTGGGCCGATAGAGCGGTTCGCCCTGGAAGCTCTCCATTTCCGTGCCTTTGACTGGCGTGGTGTTGAATAGCACGCGGCCGCCCGGCGCCAGCCATGCGCCGATCCGCACAATCACTGCGGCCTGCTCGTCGCCATGCAGGTGGAACAGGCTGTCCCATGCGAGCACGCCATCATAAAATCCATCCATGGCAACGCGGCGCATATCGGCATTAATCCAGCGATGGCGCGGAAAACGCGTGCGGCATAGGCCGACCATCTTGGGCGAGATATCGACGCCGGAAACCATGAAGCCGCGATCGATCAGGTGCCGCGAAACAGGCTCGCCCGCGCCACAGCCGAGGTCAAGGACCCGGCCGCCTTTGGGCAATGGCTGCAGAAAACGATCGAGCCAGGCGCGTTCGGAAAAGGATTTGCGCCGACTGGAATCGAACTTCGCGCTGTTGCGTTCATAAAAAGCGGCAATCAGATCAGACACATCGATTCGCCTCCTTTTACCCGTATTGCGGAAAGGTTGAGGGATTTTTCAGGAACCCAAAACCCGATCACCCGTTGTTTCCTACAGTCGTCCCCACGCCGAATGTCTCGGCCGAACGGCGCGTAAAGGAGTTGTAACATGGGCGAATTGACCGACAAAATCAAAGGCAACATCAATGAAACGCTTGGCAAGATCAAGCAGAGCAGCAGCGACGCCGAAACCCAGGCCGAAGGCAAGGCGCAGGAACTGAAGGGCAAGGCCCAACAGGCGATGGGCAAAGCCAAAGGCGCACTGGGCGACGATATCTGATTTCGGCCCTGGTTGATTGGGTCGCCCTGAAAAACCGGGGCGGCCCTTTTTGCGTCAGGCGTTTCGGATCGCGCTGATGGTCGTGCCAGCGGTGATCACCTCGATGTCGGTTTTAAGATGCAGCAGCTTCACGCCCGGCTGCGCGAGCGCGCGGTCGAGCGCGGGGGCGAATTGATCGGTTGTCTCGACGGTTTCGGACCAGGCGCCATAGGCCTTGGCGAGTAGAGCAAAATCAGGGTTGTGGAGCGCAGTGCCGCTCAGGCGCTTAGGGTATTCGCGCTCCTGGTGCATGCGGATCGTGCCGTAACCGCTGTTATCGACGACGATGACAAGCATGTTGACGCCGTGCTGGATAGCGGTGGCGAGTTCCTGCCCGTTCATCAGGAAATCGCCATCCCCCGCGACCGCGACGACGGTCTTGTCGGGACAGCGAAGCGCGCCTGCGACGGCGGCCGGGACGCCGTATCCCATCGCGCCGGCGGTGGGGGCGAGTTGGGTGCCGGGGTTGCCATAATGCCAATAGCGATGCCACCAGCCGGAGAAATTCCCCGCCCCGTTGCAGATAATGGTGTCAGCTGCGTTGAGGCGCTCGCGCATGGCCGCGACGCAGGGCCCCAGATCCAGGGCAATGCCATCGCGCTGGCGCGGCATCGACCAGTCGAGCCACTCGCTATGGGCTTCGGCGCCGTCCGACCGCGGCCAGGCGGGGGCTTCGGCGCGCGCCAACATATCGGCGAAAAAAAAGACCGGCGCGCAGATCGCCGTATCGGCGCGGTACACCCGGTTGAGTTCGGCCGGATCGGGATGAATGTGGATCAACGTCTGGCCCGGATGGTCGGGCGTTACCAGCGTATAGCCATCGGTGGTTGCCTCCCCCAGCCGGGCACCGATCACCAGCAGCAGATCAGCCGCCTTGATCCGCGCGACCAGTTTGGGGTTGGGACCATAGCCCAGATTGCCCGCCCAAATCGGCGACGCATTGGCGATTGCATCTTGCCGCCGAAAGGCACCGGCGACCGGGATGCCCCAATGCTGGGCGAAATGATCAAAGGCAGCCGCTGTTCGCGCGTCCCATCCTGCACCCCCCACGATCGTGAAAGGCCGTTTGGCTGCAGCAAGTTGATCGAGCAGATCGCCGAAGTCATATGGATCGAGTGCGCCCGGATGGCGTGTAAGAGCAGGCCGATCCACCGCCTCTACCACATCGCACAGCATATCTTCGGGCAGCGCGATCACGACCGGACCGGGCCGCCCGCTGGTCGCGACGGTGAAGGCGCGGGCGATATATTCGGGGATGCGGCGGGCGTCCTCGATGCGGGTCGCCCATTTGCACAAAGGCGCGAACATTGCGGGGAGATCGACTTCCTGAAACCCCTCGCGGTCGCGCATCCCGCGATCGACGTCGCCGATGAACAGGATCATCGGTTGTGAGTCCTGCATCGCGACATGAACACCGATGCTGGCATTCGTGGCACCGGGGCCGCGCGTCACGAAGCAGATGCCGGGGCGGTGTGTCAGCGTGCCGTCTGCGCAGGCCATGAACGCAGCGCCACCCTCCTGCCGACAGGTGACAACATCAATCTCCGGCGTGTCGTGGAGCGCATCGAGCACCGCGAGAAAACTCTCGCCCGGCACTTGGAAGATCCGGTCGCAGCCCTGCGCGATCAGGTTGTCGACAAGGATGCGGCCGCCGGTGCGTTTCGTGCTCATGGGGCGGGGTTTATAGCGATAATGTTCTAAGTGAAATCACCAAACGACCGTTCGGCCTGAGCGAAGTCGAAGGCCAAGCGATCGGGATGGTGCTTCGACTTCGCTCAGCACGAACGGTTCGGGATTAGGCCTGATGGATCGCCTTGGTCACGCAATAGCTGGCAAACCCCTCGGTCCCGCCTTCGCTGCCGAAGCCCGACAGCTTCACCCCGCCGAACGGCGTGTCCGCGCCGCTGATCGCAAAGCTGTTGATGCCGACCATCCCTGCCTCGATCGCGTCGCCCAGCAGGTTGGCGCGGCGGCCATTTTCGGTGAAGGCGAAGGCGGCGAGGCCATAGGGCAAGCGGTTGGCTTGTTCGATCGCGTCTTCGAAGTCCTTGAACGATCGGCTGACCGCGACCGGGCCAAAGGGTTCGTTCGACATGATGTCAGCCTCATTGGGCACATCGGCGAGCAGGGTGGGGCGGAAGAAAAAGCCGCCCCCATTCTTGTCATTGGCGCTGAAACGCTCGCCGCCGGCCATGGTGCGGGCGCCCTTGGCCTTGGCGTCGTCAACCAGGCGCTCGATCGCGTCGGGGCGGCGGATATTGGCGAGCGGGCCCATGCGGGTGGCGGGATCGAAACCGTCGCCCACGGGCACTTGTGCTGTCCGCGCGGCGAACCCGGCCAGGAAATCCTCATAAATCGTTTCCTCGACATAGAAGCGGGTGGGAGACACGCAGACCTGCCCCGCGTTCCGGAATTTCTGCGGCACGACCATGTCGAGCGTCTTGTCCAAGTCGCAATCGGCGAAGATCAGCACAGGGGCATGGCCGCCCAGTTCCATCGTCGTGCGCTTCACCCCGTCGGCGGCGAGGCGCAGCAAATGCTGGCCGACGGGAACCGACCCGGTGAAGCTGATCTTCGCGACGATTGGGCTGCCGATCAGATGGCGGCTGACGGTATCGGGTACACCGAACACCAGCTGGGCTACCCCCTTGGGCAGCCCGGCATCCTCCAGGCAGTGCATGATCGCGCTTGTGCAGCCGGGGGTTTCCTCGGGCGGCTTGCAGATCACCGCACAGCCCGCGGCGAGCGCTGGGGCGAGCTTCTTGGCCATGAGATAAACCGGGAAGTTCCATGGGGAGAGCGCGGCGACGACGCCGACCGGCTGCTGGATCACGATCGATCGCTGCCCGGTCGGGCGCACCAGCACGCGGCCATAATGGCGCAGCGCTTCTTCCGCGAACCAGTCAAACATCTGCGCCGAGCTGATCACCTCGCCGCGCGCCTCAGCGATCGGCTTGCCCTGTTCGCGCGTCATCAGCGCGGCGATGGCGTCGGCGCGGGCGCGGATCAAGTCGGCGGCCTTGTGGAGGATCACGGCACGTGCATTGACGTCGGTCGCGCGCCACAGCTTGAAGCCACGCTCGGCAGCGGCCAGCGCGGCATCGAGATCGGCGGTTGAGGCGAGCGGTACCTCGGCAATCGCATCGCCGGTGGCGGGGTTGATGACAGGGCGAGTGTCGCGTCCTTCGCCCGCACTCCAGGCGCCATCGACGAACAGGGCCAGCGCTGCGTCATAGCTGTCGGTCATGAGCGGAATTCTCCTTGGTGATCCTGATATCGAAGCGCAGATAGGCCCTCAAACAAAGCAATGCGAGAGGGATGCAATGACCGATTTCACCGTGGTTGCGCAGGGGCTGCGCTTTCCTGAAGGCCCGGTGGCGATGCCCGATGGCAGCGTGATCCTGGTCGAAATTGCCGATGGGCGGATCACGCGCTGTTTCCCCGATGGCACCCGGACGACGGTGGCGACCCCCGGCGGCGGGCCGAACGGGCTGGCGATGGGGCCAGATGGCAAGCTCTATTGCTGCAACAATGGCGGCTTCAATTACCACGAACATCCCAGCGGCCTGCTGATCCCCAATGGCCAGGCCGATGATTATTCGGGCGGGCGGATCGAGCGGATCGACATCGAAACCGGCGCGGTCGAGATACTCTATAAGGACGGCGATTTTGGCTGTGTGCTACGCGGGCCGAACGACATCGTGTTCGACCAGCATGGCGGCTTTTGGTTCACCGACCATGGCAAAAATCGCCCACGCGAGCGGGATGTTACCGGCATTTTCTATGCCAAGGCCGATGGATCGCACCTGGAGGAAGTCATCTTCCCGAGCGAGAACCCCAACGGCATTGGCCTCTCGCCCGATGGCAACACGCTCTATGCAGCGGAAACTTATACCTGCCGGCTGATGGCGTTTCGGATCACGGCGCCGGGCAAGGTGGATCAGGCGGGCGGCCTCGGCGGAGCCGGGATGCCCCTTTACCGACCGGCGGGGTACAAGTTCTTCGATTCGCTGGGCATTGAAGACTGCGGCAACATTTGTGTCGCCACGATTGGTGAGAGCGGCATTTCAGTAATCTCGCCGGCCGGGGAGCTGGTGGAATTTGTCTCCACGCCCGATCCCTTCACCACCAACATTTGTTGGGGCGGGCCGGATAGGAAAACCGCGTTCGTTACCCTGTCAGGCACCGGTCAGCTGATTGCGATACCTTGGGCCCGACCCGGCCTGAAACTGGCCTATTGAAGGATAGCTTATGCCCCGATCCCATAGGGAATCGCATCTCGTCGCGCGGATCGGCTGGTTGCGCGCGTCGGTGCTGGGGGCGAATGACGGGATCGTCTCAACCGCCAGTCTGATCATCGGCGTGGCGGCGGCGGCGCAGAGTCCGTCGGCGATTGTGGTGACCGGTGTCGCGGCTTTGGTCGCGGGGGCGATGTCGATGGCGGCGGGAGAATATGTCTCGGTCAGTTCGCAGGCGGATACCGAAAAGGCGGACCGCTCAAAAGAAGAGCACGAGCTGGTCGAGGACCCGGAATCGGAACTGGAGGAACTGACGCGCATCTATATGGCGCGCGGTCTTGACCGCAAATTGGCGTCGGATGTTGCCGCGCAATTCACTGCCAAGGACCCGCTAAAGGCGCATCTCCGCGACGAACTCGGCCTGAGCGCCCATATGGAGGCGAAACCGATCCAAGCGGCACTCGCGTCGGCGGCGAGTTTTGTCGTCGGCGCGGCGTTTCCGCTGCTGCTGGTGCTGATATTGCCGCGATCGTGGCTGGTCTGGGGAATCGCGGTTGGGTCGATTCTGTTCCTCGCCTTGTTGGGTGTCGTCGGGGCTCGCGCCGGGGGCGCGCCGGTGCTGCGCGCAACCGTTCGGGTGACATTCTGGGGCGTATTGGCGATGGCAATCACGGCAGGGGTGGGATTGCTGTTCGGGGCGGTCGGCTAGCCGTTGACCCGCGCGGTAGCGGGGGACTAAGCGACAGCTGTGCCAACCCGAAACCTTGCGGAGTGCCCCCATGAAAAAGCTCTACCCCAATGCTGCTGCCGCGCTTGAAGGGGTGTTGTTCGACGGGATGACGATCTGCGCGGGGGGCTTTGGCCTGTGCGGAATCCCGGAACGGCTGATCGACGCGATTCGCGATGCGGGCACCAAGGATCTGACGATCGCCAGCAACAATGCCGGCATCGATGGCGAGGGGCTCGGCAAGCTGCTGCGCACGCGCCAGGTGAAGAAGATGATCAGCTCTTACGTCGGCGAGAACAAGGAGTTCGAGCGGCAATATCTGAGCGGCGAGCTGGAGGTGGAGTTCTGCCCGCAGGGAACGCTCGCCGAACGCTGCCGGGCAGGCGGTGCGGGCATTCCGGGCTTTTACACCAAGACAGGTGTCGGCACGTTGGTCGCCGAGGGCAAGCCGGTGATGGAATTCGACGGGCAGGACTATATTCTTGAACGCGGCATCCGCGCCGATCTCTCGATCATCAAAGGCTGGAAGGCCGATGAGGCGGGCAATCTGATTTTCCGCAAAACCGCGCGCAATTTCAACCAACCAATGGCGACCGCGGGCAAGGTTTGCGTGGCCGAAGTCGAGGAAATCGTACCCGTGGGATCGCTCGACCCCGATCAGGTGCATTTGGCTGGCATCTATGTGAACCGCCTGATCCTGGGCGCGCCCTATGACAAGAAGATCGAATTTGTAACGACGCGCGAGCGGGCGACTGTCTAATGGGTTCGGCGCGCGATTGGATGATGGCAGCGGGCGTGCTGAGCGTCATCGCATCGCTGCTGCACCTTGGCTGCATTGTCGGCGGGCCGGATTGGTATCGCGCGCTTGGCGCCGGAGAACGAATGGCACGGATGGCCGCGCTCGGCCGACCGGGACCAGCGATTATCACCGCGTTGATCGCGGGCGTGATCGCTGTGTGGGCGGTTTATGCTTTCGCCGCTGCGGGCCTGATCCGGCAGTTGCCGCTGATGCGCTTGGCGCTGGTGCTGATCAGCGCGGTGCTGTTGGTGCGCGGCTTGGCGGGGCCGTTGATGCAGCGCTGGCGACCTGATCTTTCGACTGGCTTTATCTATGGATCGTCGGCGATCGTGCTGGCGTATGGACTGACTTTTGCAATCGGCACCTGGCTCGTTTGGCCAACGCTTTCGATGAAGGATGAATTTTAATGCCGTGGACACGTGACGACATGGCCGCACGCGCGGCAAAGGAATTGCAGGACGGGTTTTACGTGAACCTAGGCATCGGCATCCCGACCCTGGTCGCGAACCACATTCCCGATGGCATGGACGTGACGCTGCAAAGCGAAAACGGGATGCTCGGCATCGGCCCGTTTCCCTATCCGGACCAAGTCGATCCAGACCTGATCAATGCCGGCAAGCAGACAATCAGTGAGCTGCCGTCATCGGTCTATTTCAGCAGCGCCGACAGTTTCGCGATGATCCGGGGCGGGCATATCGACCTGACGGTGCTGGGCGCGATGGAAGTCAGCGAGGGCGGCGACATTGCCAACTGGATGATTCCCGGCAAGCTTATCAAAGGGATGGGCGGCGCGATGGACCTGGTCGCGGGCGTCAAGCGCATCGTCGTGGTGATGGAGCACACGTCGAAGAACGGCGACCCGAAATTCATCCCGACCTGCACCTTGCCGCTGACCGGCAAGAATGTGATCGACATGGTCATTACTGATCTGGCGGTATTCCACCGGCCCGATCATGCCAGCCCGTTTGAGCTGGTCGAGATTGCGCCTGGCGTGACGGCAGACGAGGTGCGGGCCAAGACGACGGCGCATTATATCGCGTAAACATATCGGGGAAGCGCATGCGGGTATTGCTGACAGGATCATCGGGCTGGCTGGGCCGGTTTCTGGCACCCCGGCTGCGATCGGCTGGGCATGAGGTTGTCGGTCTGGACGTCGCACCTGGGACCGACACGGATGTGATCGGCACGGTGGCTGATCGGGCGGTGATCGACCGGGTTTTTGCAGAACGCGGGATTGAGGCGGTTATCCATTCCGGTGCACTGCATAAACCGGATATTGTTCGCTATCCGACGCAAGCCTTTGTCGATGTCAACGTCACCGGGACGCTCAACCTGCTCGAAGCGGCGGTGGCCGCCGGGCATGACCGGTTCGTCTTCACCTCAACCACCTCGCTGATGATCTCTGACGCGATCCGCCGGGCAGAGGGGGACCGCGCGGTTTGGATCGACGAGACAATGGCGCCGTTGGAACCGCGCAACATCTATGGCGTCACCAAACTCGCCGCCGAGCATCTCTGTCGGCTGTTTCACCAGGAACGCGGGCTTGCGTGCATGGTCTTGCGGACCGGGCGCTTTTTCCCCGAAGATGATGATACAAATACCGAACCGGCCGGCGAGAATCTCAAGGCGAATGAGCTACTTAATCGCCGATTGACCGTGGAAGATGCTGCGGCAGCGCACCTTGCGGCGCTTGATCGGGCAACTGAGATTGGCTTTGGGAGGTTCATCTTGTCAGCGCCGACACCGTTCGTGCCGGCGGATGCACAGGCGCTGAAGGCTGATGCTGTCGCCGTCATCGCGCGCTATTTCCCCGATGCGCCCGCCTTATATGCCAAGCGGGGTTGGGTGCTGCCCACCAGCATCGATCGCGTCTATGATTCGCGCTTGGCCGAACAACAGCTTGGTTTTCGGTGCGCGCATGACTTTGGCACTGTGCTCCAGTCGATCCGCGATGGCGCAGCGCCCCCCGTCATCCACGAAGCCAGCTATTTAAGCCCAAAAGAACGACGCGGGCAGACCGAATATTGCTGATCCTGCCCGCATGGCGCAAAATTGTGCCACGATGATCCCGAATTCGTCAAAGCGGCGTCACGCGGGACTTTCATGACATCGCGGAAATGCCTAAGGCGCCCCAGAGGCCAGCAGATAAAGCGATAGCGGAACACTGGCCGGGTTTCGTCGGGGGACTTTGCATGAAAAGAGCGCTGTATTTATTGATCGCGGGCACCGTGCTCAGTGGCGTTTTTGCTTATGCCGCCAGCGGCCAGACACCCCGGGAGATCAAGCTGTGGCGGCTTGATTGCGGATCGACCTATATTCCCGATCTCAACCTGTTTTCTGACACACGCGCCTATCCCGGCCAGGGCAAGGCGCTGACTGCGAGTTGCTATCTGATCAAGCACGGCGACCGCTACATGATCTGGGATGCTGGCCTGCCGGCATCGATGAAGGGCGCGAAGATCGATCCGGTAAAGGGCGGCGCGTCGGTGACCAAGACCGTCGTCGAACAGCTCGGCGAGCTGGGCGTGAAGCCCGAACAGATCGAGATGATCGGCATCAGCCATTATCATTATGATCATGTCGGCCAGGCCGAGTCCTTTCCCGGCGCGACGCTGATGATCGGCAAGGGCGATCTGGACGCGCTCAGCGCCACCCCGCCGGCCTTCGGCGCCAATCCAGCGGCGCTGAAGACCTGGATCGGCGGCACCGGCAAATCAATACCAATTAGCGGTGACAAGGACGTTTTCGGCGATGGCAGCGTGACGATGATCGACACGCCCGGCCACACCCCCGGCCATCACGCGCTGCTGGTCAAACTCATCAGCGGCAAGACTTTCCTGCTGACCGGTGATCTCGCGCATTTCCAGGAAAATTACGTGAGTGACGGCGTGCCAACCTTCAACACCAACCGCGCCGATACGCTGGCCTCGCTCGGCCGGTTCAAGGCGCTGGCGCGCAACACCAAGGCAACCGTGATCATCCAGCACGATCCGCGCGACATCGCCAAGCTGCCGGCGTTCCCGGCGGCTGCGGAATAAAGCGCGCCCAAAGCGGGCGACGGGCAAATAGCCACTGGACGCAGCCGCCCGCTGGCTGGCAAGGCAACCGCATAATCGAACAGGAGTGACGGCGACACACCGCCGTCGTCCGATCTGCGGGAGAAGATAGATGCGGGCTTTGCTGTCGACGGCACCGGGCGGACCGGAAACGCTAACCCTTGAAACCGTGCCGGACCCAGTCGCCGGTAAGGGGCAGGTTATTGTCGCCGTCAAAGCCTGCTCGATCAACTATCCCGATGTGCTGATCATTGAGGACAAATACCAGTTTAAGCCGCAACGACCGTTCGCCCCCGGCGGGGAAATTGCAGGTGTCGTTGAGAGCGTGGGCGAGGGTGTGACCGATTGGGTGCCGGGCGACCGGGTCGTTGCCACTGTCGGTAATGGCGGACTCGTCGAAAAGATCGCGGTTGATGCAGCCCGCCTGTTTCGCCTGCCCGAAGGGCGTAGTTTTGAGGAAGGGTCGGCATTGTTGCTGACCTATGCAACGACCATCCACGCCCTGCTTGATCGCGGGCACCTGGCAGAGGGGCAGACGCTGCTGGTGCTGGGGGCAGCGGGCGGTGTCGGCCTGGCGGCAGTTGAGCTCGGCAAGGCCTTTGGCGCGCGCGTGATCGCGGCAGTATCCAGCGAGGAAAAGGCCGAGGCATGCCGAAAGGCTGGCGCAGACGGCACGATTGTTTATGGCCGCGCGCCGTTCGACAAAGATCAGTCAAAAGCGCTGGCGGAAATGTTCAAGGCCGCTTTGGGGCCGAACGGTGCCGATGTGATCTACGATCCGGTCGGCGGCGATTATGCCGAGCCCGCGCTGCGATCGATTGCCTGGGAAGGTCGGTATCTGGTGGTTGGTTTTCCCGCCGGCATCCCCCGGCTGCCGCTTAATCTGACGCTCCTGAAAAGCTGCGACGTGTGCGGCGTATTTTGGGGTGCCTTTGCTGCGCGTGATCCCAAGGCCAATCAGGATCATGTCGAACGGTTGTTTCGATTGTGGAAAGAGGGGGCGATCAATCCGCTTGTCACCGAAGTTTTCGCGTTCGAAGACGGTGGCAAGGCGATTGCAAAAATGGCGGCACGCGGGGCTATCGGCAAACTGGTCGTGCGCATTGGCGACTAGCCAAACGTTGCGTTAGCTCGGTTGCTTCCCTATTTGGTGGCGACAATGATTTTTACAGGGAAGACCCCCTCATGACGACTTTCAACGATCGGGAGCGCGCGGCCGAAGCCAACTTCGCGCTGGGTGAAGAAATGGCGTTCCGGGTAATCGCCCGCCGCAACAAGCTGGTCGGCCATTGGGCGGCCGAGCTGATGAAGCTCACCCCCGAAGAGGCCGATGCCTATGGCAAGTCGGTCGTACAGGCCGATTTCGAGGAAGCCGGCGATGAGGACGTCGTCCGCAAAATTGTTGGCGATTTGATCGCGGCTGGCGTTGAGACCAGCGAGGATGCCGTGCGCGCGCAGCTTAGCCTGCAGAGCTTCGTCGCGCGCCAGCAATTGAGCGATGCAGAATAATCATGGCGATGCCCGCGGCTGAAATTGAGCGACTGATCCGCAGCGCGATCCCCGATGCGCAGGTGGAGATAACCGATCTGGCCGGTGACGGCGATCATTATGCGGCCAAGGTTACGGCCGAAAGTTTTCGGGGCTTGCCTCGAATTAAACAACATCAGGCGGTTTATGCAGCGCTTGGCGGGCGCATGGGGGGTGTTCTCCATGCCTTGCAGCTGACGACCGCTACCCCAGCGTAACGAAGGATTGATCAATGACCGATGATTCCCAGGCCCGCATTGCCGAGATGGTGACGAGCAACGATGTGCTGTTGTTCATGAAGGGCAGCCCGCTGTTTCCGCAATGCGGCTTTTCCAGCAAGGCGGTTGCGATTCTCAATCATCTGAACGTCGAATTCGGCAGCGTCGATGTGCTGCAGGATCAGGGCGTGCGCCAGGGCATTAAGGCATTCTCTGATTGGCCGACCATTCCGCAGCTTTACGTCAAGGGCGAGTTTGTCGGCGGTTCCGACATCATGATGGAAATGTATGAGAGCGGCGAATTGAGCCAGCTGTTCGCCGACAAAGGCCTCGTCAGCGCGAGCTGATCGACCAAGGGGGGCTTTATATGCGACTGGACAAGGGCGATTCCCCCGAAGGGCCAAGTGGGCCTGCCCCGATGTTAATCTGTGATCTGACGCAGAGCTATTCACCAGCAGGTGGCGGCGGCGTAAGCACCTATTTGCGTGAAAAGCGGGATTATATCCTTGCCAAAACGCCCCATAGTCTGTTGCAGATCGTCCCTGGGCCAGAGGACAAGATTGTCGTCAATGGGCGGCATATCTGGGCAGAAGTCGGTGCCGATCCGGTGCGGGGCAGCCCCAATTATCGCTTCATTCTGCGAACCAAGATCGTCCGGGAGCTGCTTGCCCGTTTCAAGCCCGATGTGGTTGAATCGCTTTGTCCCTGGGTGCTGCCCTGGACGGCGATCCATCATCGTCGCGCGCATCCGGAAACGGCGCTCGTCGCAGCCTACAGCACCGATTTTCCCAATGCCCATGTCTACCGGGTGGCGAGCGCAAAGTTCGGGTCGTTTCTTGGCAAGGGGTTTCGCTGGCTTTCTTATGGCTATGCCGAGATCACTTACCGCGAATTCGACTGGGTCTACACGTTGAGTGACGATGTTTGCGAGGTGCTCGCCGCGCATAATGTGCCGCGCACCAGCGTGCTGCAGCTTGGCGTCGATATCGATATGTTCCACCCGTTGAAGCGCGATCCCGCGTTTCGGCGCGACTTGGGCCTTCCCGGCGATGGGCCGTTGCTGGTCTATGCGGGTCGGATCGATAATGAAAAACGCGCTGATCGGCTGATCGATATGTTCCGTCGTTTGCCGCCCGACCTTGGCGCGGCGATGGTGCTCATTGGTGATGGCAAATTGCGGTCAAGGTTGATGGATGAAAGCGCCGGGCTACCGATTGCTTTTATGGGCTTTGTTCATGATCGGGCGGTGCTGGCTCGGGCACTGGCGTCGTCGGACATCTATGTATCCGGTATGGCGGACGAGACGTTTGGCATTTCGATTGTTGAGGCGCAGGCGGCTGGGCTGCCCGTGGTCGGCGTCGCCAGTGGGGCGATGATCGATCGCGTCCCGCCGGGGCTGGGGCTGCTCGGCCCTGTCGACGATACCCAGCAAATGGCTGATAATGTGGTGGCGCTTTGGCACGGCGATCATCAGGCGATCGGTAAGGCGGCTCGGGCTCATGTCGAAGCGCGATTCAGCTGGGATCGCACCTTTGAACGCTTGCTCAGCGATATATATCCCCGGGCGCTGCAAAGTGCCGCGGCTCGCCGGATCACGGGCGGGCGGCCGCAAATGTCGGCACGGGCAGCGGTCGCGCCTGCAATCTGAACCATTTCCTTAGGGGATGCCGGGGCGGGCGGATTGACGCGAAACCGGAAGAAGCTGTCAATCCGCCCTGCTGAAGCGCTACCGCTCGGCATGTCCTCTATATAGCAGCCTTTGTGCCAGATTGACCAAGCGCTGCATTTTCGGCCCGTTACAATGGTTAACGCCGACTCTGGATGGCGTTCGACTGTAAGAATTTCCGACATGCACCGTTCAGCCTGTGGTCATTTACGAACGGCGAATATCGCTTGGTTCCCTAAAGCACTGGCCTCTTGACTACGGATGTAATCGATGAGATTACATCCGTAGTCGAAGGAGCGAGCGATGGCCGAACGAATCAGCGATGCTGAACATGCCGTGATGGAAGTATTGTGGGATTGTGCCCCGCTTTCGGCGCAGGACGTCGCCGAACGGATCGAACCGGGCCGCGATTGGAGCGTCAATACCGTCAAGACGTTGCTCGGTCGGTTGCTTGCCAAGAATGTGATCGGCCACCAGGAAGATGGCCGCCGCTATTTGTACCGGCCGTTGGTCGCGCGCGAAGATTATGTCGCGGGGGAATCGCGCCGGCTGATGGATCGGCTGTTCGGCGGCAAGTTGACCCCGCTCGTCGCCCACCTCGCTGAACGCGATCAACTGACCGACCAGGACATCGCTGAGATAGAGGCGCTGCTGAAAGGGCTCAAATCATGATCAGCTGGGGGGTGGAAACGCTGCTGGCGACCAGCCTGCTGATGCTTGCCATTTTGCTGTTGCGGAACCCGGTGCGGAGGGCCTTTGGCCCTTCGGTGGCATATGCACTTTGGGCATTGCCGGTCCTCCGGCTTATTCTGCCACCGCTGCCCGGCGACTGGCGATTGAGCGGATTGGTATCCCCCGCCGTTGAAAAGGCGATGGGCCAAGGGGTGGCGTTCGGAGTGCTCAATCCTGAACGATTGCCCGCTAGCGTCGCCGACCAGGCGATTGCGACGGTTGATCTCACCTTAGCCGCTGAACCGATGCGGATGGTGCTGGTACCGCCCGTTGCCGCTGCAGACGGGCCTAGCTGGCTGTTGCTTGCGCTGATCCTCTGGGCGATCGGTGCGGCAATCTTTCTTGGCTATCATCTCGTCACCTATCGACGCTTTTGCCGCCGCCTGGAAAGCCAGACGCGGCGGCGCCATCGCATCGCAGGCGATCGGGTAGAGGTGATCGAAACCGACGCAACGGGTGGTCCGCTAGCGTTCGGCATCTGGCGCAAGGTCGTGGCCTTTCCAAGCGACTTTACCGATCGTTATGATGCGGACGAACGCACGCTCGCGCTGGCCCATGAACTGGCTCACCATGCGCGCGGTGATCTGGTTGCGAACTGGGTGGCGCTTGGTGTGCTTGCCCTGCACTGGTTCAACCCGATTGCCTGGCGTGCCTTTCGTGCTTTCCGGGCGGATCAGGAAATGGCGTGCGATGCGCGCGTGCTGACCGGGCGCACCGCTGCCTTCACCCATGCTTATGGTCGCGCGATCGTCAAATCGGCGCATGGCGGGGCGATATCTGCAGCCTGCCATTTGCACACAATCAATGATTTGAAAGGGAGATTGAGGATGCTTTCATCAACGAAGAAGTCGCGTGGGCGGCTGGTCGCGGGGTCGATGGCAGTGATGGCGGTCGGCATTGCTGGCCTTGGCCTAACGGCATCGGGTACCCAGGCCGCCGAGAAAGTGCGGACCAACGTGAACGAGGCAATCGGGGCTGATCTGGCCGAGCTTGACCGGTTGGCTGCGTCCAAGATGCGGCATGCGCTGGCCCCATTGCCATCGCCCGCTGCTGAGGCGACTGGGGCGGCACCGGTACCGCCAGCTGCGCCGTTGCAGCCACAGTCAGTGCCCGTGCCGCCTTCCAATGTCGCACCCGCTGCGCCTCCAGCGCCCGTGGCACCGGTACCACCGGTAGCGCCCGCCGCCGGGGACACGGACAGCGAACGGCAGGAATGGACCGATAGCGATGGCAAGCGCCACGTGATCGTGATCAAGAAGCGTCGCTCTATCCGTTCGGAAGCAGACATGCTGGCCGATGGCTTCACCGCTGATGAATTGGCGCGATCGAAGCGCGATGGCGCGCCGATCATCCTCCGGAAGTTCAAATTTGGCGGCCCAGGCGTTAAAGTCCGGACCGATGATGGCAACCGCATGACCATCGAAATCAGGCAATTTCCAGAAGTTACCCAAATGAATTGCGGACGCGGGCAGGGCGACGACCGGAAGATGGTTCTGCATGACGAAAAGAACGGCAAACGCCGCATTATCATATGCCAAAACCGGATCGATAAAGTGACGGTAGAGAGTGCTGCCGTAGCGGCCAATAGCAGGAACATTGAGCGCAAGGCCTATCAATCCGCGCTTGAGGGGCTTCGCAGCACCCGCGCCAGCATCGCGGCAAAAGGCAAACCGAGCAGCGAAGCGTTGCAGGCGATCGACGAGGCCATTGCTGAAGTCGAAGCTGATCTCGCCAAGGTCAACTGATCCGCACCAATGATGCCGGTTATACCGGCATCATGCGGAGTCCCGGCAGGCGCGCCCCTGTGTCTGCCGGGACACTCGATTTCAGGCCATTAATCGCTGGCCGGTTCCACGCACGCCCCTTGTCTTTGCCGTGCCAAACCGCCATTTGCAGGACTATGGAGGCGATACCGACAGGCGATTGCATCGCGCTCGAGCCGCTCGTGGCACGAGTGCTGGCACCCAATCCCTCGGCCTTCACCTTTACCGGTACGCAAACCCATCTGGTCGGCACCACGGATCTGGCGGTGATCGATCCCGGCCCCGATGATCCCGCGCATATCGACGCCATTGTCCGCGCGATTGCGGGGCGGCCGGTGCGGGCCATCGTCATTACCCATACCCATAATGACCACAGCCCAGGCAGCCGCCCGCTAAAGGCAGCGACCGGTGCGCCGATCATGGGCTGTGCGCCGCTGGTGCTCGATGCGCTCGGCCCGCGCGCCGATGCAGCGTTCGACCGCGATTATGCGCCGGATCGGGTGTTGGCCGAGGGCGACAGCATCACGGGCGATGGCTGGACGCTGATCGCTGTCGAAACACCCGGCCACACCTCCAACCATCTCTGCTTTGCGCTGCCTGAGGCGGGCGCATTGTTTACCGGTGATCATGTGATGGGCTGGTCGACCACAGTCGTTTCGCCGCCCGATGGCGACATGGCGGCCTATATGGCGAGCCTGCAAAAGCTCCAGACGCGCGATGATCGCCGCTATTACCCCGCGCATGGCGAGCCGATCGACAATCCAGCGCAAAAGGTGCGCGGCTTTTTGGGCCATCGTCGCCAGCGTGAAGCGCAGATCCTGCGGCTTTTGGAGGAGGGGGTGGGTACCATCCCCGAACTGGTCGAACGCATGTATGTCGGTATCGACCGGCGACTGTTTGGCGCGGCGGGCGGATCGGTGTCGGCGCATCTCATCGACCTGCGCGCACGCGGGCTGATTGCTGAGGATGGCGCGCAATGGCGGATGATCTGAAACCCACTGGATCGCGCTGGCTGATCAATTTGCTGATTATTATCGGGGTCGGGTTGCTCGGTTTCCTGGCTTATGATCGCTATCGCGAGCGCTATACACCGAGCGTCGACGATGGCGGCAACGCGGTGACGCAACTCGTATCGGCGCGGCTGTCGGGGGCGAGCAGCTTGAAGGTCGCCTCGCTGACCGGCATCATCCAGAGCCGCGCAACCGATGTGCGCGGATTTGGCTGGCTGCGGTCGGATCAAGTGATCAAAATGCCCTATTCGGTCGATTATTTCGTCGATGTCTCCGGCATCGGCCCCGATCAGGTCGAATGGAATGCGAAGACGGAAACGCTTATTGTCAACGCCCCCGATGTCACCGTCGCGGCGCCAAATATCGACGAAGCGCACCGGACGATGGTGGAGACCACCGGCGTGATCGTAACGCGCGAGGCGAGCGAGGCGCTGAGCCAGCAGGCTTCGCAAAACGCGACCAACAAGGCGCAGAAGGAAGCGGGCTCTCCGGCGCGGATCGCTCAGGCGCGCGAACAGGCGCGGGCGGCCTTGTCCAATCTCCTTGCCGCGCCGCTCAGCACGCTGGGCCACGCCAATGCCCGCGTCATCGTCACCTTCCCCCCCGAACGCCGTCGCGTGAATGGCGAGCAATGGGATGTTTCGCGTTCGGTTGAGGAGGTGGTTGGAGGCAGGCCGTAGGGTAGGTGGCCGATTGGCGGTTGCGGCGATTTACTTGGCTCTGACGACGTTCCCGTTATCGGCGACCAGCGCCGCCTTGCCCATCGGCGATCCATCCGGCAGCCTTGAGGTGGATGACCGCAGAACGCGCGACAGGCGCGACCAGGCCATTCGACAGGAGCAAGCGCATTGAGCGTGCGTTCCCCTCGACGGCTGCTACCGCATGACTTGCAACCCACCATGACCGGTGCGTCCGCAACCCTTCCACCCCGACGCTGTCGATCGCACGGCTCATCGGCATCAGAATCAGTTCGGATCCGGTTGGCCGGTGTACGCGGACGTAATGGTCCTCCATCTGCAACGCCAGAATGTTTCCATCCAGAGTAGCGGCACCCGCCGCCGTCGATGGTGGCGCAACATTATTGTGTTGCGCGAATGCGCGGCGAGAGCGGGTGAAATCGATCGCCGCAATCGCAACCATCCCGAGCGTTGCAGTCTGGGCGAACCACAGCAGCAAGGGAAGGTGAAGCTGGGCCAGTCCAGGCCAAAGCCAGAAAGCGCCCGTTCGCGTCGCCAGTGCGTGCGGCACGCTGGCGAGAAGCGTGCCGCCGATCAAGGCCGGCCACCATCTGGGAGAGTCCGGAGCGATCGACGAGATGATGATCCTGTACATTAGACCATATAGCGCCAAGCCCAGCAGCATGGCGCTGATCCAATACACGGCAAGCCGGACGGGACCGCCGTTCATATAACTGCCAAATGGCCCCAAAACCGCCATCAGAACGCCGACAGCAACAGCAATGCCGATCCACCGTAATAAGGTCCTTGTCGTCATGCCGACAGCAGGGACGAGGGCAGAGGGGCGGGACATGCCGACTTCTACCCCGGTCAGCACGGCGGGGGAAGCCCGTTCGCCTAACCGCGAACCCATTTGCCCATTCGCGAAAACCCATCTTCCGGCCAGGGCCGAGATTCAACAACCAGACATCGCATTCATCTTGGAGGCGATTATGTCATTACGCATTACTCTTGCAGCCATATTCCTGACGCCGGTTGTTCCAGTGGCTCAGGCTCAACCGGCTCAGGCCCAACCGGTACAGGCCCAACCGGTACAGGCGGGCTTCGAGCGTCTAACCACCCCGGATGGCACCGAGCTTGGCATTTGGTACCCGGCGTCGGGGACACCCGCTCGCCAACAATTAGGGCTTTATGCGCACGAGGTAATAGCGGGCGCGCGCGTGCCAAGCGACCGACATCCCCTCATCGTCTTCTCGCACGGCACCGGCGGCGATTTCGCTGGCCATGTCGATACCGCCGTAGCGCTCGCCCGTGCCGGTTTCATCGTTGCGGCCCTGACCCACCCCGGCGACAACTGGCGCGACACTAGCCGTGCGACGCGCATCGAGGAACGCCCGGCGGCGCTCTCCGCCACGATCACTTACATGGTGCAGACATGGCGAGACCGAGCCTCTATCGACGCGGATCGCGTTGGCGCGTTCGGCTTTTCAGCCGGAGGGTTTACGGTTTTGGCTGCAGCGGGAGGACGCCCCGACCTCACCCGTCTTCAGGACCATTGCGCACAGCATCCGAAATTCTTCGACTGTGCGCTGATCAAGGCCCAGAAACGGACGACTGCCCCGGCTTGGCCCAACCTGCGGGATGCGCGGATCAAGGCTATTGTCGTTGCCGCGCCTGCGTTGGGTTTCACCTTCGATCGCGCCGGTCTTGCTGGCGTTCGCGTGCCAGTTCAGCTCTGGCGCGCCGATAATGACCAAATCCTTCCGACGCCATATTATGCGGATGCCGTCCGCGCGGCGCTGCCTGGAAAGCCGGAGTTTCACAGCGTGGCAGATGCCGGCCATTTCGATTTTCTGGCTCCCTGCGCCAATCCAGCTATCATGCCACAGCTTTGCAAAAGCGCACAGGGGTTCGATCGTGCAGCTTTCCACGCAAGCTTCGACGTTGCGATTGTGGCGTTCTTCTCGACCAAGTTGGCGACGCGGCGTCCGCATTGAGCCCCATTTTCCAGGCTGAGCTTAGCTGATATGGCGTTGCTCGGGGAAATGGGGGGAAATGACGATGGCGACTCTGGCAATGCCGCAACAGCACCAGCGCAGCGACGACAGGTTTTTCCTGACGATGGCGTTTGTGATGGCGGGGCTGATCATCGCGGGGTTCGGCCTGTCGCTTGCCGCTGGCCGGTCGAGCTTCAACCGGCCGCCGATCGTTCATGCTCATGCGATCGTCTTCATGGGCTGGATGGTCATTTACGTCCTGCAAAACTGGTTTGCGACGCAGGGGCCGATTGCGCTGCACCGGCGGCTTGGCTGGTTGGCGATGGGGTGGCTGGCGCTGATGCTTTATCTGGGCACCGCCGTGACATTGATGAACGTGCGCGCTGGCACAACGCCCTTCATATTCCAGCCACTGCACTTTCTGGTATTCGATCCCTTGTCGCTGATCGGCTGCATTTGTCTGATTGTCGCTGGCGTCAGTTTGCGGATGCACACCGGCTGGCATCGGCGGCTCAACTATTGCGGGATGGCGCTGCTCGTCGGGCCGGGGTTCGGGCGGCTGCTACCGATGCCGCTGCTTATTCCATGGGCGTTTCATGCCACCTTTGTCTGCGTGATGCTGCTGCCGGTGATCGGCATCATCGCTGATTTGCGGCGCGACGGGCGGGTCCACCCGGCATGGTGGTGGGGCCTGGGCGGTATCGTTGCGACTGAGATCGTCACGGACATTATCGCCTTTGGGCCCTTAGGACTGACGCTTTATCAGGCCGTTACGGCGGGGACGCCGGGTGCCGCAATTGCCCCGCTGGCATTTCCGCCGTCGCCACTGGGTTGATCCGGCGCGCTGGCGGGGCCATGTGGGCAGCGGGCGACGCGGAGAGTTGAGAAATGGACGCAAGGAACGGTATTGGCGGCAACCCGACAGGGACCGATCTGCGCGATGAGATCGATCGGCTACGCCGCGACCGCAACGCCATCATCCTCGCGCATTATTATCAGCGCCCCGAAATTCAGGACATTGCCGATTTCGTCGGCGACAGCCTCGATCTCTCCCGCAAAGCAGCGGCGACCGATGCCGATGTGATTGCGTTCTGCGGCGTGAAGTTCATGGCCGACACAGCCAAAATCCTGTCCCCCGAAAAGATTGTCGTGCTGCCCGATCTGCGCGCCGGGTGCAGCCTGGAAGATAGCTGCCCGCCGGACAAGTTCGCCGCCTTCCGCGCGGCGCACCCGGACCATATCGCGCTGACCTATATCAACTGCTCGACCGAGGTGAAGGCGCTCAGCGACGTGATCGTCACCTCGTCATCGGCGGAAAAAATCCTCAGTCAGATCCCGCTCGATCAGAAGATCATCTTTGGCCCCGACAAGCATCTTGGCGGCTATCTGGCGCGTAAGACCGGGCGCGACATGCTGCTCTGGCCCGGCGTATGCATCGTCCATGAGGCGTTCAGCGAAACCGAATTGCTCAAGCTGAAGGCGAAGCACCCCGGCGCGCCGGTGGCGGCGCACCCGGAATGCCCGCCTTATATTCTGGACCATGCCGATTATGTCGGATCGACCAGCGGTATCCTCGATTTCGCGGCGAAGATGCCCGGCGATGTCCTGATCGTCGCGACCGAACCGCACATCATCCACCAGATGGAAAAGGCTGATCCGACGAAGAATTTCATCGGCGCGCCCGGCGCGGACGGCAACTGCAACTGCAACATCTGCCCCTATATGGCGATGAACACGATGGAAAAGCTCTACATCGCGCTGCGCGATCTGGAGCCGCGTATCGAAATCGAGGAAGGCTTGCGGTTGCGCGCGAAGAAATCGCTCGATGCGATGCTGGCGATGGCTGGCGGGACCGTGGGGCAGGGCGATCTGGGGTTCGTGACGTTCAGCGCGGACCAGAGCTGAACGCTGTTCGCGGCGGGTCTGGGTTTGAAGGGTTTGGTTCGCGCAGCGGCGCGGAGGGCACAGAGAAGAAGAGAGATTTGTTCGCGCAGAGGCGCGGAGACGCAGAGAGGGGGATATCAAGTATCGGTCGCCATGCGGCGACGCAGTCTTTTCCTTCCCAGCCGTTGAAAGCGCTTCGCGCATCTGATTTGCAACCGCTTTGCGCGACCCAAAACCTCGTCAGACGCTCCGCTCAGTCAAACGCCGCATGCTGCGCCTCGGCCTTTGGCGGTCGGCCTGGGCGCTTGAGCAGTAGCACTAGCGGCACCGCCAGCGCGGTCAGGAACATCATCAGGCGGAAATCGTCGAGATAGGCGATCATTGCGGCTTGCCGGGTGACTTCGGCATTCATGATCGCCATCAGCGACTGACCGCTCTCGCCAAGGATAGAGGCCTGGCTGGGGTCAATCGCGCTCATCGAATAGGCTGTGATATGGCCGCCCAGCTCCTGATGGCTCGCCTGGACGTTATACCCAAGCAAAGCGGTCACCATCGAAATGCCAACCGACGCGCCGATATTGCGGAACAGGTTGAGCAGGCTCGCGGCTTCGGTCCGGTATTGCGGGGGTAATGTCGCAAAGGCGGTGATGTTCAGCGGGATGAAGACCAGGCCAAGGCCAATCCCTTGGATGAACCCCGTGACGATGAAAGGCGTCTGCCCCATCACCAGCGTCCATTGCGTCATATCCCAGAGCGACCAGGCGGCAATGGCAAGGCCGGTGCCAATCAACATCCGCGTGTCATAGCCGCGCTGAACCAATTGTCCGGCGACTCCCATGCTGATGACAATGCCAATGCCACGCGGCATCAGCAGCATGCCAGTGTCGAGCACGGGATAGCCAAACAACCCCTGCAACATTGGAGGCAACAGCGCCATTGTCGCCATCATGATGATGCCAACGACGATCATGAAGCCAAGGCCCGTCACCAGATTGCGGTTGCGCAGCAAGTCCCGGTCAAACATCGGCTGATCGGCGGTGGCGATGTGGATTCCGAACATCACGGCCGCGCCCAGCGAAACCAGCCCTTCGATCGTTACTTCCCATGACTGAAACCAGTCGTTGGACTGGCCACGATCGCACATCACCTGAAACGCGGCGATAGCGATGGCGAGCAGCGAAAAGCCGAAAAGGTCAAACTTTCGCGCGTTGAGTGGCCGGGTCGGCAGCAACGCCCAGAGGATTGCGAAACAGGCGATGCCGACGGGCACATTGACGTAAAACACCCAGCGCCAATCGAAATTGTCGGTCAGATAGCCGCCAATCACTGGCCCCAGCACTGGTCCAACCATGATCCCCATGCCCCAAACCGCCATCGCGCCGGCCTGTCGAGAGGGTTTGTTGATGTCGAGCATCACCGTCTGGCTTAGCGGGTTCATAAAGGCGGCGGCGATGCCTTGCAGAATGCGGAAGCCGACCATCTCGGTCAGGTTCTGGGCAAGGCCACATAGCATGGACGCCGCTACGAACCCCACCACGGCAAACAGGAACAGGTTGCGCGATCCAATCCGGTCTGACAGCCAGCCGGTGATCGGGATGGCGACGGCGGAAGCAACGATATAGCTGGTCAGCACCCATGTAATGGTGTCGGCCGTCGCGCCGAGCGACGCCTGCATGTGCGGTAACGCAACGTTGGCGATGGTCGAATCGAGGATCTGCATGATCGTCGCGGCCATCACGCCCAGCGTCAGCAGGGCGCGGTTGCTGGTTTCAAGCGCGGGAACATCGAGTGGCACGGCCGGGGCGGCAGCGCTGGGCTGCGCCCCGCGCGCCGAACTAGCGCTTGCCATGATTGCGGACGTCGACCGTCACCTTGGCGCTCAGCCCGGCGATCAACTGGCGAGGGCTGGCCTCATCAATGGCGATCCGCACGGGCACACGCTGGGTGACCTTCACCCAGTTTCCCGTCGCATTCTGCGCGGGCAGCACCGAAAATTCAGAGCCGGTGCCCGCGCCGATTGATTGGACATGGCCTTTCAATGCCAGGTTGCCATAGGCATCGAAGCTGACGGTCGCGGGTTGGCCGACGCGCATCTTGTCAAGATCGGTTTCTTTGAAATTCGCCTCGATCCAGGTGCGCTGGCTGGCGACGATGCTGACGGCGGGCAGACCAGAGATCATCATCTGGCCGATCTGCAGCCGGTCCGCCTGGCTGATCGTGCCGCTGGTCGGCGCGAACACGGCCGTTCGGGTCAAATCGAGCTGCGCCTTTTCGCGCTGTACCTGCGCCGCGGCGATAGCGGGACTTTGGCCGGGGACAGCGGCACCCGTCGCTAATTTGGCGCGGGCTTCGTCAGCGCTGGCGCTGGCGTTGGCAAGCGCTGCCCGTGCCTGTTCCAGGCCATGTTCGGCCTGCTCCAGCCGGGCGCGGGTGGTGAATCCCTGCTTCATCAGCGCAGTCTGGCGATCAAAATCCTGCTGCGCAGCGGCGATCCGGTCCTGCGCGGCGGTGATGTCAGCCGATGTGCCGCGATAGCTGGATTGCAGCGTGGCGACATTGACCTGAGCGGCGGCAATCGCGGCATTGGCCTGGTCTACGGCAATACGATAAGGAGCAGGATCAATGCGGAACAGCAGATCGCCCGCCTTGACGCGCTGGTTCTCCTTGACCGCAACGTCGACGATCCGGCCGGCGACATCGGCGGAGACAGCGACTTTGTCCTGCTGGACATAGGCATTGTCGGTCGACACGAATTGGCCCGACGTCAGCCAGAGATAGCCGGCAATCGCGGCGATGATCAGCGGCACCGCGATCAATGCTGCCGTCCGCCGCCACTTGCGCGGCGCCACCACCGGCGTCGTCTTCTGAGCAGCGAGTTTCTGGGCGGGATCGGCTTCAGCCATGTTGTGCCTCTTGGGTGTCGTCTGTTTCAGCCAGATTGGCGCGAATGTCGTTCAGGGTGGCGATGAACGCTGCCTGGCGCGTTGGATCGATGCCAGCGAGCGCGGAATCGAACATGGCATCAGCAATGGTGCGCAGCTGATCAATCAACGGGCGGGCGGAGTCGGTGAGATAGATTTGCCAAGCCCGGCGATCATGCGGGTCGCGGCGACGCTCGACATGGCCGGCTTCCTCAAGCCGATCGACCATCCGGCATAAGGTGATTGGTTCGACTTCCAGTAATTCGGCGAGCTTGCCCTGGTTGATGCCTTCATTGCGGATGAGCGTTGTCAGCGTTCGCCACTGTGCGCGGGTAACGCCGATCGCGCGGGCACGCTCGTCAAAACGCCGCCGCATCAGGCGCGACACATCGCTGATCAGGAAGCCGATACTATCCGTCATATGGCACATATAGTAAGTAAGCTTATTAATAACAATACATACTAATGACGGTAGCAGTGCCTTTGCGGCAAGAGCGCTGCATCTGCATTGCGGAACCGAACGATATGCCGCACGTTGACGCGGTCGATTGCCCCAGATGTGCCGGGGCCTGATTGCCGACAGGGGCCAACAGTCATTCTAACCAAGACAACCTTGGCATTGCCTTTTTTGGACGGTGATCAACCGGGTGTCGCGCTGATCCGCGATTTTGATTGGGGCAACACGGCGCTGGGACCGATCGAGCAATGGTCTGCGCCGTTGCGGACCGTTGTGGGGATGCTGTGCCGGGCGCCCAATCCAATGGCGTTATTGTGGGGGGCAGACGGCATTATGATTTATAATGACGCCTATGCCGTCATCGCTGGCAAGCGCCACCCGGCAATGCTGGGCAGCAAAGTGCGCGAAGCTTGGCCGGAAGCTGCCGACTTTAACGATCACATTATGACCGAGGGGCTGGCAGGGCGATCGCTGTCCTATCGCGATCTCGCCATGGATATTGCGCGCAATGGGGAGCGCGAACAGGCATGGTTCAACCTGGATTATGCGCCGGTATGGGGCGACGATGATTGCCCTGCCGGGGTGATCGCCTTCGTCACTGAAACAACTGGCAGAATCCAGGACAATGCCGCGCTCCGCCAAAGCGAAGAACAGTTTCGGGTGTTTGCGCAGGCCATGCCCAACCATGTTTGGGCTGCGCGTGCCGATGGCTTCATTTATTGGCTGAACGATCAGTCTTACAGCTATACGGGCGCAGCGCCGGACACGGTGACGGGGATCAACGCCTGGGGCAATGTGGTCCATCCGGATGATTTGCCGGTTGCAACCGCCTGTTGGCGCACCGCACTGGCAACCGGCACGGTCTATGAAACGGAATTCCGGATTAGGCGCGCCGATGGCAATTATGGCTGGTTTCTGGTCCGCGCCGAACCGGTCCGCGATGAATCGGGCAAGGTCATTAGCTGGGTTGGCACGAACACCGATATTGATGCGCTGCGCGAGACCGAAAATGCACTGCGGATTGCCAATGATACGCTGGAAGCCCAGGTCAATGCGCGCACGGCCGAACTCCAGGCAAAAGAAGCGCGGCTGCGTACCGTGTTCGAAACCAGCTTTGGTTTTCAGGGACTGCTCGATCCCGACGGCCGGTTGCTCGATGCCAACGCAACGTCGCTGACGGCGATCGACTCTGCGTTGGATGATATTGCTGGTCTCTCCTTTTGGGAGACCCCCTGGTTTGCGGGTACGCCGGGAATGGACGAAACGATCCGCGACGCGGTGGCGCTTGTTGCGCGCGGTGGCGTGGTGCGCCAGGAATTGCTGATCAATCTGCCGGTTGGCGGCTGGCGCTGGTTTGATTTTGTCCTGCGACCGATTTTTTCGACGCAAGGTGACGTCATCGCGATCGTCCCTGAAGCGCTTGAGACGACGGAACGCCGCGCTGCTGAAGAAGCGCTGCGGCAATCGCAAAAGCTGGAGGCGATGGGGCAGCTTACCGGCGGTGTCGCGCATGATTTCAACAATTTGCTTACGCCCATCATCGGCACGCTGGATCTGCTCAGTCGCCGCGAAATCGGCGGGGAGCGGGAACAGCGGCTGATTGGCGGCGGGCTGCAATCGGCAGAGCGCGCCAAGATGCTGGTGCAGCGGTTGCTGGCCTTTGCCAGGCGCCAGCCGCTCCAACCGCAGCCCGTTGATGTTGCCGCGCTGATCGCTTCGATGAGCGATCTGATAGCCAGCACATCGGGGCCGCGCATCCACATCGACATGGATATTGCAGCGTGGCTGCCGGCGGCCACCGCGGAGGTCAACCAGCTGGAAATGGCCTTGCTCAACTTGGCTGTGAACGCACGCGATGCAATGCCGGAGGGCGGCACGCTGACCATCGCCGCGGCAACGGCGGACATCATCGATGGCGCGGTTCCCGGCCTGGCGGCGGGGCGCTATGTGAAAATTACCGTCAGCGACACCGGCACCGGTATGGACGAGCATACCAGGCGGCACGCGATCGAACCGTTCTTCTCGACCAAGGGCATTGGCAAGGGCACTGGGCTTGGCTTGTCGATGGTGCATGGCCTTGCCTCTCAGCTTGGCGGCGCGCTCAATATTTCAAGCAAGTTGGGGCTGGGGACAAGCATCGAGCTGCTGTTACCAGCCACGGCAGCGTCAGTAGTGCCGATCGACCAACCGACCGATCCTGCTGACGCCGCCATTGGGGCGGGCACCGTTTTGCTGGTCGATGATGAAGATCCCGTGCGGCAGACGACCGCTGAAATGCTCATCGAGCTTGGCTATCATGTGATCGAAGCCCATTCGGGTGAGGCAGCGATTGAGTTGATCGACCAGCATGCCATCGACATGATCGTCACTGATCATTTGATGGGCGGCATGACCGGGACGGCACTGATCGAGCATGTTCGCCAAACCGCACCGAACCTGCCGGTGCTGGTGATTTCCGGCTATGCTGATGCCGCTGGAATCGCTGCAGATGTGCCGCGCCTCACCAAGCCATTTCGTAGTGCTGAACTTGCTGCCATGCTGGCGACAATCCAGCAGCGCTGACCTGCTTTTTCCGTGACGGCGATGCAGCAGCGGTTCGATTTTCGGACGAAGCTTCACCCTACCGCATAACGACCAGTGGACTCGCCCGCAGTCTTGTCCTAATGACCATCGCCGTGCCGTCGATTCATGCCCTTGCCAATCCCGCGCGCTTCCTGAAGCTGGCGCGACCCCTGACCCCGGCGTTGTTCTGGGCAGGGGCGTTGTTGATCGCCTTTGGCAGCTGGGCTGGCCTGACGCAGACTCCGCCCGATTACCTGCAGGGCGAAACGGTGCGCATCCTGTACATCCATGTGCCGACCGCTTGGCTGGGCATGGCGGGATGGAGCGGCATTGCCGTGTCGAGCCTGACTTTTCTGATCTGGCGGCATCCGCTGGCCATGCTTGCCGCGCGCGCCATGGCGCTGCCCGGTGCGCTGTTTGCGGGCCTGTGCCTGGCGACGGGATCGATCTGGGGCCGACCGACCTGGGGGACCTGGTGGGAGTGGGACGGGCGGCTGACATCGATGCTGCTGCTGTTTTTCGTCTATCTGGGCTTTATGGGGCTGGCGCGCGCCGATGCCGATCGCGGTGGCGATGGCCGCATCCCCGCGCTTTATGGCGTTGCCGGTTCAGTTTTGCTGCCGATCATTCGCTATTCGGTGGTGTGGTGGAATACGCTGCATCAGGGCCAGAGCATCGGCATCAACAAGCAGACGATCGATGGATCGCTGATCTGGCCGCTCTGGTATACGCTGGGCGGCTTTACCTTGTTCTTCGCGGCGATCGTGCTGATGCGGATGCGCGCCTCGCTGGCGCTGACCAAGGCAGAGGCGCGGATGCGGCGGATGGCGAATAGCGGGGAAATGGCCGCATGAACCCCTGGCCATTCGTTACCGCCGCTTATGCGATCACGCTGACCGCCACGGCGGTGATCGCGCTTGTCAGTTGGTTGGCGATGCGCAACGCCGAAAAGGGCAGAAAATGAAGGCGAAGCATCATCGATTGACGTTGGGGCTGCTCGCGCTCGCCGCGATCGGCGGGGCAAGCGGGTTGGCGCTGTCGGCATTGAAGGATCAGGCGGCATTTTTCTATGCGCCGGGCGATGTCGCTACGAAGGGGCTGCCGCTTGGCCGTGGTGTGCGGCTGGGCGGGATGGTTGAAGGCGGATCGATCAAAAAGCAGGCCGATGGCGTCACAATTCGCTTCCTGGTGACCGATGGCAAGGCCACCGTGCCGGTAACCTTCAAGGGCATCACGCCCGATCTGTTCAAGGAAAAATCGGGAGTGGTTGCCGAAGGTGAATTTCAGGCCGATGGCAGCTTCGTCGCCAGCAACCTGCTCGCCAAGCATGACGAACGCTATATGCCGCCCGAAATGGCGGGCAAAATGGCGGCCAACATGCCCGCCAAGCTGCCAGCCGGGAAAATGCCACCACAATGATTGCTGAAGCGGGGCTCGCCGCACTCTGGATCGCTGCCGCGCTCGCGGCGCTGCAATTTGTCCTGGCTGCACTCGGGGTCGCGCGCGGCGACCCTGATGTGATGCGCGCGGTGCGACCGGTGGCAGTGGTGCAGGGCCTGGTTGTGCTTGGTGCCCTGGCGGCGCTGATGTGGCTGTTCGTCCAATCGGATATGTCGGTGCTGCTGGTTGCCACCAACAGCCATTCAGCCAAGCCGTTGATTTACAAGATCGCGGGTACCTGGGGCAATCATGAAGGATCAATGCTGCTCTGGGTAACGATCCTGGGGATGGCGGGGGGCGCGGTGGCACTCCTCGAACATCGGCTGAAAATCGCGACGTTGGTCGCAACGCTTGGCGCGCAGGCGCTGATTGCGCTGGGTTTTTATGCCTTTCTGTTGTTTTCCTCCAACCCGTTTTCGCGGCTGAATCCGGCGCCAGTGGACGGCAACGGGCTGAACCCGCTGTTGCAAGACCCTGGCCTCGCCTTCCATCCGCCTACCTTGTACATCGGCTATGTCGGTATTTCGGTGGCGTTTTCCTTCGCGGTTGGCGCGATGGTGACGCGCGATGTCGGCCCCGCCTTTGCGCGCGCGATGCGGCCCTGGGTGCTGGGGGCCTGGATATTCCTGACGCTTGGCATCACGGCCGGCAGCTATTGGGCATATTATGAGCTTGGCTGGGGCGGCTGGTGGTTTTGGGACCCGGTCGAAAACGCCTCGCTGATGCCGTGGCTCGCGGCGACGGCTTTACTGCATTCGGTGACGGTGCTGGCGACACGCGACGGCTTGCGGGCCTGGACAATCATGCTGGCCGTGGTTGCCTTTTCGATGTCGATGATTGGCACCTTCCTGGTGCGATCGGGGATTTTGACGAGCGTCCACGCCTTTGCTGTCGATCCTGAACGCGGCAGCTTCATCCTGGCATTGCTCGCCCTCTATATCGGCGGCGCGCTGGCGCTGTTCGCGCTGCGGGTGGGCACGATCCGATCGGGCAATACCTTTGAACTGGTCAGCCGCGAAGGCGCGCTTGTTGCGAACAACCTGCTGCTGTCGGTCATTTTGGGGATTGTGCTGATCGGCACGCTGTACCCGATTGTGGCGGCGGGCCTGTTCGGGCTGCAACTGTCGATTGGCCCGCCCTTCTTCAACAAGGCGGCGGGGCCGGTGGCTTTGGCGCTAGTGGCGATCATGGCAGCCGGGCCTCTGGTGCGCTGGCGTCGTGATGAGGCAGGCGCGGTCGTGTTTCGCATGATTGTGCCGATCGCGATTGCCGCGGTTGCGCTGATCGCGCTGGTCGCATTTGCCGCGAACGCTGGTGTCTTGCCGATCCTGGGGTTGGCCCTTGCCGCCGGATTGGCGGTGGCGAGCGTCGCGCCGCTGTGGAAGCGCAATCTGCGGCGCACACCAATGTTCACTTATGGCATGGTCTTGTCGCATCTTGGCATTGCCGTCAGCCTGGCGGGCATGGCGTCCGAGACAGCCTTTACCCAGCAGACTTTGGTGGCCGCCACCATCGGCGAGCCGCAACGGGTTGGGCCCTATACGGTGACCTTGCAGGGGATCACGCCCGTGATTGGCCCGAACTGGTCGGCGCTGCAGGCGCGCCTGAAGATTCAGCGCGACGGTGGGGCGCCCTTTACGATGACCCCGCAATCGCGCTTCTTTTCAAATCCCGTAACCGTCACCAGCGAATCCGCGATTGCGACGGTGTTTGATGGGCAGCTCTATACCGTGCTCGGTCAGCCCGATCCTGCGGGGCGCTGGCAGCTGCGGCTTTGGTGGAAGCCATTTGTCACGCTGATCTGGCTGGGCGGTGCGCTGGTCGCGCTGGGCGGCGCGCTGTCGCTGATCGGGCGTGTCAGTCGTGATCGCAAAACCGCGTTGCGCGAGCTTTGGGCATGAAGCGCGCGCTGCTCTGGCTGCCGCTGGCGCTGTTCGCCGGGCTGTTCATCGTGGCCGGCTATGCGCTGTACAAGCCGGCTGACCGCACCGTGCGGTCAGCCATGGTCGGTCGTTCCGTCCCAGAATTCAAGCTGGCCCCAATCATTCCTGGAAAGCCGGGCGTCGAGACGGCTATCTTCCACCAGGGCAAGCCAAGGCTGATTAACGTCTTTGCGAGCTGGTGCGTTCCCTGTGCGGCTGAAGCACCAGCGCTCGCTCGGCTGAAGGCGATGGGGGTGGCGATCGATGCCGTGGCGATCCGCGACCAGCCCGATGATTTGGTCGGTTTCCTGGCGCGCTATGGCGATCCGTTTGAACGCATTGGCGACGATCCCGAAAGCGCTGTGCAGCTGGCGCTTGGTTCGGCAGGGGTGCCCGAAAGCTTTGTGGTGGATGGTCAGGGCAAAATCCTGCTCCAGCATGTCGGCGAAATTCGCGATGAGGATATCCCCAAGATCCTTGAAGCCATGGGCAAATCATCATGATGCGCTGGTTCCTGGCCTTGTTGCTGCTCGCCATTACCGGTCCCGCGCTGGCGGATTCGGCCCGACCGCCCGCGCGGCTTGCCGATACCCAATTGCCCGATCCAAAACAGGAAGCCGAAGCCCAAAAGCTGATGCTCACGCTGCGCTGCCTGGTCTGCCAGGGCCAGTCGATCGCTGACAGCAATGCGGAGATGGCGGGCGATATGCGCGCGCTGGTCCGCCGGCAAATTTCGGATGGATCGAGCCCAACGCAGGTTCGCGACTGGCTGATCGCGCGCTATGGCGATTATGTCACCTATGATCCACCGCTATCGAGCGCGACCTTGCCGCTCTGGATTGCGCCGATCGCCTTTATCGCGATTGGGCTGTTGCTGGCGCGGGCGAGCTTCAAACGGCGAAAGCGGGTCTGATGGGCTGGGTAATGTTGCTGCTGATCGGTGTGGCGTCCGCATTGTTGCTCTGGCGGCTGTCACTGCCGCGACTGGTTTGGACCATGGCCGGGGCCGCGTTGCTGTTCGGCGCCACGGGCTATGCGTTGCAGGGAACGCCGGGCCTGCCCGCCAGCCCGGCCAAGCCGCAATCGAGCAAGCTGGATGTCGCGGCGGATATTGTCGAGCTGCGCGGGGCGTTTTTCGGTCGGTACACTGCTGACGCCGCCTATCAGACAGCGGCCGATGCGATGATCCGCATCAGCGACCCCGCCAGTGCTGTGAAGGTGACGCTGGGGGGCATTAATCGCAACCCGCTTAGCCCTTCTTTATGGACCGAACTGGGCAGCGTTCTCGTCACGCATGATGCCGGTAATGTCTCGCCCGCTGCGCTGTTTGCGTTCCGACGCGCGATGATTCTGGCCCCACGCCATCCCGGTCCGCCATTCTTTCTGGGGCTGGGCTATGCGCAATCGGGCCAGCTGGAAAATGCCCGGCTCTGGTGGCAGCGTTCGCTGCAGCTAACCCCACCGGGGGCCAGCTATCGCAATGCGATTGCCGAACGGCTGATGCTGCTCGATCAGTTCATTGCAATGAACAAGGCGCAGCAACAGCAATAACCTGCCTAGCCGAACGGACGGTTGAGCTTCACGATGGCACTATTGAGCCAGGCGGCGAAGCTGACCCAGGCGAGATAGGGCATGACGAGCGCGCTGGCGAAGGGCGAGATCGGCCAGAGCAGGACGACCAGCAGCACCAGCGACACCCAAAGAAACACCACTTCCACCAACGCCCAATCGGGTCGCTGTGCGCGGAAGAAGAGCGGGCTCCACAGGAAATGGCAAACCGCATTGGTGCTGAACAGGCAGATCACGCGCGCCTGTTCAGGCCGCGTATCCGCGGCATACCAGGCGGTGATTGCCGACCAGGCGGCCAGGCCCAGGATGATACTCCAGGCCGGGCCGAAAAGCCAGTTGGGCGGTTGCAGGCTGGGCTTTTTCAGATTGTGATACCAGGGGCCGATCGGCGTCATCGCGCCCCCCGCGCCGCCGAGCAGGACGGCGACGCCGATGGCAATGATGACGGGAATTTCCATGTTTTGCGCTCCGGTCCGTATTGTGGAGTGTCAAACTCCTGTTACACGGAATCGATGCGTGCGTCCTTTCCATTCTCCGCCATCGTCGGCCAAGACGAAATGAAACTTGCCCTGCTGATCGCCGCGATCGATGCGCGGATCGGCGGGGTGATGGTGTTTGGTGACCGCGGCACTGGCAAATCGACGGCGGTGCGTGCGCTCGCTGCGCTGCTGCCGCCAATGCCCGTGGTGGTGGGGTGCCGCTATAACTGCGCGCCGGGCCAGTCGGTCTGCCCGACGCCCGAAACCCACTTGCCCGGCAAGGCGACCGCGCCAGTGCCCTTTGTCGATCTGCCGCTGGGCGCGACCGAGGACCGGGTGGTGGGCGCGCTCGACCTTGAAAAGGCGTTGGCGCACGGGGAAAAGGCGTTTGAGCCGGGGCTGCTCGCCCGCGCGCACCGGGGCTTCCTGTATATCGACGAGATCAACCTGCTTGAGGACCATATTGTCGATCTGCTGCTCGATGTGGCGGCATCGGGTGAGAATGTCGTCGAGCGCGAGGGGTTGAGCGTGCGGCATGCGGCGCGCTTTGTGCTGGTCGGCAGCGGCAACCCCGAAGAAGGCGAATTGCGGCCGCAGCTGCTCGACCGGTTCGGGCTGTCGGTTGAGGTGCGTACGCCGCAGGATTTGAAGCAGCGCGTCGAGATTTTGAAGCGCTGCGATGCGTTTGAACGGACGCCCGATGAATTTGCTGAGCAATGGTCGAAAGCCGAGCGCAAGACGCTGAAGCGGATCGCCAAGGGCAAGGAGTTGCTGGCGAGCGTGACGATGCCCGACGCGGTCCTCACGCGCGCGTCTGAGCTGTGCATGGTGGTCGGCGCGGATGGCCTGCGCGGCGAATTGACGCTGATGCGTTCGGCGCGCGCGCTGGCGGCGCTGGAGGGCGATGAGATCGTGACTGAGGTGCATCTGAAGCGGGTCGCCCCGCTCGCATTGCGGCACCGGCTGCGGCGCAATGTGCTCGACGAGACGGGCTCGACCGCGCGGATCGAACGCGCGATGGAAACGATGTTCGCCGCATGACGCCTCCGGGCGATCTGGCGCCCGCGGTCTTGGCGCCCGATGTCTGGTCGGATGCGCTGCTGGCAGCGCGGCTGTGCGCGATCGATCCGGGGCTTGGCGGGCTGGTGCTGCGCGGCGGCGGAGAGGCGCGCGATGCGGTGGTTGCCGCTCTTGTGGCCGGGCTGGGCGACGGCGCGCCGGTAAAGCGGCTGCCGGCGCATATCGATGATGAGCGGTTGCTGGGCGGGCTCGATCTGGGGGCGACGCTCTCGACCGGGCGGGCGGTGTCGCGCACGGGCGTGCTGGCGGAGGCCGATGGGGGGCTGCTGATCGTGCCGATGGCCGAGCGGCTGGCGGATTCGGTCGCCGCACCGATCGCGGCGGCGCTGGATACCGGTGAAGTGATTGCCGAGCGCGAGGGGATGACGTTGCGCTCCCCGGCGCGCTTTGCGGTGGTCGCGCTGGATGATGGTGTGGAGCCGGACGAGCAGCCGCCGGTGGCGTTGGCTGAGCGGCTGGCGTTTTGGCTGGACCTGGGAGAGGTCCGCCCGCCCAAAACGATTCCCGGCGCTATCCATCAAGCAAAAGATCTGGGCGCAGTGGCGCCGCCCGCGACCGATGTGCTGGAGGCAATTGCTGTTACCACGCTGGCTTTGGGTATCGATTCCGGGCGCGCGCCGATCTTTGCATTGCGGGCGGCGCGGGCATCGGCGGTACTGCACGGGCGGTCAGTGATCGACGAGGATGATGTGATGATCGCCGCGCGCCTTGTGCTCGGCCCGCGCGCGACGCGGATGCCGCCGCCCGAGGCTGAGCCAGCGCCCGAGACCGAGGCACCGCCGCCGCCGCCTTCCGACAGCGATACCAGCGAGCAGGAGAGCAGTGAGCCGCAGCCGCTGGAGGATGTGGTGTTGGAAGCGGCACTCGCCTCGCTGCCCAAGGATGTGCTCGCGCAGATTGCTGCGGGCAGCGGCAGGCGAGCCCCAAAAGCGGGCGGGCAGGGCAAGGGCGCCAAGCAACGCTCCGCCACGCGTGGTCGGCCCGTGGGCGTGCGGGCGGGCATCCCGCGCGGCGGCTTGCGGCTGAGCCTGATCGATACTTTGCGCGCGGCGGCCCCGTGGCAGCGGGTGCGCGGCGCGGATGCGGGGCGGGTGCAGGTGCGGCTCGACGATCTCCGGATCCGGCGGTTCGAAAAGAAGATGGAGGCGACGACGATCTTTGCGGTCGATGCCTCCGGATCGTCGGCCATGGCGCGGCTGGCGGAGGCCAAGGGTGCGGTCGAGCTCTTACTGGCCGAGGCCTATGTGAAGCGTGCGCAGGTGGCGCTGGTCGCGTTTCGCGGGACCGAGGCCGAGCTTATCCTTCCGCCCACGCGATCTTTGGCGCGGGCGCGCAAGTCGTTGGGGGCATTGCCGGGCGGGGGCGGGACGCCGCTTGCCGCCGGGCTTAACGCTGCGCGCGAACTGGGCGAGGCGGCACGCAAGCGGGGGCGGACGCCGTTTCTGGTGATCCTCACCGATGGCCGCGCGAACATCGCCGCCGATGGATCGATGGTGCGGCAAGCGGCGGAGGATGATGCCGAGGCGGCGGCGCGCGCGATCGGCCTGTCGGGGATCGCCTCTGCCTTTGTCGATATTTCCGCGCGACCGCGGGCTGAGGGGGCCAAGATCGCTGCTGCCATGCGCGCGCGCTATCTGCCGCTGCCACGGGCGGATGCGCGAACAATGCACGCGGCGGTGAAGGGGGTTCAGGATGCTGAGCGATAAGCCGGGCTGGGAGGCCGAAGGGCGCGACTGGCCCAACCGGACGCAGAGCCGGTTCGTCGATGTCGGGCGGTTGCGCTGGCATGTGCAAGTCGCCGGAAGCGGCCCCGTGCTGCTTCTGCTCCACGGCACGGGGGCGGCGACGCATAGCTGGCGGGCGATGCTACCGCTATTGGCCGAGCATTTTACCGTCGTGGCGCCCGATCTGCCGGGGCATGGCTTTACGACTGGTCGGCCAATGGGTGGGCTGGCGATGTCCTCAATGGCCAAAGCGGTGGGCGAGTTGATGACGGCGCTGGACATGCCACCTGCGCTAATCGTCGGCCATTCGGCGGGGGCGGCGATTGCGATCCGGATGGTGCTGGATGGGTTCGCGGCACCCAGGGGCGTGATCGGGCTCAATTCGGCGCTGCTGCCGTTTCCGGGGCTGGCGGCCAAGCTGTTCCCGACGCTCGCGCGGATGCTGTTCGTCAACCCGTTTGCGCCGCACATCTTTGCCGGGATCGCGCGGCAGCGCGGCGAGGCGGGCCGGTTTCTGGCGCGATCGACGGGGTCAAAGATCGACGCGGCAGGCGCGGATTTCTACGGGCGGCTGTTCGCGACGCCTGGCCACTGCGCGGGCGCGATCACAATGATGGCCGATTGGGATTTGGAGTCGCTGGCGCGCGACCTGCCCAAGCTGACGGTGCCGCTGCTGTTGATCCATGGTGCTGGCGATACCGCGATCCCGGCGGCGACCGCCGAGGGCGCGGCGGCGCTGGTGCCGGGCGCGGCGCTGGAGACGCTGCCGGGGCTGGGGCATCTGGCGCATGAAGAGGCGCCCGAGCGAGTGGCGGCGATGATCGGGGCGTTTGCTGGTGAGTTTGGGGTGGGGTGACTTGCTTGTCCCAACAACCGCTGCCTTGTATCCCCGCGAAGGCGGGGACCCAGCCTGGGCTCCCGCCTTCGCGGGAGCACAATTAGGTATAGCGGTGAACGGAAGTCATCGCCCAATTGCAGACATCGTCACTGTGGATTAGCATGCGGCCATGCAACGTAAGCGAGCCGACCGCTACGACTATGGGTTTAGTGCCCTGGGTATCGTGTTGAGCTACCTATTTTTGCTGTTTGCGCAGGCACGAGGGTGGTCGAGTATACTGACCGTAATCTCGTTTGTCGCCTTTGCGGTCGTGGCAGGTCTCCCGCTCGGAGTCCTCAAATCACGCTTGCAGAGCCGCCGCCGCAATTTCCGCTAACCACCAATCCCCGCCATTCGCAATTCGTAGCGCCACCGCGTAAAACGCCCACCAGCGCCGCCATCCTGTTCAGGAACTACCTATGATTCACGACCATATGGGCCTGCTCGAAATGGGCCTCGTCTTCGGCGGCGCTATCCTCTTCCTCGCCTATCAATATTGGTCGACGACGCGCTCGATCCGGCGTGACAAGGATGAGCGCGACACATAGCGGGCGAGCCGATCCAAGAAATCCGCTCGTCCTGAGTAGCCATTGAGCCTGTCGAAATGGCGTATCGAAGGACAGCGTTTGGGGCGGGCCCTTCGATACGGGTCTTCGACTTCGCTCAGCCCCTACTCAGGGCGAACGGGTTTAGTTGTTGGCAGCACCGTTTGTGGCGCTAATCTCTCAATAAATCGCCCGTGGCATCCGGAATGGCAGCATCGCCTGCACGATCGGCGAGCGGAACCGCCCCAGCGACAAGCTCTCATGCACCGCGTGGACATCCTCGCCGAACAGGCGCGTGTCGAGCGCGGAGCGGGCGTAGAAGGGGGCGTCGACCCAGGTTTTGGTCACCTTGGCCTTGTGGCCAGCGTCCACGCGGGTGAGGCGGTCGATCATCCAGCCGGAGCGGGGGAGGCTGAGCGAAGGGGGCGCGGCGACATCGGTCCAGCGGCCCTGGCGGTCCATCTTGAGCGCGAGGTCGAAGGGGGTGCCGTCTCGCCGCGTGCCTTCATAGAGCACGGCGACATCGTTTTTCAGATGCGCGCGCGACCAGTGCCAGTCGTTGAAGCCGTCCTCGAGCGCTTCTTCGCCGAAGTTCGAATCGAAATAGCCGCTGCCGTTCCAGCTGATGCCGGGGTTGGCCATGGTGACCTCAACGCGCGAGCGCGGGGCGACGGGGTGCCAGCGGTGCTTGCCGGCGGCATCGAGGCAAAAGCCGGTGGTGCCGATCATCTCCGGGTAAACACGGACCTGCCCGCGCACTGGATAAGGCAGGGGTGCAGAGGTTTCGTTGATGTCGATGACGAGGCAATCGCCGTCCCAATGCAAACCGCTGGGGCCGACCTGGAAGGTATCCGCATCGCGGCGGACCTGGTGCCAGGGGCGTTCAGTCATTGCCCAGGCATTGCCGCGCGGGCCGTTCAGCGAGACGTTGATGGCGCAGTGATTCTCCGGGCTGCGACGCCCGCTCAGCTTGTAATAGGGTGAGAAGACGCTGCCAATAAAGGCAATGATCGTCAGGCCGAAGCGGCCGTCGTCGCTGCAGGCGTCGATATACCACCAGGCATAGCCGTTCGCGTCGACCTCGACATCGAAACGTGGTCCTTGAGCAGGATATCGACGGCATGGCCGCCGCTGAGCGCTGCCATCGGGACGCCCGCGCCCGGATGGGTGCTCCCGCCCGCGCAATAAATGCCAGGGATCAGTGTCCGGGCGCCTTGCCGGCGGAAGGACGCCGCCCATCCGTGCGATGCCCGTCCATAAAGGGCTCCACCCGTCGAAGGGAACAGGGCCTCGAACGTTGCCGGAGTCGACAGTACCGTTGCTGTGGGGGGCAGTTCCAGCGATAGGCCCGCCCGACCCGTAATCTCCAGCATCCGCGATTGGCATTGATCGATCTCCGCTTCGGTAAATCCTGGCCCGTCGCCATTGGCGGGGGCGTTGACGAGTATTTGCAGACGTTCGCGCCCCGCTGGCCCCCCACCCCGATCAACGCCCTGATCGTCGCGGTCCTGCGCGCAGATATAGACGGTGGGGTAAGGCGGCAGCTTGCCGGCGGCGAGCGCGTCGAACTCGGCCGGATAATCGTCCGAGAAGAAGACATTATGGTGCGAGAGCGGAAAGCCGCTCGTCTTGCTATGCGCGGTCCACACCAGCGCGCTGTGCGATCGTTGGGCTGGCGTCATCCCGGCCACCGCGCCGCGTGCCGCAGCCCCAAAGCGGCCATCGGCAATGGCTGACGGATCGGCGTTGCAGACGATGGAATGGGCGGTCAGACGTTCACCCGTCGCCAGCCGGACGCCAGCGGCGCGGCCGTGTTCGACCAATATCTCAGCGACCGGGGCATTGTACCGGAACTGCGCGCCACGCTCCACCGCCAGCCGCTCCAGCGCACGGGCAAGGGCATGCATCCCGCCATCGAGCAGCCACACACCGCGCGCCTCGACATGAGCGATCAGCATCAGCGTGCCGGGGCAGAGAAACGGGGAGGAGCCGCAATAGGTGGCATAGCGCCCGAACAACTGGCGCAGGCGGGGATCGCGAAAATGGTCGCCGAGTGAAGCCCACAGCGTCTGGAATGGTCGCGTAGTAAGAAGGTCTGCAAACCGCACTTTGCCCATTTCCCAGGCGAGCCGGGTCGGACTGCCGCGCTGGCTGCGCATGAACGGCTTATCCAGCGAGGTGAAGATCTGTTTGGCTTCCGCGCAAAAGCGCCGATACCCCGCTGCCTCTTGGGGGCCGGCAAAGGCGGCGATGGCGTCTTCGCTCTCGGCGCGATCGGCGAACAGATCGAGCCGATCATTGCCCCAGGCGTGGCGCGCGAGCGTGGTTGATGTGGTCAGCGTGAGGTAATCGTCGAGCGATGCACCACAGGCGTCGAAGATCCCGTCGAACACGTCGCGCATCGTAAAAACGGTTGGTCCACCGTCAATCTGCGCACCGCCCGAATCGACCTGACGCATCTTGCCGCCGGGGGCTGCTGCCGCTTCGAGCACTGTCACCTCAAAGCCCCGTGCAGCGAGCAGGGCGGCGCTGGTCAACCCGCCCACACCGGCGCCGATCACGATGACCCTTTCGCGCTGCATGCCGGCCTTTCTTCGGTTGAGCGAATTTAAGTCGATTGACGCACCCCCATCAACCGTCCAACTATTTGGACATATGAAACTGTCCAGAACCAAAGACAATAGCCCTTGGCGGGAACGCTGGGTGGCGGCGCGCAATCGCGTGCTTGCCGATCCCGGTTTTCAGCGCTTTGCTGCCCGCTTCCCACTGACCCGACCAATCGTGCGGAGCAAAGCGCGGATCATGTTTGATCGCGTGGCGGGCTTCACCTATTCGCAAGTGATCGCCGCCAGTATCGAATTGCGCTTACTCGATCTTTTGGCCGATGGCGCCCAAAATCTGGCTGACATCGCTGCATCGATCAATGTCCCAATCGAGGGCACCGATCGATTGCTCCGCGCAGCCGCGTCGATTGGGCTGGTCGAGCGGATTGCCGAGGATCGCTGGGCGCTGGGCGGAGAGGGCGCGGCGCTGCGCGGCAATGGCGGCATTGCTGAAATGGTGGCGCACCACCGGCTGCTCTATGCCGATCTTGCCGATCCCGTTGCATTGTTGCGGCGTGGCGCAGGCGGCGGGCAGCTCTCCAATTATTGGACCTATGCCGAATCGGAAGGGCAGGGGGATGGCGACCAAGTGGCGGCCTATTCGGGGCTGATGGCCGCATCCCAGCCGCTGATCGCTACCCATGTGATCGACAGCTATGCGTTTGGGCGACACCGGCGGATGCTTGACGTTGGCGGCGGGCAGGGGGCGTTTATTGCAGCGGTCGCCGCGCGGGTGCCGGGGATTGAGCTGGCGCTGTTCGATCTGCCTGCCGTGGGCGAACGCGCGCGGCGAGCGCTTGATGCCGCCGGACACGGCCCGCGCGTGACGATCCATGGCGGCAACTTCCTGGCTGATTCGCTGCCCGGCGGGCATGATCTCGTCACCCTAATTCGTGTGCTGCACGATCATGATGATGCGCCAGCCCTGCAATTGCTGCGCAACATCCATGCCGCGCTGCCGCCGGGCGGGCGCCTGTTGATTGCCGAGCCGATGGCCGAAACCCCCGGGGCTGAGGCCGCAGGGGACGGCTATTTCGGCATGTATCTCTGGGCCATGGGATCGGGCCGGCCACGCAGCAAGAAAGCGATCGCCGCGATGCTGCGGCAAGCCGGATTCAGCGCCACCAGCAACGTCGCAACCCCCCTGCCGCTGACGGTAAGTGCGATTGTTGCGAGTCGTTGACACACAAAGCGTCCAGAACAGTTGACAATAAAAAGTGTCCATATAGTGTGACACTCGTGATGCCCGAACCAGTCAGTTGAGAGCATCAACAGGGGAGTAAATGGTGGAAACGCTGGCGGTTATATTGGAGGCACCTGAGACGCTCTCGTTGCGTAGCATGGCGCTTAATCCAATGACGGCGGGCGATCTGCTGGTCGAAGTGGCGTGGAGCGGCATTAGCTCCGGCACTGAAAAACTCCTTTGGTCTGGCAAGATGCCAGCCTTTCCCGGCATGGGTTATCCTCTTGTTCCTGGCTATGAATCCGTTGGTCGTGTCGTCGATGCCGGCGCAGAAGCGCGATCGCGAATCGGTGAATGGGTGTTTGTGCCCGGTGCCAATTGCTACACGCACGCTCGCGGCCTGTTTGGCGGGACCGCGCGCCGTGTCATCCTGCCTGCGGCTCGAGCCATGCCGGTTGACGAATCGCTGGGCGAAGCGGGCATTCTGATCGCGCTGGCCGCGACTGCCTACCATGCCATTGCCGGGGGTGCCGCACCCGAACTGATTGTTGGACATGGCATTTTGGGTCGATTGATCGCGCGAATCACGGTTGCCTGCGGCGCGCCCCCGCCGACGGTGTGGGAAACCGCCGCCGAGCGCCGGATCGGCGATTTCGGCTATCGCGTGATCGATCCGTCAGAGGATGAGCGCAAGGATTACAAGACGATCTGCGACGCAAGCGGTGCCGGCAGCATCCTTGATTCGCTGATTTCACGGCTCGCCAAGGGCGGCGAGATCGTCCTTGCCGGCTTCTATGACAAGCTGACCTTCTCGTTTCCGCCTGCCTTTATGCGCGAAGCGCGGCTGCGGATTTCCACTGAATTCGTGATCGACGACCTGCGCGCCACCGCAAAGCTCGTTGATAGCGGTGCGCTCAGCCTTGGCGGGCTGGTGACGCATGTGCGCCCGGCTGGCGAGGCCACCGAAGCTTATCCTGCCGCTTTTGGCGATCCTGAATGCCTGAAAATGGTACTCGATTGGAGAAGTGAATGACGATGCTCGACCTAGGCGCGCTGCGCGACGAGGCGAATCAGGAGCCCGATCCGGTTCACACCGGTGAAGTGACCAAGGAAACGCAGATCATTGCCATTTACGGCAAGGGCGGTTCCGGCAAGTCCTTCGCGCTCGCCAATCTCAGTTACATGATGGCGCAGCAGGGCAAACGCGTGCTGCTGATCGGTTGTGATCCCAAGAGCGATACGACCAGCCTTTTGTTTGGTGGCAAATCAACCCCGACGATCATCGAGACGAGCTCGGCCAAGAAGCTGGCGGGCGAAGAAATCGGCATTGAGGACGTCTGCTTCCAGCGCGACGGTGTGTTTGCGATGGAGCTGGGCGGGCCAGAAGTCGGCCGCGGTTGCGGCGGGCGTGGCATCATCCATGGGTTCGAAACGCTGGAAAAGCTCGGTTTCCACGAATGGGGCTTTGATTACGTCCTGCTCGATTTCCTGGGTGACGTTGTCTGCGGCGGCTTCGGCCTGCCGATCGCGCGTGACATGTGCCAGAAGGTGATCGTCGTCGCGTCGAACGACCTGCAATCGCTCTATGTCGCCAACAATGTCTGCAAGGCGGTCGAATATTTCCGCAAGATGGGCGGCAATGTCGGCGTGGCCGGCATGATCCTCAACAAGGATGACGGCACCGGCGAGGCCAATGCCTTTGCCGAGGCGGTCGGCATTCCAGTGCTGACGGCGATCCCTGCGAATGAAGATATCCGCAAGAAGAGCGCGAACTACCAGATCATCGGCAAGCCCGGCGGTCAGTGGGCGAGCCTGTTTGAAGAACTGGCGATCAACGTGGCGGAAGCGCCGCCGCTGCGCCCGACGCCGCTCGATCAGGATGGCTTGCTCAACCTGTTCAGCGCCGATGTGACGGGTGCCGATTTCACGCTGAAGCCTGCGAGCCAGGCCGATATGCGCGGTGTCGACTTCGTCGTGAAGCCCTCCCTCGAAGTCGTTTACGACGCGGTTTGACAGTGGATCTGGAAAACCCCTCCCGCGAGACTGATCGCATCGACCTTAGCGCTCCTGAAGCGCAAGGTGTCGGTTGCCATGCTGGCGCCGAGACGATGCATGAGGCCGCGTCAAAGGCTGGCAAGAGCGAGATTTTGGAGCGCTATGCGGCGGATTATCCCAAGGGACCGCATGATCAGCCGCAATCGATGTGCCCGGCGTTCGGGTCGCTTCGGGTTGGCCTTCGCATGCGCCGGACCGCTACCGTTCTTTCGGGTTCTGCCTGCTGCGTTTATGGGCTGACCTTCACCTCGCACTTCTATGGCGCGCGGCGGACGGTCGGCTATGTCCCTTTCAGCTCCGAAACGCTGGTTACCGGCAAGCTATTCGAAGACATTCGCGACGCGGTCCACGATCTCGCCGATCCCGCGCTGTACGATACGATCATCGTCACCAATCTCTGCGTGCCAACGGCCTCTGGCGTACCGCTGCAATTGCTGCCTGATCAGATCAACGGTGTGCGGGTGATCGGCATCGACGTGCCTGGTTTCGGCGTGCCGACGCATGCCGAGGCAAAGGATGTGCTGGCAGGCGCGATGCTCGCTTATGCGCGGAAAGAAGCCGAGCTTGGCCCGGTTGCCGCGCCTAAACAACGGCCTGATCGCCCGACGGTAACGCTGCTGGGGGAGATGTTCCCGGCCGACCCGCCCGGCATCGGTATCATGCTTGAACCGCTTGGTTTGGCCGCTGGCCCGGTCGTCCCCACGCGTGAATGGCGCGAGCTCTATTCGGCGCTGGATTGCGCTGTGGTTGCGGCGATTCATCCTTTCTACACCGCCAGCGTGCGCGAGTTTGAGGCGGCTGGACGCAGTGTTGTCGGTTCGGCTCCGGTCGGGCGCGATGGCACTGCGGCCTGGCTGGACGCAATTGGTGCCGCCTGCGGCATTGCGCAGGACAAGATCGACGCATCGAAGAACAAGTTCCTGCCCGCCATCGCCGGGGCGCTTGCCGCCAAGCCGATCAAGGGGCGGATTACGGTGTCGGGCTATGAGGGCTCCGAATTGCTGGTCGCTCGGCTGTTGATCGAAAGCGGTGCAGAGGTGCCCTATGTCGGCACGGCAGCGCCGCGCACGCGCTGGTCGGATCCGGACCGGGAATGGCTGGAGGCGCATGGCTGCCGCGTCCAATATCGCGCGAGCCTGGAGCAGGATATTGCGGCGATTGGGGAATATGGTCCCGATCTGGCGATTGGTACCACGCCGGTGGTGCAGCATGCCAAGCAGAAATCGATCCCGTCGCTCTATTTCACCAATCTGATCTCAGCGCGCCCGTTGATGGGGCCGGCCGGGGCAGGGAGCCTGGCAATGGTCGTCAACGCCGCGCTCGCCAATCAGAGCCGGATGGACAAGATGACCGCGTTTTTCGATGGCGTCGGCACTGGGCATACCGCGGGCATCTGGGAAAACACGCCTGAAGATCGCCCCGAGTTCAAAGCAAAATTTGCTGCCAAACGGATCGCGATGGCCAAAGCCGAGGAGCATATCGGCACATGATGGGCCTGAACTCAATCCTCCCCGGGACGGGGAGGTGGCGCGACGCGCCGGAGGGGGTTTTCCTCTTCGCGCAACGCTTGCGGCCCGCCCCCTCCACCATGCTGCGCATGGTCCCCCTCCCCGTAAACGGGGAGGAAATATGACCCTCGTTCTCGATCATGACCGCGCTGGCGGTTACTGGGGCGCGGTTTACGCCTTCACTGCGATCAAGGGATTGCAGGTCATCATTGATGGCCCCGTCGGCTGCGAGAATCTGCCCGTTACCTCGGTGCTGCATTATACCGATGGCCTGCCGCCGCACGAATTGCCCATCGTGGTCACAGGACTCGGCGAGCAGGAGCTTGGCCGCGACGGCACCGAAGGCGCGATGAAGCGGGCGTGGAAGACGCTTGATCCTGATCTGCCCGCTGTGGTGGTGACGGGGTCAATCGCCGAGATGATCGGCGGCGGTGTTACGCCGGAAGGCACCAATATCCAGCGCTTCCTGCCGCGCACGATTGACGAGGATCAGTGGCAATCGGGCGACCGCGCGCTGACCTGGCTATGGACGCAGTTCGGGCCGAAGAAAGTGCCGACGTTGAAGGAATTGCGCGAAGGCGAAAAGCCACGCGTCAATATCATCGGGCCGATGTATGGCACCTTCAATATGCCGTCCGACCTCGCCGAAATCCGGCGACTGGTTGAGGGCATTGGTGCGCAGGTCAACATGGTCTTCCCGCTCGGCAGTCACCTGGCGGACGTCAAGAAGCTCGCCAACGCCCACGTCAATGTCTGCATGTACCGCGAATTCGGGCGAGGGCTGTGTGAGGCGCTCGAGCGGCCCTATCTTCAGGCACCGATCGGGCTGGAAAGCACGACATTGTTCCTGCGCAAGCTCGGCGAGCTGACCGGGCTTGATCCCGAGCCGTTCATCGAGCGTGAGAAGCACACGACGATCAAGCCCCTCTGGGATTTGTGGCGTTCCGTCACTCAGGATTTCTTCGCGACTGCGAGCTTCGCTGTTGTGGCGACCGAGACCTATGAACGCGGGATCCGCAATTTCCTTGAAAGCGACATGGGGCTACCGTGCAATTTCTCCTTCCGCCGGACGGCGGGGGTGAAGCCCGACAATGCTGCCGTGCTTGAGGCTATTCGCACCAACCCGCCGCTGATCATGTTTGGCAGCTATAACGAGCGGATGTATCTGGCCGAAACGGGTGGACGGAGCATTTACGTGCCCGTTTCCTTCCCCGGGGCCGCGATCCGCCGCCATACCGGCACGCCCTATATGGGCTATTCGGGCGCGACTTACCTGATCCAGGAAGTCTGCAACGCGCTGTTCGATGCGCTGTTCAATATCATTCCATTGGCTGGCCAGCTCGACCAGGTCGAAGCGACCCCGGCCCGGATGGAACGCGAGCTGATGTGGGAAGACGAAGCCAAGGCCGAGCTTGACGCGGTTGTCGAGCGTGAACCGGTGCTGGTGCGTATTTCTGCGGCCAAACGCATTCGCGATGCCGCCGAGCGCGGCGCGCGACGGGCGGGCGAGAACAAGGTGAGCGCAGCGCGGCTGGCCGACGCGATTACCGAAAGCAGGGGCGGATGACGGCTCTGCAGACCAATTTCCGCAGCATGCGGACAAACCAATCTTCGTGGTGCTTCGCGCTGCGTGGATGCCGTCGGGGGACGCGTGCCGCGCGCCTGATCTCGCCGGGTCGAACGAAGATGAAGGAACGAACGAAATGAGCGACGATAGAATGGGGCCGGGTACCTACCTGACGCCCGACGAAGCGAAGGAATTTCACAAGCTGTTCGTGGTCAGCATGGGGTTCTTTACCATTGTGGCCATCATTGCCCACTTCCTCGTTTGGCAGTGGCGGCCATGGTTCCCGGGCACGCCTGGCTATGATGCCAAGACCGCGCTCGTGGTTCCCGCCCAGGCGCCGATCCACTCGGCTAGCGTTTAATAAGGAGAATATGCCATGTGGAGAATGTGGGTAACTTTTGATCCGCGCAGGGTCCTGACGGCGCTGGCAGTGTTTCTGTTCACGCTTGCGATCCTGATTCACTTCATCCTGCTGAGCACCAATCGCTATAATTGGCTCGAAGCACCAAATCCGCCTGCAGCGACGGCCGCAGCGGCAGTGACCCCGGCACCGGCGGCGTCCTGACAAAACGTGCAGTGACAACTCGATTGTCACGAAGTTGACAGTTGAGGCGGACGTGACCTGATTGGCGTGCAAGCGCCCAGGTCCGTCCAGTCCTCAACACGATGAATTCATGCCATCCCGCCGAAGACCGACGGGTGAAGGAGCTGTTCCATGGCACTCTTGAGCTTTGAGCGGAAATATCGGGTAAGGGGGGGCACGCTTGTTGGCGGTGACCTGTTCGATTTCTGGATCGGCCCCTTTTATGTCGGTTTTTTCGGCGTCACGACGGCGTTTTTCGCCAGTCTCGGCACCGCGCTGATCCTATATGGCGCCTCACTGGGACCGACCTGGAACCCGTGGCTGATCAGCATTGCGCCGCCTGACATTAGTTATGGCCTTGGCTTCGCCCCGTTAAAGGAGGGCGGCCTGTGGCAGATCATCACGATCTGCGCGATCGGGGCATTTTGTTCCTGGGCGCTGCGCGAAGTGGAGATTTGTCGAAAGCTGGGCATGGGCTATCATGTGCCCATTGCTTTTGGCTTCGCCATTTTTGCCTATGTCAGCCTGGTGGTGATCCGGCCGTTCTTGCTGGGGGCGTGGGGCTTCGGCTTCCCTTACGGCATTTTCAGTCATCTCGATTGGGTGTCGAACACCGGCTACCAATATCTGCACTTCCATTATAATCCGGCCCATATGATTGCGGTCAGCTTCTTCTTCACGACGACGCTGGCGCTGGCACTTCATGGTGGCCTGGTGCTCTCTGCGGTGAACCCGCAAAAGGGCGAAGATGTGAAGTCGCCCGAATATGAAGACGCCTTTTTCCGCGATACGATCGGTTACTCGGTCGGCACGCTCGGCATTCACCGTGTCGGCTTGTTCCTCGCGCTCTCGGCGGGCTTCTGGAGTGCTATCTGCATCATCATCAGCGGCCCGCTATGGACGCGCGGCTGGCCTGAATGGTGGACGTGGTGGCTCAATCTGCCGATCTGGGCTTGAGGGGAGCACACAACATGGCAACCTATCAGAATATCTTTAATCAGGTGCAGTTGCGCGGGCCGGCCGAAATGGGCCCGCCAACCAACGATCCCCACGAAGTACGCAGCAATACCGGCGGCTACTTTTATTGGCTGGGCAAGATCGGCAATGCGCAGATCGGCCCGATCTATCTCGGCTGGCTCGGCACGCTGTCGCTGCTGTTCGGCCTGATCGCTTTCGAGATCATCGGTCTCAACATGTTGGCCTCGGTCGGCTGGAGCCCCATCCAGTTCGTCCGCCAGCTCTTCTGGCTGTCGCTTGAGCCGCCTGCACCCAAATATGGCTTCCAGCCAATGGTGCCGCTCGCTGAAGGGGGCTGGTTCATCATCACTGGCTTTTTCTTCAGCGCGTCCGTGCTGCTCTGGTGGGCACGGACCTATCGCCGGGCGCTCGCGCTTGGCATGGGCACCCATGTCTCCTGGGCGTTCCTCAGCGCGATCTGGCTGATGCTGGTGCTTGGTTTCATTCGGCCGATGCTGATGGGCAGCTGGTCCGAAGCGGTGCCTTATGGGATCTTCCCGCATCTGGATTGGACCGCCGCTTTCTCGATCCGTTACGGCAACCTTTTCTACAACCCGTTCCACGCGCTCTCGATCGCCTTCCTTTATGGGTCGACGCTCCTGTTCGCGATGCACGGCGCGACCATCCTGGCCGTTGGTCGGTATGGCGGTGAGCGTGAAATTGAGCAAATCACCGATCGTGGTACTGCATCCGAACGCGCTGCCTTGTTCTGGCGCTGGACGATGGGTTTCAATGCCACGATGGAATCGATCCACCGCTGGGCCTGGTGGTTTGCAGTGCTGACAACGCTTACGGGCGGCATCGGCATTCTGCTGACGGGCACTGTCGTTGATAACTGGTATCTCTGGGCTCAGCAGCATGGTTATGCGCCTGCTTATCCCTCAACCGGTGTCGTCGATCCAGCAACTCTGCCGGGAGCACCGCAATGATCCGCGTCGCCACCATTACCAAAGCAGCTCTGGCTGGATCGCTCATGCTGGTGCTTGCCGGTTGCGAGATCGGCCCCAAGAAGATCGAGCAAACGGGCTTTCGCGGCACTGGCGGTGATCAGATCATCGCTGTCAACCGGCTGGTCGATCAGCCGGTGCCCGCGCCACCCTATGAGACGCCAGATGATAGCGGGCCGCGCGCCAGCGAAACTTATCAGAACGTGAAGGTGCTGAACAATGTCAGCACCGAACAGTTCAACCATCTGATGGCCGCGATCACCACCTGGATCGCGCCACCGGAGCAGGGCTGTAATTACTGCCACAATCCAGAAAACATGGCGTCGGACGAAGTCTATACCAAGGTTGTCGCCCGGCGGATGTTGCAGATGACGATCAACATCAACCAGAACTGGACGCCGCACGTTAAGCAGACCGGCGTCACCTGCTATACCTGCCATAAGGGCAATGCCGTCCCCAAAAATGTCTGGGCGATGGCGGATGCACCGGCAGGTACGCCGATCCGGACGATGAGCAACAAGCATGGGCAGAATACGCCCGCAGCAACCGTTGCCTTTACGTCGCTGCCTTATGATCCGTTCACGACCTATCTTGGCGCCAAGAATAATATCCGCGTCCAGAGCGCCAGCGCGTTGCGCGGGCCGACGCCTGGGCCATCGATTGCCAAGACCGAAAAAACCTATGCATTGATGATGCACATGTCTTCGGCGCTGAACGTCAATTGTACCTTCTGCCATAACACCGATTCGTTCGCGAACTGGAGCAACAGCCGGCCACAGCGTACGGGTGCATGGTATGGCATCCGGATGGTTGGCGAGATCAACAACAAGTATATTGCTTCACTTGCCTCGGTCTTCCCAGCCAACCGTAAGGGGCCTTATGGCGATGTCCTCAAGGCTAATTGCACAACCTGCCACCAGGGCCTCAACAAGCCACTGGGTGGGGTGAGCATGGTGAAGGATTATCCGGCACTGATGGGGACAACCGCAGCGGCACCGGGAACGGCGGTGCCATTGCCGGCGGCAACACCGACGGTTGCCGCACCGGTGACAGCGGCTGCCGACGGTAACGTCGCGGCACCAGCTTCTGGCCAATGATTGCTGGCCCCGCCCCCGGCAACGGGGCGGGGCAGCTTTCCGGCGCAGGGTTGTGCATCGCCGAAGCCGCAGTTGAATTTCCTTGCGATTGCCCGTGTGGCAGGCGACGATCCCCTGATTAATTTCAGGGGATTTTTTTATGCGTTCGATGCTCGCATTGCTGCTGATCACCACCGCGCTGCCAGCGACATCAGCGATTGCGCAAGATGCCGCAGCAGTGCCTGCAGGTCCCAACCGTCTTTTCACCGGCGAAGACTTGTTTGCCCTTGAACAGGCAGCAGATCCGCAGATCAGCCCCGACGGCAGCGTGATCGCCTATGTGCGCCAAAGTGCCGATATCATGACGGATCGGCTGCGCTCGACGATCTGGCTGGTCGATGCCCGCACGGGGGCCCAATCGCCGCTGGTCGCCGGGCCAGGCAATCATAGCCGCCCACGCTGGTCGCCCGATGGCCGTCGGCTTGCCTTTGTGTCAGCAGTGGACGGCAAGGCCCCGCAGCTGTTTGTGCGCTGGCTTGGTTCTGGTGAAACCGCGCGCATCACCGGCTTGCCGGATAGCCCAAGCGACCTTGCCTGGTCGCCCGCCGGGGATCGTATCGCCTTTGTCATGACGGTGCCCGGTGCGCCGACCAAGCTCGGCACTGCGCCACCCAAGCCCGAGGGCGCTGCCTGGGCCGAACCGCTGGAGGTGATCGACCGGGTCACCTACCGCGCTGATGGCGGCGGCAATATCAAGGCCGGTTATGATCATCTCTTCGTCGTTCCCGCCGATGGTGGCGCGCCGCAGCAGCTCACCTTTGGCGCGGTGAATGACGCGGGCCCCCTTTCCTGGACACCCGATGGCAAGCGGATCCTGTTTGGCGCGGTGCGATCGGCCGATTGGGAGCGCGAGCCCAACAACAGCGAAATCTATGCCGTGGATGTGGCCAGTGGGAGCGTAGCGGCGCTCACGAGCCGCTACGGACCCGATTTCGCGCCGGTGGTCTCGCCGGATGGCCGGCAGATCGCCTTGCTTGGCTATGCCGACAAGCGGGCCAGCAATGCCAATGATGAGCTTTCGGTGATGGCGATCGACGGCACCGGCGCGCGCACGCTGACCGCCGGGCTCGATCGCAGCATCGATAGCGCGGTATGGGCCAAGGATAGCCGCTCGTTGATCATTTCCTATGACGATCATGGCGTCAAACAAGTGGCCAGGGTCGGGCTGGACGGCCGGGTGACGACGATCGTTCGTGGGCTGGCGGGCGGCGGTCTGGACCGGCCCTATTCCGGCGGCAGCTTCTCTGTCTCCAATGGCGGCCGGATTGCCTATAGCGGCGGCACGGCGGCGCATCCGGCGGATGTCTATGTCAGCAATGGCGGGGCGGGCACGCGGCTAACGGCGCTCAATGAAGCGATGCTGGCGCGCAAGACGCTGGCGCCGGTCCGTCAAATGAATTTGCGCGCCCCCGATGGCACCGCGATCGAAGCGTGGCTTGCGACTCCGCCCGGCTATGTAGAGGGCCAGCGCGTGCCGCTGATCCTGGAGATTCACGGCGGGCCGCACAGCGCCTATGGCCCGAGCTTCTCCACTGATGTCCAGCTGTACGCGGCGGGCGGCTATGCCGTGCTGTATGTTAATCCGCGCGGCAGCACCTCTTATGGTGCCGGCTTTGCTAACCTGATCGACAAGAAATATCCCGGCGGTGACTATGACGATTTGATCGCGGCGGTCGATGCCACAATTGCGATGGGCGTGGCGGACCCCGACAATCTGTTCGTGACGGGCGGGTCAGGCGGGGGCGTGCTGACAGCATGGATCGTCGGCAAGACCGATCGCTTCAAGGCCGCAGCCACACAAAAGCCGGTGATCAACTGGATCAGCGAGGCGCTGACGATGGACAATACTGGCTTCACCTCGCGCTATTGGTTCAGCAAGGAGCCGTGGGAAGACCCAATGGCCTATTGGAACAGATCACCGCTCAGCCTGGTCGGCAATGTCAAAACGCCGACGATGGTGGTGGTGGGCGCTGAGGACTATCGAACCCCGGTGAGCGAGTCGGAGCAATATTATGCCGCGTTGCAGATCCGCGGTGTGCCCACGGCGCTGGTGAAACTGCCGGGCGCGAGCCATGGCGGGTTTACCGCGCGACCGTCACAATCGGCGGCAAAGGCGTCAGCGATCCTTGCGTGGTTTGAGAAATATCGGGTGAAGCCGAAGGCGAATTGAAACCGGCTTGCGGCCGGGATTTTGTGCCATCCGATCAAGCACAGGAGTTGCCATGAACAGGATCGCGCGGACGGCCGTCAGCTTGGTGGCCGGGTGTCTGATCGCCGTGGTTATCGCCCAAACCGGAAATATGGCTGCCCGCATTTTCTGGCCTGACTATGCCGCTGCAGAGCCGACAAAGGCCTATAGCTTGGCCATGCTGGTGGCGAGATTGGCGGTTGGTGCGCTCTGCACGGCGGTGGCTGGCTGCGTCACGACAATCATCGCCAGAGATGGGCGGGCGGCATGGCTGCTGGGCGGGATATTTCTGGCGATCTCCCTTCCAATCCATCTCTTCAGGGTCTGGGCGGATTATCCCGCTTGGTATCATATCGTGTATCTGGGCTATCTGGTACCGATCGCTGGGCTGGCGGGATTGGCCATGCAGCGCCTCTCTCTGCGGCAGGTGCGACCGCTAAAGCCCTCCATCGAGCACTGAGCCGCATGCCGGATCAGCCGGTCGCCCAGCGAAAGGCGCGGTTGATCTCTGCCGGGATGTTCGCGACATAGCATTTGCCGTGCGACAGGATGATCCGTTTGGGCGCCCATGCCAGCATCTGCGCTGCGGCCGCGCGGACACGATCCCGATGGCGGCGTGCGGGCAGGCGGATGTCGATTGAGGTCTTGCCGCCGGGGCCAATCGAGCCGCCGGCGCGCAGGATCAGGCGGGTGATCGGATTGATGACGCGATCGGCTTCAAAATTCTGCATCAGGTCAGTGACGATCACGGTCGACGTCGGCCGGTGGAAAAAGATCGTTTCGATAAAACCGCCAAGATCGACCTGAATCTGGTCAATCTCTTCAGCCCAGGCCGCAGGCGCGGCGTCGCCCAATGTGTGGGCAGGGCTGGGTAGCGTCGTGAAGCGTGGCAGCAGATCAGGCGACAAATGGCATTCGGCACGCGGGTTGGCCGCAATCCAGTCGGCGATATGGGTGTAATGGAAGCTGTTGGGGGCGATGATCCAGCCGATCTCGCCCAATGCCGCCAGCTGTGCTGCAAGCGCGGCGCTGAAATCACATGGGGAGTGGAGCCACAACGCACCACCAATGCGGATCACGGTCATCCGGGTGGGGCAGGGCAATTTCAGTCCTGCCAGCCGATACCCAACTTCAGGTCCGTCAACGATCCACAGATTCTCATCGAGCTGTAGCGGCTGTGATTGTGGCTGATATGGTCGATAGCCGGGGCTGCTCATCGTTGCAGACCCCGGCCAGACGAGAGAATCAGGCCGCCATTGCCCGACGGGCCAGTTCGCATTTTGACCAGATCTCGGACAGCGCGTTGACGAGCCGGTCGATATCGCCATCGGTATGGACGGGCGACGGCGTAATGCGCAGCCGCTCCGTGCCGACGGGTACGGTCGGGTAGTTGATCGGCTGCACATAGATGCCGTGATGCTCCATCAGCCAGTCGCTGATCATCTTGCACTTGTGCGCATCGCCCACCATCACCGGGATGATATGGCTGGGGTTTTCCATTGTCGGAATACCGATAGCGTCGAGCCGGCGGCGGACCTGAGCCACGCGCTCCTGGTGGCGCTCGCGCTCGATCGAGCTGCGCTTCAGATGCTTGATGCTGGCACAGGCACCCGCTGCGATGGCGGGCGGCAGCGCGGTTGAGAAGATGAAGCCGCTGGCAAAGCTGCGGACGTAATCGCACAGGTTCTTCGACGCTGCGATATAGCCGCCCATCACGCCGAACGCCTTGCCGAGCGTGCCTTCGATCACGTCGATCCGGTCCATCAGGCCTTCACGCTCGGCAATGCCGCCGCCGCGTGGGCCATAAAGGCCAACGGCATGGACTTCATCGATATAGGAAAGCGCGCCGTGCTTTTCGCAAACGTCGAGAATCTCGGCGATCGGTCCGATATCCCCGTCCATCGAATAGACGCTTTCGAACGCGACCAGCTTGGGCCGACCGGGTTCGACCATGCTGAGCAGCCGGTCGAGATCGGCGGGGTCGCTATGCTTGAAGCGGTGGCACTCGGCGCGGCTGTGGCGCATGCCCTCAATCATCGAGGCGTGGTTGAGCGAATCGGAGAAGATCACGCAGTTCGGCAGTCGCGCGGCAAGCGTCGACAGCGCCGCCCAATTCGACACATAGCCCGAGGTAAACAGCAACGCTGCTTCCTTGCCGTGCAGATCGGCGAGTTCAGCTTCGAGCAGAACGTGATGATGGTTGGTGCCGGAGATGTTGCGCGTGCCGCCTGCGCCTGCGCCACAGCTGTCGAGCGTGTCGTGCATCGCAGCGAGCACGGCGGGGTGCTGGCCCATGCCGAGATAATCATTCGAACACCAGACGGTGACTTCTTTCACGCCGTCTTCGGTGTGGTGTTTCGCGCGCGGGAAGGCCCCAGCCTTGCGCTCTAGCTCAGCGAAGGTCCGGTAGCGGCCATCGTCCTTGAGCGTATCGAGCTCGGCCTGGAAAAATGCCTCGTAGTCCATCAAATACCCCTCCCCGAAATCCTAATCTATTATGGCGGCTTTTGCCGCACTTGGTGACGCCGGCTTAGACGCTGAAGCCCAGCGCCACATCTTCGCATCGCGAACTGGCAGCACCAGGAAAATATGCTCCACAAGCCCCAAAGCCGCAAGCCCTGCGAGCAACGTGGCGGTCACTGCCGGACCGCTCGCAGCCGGCGCTGCTTCAGCGCTTACCCAGGCCCAGATCGCCGTGGCTGCACAGCCGATCACAGAGATGGGATAGAGCGCGCTGATCGATTTTTTACCGAAATAGCTTTTGAGATAGGCCAGATGTGCTGGAAAAATCTCGTCGCTTAAATTCGGCACGCCAAAGAACAGGTTGAACTTGGCGCTGAGCCGCAGGCCAAAGAGCAGCGCGAAGGTGAGCGGTGCCGATTGGTTGGGCTGGCCCCAGGTGATCGCAACGAGCAGCAGCAGATTGGCGGCGATCGCGATTTCGTGATGGATGACGGTGTTGGTCGCTGCCTTGAAGCGGTCCCAGCCAACAAGGCCAGGGGGGCAGGGAGTTTTGAGCGGGCCGGCGACGAAGCCCATCAGGAAGCCCATTTCATGCCAGCCCCAGATCAGGATCGCCGCGGCAAAGCCAACATAGGCACCCGACCAGCTGGTATCACCGCTCTGCCACCACACCACCGCCATGGCGATCATCGCGACCAGCCCGGCGAGGCGGTGGCTCGTCTTGAAGGTCGATTGCGGTCGGCTATCGAGCCACACCACGGCGCCCGTGCCAATGAACCACATCAACAATGCAAAAAAGAGCGGCGGGATGGTCACCAGGCAGGCACCAGCCGAACATTGGCGGGGAGTGCGTTCTTGTCGACTGGATGCAGATAAAGGCGGGCGAAGTTGACCCCAGCCGCGCCGATCAAACCGATTTTCTTGATCGCGCCGATGATCCCGCCCTGCGCTTTGGCATCGTCGATCGCCAGTGCAATTTTGCGCATCCGCTCAAGCCCGGCGCGGAAGGCAGGGCTGTCGGTTTGCAGCGTCATGGGGAAGACTTGCTTGGTGATTTCCGAGCAAACACGGAAAACCTGGAAATCATAATCCTTGGGATCAATGCCCAGTGCCTTGTGAAATTGCGGGCGATTATGATCACGAACATACATCGTCGCATAAACAGCGACGAGGAAGAAGCGTACCCAAAGCTTGTTGAGCCCCGTGAGCAGCTTGGGATCGTTCCGCATCAGCAGGGCAAAGGCTTCGCCGTGGCGGAACTCGTCATTGCACCATTCTTCGAACCAGTTGAAGATCGGGTGGAAGCGAAGTTCGGGATGGCGCGCGAGGTGCCGGAAGATCGTGATATAGCGCGCATAACCAATTTTTTCAGAAAGATAGGTCGCGTAGAAAATGAACTTCGGGCGAAAATAGGTGTATTTTTTGGTCTTGGTCAGAAAGCCAAGATCGACGCCAATCCCGGCATCCTTCAGCGTATCATTGATGAAACCGGCATGGCGGCTCTCGTCGCGGCTCATCAGCCGGAAGAGCTGCTTGATATCGGGGTTTTTGGCGCGCTTCTGAATCTCGGCGTAGAGGATGCAGCCGGAAAATTCGGCGGTCAGCGAGCTTACCAGAAAATCGATGAATTCTTCGCGCAGCCCATCGGGGAGGCTTTCGATCACGCCGTCAAACTGGCTGGTGCGTTTGAAATGCAGCTTGTTGGGATCAGCGACCATTTCGGCGATCAGCTTATCCCATTCGGCGCGCACCGGCGTGACGTCGATCTTGTCCATCGCCACGAAATCGGTGGTGTAAAAACGCGGGCTCAGCACCGTGTTTTCTTTGGCAATCGCCATCGTATCTGGCGCAGCCTTGATCGGTGTGACGGCGTTCATACGGTCCTCCGCGGCGTGAAGCTGACTTCATAAAGTTCGGTCATTTCAAAATGACCGGCGAATTTGGTCCAGAGCCGCTCGATCGCGGTGGCGCGCTCGACCGTCGCAATCCGGTCAAACGTCGCGCTTTGGCCGAATGGGATCATGATCGGATCGCCATGCACCAGCACCTTGTCGCCCGGATTGATTGCCACGCCGCCGTCAAGTTCGACATGCGCGTGAAAATGCTCGTGGCTGTTTTCAATTTCGATCCGGCACGGTGTGTCAAACCGTGTCCGCGAAAAGCTTATCACCGGGCAGTCTCCGGGCGGGTGAGCAGATCAAGGAACGTTGCTCGGTTCGTCGATCCAAAGGAATTGAGCTCGATTGAACGCCCTGTAACGGTATCCGTCAATGATAATTCGCCGTCTTTCCACAGCGTGAGATCAAATGGCGGTGTGGAGGTAATGCCCTGCATGCGACGCTCCCGCGCAAGGCCGCGCATCACGCCGCGAATGAAGCCGCTATTGGTGCCGGGTTCGAGCAACAATGCCGTGCCGCCAGTGGTGACATCCTCAATCACCACCGCACCATCGGCGCGATCGGAAAAGCGCAGCTGGCGGCTGGCGATTGGCGCCACTTTCTGTTCCGCGCGCATCAGCACGGGGGATGCTGCGGGCGGCAATTGCATGATTCGCGCGGCGCTAGTGATGGCGATCGACGAAACCACTAGAAAACCGGCCATGATCAGCGCGCCCTTGGGGACGTCGACATGATGGGAATGCGGGGCAGTGGTCATGCGGCAACAGCCTGTTCTTCTGCCTGGGCGCGACGCGCGGCGGCTTCAATGGGGACGACGCGACCGTCGGTCTGGATCGACAGGCAGGCGCGCGCGAGCAGCGTCGCAACGGCATCGACATCGGGCACAGCGCGCATCATCGGCTGTGGTTCAACATAATGCCAGGCGCGGGCATGCGGCCACAGTGCCGCATAGCCAAGCCGCTGTTCGCTGTTCAGCTTAATCGCCAGATCGCCGGTGCCGTTGGCGCGGTGGCGCAGATCGACATTGCCGATGATCCCGAGCGGCAGATTGATGCACTTAGGAAGCGCCACGCCGAAGCGCAGAACAACGCGACGATCGGTGAGCGTATAGATCGTCGACCGTGCCACGGCCCAGGCGAGCAGGTGCAGCAGCGCCAGGCCAACGATCATCCCGCCGACGGTGATTGCAACGCCGGCCAGATCAGACGGGGCTTCAACCCCGCGCCACAGTGCCGCACCAAGGGCGAATACCGTCAGCGCAGCGAAATAGGCGGCAACTGTGCCGGTGTGAAAAGCCGTCCGGGCCAGCACGAGCCAATTGGGCGCGCCCTGCCAGATAATCGTCTCGCCCTTGGGGAGCAGGCCCGGCAGACCCGGGACCGGCTCCATTTCATATTCCGTCATCATATCAGCGGCTCCGAACGATCGGCGGTCGCATAGAGATAGCCGCCGCCGAAATAGGCCTGGACGCGTTCTTCTTCGTACAGGGTGATGACGCCAGTGCCTTCGATGGCCGGGGCATCGGCGAACTGGGCAGCGGTGATCGCGGTGGTGGTGACAGTCTGGCGGAAACGGCTGACCGAGGCGACCGTCATCGGCATCAGCACTTGGCGGGCACCGGTATCGACCTGGAGATAGCGGATCATGCGATCGGCCTTGTCGATCCAGATATCGCTGACCGTGCCTGCTTTTTTGCCATCATAAGCAACAACGGCATAACCGCGTGGATCGGCATCCTTGCGTTCAAGGAAGAAGCCTTCGGCGGTGCTCAGCGGCACGATGCGGGCATGGCCTTCCCAATCGAGATCGGGGCGCTTGGCGCGTTCAGCAAAGGCAGCCGGGCCGACGCCATCGACCAGCGGGTTGCCGGTTGGCTCGATCGGGGCGCCCGCGAACCAATCGGACTTGCGCGCGCCGGGCACCTGCACAGGCTCACGGCCCTTGGTGGGGGCAGTGACGGTGCCATGGCCGAAGGGCAGCTTGAAGCTCTTGGTCGGTGCGGTCAGGATCAACCCGCCTTCACCTTCGAGTCGGCCAGTCAGCTCATGTTCCAGGGGGTAGCCCTCGCGGCGATCCTCCCGGCGCAGATAGATGACCAACCCCAGGAAAAAGAGGAAAAAGGCGTTGAGAACGATCAGCGCCACGTCGATCCCTTGTGTGACTTGTAAGTGCATCAGAACTATCCTTCACATATCCGTCAAATGGGGAATTCGGTAAGGCCGAAGCGCGGTGCGGGCTTGGCTTCCCGACCACGAACCAGCGGCCCGAGTGCCACCAGAGTCGCCAACAACAACAAAATTTCAAAACAATAGACAAACGCATAGCCCGTCGTTGGCGCGGCCAGCGTTGCGCCAAGTTCGCGCGCCGTTGCCGCTGACGAGATCAGATCCCGCGCAAAAGCGCCGATCGCGATCGCGAGGCCACCACAGGTCGCCTGCACCGCACCCCAGGCGCCGAGTGCGAGGCCGCTATGTCCTTCATCGGAGATGCTCATGGCCGCAGTGAGGGTGCCGACCGAGAACAGTCCGGCACCAAAGCCGATGATCGTCGCGCCGATTGCCAGCAAGGCGGGCACACCCATCGGTCCGGCGAAAATCACGAACAGAAAGGCCCCGATACCCGCAGTCGCGCCAAAGCCGGCCAGCCGATGCGGCTCCCCTCCCTTGCTGAGCGCGCGGGCGGCAAGCGAAAAGCCAGTGAGCATCCCGAGCGCCCAAAGCGCGGTCAGCGACGTGGTCGCGCCCACGGACAGGCCCAGAATCTGGCCACCATAAGGCTCCAGCAACACGTCCTGCATGCTGAACGCTGCCGAACCAAGGCCAACCGAAACGAGCAGCCGCATCGTCTTGGGACGGGCAATGAAGATCTTCCAGACCTGCTTGAAGCTGGGCGCGTTGTCGCGTGTGGTCGTCGCCGCGCGGTTGCGCGCCTCCTGCTTCCAAAGGGCGATGATGTTGAGCACCACCGTCAGCACCGACACCGTCGATACGATCTGAACCAGCCGGGTGGCTGAGAAATCCTTCAGCAACTGGCCAAAAACAAGCGCGCTGATCATCATGCCGAGCAGTAGCATTACATAGAGCAGCGCGACGACGCGCGGCCGGGTCTCGTCGGTGGCGAGATCGGTGGCGAGTGCCAGGCCAGCGGTTTGCGTGGTGTGCATGCCAGCACCAATGAACAGAAACGCCAGCGCAGCAGCAATCTGGCCGCTGAACGCGGGGCCCTGGCCGCCGCCCGACATGACAAGCAGCGCGAAAGGTAGAATCGCAAATCCGCCGAACTGCAGCAGCGTCCCGAACCAGATATAGGGTACCCGCTTCCAGCCGAGCAGCGAGCGGTGATTATCCGATTTATGGCCGATCAGCGCGCGCAGCGGCGCGAATAACAATGGCAGCGAGACCATCGCCGCAACGACCGACGCCGACATGCCCAGCTCGACGATCATCACCCGGTTGAGCGTACCCGTCAGCAGCACAGCGGCCATACCGACCGAGACCTGGAACAGCGACAGGCGCAGCAAGCGGCTGAGCGGCAATTCTTTGGTCGCCGCATCTGCAAAAGGCAGGAATTTGGTGCCCGCCTGCATCCAGAACTGAGTCGTGCGACCAGCCTTCATGCCGTCAACACCTCCAGGGCATGGCTGGTATAAAATCCACCCGAAACCTTGCGGTCACGGCCAAGCTCTGCACTGGGCATCGCGTTTTTGATCAAGGTGCGGATTAGCCGTTCACGGACCGGGATGATCGCAGGTGAGCGATCGCTGCTTGGGAACAGCCGCCCCATGCCGAGCGCAATCATCAGCAGCGGCGTCTGCGGCGCAAAGGTGAAGACCATCGATCCGCTGGTGCGGTCCGAAAGGCCGCGCAGCACCTCGACAATGTCGAACGCCTTGTAATGAATGAGCGAATCCATCGCGACGACGTGATCGAACCGACCCAGCGACGGATCGAGCATGTCGCCGACCCGCCAATCGATGTTGAGCTCCGCTGGCGCGCGCTTGCGGGCGATTTCGACCAGGCTGCCAGCGACGTCGATCGCGACGACTTCTGCGCCACGTTGCGCTGCTTCCACGGCCAGCGCACCGGTGCCGCAACCAGCATCGAGCAGTCGCTTGCCGGTCATGTCGGCGGGCAGCCATGACAGCAAGGTATCGCGCATTTCATTGCGACCGGCCCGCACGGTTGCGCGAACGCCGCTGACCGGCGCGTCGCTGGTCAGCTGTTCCCAGGCTTTGCTTGCGGTTTTGTCGAAATAGGTTTCGAGCTTGCCGCGATAGTCAGAATAGGTCGCTGTCTGCGTCATTCGAACCCCAGAAATTCAAAAATATCGCGATCCTTCATTGGCATCGCTTCAAGCGGATCGGTCCCGGCCCAAAGCTGGGCGGCGAGCCGCTTATATTCGAGGCAGGCGGCATCGACGGCGGGCGACGAGGGCATTTCGAACAAGGTGCACTTCTTCAGGCGCGACCGACGAATCTCGTCGAGGTCTGGGAAATGCGCGAGGCGCTTCAGGCCGGTGGCCTCGTTGAAACGGTCGATCTCGTCGGTCGCGGCGGAACGATTGGCGATCACGCCGGCCATGCGGACGTCATAGTTTTTCGACTTTGCCTTGATGGCAGCAACAATGCGGTTCATCGCGAAAATGCTGTCGAAATCATTGGCGGCAACCACCACCGCGCGCTCGGCATGTTGGAGCGGGGCGGCGAAGCCACCGCACACCACGTCCCCCAGCACGTCGAAGATCACGACGTCGGTTTCTTCCAGCAGATGGTGTTGCTTGAGCAGCTTCACGGTCTGGCCGACGACATAACCGCCGCAGCCGGTGCCGGCGGGCGGGCCACCCGCTTCAACGCACATCACGCCGTTGAAACCCTCAAACATATAGTCCTCGGGGCGGAGCTCCTCGGCGTGGAAATTGACGGTCTCGAGCACGTCGATGACGGTCGGCATCAGCTTCTTGGTGAGCGTGAACGTGCTGTCATGCTTGGGGTCGCAACCGATCTGGAGCACCCGCTTGCCGAGCAAAGAAAGGGCAGCGGACAGGTTCGACGAGGTGGTCGACTTGCCGATGCCGCCCTTGCCATAAATCGCGAAAACCTTCGCATTGCCGATGCGGTCGGCGGGATCCATGCGGACCTGGACGGAGCCTTCGCCGTCGGCGCCGCGAACTGGTGGGTCGAGAAGGGCCATGTGTTTCTTTCCTTAAGCCGCGACAGCCACGACACCCTCGAGACGATCCTCGAGTTCGTCGCTGGCGGCGTGGAGGGCTGCGAGCGTAGCTTCGTCTGGTGACCAGTACTTACGTTCAACCGCCTCGATCAGGCGATTGGCGACACGCGCCGAGGCGCGCGGGTTGAGCGCGGCGATACGCTCGCGCATTTCAGCGTCGAGCACATAGGTTTCGCTGATCCGCTGATAGACCCAAGGGTCCACTTCACCCGTCGTTGCAGACCAGCCCATTGTCGTGGTGACATGGCCTTCGATCGTGCGGACGCCCTCATAGCCGTGCTTGAGCAGACCTTCGGTCCAGACGGGGTTGAGGATGCGGGTGCGGGTTTCGAGCGCGACTTGTTCCTGGAGGCTGCGGACCTTGCCAGAGCCTTGCGTCTGGTCGCCGATATAGACGGGGGCGGTGGCACCACCCTTGGCACGGGTGACGGCACGGCTGATGCCGCCCAGCGTATCGACATATTGGTCGATCGTGGTGATGCCAAGCTCGACGCTTTCGAGGTTCTGATAGGCGCAATCGACGGTCTTGAGCGCGGAGGCGAGGATCGCGGCCTGGCGGACGGGCACGCCCTTGACGCCGTATGCAAAGCCCTTTTGCCGCTCGAAACTGTCGGCGAGTTCATTGGGGTCGGTCCAGGCGCCGTCGTCGATCAGCAGATTGACGTTCGCACCATAAGCACCCTCGGCATTCGAGAAGACGCGCAAGGCGGCGGTCTCAAGGTCGCAGCCATGTTCGGCCTGATGCGCGAGCGCGTGGCGACGGACGAAGTTCATCTCCTCAGGCTCGTCGGCCTGGGCGGCGAGCAGGGCGGCTTCTGCCATCATGCGGGTTTGCAGCGGCAGCAGATCGCGGAACACGCCCGACAGCGTCACGATCACGTCGATGCGCGGGCGGCCGAGCTCTTCGAGGGGGATGAGTTCGGCCCCGGCGAGGCGGTTATAGCTGTCGAAGCGCGGCCGCGCGCCGATCAGCGCGAGCACCTGGGCGATCTGCGCGCCCTCGCTCTTCAGATTATCGGTGCCCCACAGCACCATCGCGACGGTCTCGGGCAGATGCCCTGAGTCCGCGACGCTGCGATCGACCAGCCGTTGCGCCTGTTCCGCACCGTCCTTGACTGCGAAGGCAGAGGGTAGGCGGAAGGGATCAAAGCCGTGAATGTTGCGGCCAGTCGGCAGGATCTCCGGCGCGCGCAAGATGTCGCCGCCCGAGACAGGGTGGATATAGCTCCCGTTGAGCGCACGGACGATGCCGTCGAGCTCATGGTTGGTCGCGAGCGCCTTGTCGAGCGCGGCCATGTCCTTGAGTAGCGGGGTGTCCGCCTTGAGCTTGCCGTCCACCAGCGCCTCGACCGTGTCGCGGCTGAGTGGCTGGTCGCGGCCTTCCGCCGAAGCAAGGATCATGTCGATCCGCTCTTCGCGGGTCGCGGCGAGGCCGGCGACATGGAGCCCTTGCGGGATCAGCTCGCGCTCAATTTCATAGAGCTTGGCGGCGAGCGTGGTGACGTCGCTGCCGTCAAGGTCGAGCGCCTCGGCCTGCACCGCGATCATTTCCGCGAGCGGTTCGGCTTGCTCGTCGCCAGGCTCCATGGTGCGCCAGCGATCAACCGATGCCTTCAGGTCGGCAAGCCCCTTATAGACGCCCGAATTGGTGAGGGCAGGCGTCAAATAGCTGACGAGCGTTGCGCCCGAGCGCCGCTTGGCGAGCACACCTTCTGAAGGGTTATTGGCGGCATAGAGATAGATGTTGGGCAGGTCGCCAATCAGGCGATCGGGCCAGCAATCGGCGGTAAGGCCGGTCTGCTTGCCGGGCATGAACTCCAGGCTGCCATGCGTGCCGAAATGCAGCACGGCATGCGCTTTGAAGTCCTCGCGCAGCCAGCGGTAGAACGCGGCAAAGGCATGCGTTGGGGCAAAGCGGCCCTCGAACAGCAACCGCATCGGATCGCCTTCGATGCCGAGCGCGGGCTGGATGCCGATGAACACGTTGCCGAACTGCGCGCCGAGGATTTGCACTGACGTGCCATCCGACTGCAGCTTGCCGGGGGCGGGACCCCAAGCGGCTTCGATTTCATTCAGCCAAGTTTCGCGGGCGACGATCGTATCGGCGCTGACCTTGGCATGGACATTGGCTTCAGTGCCGTAACGTGCCGCATTGCCGCCCAGGATCGCCTCGCGCAGATCATCGACGGTGGCGGGGATTTCAACGTCATAGCCTTCGCTTGCCAGCCGGGTGAGCGTGGCATGAAGCGATTCGAACACCGCCAGGAACTGTGCGGTGCCGGCAGCACCGGCATTAGGCGGGAAGTTGAACAGCACGATCGCGACCCGGCGGTTAACCTCGGCCGAACGGCGCAGGTCGATCATCTTGAGCACACGGCCGGCCAGTGCCTCGGCGCGTTCGCCGCAGCTTTCCATTTGGCGGACGGCGCCCGTTGCCGGGAAGGTGCAGCCACGCTGGCAGCCGGTGCAGGCAGTGTCGGTCCCGTCCGAGCGGCCGCCGAACACCATCGGCTGGGTGCCGCCGTCAAGCTCGGGGATCGCGATCATCATCGTCGATTCGAGCGGGAGCAGACCCTGGCGGTTGGCGCCCCAGGCTTGCAGCGTTTGGAACTCGACCGGATGTGCCGCGATATAGGGGCGATCGAGCTTGGTCAGGATCGCTTCTGCAGCAGCAGTGTCGTTATAGGCAGGCCCGCCGACCAAGCTGAACCCGGTCAGGTTGATGACCGCGTCGACGGTCGACTTGCCGTCCTTCATGAAGAGTTGTTCGATTGCCGGGCGACCATCGAGCCCACCGGCGAAGGCTGGGATGACATCGAGCCCGCGTGCTTCGAGCGCGGCGATCACGCCGTCATAATGCGCGGCGTCCTTGGCAAGGACATAGGAGCGCAGCATCAGCACACCGACAGTGCCCTTGGTGCCACGACGGCGCGGCAGATCGGACAGCTTGGCCGACATCCGCGCGGGAATTGCTGGGTGATAGATGCCAACTTCGGGATAGTCGCGCGGGGCCGCCGCTTTCATCTTGCCGCGCAGACCAGCCCGTTCGCCAGCGGCATAGCGGTCGATCAGCGCGCGGATGAGATCGACGATATTGTCGTCGCTGCCCGCCAGCCAATATTGCAGCGTCAGGAAATAGGCACGCACATCCTGCGCGGTGCCGGGCACGAACTTCAGCAGCTTGGGCAGGCGGCGCAGCATTGCCATCTGGCCCTTGCCGGATGATGCGCCCGGCTTGCCGGTGCCGCGGAGCTTCTTGATCATGGCAAGCGCGCCAGTGGCGGGCTTGTCCATGCTGTAATCGCCCATCCGCGTCAGCTTGACGATGTCGCCTGCGGACATCAGCCCGACGATCGCATCGCAGCTGTCACGCCGGGCCTGCAGCGCGGGAAGGACGGCGCGGATATGGTCTTCCAGGAACAGCATCGTCACCAGGATGATGTCACCCCGGGCGATATCGGCGCGCGCCGCATCGAGTGCGCCGGCTTTTTCTTCCCAATCGGCGGCGGCGTGAAAGTGGATGGTGACGCCCGGATTGGCTCGTTCGAATTGCTGTTGTGCGCGTTGAAATGCCCCCGACAGGTGATTGTCGAGCGTGATCACCACAACGCGAACCGGCGTGATCTGGGCGGGGGCATTAGCGCGCATAATGAGCCTTCGCGTCATAGAGCGTGTCGATCGTAATGGCGGCTAGGCCGTGCTCGGTGGCATAGCGCTCGGTATTGCGACGTGCCTTGCCGCGGACGAAAAATGGAATTTTCATCAATTCCTTTTCGGCCTCAGCGCTCCAGCCGCGCGCCGCGATGACTTCAGGTTCGGCGACAGGCGGAAGTGACGGTTGATCCTCGATTTCAGGTGCGCCTTGCTCTGCCTTCGGCGCGGCACTGCCATGGCCCAAATGGCTGGCACCCGCGCTGTCGCTGAATTCGAAATCGTCGCGGAACATCGTCAGCAGATGTTCCTCCAGCCCCATCACCAACGGATGGACCCAGGTGTCGAACAGCACGTTGGCGCCTTCAAAACCCATTTGCGGGGAGTAGCGCGCTGGGAAATCTTGGACATGGACGGGGGCCGAGATGACCGCGCAGGGGATGCGCAGCCGCTTGGCAATGTGGCGCTCCATCTGCGTGCCGAGGACGAGCTCGGGCTGGAGCGCGGCGATCGCGTCTTCGACCTCAAGATAATCGTCGGTGATCAGCGGTTCGACGCCATAAAGCTTGGCAGCATCGCGCAGGTCGCGCGCGAATTCGCGATTGTAGCAGCCCAGGCCCACGACCTCGAAGCCAAGCTCATCGCGCGCCACGCGGGCGGCAGCGATGGCATGACTCGCATCACCGAAAATGAAGACGCGCTTGGCGGTGAGATAGGTCGAATCGACCGAGCGGCTCCACCAGGGCATGTTCGATTTGTCTAGCGCCGAGGCGGGATCGACGCCCGCGAGCGCCGCGACTTCGTTGACAAAATCGCGAGTCGCGCCGTGGCCGATCGGAATCGTGCGGACGGTCTTTTGTCCAAAGGTCTTTTCCAGCCAGCGCACCGCCGTGTCGGCGATTTCCGGGTAGAGCAGGATGTTGAAATCAGCCGCACCAATCCGCTTGATATCGGCTGGGCTGGCGCCGAGCGGGGCGACCAGATTGATGTCGATCCCCATCGATGTCAGCAGGCGCGTGATCTCGATAATGTCGTCGCGGTGGCGGAAGCCGAGCGCGGTGGGGCCGAGCAGGTTGACGCTTGGGCGGCGGCCTTCGCGCGGGGCGGGGCGGACATCCTTGTCGGCAAGCGCGCGGACCAACTGGTAAAAGGTTTCAGCGGCGCCCCAGTTTTCCTTGCGCTGATAGCTTGGCAATTCGAGCGCGACGACGGGGATCGGCAGCCGCATCGCATCGGCCAGCCCTGCGGGATCGTCCTGAATCAGCTCGGCAGTGCACGACGCGCCGACCAGCATTGCCTGCGGTTGGTAGCGCTCGAACGCGTCGCGCGCGGCCGACTGGAAAAGCTCGGCGGTGTCTTTGCCCAGATCGCGCGCCTGGAAGGTCGTGTAGGTAACCGGCGGGCGGTGATTGCGCCGTTCAATCATCGTGAACAGCAGGTCGGCATAGGTATCGCCCTGCGGTGCGTGCAGGACGTAATGGACACCCTTCATCGCAGTCGCGATCCGCATTGCCCCGACATGGGGCGGTCCTTCATAGGTCCAGACGGTCAGCTGCATCGCGTCAGACCTTCAACACATCGCGCCGCCGCAGCGGGCGCGCAAAAAGTTCGGCAAGATCACCGGCCTGGTCGAAGCCGTGGATCGGTGAAAAGACCAGTTCGATCGCCCATTTCGTCGTTAGCCCTTCGGCCTCAAGCGGGTTGGCGAGGCCAAGGCCGCAAACGGTGATGTCGGGCTTTGCGGCGCGGACGCGGTCGAGCTGCTTGTCGACGTCCTGGCCTTCGCTGATGACAGTCGTTGCGGGCAGCAACGCCAAATCCTGGGCCAGATGGCGGCGGTGAAGATAGGGCGTGCCAACTTCGATCGGCACCATGCCCAGTTCCTGACTCAGGTAGCGCGCCAGCGGCACTTCAAGCTGCGAGTCGGGCATGAAGAAGATGCTCTTGCCGGCGAGCTTTTCGCGGCAATGCTCGATCGCGCGTTTGGCGCGCTCGCGACCGGGGGCGATCACCCGGCGGAATTCCATTTCATCGACGCCGAAAGCGACGGCGGCAGCGTGCAACCAGCTCGTCGTGCCTTCGGCGCCGAAGGGGAACATGGCATCGAGTCGCACCGCGCCGCGATCTTCGAGCGCGCGGGCGGTTTCACCCAGGAACGGTTGGGCAAGCAGATAGCGCGTATTGGGGCCAACGGGCGGCAGATGAACGGACTGGCGCGCGGGCAGCGAGCGCACCGTCTTGATCCCCAATTCCTTGAAGATACGCAGAAACTGGTCTTCGACAACATCAGGCAGCGCGCCGACGATCATCAATTCCTGCGGTGCATCGGCGGGCAGGGTGGGGAGTTCGGGGACCAGCGCGGCGAGGCAGGCGTCTTCGCCCTCCGTAAAGGTCGTTTCGATGCCGCTGCCCGAATAATTCAGGATGCGGACATTCGGCGCATGTTTGCCCTGCAGGCGCTGCGCGGCGCGCGACAGATCAAGCTTGATCACTTCCGACGGGCAGGAGCCAACCAGAAACAGCATCTTGATGTCCGGGCGACGCGTCAGCAACCGATCAACGACTCGGTCGAGTTCCTCGTTGCAGTCGGCCATGCCGGCGAGATCGCGCTCTTCGATAATCGCTGTACCAAAACGGGGCTCAGCGAAAACCATCACGCCTGCCGCCGATTGCAGCAGATGCGCGCAAGTGCGGCTGCCGACTACGAGGAAGAACGCATCCTGCACCTTGCGGTGGAGCCAGATGATCCCGGTTAGCCCGCAGAAAACCTCGCGCTGGCCCCGTTCACGCAACACTGGCGCGCAATCAAGGCCGTTGGCCGATGCGGCGGGGCGCGGTGGGGTCAGCACAACGGTCATGCGGCTAACTTCTGCTGTGTCGGCAGCGAATCGGATGATGCCGCGGTCGATTGGGCAGCGCCATGAGTCGCCGCCTGCGCCTCTGCCTGCGATTGCAGTCTGGCTGCGCGCAGCTTCAGAATGAACTGGGTCGCGTTGACCACGTAAGTTGCATAAGCGGCAAGCGCGAGGATCATGCGATCCCGTTCGCTGCCCAAGCCCCCGATCAACATCACCAGATAGGCAGTGTGCAATGCAAGCACCAGGAAGCTGAACACATCTTCCCAGAAAAAAGCGTCTGCGAACAGCCACTTATCATAGACCACCTTTTCCCAAATCGAGCCAGTGATCATGATCGTGTAGAGCGCCAGGGTCTTCACAACGATTGAGACGGTCGCGGCAAAGGCCCCTTCGCCGGTCTGCAAATACCGCACCACCAGCACCAGGCTGATGAGGAAGATAAGGAATTGAACGGGGGCAAGGATGCCCTGAATCAGCGTCCAGACAGATTGATCACGGCGAATGCGCTGTTCAGGCGTATAAAGTGGCATGGGCGCCATGGGGTGCAGCGACCGCCGAAAATTCTCGAACTGATGGTCGTACTGGGGGGTGTTCACCCGCATCGCTCCCCGGCGTTTGTCATCTGCCTCATTGGGGAGAGACTAAGGCAGCCCCCGTCAAAGTGTCAACACAAACTGACGTCCAAAAATTTTGACAGATGCTGCGCTGCGGCGTAGCTAGGCTGTTGTCAGACATCCCGAAACGGCATAGCTTATGATTCGCTGGGGTAAGAATAATCATAATGCCCCGCACGCAGATCTATCGTTTGCGCTCGATTTGGTGGGGAGCATTGGGGAATGGCTTCATTCCTGGAATTTGGGGCCCAGCTTGCCTCAGTCTATCGCAAAAAATCCCCGATGCGAGACCCCGGTGCGCAGCCGCTTCAGCCGCCAAAACACGCCACGATCATGCACGATGGGGCTTCGCTTTCCAAACTTGTCGAACGCGAAATTATCCCCCGGCTGGTGGCGTCATATCCAGTGACAAGCAAGCTGGCGACGCTGGGCGATTCTGACCAAATTACGGCGGAAGAAGTCGATGGCTTTGCCCCATTGTCGCTCCATGTCGAAGCAGATGCATTGCTGGAATATGTTGAAGCGATCCTGCGTCGCGGGGTTGGCATAGATTCCATTCTCGTCGATCTGCTCGCCCCGGCGGCGCGGCGGCGCGGCGGCGCGGCGGCTCGGCGAATATTGGGAAGATGATCGCTGCGATTTCGTCGATGTCACGATGGGGCTGTGGCGACTTCAGGAAATCGTCCATGAACTCGGTGCCCGGTTGCCGGTCGAACGCCAAGCGGGGCCAGGCCGTCGGGCTTTGTTCGCGTCCTTGGTTGGGGATCAGCACAGCTTCGGCACGGTCGTGATCGAAGAGCTTTTCTGTCGTGAGGGCTGGCTGACGGACCGGATGGCTGAGGCGTCCACCCCTGATCTGCTAGAGCGTGTGGCCTGTGAGTGGTTTGATCTGATCGGATTGACGATCACATGTGACTGCCATATTGCGCCTTTGCCTTCGATTATTGCTGCGTTGCGAAACGTGTCAAGAAACCCTCGGCTGTGCGTGATGGTTGGTGGTCGGATTTTCTCTCAAGATCCGGCACTTGCTATCCGGCTTGGTGCCAATGGTACGGCGCCAGATGCGAAAGTTGCGGTCAAGGTCGCGGCTGAGCTGGTCGACGCGCTGATGACCGAGGCGGCGGACTAATAGTTTTTTCTACCCTTTCATGAGCGCAAGGAGTGCGGCGGCTCGTCGATGAACAAGCATCTCGCCCCTCCCAGGCCGCGCCCTTTCTCGCTACCCGATCAGATACCGGGCGCGCTGCCCGCCAACGTCGCTGCCACCTTGCTTGGCTCCGTGGGCGATGTTGCCTTTGTGATTGATTCTGCCGGCATCGTCCTGGACGTGGCAATCGCCGAAACCGATCTGTTGAACGCGGGCCTGGCCGACTGGGTCGGCAAGGCCTGGGCCGACAGTGTTACGACGGATAGCAAGACCAAGGTCTCCGATATGCTGGCCGCGGCGGCGGCGGGCGAGCCGGGCCGCTGGCGGCAGATCAACCATGCCTGCCCCGAAGGCGATCTGCCCGTGCGCTATATGATCGTCGGCTTGGGACGGGGTGGGCAGGTGATCGCGATCGGCCGTGACATGCGCGCCGCTGCAACGATGCAGCAGCGGTTGTTGCAGACCCAGCAATCACTTGAGCGTGATTATGTGCGGTTGCGCCAAGCAGAGACGCGCTATCGCCTGTTATTCGATATGGCAGCGGAGCCAGTGCTGATCGTTGATGCGACGACCCGGCGGATTCGCGAAGCCAATCCCGCGGCGCACCGGCTGTTCGGCAGCAAGGAAGGCGCGCTGAGCGATCAGTTGGTCAGCGGACTGGTTGATCCCAAAGACCGCGAGGCATTTGTCGCGCATCTTGGCGCGGCGGAAGCGGCCGATGACATCGCCCCGGTCGCGCTGCGGCTTAAGAATCAGGCGGTCGACGCGAGTTTTTCCGCGCGGTTGTTCCGCCAGGCGCGGACCGCTGTGCTGCTCGTTCGGATTACGGCCATCGATGCGCCGACCGAGGGGCATCAGCATGATGACCAGCTGGTCGATGTTATCGAGCGGATGCCCGACGCCTTTGTCTTGGTCGATCGCAATCTTGGTGTGATGACGGCCAATGCCGCTTTTGTCGAACTCACCGAAATGGCGTCGATGGATCGGCTGCGCGGCCTGAAGCTTGGCGATTGGCTTGGTCGGCCGGGGATCGACCTTGACCTGATCGTCGGCCAGCTGCGTGAGCATGGCGCGGTGCGTAATGTCGCGGCGGTGTTCCGGGGCGCAGCAGGCAACCAGGAAGAGGTCGAGGTGTCGGCAGTTGCGGCGCCGCTTGGAGATAGCGAATGCTATGGCTTTGCGATCCGCAATGTCGGTCGCCGCCTGCCTGAAACGCCGGCCAGCAACCAGCAATTGCCCCGATCGGTTGAACAATTGACCGAATTGGTCGGGCGCATGTCGCTAAAGGATATCGTGCGTGAATCGACCGATCTGATCGAGCGGCTCTGCATTGAGGCGGCGCTCGCCTATACGTCTGATAATCGGGCGTCGGCGGCGGAAATTCTGGGGGTTAGCCGGCAGAGCCTGTATTCAAAATTGCACCGGCACGGGCTGGGCAATCTGGTCTCTGACAACAACTGAAAATCCCTGGCTAACTGGGCGACAAAAGTGACAATTTGGTTTGACACTCTGTAGTGTCAATCATAGCTTGCCGCCATGTCCACACCCGCCATATTGAGTGCCAAGACTCGGCCGCCGGCCCCCCGCGATGTGCTCGAACTGCTCAAGCCGATCACCTGGTTTCCGCCAATGTGGGCATTTATGTGCGGCTGCATTTCCTCCGGGGAATCGCTGGCTGATCGCTGGCCCTTCGTCATCATCGGTATTTTGCTGACTGGCCCGCTGGTGTGCGGCAACAGCCAGGCGATTAATGACTGGTTCGACCGGCATGTCGATGCGATCAACCAGCCCGAACGGCCAATCCCGTCGGGCCGGATCGCTGGCCAATGGGGTTTGTGGATCGCGATTGGCGGCACGATTTTGTCACTCGCGGTGTCGCTGGCGGCGGGGCAATGGGTATTCTACGCAACCTGCCTCGGCGTTGCCTGTGCCTGGGCCTATAGCGCGCCGCCGCTGCGGCTGAAGATGAGCGGGATCTGGGGGCCGGGCGTTGTCGGGCTGACCTATGAAGGGCTGACCTGGTTTACCGGCGCGGCGGTGATGGCCGGCACCTTGCCGAGCACGCAAATCCTGATCGTGCTGACGCTGTATAGCCTGGGCGCGCACGGCATCATGACGCTTAACGATTTCAAGGCGGTGGAGGGCGATCGCAAGATGGGGGTCCGCTCCCTGCCGGCGATGCTGGGTGTTGATCGCGCGGCGCAGATTGCGTGCGTTGTCATGGCGCTGCCGCAGGCGGTGGTCGTGGTATTGCTGATGCAATGGGGGCATGGCCTGGCCGCACTGATCGTCAGCGTATTGCTGCTCGCGCAGCTCTCGCTGATGCCGCGGCTGCTCTATGATCCGCTCAAATATACCCCCTGGTATAACGCGACCGGCACCAGCCTGTATGTGTTTGGGATGCTTGCAAGCGCCTTTGGGCTTGGGGGAGCGGTGGGTTTATGAGCGCGAAGTTGCTGGGATGGCCGGGCATCATCCGGCTGGGGCTGGTGCAGAGTGCCATTGGCGCCATGGTAATGCTGGTGACCTCGCTGCTCAACCGCGTGATGGTGGTCGAATATGCGCTGCCGGCGGCGCTGCCGGCGGGTTTGGTCGCCTGGCATTATGCCGTGCAATTGTCGCGCCCGGCCTGGGGGCATGGTTCCGATCAGGGGCGACGGCGGACGCCGTGGATCATGTTTGGGATGGCCTTGCTCGCGCTTGGCGCATTGGTGGCGGTCGATTCGCTGCCAGCGATCGCGGCGGGCGGCGTGTTTGGTTATGTGTTGGCGATCATTGGTTTCAGCATGATCGGCGCTGGTGTTGGTGCGGCGGGTACGTCGCTGCTTGCCCTGCTGGCCAGCCAGGTCGCCCCGACGCGGCGCGCGGCGGCGGCATCGATTACCTGGATTATGATGGTGTTCGGCATTGTTGTGACGGCCAATGTCGCTGGCGCGCTGATCGATCCCTTTTCCCTGCCGCGTCTGGCCATGGTGGCCAGCGGGGTCGCGCTGGCGGCGTTTGTCCTATCGTGGTTGGCGCTGCTCGGGATCGAACAGCCCCGCGTGGCAATGCCCGCTGAAGAGAGCAGCGATGCACCGGCGATTAGTTTTGGGGCGGCGCTGCGAGAGATGTTGGCGGAGACCGATGCTCGCCAGTTTACGATTTTCGTTTTCCTCTCGATGCTCGCTTATTCGATGCAGGACATGATCCTGGAGCCATTTGCCGGCTTGTTGTTCAATTTCACGCCCGGCCAATCGACGCAGCTTTCCGGTACGCAGCATAGTGGCGTGCTGTTCGGGATGATTCTGGTCGGCGTGCTGGGCAGCGCCTTTGGCGGCGGCACCCCGGCGAGCCTGCGGCGCTGGATCATCGGCGGCTGTCTGGGGTCAGCATTGGCCTTGCTCGGGCTGGCCATGGCGGCGCAGGTTGGCGCTAGCTGGCCGTTGAAAGCGAACATCATGCTGCTCGGCTTTGCCAATGGCGTATTCGCGGTGGCCGCGATTGGCGCCATGATGGGGCTTGCTGGTGCCCGCGGCCCGGCGCGCGCTGGTATTCGGATGGGCGTATGGGGGGCGGCGCAGGCCGTTGCCTTTGGTTCTGGCGGGTTGATCGGCGCGGTCGGTGTCGATCTTGGCCGTGCCTTGACGGGCGATACGCCGAATGCCTTCCTTGTCGTGTTTGCAAGCGAGGCGGGATTATTTGTGATTGCGGCGTGGCTGGCATTGGGTGTCACCCGCACGCGCGCGCCAATCGATATTTCCATGCAGCAGGAGGCGATCGCATGAACAACCGATCATCCGTCGATTTCGATGTGGTTGTGGTGGGCGGAGGTCCATCAGGATCGGTGGCCGCCACTGATCTGGCCCGCGCCGGGCGACATGTCTTGCTGCTCGATCGAGCGGGCCGGATCAAACCCTGTGGCGGCGCGATTCCGCCCCGGTTGATCAAGGATTTCGAGATTCCTGACCATCTGCTGGTCGCCAAGGCGACATCGGCCCGGATGATCGCGCCATCGGCCAAGCAGGTTGATATGCCGGTTGGCGACGGCTTTGTCGGCATGGTCGATCGCGACGTGTTTGACGAATGGCTGCGCGCGCGTGCTGCACTGACGGGTGCTGAACGCCGGACCGGCAATTTCGAGCGGGTCGATCGCGATCCGGATGGCTGCGCTGTGATTGTCTATACTGAGCGCCGTGGTGGCGAGGAACAGCGGGTCCGCACCCGCACCGTGATTGGCGCAGACGGCGCACGTTCAGCGGTGGCCCGGCAGGAATTGCGCGGTGCCGAGCGTGTGCCATGCGTTTTTGCCTATCATGAGATTGTGAAATCCCCGCCTGCCAGCAGCGAATTTGATCCGTCGCGCTGCGACGTGATCTATCAGGGAAAATTCTCGCCTGATTTCTATGCCTGGGTATTTCCGCATGGCGAAACGTCGAGCATCGGCGTTGGCAGTGCCCATAAGGGCTATGAGCTGCGCGATGCGATCACCCGGTTGCGGGCGGATAACGGCATGGCGGACTGCGAGACGATCCGCCGTGAAGGGGCGCCGATCCCCTTGAAGCCGCTCAAGCGCTGGGACAATGGCCGCGACGTGCTGGTCGCAGGCGACGCCGCCGGGGTGGTGGCACCGGCTTCTGGCGAGGGGATTTATTACGCGATGGCCGCCGGTCGTTTCGCGGCGGAAGCGATTGAGGCCTATCTCGACACCGGCAAGGCGTCGGCCCTGAAACAGGCGCGCAAGAAATTCATGCGCGCGCATGGCAAAGTGTTCCTGGTGCTGGGGATCATGCAGCATTTCTGGTACCGCAATGACAAGCGCCGCGAGCGTTTCGTCAAAATTTGCGAGGACAAGGATGTGCAGGAGCTGACCTGGCAGGCCTATATGAACAAGGAACTCGTTCGCAAAAAGCCAATGGCCCATTTCAAGATATTCATGAAGGATATGGGGCATTTGTTGGGATCGACGGCGTGAAACGATGAGCCGCGCCTGGGTATTCCCGGTCCTCACTGCCGCCCTGGCGACGGGCATTGTCGCGGTAATGGGATCGACGATCACGGTGACCGGGCCGTGGTATGATCAGCTTATCCAGCCGCGTTGGGCGCCGCCCGATCGTGCCTATGCGATTGCCTGGACGATCATCTACGCAATCAATGTGGTTGCGCTCGTGACTGGTTGGCATGCGATGCGGACCCGACGTGAGGCGGAAACCTTCATCGCGCTGTGGGCGACCAATGGCTTTCTCAACATCTTGTGGAGCTTGTTGTTCTTTCGGCTGCAACGCCCCGATTGGTCGGTGATCGAGGTGATCTTTCTGTGGCTCTCGGTCGGGTCGCTGATTGTCTATGGCTGGCGGCGATCGATGACGGCCTCAATCGTGCTGGTCCCCTATTTGTTGTGGGTGACCTTTGCGGGCTATCTCAACATGGCGATTGTCCGGCTGAACGGCCCATTTTCTTGACCGAAGGCGCAATGGCGGCGTTGTTTGCCAATGGGCTTGCGGCAGATATCATCTTGGTCGTGATCGCCAGTGAAGCGATATGGTTGCGCTTGCGACGACGTTGGCTGCTGCTCGCAATCCTGTGTCGGCTCATGCCCGGCATTTTGATGATGGTGGCGTTGCGGGCCGCGCTGACGGGCCAGAGCTGGCAATGGATCGCGCTGCCACTGACATTGTCCTTCCCGTTTCATCTCGCCGATCTTCACTTTGGGCCTGGACGACGGGCAAAAAAATAGGCGGGCCCGTTACCAGGCCCGCCTATGGTTGTGGGTAAGCGTTTTACTTTTGCGCCGAGAGGTACGCGATCACATCCGCGCGCTTCTGCCCATCGGGAAGGCCGGGATAGGTCATCTTGGTGCCAGGCACGATCCGCTGCGGCTTTTCCAAATACTGGAACAGCTTTTCAGGCGACCAGGTGATGCCGCTATTCTTGTTCGCCGTTGAATAGGTATAGTTGGCTGTAGTGCCCGCGGTGCGGCCAACGACGGCGTGCAGCGACGGCCCGATCTTGTTCACGCCAGCTTCAACCGCATGGCAAACCTTGCAGGCGGCAAAGGTTGCTTCGCCCTTTGCGGCATCGCCGGTGAAGGATGCGAACTTCGTGCCGTCCACGGTATCGACATTGTCGACCGCCGGTGCAGCGGCAGCGGCCGGAGCGGGGGCAGCGGCTGGGGCTGCTTCGGGTGCGGCGGTCGTTGCTTCAGCGGCTGGTGATTCGGCTGTTTCGTTGGTTGGCTTGGACGAGCATGCCGCCAGCGCCAACGCGGAGATGGCAACGCCAAGGCCGATTTTGCCAGCGCGATTCATAGAGTTCGAGTCCATCAATTCCTGCTCCTGTATCGAGTGCCGGGATGGCCCGGCCAGCCCGACAGTCCGCGAATCAAGGTCGCTTATGCCAAGGGGTGATTACACGGAAAATCATACGTGTAACATTGCCATTGCGTGACTTTTGACGAAGGGCAAGGCCAACCGGGACCAAATCCCGTATCAATCGTTGTGCCCGAATGAAAAAAATTTGGTTCATCAGCAATGCGGGCTCAGGATCAGCCAGCCCGGATAAAGTGGCGGCGCTGGTCGAGCTGTTTGCGGGCAAGGGCTGGGATCTGATGGGGCACAGCCATTTCCTCCACGACATACTGCCCGATGCTGCAACGCTGGATGCCGCTGGGGTTGATACCGTCATTCTGTATGCCGGTGACGGCACGATCAACGCGGCGATTGGGGCGCTGCAGGGCTGGAGCGGTGCCTTTTTGCTGCTGCCTGGCGGCACGATGAACTTGCTGGTCAAAGCGCTGCACGGCGATGGCGATCCGGCGGCGATTGTCGCTGCAAGCGTGACGCAGAGCATATTGGTGGCGCTGCCCTTCGTCGCGGGCGGCGAATACCGGGCCTATGTCGCGCTGATCGTCGGGCCAGCGACAAGTTGGTTCCGCGCGCGCGAGCAGGTCCGCGCCGGGAAAATTGGCGGGCTGGGGTGGGCGATTGGCCATGCCTGGGCGCGCACCTTTGGGCGCGGCATACGGCTCGGCGGGGCGTATGGGCTGCCAGCAGGCGCGCAGGCTGTGCTGATTTCGCCCAAGGGCGCGCAATTGCGGCTGGCGGCAGTTGATGCGCGCGACTGGCGTTCGATTGCGGTGCTCGGCTGGGACTGGCTAACCGGCGACTGGCTGGCCGCCGCCGCCGTGACGGAGAGTGTTGCGCCAACGGTCTCGATTGAGGGGGACAGGCCCGTGCAGGCACTGTTTGACGGTGAGCCACAGCTGCTGTCGCCCGGCGTGCAGATCAGCGCTGGCCAAACGCGGGCGCAGTTCATCTGTACCAAAATGCCCGCATGATCAGGCTGTTTCATGTCAGCGACATCCATTTTGGCGCTGAAGACAGCGCGGCGCTGGCCTGGTTTGCCGATTGCGTGCACCGTGAGCAGCCCGATGCGGTGATTGTCACCGGCGACTTGACGATGCGCGCCCGCGCCCGCGAATTTGCGGCCGCCGGGGCGTGGTTGAGCGGGCTTGGTTGCCCGGTGACGGTTGAGGTCGGCAATCACGATCTGCCCTATTCTAACCCCCTTGCCCGTACCTTTCGGCCCTATGCACGCCATGATCGGCTGGCGCGGATGATCGATCGGCCGCTGGCGATTGCTGGCATCCATATTGTGCCGCTGCGGACGACTGCGCGTTTTCAGTGACGGCTGAATTGGTCAAAGGGGAAGGTTAGCCAAGAGCAGCTATCGCGCGCGCTGGCCCGGATCGAAAGCGCGCCTGCAGGGGCGACGATATTGGTTGTCGCCCACCATCCGCTGATGGAGATGGGGACCCGGGGCACGGCGCGCACGCGGGGTGGCGCATCGGCATTAGCGGCGCTGGTCACGGCAGGTGCGCAGGCGGTGCTGACCGGCCATGTCCATGATGCTTTCGATGTCGCTTATCCCGTTCTGGACCGGACTGTGCGGCTGATCGGGGCGGGGACATTGTCTGAGCGCGTTCGCGATAGCCGGCCTTCTTTCAACGCCCTGCGGATCGACTCAGGCCAGTTGGATGTCAGCGTGCGGGAGATGGCGTAGCGGGCAATCGTCGTGCAGCGGCTGGCTCAGCGCAACCAGCGGCGCATCTGCGGGAAGCGCGCCGCACCGGTCGATGCCGCCACCTGCGCACTGGCGGCCATGCCGAACCATTCGAGCATCGGCACCCCGAAATACTGGCCGTTGCCGAAATTCTCGGCAATGCTGCTGCCGCCGCCCCGATAGCCATCATCGTGGAAGACAATCGCCGGATCGATATCAATCGCGCGGAGCGCTGCATAGGACCAGGCGATTGCCGCCATTTCCTCTGCCGGATCACCCGACACCTGTTCGAGCGTCGGGCGGATCGCCGGGTCAGTCACGGCGATATGGCCCGCTTCATGGAGCAGGTCGCCGGGGTAGGCGAGCCGATCGGGATCATAGACAATGCCGCCGTCGCGCACGGTGAGCCCGGGCATGAAGCTGTCCTCAGCGACGGGCCCGATGCGCACGGCGATGCCAATGCCTTCGATAAAGCCGATCAGGCGCTGAGTCAGAGAATCGTTCACGACGATGATGTTAACTGATCGCAATGCAACGAAAAAGGGCGGCCCGTTGCCGGCCCCATGAAAGTAGTACTTTCATGGGTACCCGGCTGCCGGACCGCCCTTTCGCGAAACGAAGACGAAGAAGTTTACCGCTTCGAGAACTGGAAGCTGCGGCGGGCCTTGGCCTTGCCGTACTTCTTGCGCTCGACCGTGCGGCTGTCGCGGGTCAGGAAGCCCGCTGCCTTGACCGGCGCGCGCAGGATTGGCTCATATTTGGTCAACGCCTGGCTGATGCCATGCTTGACCGCACCGGCCTGGCCCGAAAGGCCGCCGCCCTTGACGGTGCAGATCACGTCATATTGGCCGGTCCGCTCGGCAACGCCGAAGGGCTGGTTGATGACGAGACGCAGCGTCGGACGGGCGAAATAGACTTCCTGGTCGCGACCGTTGATGACGATCTTTCCCGAACCCGGCTTGATCCAGACGCGCGCGACCGCGTCCTTGCGGCGACCGGTCGCATAAGCGCGGCCCTGCTTGTCGATGATCTGCTCGCGCAGTGGCATCGGCTCTGGCTTGGGACCGGAATTGTTGACGGGCAGGGCATCGCCCATGGCGGCGTCGCGTGGCGCTTGCGGCGCACCGCCGGCAAGCGAACCCAGATCGGAAAGCGACTGACGATTATCGGACATTAGTTGCCCACCTTATTCTTGCGGTTCATGCTCGCGATGTCGAGAACCTGCGGGTTCTGGGCTTCGTGCGGATGATTGGGGCCAGCGAAAACGCGCAGGTTGCGCATCTGGTCACGACCCAGTGGGCCGCGCGGGATCATGCGTTCGATCGCCTTTTCCAGCACGCGCTCAGGGAAGCGGCCTTCGAGCACCTTGCCCGCTGCCACGCCCTTGATGCCGCCGGCATAGCCGGTGTGCTTGTAATAGATCTTGTCCTTCAGCTTCTTGCCGGTGAACCGGATCTTGTCCGCGTTGATGACGATGACATTGTCACCGCAATCGACATGCGGGGTAAAGCTCGGCTTGTGCTTGCCGCGCAGGACGTTGGCGATGATCGTCGCTGCGCGACCGACCACCAGGCCGTCTGCGTCAACAATATGCCATTTCTTTTCCACTTCGTGCGGCTTGGCCGACTTGGTGGTCTTCATCAGCGCCTTCATGGGGCCAGACCTTCTTTGCTTGGCAACCGCGGCTGCCGGTAAAAACGAACACGCCGCCCCGGGCAGGAGCGGCGTCGTTGGGCGTGCTTCTACGCGGGGGCTATCAAAAGTCAAGCATCCGGGCGGGATTGCGAGTGGGTATCAGGATACCGCTTGATTTCGGCCGGGCGACGCGTCGGCCAAATTGCCAGGAGCTTGGTTACCCGATCGTACGGTGTCGCCCGAGGTAATGGGCGGCAACTATGGCGGCAATCAGCGTCAGGGCTGCATTGACCTGGTGCGCAACCGCGATCTCGATCGCGACACCGCTCATCAATGTGGCAATGCCGAGCAGGATCTGCAGCGTGACCAACCCGACAATGGCATAGCCGGCCCGGGCCGCACCTTGGCGAATTGCCTGCCAGGCGAGTAAACCCAGCCCGGCAGCGGCGGGAAAGGCAAACCAGCGATGAATGAACTGCACGACGATGGGGTTGTCGACTGCATTGCGCCACGCTGGTGACACCATTGGCGCACCGGCCGGGAACCAAGCGTCGCCCATTAACGGCCAACTGGCAAAAGCGTAACCGGCGTCCAGCCCAGCGGTGAACGCGCCGAAGATGATTTGGACACCGAGCAGGACCAGCGCAATCGCCGCGATCGGCACCAGCCTGGACGGGCGGGCAATGGCCAGATTACCGGCCATATTATGCGCGGCCCGCAGATCAAGCGCGGTCCACACAATCCCACCAAGCAGGATCAGCGCTGTCGACAGATGAACTGCCAGCCGGATATGGCTGACATCGGTGCGTACCGACAGGCCAGACGCGACCATCCACCAGCCAATCGCCCCCTGCAAGCCACCCAGTGCGAGCAAGGCGCTCAGCCGCCAGCCATAGCCGCGCGGAATCTGTCGGCGGATCGCGAACCAGATGAGCGGCAGAGCAAAGGCCAGGCCGATCAGCCGCCCCAGCAGCCGATGGACATATTCCCAGAAGAAGATCGCCTTGAACCCGGCAAGCGTCATGCCGGCGTTGACCTCACGATATTCGGGGATCTTCTTGTACCCGTCAAACTCAGCCTGCCAGGCGGCATCGGTCAACGGTGGCAAGGTGCCGCTGATCGGTTTCCACTGGGTGATCGACAGGCCGGATTCGGTGAGCCGAGTAATCCCGCCGACCATGACCATGGCGACGATCATGGCCGCCACAATGAACAGCCATAGCGCCATCGTGCGCGGGCGGGTGCGAAGCATGGCGTTTGTTTGCATGAGCATTTGGGTCCCTTAATCCAATATCACCCCGGCGTCACCACCGCCCCCGGGCCGTAGCCATCACGAAAAAATTGCACGGGTGCCGCAATGATATATTGTAACTCCTGCCGCGACATGCCAAATGGCGGCCCATGATGAGCCGCGCCCAACCAAATTTCCCCCTGCTGAGCGATATCGGATTCGATCGTATCGCGATCGGCATTTCGGGTCTGTGTGCGGTGCATTGCTTGGCGACGGCGGTGCTGGTGGCGCTTGCGGCATCGGCGGGCGGCTTGTTGCTGTCGCCGATTATTCACGAAGTGGGCTTGGTGATCGCGATTGGGCTGGGTGCGCTCGCGCTCGGGCGCGGCGTGTTGCAGCATGGCTATATGATGCCGGCAGCGATTGGTGCGCTTGGACTGGGCGTTATGGCTGGTGCCATTTCGTTGCCGCATGACGGCAGCGGGGAAACGCTGTTCACGCTGATTGGCGTTGGGCTGTTGGCACTGGGGCATGATCTCAATCGTCGGGCGGTTTCCTGACGGCGCTTGCCGTGGTGCTCCAGAGCACCTAAATCGCTACGATGGCCGGGCATCATCATCACGAACATGAAGGTATAGCGCTGGCAACGGCAGCGCAGGCGACGCTTGAGCGATCCGGTGAGCAATGGACCGCGATGCGCGCCCGCATTTTTGAGGCGCTGGCGGGGTTCGACAAACCGGCATCAGCCTATGATATTGCCGATGCTGTATCCAAATCGGAGGGGCGGCGGGTCGCGGCGAACAGTGTCTATCGCATTCTCGACTTGTTTGTGACCGCCAATCTGGCGCGCCGGGTTGAAAGTTCGAACGCCTATATCGCCAATGCCCATCCTGATTGCCTGCATGATTGCATCTTCCTGGTCTGCGACAGTTGTGGCCAGACGACTCATCTGGACGATGATCACATCACGCGCGGTGTACGATCGGCGGCGCAAGCCGCTGGTTTTTCTCCCGAACGCCCGGTGATCGAGGTGCGCGGCAAGTGCGCGGCCTGCGACTGATTTTTTAAAGCGGCTTGCCCATCCTGATCAGCGGCACTGCAGCGCCATTGACGGGCGGGGCTTCAACGCGTTCGATCGGTTGATAGCCGCAGGCTGCGTACAGCGGCTGGCCAGCCAATGTCGCCATTAGTTCAGCCCGATCGAAACCGGCATCGCGCGCGGCTGATTCGCACCAGCCGAGCACCAGGCGGCCGATCCCGCGCCGAACATAATCGGGGCTGGTGAACATCGCGCGGATTCGCGCCGGATCCTTGCCCGGATCGAGCCGGTGAGGGTCGCGCAGCGCTTTGCTGTGGTTGCCCCCATAAAGCGTCGCGCGATTGCTCCAGCCGCCGCAACCGGCCAGCGTCTCACCGTCCAGAACCAGCACATAGCTGCCATCATCGATTAACTGGGTGTCGAGTCCCATCACCGACCTGCTGGCTGCAATTTGGGCCGGATCGAGAAAGTCGCGTTGCAGTTCGGTGATCGCGCGCTCCATCAGCGCGGCGATGGCAGGGGCATCTCCATGCTGGGCGAGGCGGAGATGGAGGCTGGTCATGCATATTTGTCACATTTCGGCGCAATTTGACGCAAGCGATTTCGGATGATCGACTTAGATAAAAGCCTCGTTTATTCTGGGCTCATGGTAGATCGACCCCACACCCCGCTTTTGGACACCGTGACCACGCCTTCGGATTTGCGGAAGCTTTCACCGGAGCAGTTGCCGCAATTGGCGGCTGAGTTGCGTAGTGAGGTTATTTCAGCGGTTGGCGTGACCGGCGGCCATTTGGGGTCGGGCTTGGGCGTGGTCGAGCTGACGACGGCGCTGCATTATGTGTTCAACACGCCCGATGACCGGCTGGTTTGGGACGTTGGCCATCAATGTTACCCGCATAAGGTGCTGACCGGCAGGCGTGACCGCATTCGTACGCTGCGCATGGGTGGCGGCCTCAGCGGCTTCACCAAGCGCTCCGAGAGCGAGTATGACCCGTTTGGCGCGGCGCATTCATCGACCTCGATCTCGGCGGCGCTGGGCTTTGCGATAGCCAACAAGATTGCGGGCAAGCCCGGCAAGGGCATCGCCGTGATCG
>MSXQ01000014.1:197487-243928 GCA_002083645.1 Proteobacteria bacterium ST_bin13
GCAACCGGCTGGTCGTTATCCTCAACGACAACGACATGTCGATCGCGCCGCCGGTGGGGGGCTTGAGCGCTTACCTGTCGCGCATCGTGTCGAGCCGCGAGTTTCTGGGCCTGCGCGATTTTGCCAAGCGGGTGGCCAAGCTGCTGCCGAGCCCGCTCGCAGCGGGCCTCAAGAAAACCGACGAGTTCGCGCGCGGCATCGCGATGGGCGGCACCTTGTTTGAGGAGCTCGGCTTTTATTATGTCGGGCCGATCGACGGGCATAATCTCGACCATCTGATCCCGGTGCTCGAGAATGTCCGCGACGCCGAACAGGGCCCGATCCTGGTCCATGTCGTGACCAAAAAGGGCAAGGGCTATGGCCCGGCCGAGGCGGCGGCCGACAAATATCACGGCGTCCAGAAGTTCGACGTGGTGTCGGGCGTGCAGGTCAAGGCACCGCCGGGGCCGCCTGCGTACCAGAATGTGTTTGGCGAGACGTTGACCAAGCTGGCTGAGACCGACGCCACGATCTGCGCGATCACCGCGGCAATGCCCTCTGGCACCGGCCTCGACAAGTTCGCCAAGGCCCACCCTGAACGCTTCTTCGATGTCGGCATTGCTGAGCAGCATGCGGTGACCTTTGCAGCGGGCCTCGCCGCGCAGGGCATGCGGCCGTTCTGCGCGATCTACTCGACCTTCCTGCAGCGCGCTTATGATCAGGTGGTCCACGACGTGGCGATCCAGAACCTGCCCGTGCGCTTCGCGATTGACCGCGCCGGGCTGGTCGGGGCGGATGGCTGCACGCATGCCGGCAGCTTTGACGTGACCTATCTGGCGACGCTCCCCAACTTTGTGGTGATGGCCGCTGCCGATGAGGCGGAGCTGGTCCACATGACTTACACAGCAACGCTCCACGACAGCGGCCCGATCGCGCTGCGTTATCCGCGCGGCAACGGCACCGGGATCGCGCTGCCCGCAACGCCTGAGCGGCTCGAGATCGGCAAGGGCCGCATCGTCCGCCACGGCCACAAGGTGGCGATCATGAGCCTTGGCACGCGGCTGGGCGAGGCGCTGAAGGCCGCCGACGCGCTTGATGCCAAGGGGCTGAGCACCACGGTCGCCGATCTGCGCTTCGCCAAGCCGCTCGACGAGGCGCTGATCCGCAAGCTGCTGACCACGCATGAAGTGGCGATCACGATCGAGGAAAACGCGGTCGGGGGCTTGGGCGCCCACGTGCTCACCTATGCCAGCGACAGCGGGCTGATCGACGCCGGGCTCAAGCTGCGCACCTTGCGCCTGCCCGACATTTTCCAGGATCACGACAAACCCGAACTCCAATATGCCGAGGCAAAGCTCGACGCTGACGCGATCATCGACGCCGTGCTGAAGGCACTCCGCTGGAACGAAGAAGCCGTCGGAGAAGTTCGGGCGTAAGGCGCTCGTCATGACCAAAACACGTATCGATCAACTCCTCGTCGACCGTGGCCTGGCCGAGAGCCGGACGCGGGCGCAGGCGTTGGTGATGGCCGGACTGGTTTTTGCCGGCGACCGCAAGATTGAAAAGTCCGGGCAGACCGTGCCCGATGACGCCGCCATTGAGGTCAAGGGGCGCGATCATCCTTGGGTATCGCGCGGCGGGGTCAAGCTCGCGCATGGGCTTGATCATTTTGGCTGGGATGTGACTGGCGTGGTTGCGATTGATGTCGGGTCGTCGACCGGTGGCTTTACCGATGTGCTGCTCAGCCGGGGCGCTCGGCGTGTCTATGCGGTCGACAGCGGGACCAATCAGCTGGCCTGGAAGCTGCGCCAGGACGACCGCGTCATTGTCCATGAACAGACCAGCGCGCGCATCCTGACAGCGGTGCATATCCCCGAGCCGGTTGACCTGATCGTCTGCGACGCCAGCTTCATTGCCCTTGCCAAGGTGCTGGCCGTACCGCTGACCTTTGCCAGTGCCGATGCGCGCGCGCTGGTGCTGGTCAAGCCGCAGTTCGAGGCAGGGCGCGAAGAGGTGGGCAAGGGGGGCGTCGTGCGCGATCCTGCCATTCACCTGCGGGTGTGCGATGCGGCGGCAGGCTGGTTCACAGGCCAGGGCTGGCGGGTCGACGGCATCAGCCAAAGCCCGATTACCGGGCCCGAAGGGAATGTTGAATTCCTGCTTGCCGCGCACCGGATCACCGACGAAGTGTCAATTTAACCTATTAAGGTATCTATCGGTGCTTGCCGATCCGCTGATTTGGCGGCACGAAAGATGTCCGAATATGTCTCGTGCTGGATTTTGGCCAGTTGCCCGGACATATAGTCGTGAAGGAATGGGTGTGAGAGAAATTGCATCGAAGCAGCAGCTTCGACTGGCGTTTATGCGGTGGGCGGTCGTGACGGTGCCGTTCATCCTGCTATTGGGCTTTACCTCGGCGCGGAGTGTGCCGACCGGATCGGCCAATCGCTGGTATGCAGCCCTGGTAAAGCCGGCGGAAACCCCGCCCGATTGGGCATTCCCGGTCGCCTGGATCGTCATTTACGTGCTGATCGGGCTGGCGCTGGCGATGGTTATCCACGCACGCGGATCGACGATGCGGGGGGCAGCGGTAGCCTTATTTGCCGCGCAAATGGCCGCGAACTTGCTCTGGACGCCGCTATTTTTTGGCGCACACCAGATTTTTTGGTCGCTGATCACGCTTGGTGCAATGTTCGCGCTGACCTTTGCAACGATGATTGCCTTTGGCCGGATCAGGACGGGGGCGGGGCTGTTGATGGTGCCGTATCTGGGCTGGATCGTCTTTGCAGGTTATCTCACTTATATGATCGGTGAGCTTAATCCTGGCGCGGAAACCCTTGTGCCATCGTCGACGAGTACCCAAATCATTCGCTGAACGAATCGGGGAATCCACGATGCAATCCGAAAATCGCCTGTTTGATGACTTCGCCAAATTTGTGAATGGGGCAGCTGGCACGCTGGCCGGTGTTGGCCGTGAGGCTGAACAGAGCGCCCGCGCCCGCGCCAAGGAATGGATTGGCGGGCTTGAATTCGTTTCGCGCGATGAATTTGAAGCGGTCAAGGCGATGGCAGCGGCGGCCCGCGACGAAGCCGAAGCGCTGCGCGCCCGGCTCGACGCGCTCGAAGCCGCTGCAAAGCCAGCCGCGTCGGCCCCTGCCAAGACCAAGAAGTCGTCGGGCGCCGCCTGATTGGCGACGCCAATATTGTCCACAGATTTCTGTTACCCGGCGGGCGCCCAGCCTTGCCGATCGCCGGGCATATTGGCACGCACCATCAGGCGACAGGTGCGTTGGCAAGGATTGATTAAGTGACGCTTCACGAAGCCGATGACGAGCGCGAGGATGCAGCGCCGATCGATATGCTGGAAAGCTATTTTGCGGCCCATGGCTGGACGCATGAACGCCAGGATGACGAGGTGGTTGCCCATGTGAAGGGCAGCTGGACTGAATATGAGCTGCGCGCGCTATGGCGTGAGGAAGACAGCGTTCTGCAATTTCTGGCCTTCCCCGATATCCGCGTGACCGACGAGAGGCGCAGCGCCGTTTATGAAGCGATGGGGCTGGTCAACGAACAGCTTTGGGTTGGCCATTTCGAGCTTTGGTCGTCGAGCGGCATCCTGCTGTATCGCCATGCCGCGCTGATCGATGCCGATGATGGCGGCACCTTGTCACTGGCGGCGGCCGAATTGCTGATTGAATCGGCGATCGACGAGTGTGAGCGCTTCTATCCCGTGTTCCAGTTTGTGATGTGGGGCGGCAAGAGCCCCAAGGAAGCGCTTGCCGCCGCACTCACTGAGACCCAGGGCGAGGCGTGACCCCAAAGCGGCTCTGGCTGATCGGCTGCGGCAATATGGGCGGGGCGATGCTTCGCCAATGGATCGCCAGTGGCGCTGCTGCCGCCGATCAGGTCGATGTCGTCAACCGAAGCGATCGCGATCTGCCATCGGGGGTTCGTCAAGCGCGATCGCTGCCCGATGGGCCACTCCCCGATCTTGTGATGCTGGCAATGAAGCCGCAGCAGCTTGACGATATCGCGGCGCAATGGGGCGCACGTCTGGATGGCGTGCCGATCTTGCTGTCGATTCTGGCGGGGGTTGAGGAGGCGGCATTGGCGCGCCGTTTCAGCGCTGGGGCGATTGTGCGGGCGATGCCCAATTTGCCCGTCGGCATCGGCAAGGGCGTGGTCGCCCTGCACGCCGGCAACGCCGATGAAACAGCCCGTGCGGGCGTTGGCGAACTAATGGCGCCGCTCGGGCTGGTCGAATGGGTCGATGCGGCCTTGTTCGATGCGGTGACGGCGCTGGCTGGCAGCGGACCGGGTTTTGTCTATCGCTTTATCGATGCCCTTGCTGCGGCCGGTGCCGCGCTGGGCCTGCCCGCTGATCAAGCCGCGCGGCTGGCGCTGGCGACGGTAGAAGGGGCAGGGCTGCTCGCGGCAGGTGCCGACGCCCCGCCCGCCACGCTCGCTGATCGAGTTGCCAGCCCCGGTGGTTCAACCCGCGAAGGGCTCAATGTGCTCGATAAGGATCAGGCGCTGTTCCGCCTGATCAGTGAGACGCTGGCGGCATCGACGAGGCGCAACGCAGAGATGGCGGCGGCAGCCCGTTAATCCCTGAGCGCCGCGACCCGGGCCTTGTCCTCGTCCGGGATCAGCCCTTCAAGCACCGCCCAAAAGCCGCCAACCGAATGCTGCCCTGCACTGGTATAGGCCGTCGAGAGTTTTGCACGCAGCCGATCGAACAACTCGGCCTCCAGCGCCTGGCCAGTGGGCGTCAGCCGCAACAAGCGTTGGCGGCGATCACGATCGCCGGGACGCACCTCAACCAACTGGCGTTCGGCGAGTTCTGAAAGAACGCGGCCAAGCGATTGTTTGGTGATCGCCAACAAGCCAAGCAACTGGCTCACTGTCAGATCGGGCTGGCGCGCGACGAAATACAGCACGCGGTGATGCGCGCGACCAAGCCCCTGCGTCGCCAGGCCCTGATCAGCGGCACGGGTAAGGTTGCTATAGCCGAAATAGAGCAGTTCAATGCCGCGCCGCACTTCTGATTCGCGCAGAAAGAGCGGCGATGCGGAGGGCGGTGGGGCAGCCATGTTGACCAACTTTGCCGCCTTCCATAGAGGGGTCAAGCCCTGAAAATTTAGGCGGTGAGGATGATGCTCGACCAGACGACCAGCGACATGCCGGGCCAGCTGCGCTTCGTCGAGTTGCCGCACCCGTCGCCGACGCCCCCTGCCGAGCGTGCGGCGCGGCTGGAAAATCCCGGTTTCGGGCGCGTCTTCACTGATCATATGGCGACGATCCGCTATAGCGAGGCCAAGGGGTGGTATGACGCGCAGATTTGCCCACGCGCGCCCTTTCAAATGGATCCCGCCGCTGGCGTGCTGCATTATGCGCAGGAAATCTTCGAAGGGATGAAGGCGTATCGCCTGCCCGATGGCGGCACCGCGTTGTTCCGCCCGGAGGCGAATGCCCGGCGCTTCCGTGCCTCTGCCGAACGCATGGCGATGGTGCCGCTGCCCGAGGAGTTGTTCCTCGAATCGGTCAGGCGGCTGGTGAAGGTCGAGCGCGACTGGATTCCGCCGATCGAGGGTGGATCGCTCTATCTGCGCCCATTCATGATCGCGACCGAGGTGTTTTTAGGCGTCAAACCCTCGGCTGAATATATCTATGCGGTGATCGCCTCGTCGGTCGGCGCCTATTTCAAGGGAGAGGCACCGGCGGTTTCCTTGTGGGTGTCGCAGGAATTTACGCGCTCGGCCCCCGGCGGGACCGGGGCGGCGAAATGCGGCGGCAATTATGCGGCCAGTCTGGTAGCGCAGACCGAGGCAACCCGGCGCGGCCATGATCAAGTGCTGTTCCTCGACGCGGTCGAACGCCGCTGGATTGAGGAACTGGGCGGCATGAACATCTTTTTCGTGTTCGATGACGGATCGATCAGGACGCCGCCTTTGGGTGGCACGATCCTGGCCGGCATCACCCGCGATTCGATCATCCAACTGGCGCGCGATCGTGGCCTGACGGTGGCGGAGACGCCCTATGCGATCGATCAGTGCCAGGCCGATTCAGTGAGCGGCCGGTTGGTCGAGGCCTTTGCCTGCGGTACAGCCGCTGTGGTGACGCCGATCGGCCGGATGACACTGGGCGAGAATGAATTCGTGATTGGCAGCGGCGGCCCGGGCCAGCTGACCCAGAGTATCAGCCAAACATTGACGGCAATTCAGCGCGGCACCGCGCCCGATCCCTATGGCTGGGTCGATCGCATCGATTGAAAATGACGATTTGGGGTAAAGAGCGTCGCTTGCCCCTTTTCACCCGCACCATCTGCCCCTAAAGCCTCCCGCTCTGCTGGGGCGTCGCCAAGTGGTAAGGCAGCGGCTTTTGATGCCGCCATTCGCAGGTTCGAACCCTGCCGCCCCAGCCAGCGGTCTTGGCAAGCGTTCTTGGCCAGAGATCCCGGCGCCGCACTGGGGACAGCATTTATCATTAGCTTCCTGTAGCCTGCGCTTTGGCCTGGGGCGTTTGATCAGGTTTCGCGTTGTGCCGCTTGACTCGGCATTGGCATGCGCCGAATTAGAACATAACAGGAACAATTATGCATGATTCGCCCGAGACGATCAGGATGCTGCGCGCCCGTATAGCGGACGTTGAGCGCGCGCGTGCGCGCGATGCGCCGGTGGTGGTGCCGATGGGGCATGACGCTGTCGATGCGGCGATTGGCGGCGGGATCATGCGCGCGCGGCTGCATGAGATTTTTGCCGAGACGATCGATGATGGCGGCAGCGCGGCTGGTTTTGCGGCGATGCTTGGCATGCAACTGGCGCGACCCGGGGCGACGATCTTCTGGCTGCGCGAACGGGCGGCGGAGGCGCGGGGTGGGTGCCTGCATGCGCCGGGGCTCGCCGAGCTGGGCATCGATCCCGGGCGGGTGATTTTGGGGGTGATGGATGATGCGTTGGGGCTGCTCAGGGTGGCGGCGGAGGTGGTGCGTTGCCCCGATATCGATGTCGCGGTGATCGAATTGTGGAAGAACCCGCGCGTGCTCGATCTTACCGCGAGCCGACGGCTGGCGGTGGCGGCCGAAGCATCGGGCGTCACGGTGCTGATGCTGCGTGCCGATGCCGAACCGGGGCCAAGCGCGGCACAAACACGCTGGTCGGTTGCCTCTGCCGCGGCGGTGCCGCTGGAGGCAGAGGCTCCTGGATACCCGACATTGTCGGTGCGCCTTTTGCGCCAGCGTGGCGGCAGTGCCGATCGGCAGTGGGAAATGGAGTGGGATCGTGACCAAGGCATCTTCCGGGAAGCGGCGCTTTCTCGCGCTGTGGTTCCCCTATCTGGCGGCGGATCGCTGGCGACGGATGGGCAATCTCGCACCGGCTGATGGCGTTGTCTTTACCCAGAAACAGCGCGGCGCGATGCGGATCGTCGCGGCGGATGAGGCGGCGCGCGCGCATCTGGGCCTCGCACTTGCCGATGCGCGGGCGCGCGTGCCCGATCTGCTCGCGGTCGATGATGATCCGGTTGCCGATCAGCTTTTGCTCGATCGGCTGGCGGATAGCTGCGATCGCTTCACCCCGATGGTTGCGCTCGATGAGGCGGCGCTGACGCTCGATATCACCGGCTGCCCGCATAGGGATGGCGAGGCCGGTCTGGTGGAGGATATCGAGCATTGGGCGGGGCGGGCCGGGATGCAGTTGCGCTATGCGCTGGCGAGCACGCCTGAGGCTGCGCAGGCGCTGGCGCGCTACCAGTCGGTGCCAGCCACCGATGAAAAGGCCGCCATATTGCGCCTGCCCATCGCCGCATTGCGCGCTGATGACGAGACCGAACTGGCGCTGCGGCGGGCAGGGCTGAAGATGATCGGTGATCTGGCGGGCCGCCCGAGCGCACCGCTTGCCGCGCGGTTCGGCGCGGAAACGAGGGATATGCTGGCACGGCTGCTCGGTAAATCGGACAGCCGCATCTCGCCCCGCCGCGCCGAACCGGCGCTGTTGTTCGAACGCCGCTTTGCCGAGCCGATCGCGCAGACCGATTATGCGCTGGCGGTGCTGGGTGAGCTGGCGGGGGAAGCGGCGGCGGCGATGCTCGAACAGCACAAGGGCGGCAGGCGTTTCGCTGCGCGGCTGTATCGCAGCGATGGGATGGTACGCGATCTGGGCATTGAGGTGAGTCTGCCGTTGCGCGATCCCAAGGTGGTGATGCGGCTGTTCGCTGAGCGGATCGAGTCCTTGAACGACCCGATTGATCCCGGTTTCGGCTTCGATCTGATCCGGCTGGCGGTGCCGGTGCTCGAGCCGCTCGCGCCGACACAGTTGCAGCTGGAGGGCGGTGCGGTGGCGTCTGGCGAGCTGACCGCGCTGATCGACCGGCTGAGCACGCGGGTGGGGCGGGGGCATTTCCGGCGGCTGCGGTCGAAGGACACGCATATCCCCGAGCAAGCGACGCTCGCACTCCCCGCGATCGATGCGCCCGAACCGGCGCCCTGGTCTGAACCCGAAGCGGGGGAGCCACCCTTGCGCCCGATTCACCTGTTTGATCCGCCGCAAGTGATTGAGGTGATCGCCGAAGTCCCCGACGGCCCGCCACACCGCTTCCGCTGGCGGCGGACGCTGCACGAAGTGACGCGCTTCGAGGGGCCGGAACGGATCGCGGCGGAATGGTGGAAGCGAGCGGGTGGTCCTTCAGGATTGGGGGCAGGCCTGACGCGTGATTATTACCGGGTCGAGGATGCGCGCGGGCGGCGCTTCTGGATTTTCCGGCATGGGCTGTATGGGACCGAGAAGATCAACCCCGGCTGGTACATGCACGGGTTATTCGCGTGAGTGGGGCACTGTTCCTCTCCCCAATGGGGAGAGGATACCGAAGCTTGCGAGCTTGCTCGCTAGCGCAGGTTGGTGAGGGGCGGGGGCGCGTGTTGTTGCCGATAGGGCACCTCACTGGCTTGAATGGAATTGGGTTCGCGCGGAGGCGCGGAGACGCTGAGGGGGTTCGCCCAGGAGCAGCCTTGCTCTGCAAGTTTCGGGCGAAAGCCATCCTGCCCGCTTCGCGGGCTTTCAATACCGGCTTCCGCAATCTCCATCCTCCGATGCTGAAAAAGGGTCATCACCAAGCAGCGTACCCCCTCCGCGCCTCCGCGCCTCCGCGCGAACCAACCTTCTTCTTCTAAAAAACCAATGTTCGCTGACCTCGTCACCGCCACCAACTACTCCTTCCTGCGCGGTGCATCGCACCCGGAGGAGATGGTCGCCGAAGCCATTGCGCTCGGCCAATCGGGCATCGGCATCGCTGACCGCAACAGTGTCGCCGGGGTCGTCCGCGCGCATGTCGCGGTGAGAGAAGCGATCGAAAAGGCGCCCGATATGGCCTTCAAGCTCGTCGTCGGCGCGCGGCTCGTCTTTGCCGATGGTACGCCCGATATCGTTGCCTACCCGGCGACCCGGCATGGCTGGGGACGGCTCTGCCGGTTGCTGACGATCGGTAATCGCCGCGCGGTCAAGGGTGGATGCCTGCTCGCCTTGAGCGACCTGATCGCCCATGCCGACGACCTGTTGTTGATCATCCTGCCCGAGACGAGTTTTGTCGCCGAAGAGAATGTGCCGGTTGATGCGCTGGACCCCGGCCTGCGCCGTGGAAGCGGGGGTGTGGATCGCCTGCGCTGGCTGTTGAAGGCCGCGCCTGACCGCGTCTGGCTCGCCGCGCGGATGCCCTATGGCGGTCGTGATCGGCGGATGCTGACGCGGCGGGCCGCGCTCGCGGTGCGGTTGGGGGTGCCAATGATCGCGACCAACGATGCGCTCTACGCTAATCCGGCGGCGCGGCCGCTGCATGATGTGCTGAGCTGCATCCTCAATAAAACGACGATCGCCGCCGCCGGCAAATTGCTCGAGGCCAATGCTGAGCGCCACCTGAAAAGCCCCGACGAGATCGCCCGGCTGTTCCGCGACTACCCGCAGGCGATTGCCGAGAGCATCACCCTGCTCAGCCAAATCCGATTCTCGCTCGATCAACTCCGCTACGAATATCCGCACGAGCCCGTCCCCGATGGCTGGACCGCGCAAGCGTGGCTCCAGCACATCGTCCTGATCGCCGCGCAGGCCCGCTATCCCGGCGCGCTGCCGGGGAAGCTCTGCCGCCTGCTCTATGAAGAGTTCGACCTGATCCGCGAGCGCAACTATGCCTATTATTTTCTGACCGTCTACGAGATGGTCAAATTCGCCCGCTCGGTCGACCCGCCGATCCTCTGCCAAGGGCGCGGCTCGGCGGCCAATTCAGTGGTGTGTTTCCTGCTCGGCATCACCTCGGTTGATCCGATGAAATATGACCTGCTGTTCTCGCGCTTCGTGTCGTCCGAGCGTGACGAGCCGCCCGACATCGATGTCGATTTCGAGCATGAACGCCGCGAGGAGGTGATGCAGCATATCTATGCGCGCTATGGCCGCGATCGCGCCGGGATTGCCGCCACCGTCATCCATTATCGCCCGCGCAGCGCCGTCCGCGAAGTCGGCAAGGTGCTCGGCTTCACCGAGGATGTGACGACGCGGATCAGCAGCACCGTCTGGGGCAGCTATGCCAGCCAGATGGAGGAAAAACGCTTCGCCGAAACCGGCTTCAGCCTGGAGGATCCGGCGATGCTGCGGCTGAAGACTTTGGTCGATCAGCTGCTGCATTTCCCGCGACACCTGTCGCAGCATGTCGGCGGCTTCGTGCTCACCCAGGGGCGGCTCGACGAGCTGGTGCCGATCCACAATGCCGCGATGGCGGATCGTACCTTCATCGAATGGGACAAGGACGATATCGATGCGCTCGGGCTGATGAAGGTCGATGTGCTCGCGCTCGGCATGCTGACCTGCATCCAGAAAAGTTTCGAGATGCTGCGTGCCGAAGGGCTGGCCGATCACCAGCTCGACAGCATTCCGGCCGATGATCCGGCGGTATATGACATGCTATGCAAGGGCGACAGCATCGGCGTGTTCCAGGTCGAAAGCCGCGCCCAGATCAACATGCTGCCGCGCCTGAAGCCGCGCGAGCTCTATGATCTCGTCATCCAGGTGGCGATCGTGCGGCCGGGGCCGATCCAGGGCGATATGGTGCATCCTTACCTGCGCCGCAGATCGGGGCGCGAGAAGGTGGAATATCCCTCGCCAAGCCCCGAACATGGCCCGGCCAATGAATTGCGTGACTTGCTCGGCAAGACCTTCGGCGTGCCGCTGTTCCAGGAACAGGCGATGAAGCTGGCGATCGTCGCGGCCAAATTCACCCCCGACGAGGCCAACCGGCTGCGCAAGTCGATGGCGACATTCCGTCATGCCGGCGGGATGGAGCTTTTCGAGGAGAAGATGGTCGGCGGCATGGTCGCGCGGGGCTATGAGGCCGATTTCGCGCGGCGTTGTTTTGAACAGATCAAGGGCTTTGGCAGCTATGGTTTTCCCGAAAGCCATGCGCTGGCCTTTGCGCGGCTGGTCTATGTATCGTCGTGGATCAAATGCCATCATCCGGCAGTATTCGCCTGTGCGTTGCTCAATTCGCAGCCGATGGGCTTTTACGCGCCCGCCCAGATCGTCCGCGATGCGCGCGAACATGGGGTGGCGGTGCGTGGGATCGATGTGGCGGCGAGCGGGTGGGATAATGGGTTGGAGGATGGGGGCCAATCGCTCCGCCTCGGCTATCGCCAGATCACCGGCTTTCGGCAGGAATGGGCCGAGGCTATCGTCGGCGCCCGTGCCGCGGCGCCCTTCACCTCGATCGAAGACCTCGCCCGCCGCGCGCATTTGCCGCAACGTGCGCTCAGGTTGCTGGCCGATGCCGATGCGTTTCGCTCGATCGCGCTCGACCGGCGCGAGGCGCTTTGGGAGGTGCGCCGTACGCCAGCAGGCGAGCTGCCGCTCTTCGCCGCCGCCCGCGCGCGTGAGCTGGGCGAGGAACAGGACACCGCGCTGCCCATCATGTCGCCCGCCGAGCATGTCGTCGCTGATTATCAGATGACGCGGCTGTCGCTGAAGGCGCATCCGATGGCGTTTCTGCGCGAGGAATTGCGCGCCGAGGGGATATTGAGCTGTGCAGAGACGAGTGCCGCGAAGAACGATACCCGCGTCCGTACCGCCGGGATCGTGCTGGTTCGCCAGCGGCCGGGCAAGGGCAATGCGATTTTCATTACGATTGAGGACGAAACCGGGGTCACCAATGTCGTGCTCTGGGCGCGGCAGTTCGAGATTTTCAGGCGGCAGGTGATGGCATCGCGGCTAATGCTGGTTGAAGGGCAATTGCAACGCAGCGTTGAGGGGGTGGTGCATTTGATGGCGAGCCGGATCATCGACCGGACTACGATGCTCGATACGCTCTCAGAACGTGGCGAGACGCCAGTTGAACGCTCACGCGCTGACGAGTTCGACAACCCCCAGCACCCGCGTGGCAAGATCCCGCACAATGCGCAGCCGCGCGGCAGCCACCCGCGCAACGTGCGGATCATTCCGAAGTCGCGGGACTTTCATTGATCGCGGGCACCGGCCCTTTTGGTCCCACATCGGTCAGCGCATCGCCGCCAAGCACCCGATACAGCGCCACCCGGTTCGCCGCCGCCACCAATTGCGTTTGGGCAAGCGAGCGTTGCGCCTGATAGGCCGAACGCTGCGCATCAAGATTGGCGAGGAAGCTGTCGATCCCCCCGCGATAGCGCGCATCGGTCAGCCGCAACGATACCGCTGTTGCTTGGGCAAGCCGCTGTTGCGCGCCCAATTGATCGTCGATCGTCCCGCGCCGCGCCAGCGCATCGGCAACTTCGCGAAACGCAATCTGGATCGACCGCTCATAAGCCGCGACCGCCACATCGAGCTGCGCGCGCGCTTGTGCCAGCGCCGCCTTGTTGCGCCCGCCCGCGAACAACGGATAGCTTACCCCGGGCGTGGCCGAATAGTTGAAGGCGCGCGTCGTGAAGAGCTGTGAAAGGCCATTTGAACCGAGCCCGGCCAGCAACGTCAGCGACAGCCGCGGGAACAGCGCCGCACGCGCCGCGCCGACTTCGGCATTGGCGGCGCGCAGCTGATATTCTGCCTGAACGACATCGGGCCGTCGCAGCAGCACTGTCGATTCCAGCGTGGCCGGCGCGTCGCCAATACCGTTAGCCGCCTCAGCTATTGAGCCGGGGAGTAGCGCGGTATCTACTGGCGCGCCGACCAGCAGTTGCAGCGCGTTGATATCCTGCGCCAGCGCAGTCAGTTGCTGGGCCTGGTCCGACTGCGCGGTTGCCAGCACGGTCTCGGCTTGGGCCAGGTCGGTGCGCGGCGCGATGCCGCCGTCCAACCGTGCCTTGATCAGCTTGACGCTCGCACCGGCATTGTCGACGGTTTGCTGGGCAACGCTCAGCAGGCTCTTGTCGGTGGCATATTGCAGCCAGGCAGTCGCGATATCGCCAATCAGTGCGAGCCGGGTCGCTCGCGCGCCGACATCGCTGGCAAAATAGCGCGCCTGATCCGCCTCGCTCAACGCTGCCAAGCGCCCGAAAATGTCGATTTCGAACTGGGCAACACCCAAATTCAGCGCATAATTGGTGCGTTGACCGCCCGTGACTGGTGAGCCGCCGATATTCGTCCGACCGGTACCGGCATCGACGATATTGACGCTATTGTTGCTGTTGATCAGCGGCAGCTGTTCGGCACGCTGGGCGCGATATTGGGCGCGTGCGATCTCGATATTGGCGGCTGCAATGCGCAGATCGCGGTTATTGGTTAGCGCCTGATCGATCACGGCTTGTAGCCGGGGATCGCGGAAAACGTCGCGATAGGGCAGCGATGGCAGCGCCGCATCGGCACTATTTGGGCTGGGCTCGCCATAAGCCGGGCCAGTTGGCAGCGTTGTCGGCACGGGTAGGGCAGGGCGCTGATAGGTAGGCACCATTGAACAGGCACCGAGCGGCAGCAGCAGCGTGACCGATAGCCGGCGATCTATCATATCCCTGCCTTACTCGCCGGTGCCTTGGGTTCGTGATGCAAGCGCTTCAGCGTGTCGCGGGTGGTGCGGCGGACGAGCACGAAGAACAGCGGGATGTAGAAAATCGCCAGCACCGTCGCGGTCAGCATCCCGCCGATCACCGATGTGCCGATCGCGATGCGGCTATTCGCGCCCGCGCCCGTTGAAATCGCCAGCGGCAATACGCCGAAGATGAAGGCCAGGCTGGTCATCAGGATTGGGCGCAGCCGCAGCCGTGCAGCCTCAATCGCGGCGACGATCACCCGCTTGCCCTTTTTTTCGGCTTGTTCGGCAAATTCGATCATCAGGATGGCGTTTTTGGCAGCGAGGCCCATCGTCGTCAGCAGCCCGATTTGCAGATAAACGTCATTCTGCAGCCCGCGCAGCGTGACGAAGAATATCGCGCCAACCAGCCCGAGCGGGATGATCAGCAGCACCGCGACTGGGATCGTCCAGCTTTCATACAGCGCGGCGAGGCACAGAAAAACGACAAGCAAGGACAGGCCATAGAGCAACGGGGCCTGCCCCGACGTCAGCCGTTCCTGGTAAGACAGCCCGCTCCACGCGACAGTTGTGCCGGGATATTTGGCGGCAAGCTTGGCTATCCGGTCCATCGCTTCGCCCGAACTTCTGCCCGGTGCAGCCTGGCCGGAAAATTCATAGGATGACACCCCCATGAAACGCGCCAGCGAGGGCGGGGCTGCCGACCAGCTTGTCCTGGCAAAGGACGAAAAGGGTGTCATTGATCCGTCCGCTGCACGGACACGCCATTGCGACAGATCCTCCGGGCGCGACCGATAGGGGGCGTCGCCCTGGACATAGACGCGCTTCACCCGGCCACGATCGGTAAAGTCATTGACGTACCGCCCGCCCCAGGCGGTAGCGAGCGTATTGTTGACGTCAGTCTGGCTGAGCCCGAGCACCTGCAGTTTCTGCTGATCAAGGTCGACATCAAGCGTCGGCTGGTCGTCCAAATCGGTCAAGCGAAGCTGGGCGAGCATAGGGTCGGCATCGGCTTCGGCGAACAATTTGTCGCGCGCTTCCTTGAACGCCTCCCGTGACAGGTTGCCACTGTTGAGCAGTTCGAGCGTGAAACCGCTCGACTGGCCAAGCCCGCGAATGGCGCCTGGCACCAGCACATTGACGCGCGCATCGCGGAAGCCGGCAAACGCCTTGGCGGCACGTGCAGTGATGGCATCTGCGGTATTGGCCTTGCCCGTTCGTTCGTCCCAATCCTTGAACGCAATAAAGCCGCGCCCTTCATTCTGGCCGGCTGGCCCGCCTCCACCGCCGCCGCTGACGGTCAGCATCGCCTTTAGATTGGCGGCTTCGTCGTTGAGGAAATAGCGCTCAATCGCTTTTTGAACCGCGACGGTGCGTGGCTGGGTGGCCCCCGGCGGCAAGGTGAATTGCACCCGCGCGCCGCCTTGATCCTCATTAGGCAGAAAGCCGGTTGGCAACCGCACGAACATCAGGATCAGCAGCGCAACAACCCCGGCATAGATCAACAGGAACAGGAATTTTCGATCGACGACCTTTTCGACGCTACCGGCATAGCGATCGACCATCCGTTCGAAGCCCGTATTGAACCAGAGGCGTGCGCCCGCGGTGCGCTGGGCAAACCAGCCATCCTGCTTCTCATCAGCGCGGCGGCGCAGCAATGTGGCGGTGAGCGCCGGGGTCAGCACCAAGGCGACGACGACGGAGAGGACCATTGCCGAGATGATCGTGATCGAAAACTGGCGATAGATAACGCCGGTTGATCCGCCGAAAAACGCCATTGGCAGGAACACCGCCGACAGCACGAGCGCGATGGCGATGAGGGCGATCGTGATCTCATCCATCGACTTGATCGTCGCCTCACGCGGGCTCATTTCCGGATGCTCGTCCATCAGCCGCTCAACATTTTCGACCACGACAATGGCATCATCGACCAGCAGACCGATCGCCAGCACCAGCCCGAACAGCGTCAGCGTGTTGATCGAGAAACCAACCAGGTAAAAAATCCCGAAGGTACCGAGCAGCACCACGGGCACGGCGATTGTCGGGATCAGCGTTGCGCGCCAGTTCTGCAGGAAGACGAACATGACAATGACGACCAGGATGATCGCCTCGATCAGCGTCCAGACCACTTCCTCGACCGACACTTTGATGAACAGCGTGCTGTCCGACGGGTAGGCGACGGCATAGCCGGGCGGCAGTGCGCGGGTCAGCTCTGCCACCTTTGCCTTGACGAGCTCGGCGGTTTTCAGTGCATCGGACCCCGGGGCAAGCGATACCGCAAAGCCCGCCCCGGGATGGCCATTGATGCGGCTGCGCGTCGTGTAATTCTCCGCGCCCAGTTCCACCCGGGCAACATCGGATAGCTTCACAACCGATCCATTACGCGCGGATTTAACGATGATATTGGCGAATTGGGCAGGTGTACTCAGCCGCGACTGCGCTTTGACGGTGGCGTTGAGCATTTGCGTATCCGGCATCGGCTGGCCGCCGATTTCACCGGCAGCGACTTCGGCATTTTGCGCCTGGATCGCGGCGATGATGTCGCCGGGCTGAAGCGCATAAGCGGTCAGCCGTTCGGGGTTCAGCCAGATCCGCATGGCATATTGCGCGCCGAACACATTGGTGTCGCCAACGCCGGGCAGCCGCGCGATTGGATCTTGTAGGGTCGACACGAGATAATCGGAAACATCCTGATTGGTCGCCTGATCGGTCGTGTCATAGATCGCAAAGATCATCAGGAAATCGGGATTGGATTTGGTGACGCTCAAGCCCTGTTGCTGGACCTGCTGGGGCAGGCGGGAGATTGCCTGCTGCACCTTGTTCTGCACCTGCACCTGGGCAATGTCTGGGTCGATGCCCTTTTCAAAGGTGGCCGAAATGCTCACCTGCCCCCGTGAACTGGACGTCGAGCTGAAGTAGAGCAGCCCGTCGATCCCGGTCAGCTGTTGCTCAATGATCTGCGTTACGCTGTTTTCCAGCGTTTCCGCTGAAGCGCCGGGATAACTCGCCCGGATGTTGACCTGGGGCGGTGCCACATCGGGATATTGCTCGATCGGCAGTGTCAGGATCGCACCGACACCCGCCAGCATGATGATGATCGCAATCACCCAGGCAAAGATCGGTCGATCGATGAAGATGCGAGAAATCATGCCCGATTCAGCGACCCGGCCGGGCGGCGTCGCCGTCTTTGGGCGGGGCAATGCGTTGCGGCGAGCCGGCTGGTACCGGCTTTACCGCAGCACCCGGCTTGGCGCGCACCGTCCCCTCGACGATCACCTTGTCGCCAGGCGAAAGGCCGGCTGACACGATCCAATTTGGCCCCTGGGTGCGATCCGCCGTGACTGAGCGTTTGATCACCTTATTGCCCGGGCCGACCAGCAACACTGTGGCATTGCCGCGCGGATCACGGGCAAGCCCGGCCTGGGGCACCAGAAACGCATTGGTCGCCACCGCCTGGACAAACATTGCCCGCACAAACATGCCGGGCAGCAGCAGATTTTCCGGGTTGGGGAAACGCGCGCGCAGTGTGACGGTGCCCGTGGCTTGGTCCACCGTGACTTCGGTGAACTCGACAGTGCCGGTGTGGCCATAATCGGTGCCGTCTTCCAGCTTCAGCGTCACCGCCGCCTTGCTGGGCAGCGCTTGGCCTGCCGCCAGCGCCCTGCGCAGGCCAAGCAAATCGGCGCTTGATTGCTGAATATCGACGAACATGGGATCGAAATTCTGGATCACCGCCAGCGGATCAGCCTGATTAGCGGTAACCAGGGCACCCTGGGTAAACAGCGATCGGCCAATCCGCCCGCTGATTGGCGCGGGCACATTGGTGAAGCGCAGATTGATCCGCGCCGTGGCAAGCTGAGCGCGAGATTGGGCAATGCGCGCCTCTGCCTGCCGTGCCTGGGCTAGTGCATCGGTGTAATCCTGCGCGCTCACCGCCTCAATCTGGGCGAGCGGTTTGAATCGATCGGCCTTGGTGCGCGCGGCGTCGGCACTAGCCTCGGCGCTCAACAGATTGGCGCGCGCTTCGTCACTGGCCGCCCGGTAAAGGCTTGAATCAATTTGATAGAGCGTTTGTCCAGCACGGACAAAAGAGCCTTCGCTAAACAATCGGCGGCGGATGATGCCGGAGATTTGCGGCCGCACCTCTGACGTTTGATAGGCACTCGTCCGTCCGGCGAGATCGGCGATGACCGGAACAGCGCCCGGTTGGACGACAACATAACCAACTTCAGGCGTGCCGCCCTTGCCAGCCTTGCCGCCCGCCTTTTCGGTATCGGTCCCACACGCAGCCAGCAACATGAGGGTGATTAGCAAGGGGGCCGACGATGCAGCTCTGCTCGATAACGAAATTGCTAGCATCATCCGCCCTGATTGCGGCCTGGCGGCCTGCGATTGTCCCTGTGTCTGCCTAATGCAGGTCCGTGGCTTTTGGTTCAAGGCTGTGACGAAGAAAGAAAAGATCGCATCATGGCAATACGGCCCTTTGGCATCTTGTGTTCGTTTCGGGGGCGGGCCACCAGCCGGCTGATTGTGCGCGGAGCGGTTCTCGACTGATTGCCGATTTTCCCAATTCCGACATAGTTTTGCGACACATGGCCGATAGGTGGCGCTGAGCCAGTCCTGGCTCCGGCGGCTTGCCCCTTGCGAATGGATTTTATGCGTACCTCTCGACTTAGCTTCCTTCTTTTAGTCAGCGTGGCGCCAGCGGCAGTATCGGCCCAGACCGCGCCGGTTGTGCCGCGCGCGCAGGACCGGCCATCGACGCCGCCAGCCGCCGACGATGGTGATGCTGGCGCTGCCGATATCGTTGTCCGTGGCGCGCGTCCGGTGGGATCGGTCGCAGGTGATATTCCTCCCGAGCAACAGCTTAGCCCAGCCGATATCCGGTCCTATGGGGTGAGTTCCGTCGCTGATCTGCTTGCCGAGCTGGCCCCGCAGACGCGGAGCGGGCGCGGGAGCGGCGGCGCGCCGGTGGTGCTGGTGAATGGCAAGCGGGTGGCGGGTTTTGGCGAGATCCGCGATCTGCCAACCGAAGCGATCTTGCGCGTCGATATCCTGCCCGAAGAAGTGGCGCTGAAATATGGCTTTGCCGCTGATCAGCGCGTCATCAATTTCGTACTTCGTCCGCGTTTTCGGGCGGTGACGACCGAGTTGAACAGTCGTTTCACGACCGAAGGCGGTATTGCCAGCCCGCAAGGCGAATTTGATTTGCTTCGGATCAACCGCACCGGTCGCATCACTGTCCATGCCGATGTGCAGGGTCGCGAATCGATTACGGAAGCGGATCGCAACATTACCCTTGCGCCTAATCTGTTTGCCGTTGGCGGCAATGTTGTCGGTCGTGCCGGGGGCGAGATTGATCCATTGTTGAGCGCGCGGGCCGGATCGCTGGTTACCGTGGCTGGTGTGCCGCCCAGTGCCGCAACTCAGCCCGTCACGCTCAATGATTTTGCAGCGACAGCCAACCGCGCCAATGTCACCGATCTCACGCCCTTTCGAACGCTGTCGCCATCGTCGACCAATTTCAACTTGAGCGTGGTCTATGCGACCACGATTTTTGGCGATGTCAGCGCCAGTCTGAACGGGCAGATCGGCACGTCAAACAGCCACCGGTTGCTCGGCCTGCCCGGCGTTGCGCTGACGTTGCCCGTTGGCAATCGCTTTTCGCCATTTTCGCAGGACGTACTGATCGATCGCGCGCTGATTGACGGGGTCAGCCCGCTCAGCCAGCGCAACAAGGTGTTTTCGGGCTATTTGGGGCTGACGCTCAACGGCACGCTGGGCAAATGGCAGTGGACCTTCACTGGTACCTATGATCGCAATGATAGCGAGACGATCACTGACACTGGCTTTGATTTCACGAGCTATCAGGCCCGGCTGCGCGCCAATGATCCAACCGCGAACCCGTTTGGTCCTGTGCTTGCCGATGATTTCGGGCCACTGCCTGGCATCCAGTCCATCTCCAATCGCAATCGCGGAGCTGCGACGGCGCTGTTTAGCGGGTCGCTGTGGAAATTGCCGGCCGGCGCGATTTCAACAAGCGTGAGGGTTGGTGGCGTCGTTACCGATTTTTCCTCTACCGCCATCCGCGCCGGTATCGTGCGGCCCGCGCAGTCGACGCGCAATGTCGCCAATGGTCAGGTCAATATCGACGTCCCGCTCACCAGCCGCAAAACTGATTTTTTGAGTTTTGCGGGTAACTTGTCGGCGAATTTTAATATCGCCTATGATTATCTTTCGGATTTCAACGCGCTCCGCACGCTGGGCTATGGCCTTAACTGGTCCCCGATTGAGCCCGTTCGCGTGATCGCATCGGTCACTGAGCAGGACGAAGCGCCAACCCAGGAGGCACTTGGCAATCCGGCGATCACGACGCCCAATATTGTCGTGTTTGATTATGTTCGCGGCGAAAATGCGCTGGTGTCTGTCGTAACGGGGGGCAATCGCGGCCTGATCAGCGAGAATCGGCTCGTCAAAAAGCTGGGGCTGACGGTCAAGCCGTTTGACAAGCAGGAGCTGACCTTCTCGGCCAATTATGTTGATAGCCGCACCAATAACCCGGTCGCCGGCTTCCCCAGCGTGACGGCGGCGATTACCGATGCTTTTCCTGATCGATTTACGCGCGATGGGAATGGCCGGTTGCTGACAATCGATCAGCGCTCAATCAATTTTGCGCAGACCAGCCGTTCGGAGATCAGGCTCGGGGTGAATTTTTCCACCGTGCTGAAATCCAAGATTCAGAAGCAGATTGAGGCGTTTCGCGCGGGCACTGGCCCCAACCCCTTTGCAGGGCTGATTCCGCCGGGCGGTCGCCGACCGCCTGGGACTGGGCAGGGCGATGGCCCCGCCGGCGCGCGCCCTGGTGGTGGGCCTGGTGGTGGACCTGGTGGTGGACCGGGGGGCGGTGGTTTCGGTGGCGCGCCGGGAGGCGGTTTCGGTGGTGGTGGTTTCGGCGGTGGCGGCGGCGGTCGCGGCGGTCCCGGTGGGGGACGTCTGCAATTTGCCCTTTATGACACCATCCACCTCACCAATCGCGTCCAGATCGGGGCGACTGGTCCGACGCTTGATCTCCTGCGCGGTGACACGATCGGTGATCGCGGCGGACAGGTCCGCCATGAGCTGGAAGCGCAGGCTGGCTATAACAATAATGGCATTGGCGCGCGCCTATCGGTGAATTGGCGGAGCGGCACGACCGTTGTCAGCGGCACCAACCTCAATCCCGATACGCTCCGTTTTTCGTCGCTGGGCACGGCCAATCTGCGGCTGTTTGCTGATCTTGGCCAGCGGCTCGATCTGCTGAAGAAATACCCGTGGATGCGGGGCATGCGCGTCGTGCTGTCGGTCGACAATCTGTTCAATGAACGCCAACGCGTGACCGATCAGAATGGCTTAGTGCCGATCAGCTATCAGCCCGGTTATCTCGATCCTGTCGGCCGATCGATCCGGCTGTCAGTCCGTAAGCTGTTCTTCTAGCGGCAGCGAGTACTGGCAATCGGAGGAGATTGAGTTAGATGGGCCTGCGCTTGCAGGCGGGCACGCCGCGAACAGGGATGGTTTTGACTTATGCGGATTACGATGATCGGCTCGGGCTATGTGGGCTTGGTTTCGGGCGCTTGTTTTTCGGATTTCGGCCATGATGTGATTTGCGTCGACAAAGATGCGGCCAAGATTGAGGCGCTGAAGGCAGGCCGGATGCCGATTTACGAGCCCGGGCTGAGCGGGCTGGTTGGCACTAACGTCAATGCTGGGCGGCTGACCTTCACGACCGATCTGAAATCAGCCGTTGCGGGGGCTGATGCCATCTTCATCGCGGTCGGCACGCCGTCGCGCCGCGGCGACGGCCATGCCGATCTGACCTATGTGTTTGACGCTTCGCGAGAAATTGCCGAAGCGCTGACCGGTCCGAGTGTGGTCGTTACCAAATCGACGGTTCCCGTTGGCACTGGTGATAAGGTGGAAGCGATCCTGCGCGAGATCGCGCCCAATTTGGATGTGGCGGTCGTTTCCAATCCCGAATTCCTGCGGGAAGGCGCCGCGATTGGCGATTTCAAGCGCCCTGATCGGATCGTCATCGGCACGGAAGATGCCCGCGCAATGCAAGTGATGCGGGATATTTATCGTCCGCTCTACCTGAACGAGAGCCCGATCCTGTTCACGGCCCGCCGCACGGCGGAGCTGATCAAATATGCCGCCAATGCCTTTTTGGCGACGAAGATCACCTTCATCAACGAAATCGCCGACCTGTGCGAGGCAGTCGGCGCCAATGTGCAGGATGTGTCGCGCGGCATTGGGCTGGATAACCGGATTGGGTCGAAATTCCTGCATGCCGGGCCAGGCTATGGCGGGTCATGCTTCCCAAAGGATACGCTTGCACTGCTCAAGACTGCTGAGGATTTTGGGACGCCGATCCGCATCGTGGAGGCGGTTGTGGAGGTTAATGACAGCCGCAAGCTTGCCATGGGGCGCAAGGTGATCACCGCGCTTGGCGGCGAAGCGCGCGGCAAGACGGTTGCGGTTCTGGGCCTTACCTTCAAACCCAATACCGATGATATGCGCGATGCACCGAGCCTTGCGATCATTCAGACCTTGCTCGACGCGGGCGCCACGATCCGCGCCTATGATCCAGAAGGCATGGAACCGGCGCGGGCGATGCTGCCGGGCGTTATTTTCTGTACCGATGCCTATGAAGCAGCAGCCGGGGCCGATGCCGTCACGATCGTTACCGAATGGGATATCTTCCGTGCGCTCGATCTGAAACGCCTGGCCGCCACGATGGTGGCACCGGTCATGGTCGATTTGCGCAATATCTATCCGCCAATCGATGCTGAGCGGGCCGGTTTCACCTATTACTCGATTGGGCGCGGATAACTTCCGGGCCGATCGCGGACATGAGAATCGCGCTGAGATAATGCCATTGGCGGCTTTTTGCCGGGCATGATCGTCGGACGTGAAATTCAAGTATCAGCCGAACTTTCGGTCGCGCTTCCTGATCAGTTGTCGGAATATGTGTCCTGGAAAGGGCGCCCGCGCGCTCAATTCATCTGACAAGAGACCTGTCCGGTGGCGTGTCGTTCCTTTGCGGCTGCGCGATCTATCGGGTAACTTTACTGAGAAGCACTGGCGTTATTGAGCGTCGCATGGTTGCTATCATCCCCTTCCAAAGGCATCACTGGCAAAGCCAAATGCCAAGCACGGTGCAGTGCAGACCTAGGTTGGATGATGATGAAAAAGGCGTTGATCACTGGCATCACCGGGCAGGACGGAGCATATCTCACAGAATTTTTATTGGCCAAGGGGTATGAAGTTCATGGCATCAAGCGACGATCTTCCAGCTTCAATACGCCGCGACTCGACGAATTCATCATCGAACGTGAAAAGGCGGATATCCCCTTTTTTCTGCACTATGGCGACCTGACCGATACATCGAGCCTGATCCGCATCTTGCAATCGATCCTGCCGGATGAAATCTACAACCTCGGCGCGCAAAGCCACGTCAAGGTCAGCTTCGAGACGCCTGAATACACCGCTAATTCTGATGCCGTTGGCCCCCTGCGCCTGTTGGAGGCGATTAGAATTTTGGGGCTTGAACGGACAACGAAGCTCTATCAGGCATCGACATCAGAAATGTATGGCGCGTCACCGCCGCCGCAATCCGAAACGACGCGTTTCTATCCGCGCAGCCCTTATGCCGTCGCCAAGCTTTATGCGTTTTGGATCGTCGTCAATTACCGCGAAGCCTATGGGATGCATGCGTCCAACGGCATCTTGTTCAACCATGAAAGCCCGTTGCGCGGTGAAACATTTGTCACGCGCAAGATCACCCGTGCGGTGGCAGCGATCGCACGCGATCGTCAGGATCGGTTGGTCCTGGGCAATCTCACATCGCGCCGCGATTGGGGGCATGCGCGCGATTATGTTGAAGGCATGTGGCAGATCGTCCAGCAGAACACGCCCGACGATTATGTGCTCGCGACCGGTGTGGATTACTCCATCCGTGATTTTGTTGAAGCCGCCTTTGGCGAAGTTGGGATCGGCATCGACTGGGCAGGCCAGGGGGCGGACGAGATCGGCCGTTGTAGGGTAACAGGCCGGACACTGGTTTCGATCGATCCGCGCTATTTCCGCCCGACCGAAGTCGATGCGCTGCGCGGCGATGCCAGCAAGGCCCGGCGCGTGCTTGGCTGGGCGCCGCGGATCGGGTTCGATCAATTGGTGCATGAGATGGTCGAAAGCGATTTGGCGCTGATCGATACGGGCTTCTCTGTGCTCGGCCCGCGTGGCGTCGCTGCCCGGGTTGCAACTATGTATGACGAATAGGGATTAGCCACGACGGCGCGGTCCGCGCTTTTCCAGGCGCGCCGCTGCTATCGGCGGGGTTGGCGTCGATGATGATGCATTTTGGCGGGTGCGTGCGATTTCGACGCCTAATCCTTACAAATGGAGCCGACCTTTGGTTAATCCGCAACCATTTCTGGACTGTGACGACAGTTAAACCATTGGACCTAAAGTTATTTTTGGTTTGTGCCATGGGTGCGCCGGAAAGAGCGCAGTAAATAGGGGAAGGGATGCACATGAGGTTCGGTTTCGCGCTGACTGCTTTGTTGGCGGCGGCGGTGATGGAACAACCCGTTGCCGCGCAGGAGCGCAGCGCCACAAAGGCTGGGTTTGCACTGCCCGCTGACGGGGGCAAGACGATTTTAGTCTTAAGGCCGTCTGTTCGCGTCGGCGCACAATCGACGGGTGGTCTTTTCGAACCCAATGGCGATTGGACCGACGAAGCACGGAAAAACATCGAGACTGCACTGGCAGACCAGCAGGGCACGCTTGGCAACCGCGCCATCGCGGCGCCTGATGCCGTTGGGGCGGATGCGGCGCTTGTCGAGGAATATGCAGCGCTGTTTGCGGCGGTGTCGAAATCCGTCATCGACTATCAGTTTTTTGTCGGCAATCGGCTGCCGACCAAGAAGCGCGACAATAGTGCAAATGTGTTCGACTGGTCGTTGGGCAGCGGTATCGCCGCGTTGCCGGGCGCGAAGGATGCAGACTATGCGCTGTTTATCTACAACCAGGATGCCTATGGCTCGACTGGGCGCAAGTTACTCCAGGTGGTTGCGCTTTTGGGGCCGGGTATCGCGATCAAATCGGGTGAGCATGCCGGCTATGCGGGGCTTGTCGATTTGAAGACGGGTGACTTGCTTTGGCTCAACGCCGATAGCGCAATGGGGGGCGATGTTCGCACCCCGGAAGGCGCCAAAAAGCGCGTTGCGCAGCTGCTGGAGGACTTTCCCGGCAGCGCCAAACCCAAAGCGGCTGCTGGTCAGTGATCGGTTTTATTGCCCCGTTAATCGCCGCGAGCGCGATGCTTGGGGTGCCAGTGACGGGGCCAGCGCCCAAGGATGTCGCGCCGCCTCCGCCCCCCTATGCTGGCGTCTATCAGCCGAGCGGCGTGGATGAGATCGGCGTTTGGAAGGATGCTGATGAAGACGAGCGGATGCTTGCCAACGCCCCGATCGTCATTCGCGATGAGGCGCTGAACGCCTATGTCCGCCGCGTGTTATGCGACACCGTCGGCGCCGAACGCTGCAAGAGCGCACGGATATACATTCTGCGCACGCCCATCTTCAACGCCAGCATGATGCCGAATGGCGCGATGCGGGTGTTAAGCGGATTGCTGCTGCGGGCGCGCAACGAGGCCGAATTGGGCGCAGTGCTGGGCCATGAATTTGGGCATTTTGAGCGCCGCCACAGCCTTGCCGAATTCAGGGTGCAGCGAAGTGCGACTGATTTGTTGAGCTGGGCAACGGTGTTGTCAGCGACGGCGGCGACTTATGGCGCGCGATCCAATTTCGACCAGCTTCAATTGTCGGTGTACGGCAGTCTTTATCACTTCAGCCGCGATCAAGAGCGCGAAGCTGATCGGTTCGGTGTGGGTTATCTCAACGCCAGTGCGCTGCGCCCACAGGCTGCATCTTTGGTTTGGCAGAACATCATCGCCGAGGCCGAAGCTTCCGCAAAAGCCCGCGGGCTGAAAAAGCCCCGGTTCGACAAGGTTGCGTTCTTTGCCACGCATCCGCCTGAGGCCGAGCGCGCAGCGACCCTGGCCAGCCTTGCCACACCAGACGGCGCTGCGCGCGACGATGGCGCGGCACGGTACAAACAAGCCATGGCACCATGGCTGCCGATCTTTTTGGACGATCAGGTCAAGCTCAACGATTTCGGCGGGAGCGATTACCTCATCACGACGCTGGCCGGGAACGGCTGGACGGCGCCACTGTGGCTGGCACGCGGCGATTTGTACCGCGCCCGCGGCAACCCGCGTGACCTGGTCAATGCGGCGGATTTTTACGGCAATGCGGTGGCCTTGGATCCGGCGCTGCCAGAGGCGCATCGCGGGCTTGGGCTCTCCTTGATGAAGACTGGGCGGCGGACGGAGGGGCAGGCCTCTTTGCGCCGCTATCTCGAGCTTAAACCAAATGCATCGGACGCAAGCATGATTGGCCTGCTGGCCGCAACGAACGGGGGTGATTTGTGAACATGACTCAAAAATGGATCAGCCCATTGGTTCCCATGGCGTTGGCACTAGCGCTCGTCATGTCGCCGGCGACCGCAAACGGCTATCGCGCAAAGGACAAGCCGGTGCCGGTTGCCAATGCAGCGATGATCGTCACGCCATCGCGTGACTGGAACCAGCTGACCATCAAGCCTGGCAAAAAGGCGGAGACATGGACGCTGGACGGTGAGCAGCTGAACGACGTGACCTGGTTCGGCGGCATTGCGCCGGGCGAACCGTTGGTGCGTGAGGTTAGCAAGAAGCGCAAACCCCTGCCAAAGTTCACCAGCGCCACCTTGCTGGTGGAACTGCCCGAGCTGCTGGAGGCAACCTATCGCAGCGCAAAGGATATCGGCAGTTTCAAGGTGACCAGTTCCGCACCGGATCGGTTCCTGGGGCAGGACGGGATCCGGTTCAGCTATGAATATGTCGACAATGATTACCTGCCCCGCAAGGGGGAGGCCCGCGCGGCGCTGGCCAAGGGGCAGCTATATATGGTGACGTTCGATGCGCCGCGGCTGCATTTTTTCGATAAGTCGCTGAAGGATTTCCATGCCCTCAGCGACAGTGCACGGCTTTCCTGAGGCGCCGATACTGAGGAATCGCCTGGCCGCTATTGCCTCTAGCGCTTGCTGCGTTGGCACCCGTTGGCGCGCTGGCGACGCCGATCATGTCAATCTAGACGTCGTCGATAAGCGAAATCCGCAGCTTGATTGAAGGTGGCGTGACGAAGCCAGCAAAGGATTGTCTTGTTTTGTCGTCACGGGTTGCGCGGCAACGCCCGTTTTCGCGTTTGCTGAACAAGCGGTAGCACAAACCGCATCAACGATATTGCACGTGACCGGGTCTCCCTGGTTCCACTCGCTTAAGCTCGCTATGAAGTTAATATTAGCTTCTGTGCGAATCAGACGTTTATCTGGAGCGATCGCTGACAGATATAATGCGGCAAAGTCCGTTCTGCCGATTGAGAAACTTGATTCAATAATAAAGACAGTTATTATGAAAATAGGGCAGCCATTATTGGCTATTGCAAATTTGATACGGTCATATTTTTGATATAAAATTCAAGCAGAATAACAATGAATTAAAAAATTAGGGGGGTGGCAATGAAAATAACTGTCGGTCAGCGCTTAATTTGCGATCATGTCATCAATGTATTCGAAACGGGGACGATCAAGGGAAAGTACGGTGCAATCAGCATCTATGACGATGGACCGCACAACATCCGCCAGATCACTTATGGTCGTTCTCAGACGACGGAATATGGCAATCTCGGCAAGTTGATTGAAATGTATGTCGGGGCTGGCGGAAAATTTGCCGGTGAGCTGAGCCCCTATGTCAAAATTATCGGCAAGGTCGCCCTGGTCGACAACGCCCCCTTCAAGGACCTTTTGCGCCGTGCAGGCACCGAAGACCCGGTCATGGAGGCGACGCAGGACAAGTTTTTCGATCAGGTCTATTTCGAGCCGGCCCGCAAATGGGCAGAAACCAATGGTTTCACGTTCGCGCTCTCCATGCTCGTCATCTACGATTCCTTCATCCACAGCGGGTCAATTCTGGATTTTCTGCGTTCGCGCTTTGGCGAGGCTACGCCGAAAAAGGGCGGCGACGAGAAAACCTGGATTTCGCAATATGTGGACGTCAGGAACAAATGGCTCTCCGCGCATTCGAAGCCAGCCCTCCGAAGCTCAGCCTATCGCACCCGCGACCTGTTGCGTGAGATCAAGCGCGGCAACTGGGATCTGGCGATGCTGCCGATCGTCGCAAACGGGACGCCCGTCGATGATAAGGCGTCCGGCGCGCCGAAGCCGGCGGTCCCGACAATTCCAAAAGCGGCACCGGATGCATTGGTGCCGTTCCTGGGGGAGTTTGACGAGAAAGATCTTGTTGTCGCTCTTGGCGGATCGAACAAGGCTTCCGGTGCTGCGGGCGATGCGCCAACCGCAACGGTTCTGGCGTCAACGGCTGACAAGGCGGCTATCCTGCGCGAACTCGCCGCATCGGTCGGCGTTGTTGCTGCGGTAGAGCGGCTGATCGCGTATCGTGACAGTTTCCGACCGAATAGCGATCCACGCTACTGGGCTGTGGTCAATTTCGATCTCCATTCCTCCCTGCCGCGCCTGTTCCTTTTTGATCGCGTGGCCGGCAAGGTTTCAAAGCACCTGTGCGCGCACGGCAAGGGATCGGATCCCGATCATAACGGCATGGCTGACATCTTTTCCAATAGCGACGGGTCGAACTGTTCCTCGCTCGGCATTTACCATTGCGATGTCACCTATACCGGCGAGAACGGCAAATCGCTCTATCTCGACGGATTGGAAGCGAGCAATTCTGCCGCCCGTGCCCGCCACATCGTCATGCACGGCGCGAGCTATGTTTCGCCCGCATGGGTCGGCGATCACGGCAAAATCGGACGCAGCCTTGGCTGCCCGGCGATCGAGATGGGCCAAGTGGAGCAGATCATCCCCAAGCTGATGGGCGGTTCCCTGCTCATCCATTGGCGCGCGCAGCACAGCTGAATTTCTGTGATCTATAGCCGGTCATTGCGGTGCCGGCGGGCGGGTGCAGCGATGCGCGGCGGGTGGCTGTTTTTCCGATCCTGGGATGAATTTTTGGCGGATACCATTCCTGCCGACGACGGCACAGGTTGGCCCGCTGGCCTGCCGCGCAACACCACCGCATTTTTGAGCTAACACTTCATCATTGTTGACTGTCATTTTTCAGATTGTCGTATGCCCTCCAAAAAGCGCACGAAATAGGGTGTGGCGTGCAGATCTATTCAACCACGATCGTCAGCCTAAGGCTGCGGCCGGGGCGGGGAGTGCCGACGGCATCCCAGCTGCGGTTGTCGCCCAGGTTCAGCAATGTCAGGCGAAGTGTCAGGTGATCGCTGGCAGTATAGCGGATACCGGCATCGGCCTCGACATGGCCTGCGGTCAATCTCGCGCCGGTCGGGATCGAACTGTCGTTAAATGCACTGTTGGCACGCACTGCGGCCGTCGCCTGCCAGCGCCTTCGCTCCCAAGTAAGGCGCATATTGCCCTTCCAGGCCGGCCGCCCCCGCAACGGTGTCGGGCTGTCGATAGCGAGATAGCCACCCGCCGCCGCAAGTGACCATTCGCTGGCCAGGCGCACCGCCACTTCGGCATCGGCGCCGCGCGTCCCGACACGCGCGCGATTGACGAGCCGGAAAGCAACGGGGTCAAAGTCGATCAGGTCGTTGTAGCGATTATCGTATAGCGTCACGCTGGCATGGCCCTGCTGAAAGGGCCACTCCATGCCCAAAGCCACGGTGCGGCTTCGTTCGGGCTGTAGAGCGGGATTGCCGATCAGCGGGTGGCCGATCGCAAAGAGGCTGGGAAGCTTATAACCGGTCGCGACCGTTGCGTTGAAACGTGGTCCCCCCACACCGGTCGACCAGCCGATGCCGCCGCGTCCGGTCCAATTGCCGTTGCCCACCTGCCTGTCATAGCGCAACGCGCCGCTGACGGAGAAGCCGGCGGGCAGGGGCGCGCTTGCCTCGGCAAAGCCGCTATAGGTTGTCCGCACGCGGGCGAACCGCGTCGGCAGGGGAAAACCGACGTCGAGAAACCCGTCGCTGCGCCCATCCTCGCGAAGGAAAACCCCGCCGGCCGACGCCGTCACTCGACCAAGGTCACCCGCTATGGCGGCAATGGCCTCGATCCGCTCGAAACGGGTGCTGGCGACTGTTGCGGGAACGCCGCCAAGCGCGCCCGGGGCAATCGCGGGTGAATCGCTGTCCCCGCGCTGCAGCGATCGATTGAACGATAAACTGGGCCGCAGCACTGCCGACCGGTCGCGCGTCAACGACAGCCCAGCGACCGCCAGCGAGCCATGGCGCAGTTCCCGCTGGCGATTGGTGGCGAGCAAGGGGCCGCCGCTGTCCTGGGGATAGGCGGTGCCATCGGTATCGGCATAAAGCCCAATCGCGTTGAGGCTGAAACCGCCGACCTGCTGCCGCGCGCGGGCCAGCCCGTGACTGCGCCGCAGCGTGCCCGCTGGGTTGCCGTCGCCGCTGTCAAAATAGCCGCCCGAAACGCGTGCCCCGCCGCTGCCCCAGCCGCCGGACAGATTGGCCGAAGCGTTGCCGCCATAATTGCTGTCGATCCAGCCCTGTGCGGCAACATCCACCCCGGTGCGGGTTGGTGGTCTTGTGATGATCTGCACCACGCCCGACAGCGCGTCTGATCCATGCACCGCCGATGCCGCGCTGCGCAGCACCTCGACACGCTCGACCGCCGATGGATCCAGCAGCATGAAATCAAATGCGCCGCCCTGGCTGTTGGTCGGATCATTGAGGCGGATGCCATCGATCAACACGACCGTGAAATTGGGCTCGCCGCCGCGGATCGACAGGAAACTGCCGCCGGCAGGGCCGCCGGTCGAAAATGCCCGGACGCCCGGCACGTCATCAAGCAGATCGAGCAGCGAGCTCGCCTGGCGGCGCTCGATTGCCGCGCGGTCGGTGACGACAACGTCGGTTGCATTGTCGATGCGCGACGCCGTGACGATGATGCTGCCATCCTCATCCCCGACCGCCCTATTTTGCGCATCGGCAACCGAAGGCGCCAACAGCACCGTTGCGATTAGTGAAAGACGCGCAATGGCGCGCCGCAATCCAGAGTCGTTCAAGGAGCGCGCATCGATCGGCTGAGCTTGTCGAAGTCACGACCGGCCTCTGCCTTTGCCATCAGGCCGGGACTGGCGCCGACGACAGCTTTGGTCACGATGGCGTCGTTCAGGAAATTGTACAGCAATGTCCGCTGGCCAATCGTCATGTCGCGCGTCACCGGCATGAAGCGGAACAGCTCGAAATTGGCAGGGTCTGTGAGCTTGCGGATCACGTTTGCATAGGATTTTACCTGATGCTCGTCGCCGAGCAGCAGCCAATTGTCCATGCACGGTGCCATCGCTTCCCAGTTCGACAGGACGAAATTGTGGACATTGTCCCAGGTGGGATCCATCGCGCCGATATCGGCTTCAGCCGGCAGCACCCGCAGGTACATATAAGTATAGGTCTGGGTGTCGAAAGCTCGGTTCGTAACAGGCAGCTTGGGATTGTCGCCGGGCTGGAAAACCAGGCCCGTCACGCTGCCTTGGGTGGCACTAAGCGGAAAACGCACGATCCCGGTCGCGTCGGTCGACAGCGTCACACCAGTTTTCTGGCCCGCGCCGAGTTCTGACATGGTGACGTTGACGCCGGACCCGGCGGGAACCCCGCGATCGAAGACCCGAACGGTCGTGATGTGGGTATCGCCTTCATTGAGATAAAGGTTGGGCTCGCTGGGGATCGCTCGCAGCGGTGCCTCATCGAGATATTTCGTGCCGTCGCCGCCGATAAGGCTCAGATTCATATTCTTGAGCAGCTCCGCGGTGCCGGGATTGAGGGGAATGTCGATGATGCCCGACGTCGCCTCATACGCGGCCTGATCATATTGGTCAGGCTGGATTTGCGCGACTTCCATAATCGCAACGGCGGGTGGCGGATCAGCGGCGGTGAGGGTCAGCACGCCAAGATCGACCTTGTCCGGAGCGCGGCTGGCCCACGGAATACAGTTCGACAGGTCGAGTGAAATCCGGTCTTCGCCAACCAATGCCCAGCCAGTGCCGCACACGGCTGGGCCGATCTTTGGATTGGTGCTGACGGTAATTGGTACGCTGGTGGTCAACAGCGCACGGTTCGCCGGTTCGTGAAATGGATCGTCCCGCATCCACAGGCCGATCGTGCCGACCAGCAGGCTGCGTGCGGGATTGGGCTGGAACCCCTTGGCCGCAAATTTCTGCTGCAGCGTTGTGCCAGCTGTAGTGCTGCCGGCTGATCCGTTCGACAGCGTCGGGTCGTCATAATAGACCGTCCGATAGGTAACGAAGCGAGTCATCACGCCAAGGACGTTTGGGTTATCCATCGCTTGAGCGAGCCGCATCAAGGCGACGGAATCAAATGCGTCGATTTCCAGCCCGGCATCCTTGGGGAAACAGGTCTGCCACAGCACCGACGCGACGCCCGCGACCATGTTGTTGTTGGGGTTGGCTGAAAAGTTGATGTAGCGGTCGCTGAAGCGCGATACGCGTTTGCCCGCGACACGACACCCCCCGGCGATGCCGAACGACATGCCATCGAAGAACAGCTGCGACGACAGCGCACCATAGGGCTCGCAGTCGACAAGCATGCCGGTGAACGATGCGGGCGCGTTGACGAACGGGTCGTTGGTATCAAGTCCACCGCCGGTATCCACGCCGGTGATGCAGCTGTTGAAGAAGGACGAGCGATAGCTGCCAGCTGGGTTCCAGTTGCCGCTATCGACAATCTCGGCAACGGCGGCGTCGCGGAAATTCGCAACCTGGGCAGCGCGGACGGTCGCCTGGTTTAGCGTGGAGTCGCAATCGGTTTCATCATAACCGGCGGGCGCGTCAGTGGGCGTATAATTGTTGGTGGTGACGGGGTCCCAGCTGATTTCGCCCTTATAGTAGATCCGGGGAATCTCGAGAACGCTCATGCTGCCGCTCCCTTATTTTGATCGAGATAGACAAAGGCGGGTCCCGCGACCGAACGCCCGTCAGCCAGCGGTGTGTTCAGCGCTTTGATCGCCGCCATGCGAAGATCGAACATCGCACGGACCGCCTCGCCGAGCCCACCCAGCTTGCCGTTAAAGGCACCGACAAGGGCATCGACCATGGCGGAATAAGCAGTGTTGCACGCCATCTGCGCCGCCTGGGCATCGACTGGGTCTTGCGCGAAATCATGCAGTTCGGGATCGGCGATCGCGGGATAGACCGCTTGCCAATCAACCCCGAGCGGCGGACCCCAAGCATAGCCAACGGGGTTGGGGGCCTTCATCAGCACCTGGTTTTTCGCGACTTCCCAGAACCGATAATAATGCGCGAGGTCGTTCTGGAAATCGAGCGGACTGCCTGTGGTGCCGGGCGAAACAGGTGTGCCCTCGCCTTCGGAAACGATATTGTCGATCGCCCGACATGCATCGTCATAGTCGTTTACTGCGAAGACTTGCCCCTGGAAGAACTGCGAATCGTCAATCTGGTTGCGATTGGGTGTCCAGGCCGATGTCGGAAGGGCTTTCAGCGCGAGTTTAAGCCGCTCATAATATTCACCGATAGTAATGCCGGGTTCGGCGGCGAGCTTCATGCTTGGCGGATCGATCGGCGTTGATGGCTCCTCGATCGCCATGCCTTGCTGCATAGCGGCCTCGGAAAAGGGCAGCAGGTGCAGTACAAGTCCGCCGCCAACGTCATGCGGCAAAGTTCCCGGGTAATGCGGCGGGTTGATTGCAGGGGAACCACCGATCGCGTTCATGATGTTGCACGCCAGGCACATATGAATCATCTCTTGCCCGATGATCGATTGCACCCGGCTTGCCGCCGGGGCGTTGGTGTCTGGAAGGATCGTGAGGCGCGCATAGAGATAGGGCGGCAGGGTGGCGAACTCGATATCAATCGCGCTCTGCACTAATCCTTGAACGTCGGTGACGTTGTCCGGTTCGTTCCATTGTACCCTGATCATGGCCCCTCCAAATCGGCGGGCAGCTCATGTCTTGATGATGAGCAATATGCCGCCTGCGAACAACTGATGATGCGCAATCAAATATTGTTTGTACAACAAATGACAAAACTGGAGACGACCACCAATTCATCCGAATCGGATCAATATAGATATTGAGGGTCGATTCTATCAGAACCGTAAAACTATGTGTAAAGCGTTATTACAAATGCCAGCGATTCGCAAGCTTGACATCAATCAATTGTGTTTTGCAGATTGTCATGAGTTTATTGCGCTGTATTAGATTGTAGGATAGCTGAAAAGCGTGATAAAATGCCCATAGGGTATCAGTAGTGATGAACTACAGGAGACAAATATGCGCAGATCATTGATGATCACGCTGCTGGCAGTCTGTCTGACCTTGTTTTTTTCGAACGCGCGCGCTCAAGAATACCAGACCTATGGTACTCATAATCCACCAAATGGCAGCCCATGCGCTGTGCAGGGTTGCGAATATCCGCGCAGTGCCGGGGAGCCCGCCAACCCGATCTGGCCCGAATATTGGCAATCCGACTGGACGATGTATCGAGTCTATTCGGGCTATGATAAATTTCCGCCCCCTTATGCCGGCAAGCCGCCTGCGCCGCTCAAGGACGGCGTCGATTACCAAACCTCGCACGGCGCGACCTTTTATGATTCAAGCTGGCGCGGCAAATCGGGCGAAGGCGCGATGGTGGAGCGGTACGACGGTTATTGTCTGCCGATTTTCCCGATCGACAATCATTATTCGTGCAAATTCATCTCGCTGGGCGATGTCGCCTATTTCGTGGCGGGGGAGGGGCGGCCGACTTGGATGCCGCGCCTCTGCCTGTTCTCGCCGTTGAACCACCCGCCGCGGCGCGATTTTGTAAAGCATCTTCCCTATAGCGCCGCCGATAGCGAGCGGATCGGCAAGGGCGGCCAAGCCTATTCCTTCTGGATCAGCGCGGCCAATGGCTATGTGATCCAGGTCGGTGCAAGCCCAGACCGGACCGCCGATGGCGGCATCTTGTTCGGCTACGGCTTCGACACGGACAAGACGGGCAAGGTCATGCCTCAGTCCTTCTATTTTTCGGGCTATCCACTCGATCCCGCCAATGCGCCCATCGTCAGCCAGAATTATGTCGGTTTCTCGCCAACCCAGCCCAGCCAGGATCTCTGGTCTGAGGTTGCCGGCATCGATCCGACCACCTTGCCCGCCTGCCAGCTCTTCAATCCCCCTGCGCCGAAGGAAGGTACTGAAAAACTTGGCAAGGCGATGCGAAAGCGGGCCCCGACTTGGGGCGACATCGGCCGCTGGAAGCAATAGGTTGGCGTCAGAGCCCTGAGCGCCAAGATCGCATGCTGCCGAATGCGCGTGATGGTCGGGATCCGCCAAACAGGTCTATCAGCCAAGCGCCCGTCCACTGCTGCCCTGGCGTGCCCTGAAGCGGCAATATTCGGGCGTATTGATGCCACAGGCTGATCAATTGCGAGTCTGGTTCGGGTCGGGGCAGGATTCACGGCCAATTGGAGGGAATCAACGGGTGTTACATTACTGCCCCAGCAATTCCTTCAGGACACGGTCCGCATGATTCGCGATGCTGCACTGGCGGTCGGGCCGTTGGCGCGCGGCGCTGCCGTGATGACGATCCTGCTGGCAGCGATCATCTTGCCCTTTGCGTTTTTCGGCGGATATTTCGACGATCTGGCAATCGCTCTAGTTGGAAAGAGCCACGACCTGGTGGGTCTGGGCGGATTCGCGCTGCTGGCGGCGGATATTGCCCTCCCGGTGCCGTCGAGCGTGGTGGCGACCGTAATGGGAGCCGTGCTGGGCGGTTGGTTGGGCGCGTTGGTCAATGCGCTCGGGTTGACGGCGGGATGCCTGATCGGCTTCCTCGGCGGATGGACCAGCACCGCTTTGACGCGGCGGTTGCTCGGCGAAAGCGCCTTCAATGCGTTTTCAGCCTGGGTCGGGCGCCACGGCCTCATCGCTATCTTGGTATGCCGCGCGGTGCCGGTCCTCGGCGAAGCATCGTTGATCGTTGCCGGCGCAGGCCGTGCGCGAATGTCTGGTGTGCTCGCGACGGCCTCGCTCGCCAATCTCTGCCTCGGCGCGCTTTACGCCTTTGCTGGCGCCGCAGCGGGACCGACCGCGGTACCCTCGCTCCCCGCCGTTATCGCTGCGATCGGGGTGCCTGCCATGGCGGGGATTGTGGCGTTGTGGTGGATCCGGCGCCCTTAAGGTTTAGCAGTTGAATTCCGCTGCCATTGCGGCGGTTGAGGCCGCCATTGAAGGCGACAGAAAGTGTGGGACCGAACGTGGGTACGGATTTTGCAGTACCGGCAAAAGCGCTGGATCTCGACGACTCTGGCTTGGTGATGGTGACCCCTACGGGAGGGGTCGGTTGGGCTAGAAGTCCACGGTTTTCCGCCATTCTCCGCGACGTGAAACGACGCATGTGTACTCAGTAGGTGTACTCACGATTGCGAGCACGCTGCCGCGATAGCCGTTGGTGAGGTGATCTGTAAAGGCAGCTTTGCGCCTCAAGTCGACCGTTCAGACCTCGATTAGCTCGTGCCGAAAGCCGACGTTCGAACCATTCGCGCAAGCTGTTTACGCGCCTATGCGTTCCGGCCGCCGAGGCAGAATCAGCTTACCCGCTGTTCCGATCGGCAAGGGCCGCAGCGACTGCGGCCACCCTTCATGCCGGCGAAGTCCACGACATCACGACCTCTTCGCAGGCGGCCGAGGCTTAGCGCCCGGTTGCGGGACAGTTTGCCTTTGCGATGTTTGCGCTCGGTATCATCGGCACCGGCTTGCTCGCCAGGCCCGTGCTGGCCGACTTGACAACTTATGCGTTGACCGAGATGGCGGGACGTACGGGGAGATTAGATGCCAAGCCACTATCGGCACGGCTCTTCTAAGGAACGATTTTCGCGACCACATTGGCCGGTGCCTCTCTCAACGCCTGCATCAGCTCCGCGCGGGCGCAGTATTGGGCCGCCGTCTTCTATGGCATTCTGACCGCGCCTTTGATGATCGCTCTGCTTCTTGGTTAGCCCCCCGACGAGACCCGCAACCATATCGTATTCGCGCTCGGCCAGGTTGCCAATCGACGGTTGCGGGCGCAGGGGGCCTTTTCAAGTGCGGGCAGAGTTTCGAGCGTCGCCCTCTTCTAGATAGGGAGGCGGCGAGCCGCGCGACGTATGGGTCCGAATATTCAGCCTCCCGGCCTAGCGGCGAACGCGAGGCGGAGGGCATCCGAGAGGCTGCGCACGTCGAGCTTCGCGATGAGGTTGGCGCGGTGCACCTCGACCGTCCGCGGTGAGATACCAAGATCATAGGCGATCGTCTTGTTCGGCAGGCCTCCCGCGAGCCTGTCGAGCACTTCGCGCTCGCGCGGCGTCAGTACGCAGAGCACGACATTGGCCTCGGCGGCGCGCGCCGTTGCACCGTCAGCCTTCGCCAAGCAGTCGATCCTGTCGTTCAGGGATGACCGCGCTTCAGACAGAAGAAGCGCGCCCCTCGAGTTAGCGTCAGCTCCGGTCGCCGTCCATCTGCCGATCGCGAACCCGCTTGGCTTTTCCGAATACGGCGACCTAAGAATTCTAAGACGAAGCTAATTCTGCTTGCACGAATACGGAACAGAAACTTTCAGCCGACGATTATCGATCCTTCATTCTCGACCCTGCATATCGACTGGCACGACTGGCTAACGCGGACCGGGTCCCTGTCCGTACCATTCGGGCACCTCGACGCCCAGTTCGCGCGCGCGCTGCTGAGCCATGGCATGTATCTCGTTGCGGATCAGCTGACGCTCCTGCTCGGTTCGGGCGGCCTGCATGCGGCTCCTGAACCCTGCGCGCTCCTGATCGGCAAGCATCGTCATGAGCATGTAGCGCGAGCGGTTCCCATAGCCCGCGCCCGCGCCGCTCCTGGCGCCGGGAGGCGCATCGACTCCCATTTCGCGCGCGCGCTCCCCGATCGTCTGCTGATGCCGGGCGCGGATGCGCTCGCGCTCCTCGGCGGTTGTCGCCGCACGCATTTCGTCGCGGAATTGCACGCGTTCCGTGCTTGTCAGCAGGCTGAAGCGGGCAAGCTGGTCGTCGATCGCCTGCGACGAATTCAGCCGGTCGCGATCCTGATCCATGTCGCCGGTCCCGTCCTTGTCGCGCAGGCGATCCTGGTCGCGGTCCATATCGGTCCGATCCTTGTCCCGAAGTCGATCGCGATCCTGATCGCAGATGTCGCCGGGCGTACACAGGCGGTCGCGCGTGCGGTCGAGATCGCCGCGCGGCGCTGGCGGGGTAGGCGCATTCGCACCTGCGCCCGATCCGTGCTGGGCGTTGGCTGCCCCCGGGAACATACCGAGCAGGGCCGCAGCGGCGGCTGACGCCATCAATTTGCTATTCATGATAACTACTCCTCGTCAACGCCGGAACGAAAGGGCCGGCAATCAGGGTTTGGGGCGTTCAACTTTCGGCGGCTTCGGCTGCAGTCTGGCGTCCGCGCCCGTCTATGGCGTCCACCATGTGGTTCTTCGATCTCCGCGCGGGATTTTCAGCCTTCGCCCTGGTCATTCTTGTTGCGGCGGCCGTGCGCCGGACAGGGGACTATCGACAGCGAACGTCGCGGTCGATTTCCCGCCCGGCCAAGCCACCGGCGACTGCGCCCAAAATCGTGCCAAGGGTCTCGGATCGGCCCGGCGCCAAAAGATTGCCCAACACCCCGCCCGCGATAGCGCCTACGATCAGACCCGTCGTGCCGTCGGATCGGCGACAGTAATAACGCCCGTCGCGACCGCGATAGATGCGATCCTGATGCGATAAGCGGCGCTCGCGATAGCGAGGATGGTCGCGGTAATAACGGTCGGCGTCATAACCTCCGTAGGACGGGTCCGGATTGTTGTAATCGTAGCGGCGATAATCCGCGCCTGGCCCATATCCGTCGCTGGCGCAGCCGGTTACCAGCAACGCCGACACCATTCCCATCATCGCGATACGCATCTTGGCTCTCCTGAACAATCTATGCGCAACGTATCGGCTGCGATCAGGACCGATATTCGTAACTTCCCTCAGTTCCGCTGAATTGGATTAGCCTCCTTAAATCCCTTCAGCTGTCGCTGGCGACGCTTTTGCTGGCCAGGCGGCGGAAAGGCGCGCCGAGCACGCACACGGGGAGCAGGGAGGTGGGGCGCGTCGAAATACAGCGTGTCCTATCGCGCGATATGCCGCCGCCCAGCACGATCGTGTGGACGTGGGGATGACTCCGAGAACTGGCTATTGCGCACCGATGCGGCGTTGGTCGAGAAGTTCGACAGCGCCTTCAAACATCATCTCGACCGCTACAAATATGCCGGTCGATAACGATATCGATCCGCTGATGCATGGCGCCGCAGCACCGGAAATGCTAGCCGAGCTCGACGAGCGATTAACGGAAGAGATTTGTCTAGACGGCGCAAAGCGCGGATACAGCGACATCGGCTTCCTTCCGGTTGTGCGGTAGTTCGCAGGGGTCGCCGCGGTGGTGCGGATTCTGGCCGCCGCGCTCTATGATCCACTGTTGACGACCGGCATCACTTCCCTTGCCGATGCGCTGATCGCGCTTGCCGGATCCGTGCTGCTCGTGCGGTTTAGGACGCCGCCGCTTGTCGTCTTCTTCGTATCGGTGGCCGCCTCGATCGACTATGCCGCCGCCGGATAGGCTTGAGTTGTCGCAGGAATGTCGATTTCCGATACACCTCGCTCGAAGCGAAGGAGCCGGCTGTTCGATATTGCGACCCGGTGAGTGTAGCGCGACACATAGGCGAGCACGGCCTCTGGCCCGGCGAACGGCGGCTTGGCTTAGCGGGCGCTTGCCAGCACGATGCTGACAAACGCCCGCTTGAGGCTAAATTGCCCAGCGAATGCGGGCAAAGGCGGACCGGCCCGCGCCCGGCAAACGCGCGCCCAGCGGGACATCGGACCCTGTTATCCGGTTGTATCCGGCCAGATGTTCAAGATAATAGGAATCGAACAGGTTCTGGATGCCAAGATCGAGCCTGATGCCGTCACGTATTACCCAGTATCCCGCGATGTTGGCAAGGACATGTCCGGCGCTCGGCGCCTCGCTATTGGTGACCGAAACCCGCGTCTGCCGTGCGACGAACTGGCTTTCGATCGAGATTGACCAGCGGCTTTCCGCCCAGCTCATCGCCAGACGGCCATTGGCCGGTGCCATGCGGTAGAGATTGTCGGCAATATCCGTGCGCTCAGCACGCACATAGCTGGCAACTCCGTCAAGCCGCAACGGCCCCACAATCTTCGCGCCGAAGGCAATGTCCGCGCCCCAGATGCGTGCATCGGTGTTGGCAAAGCGCAGCGGGGTGGGATCGCCACTGCCGTTCGAAACGATTTCGACGGGGGTGTCGAGGATGCCGGGCGTCGAGTCAAACGGCACACCCTGGATGAAATCCTCGATCCGGCGATAATAGACCACCGGGCGCGCATAGGCATTATCACCCTGCCAATCGAAACCAAGCTCGGCAATCCACGCCTTTTCAATCTTCAGATGGACGTCGCCGACGTAGATATTGCCGTCGGCGAGACCGCCGCTGGCTTCGGTGGGCAACCAGGAATAGCGCTCAATGAGGCTGGGCGCGCGCGTCTTGTGTGCAAGCGTCAGTCGCGGGGTAAAGGCGCCCATATCGGCCCACAGCCGCAGCGATGCATCGACGCTGGTGCCCGACCAATTACGGTCGGCCAATGCGAAGGCCTTGGTGAGATTGACCGGACCTGCCGGAACCCCGGGGCCGTAGCGCGATGCGCCGGTCGATGCGCCGTGACGGTCGATGCGTAGTCCCAGTTCGGATTCAATGGCGCCAAAACCGTTCCGCAATTCGACATAGCCGCCCACCCGGTCGCTCTTGGCGCGATCAAGCGGATGGATGAAGAAGGCCGGGGACAGGGGATTATACAGCATGTAGCCCTTGTCGATCAGCTCGAAATCAGCGCCGATCCGGATGTGACGACCTGCCGAGCCAAAGCGCAACGATGCATCGGCTCCCATCGTGTCAGCATAGGTGTCCGACTGTCTGGTCAGGGCAGTCGTCGGCGCGGGGCGTAATTCATAGTTGTTCATGCGATGGGACACGCCTGTGTAGTTGGCGTGGACCTCCAGTCGCAGATTGTCGTCGAGATCGCCTTCAAACCCTGCGCGGGCAAAGTCGGTGTGGAAATAGACGATGTCCATGGCAAACGGCGGGTTGCCCGAACGGCCAGTATCCTGCCTCCGATATTCAAGACTGAATTCGCCGGGGCCGGCACGAAAGCCGGCCTGAACGCCATAGACCGCACGATGAAACGACGTGCTGCCAATGCGTCCGCCTGGAAAACGGGTGTCATCGCCCGCTTCATACGAGCCGATCACACCAAGGCGCAGGCTGTCGCTGGCAAGGGCCACAAGACCGCCCATGGCCACACTGTCATCGACGCTGCGATACTGGCTGGACAGGTCGATCTGCGGCGACAGGCTGGAGCCCGTGCCAAAGCGCGCATGTTTGAGGACCGTGTTGACGCCGCCACCCAGTCCGGGGCCGTCGCGCACAGGGGAAATCCCGCGTGCGATCTCGACCCTGTCGATCAGCATCATCGGGGCATAGTGCATCGCCGGATCCATGGCATTGGGGCCGCCTGTGGCGAAACGCTGGCCGTTGATCCGCAGCAGGATGCGCTCGCCAAACAGGCCGCGCATCTGCACCTGGCCGGAAAGAGCCCCATTCGCGACGAGAGCTGCGCCGGGCTGGCGCGCGATAAAGGCCGCACCATCGGGCCCAGTGGACAGTTCCTCGTCAGCTTCGGTCGCAGCATCGGTGGCCGTCAGGCGCGGTGCTGTCACGACGATGGTATCGGGTGATTGTTCATTGCCTTCAGCGGCAAAGGCAGGGCTGGCAGCCGTCAGGGCGACCGCTGCGCTCAGGATAGAAGTCTTCATGGTTCAGTTCATTCGCAATAGATGCAAAATTGCGCCGCCCGCATCGAAGGTGCTGGGCAGGGTATTTTGCCGGGAAGGAGACGGACATGCTCACGCGCGATTGTCGCCGGGCTCAGTCCGCAGGTTCAGGCCACTATGTCAGGCGAATGACGGAGGGCCACGTAGCGGCGGGCGCAAACGAGGAAGTGGGCGATGCACAGACGACGCAACGAGGATAGCACCTGTTATCAGGACGAAGGCGACGGCCTGCGCGAGCAGAAGGCCATCGGCCCCCGCCATCGACGCCATCAACAGGGCGGAAAAAGCGCAAGGCGGGTTCTTCTGGCTATGGTCGCCTGAACGGTCATGCTCTTCGCCCGATCGCGGCACCACGATCTTGATGGTGCTACGCTCGTCCTCGAAACCCGAACATATCTTTACGCTCAGCGTGACCGCCGAAGGGGCAACCATATAGCCCGCGGGAATCAACCCGCGAATGAGCAGAGTGATCACCACAAGCATCATCGCCCAGGTTCGCCGCTCGACAGTGAAGGCGCGCAGGTCGTTCACTCGCGGGCGCCCTTAGCTCTTGCCTTCCGGGTTGTCACGATAGGTCATGTTCCAACCGATGCTTCTGGCGCATGATGACCCGGTGTTTCCTCAACCGTCTGGCCATCACGAATATTATAGAGCCGCTTGAAGGTTGGGATGATCTTTTCATCATGGGTGACGATGATGATCGCGGTATCGAACTGCCGAGCCATGTCGTTGAGCAGCCCCACCACCGCAAGGGCGCGCTGTCCGTCAAGCGGCGCGGTTGGTTCGTCAGCAAGGATAACCGGCGGACGATTGATCAGGGCGCGGGCGATCGCCACGCGCTGCTGTTCTCCGCCCGAAAGCTGCGAGGGCATGGCGGTGGCGCGGTGGGCGACATCCAGCGCATCGAGCAGATCGCGCGCTTCCTTGCGGGCCACTGCATTGGGCTTTCCGGCCAGCATCGGCAACAACGCGACATTGTCGGTCACATCAAGGAACGGGATAAGATAGGGAGCCTGAAAAATGAAGCCGATCATATCCCGCCGGAGCGCGCGCAGATCGCGGACTTTCCAGCGATTGTCGTAAATGCACTGGTCGCCGATCGTCATCTTGCCCGACGTCGGTTCGATGACGGCGCCAAGGCATTTGAGCAGGGTGCTCTTGCCCGAACCCGATGGCCCGATCAGCCCCACGACTTCGCCCTTGGCCACGGCCATGTCTACGCCGCGCAGGGCATGAACCGCCGTCTCGCCGCTGCCATAGGTCTTGACGACATTCTCGAGGGTAATGCCTTCAGCCACCAATCGCCTCCGCCGGATCGACTTTGATCGCGGCCTGGATGGCCAGAAAGCTCGCCAATGTGCAGATCAGCATCACCGCCACGAAGCCCCGAATCGAATCCGATGGCAGCAGCAGTACATATTTAGGGAAGAAGGGCGCCCACAGGCTGGCCGCGATCTTGCCAACGACGAAGCCGATCAGCCCCAACCCCAGCGCCTGTTGCAGGATCATCCACGAGATCGTGCGGTTGCGCGTGCCGATCAGTTTCAGCACGGCAATTTCGCGGATCTTGCCGATGGTCATGGTGTAGATGATGAAGGCGACGATGGCTGCACTCACAATCGAGAGGATGACCAGAAACATTGCGATCTGCTTGGCCGAATTGGCGATCAGCTTCCGGACAAGGATTTCCTCCATCTCAGCGCGGGTATAGACCGTCAGGCGTTGCCAGCGGCGGATGGCAGCGGCGACGTCATCGGGATTGGCATCCGGCGTTATGGTGACCAGAACGGCATTGACGTTGGTGTTGCCCGATTGAACAGCGTTTACGGCTTGCGCCACCGCCGGATTGCCCGGCGGGTTCAATTGTGGATTGGCATCCGTGCGCGCGCGCTGGCGCACGATGGCGTCGCTGTCCTTCTGGAACTGGGCCGCTTGAGCATCTTTCAGCGACAAGAACAGCATCGGATCGCCGCCCGATGACACCATCCTGCTGGTCAGCCCGACAATCGTATAAAAATTGCGGCGCACTTTGACGCGGTCGCCAATCGCGAAGCCCGTCTTCACATCGGCCACGGCCTCATAGTGAGCACGCACAATCTGGCGTCCCGAGATCAGATGGGTGGGCTGGCCGGGCAGGCCTGGCACTCCCATCTCGGCCCCCACGACCATAACGCGGACATCCATATCGCCATGGGCGATCTGCATCGTCAGATAGGTTACGCCTGCCGCCTGGGCGACGCCGCGCATGGCCTGAATGGGGCGCTCGCTATCTTCGGTCAGGCTTGAGGGTTCCGCATAAGGGCCAAGGGTGTCTTTCTGCACGACCCAGAGATCTGCTCGACTGTTGTCCAGCAAGGCCTGCGCATCATCGACCATGCCGCGATAGACACCGGCCATCGACAGGGTGACACCGATCAGCAACCCCAACCCCACGCCGGTAAGAACAAATTTGCCCCAGCCATGCAGGATGTCGCGCCCAGCAAGGCTGATCATGGCAGCGTTTCGACGATACGGAAGCGGCTGCTGGAGGTGAGTGCTCTCGCGCTATGAACGACAAGCCGCTCGCCTCTGGTGAGGCCGTCCAATATCTGCACCCATCCACTCAGATCCTGTGCGCCGATCCTGACGGGCGCAAAGACAAGCTCCCCATTGCGGATCACCCATACCCCGGTCTGACCTTTCACGCGGTGGACTGCCGCGTTGGGAATGGCCAGCGTTCGAGACCGGGCGGGCAAGGCGACGGTCACCTCGGCCAGTTCGCCAATGGAAGGCAGCGTTCCCGTGGCCGTGAAGCGCGCTTTGGCGAGCACTTCTTCGGTCAGGGCATCGGCCATAGGCTCAACGCGTTCAATAACACCGTCAAGTGAATCATCTGGTTGGGAACGCAGGACAATTCGCACCGGCAGCCTCGCGACCAGGCCCGCCGATTGCGTCTGGTCGAAGCGGACATTGATCCACAGCTGTGACGGATCGATGATCTCGACCACCGCCTGCCCGGCAACCACGGTCGTACCCGGTTCGACTGATCGTCGAACGACGAGCCCGGCGCGCTGCGCGACGAGGCGGAGATTTGACCGCTGTTCAATCAAGGCTGCCCGCTCCGCGCCAAGTCGCCCGCGATCCTGTGCGGCGGCACTGCGATTAGCCTGTGTGGCTGCCATATTCGCCCGCGCCGTCGCCAATTCCTGTCGGCGCTGATCAACCATCGCATCGGTTACCCAGCCACCTGCTTTCAAATGTTCGGTTCGCGCGGCTTGGGATTGTGCCAGCGCTACGCGCGCCGACGCATCGGCAATTTGTGCTGCAGCGGCCTGTTCCAAAGCGGCTGACCGTGCCGTGCCGCCAGCAGCGGCTGCAATGCGCTGATCAAGATCAACGGGATCGATCTGCGCCAGCAATTGTCCCGGCTGCACCATGTCACCGACATCCACAGCCAGCAGGGTCACCCTACCGGCCGCTGTTGGCCCAACCTTCTGGGTGTAACGGGCCTCCACAGTGCCGATGCCAAACATGGCCGGGGCAATGCTGCGCTCTTCAACTTGTGCGACGGTTACATTGATCGGTGCCAGCGGCCCGGAGCGGAATGCCACCCAGGCAAAAAGCACAAGCAGGGGAACGAGAACGGCCAGCAATGTCCAGCCTCTGCGGCTCAGGGTGAATGGCAACTTCATTTGGCCACTCCAAGCCCATCAAGATAAAGATCGAACAGTCTCGCCGATATGGCAGGCATCGACGTGAAATCACTGGCCGCCATCGCTTGCATTACCAGCCCTTGCACCATGCCAAGGAACATTGTGGCCGCAGCGGGGATGTCGACATTTGCGGCGATGAACGCGTGCGCTTTTGCTTCCGTAAGCAGGGCCATCACACGCTCGCGATACGCACCCATCAGCGTACGTACGCACATCTTGCCCTGCGCGTCGCCATCGCGCTGCAATTCGCCAAACAGAATGCGGGGCACGCCGGGATGGGTCACGACGAAATCGATATGCGTGGCAAACATGGCGCGTAGCCGTTCAATTGGCGTAGCCCCTGTAACGGCATCAAAGCGCGCGAGCAGCGTGGTGGCGGTCCAGTCCATCACCGCCGCCCAGATCGCCTGCTTGTCGGCAAAATGGCGGAAGAGAGCGCCCTGTGTCACCCCCATGTGCGCTGCAATCCGAGCGGTCGTTATGTCCGCCGGATTTGTTGCTGCCGCCAAGCCAATCACCGTTTCAACAGTGACGGCACGGCGCGCATCGGCAGAGAGTTTGGTGCGGGGCATCTGACTCGCTTGCACGTTTGTGAGTAATTAGTCGCTATCTTTTTTGGCCTGCGCCAGTCGATGTTTCTGCAATCTTACGAGAGGGAAGAGGCATGTCGGAACCGGAAGGGCGGGAACGGAGTGGTGAGCGGAAAGTCCTCTGTGGATGGCTCCCGC
>MSXQ01000039.1:0-9211 GCA_002083645.1 Proteobacteria bacterium ST_bin13
CTGCTGCTCGACGTGAACAACATCTATGTCAGCGGCACCAACAACGGGTTCGACCCCTATGAGTATCTTGCGGGTGTCCCCGCCGACCGCGTCCGGCAAGTTCACCTCGCCGGTCACAGCCAGGGCCGCCATCGCCTGATCGATACCCATGACCAGCCAGTTCCCGATCCCGTCTGGGAGCTGTTCGGACGGATATATCCCCGCCTCGGGCCGGTCGCGACGATGATCGAGCGAGACGACAAGATCCCGCCGCTGACGGACCTGCTGGCCGAGCTCGACATAGCGCGCGGAATCGCAACGCGCGTGGCGGAGGCGGCATGAGCCTGCTTGATCTGCAGCGCGGCTTCATCGGCTTCCTGCTCGACCAGCCGAGCGAGATTCCGGTTGCGGTCGACGGTGATGCGGGACCGGGTCTCGCTGTGTACCACAACGCCTATAGCGCGCAGCTCGTCGATTGCCTCAAGGACAGCTACGAGCGTCTCTGGGCGTGGCTCGGCGACGAAGGGTTCGAGCAAGCCGCGCGCCACCACATCGCCCAGCATCCACCCCATAGCTGGACGCTGCGTGATTACGGCGGAGGTTTTGCCGACACGATCAACGCGCTCTATCCTGGGGACATCGAAGTGGGCGAGATAGCTGCGCTCGATTGGGCCTTGCGCCGGGCGTTCGACGGTCCGAATGCCGTCGCCTTCGACCCCCAGCGCCTTTCCGATGTCGATTGGGAGGATGCCGTCATCGATTTCGTGCCGACACTCGACGTCCTGCCGGTGAAGACAAATTGCGGTGCCATCTGGAACGCGATCGCGGCCGACGAGGTCGTTCCACCCGCCGAGATGCTCCCCGAACCGGCATGGATCCGTGTGTGGCGCGTAGACTTGCAGCCGCACTTCGCAACCATCGAACAGACCGAGATGGGGGCGATTCAGCTCGCTGTGTCTGGCCTGAGTTTCGCACGCCTGTGTGACCGCCTGGCCGAAGAGAATGGCCTCGGAAGCGCGGTAGAAGCTGCCGGGGGATATCTTGCCTCCTGGCTTCAGGACGGGCTGATCGCCGACATTCGATAAACCGATCGGGGCGGCAGTCCCCACCACGACAAAGGAGGCCAAGCGTGATCCGTTTCTATTTCCACCCCACCCCCAACCCCGCCAAGGTTGCACTGCTGCTCGAGGAAGCCGGGCTGGAATATGAGCTGGTCCCCGTGGACACGAGCAAGGGAGAGCAGCACCTTCCAGCCTATCTCGCTATTAACCCTAACGGCAAGGTCCCGGCGATCGTCGACACCGATGGGCCAGGCGGCAGGGAAGTCCGCGTGTTCGATTCGAACGCGATCCTGCTTTACCTGGCGGAAAAGGTCGGCAACTTCCTTGGTGACCCGGTGGATCGGGCAGAGCTGCTGTCGTGGCTGTTCTTCGTCTCCTCGGGTCTTGGGCCTTTCTCGGGGCAGGCCGTTCACTTCCAGCGCGCGGCACCTTCAGGACTCGATTACGCGGTCAACCGCTACCGGCGCGAGGCGGAGCGCCATTACGAAGTGCTGGACGCGCATCTCGCCAACCGTCGCTTTATCGTCGGCGAATATTACACGATCGCGGACATGGCCGCATGGGGTTGGATCGACCGGGCGCGGTTCGTCCTGCCGGGCGCCGAAAATCCCCTGGCGGCCTATCCCAATATCGAACGGTGGTTCGCCGCCATCAATGCGCGGTTAGCTGCGGAACGTGCCCGCAAAGTGGGCACCGACCACCCCTTCAAGAAGATCAACGATGACGAAACGAAGCGGGCGCTGTTCCCGTCCAACTACCCGAGGGAAGCGTGAGACGATGGAGATCGAAGGCAAGCGCGTCCTGATCACGGGCGGTTCGAGCGGTATCGGTCTCGCGACCGCGCGGACGCTCGCTGCGCGCGGCGCTCGACTGGTAGTGACGGGGCGCCGGCGGGACGCGGTCGATGAGGCGGTGGCGTCGCTGCGATCGGCCGGCGCCGACGCCAATGGCGTAGCCGCGGATGTTTCGACCGAGGAGGGCCGCACTGCGACCCTCCTCGGCGCGACGCGGTCGCTCGGCGGCCTCGACATTTTGATCAACAATGCCGGCGCCGTGCGGGCCGGCCGTCTCACCGATATGCGTGAGGACGAGATCCGCACGATGGTCGAGGTCGATCTCGTCGCTCCGATCCTTCTCACGCGTGCGGCCTTGCCTGCCCTCAAGGATGGCGCCGGCGGTATGGTAGTGAACGTCACCTCCGCGATCGCGCTGATCGCCATGCCCTTCTACGCGACCTACGCAGCCGTGAAGGCTGGTCTTTCCAGCTTCGGCGAATCCCTTCGCCGCGAGCTCAACGGCGAGGGTGTCCGCGTTCTTACCGTCTATCCAAGCGGAACCGACACGCCGATGATGGCCACCAACAGAGCGGGTCCGGATGTCGGTTTCTCCTTGGAACCGGCGGAGCATGTGGCTGATGCCATCGTCGCCGGCATCGCGACCGACGCAATTGAGGTGATCCGGGGAGGGCCGGAGCGCCAGGCCCTGATCGATCTCAACCGGAAAGACCCGCTGGCCGTCGATGCACGCTTCCTGTCGATCAAATCGGCGTTCGAGGAGGGCGTAAGATCACACTCCGCGCTGTAGCCGGAAGTCAGCCTACGCCATTCGCGAAATGCAGTTTAGCCGTATCGAGGAAGGTTCGCACATTGGGCGAGCTTCGGCGGCTTGCCTGGAATACGAGGTTCACCGGCACCGGTGGTGGCTCAAGCTCGGCCAATACGGGCCTCAGCCGGCCCGCCGCGACGTCCTCGGCGACCTGGTAGGACAGCGTCCGGACAATGCCCAATCCGGCGCGAGCGGCCGCGATCGCTGCGTCCGCGCTATTGACCGTAAGCCGCGGCGCGATGCGAATGGCAGGTTTACCGGTCGCGCCAAAGCGCCACTCGCTATTTGCGCCCGCGAGCTGGTCGAACGAGATCAGAATATGCTCGTGGAGTTCGGCTGCTGACTTGGGTTCTCCATGCTGCGCGAGATAGTCCGGACTTGCCGTCAGAACACGGCGAACCTCTGCCACGCGTAACGCATGCAACGCGCTATCCGAGAGATCCGCTATGCGCACGGCGACATCGATTCCCTCCTCCGCGAGCCGGACAACGCGATCGATCAGCATCAGGCGGACGTCGAGCGCGGGAAAACGGCCGAGCAATTGCGTGACCACAGGCAGGATGTGCAACCGGCCAAACACCACCGGCGCCGTGACGACCAATGTCCCGCGCGGCTCGCTAGTCCGTCCCCGCAGCATCTCCGCGGCATCATCGAGGTCGGCAAGCGCAGCCCGGCAGCGTTCGAGATAGGCCGCCCCATCCTCCGTAAGGCGAACCGACCTGGTCGTTCGCATGAAGAGCGTTACGCCCAGTGCGGCCTCAAGTGCGGCGACCCCTCGCGTTGCCGCCGTGCCGGACACGTTGAGCGAACGCGCCGCCTCGGTGAAGCTGCCCTTGTCGGCGACGGCAATGAAGGTTCGCAAGCTGTCGAGACGGTCCATCCACTCTTTCTCCTGCCGCAAGAAATGACGGCTATTTAGCGTTGATTATCACAGTCTCTGGCTCGCGCAATCTGGACTGGAAGTTCTCCCGTCACGCATCCGGCGGGCGCTCAGGCGGAGTGAAGTCGCGAATTCAATTTGCCAAAACCGGAATGCTGCATATACAGCCTGTATATGCAGGTAAATAGTCTGCCGTTGTGCACACTCTGAGAGTCTGCCGGGGGCGCCGGGATGCGAGGTGATCTATCATGGCTAACACTGCGGCGGACAGTTGGACCGGCGTCGATGGCGTCGCATTTCACGATTGCCTTTGCCTCAAGCTTCGGATGAGCGCGCGCCAGGTAACAGCAATTTACGACGAATATCTCTCGCCGGCGGGCCTTCGGATCACACAGTTCGGCCTGTTGGCCCATCTGGTGGAGCAAGCTGGATCGATGGGCGTCGCCGAGCTCGCGGCAGCACTTAGAATGGACCCCACCACGCTGAACCGCAATCTCAAACCGCTTGAGCGCGAGGGCCTCTTGCGCGTCGCCCAGGCTCAGAACGACCGGCGGGCTAAAGCGATTTCACTGACGGCAGCTGGAGCGGATCTGCTGGGGAGAGCGGCCCCGCTATGGAAGGCGGCGCATGAGCGTGTGACGCAGACCTTGGGAAGCAAAACCGCCGTGGACCTGGCGGTCAACCTCGATCGTGGCCTTGAAAGTCTCGGCCAAGTACAACCGAGTGGATTGAATAGCGATGGATAAGACTTCCAAGCCCATCCTCGTCGTCGGTGCGACGGGACGACACGGCGGCACTGGTCGTATCGTGGCGGATGCGCTCCTTGATAGCGGGCAGCCGATCCGGATCATCACGCGGAAAATCGATGATCGCATCGACAGCCTGCGCGCCCGCGGCGCGGACGTGTTTCAGGCAGACCTTCACGATCGCCTGTCAACGCTGGCCGCGCTGGACGGCGTCGAAACGGCTTATTTCACCTATCCTATCGCTGGCGGGGTCATCGACGCTGCTGCGAATTTCGCGGGCGCGGCGCGTGAGACGGGGCTCAAGCGGCTTGTGACCATGTCGATGGGACCAGCTCACCCGAAGAGTCCCAGTCACCTGGGGCGGGCGCAGTGGCTGGCCGAACAGATTTTCGAATGGGCAGGCTTCAACTGCCTCCACCTTCGAATTGCGGCAGCCTTCCTCGAGAACATCGAGATGCTGCACGGGCGGGAGATACAGGACGAAGGCGTCATTCGGAACGCCTTCCCCGACATCAAGGTGAGCTGGATTCTCGGAGAGGACGCCGCCCGGGTCGCTGCTGCAGCTCTCCTGACGCCGGAGAAATTCGCACAAGGTCCTGCCATCTATCCGGGCAGCCCCTACCAATACACGCAATCTGAGATTGCCAAAATCGTGGGCGGCTTCCTCGGCAAGCCCGTTAGGTTCGAGGCGATCTCGGTCGATATGTGGCGCGACCGGATCATCGGGCTCGCACGGAGTGACGACCGCCTGAACGCCGACATGGCAGCACATATCTCGGCGATCGCCGGCGCGCTGCATGTCATGCCGGCGCTACCGCCGAACGACATGATCGAGGCAATCACCGGCAGAGTACCGCAGGGCCTTCTCGAGGCGCTCGAGACTGGTCGACTTGTCCTGGACCGTCCCCAAGTGGCGGCGATCTAGGAGCGTCCGGATTACGACGCCTCGCGCAATAATGATCTGCGAACGACGGCGATTATCATCGACGGTGCTTTGGAACAGTCTGTTGCCGCACCTAGTGGAGTCAGACAGCCATGAGCGAACCCGAGAATCGACCGCCCCTTCCCCCTTTCACCCGCGAAACCGCGATCATCAAGGTCCGGGCGGCCGAGGATGCCTGGAACAGCCGTGATCCTGGAAGGGTGGCGCTCGCCTATACACCAGACAGCATTTGGCGGAACCGGGACCAGTTTCCGCGCGACCGTGAAGAAATCCAGGCCTTCCTGACCGCGAAATGGGAGCGCGAGCTCGAGTATCGCCTCATCAAGGAGCTCTGGGCCTATGAGGGAAACCGCATCGCGGTGAGGTTCGCCTATGAATGGCGTAACGCCGAGGGGCGCTGGTACCGAAGCTACGGCAACGAAAACTGGGAATTCGCCGAGAATGGCCTGATGCAGCGCCGGTTCGCGAGCATCAACGATCTCAGCCTGTCTAGCGAGGAGGACCGGCTATATCATTGGCCGCTCGGGCGCCGGCCTGACCACCATCCATCGCTCAGTGACCTGGGCTTGTAGGAACGGAGACCAGCGCCGGTCTCACGGCCTCCTCGGTCTTCTTGCTGTCGTCACCTGTGACACTTTACCCAGAATCCCCGGGTAAAGTGTCACAGGTGGCATCTAGTGGACGCGGCGCCCGTCGGCTGGGAGAGCATGGGCCGCGCCGTGGGGTTGCAGTCTGGCCGCCGTTGCCGGTCTGGCGTGCCCTGATGTCGGCGCGACGGCGCCCGCGCATATAGCCACGGTCATCCAGCCCCATTGAATCGCTCCTCGAGAGGCCAAGTGCGCACCGGCATCGGCAGGCGCGTCACCGCGGGGGCCACTTTACGGGCGGCATCACGCAGATGGCCGACCGCTGCCTGGGCTGTCGCAATGGTGGCGCGGTCCGACGCTGAGATCCGGATCGACTCATAGCCCGCCTGGGTCGTCATCGCGCTTCGTTTGTGGTCATCGCCGGGTTCCGCAAAACGCTCGTCCATCTCGACAAGCGCGACGATGGCGCTGGAGTTCGGATCGACGATCACAAAGTCGACGATCCTCTGGCCGAGCGCTTCGATGTCCGACGGACGCGGACGGCGGCCGGGGCGAACACCGGGTACGAGGATCGCGCTGATCGAGACCTGCGCGTGAATCCGGTACATCGGCAGGATACGCTCAAGTGCGGCGAGCATCGCGTGCTTGCGGTTCGTTAGGAAGGGCTTTGCTACAGGCGTCGGTGTCGGGCGCTCCTTGATCATCCGGCGAATATACTGTGCAACCCACACCGTCAGACCGATCGCAATCGCCGTCGCGGCACCGATGATCAGGCTGCGCGTCGGCAATTGGCCAAGCTGGCCGAAATAATGTGACATTGAACCTCTCCCGGTTTGGACACGAGGCCTCGCACCCCGTGCCGGCGCAGCACCTTTCAGTTCCAGCCGTCGCGACGGCCCTCATTGCTGTCGCGCAGGTTGCGGCCGTCGATTGCCGAGCGGCGGATTTCCAGTTCGACCTGGTCGCCCTTGGGACGCGTGCGGAAGTCAGCGTCCTTGAGGCCGTTGCGGCGCGCATAATCCTCAGCCGCCTTTTCGCTGCCGAACTTGCCACCCTCGTCAAAATCCCACGCCATGCTTCGTCTCCTGATTTGGCCGGCACCGTGCCGGCGTTGCGCACTCACAAATCGAGCCCCAGGCTGCGCTCCGGCAGCGGCGGCAGCAGATCAGCTTTGTCCACGCCGCGGTCGGGTTTGCGGTTCGGGGGTGTTTTGAGATCTTCGACTTTTGCCGCCACCGCAGGCCCGAGCGGCCCATCGGGAAGCGGCGGCAGGTCGCTGAGAATGTCGGGATGATCGGCCAGGTTGATGCCGTCGATTGGGCCGGGATCGAACTTCACCAGCGTGCGCCCACCCTTCCTGCTGTCGATGTCGAGCTGGCCCAGGGTTTCGAGCGCTGAGGTTTTGTTGCCGGGATTGAGATCGAGCTGCCGTTCGAGCTTCTCCTTGTCGTCGACCACCATGGTGAGCTCGTCGCGGACTCGGGTGACGCCCACATTGAACAGGCGCTGGTTCGAGAGATTGCGCTCGCGGCTGTCCATCACGGTGATGGCTTTGTCGGTGGTGATGCCCTGGGACATGTGCATGTTGAGCGCATAGGCGAGGTCGAGGCGCGAGAGCATCGGATCGCCGAGGTCGAGGGTGAGCCTCTCGCTGCCCGCAGTCTCGACAGTGACGCCGTTTTCGTCGGCCGTCAGGACGCGCGCGAGCGCGGCGTTATGGAGACCGCGGGGCTTGTCATTGGCGGTCCAGCGGATCCGGTCGCCCTCGCGGATATGCAGATCCTTCTTCTCGGTCAGCTCGAGGCGATCACGCTTTTCGGTGGGCGACAGTTTCTGGGGATCGAACCGGATCTTGCGGCGACCATCGGCGAGCTCCACCTTACCGTTCGGAAGGACGCGGGTGACATCGTAGCGGCCTTTCTGGAGCCCCACATCCTGCGCGCCGCCACGGCCGACGTCGAGCGTCTGACCCTGCTTGTAGGTCGAGGCGTAGCGCAGCTCTTCGCGGGTCAGATTGACCCGCTCGTAAACGGTGAGGTGGATGCCCTGCCCCCGCACCGTGCCCTCGGTCGCGAGGCCGTCCTGGATGCGCTGGTTTATGATCGCGCGAGATTCCCGGCCGGACGCGAACACCGCGGTCGCCTCGCGATCAATTGCCGGCAAAGCGAGCCACATATCGGCGGCGGTCTCAGGCGCGCTGGCGCTCTCATGGACGTTGTCGCCCAGGACCTTCATCGCCTCGCCCGCCTTGCCGACATTGGCGAGGGCCGCGACCGTGCGCAGCGTGTCGGTGCGCTGGCGGATATTTTCGTCCATTCGCGCCATCGTGCCGCCGGCCGCCTGGATCAGTGCGAAAGCCTTGCCCCAATCGATCGAGGAGAGCTGCTGGCGGTCGCCGATGAGCGCCAGCTTGTCGATGCCGAGTGCTTCGACGATTCGGTGGAGTCTCAACATGTCGTCGCTCGAGACCATCGAGGTTTCGTCAACGACCAGCATGGCGCCTGAGAACTTCGCCTGCGCAGCCTCGAACCGCCGCGTGTCGCGTTCGGTCACGAACCGTTCGTTGGCGAGCACGAAGGAGGCGATCGTCTGGCTTTTGATGCCGGCACCTTCGCCCAGGTCCGCGACCATCTTGTTCTGGAATGCGAGGCCGAGGATGTCGCGACCTTCGCTTGTCGCTACGCGCGCGACCGCCTGCAACATGGTCGACTTGCCGGCGCCGGCGACGCCCTGGATGGAGACGGTCCGATCCTTGGACGACATGATCAGCGTGGCGGCAGCAAGCTGCCCGGCATTGAGGGGGCGATCGGCGACCGCCTGCAGCCGGGCCGGGGCATCGGCGGCGGAGATGATCGGCGCCGCCCTCCCCGCGCCTGCCTCGATCGCCTTGAGGATGCTTTCTTCGGTGCGCAGCGCCTCTTGCGTGGTGACCATGCTCACGCCCTTGTCGCCGGCGCGAGCGACGCCCGGGATGAGCTGCCGGTTCTCAATCAATTGACCAATGCGGTGCTCGACCGTGTCGATCGTCACGCCCTTGAGACCCAGGTCGAGCGCGGTCTTCGCCAGTAGGTGGACGTTGAAAGCCGCCTCGCGCTCGGAGAGGATGCGAACGGCCGAGGCGACCGCAAGTTGCGAGCGTGCCGTGGCGGGAGACTGGGTGACGCGCGCCAGCCCTGAATCGACCAGCGGGTCACTGGGCCGGAGGAACCCGCCGACCAGGTCGCGTGCGCCCGCGATCGCATCGCTGACCGCTCGGAAACCGCGCTCGATCCGGCTATCCGCAGCGCTCTGACCCGAGCGCGCCTCGGCCGAAGCGAGCAAGCTCTTACCGTCGAAGCCGAGTGCGGCCGCTTTGTCGATCCACCCCTTCAAGAGCCCGTCGCGATCGTCGACATTGAGCTTGGGATCGC
>MSXQ01000015.1:0-1233 GCA_002083645.1 Proteobacteria bacterium ST_bin13
TGCGCGTCACGTTGCGGGAAGTATCGCGCTTGTGGGAAGAACAGGCGCGCGCGCGTGGGATCGCCTTCATGGTCGAACTCGATCGCTGTCCAGCGATGATTGTGGGGGATGCAGCGCGCGTACGCCAGATAGTTTTCAATCTGCTGTCGAATGCGCTGAAATTTACCAGCGAAGGATCCGTCACATTGCGCGCCGAGGCGACCGAGGATGGGCTTCTCGCCATTGCCGTCAGCGATACCGGTATTGGCATCCCGGCCGACAAGCTGGAGGTAATCTTTGAATCGTTCCGTCAGGTCGATGCTGGCACCACCCGCAAATTTGGTGGGACCGGGCTTGGCCTGTCAATATGTCGTAATCTTGCGCGGGCAATGGATGGAGAGGTGCAGGTTACGAGCGTCGCGGGCAAGGGGTCTACCTTCGCCGTATCGCTGCCGCTCATCCTCGCCGAAGTGACAGCTGACGATGGTGGCGAAATGCCTGGGCCTGCATTGCTGATTGTCGATCGCAACCCGATTTCGCGCAGCATGTTGCGCGCTTTGCTGGCACCGCGCGCGGGCGAGGTGGCGTTTGCTGCATCGGCGGACGAGGCGGTTAGGTTGATTTCTGCCCAGGCACCGAAACAGGTCTTGATCGACGATGCGACGATTCGCGCTGAACCGGATATGGATCGGGCATTGCGCTTGGTCGCTGCAGTGGCCCTTGTGAAAGGCACGCAAGCCGCATTGCTTTGGCCATCGCCCGATGACGCCGAACGGGCGCGGCTCGAATCGACTGGGCTCGCCTTGGTTATTGCCAAGCCGATTGGCGGTGATGCGCTGGTGGAGCTGCTCTATCCCCTGTCTGGACAATTGCCTGGACAATATGGGTCTGATCAGGGTTCTGACGCTGCCGTTACGCAATGCCTTGTATCGCGTTCGGCTTGACGCGATATGGCATCTGACATGATCGATACTCTCAAAATTGATGGTTTTGCCGCGAGCACGCGGTCGTGAACGTGCTGTTCGTCGAAGACGATCCGATGAACCGGCGCGTTGTCAAAGACATGCTCGACGTGGCGGGGGCGACCATGACGGGTGCGCCCAGCGCTGAAGAAGGTCTGCAACTGATCGATGCGCATGATTATGACATTGTGCTGATGGATTTGCGGATGCCCGGCATGGATGGAATGACGGCGATTCGCCATATTCGGGCGCGTACCGACGCCAAAGCGGGCTTGCCTGTGATCGTCGTCAC
>MSXQ01000015.1:1443-86885 GCA_002083645.1 Proteobacteria bacterium ST_bin13
CGTGGGAGCACCTAGTTTCGGTGACAGCAGACTTGTGTCTATGTGTCATCGTCTAGAAAGATTTGTGTAAGGAGTAATATCATGGCCGAACGAATGCTCGATCGGTTGTTGATGACATTGGATGTTGCCGTCGATGCTTTTGCGATTTGCGAAGTTGATCGGGGCATTCAACTCGTTGCACGCCCCGGTGATGAAATTGAAGTTCATTACATCCTATCTGGAACGATGCATCTGATGGTGCCCGGACAACCAGCCATTATTTGTGGGCCTGGTAGCGTTGTCTTGGTGCCGCCACATATGGCTCAAACTATTGGTGCAGATGATTGCCCCGGTCGGCAATTGGTCGCGATGGATCATTGCTCGCTGTCACGCAATGGCATGGTAAAATTTGATGCTACTGGCGGCGGTGACGGTGATTTGCGCTTTATTTGTGGCCTCATCACCGCCAATATTTCGGGTTCATTTGGTTTACTTGATACGGTTCGCCGGCCAATCGTTGAAGATTTGGGGGCGGAGCCTATCGTCAATGCAAGCTATGGGCTGATGGCGGCGGAATTGGCGCAGCCCGATCTTGGCTCGCGCGCGCTGACCGGTGCGTTGATGAAAGCCTGTCTTTTGTTGCTTCTCCGCAAGCATTTCAGCCGCAGCGAACACGAAACAAGCCTTCTGAGCACGCTACGAGACCCCAGGTTAGGCAAAGCAGTGACGGCGGTGCTCGATAAGCCTGCATCGCGTCATAGCGTCGCAGCGCTGGCGTCAACCGCCGGGATGAGCCGATCGGCGTTTGCGCGGGAGTTTTCGCACGCCTTTGCAATGAGCCCGATGGAGTTTGTCGCAAAGACGCGGTTGCACCACGCAGCCGAGCTACTGCGATCCACCAATATGCCAGTCAAGGTCATCGCGGCGCATATCGGCTTTTCCAGCCGGAGCCATTTTAGCCGGGCCTTTCGCGATGGTTATGGCACCGACCCCAGTTCCTTCCGCCGCGCGATCGCACAGGGGGCACGTCGTGGGCCAACGCGACGGCGCGAGCCGATGTCGGAAACTATGGCGCGGCACGGGGATGTCGCGCAGGCCTGATCCTTACTCAGTAGGTATCGGCTTCCGCAGTTGGCCAATCCGCGCCATCCGGCGCTGCTTGGCGACCGCGCAGCCAATTTGCGCGAGCGCCAGTCACGACGGATAATAAAAAGGATGGAGGCCCGACCGGGAATCGAACCCGGGTGCAAGGATTTGCAGTCCTCTGCGTCACCACTCCGCCATCGGGCCAAGGCGGCGCGTTTGCTGGGTTTTTGCGACGCCGTCAACATCGGGTTTTCGCGCCAACCCCCGCAAGGCCAATGATCATGCTTTGTTCGGCAGTTCTGTGGCTGCAGATCGCCCGACATTTCAGACAATCAGGCGACCAAAGTGAGCAATGTTCGGGGGAATCCAATTGCAAATCTTCCCACAAAAACACTGTAAAATCATAGACAAATTTGGCCAGAATAGGCATTGGCACTTTTGTGTCTGATCCGAAACGTTCAAAAATCGCAGTCTATGCGCGGGGCCTTTTTTCTGGGTCGCCGTCATTGCGCCTACAAGGTTGCTTCTGTGCCAATGATTAAGGGCGGCCAACCGTGTTCGAGTAAAATTCCACTCCGGCTTGGCGGTAGCGCTCGCCCGATATACAAGCCGGTCAGCGGCGAAGGTGTGTTGCATATATAAAACGGTTGTGCCAAGGGGGTTGTGTGGTGACGATAGCTGATCAGGGCCAGTTTGCGGCGATGCGCCAGGCAATGGTGTCGAACCAGCTTCGCACCAATTCGGTCAGCGATGCGCGGCTGGTGGCGGCGATGGGCCGGGTACCGCGCGAATCCTACCTACCGGAAACAATTGCGGGCCTGGCATATCGTGATACCGCGCTGCCACTCGGTGCTGGCCGCGCCGCGAATGTGCTGATCGCAACGGGGCGATTGCTGAATGAAGCAGCGGTTAGCCCGAGCGATCGGGTGCTGCTGATCGGCGCAGCAGGCGGCTATACAGCCGCTGTGCTCGCTGAAATCGCGGCCTTCGTCGTGGCTGTTGAATGCGATCCGGCATTGATGGCAATTGCGCGACGGGCATTGGAGGGCAATGCCCGCGTTCAGCTAATCGACGGGCCGCTTGAGCGTGGTTATGCCGATGGCGCTCCTTATGATGTGCTGGTCGTTGACGGCGCGGTGCCCAAATTGCCGCAGACGTTGATCGATCAATTGGCAATTGGTGGGCGCGCGGTTAGCGGCATTGTCGATCGCGGTGTGACCAGACTTGCCATGGGCCAGCGCAGCGCTGGAGGCTTTGGGCTCATCGATTTCGCGGATATTGATTGCGTCGCCTTGCCAGGCTTCGCCGTTCCCAAGGATTTTGTCTTTTGAGGAAGCCTCTCGTTATGGTCTCTCTGCCTTCTGTTTCAATGGTCAAATCTCGGATTTTGGCGGGGGTGGCGCTGATTGCGCTGGCGATGCCGGCGTCTGCTGAAACGCTACGAGAGGCGCTTGTTCAAGCATATAAGACGAACCCGACCCTTGCCGCGCAGCGTGACAATGTTCGGGCGCTCGACGAAAATGTGCCACTTGCGCGCGCGCCTGGGTTGCCGGCCGTTCAGCTCCAAAGCACCTATAGCGAAAACGTCGTTACTTCCGTCTCCAGCTTTACCGCGCCGTCGAGATTGACCAACACGCAGGGCAGCTTCACCGTCCCGGTCTATGCCGGTGGGGGGATCAAGAATGCTATTGCGGCCGCCAATACGCGGGTAGAAGGGGGACGGGCGTCGCTCAGGGGGACCGAAGCTGATCTCTTCACCAGCGTGGTTGGCGCCTATATGGATGTGATCCGCGACGAATCCGTCGTTCGGCTCAACCAGCAAAATGCCAGTGTCCTCGAAGTCAATTTGCAGGCGTCCAAGGACCGCTTCCAGGTCGGCGACCTGACCCGTACCGACGTCGCCCAGTCGGACGCGCGACTGGCGCTGGCGCGCAGCCAGCTGCAAAGTGCGGAGGCGCGGCTGATCTCCAGTCGTGAATCCTACATCCGCTTGGTCGGGTCGCCCCCCGGAACGCTTCAGACGCCGCCGCCCTTGCCCAGTTTGCCGCATGATCCCGATCTAGCGGTCGAGATCGCGCTGGCTGACAACCCGACGCTGCTCGCCGCCAAGAAGGCACGCGATGCGACCAAATATGATATTCGTGTTGCCAGATCAGAGCGCCTGCCGCGCGTGGATGCCTTTGTCCAAGGGACATATACTAATTTTCTGGGCACGCTCGGTGCCGGCATTGCAGGGGTTTCATTCCCGCAGTTTGACCGTACTGCTCAGCTTGGGCTGCGGATGACATTGCCGCTCTATCAGGGCGGCGGCCCGGCTGCGCGCGTCCGTCAGGCACAGGCGCGGCGCAGCCAGGCGCTTGAACAGCTCACCGAAGCGGAGCGCGGCGTTGTTGCGCAGGTTCGATCGGCCTTTGCTGTTTGGCAATCCTCGCTTGAAGTCATCAAGTCAGCCGAGATCGCGGTCGAGGCCAATAAGCTCGCGCTGGAAGGCGTGAAGGCGGAAAACAGCGTTGGGAACCGCACGATCCTGGAAATTCTGAACGCCGAACAGGAGTTGCTCAATTCGCGTGTCACCTTGGTGACGGCGCAGCGCGATGCCTATGTTGCTGGGTTTGCGCTGCTTGCCGCGACGGGGCATGCAGAGGCGAAGGATCTGGGGCTGGATGCAGGCCCGCTTTATGATCCGGTCGCCAATTACGATCGCGTCCATAATAGTTTGCTGGACTGGACATTTGGTCGGCCGGCAGAAGCTGTCTCGACCAGCACGGCGAAGACCCCCGCACAAACCGCAATTGTCGCGCCAACGGTTGACAGTGCCACCCCTAATCCCGCAGGTACGGCTCCAAAGGATCGTTAACGGCGATTACTGAGGCAAGGGACGGCAATCATGGGGGACATTAGCGCCGAACCGTCGATGGAAGACATTCTTTCCTCCATCAAGCGGATCATTGCGGAAGACGGCGACAATGGCGGCGCCGTGCGATCGCGTCGTGCGCCCCGCAACCCGCCGCCGCCCGCGCCAGCGGTTGCATCGCCGCTGTCGTCGCGGGCTCGGATGGCCGATCCTGCGGACATTTTGGAACTCAGCAATCCGGTGACCGATGATGCTGAGGACGACGAAACGTTGATCGAACGCGTGGAGGCTGCCTTGTCGACCGATTCGATTCTGTCCGAAAGTGCAGCCCAGGCAAGCCGTGGATCGCTGGATACGCTGTCGCGATTGGTCGTAAAGCCTGTTGCGGCTACTGCACCCGAAGCCCCGGCACCCGAAACGCTTGAGGGCCTTGTCCGCGAAATGTTGCGGCCGATGCTGCGGGAATGGCTCGATGCCAAGCTGCCCGGCATGGTGGAAGAGATGGTCGCCCGCGAAATCGCCCGCATTACCCGGGGCCGCTGAACCTACTCGTCTGACGCAGCGCAGCATCAGGCTAGCGAAGCGCGCCACTGCCAGTTAAGGGCAGGGGTATGAGCGAGCTTCCCAAGACATTCGACCCTGCCGAAATCGAGCAACGCTGGTACGCGTATTGGGAGGAGAACGGCCTGTTCCATCCCGACCGACCGGGTGCAGAGCCCTGGACGATCGTCAACCCGCCGCCCAATGTGACGGGATCGCTCCATATCGGCCATGCGCTCGATAACACGCTGCAGGATATCCTGACGCGCCACGCGCGGCTGCAAGGCAAGGATGCACTGTGGGTGGTCGGCACCGACCATGCCGGCATCGCGACGCAGATGGTGGTCGAGCGGCAGATGGCAGCACGCCAGGATAAGCGCACCAATTACACGCGCGAGGCGTTCGTCGAAAAGGTCTGGGACTGGAAGCGCGAGAGCGGCGGGGAGATTACGCAGCAGTTGCGGCGGCTCGGCTGCTCGATGGATTGGGCGAACGAGCGCTTCACGATGGACGAGGGCTTTTCCAGGGCTGTGATCAAGGTGTTCGTCGATCTCTACAATCAGGGGCTGCTTTACCGCGATAAGCGCCTGGTAAACTGGGACCCCGGCCTCGGCACCGCGATCAGCGATCTTGAGGTCGAGACGCAGGAAGTGAAGGGCCATTTCTGGCACTTCCGCTATCAGCTGGCGGATGGCGTCACCCTGCCCAATGGTACCGATCATCTGGTGGTCGCTACGACCCGGCCCGAAACAATGCTCGCCGATATGCGCGTTGCCGTGAATGCGGCGGATGAACGCTATCAAGCGGTCATCGGCAAATTCGTTATCCAACCGATTACCGGGCGGTTGCTGGAAATCGTGGCCGACGACCATGCCGATCCGGCGCTTGGTTCGGGCGTGGTGAAGATCACGCCCGGCCACGACTTCAACGATTTCGAGGTCGGCAAGCGCGCCGGGATCAAGGCCGGTGACATGCTCAACATGTTCGATGCCAAGGCGAACGTGGTGCAGACGGTGGACGGGTGCGTTCCGGCGCAGTTCATCGGCCTGCACCGCTTCAGGAAAGATGGCGCCCCCGGCGCGCGCGAAATGGCGGTCGCGTGGATGAAGGAGCATGGCTTCCTCGTTCCGCACATCGACAAGGACGGCGTGGAGCACGACGCCGAGCCACGGACGATCCAGACGCCGTTCGGCGACCGCTCGGGCGTGGTGATCGAGCCGTGGCTGACCGATCAATGGTATGTCGACGCTGCCACGCTTGCCAAGGCGCCCATCGAGGCGGTGCGCTCCGGCGCGATCGAGATCGTGCCCAAGAGCTGGGAGAAGACGTTCTTCAACTGGATGGAGAACATCCAGCCCTGGTGCGTGTCACGCCAATTGTGGTGGGGGCACCGGATTCCGGTTTGGTATGGGCCTGACCGTGGAAAAAAATACAGCGTGCCCCATGATGGCGAATCCTTCGTGGGCGAGAGCGAAGAAGATGCCCGTGTGCATTTCTCGGAATGTTACAACACCCACCCTGACAACATCGTTTTTGTCGAAGATTGGATCGAAGCTTTCCACGCATTTACCATTGAACCTGTGCCTCATGGGAAGGTTTTTATTGGTCGCGACCCCGACGTCCTCGACACCTGGTTCTCCTCCGCGCTCTGGCCGTTTGCGACGATGGGGTGGCCGGATGAAGGAGCCCTCTCCCCCGCGGGGAGAGGGTTGGGTGAGGGGGCGCGAGGCGCAGCCGAGCCCACCCTATCGATGGCGGACACCCTCACCCAACCCTCTCCCTCCAGGGAGAGGGCTATTACCCTCAACGGCCGTTACCCCAACGACGTCCTCATTTCCGGCTTCGACATCCTGTTCTTCTGGGACGCGCGGATGATGATGCAGGGGATGCACTTCATGGGCGATGTGCCGTTCCGCAAGCTCTATTTGCACGGGCTGGTGCGCGCGGCGGATGGGCAGAAAATGTCCAAATCCAAGGGCAATACCGTCGATCCGCTCGGCCTGATCGACAAGTACGGCGCGGATGCGCTGCGCTTCTTCATGGCGGCGATGGAGAGCCAGGGCCGCGACATCAAGATGGATGAGAAGCGCGTCGAGGGTTATCGCAACTTCGCGACCAAGCTGTGGAACGCGGCGCGGTTCGCGCAGGGCAATGGCATCGTCGCCAGCACCTCGCCCGAGGCCCCGGCGGCGACGCTGGCGGTCAACAAATGGATCATCGGCGAGACGATCCGCGCGGTGCAGGCAGTGGATGCCGCGCTCGCTGACCTGCGCTTCGATGGCGCGGCCAATGCGATCTATCAGTTCGTCTGGAGCCAGTTTTGCGACTGGTATCTGGAGCTGATCAAGCCCGTGCTCGGCCAGATGGATGCGCCCGCAAGCGGCCCCGATGCCGACGAGACGCGCGCGGTCGCGGGCTGGGTGCTCGACCAGATATTGGTGGTGCTTCATCCGTTCATGCCCTTCATCACCGAAGAGCTTTGGTCAAAAATGGGCGCGCGCGATGGCGAGCTGATCGTGGCGCAGTGGCCGGTGGTCGATGCGAGCGCAATCGATGCCGAGGCGAGCAAGGAGATCGACTGGCTGATCAAGCTGGTGAGCGAGATTCGGGCCGCGCGCAACGAACTGACGATCGCGCCGGGCACGCGGATGGCGATGCATGTTCGCGATGCGTCTTCAGATACCCAGGCACGGCTTGAGAAGCAGGGGGCGGCATTGGCGCGCTTGGCACGGGTCGATAGCGTGATGGGTGAAGCACCCGCTGGCGGTGCGGCGCAAATTGTTGTCGATGAAGCGACGTTCGTCCTCCCGCTCGAAGGCGTGATCGATCTCGACGCCGAACGCGCGCGCCTGACCAAGGGCATCGCTGCTGCCGAAAAGGAACGCGATTCGCTCGCGGCCCGCCTCAACAACCCCAGCTTCGTCGAACGCGCCAAGCCCGAGGCGATCGAGAAGGCGCGGGCAGACCATGCCGAGAAGTCTGCCGAGGCCGAACGGCTGTCGGCAGCCTTGGCACGGTTGGGCTAAGAATGGCTCAACCGCCTGCCCGCCCCGGTGCCCGCGACCTGACGACTGGTCCCATCGGCCAGACCCTGCTGGTCTTCGCGCTGCCGACGCTGGCGTCGAACATCCTGCAATCGCTGAATGGATCGATCAACGCGGTCTGGGTCGGGCGGTATCTGGGCGAAAGTGCGCTGGCGGCGACGTCCAATGCCAACAACATCATGTTTTTGATGTTCGCCGCCGTCTTCGGCTTCGGCATGGCGGCGACGATCCTGGTCGGACAGAGTTTTGGTCGGCGCGACATCGATGGCGCGCGACGCGCGTTTGGATCGGCGGTCGGGCTGATTTTCTGGTCGTCAGCCGTGGTGGCCGCGCTCGGCTGGGTCCTTGCACCGCAGATCCTGCGCCTGCTGGCGACGCCGGGCGAGGCGATGCCGCTGGCACTCACCTATTTGCGGATCATCTTCCTGTCGCTGCCATCTTCGATGCTGATGGTGCTGATGATGATGGGGCTGCGCGGCACCGGCGATGCGATGACGCCGTTATGGTTCGGGATGCTGGCATCGGTGCTCGACGTGATCCTCAACCCGCTGCTGATCGCCGGGTTAGGGCCGTTTCCGCAAATGGGGATTGCCGGATCGGCGACCGCGACGCTGATCGCCAATGTCGTCGCAGTGGCGGGGCTGGTTGGCTATATGTATTGGAAGGACCTTACGCTGCGGCTGCGTGGGCCGGAACTTAACTATCTTTTCCCGAGCCGTGAGGTGGTCTGGGCGATCGTCACCAAGGGCGTACCGATCGGCGCGCAAATGATCGTCATCGCGCTCGCCGGGCTCACGATGTTGGGGCTGGTCAATCGGGAAGGCGTGGATACCACGGCGGCATTTGGCGTGACGTTGCAGCTCTGGGCTTATGTGCAGATGCCCGCCATGGCGGTGGGCGCGGCGGTCAGTGCGATGGCGGCGCAGAATATTGGCGCAGACAAATGGGACCGTGTCGAATCGACGACGCGCTGGGGGCTGGTGTTCTCAACCGCGATCACCGCGACAATGGTCGTGGCACTGCTGGCGTTTGACCGGCCGGTGATGGCGCTGTTCCTGGGCGGCGATAGCCCCGCGCTGCCGATTGCGCAGCATATCCAGTTGCTGGCGACGTGGAATTTCGTGCTGTTCGGGATGACGATGGTGTTTTTTGGCGTGGTGCGCGCGAACGGCGCGGTGCTGGGGCCACTAATTATATTGTTTGTGGCGATGTTCCCGGTGCGGATCGGCTTTGCGACCGCGCTGAAGCCGATGCTGGGCGTCGATGCGCTGTGGCTGTCCTTCCCGCTCGGCTCGATCGCGACATTTGCGATGGCGGCGCTATTCTATCGCTATGGGACATGGCGCAAGGGCAAGCTGGTGGTGCCGCCTGCGCATCACGCAGCGCAGGCGCACGCGCAAGCAGTGGGCGAACCGGCAGCGACGTTGCACCCGGCGGGCTAAGAGCCAGTGACCATGATTGGCCTCTTGCCGAGCGCCGCCTGATCGCCCACAAACCTGGCCATGAGCCATTATCCCGCGCTTCGCCTTCGTCGCACTCGTTCTGCCCCGTGGAGCCGCCGTCTCCATGCCGAGACGGTGCTGACCCCCGCCGATCTGATCTGGCCGCTCTTCATTGCTGATGGCGAGGGCGTTGAGGAGCCGATTACCAGCCTGCCCGGCGTGTCGCGCTGGTCGGTCGACGGCATCGTCGCGCGTGCCAAGGAAGCACGGGCCGCCGGCATCGCCTGCATCGCACTCTTCCCCAACACGCCGCGCGAATTGCGGACCGAGGATGGGCGCGAGGCGCTCAACCCCGATAACCTGATGTGCCGCGCGATCGGCGCGATCAAGGACGCGGTGCCCGATATCGGCGTGCTGACCGATGTCGCGCTCGATCCGTACACCGCGCATGGCCATGACGGGTTGGTCGATAGCCAGGGCTATGTGCTGAACGATGATACCGCCGAAGTGCTGGTCGCCCAGGCGCTCAATCAGGCGGCGGCGGGGGCCGATATCATTGCGCCGTCGGACATGATGGACGGGCGCATCGGCCTGATCCGTGACGCGCTGGAGGACGAAGGGCATGTCAACGTCCAGATCATGTCCTATGCCGCCAAATATGCGAGCGCCTTTTACGGCCCGTTCCGCGATGCGGTGGGCTCGCGCGGGCTGCTGAAGGGCGACAAGAAAACCTATCAGATGGACCCCGCCAATGCCGAGGAGGCGCTGCGCGAGGTGCAGCTTGACCTTGATGAAGGCGCGGACAGCGTGATGGTCAAGCCGGGCCTGCCCTATCTCGACATCATCGTTCGCGTGAAGGCAGCTTTCGAAGTTCCTGTATTTGCTTATCAAGTGTCGGGCGAATATGCGATGATCGAGGCAGCGGTCGCAGCGGGTGCGGCGGAACGCGACCCGATGGTGCTGGAAACGCTGATGGCGTTTAAGCGGGCAGGGGTTTCGGGGGTGTTGACCTATCACGCGCTCCACGCGGCGCGCCTGATGGGCGGCTGATCCGGGCGCGGCGCAGTGATTACGACCGAGCGGCTGATCCTGCGCTTGCCCGAGCCGCGCGACCGGGCAGCGCTCCACGCGATGTGGGCTGATCCGGCGGTGATGGCAGAGCTCGGCCCGGTGAAGGACGAAGCGGCGAGCGATGCCGTGATCGCCAAGCATGATGGCTATCGACATGAAGGGCTCGGCTTTTGGGTGGTCGAGCGTCGTTCAGACGGCGCGATGCTTGGTTTTTGCGGCTTGAAGCGCGGCGATGCGCATAACCCGATCGCAGGTGAGATAGAGGCGGGTTGGATCATTGACCGGCCCCATTGGCGGCAGGGCTATGCGCTGGAGGCGATGATCGCGGCTATTGATTGGGGCTGGGCGCATTTCGACGCGCCGCGCATCGTCGCGATCACCTCGGCGATCAATATCAAGAGCCAGCGGATGATGGCGCGGCTGGGGATGCACCGGCTGGCGGATGGCGATTATGATCATCTCTTGATTCCGGTTGGCGATCCGCTGCGGCCGATGGTCACTTATGCAATTGATCGGCCATGATTGAAACCGAACGCCTGATCATCCGTCCCTGGCGCGACGGGGATCGCGCGCCGTTTGCGGCGATGGGTCAAGACGCAGAGGTGCGGCGCTTCCTCGGGCCACTACAGTCGCGGGCGGAAAGCGATGCCCTGATCGACCGCATGATCGCGATGGAGGCAGACCTTGGCTATTGCCTTTGGGCTATTGAGCGGCGCGCCGATGCCACTTTTCTGGGCTTTTGCGGCTTGAATGCTGGTCCGGTTGGAACGCCGCTGGAGGGCGGGCTCGAAATTGGCTGGCGGTTGGCGCCGGCCTATTGGGGGCAAGGCTATGCGCGTGAGGCAGCGCTGGCATGTCTCGACTGGACCTGGGCCAATCTGGCGATCGAGGGATTGTTCTCGATGACGGTACCAGCCAATACCGCGAGCTGGGGGCTGATGGAGCGCCTTGGCATGTACCAATTGCAGGGCGAGGATTTCGATCACCCCGGCGTGCCAGACGGCAGCCCGCTCAAGCGCCACGTTGTGTATCGGATCGATCGCCCGGCGGATCGACCATTTGTTAACCATATTGACTGAAGACGGTCGCACGCTCCTTGGAGCGAGCAGGGGCCGGTGACTATGTACCAATCACAGATTATCGCTGCTGACCGCCAGCGCTGGGCGCCGCCCGCTTTGTTCTTTGCGGCGATACTTTCGGGCTCGTTCCTGCTGTTCCTCGTCCAGCCGATGGTCGCGCGAATGGCACTGCCGCGTCTGGGCGGTGCGCCGGCGGTGTGGAACTCGGCGATGCTCGTTTATCAGGCGCTGCTACTGGCGGGGTATGGCTATGCCCATGCGCTGGGCCGACTGGCACCGCGGGGACAGGCCGTCGTGCATTTGGGTGTGCTGCTGGTCGCAGCCCTGTGGTTGCCGATTGGGCTAATGGCAATGGATTTGCCCGCCGATGCCCAGCCTGCTCTGTGGGTTCCGTGGCTGCTTGGTCTGTCGATCGGGCCGCTCTTCTTTGCGGTGTCGGCGCAGGCACCCTTGCTGCAGCGTTGGTTCAGCGCCGCCCATCCGGGGCGTGATCCCTATGCGCTCTATGCAGCCTCGAATCTAGGCAGCTTCGGTGGGCTGATTGCCTATCCATTGCTGGTCGAGCCCGCACTGGTGCTGAAGTTGCAGAGCGGGTTTTGGACAGCTGGTTACATCCTGGTGATTCTGCTGGTGGCGGGGTGCGGGCTTGTCTTGCCGCGAATGTCGGCGACCGCCGTGGCAGCGACCGCTTCGCCCGCGCCTGATCGTCGAACCATCGGCCATTGGGTGCTGCTGGCCTTTGTCCCCTCGGGCATGATGCTGGCGACGACGACCTATATCACTACCGACATTGTCGCGATGCCGCTGTTGTGGGTGATCCCGCTCGGGCTCTATCTCCTCAGCTTCTCGATCGCCTTTGCCGAGAACCGTTTTCTCGCCGACCTCATCACCCGGTTCGCGCCCCTCCAGATCCTGTTGTTCGGCGGCGTCATGGTTGGCGGCTTTCAGGGTATGCCCTATTTCAATGCCGGGGTCGCGCTGACCTTGCTGTTCACCATTTCGGTCGCGCTGCACACGACGATGTATCGCAAGCGCCCGGCGCCTGATCGGCTGACGGGATTCTATCTGATGATGTCGCTGGGCGGTGTGCTCGGCGGCGTGTTTGCTGCGCTGGTGGCGCCGGTGCTGTTCGACTGGACCTGGGAATATCCGCTGCTGATCCTGGCGGCCGGCATACTGGCGCCCCAGGCGCTGTTCATCGCGCCGCTCGCACGTTTGTGGGAGGGCGATGCACAGCGGCAACGGATTTTGACGCTGGCAGTGTCGCTGGTGATCGCGTTGCTGATCGTTTTTGCGACCCGCGATGTAATGGCGTTTCAGGCAGGGCAAGGGCGTGGCGCGGTGTTTGCCGCGATCGTCGCCCTCGGGCTGGTCGCGCTGGGTCGCCGCTTGCCCTTTGCGATTGTGCTGGCAGGGGCGCTGGTAATCTTTGGCGGCTTTCAGGCCGCGACGATCAGCTGGCAGGGCGACGCGCGTACCCGCAGCTATTTCGGTATCTATACGATCAACGGCGATGCCAAGGTTCGCCAGCTATCGCACGGCACGACGGTGCACGGGATGCAGCTGATCGGATCGCCGGCGCGGGAACGGACGCCAACCACTTATTATGTGCCGGGCTCGGGCATTGGCCGGGCGATGCGCGCGGCGGATAGCCTATTCGGGCCACAGGCGCGGATTGGCGTTGTTGGCCTGGGGGCGGGGACATTGGCCTGCTATGCCCATGCCGGGCAGGCGTGGCGCTTCTACGAGATTGACCCGGCGATTGTCCGCATCGCGCGTGACACCGGCCAGTTCAGCTTCCTACGACGTTGCCTGCCGGGGGCGGAGATTGCCATTGGCGATGCGCGGATCAATCTGGCAGCAGCCACGCCGCACGCGCTCGATCTGCTCGCACTTGATGCCTTCTCGTCGGATTCGGTGCCAATGCATTTGATGACGCGGGAGGCGTTTGCCAGCTATGATCGCGCGCTCGCGCCGGGCGGCTTGCTGCTGGTGCATATTTCGAATCGCTTCCTCGATCTTGAGCCGGTCGTCGCTGCGGCCGCTGATGCTGGCCAATGGCGGGCGGTGAAGCTGACCTATCTGCCCGGCGCGAAGCTGAAGGAGGGAGAGACAGTGTCGGCCTGGGTTGCCCTGTCGCGAAGCCCCGCATCGATTGATCGGTTGAAGGCACTGGGCGGACCATGGCAACCGCTTGATCGTCGGCCCGGCTTTACGCCGTGGACCGATGATTATTCAACAATCCTGCCGTTGCTCAAATAGCTTATTGCTCGGGCAATTGCCTTTGAAGGGCAGTGATTGAAGCGGCCTGGCGTTCGGCCTGGGCGCTACCTGCTTCAAGTGCCATGGTAAGCTTCGGATAGGGCGGCAACCCCGCCTGCGCGCGGTCGATTGCAAGCCGGTCGAAATCGGCCAACGCCGCCAATGTTTCCCCCCGCGCACCGTCTAGCCCAGACAATGCTGCCTGAGCGTTCAGCCAGGCATCGCTGCCGATAGCGGCACCGCGCGCTGCTTCGGTCAACGGGTCTGCGCGCGTGCGGGCAGCGGTAAAGGTCGCGCTGCTTTCGGCAAGTGCGACCTGCAGTTCGGCAATTTTCGCATCAAGCGCTGCGTCCGGCGCGGCATCAGCAACCGCGCGTACCGGCTCCGAATCGTCCCGCAGCTCGATCGCGCGCGGGAGCAGCGATGGATAACGGGCGGTGGGTGAGGCGCAGCCCGATAGGGCGAGCAGCAACATCAGGAGAATGGGGCGGTTCATGACCTTTGCTCTATGCGCCTGCACAAGCGTGCGCAACGGGGTTGCGTAATCCGAATCTGCCCTCTATGGACACGCCTCCGTGCACCCGTAGCTCAGCTGGATAGAGCATCAGACTACGAATCTGAGGGCCGGGCGTTCGAATCGCTCCGGGTGCACCATTTTCCTTTTTCTGACATTTCTTGCCGGGTGGGAGCTGCCTGGGGGCGGCTCTTAACAGCCGTAGTGCGCGCGGTACCAAGCGACGAATTGTGGTACGCCGACGCTCACGGGTGTGGACGGCGTATAGCCGATCAACGCGTGCAGCAGATCGGTTGAGGCTTCGGTCCGCAGAACTTCCCCGGGTTGCAGTGGCAATAAATTCATGATCGCCCGCTTGCCCAACGCGGCTTCGATGGCGGCGATATAATCGAGCAATTTCACCGGATCGCCTTGCCCGATATTGATCACGCGAAACGGGGCGACGGCAGACAGGCTGTCCGCTGGCGAGACGGGGGTGCTGCCGGGAATGGCCGCCATCAGCCGCACCACCGCTTCGGCCAAATCCTCGACATAGGTGAAATCGCGGACCATCTCGCCGCGATTATAGACGTCGATCGCTTCGCCCTTGATGATCGCTCGGGTAAATTTGAACAGCGCCATGTCGGGCCGACCCCAGGGACCATAGACGGTGAAGAAGCGGAAGAACGTCATCGGCACGCCAAACAAATGGGCATAGCTGTGCCCCATCAGCTCGGTCGCACCCTTGGTGGCGGCGTAGAAGGTGAGCGGGGTGGCGCATTGATCGGTTTCACGGAACGGCATCACCGTATTGCCGCCATAGAGCGAGCTGGTTGAGGCAGCGAGCAGATGCGCCGGCCGGGTCCGGCGTGCCAGTTCAAGCACGTTGAAGCTGCCGACCAAATTCGACGCGACATAGGTTTCGGGATGATCGATCGAATAGCGAACGCCTGCCTGGGCGGCGAGGTGAATGACAATATCGGGCGCAAAATCCTCCCACACCGGGGCAAAGCTTGCCATGTCGTCGATCGACAATCGCGCGACCCGGAAATTTGCGTAGGAGGCGAGCACGGCGTTGCGCTGCTCTTTCAGGGTCACGTCATAATAATCAGAGAAATTGTCGATGCCGAGCACTTGATGGCCCTGGTCAAGCAATGCCCGGGCGACATGCATGCCCACGAACCCGGCCGAACCGGTTACGAGTATCTTCTTGTCCGTCGTCGCCATTGAATGCCCTTTGCTCTTCCAGGCTTACTAGGCGGTGCAGGTTGCCAGAAGGCTAAGGCCGCCGCCATGGGCGTGACAAGAGCCTCGCCGGAACCCAGGCCAAAGTATAGGCGGGCAATGCCCATCTCGGCAGGGCGAGGTGGCCGCGTGAATGCAGATAAGTCAGATCGTGCCACAACATGGCGGTCCGGTAGCGGTTGCCGGGCAAAAACCAGTATTTGGCGAACAGCAGGGCGCCAGTGGTGCTGATCGGCCGGCGTTTTTCTTCATGGCGAACGGCGCCCGCGCGGATGAGGACCAACGCCATCCGGATCAGCCGCCGACCTGACGGCTCACGGCAAACGGCATTGATGACTGCTGGCGGCACTCGGGTGCCCAGCAAGGTTGCGGCGAGATAGAGCGCAACGCCAGAACAATGCCCGGCACCCATGGCGATGGCCCGGTGATGCAATTGTTCGACGGGGATCGGCACGGCTTCGATCAGTGCGGCGAGATCGGCCAGCCATTTCAATCGTTCCCAGCCATGGCCGGTGCCGTGCACGCAAAGATACGTGAACAGTTCCGCATCAGCCAGTGTCTCGACTGGCTTGCCAGGCACGAATTCGATCGGCTGGCGCGGCGCGCGCAGGCCGATATCGGGCATCAAATTCGGGCCATCGGCAAGGGCAATGTGCAGTTCCAGCTCAATCTGGCGCGCTTCGTGGATCCAGGATGTTTCCTTGGTTGCCGCCATCCAGCGTTTCGCCGCCCGGTCATCAAGTGTGCCACCGAACTGGGCGAGGCGATAGCCATGACTGCGGAGCAGCTGCGTAGTGGCATCAATGTCACTGGGATTGATCAGCAGATCAATGTCTTTGGACGATTTGCACGCCAGGTTGCCATAGGCCCTCAACGCCAGCGTTGCGCCTTTCAAGAATAAGCAATCAAGCCCGGCGGCGGCAAAGGCGCTGGCCAAGCGCGTTTCTTCGCCAGCAAGCCCCATCAGCTGTTTTCGGCGTCGATCAGCCCGTTTGGTAAGCGCCATTTGTGCCGCGGGCGGCAGCACCACGCCGGCATCCCGCAGTCCAAGCTCGACCAGCCCTTCGATGCGATGCGTCGCGGCAAGCCGCAGTAAGGCCTCTGCATCAATCGTCGCCCGCGCAGCCGCCTGAATTGCGGGCAGCCGATCGGCCTGTGCGACGGGGCGGCAACAGGCCAGGACCAATTGCTCTTCTGCCGACAGAGCGCGTAACCCGCGCGCCGGATCAGGCGATGAAGCGCGCTGCAGCGGGGCTGTTGATCGCGATTCCAGTATTTCCTCCCCTAACCACCCATGACATTAAGCCATTGGTTTGGTTGCGTCGCCGGGAAAGATCGCGATCCGGCATGTGCGATGGCGTCGCCGCCGCGTCTCATCATCGGGCGGGGACTGGCGGGCGTGACAATCTATTGTAGAGCAAACAATGGACCAGCGTGTAACACTTGGCCGGTCACAGCGAATGGAAGCCATGCACGATCTCGCCGTTTTTTATGAACACCCTTTATGGTTCGAGCCCCTGTTCGCCGCGCTAGACCGGCGCGGGATCGACTATGTGAAATTGGGGATTGAGGGGCATAGCTTTGACCCCGCCGGATCGCCGCCGCCCGCGCGGGTCGTGCTGAGCCGCCTTGCCATGTCGAGCTTTCTGCGGAGCGCCGATCATGCGATCTTCTACACCCCCGCGCTCTACGCGCATTGGGCGGGGCAGGGCGCCCGGATCATCAATGGCGCCGATGTGCTGGCGGTCGATGCCAACAAGGCGCGGCAATTGGCGGTGATTTCGGCGCTTGGGTACGCGGTGCCAGCAACGCGCGTGGTTCACCGCGCGATCGATATCCCCAAGGCCGCGGCGGCGCTTTGCTTCCCGATCGTGGTAAAGGCCAATATCGGCGGATCGGGCGCGGGCATCATGCGCTATGAAACGCCTGAAGACCTGGCGCTGGCGGTTGCCGACAAGTTCCTGCCGACCAGTATCGACGGCGTGCTGATGGTGCAGGAATATGTGCCCGCGCGCGATGGCCGGATCACGCGGATTGAGACGCTTGATCGCAAATATCTCTATGCACTCGATATCGACGGGGGTGGGCAGTTCGATCTTTGCCCCGCCGACGCTTGCGTCGCTGATGGCAAGCCGATCGTGATGACCAAGGCCGACCCCGCACCTGCCATCATTGAGGCTGCGGAGCGAATTGCTGCGGCGGCGGGGCTTGATGTCGGCGGAATCGAAGTGATGATTGATGACCGTGACGGCGTACCACGCTTCTATGATATCAATGCGTTATCGAACTTCGTGGCCAAACCGCTCGACGTCCTCGGCTGGGATCCGCACGAAAATCTGATCGACTATCTGGAACGCGCAATAGAAGAGGCAAGGGCATGAGATACGGTTACTGGATGCCCGTGTTCGGCGGCTGGCTGCGCAATGTCGCGGACGAGCAGATGGACGCTAGCTGGGCCTATACCAAGAACCTCGCGATCAAGTCCGAGCAATGGGGTTATGACCTCTCGCTCATCGCCGAGCTGAACATGAACGACATCAAGGGAGTCGGCGCCCCCACGCTTGATGCCTGGTCGACCGCTGCCGCAGTGGCCGCCGTCACCGAGACGCTCGAGCTAATGGTCGCGGTCCGCCCCAATTTCCACCAGCCCGCGCTGTTCGCCAAAGCCGCTGCCAATATTGATCAGATTGCAGGCGGCCGCCTCTCGCTCAATGTGGTCTCCTCCTGGTGGGCCGACGAGGCGAAGCGCTACGGCCTCCAGTTTGACCAACATGACGATCGCTATGCGCGGACCAGCGAATGGCTGAAGGTGGTCGAAGGGCTGTGGTCCGAAGAGGAATTTGATTTTTCCGGCAAATTCTATTCGACCGACAAAGCGATCTGTAGCCCCAAGCCAGTGCGTAAGCCTGTTACCTATGCCGGTGGCGAGAGCGAGGCGGCCAAAACGCTGATCGTCAATCAGTGTGACGCCTATGTCATGCACGGCGATCCTGTCGAGAATATCGCGCCCAAGATTGCGAATATGGCAGAACGCCGTGCGGCGGTCGGCAAGCCGCCAATGCAGTATGGCATGGCTGCTTATGCCATCGTCCGCGACAGCGAAGCGGAAGCGCAGCGCGAACTCAAGCGGATCACCGAGGTGAATGATTTGCCGGCCGGTTATGACAATTTCGACCAATGGCTATCGGGCACCCAATTGGAGCGCGAGATGAAGATCCAGGAATATTCGGTGTCGAACCGAGGCCTGCGCCCCAACCTGATCGGTACGCCCGAGCAACTGCGGGAACGGATCGAGGAATATGAAGCGGCAGGGCTTGACTTGCTGCTGCTCCAGATGAGCCCACAAGCGGAAGAGATGGAGCGCTTTGCCGATCAGGTTATGCGCAAGAAGTTGGTCGCTGCCTGAATCCGCCAACGTATCGCAGACAAAAAATAGCAAGATTTCGATAAGTGAGCGTCGGTTCGGGGGCATTGCGTGCCGTTAAGTCCGATTTTCGCGCCGGAATCGGCCTGGTGACGTCCCAACCGCCTTGCTGAACGCTGCCGTGAAGTGTGACTGGCTTGCAAAGCCGCACGCCAGCGCCAGCTCGCTAATGCCAAGCTTGTCCTCGATCAGCAGGGCCCGGCTCCGCTCAATCCGGCGGTCGCGGACATAATTATAGGGGGTTACCCCGGTTTCTTGCTTGAACACACGGGCAAAATGAAAGGTCGATAGTCCGGCAACTGCGGCCAGATTACACAGGCGGACGTCGTCCTCCAGGTGGCAATCGATGTAATCGAGCACGCGTCGCAATCGCCATGGCGGCAATTTGATCCGTTCGGCCTCTGCCAGAATTGGCCGCTGATCAAAGCGCAGCAGGACGACGGCGATGGCACGACTGACTCCTTCGATCACCATGGGCGAGGCAAAGCCGGGCCCTGCTATTTCTGCTTCGATGATCTGGGCCAGATGACAAAGCTGCGCATCTTCCCGGAAAAGGAGTGGGCTAAACGCGCAATTCTCTTGAGCGTCGCTCATCAGCTTCTTTAAATATCCGCCCGGAAAAGTCAGCCCGAAGGTTTGCGCCGTGGGATTGTAGATAATGTGGCTATCCGTCCCTCGTGGGGTGAAGGTTGCGCGGACGGCGGTGGTTGCCGGAACGCTGAACGGTGATCCGGCCATCTTTCCGAACGCCGATGTGCCCGATCCGCGGGAAATCAAAAGCATATCGGGGCTGGATTCGGTCCTCTCGGCTATCTGCCTTTCGCTTGATTGATTGGCACAAGGGAGGCGAAACAGCGCTATGCCCGTCTCGCTATTTAGGAAGGTTGGGCTTGGGGTATGGACATATGGTTGCCCCCGGCCCGGCGGCGGCATGGCGCTGGCACCGCTTTTCTTGCCATTTTGCTCGACCATTGAAGCTCCCGCCTCCAAATCGCTCGCTGACTATGTTGGTGGGATTATGCTTCCGAAAAGGTCCATCCATCCCAACCAACGCAGTAATTGTCGGCTTGTCGGCTTGGTCGATCAACCCGGATAGGGGGAGCGGTTCACTGAAACCGCAATGTTCGACAAAAAAGGACGACTCAGTTTAGGCCAAAAATGCGCGTGACGGCCACAAACCCGGCATTGCTAGAGCGTGATGACGATAGGTCGCTTCAACGATATACCCATTCGGGCTGAGCGAAGTCGAAGCCCACGCGCTTCGCATGCCCTTCGACTTCGCTCAGGGCGAACGGGGTTTGGGTTGGTCCAATCCAAAGTCAACAGACTCTAAAGGCGGCGTTCGCGGCGGAAACGGCCCGGCGATACGCCCATCGCTTTTGTAAACGCGGCCGTAAAGTGAGATTGGCTGGAAAATCCGCAGCTTAACGCAAGCTCAGCGATGCCCAGCTCGGTTTTTGCCAACAGTGATCGGCCACGTTCCAATCGCTTTTCACAGACGTAGCGATAGGGCGACGCGCCCGTCGAGTGTTTGAACACACGGGAGAAGTGAAACACAGACAAACCCGCGACGTCAGCCAATTCCTTCAAATGAATTTCACGATCCAGGTTGTCGTCAATGAATTCGAGCAAACGGTGCAATTTCCACGGCGGCAGATGGATGCGATCGGCTTCAAGATGCAGGGCTGTTGGATCAATGCCAATTAGCTTTGCTGCAATTGCGCGGCTTAGGCCTTCCACGACCAGGCGGGAGGCAAACCCCGGCTCCATGATTTCTGCTTCGAGCAACTGGTACAGCTGGATGATGCATTTTTCGTCGGTAAACGTGATCGGTCGAAATCCATCGCGGTTCCGGCCTTCCAGCAGTGAGGTCAAATAATTCCTGGGGAACATCAGGTTGCTTGAATAGGCGGAGGCGGCGAAGGTGACCGATGAGTCAACCCCGCGTGGAACGAAGGTTGCGCGCAGATCGCGATTTGCTTGCAGGGTAAATCGGGTGCCAGCGACTTTGCCCTCAGCCGCCATACCGGTGCCGCGAGACAAGAACAAAAGATCGGGCTCGTCGCCGATGCGGACAGCCTCGGTCATGCCAGTGGTGCCCGCAGCACCCGACATGCGGTACATCAAGATATCGGTTTCGCTGTGGTGATGGGGCTCCACCAGCGCGGCCTGACCATAGCGGACGGCGTCAATCGGGGCATAGCCCGTTTGCGATCGATAGCTTGTGGTAGTTTGTTGAACCATCACCATCCCCTCGGCGGCCCAAGAAGACTCCCCTTCAGGGTGTACCGCCACGCCTTTGCCCAATTCAGGGCACCGATGCGGTAGTGTCGCTCAATAACGGGGTGTCGGGCAATCCCCGGACGGTATGCAGCGGCACTTGACCGCAACCTTTTACAAATTTGCCGACGAAGCGGCGATTAGGGGCAGTTCGCGCGAAGCTCCTCCAGCCACACCGTTGCGACGCCGTCAGAGGGGGCGCGCCAGTCGCCGCGTGGGGAGAGCGCGCCGCCGCCGGATACTTTGGGGCCATTGGGCAGCGCCGAGCGCTTGAACTGGCTGGTCTGGAAGAAGCGGTAGAGAAATTCCTCGAGCCACTTCTTGATGACCGGCAAATCATAGCTGTGCCGCCCGCCGACCGGGAAACCGCGGGGCCAGCGACCCTTGTTGACGTCCTTCCAGGCGTGGAGTGCCAGAAACGCGATCTTGGACGGCGGCAGGCCTTGGCGGATCGTATAGTGCAGGAAGAAATCGTGGAGCTCATAGGGCCCGATCCGCGCTTCGGTGCTCTGGATCAGGCCGTCGTCGCCCGCAGGCACCAGCTCGGGCGAGATTTCGGTGGCGAGAATCGCCTCTAATACCCGCTCGGTTTCCGCGTCCCAGAAGTCGGTCGCGATCGTCCAGCGGATCAGATACTGGATCAGCGTTTTGGGCACCCCCGCGTTCACGCCGTAATGGCTCATGTGATCGCCGACGCCGTAGGTGCACCAGCCAAGCGCGAGCTCGGAAAGGTCACCGGTGCCGACTACCAATCCATCATGCTGGTTGGCGAGGCGGAAGAGATAATCGGTGCGCAGCCCCGCCTGCACATTTTCAAAGGTCACGTCATATTGCTTCACCCCTAATGCATGCGGGTGGTGCATATCGGCGAGCATCTGGTTGGCGGCGGGCCGAATGTCGATCTCGTCGCCCGCAACGCCCAGCGCGCGCATCAGCGCCCAGGCATTGGCCTTGGTGCCGTCGCTCGTTGCAAAGCCCGGCATCGTATAGGCCAGGATATGGTCGCGCGGGATCTTCATCCGATCGACCGCCTTGACCGCAACGATCAGCGCATGGGTCGAATCGAGCCCGCCCGAAATGCCCAGGACAAGCCGCTTGGCGTGCGATGCCTCGATCCGCTTCATCAGCCCTTCGACCTGGATATTGAAGGCTTCGTAGCAATCGGCATCGAGCCGCTCGGGCGTGTTGGGCACGAAAGGGAAGCGGCGCAGGTCGCGCTGGAGCCCGACATCGGCATAGTCGGGTTTGTGCTCGAACGTGACGCGGCGGAACTCATATTCCGGGTCGCCCGCCAGCCGTGCGGCGTCGTTGAAGGTGCCGTTGCGCATCCGCTCGATCCTGAGGCGCGCCACGTCGATATCGGCGACGATCGTGTCGGCCTCGCACCGGAAACGCTGCGATTCCTTCAGCAGATCGCCATTTTCGTAGATCAGGCTCTGCCCATCCCAGGCGAGGTCGGTGGTGCTCTCGCCCGGCCCCGATGCGGAGAAGACATAGGCGCAGATCGCGCGCGACGACTGCGCCGAGGCCAGCATCGCCCGGTCGCGTGCCTTGCCGATCAGGATGGGGGAGGCCGACAGGTTGCAGCAGATATAGGCCCCCGCCAGCGCACCGGTGGTGGAGGGTGGCGTCGGCGACCAGAAATCCTCGCAGATTTCGGCATGGAAGACGAAATGCGGCAGGTCGCTCGCGGCGAATATCAGATCAGTACCGAAGGGCACGCGCTGGCCGGCCAGGTCGATCTCCATGCCCGTCAACCCCGCACCGCTGGCGAACCAGCGCTTTTCGTAGAATTCGCGGTAATTGGGCAGGAAAGTCTTGGGCACAACGCCCAGGATTTTACCGCGGGCGATGGCAATGGCGCAATTATAGAGCCGCCCGTTGCGGGGGATCGCGGCACCGACGAGCATCACAGTCGGCAGCTTGGCTGTGGCCTTGGCAAGCTTCGCGATGGCCGCTTCGGTTGCGCTGTGCTGGGCGGCCTGCATGTGGAGGTCGTCGATCGCGTAGGACGACATGTTGAGTTCGGGGAAGACGATCAGATCTACCGCGTTCGCCGCCGCTTTCTTGACCAGGTCGATCGCCGCAACAGCATTGGTCGCGGGATCGCCCACCGTGGCGCGCGGTGTGGTCGCGGCGACGCGCACCATTTCCTGCGCGTGGATGGAATAGAAACGGTGCGATTTCAGGATAGCCATGAGGGGTTTCCTAAACGTCCGCGAAGACAAATGCCATCACGGGCGATGTCAATGAGCGTCCGCGACTCCCCACAAGCTCCATGGGTCACCGCGGATCGCTCGACAGGCTCAGAAAGGCCTGTCGAAGCATCCGGGGTGACGAAGAGGTGGGTCTGAGCCAAATAACCGTCATTCCCGCGAAGGCGGGAATCCCGCTTCTTTTTCTGGCGACCTGCGCGGCGGATGAAGGCAGCTGGACCCCCGCCTTTGCGGGGGCGACGGTGGTGTGAGATGGGGGTGGCTGAGACGATCCGCCTACCCCCGGCTCTTCATCAGCGGCTGGATATGCTGGCCGAACGCCTCGACCCCTTCGATGAAATCGTCGAAAGTCAGCAGCACGCCGCCAGTATTGGGCACCTCCGCCATCTCGTCGAGCATCCGCGCGATGCTCGCATACGACCCGACCAGCGTCCCCATGTTGATGTTGACGGCGCCTTCGGGGGCGGCAAGCTGACGGACATTGGTCGTCGCGTTGACCTTGTCGGCCGCGCCCTGATCGGCGAGCCAGGCGATGGCGGCGTGATCGACGCCGTCATTATAGGATTTCCACTTGGCCATGGCTTCTTCGTCGGTCTCGGCGGCGATGACCATCACGAGCACGAACACGGACACATTGCGGCCTGTCTTCGCGGTGGCGGCGGCGAGGCGTTCGTTGTTGAAGGCAAAGGCGGTCGGCGTGTTGACGCCCTTGCCGAGGCAGAAGGCATAATCCGCCCATTGCGCTGAGAAGGCGAGACCGTCGTCGGAGGAGCCTGCGCAAATGATCTTCATGTCGCCGGTCGGTTTGGGACGGACGAGGCAATCATCCATCTGGTAATAATCGCCCTTGAAGTCGCTGCGCCCGGTTTCCCACAATTCACGCAGGATATGGGCATATTCGTCCAACATCTTGTAGCGATTACGAAAATGGTCCTCGCCGGGCCATAGGCCCATTTGCGAATATTCGGGCTTTTGCCAGCCGGTGATGAGGTTGAGGCCAAAGCGGCCATGGCTGATCGAATCGATCGTGTTGCACATCCGCGCGGCAAAGGCGGGCGGGATGATGAGGGTGGGGCAGGTGGCGTAGATCTTGATCTTTTCGGTGACTGCGGCGAGGCCGGCCATCAGCGTGAAGCTTTCCAGGCCATATTCCCAAAACTCGGTTTTGCCGCCGAACCCGCGCAGCTTGATCATCGAGAGCAGGAAATCGAGCCCGTATTTTTCGGCGCGCTGCGCGATCTCCTTGTTGAGATCGAAGCTTGGCATATATTGCGGCGCATTTTCCGAAATCAGCCAGCCATTGTTGTTGATGGGCACGAAAACGCCGACTTGCATGGAAATTTACTCCTCTTCCGGATTTGTGCCGGTGAGCCAAGCTAGCACCGGTTTGTTGAAAGCCTCTGGACGAGTAACGTTACACGCATGACCGCCCCACGGAAGCACTGAGAGATTGCCCCAACCAAGTTCGCCGCAGAGAAGCTCGCCTGCGTAACGGGGAACCAGCATGTCATCGTCCGCGACCAGGACAAGCGTCTTCTGGTCCAGCCCCCTCAGTCGGCCGGTCATGTCGAACGCGGCGAGTGCGGCGATACGCTTTTCCATTGTTGCGACGCCGGGGAAGTCGGCGATCTGATGCGGCAGTTCAGCGTCTAGCTCGGAAGTTCGCGCCGAGATCCAACTGGCCGGATACAGAAAGATCGGTTGGGCGCGAAGAAAGGCCTCGACGCCGACATGACGGAGTAGATTGAGCCGCATTTCGAAGCAGCGCAGGAAATGCGGATCGGCCTTTGCCCATCCGTTGACGACCACAAGCCTGTCGAGTCGTTCCGGCGCCTTCACTGCCAGCGCCAGCCCCGCGACCCCGCCTGCCGCATGACCGACGATATGCGCGCGTTCGATGGCAAGCGCATCCATCAGCGCAAGGATGTCGTCGGCGAAATCGTCGACCGTCACCACGTCCGGCAGCGCCCGGTCGCTGCGCCCGGTGCCGCGATGGTCATAGGCGATGACGCGGCAATGCTCGGCGAGTGCCGGGATGTTGGGTTTCCAGTAATTCGCCGATCCGCCAAGGCCCGAGGACAGAATCAGCGGCGGCGCGTCTTCGGCACCGTGCGTTTCGTAGTAAAGGCCGGCAGCGTGCGGCACTCAAATCCTCCCCGGTACGGGGAGGGGGACCATGCAAGGCATGGTGGAGGGGGCGAGCCGCAAAGGCTGCGTTGCGTGGCGCACCCCCTCCGTCGGCCTGCGGCCGCCACCTCCCCGTACCGGGGAGGAATGTGAGGCCTCAGCCAAGATGCGCCACGCTCGCAATTTCGACCAGGCAATCGGGCTTCACCAACCCGCACACAATGCAATAGCGCGCAGGCTTGGCACCCGGAAAATACTCGGCATAAACCGCATTCATCGCGGCATAATCTGCCCAGTCCTTCAGGAAGATGTGGTTGAAGGCCACATCGGCCAACGTCGCGCCAGCCGCTTCCAGGGTCGTCTTGATCACCTCAAGCACATGCCGGGTCTGCGCGGTCGCATCGCCCGGATAGAGGACGACGCCGCCTTCACCGAGCGCGAGCGTGCCCGAGACATAGACCGTGTTCCCAGCCTTGGTCCCGGCTGAAAACGGCGCGATGGGGGTTGGGAATTGCGGCGGGTTTATAGCTTCGAAGGGCACGGCGTTTATCCTTGTTGTTCGGGCATTTGGCCAAAGGTGCCGCAGAAATCGGCGACCGTCGACACCCAGCCGAAGAATTTCTCGACATTGTACACCGTCGCCTCCTGCATCGCGGGTGGTCCGAGATGGTGCGTGGCATCCTCCAGCATCACCCCGAAATATTCGAGGTGAAAGCCGTCGCGCAGCGTGCTTTCCACGCACACATTGGTCGCGATGCCTACAAAGACGATATGGCGGATGCCGCGCGCTCGCAGCACGCTATCGAGCTGCGAATTGAAGAAGGCGGAGTAGCGCGTCTTGTGGAGCGAGATGTCACCTGGCTGCGGCTTCAGCGCATCGACCAGATCATAATCCCAGCCGCCACGCGCCAGCAATTGCCCCGACAGTTCGGGCCGGGCGCGCATCGTCTTCAGTGCGTTCGATTTATGCCAATTGGGCGATCCCGGCCCGCCTGCCTCGACATAATCGGGATCCCAGCCATTTTGCAAATAGATCACCTGCACCCCGGCCTTGCGGGCGGTATCGAGCACGGTGGCGATCTTGCCGATCGTGCTGGCCGCGCCCGCAATGTCGAACCCGGCGAGATCGACATAGCCGCCTTCGCTCGCATAGGCATTCTGCATGTCGATCACGACGACCGCCGTATCGCTGGCCGACATCCGGACCGCTTCGGGTCGGGCGGGGAGGGTGACCTTGGGGCCGGCGGTGCCGGGGTTGCTGTCAACGATCATAGCGTCATTGTCCGGGGTGATAGCTGCGCGCGATGTGCCCCGCCAGTTCGTCGGGGTAAAAATAGACGGGGCGAAGGGCCCCGCTCGCATAGCGTGCTGCCTGATCGCTGAAATGCCTGGAAGCGGGGTCACCGCTTTCGCCGCCCGCCGTCACGGCGCGCGCTTTCACCCGATCGCCGAACTCGACGATAGCAACGAAGCTGTTGCCGCTTGTGCCGTAATAGCGCTTCGTCCCTGAATAGCGCCGCGCCCCGAACGAGGCGAGCGAGCCCCATTGGGCCGAGGCAAAGGGCACCGCAATACTCGGTTTGGCATCGTCAAACTGCTGCGTGATTGCGCCGTCGTTACGCTGGAAGCGGTTGATTTCCCCCCAAGGTGTCCGCCAGCTACCGAAATCGGCGGTCAGCCGGTCGGATGCCTTGGCGAGGGCGGCCAGTTTGCGCGCTGGTTCGACTGCCAGCATGTGCTGATAACGCCCTAGGCCCGCCGTTTCGAGATCGAGATCGTTGACCGTATCGCCCCACAGAGCCTCGCCCCAGAACACCGCAAGCGATGTTGGGATAGAATCAGCACTCCACGTAAAGTCCCAGCCGCGCAGGGCGGCGATTTGATCAGCGAGCTTGGCCTTCAGCGGATCATCGGCGGCCAGCCCGTCCCAGGCGGTGATCAGCGCCGGGATCAGTGGGGCGAAAGCGGTGAGATAGGGATCATAGGCGGCGTCGCGAAGGCCATCTAACGTGAAATCCTTGCGGTCGCTCAATACCCGTGTTGCGTGCAGGCCACGCGGGTTTTCGCCTGCGGTATCCATGTAGCGCGGATAATTGGCTTGTTTCGGGCTTTCGCTGCCCGCTGCCGACCAAGGCGCGTTGTTGGTATTGGCGATCCAGCCATTGGCGGGTGTGACCAGTTGCGGGAGTTCGGACGGCGCATGAAGGCCATTCCAGTCGGTCGCGGGGTCACTGCCGTCGACCGGCTTGGTGTAATCGAACTTATCATCGCGCTTGGGCACGAATTGCGGGTGGAGATAGGCAATCTCGCCCTTGTCGTCAGCGAAGATGGTGTTGTTCGACGAATTCGCCTTGAGCGCCATCACCTTCATGTAAGACGCGAAGTCGGTCGCCTTGGTGCGCAGGAAACTTTGCTGGAGCGCGGGCACCGGCGTATTCATCAGCGCCATCGCCACCCATTTGTCGCCCTCAGCGCGCACGATGGGGCCGTGATGCGTGGCGTAACCCGTGAAACTCCGCTCGGCCATCGTGCCATCGGGCTGGCGATAAGCGAGGGTAATCTTCTTCGTCGTCACGGGGCGCAGCGCCTTGCCGTAACGATAGAAAGGGCGGCCGTTCTGCTCCACGATGGTTTCCAGAAACTCGTCGACTGAATCGACACCGCTCGATGTGTGCATCCAGCCAACATGCTGGTTGAACCCTTGATAGATGAAGAATTGCCCCCAGGTGGCGGCACCATAAGCGTTTAGGCCCTGATCGCTGGTGACTTGCAACTCGCTGCGGAAGAAGAAGCTGGTATGCGGGTTGATCAGCAGCAGGGCGTGCCCGTCCCTGGTATTCGCAGGGGCAATCGCAAATCCGTTTGAGCCTGAGGGTTCTCTAAAGGCGCGGGGATTAGAGGAATCGGTGAGCGCCAGCCGCTTTGGCCCGTAAAACCCCTCAAGCGGCTTCAGCGCAACGCGCTCAATATCGCCGCCGATGCTGCCTTCCGAAAAACTCAGCGCCATCCAGGGTTCGAAGCGGCGGATGACCCGCGGGTGCACATTGGGGTGGGTGTCGAGATAATGGTTGAGACCGTCAGCCCAGGCGATCATCAGCGCCTTCAGCCAGGCAGGCGACGCGGCATAGTGGCGGCGCAGATCATTAGGATCGATATAGAGGCGTTGGCGCAGATCCTGCCAAAGCGCCTTTTCCCCTTCCGCTTCGGCCAGCCGCCCGAGCGACACGAGATAGTTGGTCTCGATCCGGTTGAAGTCGTCTTCGGCCTGGGCGTACATCATCCCGAACACGGCATCGGCATCGGTTTTACCCTGAACATGGGCGATGCCCCAATCGTCGCGGGTAATGCGCACGTCGTGCGCTTGGGCGCGGCGCTGGGACGCGTCGCCGACCGGCGCGGCAGTAATGGGGCCGCTCAGACAGGTCGATAGCAACGCCCCAGCGGTAAAGAATTTCTTCATCATATCGTCAGCGTATCGGGCCTGCTGACCATCGGCAAGCGTGGCCGATCAGCGATTTACCAGGTCGTCCAGCACCGCGTTGTCGCTGCCCGCCTTGGGGGCAGCGCACGGTACCGGCGCAGGCGTCGCCGAAAAACGCGGTGCAGGCGCTGGCTGGGTGGCGCCGCCCAGCTGGATAAAGGTTTCGCGGGCGATATTGTGCGGGTGGGCTGGGGCCTCGGTCATCGACAGGATCGGGGCAAAGCAGACGTCCGTCATTTCCATCAGCGCACACCATTCGTCGCGGGTTTTGGTTGCGAAAATGGCGGCGAGGCGCTGCTTGCGCGCGGGCCATACGGCGCGATCAAACTGCGCGGCGAAATCGGGATCATCGGCAAGACCAAGCTTATCCCGCAGCAGGGCATAGAATTGCGGTTCGATCGAGCCAATCGAGACCCATTTGCCATCGGCGCAGATATAGCTGTCGTAAAAGGGCGCGCCACCGTCGAGCAGGTTGGTGCCTGGCACGTCGCTGGTCGTGCCGGCGGCGAGCATGGCGTAGCTCATGCCGGCGAGCAACGCCGAGCCGTCCGTCATTGCCGCATCAATCACCTGGCCAGGCGCGCCATTCTTTACCGCCAGCAAACCGGCGACCATCCCAAACGCCAGAAACATCGCCCCGCCGCCGAAATCGCCGACATAGTTTACCGGCGGCACCGGCTTGCCGCCCGCCACGCCGACTGTGTGGAGAACACCTGACAGGGCGATATAATTGATGTCGTGCCCTGCCGCCTGCGCATAGGGGCCAGTCTGCCCCCAGCCCGTCATCCGCCCGTAAACGAGACTGGGGTTGGCGGCGAGCAGCACATCGGGGCCAAGCCCAAGCCGCTCCATTACACCGGGGCGAAACCCCTCGATCAGCCCGTCAGCAGTCGCACACAATGCCTTGGCGGCGGAAAGACCCTCGGGCGTCTTGATATCGAGCAGCACTGATTTGCGATTGCGCGACAATGCGTCACGCGGATCGAGCCCAGCGCCGGGTCGATCGATGCGGATCACCTCAGCGCCGTGATCCCCCAGCATCATCCCGCAAAACGGACCCGGCCCGATGCCAGCAAATTCGATGATGCGAATGCCTGATAGCGCGCCCGGCATGATCGACTCTCTCCCCAATGATTATCGCGCGGGAATGGCCGCGATCGGCGGCGGGATCAATGCCGCACAGAGGCGGATCACCCGCGCTTTTGTTCCGCCGCAATCCAGCCGTCGATCTGCACCTCGAGCACGTCGAGTGGCAACGCGCCCTGGCCAAGCACGGCATCGTGGAAACGGCGGACGTCAAACTTCGGTCCGAGCGTGGTTTCGGCCTTTTTCCGCAGCGCCAGGATCTTGAGCTCGCCGAGCTTGTAGCCGAGCGCCTGGCCGGGGCTGCTGATATAGCGGTTCACCTCGGCATCGATATTGGCATCGGTCAGCGCGGTGTTGTCCTTCATGAAGGCGACCGCGCGATCTTTGGTCCAGCCCTGCGCATGAAGCCCGGTATCGACCACCAATCGGCACGCGCGCCACATTTCATAGGATAGACGGCCCATATCCTTTTCAGGGGTGTCATAGATGCCCATTTCGATGCCGAGATGCTCCGAATACAGCCCCCAACCTTCGACAAAGGCGTTGAAGAATGCCTGATATTTGCGGAAATTGGGCAGGTCCATTTCCTGCTGCAGCGCGATCTGGTGGTGATGGCCGGGAACCGCCTCATGGCTGGTCAGCGCGGCGAGTTCATAGAGTGGCCGCTGGTCAAGCTTCGAAGTGTTGACATAATAGGTACCGGCAAGGCCAGCAGGGGGTGAGCCGGGGTTATAATAAGCGGTGGTGGTGCCGCCCGCCGTCTCCGCCGGAATGGCACGCACGCCATAGGGAAGGCGGGGCAGCTTGACGAACAGGCCCGGCATTTTGCCGTCGTTGATCTTGGCCTGCAGGGCGGCGGCAGCCATCAGCTCCTCGGCCGTTTTCGCATAATATTTGGGATCGGTGCGCAGCGCCTGGATGAATGCGGCGCGGCTGGGTTGGCCAGCCTTTGCCGCCACGGAATCCATTTCCGCGCGAATACGGGTGACCTCGTCAAGGCCGATCTGGTGGATTTGCGCCGGGGTCAGATCGGTCGTGGTCTGCTGGCGGACGAGAAAGGCGTAATAGCGCTGGCCGTCGGGCAGGCTGGTCGCGGCAACATCCTTGCGGCATTTCGGTAAGTAGCTGGCGCTGAAATAGGCCTCAATCTTGCGATATTCGGGGTTGAGCGTGCCGGTGATCAGCGACTTGGCCCGCGCTTGCATCGCCGACCAGTCGGCATCGCTGATCGCAGAGGGTTTCGGCCCCTTGAACGGTGCATAGAATCGCGAGTCCTCGGGCCGGTCGGTGATCACGCCAGTAATCGTCTGCATGAAGCCCGACAGCGTGACGCAGGGTTGTACAAACCCACCGGCCACCGCCGCGCGGGTGATGTCGAGCGCTTGTGCGTTGGCCTTGGGAAACAGCGCGAGGCGGGTCAGGTAGCTTTCAATATCAGCCTTGCTGCGCAGTGGCACAGCATCGGCGAACCCGGCAAAGAACTGGAACCAGCTGCCCAGCGTCGAGACATTCATTGTGCGTTCGCCAAAGCCGTTCGCTTCGATCTGTTCGGACAGCATCCGGCGCAAGATCGCCTGGTTGGTCCTATCGTCCGGGGTCAATGCCGCCGCCGGAATGGCATCGAGCCGCTTGATGAAGGCAGCGGCCTGGCTCGCCTGGCGATCGGCTTCGGTCAGCGAGAAATCGCCAATCTGATCGTCATAGTCATGCACGCCGAGCGCCGTCGCGAAGATCGGGTTCGATTTCAGATACCAGGCCCAATGATCGCTGATCACGCTTTTCAGGTCGTCAGCCGGTGCTGCGGTGGCGGGCGCGGCAGGCACGATCGCCACGGTAATCAATGCTGCAAGGATTAATCGGCGCATGGTGTCTCTCGCAACAGCAGTTCACGGGCGACGCTGGCGATGGTCATCCCCGGCGGTGCACAATTTCTAGGGCGATGATGGGGAAGTGGCCAGTGGTATCTGATGGGGCAGCAATCAAGATGCCGATGCGTTCGAAAGCCACTTGGCGCGCCCGGCAGGAGTCGAACCTGCGGCCTCAAGATTAGAAGTCTCGTGCTCTATCCAACTGAGCTACGGGCGCGCGCGGTACGTCCGTTAGCGCGGATTGCGCGGGCGCGAAACCGGCATCATAACCGCATCCTCATCGTTGGGGGTAATCAATGAGTTTGAAGGCAGTTTCGGCGCGTGAGCTGGTGGGCGGGCAGTTCCGCTATTTTGATTTTGTGATGGCTGCGTTCGTTGCGATCATCCTGCTGTCGAACGTCATTGGGGCGGGCAAGGTCGCCCAAATCTGGCTGCCGGGGGTGGGGTACTGGCCGTTTGGCGCCGGGATTCTGTTCTTCCCCATCTCCTATGTGATCGGTGACGTGCTGACCGAGGTTTATGGCTATGCGCGCGCCCGGCGCGTCATCTGGGCGGGCACGGTGGCGGTGCTGTTCATGGCCTTTATGTCGTTCGTCGTCGTCGCGCTGCCGCCCGCGCCCGACTGGAAGAACCAAGCCGCTTATGAGGTGATTTTCGGCCAAGTGCCGCGCATTGTCTTTGCGTCGGTTTGCGCCTTTTGGGCGGGCGAATTCGTCAATTCCTATGTGCTCGCGCGGATGAAGCTGTGGACCGGGGGCAAGATGCTGTGGACCCGCACGATCGGATCCACCTTTGCGGGGCAAGCCGTTGACAGCCTGATCTTCTACCCGCTGGCCTTTTGGGGCGCGGAAGGCTGGACCAACGATCTCGTCATCAAAGTGCTGGTTACGCAATGGGTGCTGAAGGTCAGCTGGGAAGTGATCCTGACGCCCGTCACCTATCTTGTCGTCAACTTCCTGAAGCGGCGTGAGGGGGTCGATGTGTTTGACGAGGATACCGATTTCACGCCGTTCAAAGCCGCGCTGTGATTGTGAGTCCGCTTCAGGATGCGAAGCTCTGGCTGATGGGGCTGACCGGCCTGGCGAAGGATGCGCTGCACATTTATGTCGCGCTCACCTTGTTCTTTGGGTCAGCATTGCTGTTCAAATGGCCGCTGACCAGCTGGCGGCCCTGGCTGGTCGTGCTGGCGGCGGCACTGCTGGGCGAGGCTTGGGATATTGCCGATTTTAGGCTGACGGCGGTGCCGCTCGATCTGGTCGGCAATGTGCACGATATCTGGAATACCCTGTTCTGGCCAAGCGTGATCCTGATGCTGGCCCGAACGACACCCTTGTTCGTGCTGTCAGGCGCTAACGGTTTCCAGCAGCCCTTCGAATAGCCGACGGCCATCATCGCCGCCATGCGCGGCTTCGATACGACGTTCGGGGTGCGGCATCATGCCAAGCACGTTGCCGCCTGCGTTGAGCACGCCAGCAATCTGCCGCGCCGAGCCATTGACGCTTTCGGCATAGCGGAACGCGACCCGGCCATCGCCTTCGAGCCGGTCGAGCGTGTCCGCATCGGCGAAATAATTGCCGTCATGATGCGCGACGGGGAAGATAACGCGCTCGCCGCGTGCATAGCGACTGGTGAAGGCGCTTTGGGCGTTGTCGACGGTCAATGCGATATCGCGGCAAACGAAATCCAGCCCTTCATTGCGCATCAGCGCGCCCGGAAGCAGGCCGATTTCGGTCAGCACTTGAAAGCCGTTGCAAATGCCGATTACCGGCACGCCGCGGTTCGCCGCCGCCGCCACCGCCGGGATGATTGCCGAGCGCGCGGCAATCGCGCCGCAGCGGAGATAATCGCCATAGGAAAAGCCGCCGGGGAGCGCGATGACGCCAACGCCATCAGGCAAAGCCGTGTCGCCATGCCAGACCATCGCCGGTTTCACCCCCGTCACTGCTTGCAGCGCAACGGCGATGTCGCGGTCGCAATTGGAGCCGGGGAACACGATGACCGCAGTTTTCATGCGTGCTCCACGCGGTAATTCTCGATCACCGTGTTGGCGAGCAGTTTGCGGCACATTTCGTCGATCTGGGTGTCGGTCGTGTCATCGGCGACGTCGAGTTCGATCAGCTTACCGGCGCGGACATCATTGATGCCGCTAAAGCCCAGCCCATCCAGCGCCTTATGGATCGCTCGACCCTGGGGATCGAGCACGCCTGGCTTCAGGGTCACAAAAATGCGCAACTTCATCGGACAGGCTCACATAATGGCTGATGCCACGGTCCTATGCCGAGGGCAGCGCAAGGCTGCAACCGTCACTTGCCGCGTTTCAGCCGATGTTCTTCCAGATCGAGCACAGCGCTGTCTGCCCCTTCGGGGAGCAGGCCAAGACGGCGCGCCACTTCCTGATAGGCCTCAACCTCGCCGCCCAGATCACGGCGGAAGCGATCCTTGTCGAGTTTTTCGCCGCTCGCTATGTCCCACAACCGGCAGCCATCAGGGCTGATCTCGTCGGCCAAGATGATCCGGGCATAATCATTGTCCCAGATCCGCCCGAATTCGAGTTTGAAGTCGACCAAGCGGATGCCGATTCCGGCGAACAGGCCACACAGGAAATCATTCACGCGAATCGCCAGATCCGCGATGTCGTGCATTTCCTCCTGGCTGGCCCAGCCGAAGCAGGAGATGTGCTCGTCGGTGATCATCGGATCACCCAGCGCATCATCCTTGTAGAAATATTCGATGATCGTGCGGGGCAACTGGGTGCCCTCTTCGATGCCGAGCCGCTTGCTGAGCGAGCCCGCCGCGACGTTGCGGACGACAACCTCGATCGGCACGATCTCCACCTGGCGAATGAGCTGTTCGCGCATGTTGAGGCGCCGGATGAAATGCGTCGGCACGCCGATTGTTGCGAGCAGGGTGAAGATATGCTCGGAAATCCGGTTGTTCAGCACGCCCTTGCCGCTGATCGTGCCCTTTTTCTGGGCGTTGAAGGCGGTCGCATCATCCTTGAAATATTGAATGAGGGTGCCGGGTTCCGGGCCCTCGTACAGGATTTTGGCCTTGCCTTCATAGATTTGGCGGCGGCGTGCCATGGCGGCGATACCTTATAAAAAAGATCGGCCCCGGCCACGCGGTCAACAAGGTCGCGCGGGCCGGGGCAAGAGGCACCCCTATATAGAAAGCACCGGGGCCGCGCAATCGCAGCAGTAGCTCAGCTCACCGGTTCGGTTTCCTCCGCAGGTTCAGCGTCGCGACCGAACCAGCGCCGGACGACGTTACGGCTTTCCTCCTTGGCAGGCAGGGGAACGCCGGCCGTGCGGGCAGGCTCTGGCTCCTCGGGCTGGACGAATTGGCGCAGGATCAGCGCGACACCCAGCAGGACCAGTAGCCAGGGGCCGACCCCGGCAAGCACCTGCGCCATGGCGGCGGCTGATTGGATAAAGGCTTGTCCGGCATTGTCGAATGTCGCGGTGCTGGAGCCGCCCAATGCGGGGATCACCAAGCCAGATTGATAGGTGAACAGCATCGGCGTCGTTGCCACCCCCTGTGCAGAGGCCTGATCCAGATCGCTAATGGTCGCAACGGCGGCGCGCAGCCTGGCCTGTTTTTCAGTGGCCTCGGCACGCTGCACATCGCTGAGCGAACCCTTGAGCTGCATGTCGATCTTGGTGATCTCTTCGCGAATCCGCGCGATCACTCCGCCTGCGCGCATCGCCTCATTCGTGCCGATCATCCGCGAATCCATGACGAGACCCGCCGCCGATTTGACCGTGGCCCCCGCAGACCGGCCGAAAGTCCGTGCGATCATGGGATCGATTTGAAAGGCGAGCACCGCCGAAACGCTGTTGTCCTGATCGTTGACATGGTAGCGATTCGTCAGCACGCGGCAACGCTGCCGGCCCAGTTGATCGCAGGCGCGGACATGGCTGTCCTGCACTTCGGCTATCCGGGCGGCCGGCAAGCGGAAGGCATAGCGATAATCGAAATCATCACCGATCGCGGTGCCTTCGCTGCGATTAATGCCAACCGATCCGCCGCCATTGGCCCCACCAGAAGGATCAACGCCGATCGGGGCGCACCCCGCCAGCAGCAGCAACAGCCCCGCAATCTTGCCCCCAACAGTGATGGCGAATCGCATTACCGTCTCCTTCAACCCAGCGTTAACCATATCGCAGACGGGCTTTAGGACCAATCGAAGATCAGGTGACAGCGTACCGCTTTGAGAATGTCGGTGCGAGGTGACGCTGCCCGGCAAGGATGGCGGCCAGTTTTTCGCCCGCAATCACCACATCTTCATAGCGAAGATACAGCGGCGTTAGCCCGAATCGCAGGATATCGGGATCGCGAAAATCGCCGATCACGCCCTCGGCGATCAGCGCCTGGCAGAGCGCATAGGCGTGGGGGTGGCGGAAGCTGATATGGCTACCGCGCGCCAGGGGATCGACGGGGCTGATGCAATCGAGGCCAAGCGCGTTGCCGATCGAGCACATCAGATCGAATAGCGCGGCGCTTTTGGTGGCGATGGCGACCGGGTTGGCCTCAAGCATCAGATCGACCCCGCTTTCAAGCGCCGCCATGGCAAGCATCGGCGGCGTGCCTGCCAGCCAGCGCGCCATGCCGGGGGCCGGCGCATAGGCGTCAGCAAAAGCAAAGGGGGCGGCATGGCCCATCCAGCCCGACACGGGGTTGGCGAGCCGTTCCTGCAGCCGTGCGGCAACATAGAGATAGGCGGGCGCCCCGGGCCCGCCATTCAGATATTTATAACCGCATCCAACCGCCAGATCGGCCGCCGCGCCGTTGAGGTCTATCGGGATAGCGCCCGCGCTATGACTAAGGTCCCACAGCACCAGCGCGCCACGTGCATGCGCCCGGGCCGTCCAGGCCGCCATGTCGAAGCGTTCGGCGGACTTGTAATGGACATGGGTGAGCAACAGCAGAGCAGTCGTCTCGTCGATGGCCTCGTCGATCTGGTCACGGGAGACAAGTTTCAGTGTCGCGCCAGGCACACAGCCGACGGCGCCTTCGGCCACATGCAGGTCGGTTGGGAAATTGCCGGTCTCGCTGACAATGGTGGTGCGCGATGGATCAAGCCGGAGTGCAGCGACGATCAGCTTGAAGAGATTAACTGACGTCGAATCAGTCACGATGACCTCATCAGGCTGGGCACCGATCAGCCGCGCGATCTTGCCGCCAATGCGCTGCGGAGCCTCAATCCACCCCTCATTCCAGCTGCGGATGAGTCGCTCACCCCATTGGCGATCGACCATATCGGTCAGCATCGGCGCCGTTGCACGCGGCAGGGGACCGAGCGAATTGCCGTCGAGATAGACCACGCCCTCGGGCAACGCGAATTTGCCGCGGAAATGGCGCAGCGGATCGGCGGCGTCGAGCGCACGGGCTTCATCGCGAGTCATCGTTTGAGGGCCGCTTCGATGCGCTCCACCGCTTTTGCCCAGGCGGCGCTTTCGGGGGCGATCAGTTCGACATGGCCGGTCTTGTCGATGCGGTGGAGACTGGCGGTGTCGCCCGCTTTGGTTGCCTGGTCGACATAGCCGGTGCCGAGGCGCATCGGGATGATCCGGTCATTCTCGCCATTGATTAGGTCGACGGGCACGCCGATCGGCAGCAGGCGCGTGACAGAGGTGTCGGCGAACACATCAGGGTGTGCAGGGGTGGCGGGGCCAGTCAGCGCGGCGACCACCTCGGTGCCGCAACCATTGTCGGGGCTTGCCGCCGTCGCCTCCAGGTCGGGCAGTCCGCCCAGGCTGATAACATGGCCGATCTTCAGCGGATGGTCGGCGTGAAGCGCACTGCCCCTTGCCAATTTGGGGCGCGCCGCCAGCCAGAGCGCGAGATGCCCGCCCGCCGAGTGCCCGACGGCAACGACATGGCGCAGGTCGAGGTCATAGCGAGCGGCGTTGGCCGCAAGCGCATCCGCTGCCTGCGCTGCATCGCTGAACGTGCCGGGATAACCGCCGCCCGGCCGATCAACGCCGCGGTAATCGATGTTCCACACCGCAATGCCGCGCCCGCGCAAGTCGTGAGCGATCCAGTTCATCAACGTGCGATCCGCGATGCTGGTTGTCCAGCAGCCGCCATGGACCATCAGCACGACCGGATGCTTGCCCGGCACTTTGGGCAGCCAGACATCGACCTTTTGATAGGGATCGCGGCCGTAGCTGACCGTCGCGTCGGCCGTCGGGCGGGCGCGGCTGGTCAGATCGGGCCAGGTAAGCAGGGACGGCGTTTCGCTCATTGCTGCCAGCCCCAGCAGGACGGGGGCCAACAGCGCAAGATGTTTCAGCTTCATGCCCCTCAACTAGCCCGACCGGCGGGAGCAGGCGAGTCCGCCGGTGATGATAATCAGGCCTGGGCCGCGTCCTTCCAGCGACGGCGCAGCGCGCGCAATCCGCTGATGCGATAGAGCCAACCGAACAGCAGCGCGAAGGCCAGCCAGGGCGCGCCGACGCCGATGACGACGATCAGCACCGTCAGCGCGAAGAGCAGCGACTGCTTGCCGATTAGGTAGCCGGTATAAAGCGGTGCCCCCGAATCGAAGCCGGGAATGGCGCTGGAGGCGGTGTAGCGGAAGCTCATCGGCGTCGTGGCCAGGCTGTCGACCTGTTGGCTGCGGCTGGAGGTCGCTTCGGCGAATTGCTGGCGCAGTTCGGCCGCGCGCTGGATGAGAGCGAAACGCTCGGGCGCCCTGGGCGGCAGCTTGGCGAGCTTTTGTTCGATGTCTTGCAATTCGGCGCGACCTTCGGCGATCCGGCGATCGATCGATTTGATTGCGCCGCCGGCATCGGTGCTGGTGATGTCGGCACCGCCGAGCCTGCCGCCGGCCTTGACGATCGCATCGATGCCGTCGGTGCCGAATTTGCGCGCGATGGTCGGATCGAGCTTCAGGTCAAGCGTTGCAGTGACGTCGGCGGGGTCCTCGCCGACGGCATAGTGCATGCCGGTAATGCGGCAGCGCGCGATGCCGAGCTTTTCGCAGGCCTGGGCATGGCTCTCTTGCGCACGGGCGATGCCCTGGCCGGGCAACCGGAAGAGATAATCATAGTTGAATGCAACTCCGGGTGCGGCGGTGACGGCGATGCCGGGGCCGGACGCAGGGGCCTCAACATCATAGGCCATCTCCGCTGTGGCGTTACGGGTTCGTTGTGAACCGCTCTCCGATTTTGGTGAACAACCGGCCAAGATCAACGCTGTAACGACAATCATCCTGTACCGCATGCTCATCGCTCCCTCTTCCGTGGCGCGCGATAGATACCCTATAACATTACTGTGATAAAGGGCTTTGCCATATTTTGAACAAAATTGGGCGACTGGTCTTGCGGGCGTCACCTCGCTATCGACCTCGGGACGATGACCACAGATTTGATTGACCCCGACGCGCCCACGCCGCAGCCCGATCCGATCCCCGGCCAGACCGACGCGCCGTTTGATAGTGCGCTGTCGGAACGCTACCTCGTCTATGCGATGTCGACGATCACCGCGCGCTCGCTGCCGGATGTGCGCGACGGGCTGAAACCGGTACATCGCCGCCTCCTCTGGGCGATGCGGCTGCTCAAGCTCGATCCAGCGCAGGGCTATAAGAAATGCGCGCGCGTCGTCGGCGACGTGATCGGTAAGTACCACCCGCATGGTGATCAGTCGGTCTATGATGCGATGGTCCGCTTGGCCCAAGATTTCGCGCTGCGTTATCCGCTGGTCGACGGGCAGGGCAATTTCGGCAATATCGATGGCGATAACGCTGCTGCCTATCGCTATACCGAGGCGCGGCTGACCCAGGTCGCGGTCGACCTGATGGACGGGCTCGACGAGAACGCCACCGACCTGAAGCCGACCTATAATGGCGAGGAGGAAGAGCCCGAGCTGTTCCCCGGCCTTTTCCCCAATTTGCTGGCGAATGGCGCAAGCGGCATCGCAGTCGGCATGGCGACGAGCATCCCGCCGCATAATGCCGCGGAGCTGATCGAGGCGGCGCTGCTGCTGATCGACGATCCCAAGGCCGATGACGCCGCGATCATGACCAAAGTGTCGGGGCCGGACTTTCCGACCGGCGGCCTCGTCGTCGATAGTGCCGCCAGCATCGCCGAGACCTATGCGACCGGGCGCGGCGGTTTCCGCGTGCGGGCGCGCTGGCACATCGAGGATCTGGGGCGAGGCACCTGGAACGCGATCGTCACCGAGATTCCTTACGGGATTCAGAAGGGCAAGCTGATCGAGGCGCTGGCGGCGATCGTCAACGACAAGAAGCTGCCGATTTTTGTCGATGTCCGTGACGAATCGGACAGCGAGATCCGCATTGTCATCGAACCGCGCAGCCGCACTGTTGACGCCGACATGCTGATGGAAAGCCTGTTCCGCTTGAGCGATCTTGAGGTGCGCGTGCCGCTTAACCTCAATGTGCTCGACGCACGACGGACGCCGCGCGTGATGAGTTTGCGCGAGGCGCTGACGGCGTGGCTCGATCACCAGTTCATCGTGCTGCAGCGCAAGTCGCAGCACCGGCTCGACAAGATCAGCGACCGGGTCGAATTGCTCGACGGCTATATTATCACCTTCCTCAATCTTGATCGCGTGATCGAGATCATCCGTACCGAGGACGAGCCAAAGCCCGTCATGATGGCCGAGTTCGAGCTGACCGATCGGCAGGCCGAGGCGGTGCTCAACATGCGGCTGCGGTCGCTGCGCCGCCTTGAGGAAATGGAACTGCGCAAGGAGCGCGACAAGTTGCTCGAGGAGCGCGCCGGGCTTGAGGCGTTGCTGGGAAGCGATGCGCGGCAGCGGACGCGGATGAAGAAGGACCTTGGCAAGCTGCTAGTCCGCTATGGCGAGGACACAGCGCTGGGCAAGCGCCGCACCACCGTGGCCGAGGCAGCGCCGGCGCGTGAGATCCCTCTGGAAGCAATGATCGATCGCGAGCCGATCACGGTAATCCTCTCGCAGCGCGGCTGGATCAGGGCGATGAAGGGGCATATCGATACGGCAGGGACCGAGGCGCTAAAGTTCAAGGAAGGCGACGGCCCCGCCTTCGCCTTCCACGCGCAGACCACCGACAAGATACTGCTCGCCGCCGAAACCGGGCGTTTCTATACGCTTGCCGCCGACAAGCTGCCGGGCGGGCGCGGATTCGGCGAGCCGGTGCGGCTGATGATCGACCTTGAGGGGGAGTCGGGAATCGTTGACCTTTTCCCGGCGAGCCGCAGCGAACGCCATCTGGTTGCCGCCACTGACGGACGGGGTTTCATCGTTAAGACCGCCGATCTGATCGCCGAAACCCGCAAGGGCAAGACGGTTGTCACGCCGCGTTTGGGCGCGCGACTTTCCCGCGTGAAGTCAGTTGATCCCCAGGCCGATTATGTCGGCGTCATTGGCGATAATCGGCGGCTGTTGGTGTTCCCGATTACGGAATTACCGGAAATGGCACGCGGGCAGGGGGTGCAGTTGCAGCGTTACCGCGATGGCGGACTGGCGGATGTGACGACCTTTGCCTTTGCCCAAGGTCTAAGCTGGGCAATGGGCGGGGAAAGTGGCCGCACCCGCAGCGAATCTGATATGGGCCCGTGGCGAGCGGCGCGGGGCGCAGCAGGACGGATGCCGCCCAACGGATTTCCGCGCGACAACCTTTTCTAACGTTCTGGGCGGGGTTGGGATTGGCCTACGTCGCCGCTAACGAGTTCAACAGGCTTTAACCAATTGCGGTTACCGCAATAAAGATATGGTGTTTGGCCAGGCCCGATTTAGCAAGACAAGTGATCGCACGGCGAAGGCCGTTGCGAGCGAGCAGCCTGCTATTGCTGAGCGTCTCCCGGCCTGTATCAGCCAAGCGGTTGAATTACTGCCCATTCCTGCCGCCATGCTGTCGATGGCCGATGGCCAATTCGCTTTCGAAGCGGTGACCAATGCGTTTTCTGCCAGCTTTGGACGAAGCGCTGATCGTTCGCCATTGGTGGCAATTTTGGGGGGGCGGATCGCTGCATTTCTGGAATCAGCGGCGACATCGGAGGCATTTGAGTGGCAATTCGGTGATGTCGTCGATTGCCGCCATTACCGGGTTCATCTGGCGCGGGCCTCTGGCCCCGATGCCTATCGCTGCCTTTTAACGCTGATCGATCACACGTCGGAATTGCGCACCGAGCAAAATCTGCGGCGCGAAATGATGACAGACAGCCTGAGCGGGCTTCCCAATCGCGCGGGCTTTAGCGAATTGCTGGAGGAAGCGATTGGTGACCGCACCGATCAGCGCGAACGCTTTGCTGTGCTGATCGTCAATCTTGATCGCTTCAGCCGGGTCAATGCCTGTATGGGCTCGATGACCGGCGATGAGTTGCTGATCACGGTGGCGCGGCGCCTGAAGGGGGCATTGCGCGGGCGTGATGTTTTGGCGCGGACCGGCGGCGATGAGTTCGGCATTTTGATGAGCCTTGATGAGGGCCGCAGCGATGCCGATCATGTCGCCAAGCGAATCCAGGGCGCGCTTGCGACACCATTCCGGCTTTCGGATTTCGAGATTCGCGTTTCCTGTTCGATTGGCATCGCCTTTGGATCAGACGGGTTTGATGATTCGGAAGATCTGATTCGCCACGCCCAGTTTGCAGTGAAACGGTCAAAGGCCAGCGGCTGCGTCGAATCGTACCAAACCCAGGCTTTCCACGTCGTTCGCGAACAGTTCGGTATGGAAACCAGCCTTCGTCGGGCGATTGATGCCGATCTGCTGCGATTATCCTATCAACCGATTTGCGATCTCGCGACCGGGCGGGTGGTTTCGTTCGAAGCGCTTGCCCGATGGCAGATGGAAGACGGACGGGAAATATCGCCGACCGACTTTATTCCTGTTGCCGAGGAATCGGGATTGATTGTCCCGCTTGGCCGTTGGGCGATCAGTACGGCCGCCACGACGCTTGCAAGCTGGGATAGGCGCTTTGGTGGCAATTGCGGTACCAAGCTTGCCGTCAATCTTTCCGCGATTCAGCTGCAGCGGGACAATATTCCGCATCTTGTCGAAAACGCGCTTGCCGCCTCTGGCCTTCCCGGCGCGCGCTTCACGCTTGAACTTACCGAAAGCGCGCTGATTTCCGATCCCGATCTGGTCGCCCAGACAATGCAGGCGCTGAAGGCGCTCGGCACAACGGTTGCAATGGATGATTTCGGCACTGGCTATTCAAACTTGGCCTATCTTCAGAAACTGCCAATTGACGTGCTGAAGATGGATCGCAGTTTCGTCACCGGGATGCTTGCTGACCGCGACAAGATATCGATTGTGCGCGCCATTTTGTCCCTCGCGCAGGCGCTTGGCATGCAAACCACCGCGGAGGGCATCGAATCGCACGAACTGGCGCAAACATTGGCCGCGTTGGGCTGCACCTATGGCCAGGGCTTTTTCTACGCCCGGCCGCTTGAGGCAGATGATGCCTATCAATTTTTGGTGGCGCGCAACGCCTGATCGACCGCAGCGTCAATGATCGCCGACAACCGCGCATCGTCCGGGAAATTTTCGGCGACCCATTGGTCCTCAATTTGCCGCAGCGTGCGCGCAACGTCGGGGCCGCGATCAATCCCGCGTTCCACCAGCACGCCGCCTGAGATTGGGAGCCGGGGCGGGGCCCAATTTGACAGAAGCCCGAGCTGTTCGATTGCGTTTTCAGCCGGGCTATGCAGCAACAGCCGATCGATCGCGCCTTCAACGCCAATGCGATAGGCCAGCGCGCGCGGGTTCGAAGGGGGTGTCGTATCCAGTGCCAGCATCAGGCGTTTGCGGTTGGCAATGGAAAGCTTCAAGCGCGCGCCGATTGCTTCGCCCAGCGCGGGTTGATTGGCGAGCAACGCCGCTAGCCGTCGGATCGGATCGCCCGGTATTCCAGCTTCCTTTTCCAGCACGATGAGGCGAATCAGCCGGTTGGCGCTGGTAACTTCGGGCAGCACTGGTGCCAAGATCCCATTGCTGATCATCATCGGCACAATCGTTGCCGCGCCCGGCACTCGCAGCAGCTTGAGCAGTTCATCCGCAATCCGTTCGCGCGACAGCGCCATCAGATCATTGGCGCGGGCGGTGCAGGCGGCGATGCCAGCGGGGTCGGCAACATCCCCAAACCGTGCCAGAAAACGGAAAAATCGCAGGATGCGCAGATGATCTTCGGCAATACGCTGTAATGGATCGCCGATGAATCGCACCTGGCGCGCCGCCAAGTCATCAAGGCCACCAAAATAATCAAATAAGGCCCCGGTTAACGGATCGGCATAAAGCGCATTGATAGTGAAATCGCGCCGCGCCGCGTCGTCTTTCCAGTCATCAGTAAAGGCGATCGTGGCATGGCGGCCGTCGGTGGCGATATCGCGGCGTAGTGTCGTCACTTCGACTGGGCCATCGGGCAGCACTGCGGTGATTGTGCCATGCGCCAGACCCGTTGGGACGGCGCGGATATCGGCGTCTTTCAGCCGCTGGAGGACGGTTTCAGGCGTCAGTCGGGTGGCGATATCGATATCCTGGACGGGCAATTCCAGCAATGTGTCACGCACGGCGCCGCCGACAAACCGCGCATCGCCCTGCGCCGCGCCCAGGGTGGTGCACAACGCGGCAAGGCCGGCCCGGTCGCGCCACGCGGCCTGGGGCAGGATCAGCCGTTCCATTGCAGCCGCCGCGAAAGATTGACGATCATCGCGGCCGTTGCGCCCCAAATCCGGCGATCTGCCCAGAGGATTTCGTAGTAGTGGCGCTGACGGCCCTGCCAGTCGACGCTTGCCTGGAGATGGTTTGCGGGGTCCAGGATGAAGGCCAAGGGCACTTCAAAGACATGGGCAACTTCAGCCTCGCTTGCCACCAGCACCAAATCAGGGGGCACGACGCCAATGACCGGCGTCACATCATAGCCGGTAACGGTGCGGTACCGGTCGGCCTGGCCAATGATCGTCACCTGATTGGGCGGCAAAGCAATTTCTTCCTCTGCCTCACGCAGCGCGGCGGCGATTGGCCCGTCATCGTCCGGATCGATTCGCCCGCCGGGAAAAGCGACCTGGCCGGGGTGACGGCGCAGTGTATTGGTGCGCTGGGTAAGGATCACGCCGGGCTGTGGCCGGTCGGTGATGGGCACCAGCACGGCCGCCGCGAGCAAGGTTTCCGTAGCGGCGAGATCAAGGTCATGATGATCGCCGGTCAACAAGACAGTGTCATGGGCTGGCCCGGCATCCAGCGCGTGGCGCAACCGTTCAGCCAACGTCATGCGGCGGGTTCAATCGGAAAAAAGCTGCCGTTGCTCCATAGGCCGACCGGTTCGTCATCCCCTTCCAGCGCCAGCGTCGCGATTTCATAATAAACCGATCGAACCACCAATGCTTCCAGTCCGGCGCGGACATGGAGATAGGGGCGTGGGCCGGACTCGCCATCGGCAAAGCGCAGGCCGTGATCAGCGTCGGCGCTAACTAACTCGCCGGTATTTAACCGGAAAGCGAGCTTTCGGCCGCGGCCTGATCCTTCCACCTTCATCTCAACGGCAACGAACGGCGCATCTTCAACGGCGACGTCGAGTTTTTCTGCGGGGGTAACAAGCACATAGCCGCCGTCCGGTTCCCGCCGCAAAATCGTTGAAAACAGCTGCACCATAGCAGCCCGGCCAATCGGCGATCCTTGATGAAACCAGGTGCCGTCCCGGGCAATGCGCATCTCGCTATCGCCGCAATGGCTGGGGTTCCAGCGCTCGACCGGCGGTAGCTTTTTGTCCCGTGCCAGCTGCGCAATATCGGCGAGCGACAGCGCGGCAAGATCAGGGGGCGGCTCCATCGGCATGGGATTTGGGTAGGCCAGCCGGTGGACGGCGTAAAGCGTCAGGCGGCGATCGTCACGCCGGGCCCCAGCATACCGGCAGCGGCTGGCACCTGATCACCCCGTGCGAGCAGCCGACGCTGCTCGACCGGGCCCGGTGCTCGCCAAAGCGCGGTTTGATCGGCGGTAAAGCCGAACAGACGACCATAATATTCGGGGTCGCCAATCAGCATCAGCGCCCGGGCGTCACCGGTTGCTTCGGCGCGCCCAAGCATATGCGTCATCAATTGCCGCCCGATGCCGTCGCGTTGACGATCGGGGCACACAGCGACCGGCCCCACCATCACCAGCGGCACCGAATCGCCATCGTCAAGGACGAGGGCGACAGGCCAACACTGGATGGCGCCCACCAATTGCCCCGATTCGATCGCAGCAAAGCTCAGCGCGGGCAGGAAGGTCACGCCAAGACGAATCCGATAAGCGGTACGATTGTGCCGATCAGCGCCGAACGCCGAATCGAGCAGCGATTCGATATCGCCCGCTGCAATTTCGATGAGGGGCACAAGGTTGATCACCGACACAGGCCCTTAAAATGGGGGTGGGCAATGGACGCCCAGGGTCGCGCGCTTTAGCCTCCGCCGTGCTGAACACAAGCGGAACGAGGATGCTGGAATGAAACTCTATGATTCGGCCTGGGCCCCAAGTCCGCGACGGGTGCGGATATACCTGGCAGAGAAAAATATTTCAGTTGAATATGTTAGCATCGATTTGCGCCAAAATGAGCAATTGGACCCCGCCTATCTGGCAATCAATCCGCGTGGTGTCGTGCCTGCCCTTGTGCTCGACGACGGAGAGGTGATTTGCGAATCGACGGCGATTTGCCGATATTTCGAAGCGCTCCACCCCGAACCGCCCCTTTTTGGGACAGATCCGCTCAGCATCGCGCGGATCGAGGCATGGACCCGCCAGATTGAATCGGATGGCTATGCGGCGGCGGTTTATGCGTTTCGCAACAGCAAGCCGCAAATGGAGGGGAGGGCGCTTCCAGGAAAATTGCCGCCGACGTCGATTATTCCTGATCTGGTTGAGCGCGCGGCGATTATGTGGCGCGCGTTCATCAACGCGCTCGAGACGCGGCTTGGTGAGTCTTTATGGATCGCCGGGGACGCTTTCAGCTTTGCCGATATCACGGCGCTGGTCACGATCGACTTCGCCGCGCGTTCCGGTTTGACGGTTTCAGATGGCCATAAGGCATTGAAAAACTGGCATGATATAATGTCTGCCCGGCCCAGTGCTGCAGCCTGAAGCGGGCGGGCAGCTTCCCACCAAGCGGTAACCTGCTATGGCGCGGCACTCATCATGCAAGGGGCCGTTGGCTTGAACGATCGACTACAGCTGGAAGTGCATGATTTCGAAGTGTCCGTTTTGACGGGCATTTATTCGGAGGAAACGCATCTGCCCCAGCCGCTGCTGATATCGATGACGGTCGATCTTGAATGCCCGACCTTTTTTGCGCCGGATACACCCTTGTCCGCGTCAAAAAATTACCTCGATCTCAAACAGGCGGCGACCAGTGCCTTGCCGCAAGGTGTTCATTTTACGCTGATTGAAGGCGTTGCTGATCACATCGCGACGACATTGCTGCGCGAAGATACGCGCGTGCAAGCTGTGCGGGTCAAGATCGTCAAACTCGCGATTTCGGAGCAGGGCGAAGCCATCGGCATGACCCTGACGCGCCATCGTCGATGATCGCAACCGCCGTTGAGGGACAAGGGGCACTTGCCCGTGCGATTGCGGCTGCACTGGCGGAGGGAACCCCTGGCGTCGATGCCAGCGGCGACCATCTCGTTCTTGTCGCCGGCGGCAGCGTTACAGCGATAATTGAACGCGTTCGCCAAGCTGTAGCTGGCGTTGTCATCGTGATCATCGATGCAGGGTGGACGCCGATCGATCGGCACCTGTTGCTTGCGTCGATTGAGCCGCTGGCCGTTGCGCGCGCACCAGCCACCCGGGTCTGCGCCGTGCAGGTTGCGGCTGATGCCGACCTTGCCGATGCCGTGGCTGCAGTAGAGTATCTGCTGTCAGCGCAATCAGTTACCGGACAGATATTGACGATCGAGCCGCGCCCGGCTGCTGGCTGAGGAGCGCGGGCAACTCAGTTCCTGTTGCAGGGTCCCAACGAGCTTAGGACGAAGCGGTAATCCTCGACCGCCGCGCTAACGTCGCCTGAGGTCATTTTTTCTGTCGCCCCGGTGGGCAATTGTGCCGGAAGGGCACAGGCTAGCCGATACCAGAGCAACGTATCACGTGCCGGTGGGGCGGCGGCTTCATCGACGATTTCGCTGAGCGCTACTGCCCAATGCGGTGCCTGGCCGGGGCGGCGCAGGATACTGATTGAGACGGGGCGACCATCGCGCGTGGTCAGAAAAACCTGCGTTTCGCCTTCTCCGGGCAGGGAACCGGGCACATGGAAGGCATTGCCGATGCCCGTGACGATGGGCGGTGCGTCGGCGGCAAGCGCGTCTTTCGCGATCTGGCGGCTGAGCGAATCGAGCGCGGGAGTCCAGTTACGCTGCGAATCGGGGCCCGTGAGCTGAATCTGCCCGCCAAGACGGGGCACTGGGCGCGCATAGAGCAGCACCCGGCGCTTGTTCAGTTTTTCAATTTTGCCGCGCGAATCGGGCAGAACATCAAGGATATAGCCAATACGTGACGGCACGGGATCAGTGCCGCGCACCAAGGCTTGCACATCGGCCTGCACATACAGCCTGACATAGCCCTGCGGCGCACCCGCGGCTTCGGGACCCTTTAGTTTTTCGGTGTTGCGGATCGCAGCATCGACAATCACCGGCGATCGCAAGACCAGATCTGCAACGGCAGCGTAAGGCGGCGCAGCGACGGCAACCGGTGGTGATACGGGCGCTGGCCGGCGCTGCGCAGGCGCCGCACCTGAACCGCTTACAATCAAGGCAATTGCCAAAATTGGCATGTTTCTCGGAATGCTGCTCATGACCGAATCGTTAGTGGATTGACGTCCGCTCGAACAGAAATAATTCTGCCACGCTGAGATTGTACGTTTGTTGCGCCCGACAAAGCGTTTGCGTCGTCACAGTGGTGGCGATAGAGACTTTTGCCTCGGTGAAGGATATAACGGCTCACGGCAGCCTTAAGGCAACCCGTCGCGATGGGTGCCACAGGGGTAGACTGTCGGTGCAATTGGAGTTTCGTACCTGAATGGCATATGCAGATCGGAAAGATGGCGGCAACAAAGTGGTGGCGATCATTATCGTCGCCCTTATCCATGCCGTAATCGGTTATGCGTTCGTGACCGGCCTTGCGTATCAATACGTCAAGACGGTCTCGGAAAAACTCAACACATTTGACGTGGCGCCACCCCCACCGCCGCCGCCAGACGAACCGCCGCCGCCGCCACCACCAGATCAGCCGCAGACGCCGCCGCCCGTGGTTTCTCCGCCGCCGATCGTGCAAAATCCGAACCCGCCGCCGCAAACGGTGGTGACCGTTCGGGAAGCGCCGCCACAGCAGCAATACACGACTGCGCCGCCAGCACCGCCAGCACCGCCGGCACCGCCGCCGCCGCCACGCGTTAGCCAGGCGGCCGGGGCACGTGGCGATGAAGCGAGCTGGGTGACGCAGGACGATTATCCGCCGTCTGCACTCCGCGAGGAGAAGGAAGGTACCTCGGTTATCGCGTGGACAATCAACACGCAGGGCCGAATCGAAAATTGTCGCACTGTGCAGTCAAGCGGATCGAGTGATCTCGATGACGCGGCCTGCCGAGCCCTGACCCGACGGGGGCGCTACACGCCCGCGAAAGATCAGGATGGCAATCCGATCTCCACCACGAAGCAGCGTCGCGTGCGCTGGGTTATCCCGCAGTAACGATCCGTCCGGCCGGAGCCTGGGGCTCCAGCCGACATATTTTAGAGGAAGATATCTTTATGCTCACGACCATCCTCGCTGCTGCTCCGGCCGCGGCCTCCGCCAATCCCTATGGTCTGCAGGAAGCACTGCAGCAGGGTGGCATCATCGCGCAGACCGTGTTCGGCATTCTGGTCGTCATGTCTGTTGGCACCTTTTACATCATGTTCACCAAGCTGTTCGAACAGCAGAAGATCATGGGCCAGGCCAAGCGCGTTCGCGCGGCCTTCTGGAACAGCAACAACCTGAAGGAAGCGGCGGCGAAGTTGGAGAAGAATTCTGCCTACAGGCAGATCGTCGATGACGGCCTGATGGCGCAGGACCAGCACACCAAGCTGACCGATCCGGTTGAAGCGCATGATTGGCTGCACGGCTCGCTCGCGCGTTCGGAAGCTGCGATCAACTCGAAGCTGGGTGGCGGTCTCGCCTTCCTCGCGACGGTTGGCTCGGTTTCGCCGTTCGTCGGTCTGTTCGGCACCGTGGTCGGTATCTATCGCGCGCTCATCAAGATTGGCGCGTCGGGTCAGGCATCGATCGACGCCGTTGCTGGCCCGGTCGGCGAAGCACTGATCATGACCGCGCTTGGTCTGGTCGTCGCGGTTCCTGCGGTGTTGGCCTATAACTGGCTGCAGCGTCGCAACAAGTCGATCGCAGAAGACCTGTCGGCCTTTTCGAACCACGTGCTGGGCTACCTGGCGTCTAACGGTGCGGTTCGCCCGATGATGGCCAACGCCAAGGCAGCGCCTGCCAAGACCGCCTGAACATAATGACGGACCGGGGGCATGCGCGCAGCTGTATGCCCCCGGTGCGCCGCCGCACGAGTTGATCGTGCGGCAAGACGATTGCAGATAGGATAGTTCGCAATGGCGATTAGCATTGGTGGCGATAGCACCAACAAACCCATGTCGGACATCAACACCACCCCTTTGGTGGACGTGATGTTGGTGCTGCTGATTATTTTTCTGATCGCGGTTCCGGTCGTGGTTCAGAATATCAAGCTCAAGCTGCCCGACGTGCGGTTCGATCCAACGACGACAAAGCCAGAAAATGTCTCGCTCTCGATCCGGGGTGATGGCAACGATGGCTGTGAAATCTATTGGAACCGGACTAAGGTCACCAGTGAAGAGCTGCTCGATAAGGCGGTGGCGAAGCTGAAGCTTGAGATTGCGCGCCAGGGTGGCCCCAACGCCCCCGACGTGGAATTGCCGGAAGCGCACATCCGCGGTGACGTAGACACGCCCTATAAATGTGTCGGCGGCGCGATCTTCCAGATGCAGCAGGCCGGCTTCGCGAAAGTGGGCTTCATTTCAGAGCCGCCTGCGGGCGGCGGCGTGGTTCGCCAGTAATGGCGCCCGGGATAGTCAGGAGTAATTCGACATGGCAATGAGCGGCGGCACCGAAGACGGCGAGCCGATGATGGACATGAACATGACGCCGTTGATCGACGTCTTGCTCGTGCTCCTCATCATGTTCATCATCACCATCCCGATCCAGACGCATGCCGTTAAGGTCGATCTTCCACAGAACGACCCCAACGCGGTGCAACAACCGATCGAACCCGATAAGAACAAGATTTCGATTGATGCAGCCGGCGTGGTTTCTTGGAACGGTGCGCCCGTCGATGATATCACGTTGCGTCAATATCTTGATCAAACCACGCAGCTTGATCCGGAGCCCGAACTGCACTTTCAGCCCGATGCCGTTGCTCGTTATGAAACGGTCGATCGTGTGTTAGCGGTGATCAAGCGGTCCGGCGTGACCAAGCTCGGCTTCATCGGTAATGAGCAATACCGTAACGATTTCTGATTTTTTTTCAGCATCGTTGAGTCTTCAAAGGCGGCCTTTTTGGGCCGCCTTTTTTGTTTTTGGGCTGGACCGTTTGGCTATGTGTGGGCGCGTTGAGTCAGTATAACATTTTGAAACAATGAGATTATTTATTGTTCTTGCACATATTTCACTAAAGTGACACGTTAATGTCATAAAAGTGAAACTTCCCAAGGCGGGAAGTATGGTAAGGAGAAGGAACGATGCGCATTTTTTTCAGCGCGCTGATTGTCACGGGGCTGATGGCCATGCCGGCCTATGCCCAAACGACAACCATTGAAGACCACAGCGGCTACAGCCAGATCATGAATGGGGACTTTGCTGCAGCTGAGAAGATGGTGAAAAAGCAACGCAATGAATTCCCCGATGACGCCGATCTGATGCTGAACCTCGCGGTGATTTACGCGCAAACCGGCCGGATTAGTCAGGCGCGCTCGCTCTATAACGAAGTGCTCGATCACGCCGACCAGAGCCTGGTGCTCGCGCAAAATCGGACGGCATCAGCGCACGACATCGCTCGTCGCGGGTTGCAGCGGCTGGGCACTACCCAGGTTTCGGTGCGCTAATCAGCACATCGCTCTTGCCGGCGGCTAGTGCCGCTGTGCTCAAGGCGCCGGCGCTCCATGCGTCGGCGCTTCTGTTTGCAGGGATGATCAAGCGGCTGGCGGCCGGTCACCTACAGCGATTATCCACCGAGTCAGAGCTTGGGAAGGGTGACGCCGCGTTGCCCCATATACTTCCCGGCACGATCAGCATAGCTGACTTCGCAGGGCTCATTACCCTGCAGGAACAGGAACTGGCAGGCCCCCTCATTGGCATAGATTCGTGCCGGGAGTGGGGTGGTATTCGAAAACTCCAGCGTCACATGCCCCTCCCAGCCTGGTTCGAGCGGGGTAACGTTCACGATGATCCCACAGCGCGCATAGGTTGATTTACCCAGGCAGATCACCAACACGTCACGGGGCACGCGGAAATATTCCACGGTCCGCGCCAGCGCGAAGCTGTTGGGCGGGATGACGCAGCAATCGGTCTTGCGATCGACAAAGCTGTTGGCGTCGAAGTTCTTCGGGTCGACGATTGCCGAATCGACATTGGTGAAGATCTTGAACTCATCGGCGACCCGCGCATCATAGCCATAGGACGACAGGCCATAAGAGATGCAGCCATCGCGCCGTTGCTGTTCGACAAACGGCTCGATCATGCCGGTGGATAGGGATTGTTCGCGAATCCAGCGATCGGACATGACGGACATCTGGTTATCCTCCCGGCGAAATGACGGTTCAGCTTTCGCGGCTTAGCGCGGCGGGAGCAAGGGGGAAGCCACAGCCAATACCACTGGCGCTGCCAAAGGGCGCGCAACAGGCCGAGCGGTTACCCTGGCCCGGTTGTGCTTAACCAATACCCAGATCGGCTGGCCCAAAGGCGTGGGGGAGGAGTTCTGACAGAAGATAGCGGGTCATGGCATCGCCCTCTGCAGCACCGCACCACACGACGATGTCGCGCTTACCGATCTGTGCCGCTTCGTTGATCACCTGGCGACAGCGACCACAGGGCCCCACCGGAGCAACACCACGCGCGATTCCCGCCGCATCCATTGCGCCACCGATCACGCCAATCGCAATGACATCCGCCAGCCGCCCCGCCGCGCTCGTTGTCGCCAAAGCGACCGTTTCGGCGCAGAGCGAGAGGCCATAGCTGGCATTTTCGAAATTGGCGGCGGTGACGATCGACCCGTCGGTCAGCAGCACAGCTGCACCAACCCCGAAACGCGAATAGGGGGCATGGGCGTGGCGCGCAGCGACGCGGGCGGCGGCGATCAATCGGGTGCCGGTTTTGGTATCAGTCATGGGGCGACGACATTCCAGTGCACTAGAGTGGGTGCGCCATCGATTCGGCGCATGGCATTGGCTTGCCACATCCGCCAGGACCGGGCGGTATAGTCGGGCGGGAAATAGGCCTGCACTGCCCAGATCGGCCGAGGAATCGCGGCGGTAACCCGATAGGCGCTTTCAAACCGGCGGGATATTTTGATCAGCGCGGGTTTGCGCATATGCGATTCGATCGTCGATAGCAGCCGTTCGAGCTCACCAATGACGACGGCCCGGTCGGGCCGGGCGGCGCAACCATCCTCGAAATCCACCCAAATGGCCGGCGGCAGCGAATCTGCTGTGTTCGGCACCGTGGTGTTGAAGTTATTGGCCTGGTCGGCCGCGAGCCGACACAGCGAATAGACATGCAGCGGCCCGCGCCTGAGCCCGGCGGCGTAAACCTCCCGCCAATTTGTTTCAAACATCGGATCACGCGCGTCGGCGCCGACCGTTGCGGTCAGATAGGCGAAGGAAACCCCGCCGCCGCGCAGCACCGGCCATTCGATCGTGCCATTCGCCGCGCTGACATCGACGCCCTGAAACCGATAGGATTGCGGTGACGGTGACCAGCCAATGCCAAGCACCAGGGCAAGGATCACCGCCAGGATGACGCCGATGGCGGTCGCCACGAGCTGTCGGGCGCGGCGATGGACAAGGCGTTGGCGCACGCCTTCAACCCTTGATGTGCAGCACGCAGATCAGCGTGAAGAGGCGACGTGCGGTATCGAAATCAATGTCGATCTTCCCCACCAGCCGCTCCTTCAATAGCTCGGCTGCCTCATTATGAATGCCGCGCCGTGCCATATCGATCGTTTCGATCTGTTGAGGCGTCGCGGCGCGGATTGCCTGATAATAGCTGTCGCAAATCGCGAAATAATCCTTGATCGGGCGGCGAAAGCGACCCAGCCCAAGGACATAGGTTTCAAGCAGCGATCCGTCTTCACGCGAGATCGTTATCGCCAGCCGTCCTTCCTCCACGCTCAGCTGAATTTTGAACGGGCCCGCATAGCCATCCGGATAGTCGCGCACGGGCGCAAAATAATTGCCTTCGATCAGATCGAAGATCGCAATGCGTCTTTCCTGCTCGATGTCGGCGCTGCGCCAAAGGATGGTGCGCTCGTCGAGGGAGACATCAATGATCCGGGGATCGGCCATGATACTGCTATCGGGGTTGGCTTGCCGGGAATCAACGGGGAAGATCAACGGTGTGTTTCGCTGCAGGCGCAGACTTATCCACGCTATTTACGCGCAGGACGGGTTGAGCCCCGGGCAATGCTCTGGGAAGAGGGGCAATGGCCACCGCGATGATCCCCCCTTCCGGGCATAATGTCCCCATGTCGCTTCCGCAAAATGTGGAGGCGGAGGCAGCGATGCTGGGCGCGATGATGATCGATAACCGGCTCGCCGATGATCTGACCGACCGGCTTGAGCCCGAACATTTCTATGAACCCGTCCATGGCCGAATCTTTGCCGCGATCAAGACGCTCCGCAAGACTGAGAGCCTGGCGACGCCGGTTACGCTGCGCCCGATGTTTGAGGCGGATGAGGGGATGCGCGCCCTGGGCGGGCCAAGCTATCTTGCGCAATTGACCGGAAGTGGCGCCGGGCTGATCGGCGCGCGCCAGTTCGCCAAGCAAATCTATGACCTGGCGATGCTGCGCACGCTCGTCTCGGTCGGCCGCCAGCTGGTGGAACGCGCGCTGGACACGTCCGAAGAGGTCAACCCGCGCAAGCAGATCGAGGAAGCCGAGGAGGAGCTGTTCAAGGTCGCCGCTGATGGCGGGGCCGAGAGCACTGTCAAAAGCTTTGGCGATGCCGCCAAGGCCGCTGTCAAAATGGCAGAGCGCGCGCTGAATGCCGGCGGCAATCTGTCGGGCATCACGACGGGCCTCGATTCGGTCAACGCCAAGATGGGCGGCATGCATCATAGTGATCTGATGATCCTTGCCGGCCGCCCCGGCATGGGCAAGACCGCGCTGGCGACCAACATCGCCTTCAACGCCGCGCAACGCTGGATGCGCGACATGGCCGACGGCATTGCGCCCGATCGCTCGGTTGGCACCAAGGTGGCGTTTTTCAGTCTGGAAATGTCGGCCGATCAGCTGGCGACGCGCATCCTGGCCGAACAATCGCAGATCAGTTCCGAACGGCTGCGGATGGGCAAGATCAACAATGCTGAGATGAGCCGATTGGTGCAGGCGTCAATGGAATTGCAGCATCTGCCGTTGTTTATCGATGACACCGCCGGCCTGTCGATCGGTGCGCTGCACACGCGGATGCGGCGGCTGCAGCGGCGGCAGAATGAGCAAATCGGGCTGGTGGTGGTTGATTATCTCCAGCTGCTGCAGGGCAGCGGGCGCGGCTCCAACGATAATCGCGTGCAGGAAATTTCGGAAATCAGCCGTGGCCTCAAAACGATGGCCAAGGATCTGAACGTCTCGGTCATGGCGCTCTCGCAGCTCAGCCGTGCGGTCGAACAGCGAGAGGACAAACGCCCGCAGCTATCGGATCTGCGCGAATCGGGATCGATCGAGCAAGACGCCGATATCGTGATGTTCGTTTACCGCGAGGATTATTACATCGCGATGCACGAACCCGAAGTCCCGCGCGCGGGCAGCACGGCTGACGTTGAGGACAAGCACGCGAAGTGGTCGCAGAAATATGCCGAAGTGGCGGGCTTGTCCGAACTGATCATCGCCAAGCAGCGCCACGGCGCGACCGGCAAGGTGACCTTGCGCTTTGAGCCGGAGATTACCCGGTTCAGCGATTATGCGGGGCCGGTGCCGAGCTATTGAGTTAGAAACTCGGTTCCTCGCGCGGCGTCTGCAACACCCTGTATGACTGTCGCCGTGCTCCCAATCGGCCTTCTGGGCTTTTAGAAACGCCTGATCACGGGCCAAGGCAATGCGTGTCGGTTCGGCGCGATAATCACGCTCAGCGCGCAAGCCAGGATGTTATTCGGCCTGCAAAGGCATGGCGCGCGATCCCTCTTAAAGTCAGCCCGCCACCTCATAGCTGGCGGTAGCTTTCTCGTTCTGTGGGGAATCAATTCAGTTCAGGCCCGAGCGCGACTGCCTGATGAATGCGGCATCGCGACAACCGGCGGAATCAGCAAATTAGCATTACGCGCTGACCCAAAGATGGGTGAAGGCGAAAGATTCATAAATCAAAGAAATCATAACATCTGTACTAAAAAGGCATCGCTTCATTCTTGAGCGTACAAATATGATCGCTTACTATTCAAGATATCTGATTAATGATACAATACAAATATCGTATAAAATATTCGAGTCGTATTTTGGAAAAATAAGCTGTGAAAAATAAACATGCATATTATCTGTAACGCATCGTCGGTAAAAAAATGACTCCCGATCAAAATCAAGATCCATCCATTATGGCTATGGCCATCCAATTAAATTTGATGAGCTCTAGAAATGATGGTGGAAAACGACTTAAAGATTCAGTCTATAGGGTAATGACTGTAGTTTTGATAACCGCGATCTCTACGATGATTACGTCATCAGCATATGGAAAGAATCTGATAATTCTGAAGTGTGACTTTGATCAGATAAGAACATACAGGCCATATAAGAGTGATTATGCTGCCGAGTCTGTGAGCAAATTTACTTCTACGACATATAGATTAGAGTATCCAAATAATATCTCGACATTAGAAAATGATGGTATGTCATGGAGCGCTAACATATGTGGGACCGGTTACTGCTCGATTGAGTCAAACTATATAAACAGAACTGACAAGAAATCTGATACCGTTGCGCTCGGTACAATAAAAAATGTTCAAATGCATACTGATCTGTCTTGGTCAATCAATCGAAAAACAGGATCGTATCTATTTTCGCGCGTGCTTGTTTTTAAACTACCGGGCCGTAATGGTGAAGCGATTATTCAAAAGGAAGAGGGGCGTGGCGCGTGTTTTGAAACTGCGGCCCCGACTGGCCCTAAAGGTGAATAATTCTCTGAAGATCGGATAGTTTCGGCTGTATTTTATAGATTTTGTGTTTCGATGAAATTTTCGAATAATAGATAGGGGCCGAAGAATGCTGTCCTTACCAAGGGAGCGCTCTTGTCCAGCGGCGGCCTTAATTCGTAAGGGCGCCGAGACAAATGTTGCCGATGTTTCATCACGGTCTGCGCTCACGCAACGGCAGAAGACAAAGGCGCGCATGGAACTAGTCCCGTTTGGCTAGAAACCAGCCTAAAAGCTCGGCTCCTCGCCTGCCTTTTCGGGCACGTGGATGCCGCATTCAACCTTTTCCCAACCGCGCCAGCGACCGGCGCGGGCGTCCTCGCCGGGGAGGACCCGGCTCGTGCAGGGCGCGCAGCCGATCGAGAGATAGCCTGCGTCTACCAATGGGTGCGGCGGGAGATTGTGCGCGGCGACATAGGCGTCGAGATCGGCCTTTGACCAGCTGGCGAGCGGATTGATCTTGAGGCGTCCGGCCGTGTCGCTGGTATCAATTTCGAAACGGTGGAGATTGGCGCGGGTTGCTGACTGGAAGCCTTTCCGCCCCGTAATTGTCGTGTCGAACCCCGCAAGGGCCGCGGCGAGCGGCTTGACCTTGCGGATTTCGCAACAGCCATCGGGGTCAAAGGACCAGCGCAGGCCACTTTCATCGCGTCTGGCGACAGCGTCGGCATCGGGCGTCAAGTTGCGCAGATCGGTGAGGCCGAGCTGGCTGGCGAGTTGGTCGCGATAGGCGAGCGTTTCGGGGAAATGCTTGCCCGTCTCAAGAAAGAGCACCGGCACGGAGGGATCGATGCTTGAGACCAAATGCAGCAGCACCGCCGATTCCGCACCGAACGAGGACACGATTGCTGCCCGGCCTATCAGCCCCTCGGCCAGCACCGCCGCCAGCATTTCCCGCGCATCGACATCAGCGAAGCGCGCATTGAGCGCTGCCACATCCGCCGCTGTAAAGGGCGGCGCGCTGTCGATCATATCGACGGCGCGGGCGAGCGTCTTAGCCATGCCGCAGCTTCCACACCAGCACGACGCTGTCGGCAGCAGCCTGATAGGCGTTGTCATAGCGCTCGAGTGACGCCTTCAGCACCGCTTCGTCCACAGGGGCCTGGGGCGCGAAACTGTCAAACCCGCAGCGGCGCATCAGGGGAATCTGATCGACCAGCACATCGCCCGCCGCGCGGAGTTCGCCGGTATAGCCCGCCTCGCGGAGCACCCGGCCAGCCGAATAACCGCGCCCGTCGCGGAACGCCGGGAAGCTTACCTCGATCAGCGCGAGCTGGCCGAGATGCGGGATCAGCGCGCGCGCATCGTCACCCGCCTCGATGCGGACGGCGGTAGCGTTGGACTGGCCCTGGACAAAGCTGTCGAGGGTGATCGCGGGTTCGTCGTGCGCCGGATCGTCCCGAAAACGTAGCAACCCGCCGACGGACGTCGGCATGCTAACGGTGTCACCCATAGATCGCCTCCTTAAAGGGCTCGATGCCGATGCGGCGGTATGTATCCAGGAAACGCTCACCCTCGGTGCGGGTGGCGAGATAGACGTCGGTGACTTTTTCGACCGCGTCGACCACACCGTCCTCGTCAAAGCCGGGGCCGGTAATCTTGCCGATGCTGACATCGTCCGCACCCGATCCACCGAGCGAGAGCTGGTAGTTTTCGGTGCCCTTCTTGTCGACGCCGAGGATGCCGATATGCCCGGCATGGTGGTGGCCGCAGGCGTTGATGCAGCCCGAGATTTTGAGCTTCAACTCCCCAAGGTCGCGCTGGCGACCGAGATCGCCGAAGCGCTGGGCGATTTTCTGCGCGACGGGGATCGATCGGGCATTGGCCAGGCTGCAATAATCAAGGCCGGGGCAGGCGATGATATCGCTGATCAGATCGAGATTGGCGCTTGCCAGACCCACGTCGCTGAGTGCCTGCCAAATGGTGTAGAGATCGACTTTGCGGACATGCGGCAGGACGATGTTCTGGGCATGAGTGACGCGCAGTTCATCGAACGCGTAGCGCTCGGCGAGATCGGCCATCAGGTCGATCTGTTCGGCACTGGCATCGCCGGGGATGCCACCAATCGGCTTCAGGCTGATATTGACGATGGCATAGCCGGGGGCTTTGTGCGGCTTCACATTTTGGTCGAGCCAGACGCCGAAATCGGGATCGCTGCGGTCGATGGTGTCGGCAGCATCGGTCTCGAACGCGGGCGGCGCGAACATCGCGGTGATCCGCGCGAGCTCGGCGGCTGGCGGATCGATGCCGAGCGCCTTCACCTGGACAAATTCCGCTTCGACCTGCTGGCGATAGGAATCGGCGCCGATCTCATGGATCAGGATCTTGATCCGGGCCTTGTACATATTGTCGCGGCGGCCATAGCGATTGTAGACGCGCAGGCACGCCTCGAGATAGCTGAGCAGGTCTTCGGCGGTGATAAAATCCTTGATTTCCGGGCCGATCATCGGCGTGCGGCCCATCCCGCCGCCCACGAAAATTTTGGCACCGAGCACGCCGTCACGCTCAAGCAGCTGGATGCCGATATCGTGCAGCCGCATCGCCGCGCGATCCTCATCCGCTGCGATCACCGCGATCTTGAACTTGCGCGGGAGATAGCTGAATTCGGGGTGGAAAGTGCTCCACTGGCGCAGCAGCTCGGCCCAGGGGCGCGGGTCAGTGACTTCATCGGCGGCGGCGCCTGCATATTGGTCCGAACTGATGTTGCGGATGCAATTGCCGCTGGTCTGGATGGCATGCATCTCAACGGTCGCGAGCTCGGCGAGGATATCGGGCGTGTCGGCGAGCTTGATCCAGTTGAACTGCAGGTTCTGCCGCGTGGTGAAATGGCCATAGCCGCGATCATATTTGCGCGCGATATGACCCAGCATCCGCATCTGGCGGCTGTCGAGCGTGCCATAAGGAATGGCGACGCGCAGCATATAGGCGTGCAGCTGGAGGTATAGACCGTTCATGAGCCGCAGCGGCTTGAACTGATCCTCGCTCATCGCGCCGGAGAGGCGACGGCTTACCTGATCGCGAAATTCCTCGACGCGGGCATCGACGATCGCCTGATCGAAATGGTCATATTTATACATGTCGGTTATCGGCCCTGATCAACAAGGGTGAGCGGATAGTGGCGGACGATTGTGCCCAATTCAGCCAGGCCGAGTCCGTCGACTTTGATCTCGCGGTGCGCGGCCCGGATGGCCTTGAAGGCATCAGCGACGCCGGGCGCATCATGGCCTTTCGCCGTCGGATAGCCGACCGCGACAATAACATCCCAGTCGGCGTCGCTGTCATCGGCCCGCTCCAGCAGCGCATAGCTCGTGAACAGCCCCTGATCGATCCCGGCGCGGTCCATCGCGAACCAGTTCTGCTTGATATAGGCGATCAGCGCGGCGCGCTTGCCGGGCGCGGCGCGCAGATAGGTGTGGGTGACGTGCAGCGTCGGGGCTTTGGTCGACTGGGCGGTTGGTCCGGCAGAGGGGGCAGCCAGCGCCGCTGGCGCCGCGCTCGCCATCGCAATTGCCAGCAGCAGGCGGGGGACCATCATATCACCCATTCGCCGGCTTGCGGGTCGGCGGGCTTTAGCGTCAGATCGGGGCGGACGGTGGGGCCAAGCGCGCGGACGCGATCCTTGATGTGCGCTGGGCGGGGGCCATCGGGGGAAGCTTCCGCATCGATCACATAGGGCACGTTGACGCGGCGCGCGCCTTCCTCAGCGCGGGCGATGCTCTCACCGCCTTCGCCGACATCGGCCGCGTCCTCGACATGGCGCGACCAGCCGGTGCCGCTCCACCAGACGACATCGCCCGAAGATAAATCATTACCGGTCAAGATCTTCACGAAATAGCCTCCGCTGCGATGGCAAGGGATTGGAGCGCGTCGATTGCCGAACCGCGCGCGGCAACTTCGCCGACGACGATCACTGCCGGGCTCTTGACGCCTTCGCGCGCGATCATCGCGCCGAGATCTGCGAGGAGCGTACGCAGCGCGCGGGCATTGGGCCGGGTGCCATTTTCGAGCACGGCGACGGGCATGTCGGGGGCCACACCCTCAGCGATGAGCTTGACGGCGATCAGATCGGATGTGGCGACGCCCATATAGATCACCAACGTGCGGCCCTTGCCGGCAAGGCCTGCCCAATTCTGTTCGGACAATCCCTGGCACTGCCCCGCCACAAAGGTGACCGCGCTCGAGACCGATCGGTGAGTGAGCGGCATCAGCGCACCAGCAGCCGCTCCCATCGCCGCTGAAATGCCGGGGATGATATGGACGGGCACACCAGCGGCCAAGCAGGCATCGGCCTCTTCACCGCCGCGCCCAAAGATAAAGGGATCGCCGCCCTTTAGCCGCACGACGCGCTTGCCGCGCTTTGCCTCGGCAACGAGCAGGTCGTTGATCGCTTCCTGGCGCATCGTGTGGCGGCTGCGGCTCTTGGCGACCGAAACGCGCGAGGTGGCGGGCGCAAGATCGAGGATGCGCTGATCGACCAGCCCGTCATGGACGATCAGGTCGGCCGCGAGGATCGCATCGCGCGCCGCGACGGTAAGCAGGCCGGGGTCACCCGGGCCGGCACCGACAAGCAGCACGCTGCCGTTAGAAGAGGAGAAATCGGTCATCATGACTGGCCAAATGGTCGCCCTGGTTGTTGGGTGCAACTCAGGGCTGCTTGGGGGCGACGTAGCGTAGCTTTTCAGGCGTCCTTAAGCCCGATGCCAATCGTTGCGCGCGCCTGGTCCGCTTCAGAGGACACGACCGGATAGGCGCAATAATCGGCGGCATAATAGGCGCTGGGGCGGTGATTGCCTGACCAGCCGATGCCGCCGAAGGGCGCAGACGACGACGCCCCATTGGTCGGCTTGTTCCAGTTGACGATTCCAGCGCGGGCATTGGCCCAGAACTGATCGTACAAAGCCGGATCCTGGCTCACGAGCGAGGCGGCGAGGCCGTAACGGGTATTGTTCGCTTCGACGATGGCGTCTTCAAAGCTGGCGGTGCGGACGACTTGCAGGATCGGGCCGAACAATTCGATATCGGGGCGATCGTTCATCTCGGTGACGTCGATCACGCCAGGAGTGAGGAAAGGGCGGTCGTCGATCGGGCGCTGCATGTGCCGCACCGGACGGCCGCCGCGCGACATCAACGTCACGAAGCTCTCGGTCAGCAGATCGGCAGCTTCATTGTCGATCACCGGACCCATGAACGGCTGTGGATCAGCATGCGGATCACCCACAATCAGCCGATCGAGCAGTTTCGACAATTCGGCCATTAGCGGCTGGTGGAGCCGTTCATCGACGATCAGCCGCCGCGCGGCGGTGCAGCGCTGCCCAGCGCTGGTAAAGGCCGATTGGACGATGAGCACGGCAGCCGAGGCAAGATCAGGCGCATCCCACACCAAAATCGGGTTGTTGCCGCCCATTTCGAGCGCAAGGATTTTTTCGGGCTTATCGGCAAAGGCGCGGTTAAGCGCGATGCCCGTGCGCGCTGAGCCCGTGAATAGCAGCCCATCGATATCGGGATGCCCCGCCAATGCCTTGCCCTCTGCAGGGCCGCCGATCAGCAGCCGAATACAGCCATCGGGGACGCCCGCTTCGCGCAGGCAATCAACCAGGAATGCGCCCGTCGCCGGGGTTTTCTCCGACGGCTTGAACACCACGGCATTGCCAGCGAGCAAGGCGGGAATGATATGGCCGTTGGGCAGATGGGCCGGGAAATTATAGGGACCGAGCACCGCCAGCACGCCGTGCGGCTTGTGACGAACCGCGAGTCGGCCGCCTTGTGATTCCATTTTTCGCTGGGCGCTGCGCTCGGCATAAGCGGTGGCCGAGATATTGACCTTGGCGATTACCGAATCGACCTCGGTTCGCGCCTCCCACAAAGGTTTGCCCGTTTCGCGCGCGATCAGATCAGCAAAGGGTTCTGCCTTGGCGCGCGCGACATTGGCGAAGCGGCGCAGCACTTCAAGCCGGCAGGCGAGCGGTTGCGCCGCCCAGCCCGCCCAGCTGGCGCGCGCAATGGCTATTTCAGTATCAGCGTCACCGGGCATCTGGCGCCACAAAATGGCCCCGGTTGCGGGTTCGATGGAGACGATTTCCTGTCCGACCATTGGGTCTTTCTTCTCGATTGATGCGCGCTCTTGCCCGATTTTGATAGGGAATGCCAACTGGCGTCATTCAGTCAGCAAGCGCGGCGCCGAATTCGCGGATTTTCATGACCTTGGCATGCAGCGCTGCCCAGTCATCGCGCTCTGCGATGTCGGACCAGATCGATTCGACTTCATCGATCAGCATCGAACAAGGGGCTTGTTCTTGCCAATAGCCGTGGTCGCGGGGTTTTCGCGGCGTGTAATGCGCCGCTATTGCCCTTGCCTCAGCAAAAGCGGGACCGAAGCTGTCGGGGATCTGGCCACCGAAGCTGGCCTGGAAAAATCGATCAAGCGGTGTTTCGGCTGCGCGCAAGGCGGGTTCGATCGCCTGAATCAGCGCCCGGTCATCGGCGCTGGACCGCGGCACCACGCCCAGCCGCCATAGAATGGCACCCGTCACGGCAGGTTGATAATGATCGCCAAAGCTATCGAGCACCGCGATCAAGGGCTCAGCCGGGGAAATCAGCCGCAGTGACACGGCCAACTGCATGGTATCCCAATAAATTGCTTCGGGCTGGCGGCCAAAGGCGTACAGACCGGCATGATCGAAATAGGCGGCAGTGAAATCGGGATCCCAGCTGGGATTGAAGCGCCACGGCCCGTAATCAAAGCTCTCGCCAGTGACGTTGATGTTGTCACTGTTGAGCACGCCGTGGACGAAGCCCGCCGCCATGAACTGCCCCGCTAGCCGCGCTGTGCGCCGCACGACATGATCAAGCAGGCGGACCGGTGCATCCTCGCCCTCGCTGATATCGTCAAAATAATGACCGAGCACATAATCGGCCAGTCGCCGCATCCCGTCTTCGTCGCGCATATAGGCCAGCCGCTGGAAAGTACCGATGCGGATATGGCCGTGGTTGAGCCGGACGAGCACTGCGCCGCGCGTGGGGGAGGGTTCATCGTTGCGCTCCAGCGCTTCGCCGGTTTCGATCAGCGAAAAGCTGCGTGAAGTCGAAACGCCTAATGCTTCGAGCATCTCGGTCGCCAAAATCTCACGAACGCCGCCTTTCAGCGTCAATCGACCGTCACCAAAACGGCTCCACGGGGTCTGCCCCGATCCCTTGGTGCCCAGGTCCATCAGTCGGCCCTGATCATCACGCATCTGGGCAAACAGGAAACCGCGGCCATCGCCAATTTCGGGATTATAATTGCGAAACTGGTGGCCGTGGTAACGCAGCGCCAGCGGCGTCGTCAGGCTGCCAGGTAGCGGCGCGAACCGGCCGAAATGCGCGACCCATGCCGCATCGCTCAGCGAATCGAGCCCGACAGTCGCGGCCGCCCGATCATTGCGAAAGCGCAGGATCGTTTGCGGGAACGGCGCTGCTGTAACGGAATCGTAGAAACTGTCCCCCAGCGACAGAATCGCGGTGGCAGGGCGGAATGCGGCGGGTTGCGGGTTGGCGGTCATCCGGCGATATGGAGGCTAGGCGCGCAAGGACGCAACCATGGCTGCATATGAAAATCGATATTGGTGGTCGAACGATGGGATCCGGCTGCACGCGCGCGATTATGCGCCACGCGATCCCGTCGCCGCTGCTGGGCGACCACCCATCCTCTGCCTGCCGGGCCTGACCCGCAACGCGCGCGATTTCGATACGCTGGCGCAGCGGCTGTCGGCCGAATGGCGCGTGGTTGTCGTTGATTTCCGCGGGCGGGGCGACAGCGGCTATGCCAAGGATCCGATGAGCTATGTGCCGCTTGTCTATGTGCAGGATGTCGAAAAGCTGCTCGGCGAGCTTGGCTGTACGCGCTATTTAGCAATCGGGACATCGCTGGGCGGGATCGTGACGATGCTGCTGGCGGGGGCGGCGCGCGAAACGATCGTCGGTGCGGTGCTGAACGATGTCGGGCCAGAGATTGATCCGATCGGCTTGTCGCGAATCCGCTCCTATGTTGGCAAGAGCAGCGCCTGGCCAACCTGGATGCACGCCGCGCGTGCCGTGGCTGAGAGCAATGCGGATGCATACCCGCATTATGAGATTGGCGATTGGCTGGCGATGGCCAAGCGGCTCTACCGGCTCAATGCATCGGGCCGCATTGTGCTCGATTATGATATGAAGATCGCCGAACCGTTCCGGCTGCCGGGGAATGAGGCGGGGCCGGATATGTGGCAAGCGCTTAATCGGCTGTCGGAAATACCGGTGCTTATCGTTCGCGGTGGCCTGTCTGATATTCTACCCGCGCCAGTCGCGGAACGGATGGCGGCGGTGCTGGGTGATGCTGCCTTGGTGACGGTGCCTGATGTCGGCCATGCGCCGACGCTGGATGAGCCTGAAGCGGCGGCGGCGATCGACCGCCTGCTGGCCGGGGTTGCACGGGAACCTGTCGTGGCGTGAACCGTCTGGTTCTTTGCCAGCCAGAGGGTCGGCGGCGAAGGAAAACCGGATGATTTTGCGCGACAGACTGGTTTTCACGCCGAACGATGTCGATCTGGCACGATCGCCGCTTGCCGATCGCGTCGATGCCGAAACCTATGTGCTGGGCGCGTTCAACCCGGGGCTGGCGCGGCTGGCGAATGGCAATTTGCTGCTGATGGTGCGGGTGGCGGAGGCATTGCGGACGCCGATTTGGAACGGCCATGTCCATGCGATCCGCTGGGCAGATGATTGCTATCGGCTCGATGCCTGGCCGCTTGATGCCGTCGACACCAGCGATCCGCGCAATTTCAGGCGCTATGGCCAGGACTGGCCGGTGTTCGGGCTCACCTCCCTGTCCTGGCTTTTACCCGTTGAATTGACGGCGGATGGCGATGCCGTGATTGCGGTGCATTATGATCGCGCGATTGCGCCGGTTGCGCCCTATCAATGCTATGGCATTGAAGATGCGCGGATTGCTCAGGTTGGCGATCAATATTTGATGACTGCCTGCGCGGTCAGCCCGGAACGCCAATGTACCATCCTCTATAGCTCAGCCGATGCGCTTGACTGGCAGCTTGAGGGGATCGTGCTTGATCATCAGAACAAGGACATGCTGATCTTCCAGGGGCTGATCGGCGGCCAATATTGGGCGCAGACTAGGCCGCTGGGCGATGGCTATTTCACCTATCCGCCTGACAGTCCGTGGTGCGCGGGGCCATCGATCAACCTCGCCACCTCGCCCGATGCGCGCCACTGGAAGCCGCATGCGCAGCCCGGTATCCGCCCGGCAGCCGCGTTGCCAGAGGCGGTGCGGATCGGCGGTGGTGCCCCGCCGATCCTGACGGCCGCCGGGTGGCTGAGCCTGTGGCATGGGGTGGAGCCGGATGGCGGCGTGGGTATCTATCGCACCTATTGGTCGCTGCTTGATCGCGATGAACCTTGGCGGACGATTGGTGGCGGGAATGCGCCGCTGATCGAACCTGCGCCAATGCTCACTGATCCAATCAAGATTTTGATGTATCTGAGCAACATCGTCTTCACGACCGGGATTGTCGATGCTGGAGACGCCTGGATGGTCGCTAGTGGAGAGGCTGATCTGGCCTGTCGGCTTACCTTGATCGACAAACGCGGATTGGCCTGATCTACCCCATCATCAGCGCATCGATAGCGCCTTGCAGGATGTAGCTGGCGGCGATCTTGTCGATTCGTTCGGCGCGTTTGGCGCGGCTGATATCCTCAGCGATCATCTGGCGTTCGACCGCCTGGGTCGACCAACGTTCGTCCCACAGCAAAATCGGCAGGTCCAGATCGTCCATATTGCGCGCAAAGGCGCGGGTGGATTGGGTGCGCGGGCTATCCGTGCCGTCGAGATTGAGTGGCAGGCCGATGACGATACCAACCACTGATTGCTGCGTGATCAGCGCGACGATCGCGGCCTTGTCGGCGGTGAATTTGGTGCGCCGGATGAGCAGGGCAGGTGAGGCGAAGCTCCACCCGGCATCGGCAAGCGCGGTGCCGACCGTCTTGGTGCCGACATCAAGCCCGATCAGTCGCCCGCCATGCGGGAGGACAGCGCGAAAATCAGCGGCGGCGGTGGTGATCACTTTTTGTCAAACGCGGCCAGCCGCCGCGCGGCATCGGCCCGCACATTACCCCAGAACAGGCTGTAATCGAACACATGATAATTATTGCCGGGCAGCACATATTGCCCAATTTGCGCGGGTGGTGGCCCGATTAGCAGAAAGCCACGTCCGTCGCAGCGCGCCGGCAGGCCGGCGGCGACAAGCGTGGCGGTTTTCATGTCAGTTGATGGCACCAATGTGCCGAGATTGGCGGTTGCCGGCGCGCTCGCACCCGGCGTGCCGGTAATCGGATTGGTGCAGATCATCGCGCTGCCCTTGCGCGGCGCGCCGTTCAGCCCGGTCGAGGCATCGTACGTGTCAAGGATCAGGCTGGGATCGGCGGGTTCTGCGAAGCTTTGCCAGGACAGAATACAGCCGGTTTGATCGGCGGTGCTGCATTCGGGCAGCCCCAGCACGGGCAGATCGGTGCTGCGCGAGATCGGCCAGCCCACGGCATAGGCAGCGACGATCCGCCGGGCGATCGGCTTGCCCGCCACCCGTTCGCGCAGCAGCCGGATCAGGTGGAGCGCGCCCTGGCTATGGCCCGCGAGAATGATTGGCCGATCGGGGCCGATTTCGCGCAGGAATTCGTCAAACGCCGCGCTGACATCACCATAAGCGAGGTCAAGCGCCTGTTGCGCCTCCGCCTGGCCGGTGAAGAACGCCCCGAAGGTCGCCTGGCGATAACGCGGTGCCCAGATGGCGGCGCTGGCGTTGAATGCGCTTGCCTGGCCGCGCAGGAACAATGCCGCCCGGTCATTGGCGACCGTGTCGGCAAGCGGGGCATTCCAGCTCGTCCGGTCAAGATAAGAGGTCGGATGAATGAAGAACATCACGGCTTGCGGATTGGCGGCTGGCTTTTCGCCCGACGGTGTCCACAGCGCTGGATTGCCGGGCTTGTCGGGGCGCGCCAGCCACATGTTCGCGTTCTTATAGACGCTCGAATTGACGCCCGGCAGACGCTCGAACTGCGCCGACGGCACGAAGGCGACCCGCATCAGCTGCGGGCCGAACATCCTGAACGCAAAAAGACCAGCAATGACCATGACGATGAGGACCGCCATCAGATAGAGAAACTTGCGCGCCAAACGAGATACTCCGGATGTTTGTGCGGTGCAGCAAAAACCCGCCAATCGCAACTGCGTTTCCTCTGCCCGACGAATGTGTCGCCTGCAATCGCGGCTTGGGCTATGGAGAAGGTGGCTGTGCCAGAAGGAAATGCAGACATGGATGCCTTTGTCACAGAGCAGGATGGCCCGGCGGGCGGCGCATGGCCAGTGCGGCCATTATTGCTGGCGGGCATTGGCGCCGCTGCTGCGCTGGCTATCCAGCAATTGCTTGGCCAGGGTTCCGCCCCACCGGTAGATCGGGTCGCGGTGGCGATCGGCATTGGCACGGCGGCGATCGGCTTTGGGTTTGTCGCTGAAAAGGTGCGACTCGGCTGGGCGATGGCGTTCACAATTGTGATCGGCCTGGTCGCGGGGCTGATCGTCTATTGGCAGGGCACGCCGGGCGGCTCGCCCGATTTCTGGAACTGGCGGCTGACCAGCCTGTTCCTGGCGATTGCCATCGCCGCGCCGATTTTCCAGACCGCACGCGACGAGGGCCGCTGGCACTTCCCCTATGCCGACCTGCACGGCCATGCCTGGATCAATGTTGTCCTGTGGTTTGCTGGCTGGATTTTCGTGGGCGTTGTGTTTGCGATGGCCTGGCTGCTCGCGGCGTTGTTCAATCTGGTTAGAATCGATTTCCTCGAAAAGCTGCTGCAAAAGGATTGGGTGATCGCGCTGCTGATCGGCGCGGCCTTTGGCGGCGCGGTCGGGCTGATGCGCGAGCGTGACCGGATCGTCCGGCTGTTGCAGCGGGTGGTGACGGCAGTGCTGGGCGTGCTTGCGCCGGTACTGGGTATCGGGCTGCTGCTGTTCCTGCTGCTGCTGCCCTTTACCGGGCTGGGCGCGCTGTGGGAGGCAACAAGGTCGACCACACCGATCCTGCTGAGCTGCGTGGTTGGCGCGCTGATCCTGGCCAATGCGGTGATCGGCAACGGGATTGATGACGAGGCGCGCAATCCCGTGCTGCGCTATGGCGCGATGATGCTGGCGCTGGCGATGCTGCCGCTGGCGGTGATCGCGGCGATCGCAACAGGCTTAAGGATCAACCAATATGGCTTCACGCCCGATCGGCTTTGGGCGCTGACCTTCGTGATCCTCGCGAGCGCTTATGGGTTGGCCTATCTGGTGTCGCTGGCGCGCGGGCGGACCGATTGGGCGCCATTTGCCCGGTCGGCAAACATCGTGCTTGGCTTTGCGGTGGCGGCGGTGGCGCTGTTCCTCGCAACCCCGCTATTGAGCTTCAATGCCCTGTCGACCGCCGATCAGGTCGCGCGATTGACCTCGGGCCGGGTCAGCGTCGATAATTTCGACTGGAAGGCGCTGGGGTTTGATTTCGGCGCGCCGGGCCAGGCGGCACTCAAGCAATTGGCGCGCTCCGCCGACCCCGCCATCGCTGCGCGGGCGAAGGAGATCATGGCCGCCCCCGATCGTTATCAGGCAGACCAGTTGGCGCAGGCGGCTAAGGCCCAGGCCGGGATCGCTGATCGGTTGCGTATCCTGCCCAAGCCGGTGCCCGTGCCACCGGCGTTGCTCACGCAATTGCCCGAGTGGCAGGCGTGCGGGATGACGCCCAAAACGCGGTGCACCTTGCTTTATTCTCCCGGCGCGACCGAGGCTTGGGCGATTCAGGCCGAGTGTTTTGAGGCACCGCCGCAATCATCCACCACTGCAGGCATGGTCATCGCACCCAATTGCCAGGTCACGCGTCTGGTGCTCGACAAGGGCGTATGGGCGGCAACCAATCGCGGTAGTCCAACCGAAATGCCCGCCGACCTGCGGACCAAACTGGCCAAGGGGTTCACCAATGGAGAGGTTGAAGTGCGCACCGTGCCGCGCCGCCAGGTGTTTGTTGGCGGCGTGCCCGTGGGCGAACCGTTCGAATAGGTTGCGTTGCAGCGAGCCGTGATGCTAGCCGCACCTGCATGGCAGTAGACATTCCCACCGTCCGCAAAATCGCGAGTCTCGCCCGGATCGCGATCACCGAGGAAGAAGCCGCGCGCATCGCGCCCGAGCTCGACAATATCATGGGCTGGATCGAACAACTCGGCGAGGTCGACACCGCCAATGTCGAGCCGATGACCGCCGTGATCGCCAATACGCTCCGCTTGCGCGATGATGTCGTTACCGATGGTAATGTCCGTGACGCGGTGCTCGCCAATGCGCCCCAGGCCGAATATGGATTTTTCACCGTGCCCAAGGTGATCGAATAATGACCGATGTTACCGAACTCGGCATCGCCGCCATCCGCGATGGTGTGCGTCTGGGGACTTTTTCGGCGCGCGAAGTCGCCGACGCCTTCATCGTCAAGGTCAGCAAGGCCAAGCCGCTCAACGCCTTTCTGGTCGAAACCCCCGATCATGCCATTGCCGCCGCCAAAGAGGCGGATGCCGCGCGCGCAGCTGGCGAGGTGCTCAAGCCGCTCGCCGGGGTGCCGATCGGCATGAAGGACCTGTTCTGCACCAAGGGCGTGCCGACCACTGCCGCCAGCCTGATCCTTGAAGGCTTCACCCCGCAATATGAATCGACCGTCTCGGGCAATTTGTTCGCAGCCGGCGCGGGGATGCTCGGCAAGCTCAACATGGACCAGTTCGCGATGGGATCGTCCAACGAGACCAGCGCGTTCGGCAATGTCATCTCGCCTTGGCGGCGCAGCGACGGCGGCAATGCACCGCTCGCGCCCGGCGGCTCGTCGGGCGGTTCGTCAGCGGCTATCGCGGCGCGGCTGTGTCCGGGTGCGACCGGCACCGATACCGGCGGCTCGATCCGCCAGCCTGCCGCGTTCGTTGGCATTTCGGGCATCAAGCCGACCTATGGCCGCTGTTCGCGCTGGGGCGTGGTGGCGTTCGCCTCGTCGCTCGATCAGGCCGGGCCGATGGCGCGCAGCGTGCGCGATTGCGCGATCCTGCTGGAGAATATGACGGGGTTCGATCCGAAAGATTCGACCTCGCTCAACCTGCCAGTGCCCAAATGGGAAGCTGGGCTCAACGCCAGCATGGTCGGCAAGCGGATCGGTATCCCCAAGGAATACCGCGTCGATAACATGCCGCCGGAGATTGATGCACTGTGGCAGCAGGGGATTGACTGGCTGAAAGATGCCGGCGCCGAAATCGTCGAGGTGTCACTACCGCACACCAAATATGCGCTGCCCGCCTATTACATCATCGCGCCTGCGGAGGCGTCGTCCAACCTGGCGCGCTATGACGGCGTGCGCTTTGGCCTGCGTGACCTGCCCGACGGCGCGAACTTGCAGGACATGTATGCGGCGACGCGCGCAGCGGGCTTTGGTGATGAAGTGAAGCGCCGGATCATGATCGGCACTTATGTACTGTCGGCGGGGTTTTACGACGCATACTTCACACAGGCTTCGAAGGTGCGGACGCTGATCGCCCGCGATTTCGATCGCGCGTTCGAGGCGTGCGATTACCTCCTCACCCCCACCGCGCCGAGTGCCGCGTTCGCGCTGGGCGAGAAGAGCGCCGATCCGATCGCGATGTATCTGAACGACGTTTTCACGGTGCCGTCATCACTCGCGGGTCTCCCCGCGATGAGTGTGCCAGGCGGGCTGGACAAGGCTGGGCTGCCTCTGGGGTTGCAGATCATCGGCCGCGCGCTGGACGAGCAGGGCGTGCTCAATGCATGTCTGGCGTTGGAAGAGCGGGCAGGGTTTACGGCGCGACCGGGGGCTTGGTGGTAGACGCGTATTACCTGAAATGGTAATACTTGCGTTATGAGCAAGCAAAGCAACCTAACCGTGAAGGGGCAGGTCACGATCCCGAAGGATGTCCGTGACGCGCTTGGCTTGAAACCCGGGGAACCCGTCGAGTTCGACTGGAATGATGCGGGTGAGGCTGTGATTCGCCGTCCGGTGCGTGATCGCGCCGCCGAGATCGAAGCCTACAAGACCCGCGTTCGTGAAGTGTCGCGACGGTTCGCGCATCTGCGGGAAGGCCGACCGACGGATGAAATCATGCGCGACATTCGCGGCGACGATCCGTTTCCGCCATGATGGTGGATACCAATATCATCGTCGATCTGCGTGAAGAAGATGGTGTGTGGTTCGAGTGGTCGGTTGGCACATTGGCTCGGTTGGTCTCAGACGGGCTGACGACCAGTGCAATTGTGCTGGGTGAACTGGTCGCGCGCGGTACTGGGGAAGCCGAAATCATGACGCAACTCGCTGTTTTCGAGATTGAACCTCAAGCGCTGACGGTTGCGGCGGGTTTACGCGCGGGCTTGGCACAAGCGGCTTATCGTCGGGCGGGTGGCACCCGCGAAAAACTGCTTGCCGACTTCCTGATCGGTGCGCATGCAGTGACTGAGCAACGACCCTTGATCACCCGTGATCCGCGCCGTTACCGCCAATATTTCCCCGAACTCACCCTTATCACACCCGAGACTGATCATGGCTGATGCATCCCCCCAGTACACCCTCTCCGGCGCCACCGGCGATTGGGAGGTCGTTGTCGGCCTCGAAGTCCATGCACAGGTCACCTCCAACGCCAAGCTGTTCTCTGGCGCCGCGACCGCATTTGGCGCGGAGCCCAACACGCAGGTGAGCCTCGTCGATGCGGCGATGCCTGGCATGCTCCCCGTCCCCAACCGCGAATGCATCCGCCAGGCGGTGCGCACCGGCATGGCGATCGAGGCGCAGATCAACAAATGGTCGCGGTTTGACCGGAAGAACTACTTCTACGCCGATCTGCCGCAGGGCTATCAGATCAGCCAGCTCTATCACCCGATCGTGGGGGAGGGCGCGATCATGATCAGCCTCGACGACAAGAACCCCGATGCCGCGACCAAGCGGATCGGGGTCGAGCGCATCCATGTCGAGCAGGATGCGGGCAAGCTGATGCATGATCAGCACCCGACGCGATCCTATGTCGATCTCAACCGGTCGGGCGTGGCGCTGATGGAAATCGTGTCGAAGCCCGACATGGCATCGCCTGCCGAAGCCGGAGCGTATCTGTCGAAGCTGCGGTCGATCCTGCGCTATGTCGGGTCGTGCGACGGCAATATGGACCAGGGTTCGATGCGCGCCGACGTCAATGTCAGCGTCCGCAAAGTGGGCGACAAGACGCTCGGCACCCGGACCGAGACCAAGAACGTCAACTCGGTCCGCTTTGTGATGGCGGTGGTCGAGCAGGAGGCCAAGCGCCAGATCGCGGTGCTGGAGGACGGCGGGCGGATCGTCCAGGAAACCCGCCTTTACGATCCTGACCGCAACGAGACGCGGTCGATGCGATCGAAGGAAGACGCGCATGATTATCGCTACTTCCCCGATCCCGATCTGCTGCCTTTGGTGCTGGAGGATGATTTCCTCGCCGAGTGCCGCGCCAGCCTGCCCGAACTGCCCGATGCCAAGCGCAAACGCTATGAGGCTTTGGGGGTCACCCCTTATGCGGCGGCGGTGCTGACGGCGGACGTCGATGCCGCGCGCTGGTTCGATGCGCTGCTGGAGGCAGGATCGCCTGCGGTGGCGGGCGCGAACTGGGTGACGTCGGAACTGTTCGGCGCGCTCAACCGGCTGGGCAAGGACATTGCCAATTCGCCGGTCACACCGCCACAGGCCGCAGAATTGCTGGGGCTGGTCGCCGATGGCACCTTGTCGGGCAGTTTGGCCAAGCAGGTGTTCGAAATCATGCTGGAGACCGGGCAGGGCGCGGGCGTGATCGTTGAAGAGCGTGGGCTGAAACAGACCAGCGACACCGGCGCGATCGAAGCGGTGATTGCCGAGGTGATGACCGCCAATGCCGACAAGGTCGCCGATTATCGCGGCGGCAAGGACAAGTTATTCGGGTTCTTCGTCGGCCAGACGATGAAGGCGATGGGCGGCAAGGCCAATCCGGGGGTCGTCAATGATCTGCTGAAAAAGGCGCTGGGGTAAGATCGAGAGAATTCCGCTCGCGCCAAATCCGTTTGTGCCCAAATCCGTTTGTGCTGAGTAGGTGCTGAGCCTGTCGAAGCGCCGTATCGAAGTAGCGGCTCGCATGGGGCCCTGTCCTTCGATACGCGTCTTCGACTTCGCTCAGCCGCTACTCAGGACGAACGGGGTAGGTCGTTCCCAGCCTCGCACCCGCCCTTCAACCCGGCGATCCATTGCTTGATCAGCGCCACACCCTCCGCATGCGTCAGGCTGCGGCCGTTTTCGGGCATCATTTCGCCGGGATCATCGCTTTCCAGCCGATAGGCCATGATCGATTGCTCGGGATGGCCGGGGACGATGCTGTAGACCCGGTTGCCCGTACCCGTGCCGGCGGCGATTGGCGGCTTGCAGGTGCCGAGCTTGCGCAGGTCCATCGTCGGTGAATCGAGCCACAGGCCGGAAACGCGCGCCGGGCCAGTGGCGCTGTGGCAATGCGCGCAGTTGATATCGAGATAGGCGCGGGCGCGGGCATCGATGCTGGCCGTTAGATCAGTGAAGCGGGCATCGCGGGGTGCAGTGGCGGGTGAGGGCGCGCCCAAGAGATAGCCGATCTTTGTGAGGCGCGTGAGCTGGTTGATGTCGCCGCCGATTCCCGGAAAATCGCGGTTCAGATGGCGTGCCTTGGGGCCGATTGGCATCAGCGTCTTGGTCCGGTCGGTGGCGTGGCAACCAGCGCATTGGTTCACATTGGGGACGGTGTAGGTGAAGCGGGTGGACTTGCCAGCTTCATCAAAAACCAGGGGAATCTCGGCCCCCGTGCGCTGGAGCGTCGCCTCGGTCTGCTCGGCATTCCAGACATAGGGTAGCGCCTGCCAGCCGTCCGCGCGCTTCACCAGCAGCCGGGTTTCGATCATCCGGGCGTGGCTGAGATCGAGCCCCTTGTCGCCTGGCTGATAGACTGCGGGCGTGACCTTTAGCACATGTTCGCTTGTCCCGGGCGCAGTGCCAACCGGAGTGGCATAATAAAAGGTCTTGGCGATGATCGTGCCGACCGGAAAGTCGAAGGTCTTCACCGGATCATATTTCGCGCTCATCCCCTTGGGGACGAACACCGCGCGCCATTTCTGGGCGTAGTCGCTGAACAAGGGCGTTGCGAGTTCATAGCTGACAAGGCCAGCGCGCGGCGCGATGTGCCCGTCTTTCACGTCGAACAAGCCCCAGTCCGCCAGCGACTCCGGATTCTCATTGGCATGAAAAGTAATCGCCGCCGGATGGCTCGCGCACGCGCCGAGCGCCAACGCGATCATCAGGGTAACCAGGGCACGGATCATGAAACGCTCAGCCCTTGGTCATTATGGCCGGAAGCGTGATTTCGGGCAGCCGCGCGGCCGGTGCGCAATCGAGGCCCGTGTCGATATGCGGATTGGCCGATTTGTTGGGCCCATCGACATTCAGCACCTTGGCATCGCCATTTTGCACGCAAATGCCGGGCTTTGCGATTTTGGGGTTGGCGAAGCCGTCCCAAAGGACCGCAGGCAGCGCGCCGCCGCCGAGCGCTTTTAGCGGCGCATATTTCGCGCCTGGTTCTGTGCCGCCGCCTGAAATGCGGTTGCCTGTGACATAGATATTTTCCGGATAGGGATCATAGGCCGCTGCAATCCCGCGTGTCGCCTCGAAGCCCAGCGAGTAGAAGCTGGAAATGATCACATTGGCGGTCTGGTTGTCCTTCAGATCATTGTCGAAAATCTCGACATCATCGTTTGAATTGACGATCACGCCTGATCCTGGCGGCACTGACGCAACGGCCGTGCCCTTGGTGGCGAAATTGGCGAGGTTGTTGGCCACCACCTTGTTCTTGAACACCCGCGTCTTGCTGCCGGGCACGGGCAGATCGGGCATGTTGAACACCAAGATGCCGCCGGTATTGCCAGTGACGACATTGCCATAGACGTCCGCAGCGGTCGAGTTTTCGATCTCGATGCCTGCGACATTGCCCTCGGCGCGGTTGTTGCGGACGATGATGTTGCTCGATTGGCCGACATAAATCCCGGCATCGGACGCGCCCTTGACCACGCTGTCCTCGATCAGCACGTTCGTGACCTGCACCGGATAAAGGCCGTAAGCGCCGTTCGACGTTTTTGAGCCGCCGGTCCATTCCGCCCGGACGCGGCGCATGATGGCGTTTTTGGTGCCGTTGATTTTGAGCGCGTCGCCTTTGCTGTCTTCAAGCGCGACGTCTTCCAGCGTGAAATCATCCCCGGTGACCAGCAGACCTTCCGCGCCCGATGTCTGGCGCGCGAAGGACAGAATCGATTTGTCCATCCCCGCGCCTTTGATCGTCACGCCGGGCACGGCGACGCTCAGGCTGCGCGTCAGGGCATATTTGCCCGCCGGGATGGTCACTACCGTGCCGGGCTTTGCATCAAGCAATTGCTCCTGCAGCTTCTTTTCGAAATCGGGATCGACCACAAAGCCCTGTGCATCGGTCTTCGGCCCGGTTGAGCAGCTGGCGAGCAGCAAGGCGGCGAATATTGGCGCAGTACGAAGGGCGGCAGTGTGGCGCATGATTTCTTCTCCCCGTGGCCGATTATCGCATCGGCTCATGACCGTCACCCTAGGGCGGGTAGGGGCGTGCTGGCAACGCCCGGATCGGTCCGGAGGAAAGAAGTGGCTCCCTGAGTTGGATTCGAACCAACGACCAAGTGATTAACAGTCACCTACTCTACCGCTGAGCTATCAGGGAATAGCGAAGCGAGCCTCTATTACCCGTCGGCAGCGGATGCAACCCCTGTTTCGCGGGTTTTGCGCGATTGCTCGGACAATGCCCAGACAATGCCCTGGGCGAGTGCCACTCAGGAGATGAATTGCTCCATCGTGATGCGATCGTCGAGCGCATGTTCGGGATCGAACAACAAGGTGAGTTCGCGGCTGCGGTCCATGGCGATATCGACCCGGGCGACATCACGAATTTCACGCTGGTCGGCAACGGCGCTGACCGGGCGCTTGGCAGGTTCCAGCACGCGCAGCGAGATCCGCGCCTTGTCGGGCAAAATCGCCCCGCGCCAGCGCCGCGGGCGAAACGCGCTGATCGGCGTCAGCGCGGTCAGCGCCGAGCCAAGCGGTAGAATCGGCCCTTGCGCGGAGAAATTATAGGCGGTCGATCCCGCAGGCGTGGCGGCCAGGATGCCGTCGCAGACCAATTCCGGGATGACGATGCGATCATTGACGGTCACTTCAATCTTGGCGGTCTCCCGCGTTTCGCGCAGCAGCGACACTTCGTTGATTGCTGGCACCGAATGACGCTCACCCGCAATCGTCTCCGCCACCATCCGCAGCGGCGTCACTTTGAACGCCTTGCAGCGGTCCAGTCGCCCGTCGAGCCCCTCCAGCCGCCACTCGTTCATCAAAAAACCGATCGTGCCCAGATTCATGCCGAATACGGGGAGCGGGTCGCGCGCGCTTTCCAGCTGGCTGTGCAGCGCCTGGAGCATGAAGCCATCACCGCCGAGCGCGATGATCATGTCGGCCTGATTGATCGGGACCCAATCATAATTATGGCGAAGCTCATGCGCGGCGGCCTGCGCTTGGGCGGTTGGCGAGACGACCAGCGCCCGCCGTTCATAGCGGCTCATCCGCCGGTCACGCTCATATGACGGGCAACCGCCGGGGCGGCACCGCGCTCGATCTGAAAATCATGCCGCGCTGGTTTGAGGCGCATCGCTTCATCAAGTGCTGCATCCAATCCGGCAACGCCTTCAGTCTGGAGCACAGCCTTCAGGTCAACCTGATCATTTTGGCCGAGACACATGTACAGCTTTCCCTCGGTCGTCAGCCGCACGCGGTTGCAGCCATCGCAGAAATTATTGGTCAAGGGCGAAATCAGGCCAAGGCGCGCGTCGCTGCCGCCGATCCGCCAATAGCGCGCGGGCCCGCCGCTGCGATGATCGTCGCGGGTGAGATCAAATTTGGCCGAGAGATCATCGAACACTTTGGTCAGTGGCAGGAAGCGGTCCGCGCGGTCTTCGTCGATGGCGCCCAGGGGCATGGTTTCGATCAACGACAGATCAAAGCCTTCTGCCCCGCACCAGGAAAGCATCGGCGCGATCTCATTCTCGTTCAGGCCATTCAGCGCCACCATGTTGATCTTGATTGCCAACCCGGCTTGTTTCGCCGCTGAAATGCCGTCCAGCACCTGCGCGACATCGCCATGGCGGGTGATGTGGCGGAAGATATCGGGATCGCGGCTATCTAGGCTGACATTGATCCTGCGGATACCGGCCGCCGCGAGATCGGCAGCATGATCGCGCAGCCGGGTGCCGTTGGTGGTCATCGTCAGCTCGTCCAGCCGAGGACCCGTCGTGGCACCGACATGCCGACCGAGCCGCCGCGTCAGCTCCACGACATCGCGCCGCACCAATGGTTCGCCGCCGCTGAGCCTGATCTTGGTAACGCCCCGCGCGATGAATCGCTCGGCGATGATGGCGATTTCTTCCAGGCTCAGCAATTTGGCCTTGGGCAGAAAGGTCATCTCCTCTGCCATGCAATAACGGCAGCGCAGATCGCAGCGATCCGTTACCGATATCCGCAGATAGCTGATCGTGCGACCAAAGCTGTCGACAAGAGGGGAGGCGCAAGACATCGATCACGAGCTAAGCCTTCACGCCGATGCAAACAACCCTCAACCGTATTGGCAGGACAGCGGCGCGCCGTTTGCGGATTGGCGAAGTCACCAGTGCGGGCTAGGCTTGATCGCATGACCAGCCCCGTGGCCGCCAATGATCCAGAAACCAGCCAGCGCCCGGCAGCAGCATCCGCCCTTTTTGTCTTGTCGTTCCGTCAGCGTGACGAATTGGCAGCGCTGGCCACGCGTGGCGGCTGGCAAGTGATCGCCGCGCGTCGCGCCGATGGCGCGGAACGGCGCTATCTGGCGAGCGGGGCGCAGGTCGCGGTGATTGATGCGCGCGGGGCGCTGGGGGATGGGCTGGCGGCCGTGGCGGCACTGGGCGATGTGATTGCCGCCAATGGCGGGGCGTTGCTTGTGCTGGTCTCGCGCGGCGATGTTGGTGAAATCGGCACATTATATGATGCCGGGGCCACTCATTTTTTGTCCAGCCCGCATAGCGAGCATGAATTTATTCAAACCCTGCGCTTTGCCGCCCGGCATGCGGAACGGATGGCGGGCGATTGGCACCCCAAAATAGGATCGACCGAACCGCTGGGGTGGCGTTTTGACCGGCAAGAACGGGCTGTGTTGCTGACCCCAGCTTTCGCTGATCTGCTCGTTGCGGGCGAAAGCCCTTCTGCCCTTGGTCTGTTGAGGCAGCTTGCGCCGGCCGACCGACCGATCGCACTCCGCGCGCTGCGGCGGCTGCTGGAAACCGGCGCCGCCACCGCCTTTGCCCATGATATTGCCGGGCTGGGCCGGATGGTTCAGCACCTGACGATCGATCCCGAAACTGGCCATATCGACGCCGTGATCGAGCGGCTCACGTCGATCCCCGATCCCGCCAATGTGTTGCGCGAGGCGTTATCGGGCGTGCGCGATGCAGCGAGCGCGCGGCGCTGGCTCGACCGCAAGCTTGCCGATCCCAGCGATCCGCCGGTGCAAGTGATGCTGATCGCGCTGAACCGCTTTGATATCGTCAACAGTGCCTATGGCCGCAGCGCGGGCGATGCGCTGCTGCGCACCGCCCAAAAGCGGATCGACGAAATTGCCGCTGAACTGCTGGGTCGCGCTGCCATTGTCGCGCGGCTGGGGGGATCTGAATTTCTGGTCGCGGCAGCTGATAGCCCAGCGCGGGTTGAACTCGTCGCCGGCCGCATTGCCGAGGCGCTGTCCCGTCCCTTCGTCACGGGTGGCGCGGTGGCGGTACTGGGCTGCCGGATCGGGATTGCCCCTGCAGAGGAGGGCGACACCACTGGCATGTTGCTGCGCCGCGCAAGCGAGGCGTTGGCCGAGGCCAAGGCGTCTGACAGTCTGACGATCCAGACAGCGCGTCGTGAGGGCCAGGAAGGCGCACCAATCGATATGCTTGCGGTCGATCTTCGGCGGGCGATGGACCAGGGCGAAATCGACATCGTATTCCAGCCCCAGGTGGCGATTGCGACCGGCGACATCACTGGTGTGGAGGCGTTGGCGCGCTGGGACCATCCAGTGATGGGTGCATTGGGCGCGGAGACCTTGTTCGCCGCCGCTGATCGCGCCGATCTGGTCATTGGTCTGTCGGATCATATCCAGCGGATTGTGCTTGCGCGTGCCGCGGGTTGGCCGAAAAATCTGTCACGCCTCCGCTTGTCGCTTAACCTGACGGCGGCCGATATCGCCCGGCCGGGCTTTGCCGATATCTTCCTAGATCGCGTCGATAGCAGTGGTTTTCCGCGCAGCCGCCTGACGGTGGAAATCACCGAAAGCGGGCTGATTGAGGATTTGGGCATCGCCGCGATGTTGCTGGCTTCGCTGCGCAGTGCTGGCTGCCGGGTCGCGATTGATGATTTTGGGACGGGCTATTCAAGCCTGGCCTATCTGAAGGCGCTACCGCTCGATTATCTCAAGATTGACAAGAAGCTGGCGCAGGACATTGCCGGATCGACCCGCGACCGGATCGTGGTGCGCGGCGTAATCGACATGGCGCGATCGCTCGGCCTGTCGGTGATCGCCGAAGGCGTCGAAACCGAGGAACAGCTGGACCTGCTCGCCAAGGAAGGCTGCCAATATTATCAAGGGTTCCTGTGCGCCGAGCCGCTCGATGTGGCGGCGCTTGAGGCGCTGGTGGTAAAACAAGGAAAATGACGATGCGCAGCCCTGTTTTCTTTGTCATCGCCGCGATCACGCTGGCGGCTCCGGCCATCGCGCAAGCGCCCGAGCAGGTGGCAGTCGAGAAGGCGATGACTGATAGCGCCGCCGGGTGGAATGCCGGCGATGTCGAACGGTTCATGCGCGTCTATTCAGACGATCCGGCAACTAGCTTCGTTACCAAAGAGGGAGTGCTCCGCGGCAAGGCAGCGATGACGGCGCGCTACAAAACGCGCTATGATTTCGACAATGCTGCCAAGCGCGGCACGCTGACCTTCACGACGCTGGATTTCCGCCTGCTTGACCCAGGCCATGCGCTCTACATCGCCCGCTACCTGCTGACCTATGGCGATGGAAAAACCCAAAGCGGCACGACCACGCTGATTTTCCGCCGTGAGGGCGGCTTTTGGCGCATCATTGCAGATCACAGTTCTTAAGGTGCTACGGCTTCAGGCAGCGTGTGCACCGCCCGGCTGCCCATGTGCGAGACCAAGCACATCGATGATCGCAAAAGCAGCGCCCATGCCGCGACCGAGCGCTTCCATCAGCGTCACCGTTTCCTCCTCGATTGGCGCGGCCTCTTTCCAATAGGCGCAGATCGCATAAGCAGGTCGCCCATCGCCAATTGGAACGGCGACGAGGCTGCGAATGAAGGTGGCCAAGTAAACGTTCAGGGGAATATTTTCGACCTTGGTGATATCAGGTACCAAAATGGTCTGTTCTTCGACCATCGCCCGACCGGCGAGACATTTATCGATGGGGAATTGCAGCCCCACCCAGAGCGGCTCGATCGTATCCTCGGCGAGATAATCAGTTTCCTGGCCAATCCGTTTGACGATGGTGATGCCATCCGACTGCGCGATCGAGCGGGCGACAGGCCGAACGATTTCAACCGCTTCGGCGATGGTCTTTGCTTGCATCACCTGCCGCAGCGTTTCGGCCAAAAGGGCCCATCGATCACCGATCGTCAATTCGAGCACACCAAATTACTTTCCCCAAAAAAGCCGGTGAGAGGCCCATTGTATATCGTATCGCTGCGAAACTACACCCCTATCCCGCCGCCTTTGCCAGCCCGCGCGCCAGCTGGAGTGCGCCGTTGAGCCGCGCCTTCGGGTCACCCCAAGCACGGGTGAGTACCAGCTTGGAATCTGGTCGTAACTTCGCGATCGCGCCGACGCGTTCGACATAGGCGAGCAGGCCCGGAATATTGGGCGGCTTGTCGTCATGGAACGACACCAGGGCGCCGCGCGGGCCGACATCGATCTTGGCGACTCCGGCGTTCTTGGCGTGGAGCTTGATCTCGATCAGGCGGATGAGGTTTTCGGTCGCATCTGGCAATTTGCCGAAGCGATCGATCAGTTCGGCCGCGAACGCTTCGATCGCCTGCGGCTCGTCGAGGTCGTTCAGGCGACGGTAGAGGCCCATGCGCAGATCAAGATCGGGCACATAGTCATCGGGGATGAGGATCGGCGCGTCGATCGTGATCTGGGGTGAGAAATCGCGTGGGCGTTTGGCGAGGCCACCCGCGCGCGCGTCCATGATCGCCTCCTCCAGCATCGACTGATAGAGTTCATAGCCGACTTCGCGGATATGCCCCGATTGCTCGTCGCCGAGCAGATTGCCCGCGCCGCGAATGTCGAGATCATGGCTCGCCAGCTGGAAGCCCGCTCCCAGATTTTCGAGATCGGACAGCACTTTCAGCCGCTTCTCGGCGGTCTCGGTGACGATCCGGTCAGCAGGCGTTGTCAGATACGCATAGGCGCGCGTCTTGGCTCGGCCCACCCGCCCGCGCAGCTGATAGAGCTGGGCGAGGCCGAATTTGTCGGCGCGGTGGATGATCATCGTGTTGGCGCTCGGGATGTCGAGCCCGGACTCGACGATGGTGGTGGAGACCAGCACCTCGAACTTCTTGTCGTAAAAGGCGCTCATCCGCTCCTCGACCTCGGTCGGGGACATTTGGCCGTGCGCGACGACATAGCGGATTTCGGGCACTTCCTTGGTCAGGAACTCCTCGATATCGGGCAGATCGGCGATGCGCGGGGTGACGAAAAAGCTCTGCCCGCCGCGATAATGCTCGCGCAACAACGCCTCGCGCAGCACGACCGGGTCCCAAGGCATGACATAGGTGCGCACTGCAAGTCGATCGACCGGCGGGGTCTGGATCACCGACAATTCGCGCAGGCCCGACATCGCCATTTGCAGCGTGCGCGGGATGGGGGTGGCCGTGAGCGTGAGGACGTGGACGTCGGTCTTGAGCGCCTTGAGCCGCTCCTTGTGAGTGACGCCGAAGCGCTGCTCTTCATCGACCACGACCAGGCCAAGCCGCTTGAAACCGACGCTCTTGGCGAGGATCGCGTGCGTGCCGATGACGATATCGATCGTGCCGTCCTCGAGTCCCTCGCGCGTCGCCTTGGCTTCGGCGGCGGTGACGAGGCGGGAGAGGCGGCCGATGCGCAGCGGGAAGCCCTCGAACCGGGCGACGAAATTGTTGAAATGCTGGCGGGCTAGGAGGGTGGTGGGGCAGACGACCGCCACCTGCAACCCGGCCATCGCCGCGACAAACGCCCCGCGCAGCGCGATCTCGGTCTTGCCGAAGCCGACATCGCCGACGATCAGCCGGTCCATCGGCTTGCCTGCTGCAAGATCCTCTAGCACTTCGCTGATCGCGCGGTCTTGATCGTCGGTTTCCTCGTACGGAAAGCGATCGACGAAGCTCGGATAGCCGCTTGCATCGGGTTCAGCGATGTCGGCGGGGCGCAGCGCGCGTTCGGCGGCGATGGCGATGAGTTCGCCCGCGATCTCGCGGATGCGTTCCTTCATCCGGCTCTTGCGCCGCTGCCACGCTTCGCCGCCTAGTCGGTCAAGCGTGGCGGCATCGTCGCTGCCATAGCGGCTGAGCACGTCGATATTCTCGACCGGGACATAGAGCTTGTCGCCACCGGCATATTCCAGCGCGACGCAATCATGCGGGCTGTTGCCGACCGGGATCGATGTCAGCCCGGTATAACGGCCAATGCCGTGATCGACATGGACGACGAGATCGCCGGGAGAGAGTGTCGCCAGTTCGGCGAGGAAGGCATCGGCTGATTTCCGGCGCTTGGCGCGCCGCACCAGCCGGTCGCCGAGCATATCCTGCTCGGTCAGTACCGAGACGCTCGGGGCGGCGAAACCATGATCGAGCGGCAACACAATCAGCGCGACGTTCTTGTCAGCGACGCCGAGCGCTTCCTGCCAGCTTTCTGCCGTCTTGGCACCCTTCAGCCCGTGATCGGCCAGGAGCCCGCTTAACCGCTCGCGCGCGCCAACCGAATAGCTGGCGAGCACCGGCTTGCGGCCATCCTTGCGCAGCTTGGCGATGTGCGCGACGACCGCTTCATAGACATTCGCGCCAGAGGCTCGCTCAGCCCCGAAATCCTTCGCGCCATCGACATTGAAATCGATCACGCTCGCGCTGTCCGGCTCATGGAATTGCGTGACCAGGTGCGCGACCGACTGCTGAAGCCGCTCGGCCCATTCATCAGCCTTGAGATAGAGCATTTCGGGCGGGAGCGGGCGATAGCTGCCCGGATCGCTCGATTGCGCGCGAACGCGATTGGCATGGTAATCCGTGACCGCCTCGAACCGCGATTCCGCTGCCGCCGCCACGCCCGAATCGCGCACCACGATCGCGCCGTCACCCAAATGGTCGAACAGCGTCGTCAATTTCTCTTCGAACAGGGGCAGCCAATGCTCCATGCCAGAGAGGCGGCGGCTTTCGGAAATCGCTTGATAGAGCGGATCGCCGGTCGCATTCGCGCCGAATCGTTCACGGTAGCGGCTGCGGAAGCGCTTGACGCTTTCGTCATCGAGCAGGGCTTCGGAGGCGGGGAGGAGGGTGAAGCCCTCGACCCGGCCAGTGGTGCGCTGATCGGCAGGGTCGAACGTGCGGACGCTCTCAATCTCGTCACCGAAGAAGTCGAGCCGCAGGCCGTGTTCCTCACCGCTCGGGAAGAGATCGACCAGCCCGCCGCGCACCGCGAACTCGCCGGAGTCGGTGACGGTCTCGACGCGCTGATAGCCGTTCGCCTGGAGCAGCCCGGCCAGCTTGTCGCGGCCGATGCGCTCGCCGGGCTTGAGGGTGGCGACCAGTTGCCGAACGCGGAACGGCGTCAGCGTGCGCTGCGCGGCGGCATTGGCGGTGGTGACGAGCAGCTGCGGCCCTTTGCGCGGCTGTTGCAGCCGGTGGAGCGCGGCGACCCGCTCGGCCATGACACGCAATGTCGGCGAGGCGCGGTCATAGGGCAGGCAGTCCCAGGCGGGAAAGCTGATCGTCTCAAGCTCGGGCGCAAAATACTGCGCGGCCGTGGCGATGGCGCGCATCTCCGCCTCGTCTGCCGCGATGAAAACAGCGCGGGTGGTCGCAGCGCGCGCGAGGTCGGCCAACAGCCAGGGGAGGAAGCCGGTCGGGACGCCTGCCAGGGTGAGCGGCGCCTTGGCGGCGAGGATGGTTGAAAGGTTGGGCATTGGGTTCACATAATCTCTAACGTCACCCCGAACCTGATCCGGGGTCCACCGCGCCCCAGCCGCCTGGGTAATGGGTGGAAAGGTGGGCCCCGGAACAAGTCGGTAAT
>MSXQ01000016.1:0-131002 GCA_002083645.1 Proteobacteria bacterium ST_bin13
TGGTGGACGCACTTGGGCTCGAACCAAGGACCCGCTGATTAAGAGTCAGCTGCTCTACCAACTGAGCTATGCGTCCATGCCGATCTGCGAAGAAAGGGCGCACCTTGGTGGGTGCGTTCGCGATTGGAGGAGCGCGGTTAGCACCCGATTGCGGTGATTGCAAACCCCTTTGCATGGCTTTTTTTACCAGCGCACCACCTGACGGTTTTGGCGGTCGATGGACATTAGGATGCCGATGCAGATTAAGACGGTCATTTGTGCGGAGCCGCCCCAACTGACCAGGGGTAACGGGATGCCGACGACGGGTGCGAGGCCCATAACCATGAGAAGATTGATCGCGACGTAGAAGAAGATCGTGCTGGCAAGGCCGGCCGCGGAGAGCCGGGCAAACCGGGTCTGCGCGCGCATGGCGACGGTGATGCCCCAATTGATCAGCAGGAAGAAGGTCAAGATCAGCACTAGGCCGCCCAACAAGCCCCATTCCTCTGCCATCGTCGCGAAGATGAAGTCGGTGTGACCCTCTGGCAGATAATCGAGGTGGCTCTGGGTGCCGTTAAGGAAGCCCTTGCCGAAAATCCCGCCTGAGCCGATCGCGATTTTCGACTGGCTGATGTGATAGCCAGTGCCGAGCGGATCGCTCTCCGGGTTGAGGAAAACGAGGATCCGGTTGCGTTGATAATCATGCAGCAGGAAATTGACGGCGAGCGGGACGGCCGCTGCCATCGCCAAGGCGCCGCCGATAAACAAGCGCAACGGCACGCCCGCGAGGAACATCACGGTGACGCCACCGCCGACAATCATCAGCGCCGTGCCAAGATCGGGCTGTTTCATGACCAGCAATGCCGGGAAGAGGATCAACGCCGCTGCTGGCCAGATTGCACCAAAGCGCCGCGTTTCATTGGGGGGCAGGAGATCATAGAATTTGGCGACCGCCAGCACGATCCAGGGCTTCATCAGCTCGGACGGCTGGAGCCTGAACCCCATGCCAAGATCCAGCCAGCGCTGGCCGCCGCCACGCACCGCGCCGATCAGTTCGACGAGCACCAACATGAACACGAGTATGCCATAGCCGGGCAGGGCAATCGTCCCCCAGATGTTCTCGCGGACGCGCGACAGCATCACGGCGCCGGCAAGGAAGGCGAACAGGCGAATGCCTTGTGGCAGCGCCCAGGGGCGCCAGGACCCGCCGGCTGCGGAAAAGAGGATGACCAGGCCGAAACAGCCAATGCCCAGCACCAGCAAAAAGACGCGCCACGGCAGCTGGGCGAGCGGGGCGGGCACGAATTCATATTTCGAACTCATGGCTCTGGCGACTCCGTCGATCCTTCAGCCGCGATGCCCCCACCGCTGGTGTTGCCGACGATGGCGGCGTTTGCCGTGCTAGCGGCAGCGGCAGCTGTAACCGCAGGGGCCTCTGTCGCCGCCGTTGCATTGGCTTCAGTCGCTGCTGCCACTGCTGATGGCGCGCCACCGGCGGCCAACCGATACTCCTCAGCTGACGCTGCCATCCGCGTGCGGATATCGCCACCCCAGCTGGGTTCGACTTCAGCCAGCGCCGCCACGGCGCGATCACGATCGAACAAATAGGTCATGATGTCGCGCCCGATCATCGGCGTATCGAGGTTGCGGACGGTATGGCCGTTATGTTCAAGCACGATGGCGGCGGCATAACGCGGCTTATCAGCGGGGGCGAAGCACACGAACAGCGCGTGATCGCGCAATTTGAAGGGGAGCTGGCCGTTTTTGAGCACGCCCGATGCGCGTTCGGCCATGGTAATGCGGCGGACCTGCGCGGTGCCGGTTTTGGCAGCGATTGCAACGCCCGGGACCAGCAAACGCGCCGCGCCGCCGGTGCCGCCTTCATTGACCACGCCGTACATCGCATCGCGCACCCGAGCGAGATGCGCAGGATCAATGCCGAGTGCCGGGGCGGACTGCACCTGATCGGCCAGGATGCTGGGCTGCAATTGCCGGCCAGACGCGATCCGCGATGCCATGACCGCCAATTGGAGCGGGTTGGCGAGCACATAGCCCTGGCCGATCGACGCATTGAGCGAATCCGCGACCGTCCATTCTTCCTTATACTTGGCGAGCTTCCAGGCCGGATCGGGCATGGTGCCAAAGCGCTGCGAAGCGAAGGGCAGGTCGAATTTCTGCCCCAGGCCGAGCAACCGGGCCACCGGGGCGATCCGGCCATAGCCAAGCCGCCGGGCCATTTCGAAGAAATAGATATCGCAGCTTTGCATGACCGCGTTTTTCATGTTGAGCGCGCCATGCCCACCGCGTTTGTGGCAGTGGAACACACCATTGCCCACGCGCATCGCGCCAGAGCAGCTTACCCGATCCTCAGGATCAACGCCGGCTGCCATCAGCGCCAGGGCGTTCATTGGCTTGACGGTGGAGCCGGGCGGATAGAGCCCCTGCAGCGTCTTGTTCATCAACGGCACGTGATCATCGTCTGACAGCATCTGCCATTCGAGATGACTGATGCCGTCGGAGAAGCTGTTCGGATCATAGGCCGGCATCGAAACCATCGCGAGCATTTCGCCCGTCAAGCAATCGATCACCACGGCCGATCCCGAATTGGTGCCCAAGCGGCGGGCCGCATATTCCTGCAAGCCAATGTCGATCGTCAGCCGGCCGGTTTTGCCGGGCTGATCAGTGCGCGACGCCAGTTCACGGACGAGTTTGCCGCGCGCCGTGACTTCGATCCGCTTTGCCCCAGGCACCCCGCGCAATTCACTTTCCAGCGCCTTTTCAAGGCCGTCCTTGCCGAGTTTGAAACCCGGTGTGACGAGCAGGGGATCGCGCGTTTTGCGATATTGTTCTGCAGAAGCCGAGCCAACATAGCCGGTCAGGTGCGCAACCGCCGCCCCGCCGGGATAGTTGCGCGCAAAACCGCGCGTGGGGGCGACGCCCGGCAATTCAGGGAGCCGCACGCTGACCGCCGCAAAGCGTTCCCAATCCAGATTTTGCGCAACCTGCACGGGCTGAAACCCGGCTGCACCCTTTAGATCAAGCTTGATCCGCTCGATATCCTCAGGCGTCAGCACCAGGATTTCCTTCAGCAGGGCAAAGACGCGTTCTTTGTCCTGGAGGCGATCGGGGATGATATCGACGCGGAAATCGGTGCGGTTATTGGCAATCGGCACGCCGTGGCGATCGACGATCCAGCCGCGACGGGGTGGCATCAGTGTCATGTTGACGCGGTTGCTCTCCGCCATCATCTGGTAATGTTCGTTCTCGGCGATCGAAAGCCAGCCCATCCGCGCTGCCAGAACCAACCCGACGCCACCCTGCATCGCCCCCAGCGCCACCGCACGCCGGGTGAAGCTATAGGACTGGTTCGCTTCAGTAACTATCCGGGTCGGACGGTTCATGCAGGTTTCCGTTTGCGGTCCAGCCAGGCGATAAGCCTGGAAATCACCGGATACAGCATGATCGAGACGATCACCTGGAGCAACAGCACAGTATCGACATGCGCCCCGATCGGGGACGCTACTAGCCGACCGGCGATCAGGCTGGCAGCGATGGCCCCTGCCGCGAGCAGCCAGTCCTGCCAGAAATCGCGCCAGACCAAGCGCTGATCAAGCAGATCAATAACCAGAAAACTGATCATCCACAATAACATCGCGCTGCCGAGCGGCTGGCCGCTGATCAGATCGTCGAACAATCCGAGCAATAATGGCGACCAGATCGGTAAGGCATCAGGGCGGGCCAAGCGCCAGCCCAGCAGGATCATCAGGCCGAAGGGCGGCAAAATCGGGAAGGTGAAAATCATCGGCAACAGCGTCAGCGCCGAACCGGCCATCACGGTGAGCGCGGGAACTGTCGATGCAGACTGTTTCGGTGCGTTGGCATCATAGGGACCAAGGATCGGATCGCTCACGGCTTGGCGACCTGTCCTTCAGCGGGCGGCATCGGCAGGAAGGCGCGCTGGACCAGCGCAAAATCAAGCGTGTCAGGCTGCGTGAAGGTGCGGGCCAAGGCGATGTCGTTGCCCTTTCGGACGACCCGGGCAACGGGGATATTGGGGGCATAGATACCGCCGGTGCCCGATGTGATGAAGATGTCGCCGGGATCAAACCGTGCATTGATCAGATTGACTGAGCGGATTTCAATCCAGCCATCGCCACGACCGGCGGCAATGGCGGGTAAGCCATCGCGCATCCGGCGAACCGGCACGATGCTTTCCGGATCGGTCAGCAACAGCACGCGCGCGGTATTGGGGCCGGCTTCCAAAATGCGCCCCACCAGTCCTTCTGGCCCGCGGACCGGCTGGCCGACGGCCACGCCCTGCCGAAAACCGGCATTGAGCACGGCAAAGCGCCGCGTGCTCGACGCGCTTGAGCTGACCAGCCGCGCCGTTGTTACCGGGGCACTGGTCCGTTCGCGCAGCGCGAGCAATTTTTTGAGCCGCCGATTATCATAGGACAGCGCGCGCGCGCGCATCAGCACAGCGCGTGAATCCTCGATCTGCTTGCGCAGCGCCTCGTTGCGCTGTTTGACCGCGAAATAATCATTGATCCCGCCGGGCACCGAAAGGATGCCGCGCCCAATCGCCCCAAAGCCCGAAGAAACGGGCGTAGTCAGTTCGGCAACAGCAAGCCGAAACGCTGCGAAAGTCGCCGGATCAAAGGTCGACAGCGCCAGCAAGGCGGCCGCAACCAGCGAACCGGCAACCGCCACCACATAGCCCATGAACAGGCCATATTGCGCGCGCCGTGAAAATCCGGGGCGCCGGGGACGAGACGACGCCAGAGCCATCTACGCTATCGCCCGCTTATGCCGTCAACAGCACGCCGCGGAAGACGGGGTCTTCCAGGGCGCGCCCGGTGCCCATGGCCACACAGGTGAGTGGATCGTCGGCAATCGTCACGGGAAGGCCGGTTTCGTCGCGCAGCACTTCGTCAATGCCCTTCAGCAGCGCGCCGCCGCCGGTAAGAACAATGCCCTGATCGACGATGTCAGCGGCCAGTTCTGGCGCGGTGTTTTCCAGCGCGATCCGGACGCCTTCCACAATCGTGCCAACGGGTTCGCTGAGTGCTTCGGCGATCTGGCCCTGGTTGATCGTGATTTCCTTGGGCACGCCGTTGACGAGATCGCGGCCCTTTATGTGGATCGTCTGGCCAATGCCGTCTGCTGGCGCCTTGGCAACGCCGACTTCCTGCTTGATCCGCTCGGCGGTTGCTTCACCGATCAACAGATTATGGTTGCGGCGGACATAGGAGACGATGGCTTCGTCCATCTTGTCACCGCCGACGCGCACTGATGTGGTATAGGCAAGGCCACGCAGCGACAGCACGGCGACTTCGGTGGTGCCGCCGCCGATATCGACGACCATCGAACCGATTGGCTCCGTAACGGGCATGCCGGCACCGATTGCAGCGGCCATTGGTTCTTCGATCAGCCAGACCTGGCTGGCACCGGCGTTTGACCCGGCATCGCGAATGGCGCGGCGCTCGACCGAGGTGGAGCCCGACGGAACGCAGATCACGATTTGCGGCCAGCGCATGAAGCGCCGCTGGCCGTGGACCTTATGGATGAAATGCTTGATCATCTGTTCGGCGACATCGATGTCAGCGATCACGCCGTCGCGCAGCGGGCGGATGGCCTGGATGCTGTCGGGCGTTTTGCCCATCATCAGCTTGGCGTCGTCGCCGACGGCCTTGACGCGCTTCACGCCGTTGATCGTTTCGACCGCCACCACTGAGGGTTCGTTGAGGACAATGCCGCGGCCCCGGAGATAGACGACCGTGTTGGCCGTGCCGAGATCAATCGCCATATCGTGCGACATCAAATTGAAAAACCGCGAGAAAATCATCTACATTCCCGTCAATGGCTGCGCCCGTTCCGGCAACAGCAGTTCGCACTTACGATTCGCTTCCGGCGTCAACCGAATATGCCTATTCGAAACCGACAAAGCTTGGAAAATCCACGCTCTGGTTGGTTGTTGATGCGGGTCGCGGAATGCCGCCGATTGGGCTAGACAGCCCCCCATGTCAATACGCCGCTTGCCTGAACATCTCGTCAATCGCATTGCTGCTGGTGAAGTGGTGGAACGCCCCGCCAGTGCGCTGAAGGAACTCGTTGAAAACGCTCTGGATGCTGGTGCGTCCCGCATTGCGATCAAGCTGGCCGGCGGGGGCATCGATCTGGTCGAGGTGATCGACGACGGGATCGGCATGACGCCTGATGACATGGCCTTGGCGCTGGAGCGGCATGCGACATCGAAATTGCCCGATGAGATGATCGATGCGGTGACGACGCTGGGGTTTCGCGGCGAAGCGCTGCCCTCAATCGCCAGCGTGGCGCGGATGACGTTGGAAAGCCGGGTCCGTGGCAGCGAAGGGTGGCAGCGGATTATCGATAATGGCGTCCTGGTCAGCGAAGGGCCGGCTGGCCTGCCGCCGGGCACCAGAGTGCGTGTTGAGGGGCTGTTCGAGCGCGTGCCGGCGCGTCGCAAGTTTTTGCGGAGTGCGCGCGCCGAATATGCCGCGTGCATGGACGTTGTCCGGCGCCTCGCCATGGCGCGGCCCGACATTGGCTTTGCGCTCGATCATGACGGCCGGACGGCGTTGAATGTCGCGCCAGCGGCGGGGCGGCCGCAGCGCGTCGCGGCGCTGACCGACCGGGCGCTGATTGAAAACAGCGTGGCGGTTGATCTGGAACGCGAAGGGATCGTGCTGGGCGGGGTGGCGGGCTTGCCGACCTTCAACCGTGGCATTGCCGATCATCAATATCTGTTCGTCAATGGCCGCCCGGTGAAAGACCGGTTGCTCGTTGGCGCGGTGCGCGGGGCCTATGCCGATGTCCTGGCGCGTGACCGGCATGCGGTGGTGGCGCTGTTCCTGGACGTGCCGAGTGACATGGTCGATGTGAATGTCCATCCCGCCAAGACCGAGGTGCGCTTTCGCGATCCCGCCCTGGTGCGCGGGCTGATCGTTAGTGGGTTGAAGCAAGCGCTGGGCGAGGCGGGGCATCGCAGCATGCAGCGGCCCGATGAAGCGGCACTGGCGGCATGGACGCGCGAGCCCGTGGAGGCGTCGCCGCAAGCCGAGATTTGGGGGCAGGGCAGCAACCGCTCATCGGCCGTTTATGATCGGCGCCCGAGCTTCATTACCCCACCGCCGCAGGGCCGCGCCGAGCCAGCCTATGCACCCCCGCCTGAGACGAGCGCGTTTCCGCTGGGTGTGGCGCGCGGGCAGGTGGCGAAGACCTATATCGTCGCCGAAGCTGAGGACGGGCTGGTGATTGTCGATCAGCATGCCGCGCATGAACGGCTGGTGCTTGAACGCATGCGGCGGGGGATGGCGGGCGGCGGGATTGCGGCGCAGGCTTTGCTGTTGCCCGAAGTGGTCGAGCTTGAGGAAACGGCGTGCGACCGGCTTGATGCGCGGATTGCCGAGCTGGCCGATTTCGGGCTCGATCTGGAACGCTTCGGGCCGCGCGCGATGCTGGTGCGCAGCGTGCCCGCGATGCTGGGGCAGGGCGATGTGGCGGGCCTCGTCACTGACCTGGCCGACGAACTCGCGGCCTATGATGAGGCGCTCTCGCTCAAGGAGCGGCTGGACCATGTTGCGGCGACGATGGCGTGCCATGGATCGGTGCGGGCAGGGCGCGTGCTGTCGGTCGCCGAAATGAACGCGCTGCTCCGCGAAATGGAGGTCACGCCGAATTCGGGCCAGTGCAACCATGGCCGCCCGACCTGGGTGAAGCTGGCGCATGGCGACATCGAAAAGCTGTTTGGGCGGAAGTGATTTGATGCGGCTGACCTGGCTCATTCTGGCGCTGCTGGTGACGGGATGGGCTGTGCAGGCAGGTGCGCAGGTGCCGATGCGTCAGCCGGATCAACAGCTCACCGGCACAATCACCCGCGTGGATTATCAGCGGTATCGCGCGGTGCCCTTTTCCGTGCCGCGCGGGACGGTGCGGCTGGTGGTGGCGTTTGATTATGACCAGCGCGCGCAGAAGACGGTGATCGATCTGGGCGTTGAGGACCAGCACGGTTTGCGCGGGTCGAGCGGTGGGAACAAGGCGGACTTCACGATTGGGGAGAGCGATGCGACGCCATCCTATCTGCCCGGGCGGATTGAGCCGGGGCGGTGGCGAATGGTGCTGGCGGTGCCCAATATCCGGCCCGGCATTACCGCCCGCTGGACGGCGCGGATCTGGTATCTGCGGGCAGCCGAGGCCGAGCTGGCCGCACCCCCGGTCGCGGATCGCGGTGCGGGCTGGTATCGCGGCGACCTGCACCTGCACAGCGCGCATAGCGACGGGACTTGCCCAAGCCAGAGCGGGAAGCGCGTGCCCTGTCCGGTGTTCAAGACGCTGGAGACTGCCGCCGAAATTGGCCTGGATTTCGTGGCCATCACCGATCACAATACGACCAGCGCGCAGGCGGCGATGCGGGAAGCGCAGCCCTATTTCGATCGGTTGTTGCTGATTCCGGGGCGTGAGATCACGACCTTTTTCGGTCATTTCAATATTTTCGGGGTGAGCGCGCCGATTGATTACCGGATCACCCCGAATGGCCCGGTGACGTTCAACGCGATTGCCGATCGCGTCCATGCTTTGGGCGGGATCGTGTCGATCAATCATCCGGCCTTGCCGTCGGGGGAGCCGTGCATGGGCTGCGGCTGGGCGATGCCGGGTGCTGATCTGGCGCGGGTCGATGCGATTGAAGTGGTGAATGGGGGGGCGGCGTTGCTGCCCGGCGGGGTCGAGGGGGCGCTATCGGGCATGGCATTCTGGCTGAAGGCGCTGAGCGCACAGCGGCCGGTGACCGCAATCGGCGGCAGTGACAATCATGACGGCGCACAAACCGCGCCAATCGCGGGGAGCGTGGGGCGGCCGACGACGGTGGTGTGGGCCGACGGGCTGACCCAGCGCGCCATATTGGCGGGGCTGCGGGCTGGCCGGGTGTTTATCGACATTGGCGGCATGGCGAAATCGATGCTCGATCTGCGCGTGTCGAATGGGCGGACAACCGCAGCGATGGGATCAATATTGCCTGGAGCAGCGGGCGACCCGTTGACCGCCCATATGACGGTGCATGCCATGCCCGGTGCGCGGCTTGATCTGATGGCGGGCGATGCGGTGATCACCAGTGTTGCGATAGATGGCGCACGGGATGTTGATTTGCCGATCGATCGGCATGAGCGGCCGTTGCTGGTGCGCGCTGTCGTTCGTGCACCCGATGGCAAAGTCATCCTGATGAGCAATGCCGTCGCCATTTCAGACGGCGACGCACCTGATCGACCATGATTGAACCCTTGTTGGGTTTGGCGATGCCAGGCAGGTGTTGAGAAACAGGTCGCGCGGCCATAAGCTGCAGAAATGACAACGCCTTCACCGACGGCACTTGTTATTGGGGCGGGCATTGCCGGGCTGGCGTCCGCCATTGCGCTGGAGCGCGCTGGCTTCAGCGTGCGCGTGGTTGATCGGGCGCCAGTGCTGGCACCGATTGGGGCGGCGCTGAGCATGTGGGCGAATGCCGTTGATGCGCTTGATCAGTTGGGCGTCGGCCCGGCCTTGCGCGATCAGGGCACGCGGATTGACCAGATGGCGGTGTTCACGCGCGATGGCCGACCGGTGATTGGGCCGCATCAGGTCAATGACAGCCCCTATCCCGGTGCGCGGTCCTACATGGTGACGCGGGCGGCGCTGCAGTCAGTCTTGCTGGCGGCGATCGATCCAGCCTGCCTTATGTTGGGTGTCGCCATGACGGCGATCACCCAGGATGCCGGCGGTGTCTCGGTGCAGCTCGATACTGGCACCAGCGTCAGCGGCGACATCGCGATCATCGCGGATGGGATCTGGTCTAGCCAGGCGGGGGCGATGCTTGGCGGCAAGCCCCGGCATGCCGGTTATGGCGGGGTGCTGGCGCTGTCCGATACTGTGGCGGGTGAGTCGGGCGCGCATGCTGCCCATGAATATTGGGGATTGGGCGCGCGCTTTGGCGTGTTCGATATCGGGGGCGGGCGGCGATACTGGTTTTACATGCGCAATGAGGCGGATTCAGCCGAGGCCCGCTTGCTGACCCATGCGCAAATTGCCGATACGGCGCAGGATTGGATGCCCGATATTGGCGCCGCCATCGCCGCGACACCGGCTGATCGCCTGATCCCGTTTTCGATCCACGCCAAGCCGCCGCCCACCCGCCTGGGCACGGGCCGCATCCTGTGCGTTGGCGATGCAGCGCATGCGATGGAGCCAAATCTGGGGCAGGGTGCGTGCCAGGCGATTGAGGATGCGGTGGCGCTGGGCGTTATCGCCCGCACCCGGCCCGTGTCGGCGATTGTCGATGGCGTCGATCGGCTGCGGCTGAAGCGGATCGCGCATTATGTGAAGCAATCGGCCGAGGGAGCCCGCCCATCGCATAGCCGATCGGCACTGACGCGCGGCGCGTTGAAGGCGGCACTCGGCATGGCCCCGGCGGCGCTGACCAGCCGGGTGATTTCGGGCATGTATAAGTTGCCGGATTACGTCGCGTTGGCGCGCGGCGGGTGACGGTTCGCCGGATTTTTTGCGGCTCGACTCATTTTTTCATGGCGCTGCGTAACCAAGCCGCCGGACCCCGCGAATAGCTATTGTGACCCGCAAGGTTCTCCGGTCTCCCCCCCTTCCGGGACCCTGATCGCAGGTCACACAGTGTTAGCGTAAAGTCCGGTTCAGGTGAAAAAGGTGCGCCCATGAAGCACGTAGTTCCCATCATCCTCGCGCTTATCCCCCTCGCGGCGGTGCTTGGTGCCTATGTCGCTGTTCCCTGATCCGTGGAAAATCGGCCGATAATTTTAGGCCGATAGCGAGTGGCGCAAAAATGAAGGGCCGTCCGGATCATTCCGGGCGGTTCTTTTTTTGTTTTGGTGAGGCAAACGGGCTTCCGACGATACGCCGAAGGGCGCGGCACGGCAGCGCTTCCTAGAGCATCGTGCTGATAATATGATCCGTTTGTCCTGGGTAGCCATTGAGCTTGTCGAAGTGATCAGGTGAAACATGCCCCGCATGTTTCAGGATCGTCTGGGAAACGATCCGACCTGCTACTTCTCGACAAGCTCAGCCCCTACTCAGGACCAACGGGGTGGGGATTTAAACTTCAAGTACGTTGCTCTGGCGATGCCCAAGTAACCGTCACCACCCGAGCCACCCGCAACCAGCCACCAACAAAAAACCCCGCGAACCTCTCGGCTGCGGGGTTTCTTGTCTTTGCGTTGACGAGGCGCCTTAGGCGGCGTCGTCCTCGGCAGCAGTCGCTTCGTCCGAAGCCACTTCGGCAGTCGCGCCGGGTTCGGCATTGGGATCGTAATCCTCGGTGAAGCCGGCTTCGTCCTTTTCGAACATTGCCTCCATCACGTTGACGCCCTTGGCCTGCATTTCTGCTTCTTCCGGCGAACGCGCGATGTTGACCTTGATCATCACCGATACTTCGGCGTGGAGCGAGACCTTCACGTCATAGATGCCGATTGCCTTGATCGGCTTGTTGAGCACGATCGCGTTCTTCGGGACCTTGTGACCTTCGGCATCCAGCGCCTCAACCAGATCGCGGACCGCGACTGAGCCGTAGAGCTGGCCGGTGTTGGACGACTGGCGGATCATCGTGACGGTGACGCCGTCGACCGACTTGGCCTCTTCCTGCGCAACCGAACGGCGCGCGGCGTTTTCGGCCACGATCCGCTCACGGTTGGTTTCGAACACCTTGCGGTTGGCGGCGTTCGAACGCAGCGCCTTTTTGTTGGGGAGCAGGAAATTCCGGGCGAACCCGTCCTTTACCTTGACGACGTCGCCGATGGCACCGAGCTTCTCGACGCGTTCGAGCAGGATGACTTCCATGTCAGTCCCTCCTTACTTAACGATATAGGGCAGCAAGCCCAGATGACGGGCGCGCTTGATCGCCTGGGCGAGTTCGCGCTGCTTCTTCGCGCTCACCGAGGTGATGCGCGACGGGACGATCTTGCCGCGTTCGGACACGAAGCCCTGCAGCAGGCGGACGTCCTTATAGTCGATCCGGGGGGCGTCCTTCGCGGAGAAGGGGCAGCTCTTGCGGCGGCGGAAAAATGGGCGTGCCATTGTCTATATGCTCCTTATTCGCCGTCAAAATCACGACGGGGGCGGTCGCCGCGATCGCCACGGTCGCCGCGATCACCACGATCCGGACGGTCGCCGCGCTCACCGCCACGGCGGCTGTCACGGTCACGATCGCCCTTGCGCATCATCGCCGACGGGCCGGCTTCCAACTCATCGACCTTCACGGTCATGTAGCGGATGATGTCTTCGTTGATCTGCGTCTGGCGCTCGAGCTCAGCGACGACACCGGCAGGCGCGTCGATTTCGAGCATTACATAATGCGCCTTGCGGTTCTTCGCGATGCGATAGGCGATCGAACGGAGACCCCATGACTCGGTCTTGGTGACCTTGCCCTTGTTATCTTCGATGATCTTGGTGGCGGTTTCCGCCAGCGCGTCCACCTGCGCTTGTGCCAGATCCTGGCGCGCAAGGAACACGTGCTCATAAAGAGCCATGTCTTGTCCTTCATCTTGGCCGATTGCTGACCGCACCGCACCATGCGGGGGCCCCTCCGGCTGTCGTCGTAAAAGCAACGCAGGGGCAAAGCGACGCGCGCTTTACCCCGGCGATGCGGTTCCCATAGCGAAAACCGGGCGGAAGGCAAGCCTGATGCCCGGCGTTGGTCGTTGATGGATTGCGCCTGAGGTGATGCCGAGCATCACCGCGTCATCGCCGCCCTTTAGAGAACGATAGCCGCGCGTTCAGACGCCATAGGCCTCACGCGGGATCGGCAGCGCCTTTGGCATCACAAAGGATGATAAGGGCTTGTCATCGTCATAGGGCTCTGGATCGGGAAGCGGCGGGGACAGATTAACGGCGCGGCATTTGCCCTGAACATCCCAAAATTCGACACAAACCACCGATTCGCGATCGACCTGCGCGCGCGCCCAACCGCGACCGCCGCTGGACAATTCGAATTCTGCTTCGATTTGATATCGCCCGCCGCGCTCCTTGCTGCGCCGGACGATCCGCAATGTCTCGACCCGCAACCGGTCATAGCGCCAGCTATAGGCATCAAGCTCAATGGCAGCGATAAAGCGCTCATCAACTGGCGCATTGCTGCCAATCACGGCGCGCAGAAATTCGCTGCGACGCTGGGCGGCCAAAGCCTCACGCCGACGACGATCCCGCTCGGCATAATCATTGACCTTGGTGCCGACGACTTCGAAATTCAGCGACATTTGCGTGGCTGCGCCAGGTACGCTTTTGACGGTGCCGACAAAGCCATCGCGATCACAATGGCCGGCCCAGACCGATCCGTCGGTCAAATCGAACAAGCGACATTGCGCGCCCTGGCGGCGACCGATCAGGCCGCTGTCGTGCAACCCGCCTGATCCGCGAAAGCTGCCGCGCACCACCAGCCCATCAAATTCCAGATCGACCTGAAGGCTGCCGCCGATTCGTTTGGGGCAGCGCTGATCGGGGCGGGTGCAATCGCTCTTGGTCTTGCGCGATTCGCCGGTCCGTTCAACGATGACTTCACCGCTGTGATTGCCGAAATAGCTGACCTTGCCGTGAAAATTATCGGGCAGGCTTTCTGGGCCCGGTGCGGATTTATAGGGCTGCTGCTGCGCAACCGCCGTGCCTGGCTGGAGCGATAAGGCGAAAAGCAGTAATGTCGCACGCAAGCCCATCCGGAACATGGCCGATTTCCTCTCGTTGCCGCGCCAGCATAACAGCACGGATTTCGAATGGCGAGCAATTGACTGCATGACGTCAGCAGTTTTGCCGGGCATGCGGGTATCGCGCGGTTTTCATGCGGGTATTAAGCATCGCTCCACCCTTTTTCGCTACCGTCGAAGCGTGGATCAGGGGAAAACTTGGCGGCGGCAGGACCATGCCGGGGCGATCGTGCTGCTGGCGCTGGCGACGGTGGCGGCGCTGACGATCGGCTGGACCGGGTTTATCGCGTCTGATGATTCGCTGTATTTTGTCGGCGCCGAACAGTGGCTGACCGATCCTCCTTTTGCCGGCGATAACCACTGGGCGACACGGTTTCCGCTGCTGTGGAGCTTTGCCGGGATGCTGATGCTGTTCGGGCGGAATTTTACAGCCTTCGCGGCGACGGCGTTGCTCTGGTATGCCGCGCTGATCGCGGTGGTTGGCTTGTTCGCCGCGCGGATCGGGGGCGCGCGCACCGGCTGGATTGCGGCACTGCTCGCAGCGACGCTGCCGGTCGTGGTCAGCAACGCGACGACCGTGGGGGTCGATCTGCTGGAAACGATGCTATTGCTTGGGGGAGCGTGGCTGCTCGGCGAAGGCGGCGTGGGGCGGGCGGCGATGCTGCGCGGATTGGCCGCTGGTGTCCTGTTCGGCACCGCGATCCTTTGTCGTGAAACATCCTTGCTGTCGCTGGTGGCGATGGGGCCGCTGTTCCTGATCGGCCGACCCGTTTCGCGCGGGAGTTTGATCGCCGCTGGTCTGGGGTTGGCGCTGATATTGGGTGGCGAGGCGCTGTTCCAATGGCTGCTCACCGGCGACCCCCTGCGCCGTTACGACATCGCCTTTCATCATGATTCCCACATTGATCGTGCCGCCAATCATGAGGGCAATTTCCTGCTGCACCCCGCGATTGATCCGTTGCTGGTGTTGTTCATCAATGATGACTTCGGCCTGCTGTTCTGGGTTGCGAGCCTGGCGCTAATGATTAACCGACAAAATCTGCTGCCTGCTGGACGCGCCGGGCCGATGATTGTGCTGGGAGCGATGGCAGCGGCAGATTTTCTGCTTGTTGCCGTGTTGACCGAAAAACTGGTGCTCAATCCGCGCTATTTCATGCTGCCAGCCATTTTGGCGATCATCCTGACTGCGCTGTGGATGGGGCGGTCAGGCGGGTGGTGGCGATGGCCGGTGCTGGGGGGCATGATTGTGGTCAACCTGCTGATGCTGAGCGTTGGCAATGCCCATCCGCGCTGGGAAATGGAGTCGCTGCTTGCCGCCAGCAAAGCCCATCCCGCAGAGATGGTCAGCGGCGACCCCGTCATGGTGCGCCGCGCATCGCTGCCGATGCGCTTCGCGGGCCGGGCAAATCTTCGCCCGGTGCCGACACTGGTGGGCGGGCTGGTCCTGGCGCCGCAATCGATCGCGCCAGCTGGAGCCGTACTGGCGCGATATCCGTCCCCGCCAACGCCGCTTGGGCGCCTGATTGATTCAGTGGGCGGCCGCGCGTTTGTCCCGGCGCCGTTGCAGCGGCGCATGTTCGCGCCAAATCAAACGATGCTGCTGGTGCGCACGCCGCGCTGACGCGGCAATGCTTGCCAGTCTGGCGCGACGCTCCTAACGGGGCCGCTTCGAGCGGCAATCAGGAGCCAGGACCATCCGCGCTTTTCTCTTTCCCGGGCAAGGTAGCCAGGCAGTCGGCATGGGCCGGGCGCTGGCCGATGCCAGCCCAATCGCCCGCGAAGTCTTTCAGGAGGTCGATGAGTCGATCGGCCAGAACCTGTTCAAGCTGATGACCGAAGGGCCGGAAGACGAGCTGACGCTGACGGAGAACGCGCAGCCGGCGATCATGGCGAATGCGATTGCGACGTTACGGGTGCTGGAGCGCGAAGGCGGCATCCGCATTTCCGAAAAAGCACAATTCGTGGCCGGGCATTCGCTGGGCGAATATACCGCCTTGTGCGCGGCGGACGCGATGAGTTTGTCGCTGACGGCGCGGTTGCTCAAGATTCGCGGTCGGGCCATGCAGAATGCAGTGCCGGTGGGTCTCGGCGGGATGGCGGCGCTGCTGGGGGCGACGCTGGAACAGGCTCAGGCGATCGCCGATGCAGCGGCGCAGGGTGAAGTTTGCGCCGTCGCCAATGATAACGCCGCCGGCCAGGTCGTTTTGTCCGGCCATATCGGCGCGATCGAGCGGGCAGTGGCGATGGCCAAGGATATGGGGGCCAAGCGCGGCATGATGCTGAGCGTATCGGCGCCTTTTCACTGCAGTCTGATGCAACCGGCCGCTGATCTGATGCTGCATGCGCTGAAGGCGGCGCGGATCGACACGCCCTTGGTCGCGGTGTTCGCCAATGTGTTGGCCGCCCCGATCACGGTGCCCGATGAAATCCGTGCGCGGCTTGTCGATCAGGTAACCGGCGTGGTGCGCTGGCGGGAAACGATGCTGGCGATGCATGCGGCGGGGGTCGATAGTTTTGTCGAATTTGGCGGAAAAGTCCTGGCGCCGATGGTGAAGCGCACTGTTGAAGACGCCGAGGCGACTGGTGTGGTGACGATGGCCGATATCGAGGCGCTGGCGAAGGCGATTTAGGCAGAATTGAGATTTGTTTGTTCGCGCAGAGGCGCAGAGGACGCTGAGAGCCGTTGAAGGATATCGATCTCATTTCCGGGGACGTTGTCGATGTAGCAATGCGGCTGCACCGAGAGTTGGGCCCAGGCCTTCTTGAGAGCGTTTATGAAGCGCTGCTCGCGGGGCGGCTTGAAGCAATGGGGTATAAGGTGGCGCGCCAGGCGCCAATCGAGATTGAATTTGACGGGATTCGATTTGAAAATGCTTTTCGGATCGATCTGTTGGTTGACGGGCGCCTGATCGTGGAGGTCAAGTCAATCGATCGCCTTTCGCCTGTCCATGCCAAGCAGCTTCTTACCTACCTCAGACTAAGCAAGCAGCCCGTTGGGCTGCTGATAAATTTTGGCGGCGAAACGCTCAAGGAAGGATTGCGCCGCCTCGTCAACAATCACCAGCCCTCTGCGTCCTCTGCGCCTCTGCGCGAACAACTTTAACGGAGAATGACATGTTCGACCTAACTGGCATGACGGCGTTGGTGACTGGTGCTTCGGGCGGGATCGGTTCGGCGATCGCGCAGGCTTTGGCGGGGCAGGGCGCTCGGCTTGCCGTGTCGGGATCGAATGTCGAGAAGCTGGAGGCGTTTCGGGCAAGTTTGGACGGCGATCATGTTGCGGTGCCGTGCGATCTGTCAGATGGCAGCGCGGTCGACGCGCTGGTCGGTCAAGCGGTTGAGGCGCTTGGCGGCAAGCTGGATATTCTCGTCAACAATGCCGGGCTGACACGCGACAATCTGGTGATGCGGATGAAGGATGACGAATGGGATCAGGTGATCCGCGTCAATCTGGAAGCGGCCTTTCGGCTGGCGCGCGCCGCGGCACGACCGATGATGAAGGCGCGGTTTGGCCGGATCATCTCAATAACGTCGGTTGTGGGGGCGACGGGCAACCCCGGCCAGGCCAATTATGCGGCCTCAAAAGGCGGGCTGACGGCGATGTCCAAGGCGCTTGCCCAGGAGTTGGCTAGCCGCGGAATCACCGTCAATTGCGTTGCGCCCGGCTTTATCCGGACCGCGATGACGGATGGGCTGCCCGATGCCCAGAAGGAAGCGCTCAATGCCCGCATCCCGGCTGGGCATATGGGCGAAGGCCCTGATATTGGTGCCGCCGTTGTCTATCTGGCGAGCCGTGAGGCAGGCTATGTCACTGGCCAGACGCTGCATGTGAATGGCGGTATGGCGATGCTGTAGAGCGACATTGCCGGGGGGCTAATATCATATCGCTGCGGTGCGGTGACGGCTCCCCCCTTGCAAGGTCCGGCAACGCGTTCTACGTGCGATCAGGAATACAAACACCCAACGCTACAAGAGGGAAGATAGCATGAGCGAGACTGCCGATCGCGTGAAGAAGATCGTCGTCGAGCATCTCGGCGGCGAGACCGAAAAGGTCACCGAAGATGCAAGTTTCATCGATGATCTGGGCGCCGACAGCCTTGATATCGTCGAGCTGGTGATGGCGTTTGAGGAAGAATTCGGGGTCGAGATCCCTGACGATGCGGCTGAGAAGATCGGCACCGTCAAGGATGCGATCACCTATATTGACGAGCATAAGGGCTGAGCATTCAGGGCAGCATCGCGCGAGCGATACGCCCGGACAGCCCCCTGGCCCTGTGGGGCCGAAACGACTGAGCGGCTCCTCGTCCCAGGGTTTTCCGGGGTTGGGGGGCCGCTTTGGTATTTGAAGCAAGAACGGAGATTGCCATGCGCCGTGTTGTCGTCACCGGGCTTGGACTTGTCACCCCGCTAGGGGCGGATGTCGAAACAGCCTGGGCCAACATTCTGGCCGCAAAGTCTGGTGCGGGAATGATCACGCGCTTTGACGCGACCGATTATGTCTGCCGCTATGCCTGTGAGGTGAAGCCGGCCGACCATGCTTATGGCTTTGATCCCGGCAAGCGCGTTGACCACAAGGTGCAGCGCCAGGTCGATCCGTTCATTATTTTTGGCATCGACGCCGCTGGCCAGGCGCTGGAAGATGCCGGTCTGACCGATATGACCGAAGAACAGCGGCTGCGCGCCGGTTGTTCGATCGGTTCGGGAATCGGCGGCCTGCCGGGCATCGCCAGCGAATCGATCGTGCTTCATGAAAAGGGGCCGCGCCGCGTTTCCCCGCATTTCGTGCATGGTCGGCTGATCAATCTGATCTCGGGCCAGGTGCAGATAAAATATGGGCTGATGGGTCCCAACCATGCAGTCGTCACCGCTTGTTCGACGGGCGCGCATTCGATCGGCGACGCCGCGCGGATGATCATGCTTGACGATGCCGATGTGATGCTCGCGGGCGGGGCCGAAGGCGCCATCTGCCCGATTGGCATCGCTGGTTTTTCGCAGGCCCGCGCGCTGTCGAGCGGGTTTAACGACGCACCGGAACGGGGCAGCCGCCCCTATGACAAGGGCCGCGATGGTTTTGTGATGGGCGAAGGCGCTGGGGTCGTTTGCCTGGAAGAATATGAACACGCCAAAGCGCGCGGCGCGAAAATCTATGCCGAGATCGTTGGTTACGGCATGTCGGGCGATGCCTATCACGTCACCGCACCGCATCCCGAGGGCGCAGGGGCGTTCCGGTCGATGCAGATGGCGATGAAGCGCTCAGGCCTGTCGCTTGGCGATATCGACTATATCAATGCGCATGGCACCTCGACCCCGCTGGGTGATGAGCTGGAACTGGGCGCGGTTCGCCGCCTGTTTGGCAACGCGATCGGCACCTTGTCGATGAGTTCGACCAAATCCGCGATCGGGCATTTGCTCGGTGGCGCTGGCGCTGTGGAGAGCATTTTCTGCATTCTCGCGATGCGCGACCAGATCGTGCCGCCGACGCTGAACCTGGATGACCCAAGCGACGGCTGCGAAGGCGTCGATCTGGTGCCGCATGTCGCCAAGGAACGGCAGGTAAAGGCGGTGCTCAACAACAGCTTTGGCTTTGGTGGTACCAATGCCAGCCTGGTGATGAAGGCAATCTGATCCCGATGATCGGCTGAAACGAAAAAGGGCTAGCATGCGCAAACTCGGCTGTTTCGGCCTGATCGTCATCCTTGCCGCAATTGGCGCGCTGTTTCTGCTCGTCCAGGATTGGGGTGGCCCGGGGCCGACGCCCAGAAACGCGACTTTCCAGGTGGCTGAAGGCGCAACGCTGTCTGGCACCGCTGATCGGCTGGAAGCGGCAGGCATGATTCCGTCTGCCGCCCGGTTCAAGCTGTTTGCCAAAGTATTTGGGTCGGGCGCACCGATCAAAGCCGGTGAATATCGCGTGCCCGCACATCTCAGCCAGGCTGATATTCTGAAGCTGCTGCAAGGCGGGAAGACGCTCCAACGCTTTGTAACGATTCCCGAAGGCTTGCCCTCCGTGGTAGTCCAGGAACGGCTGATGGCGGCAAGCGGCTTGGTGGGTGACGTCGCCGTGCCGATAGAGGGAACCGTTCTGCCCGACAGTTATAGCTTCCAACGCGGTGATACCCGCCAGGGCGTGCTTGATCGCATGCAACGTGCGATGCTGAAATATCTCGCCAGAGCGTGGGACAATCGCAAGCCCGGCATCGCGGTGACGACGCCGCGTGAGGCGTTGATCCTTGCCTCGATCGTCGAGAAGGAAACCGGCAAGGCATCTGAACGTCGCACGGTCGCGGCGGTGTATTCGAACCGGCTGAAACGCGGGATGATGCTGCAGGCCGATCCGACGATCATTTACCCGATCACCAAGGGCAAGCCGCTGGGGCGGCGCATCCTGCGTTCAGAGGTGCAGGCGGTGAACGCCTATAATACCTATGCGATGACGGGTCTTCCCGCCGGGCCGATCTGCAATCCGGGGCGCGCCAGCATCGACGCGGTGCTCGACCCGGCGCAATCGACTGCGCTATATTTTGTGGCAGACGGCACGGGCGGGCATGTGTTTGCGGACACGCTCGACCAGCACAATGCCAATGTGCAGAAATGGTATGCGATCCGCCGGGCGCGCGGGGAGCGATAGGGCGGATCGCTGCTTGACCAAAGCGAGAGCGCTCACTGAGGAGGCGATGATGACTATTTGGCAAGTTGTTGTGGTTGTCGGCCTTTTCCTGCACCCCTCCGTCGCCCTGGCGCAGTCAGTTCCGGTGGCGACCGCTTCAGCAGCTCCAACCAAGCCGCACCTCCAAGGATTGACTGAAGAGGAGGCGGCTACTCTGGTTAGAAAATTGGAAGACGCGCAACGTCGGATGACCGCCAATGCGTTTGTGTCATTCGACCTGTTGGCGGGATCGATGGCGTCGAACGCCGCGACAAAGATTTCGCCCCGAAAGGCATTTCTGGACCTGCCGTTCCAAAAAGTCTGGAGTCTCACTCGTATCCCCACCGACAATCGTCTCTGGCAGCCATTTCGCCTGACTTACTTCCCCGAAGGGCTTGGCAAGTGGTATTGGGAGATCGAGGTGGTGCTGGAAAACGATCGCAACATCCAGCGTGTGACCCTGCTGTATAAGTTTCCCGCTCCATTTTAGCGCGTGCGTCGCCATCCGCCGCCCGTAACTCACGCAACGCCGTCCCCGCCCGCGCAATCGCTTCCACCTCGATTATTTGCGTGCCTTTGGGGGTTACCCAGCTGCAGCTGGCGCAAAGCAAAGGATGGAATGCTAGCAGGTGGGGTGCGCTTGCATCTGTGATTCCCGACGGCGAGGAACATTCCGCCTCCGTCAGTAATTCAGCTTTCGTACAGGCCGGTTTCATGAAAAAGTGACGTCATGACGCCAGCTCGGCGATTCGGAAGGCCTCCCGATGAAAAAGCTCATGCTGTTGCTAATGCTGATCGGCTTAAATAGCTGTGATTGGTATAGAAACGCGGATTACTCCCGTGATGCTAACCAGCGCAGCTATGAGCGGCGTGCCTATGAGGACCGGCTGGCGCGCCAGCGGGAAGACCGGGAGCGCGCGCGGATTGCCGAATTGAAGCGGCAATCGCGGTTTCGCTATGACGAGAATGTCCCGCCGCCCGACGCCTGGCTGTCGCTGGATTTTGCCTGCTCGGGATCGCTGCGGCGCGCGCAATGGCTGGTCTGCGAACATGATCAACTTGGACTGCTGCACCGTCGGCTCGCGCTGCAATGGGAAGCGGCGAACCGCAGTGCCTCGCCGGAGCGGTTGAGCGTTCTTGCCGCCCAGCAGAATGCCTTTGTGAGCGAGCGCAATGCCTGTGAGGATGCGGGCTGTGTCGCCGCTGCCTATAATCGTTACCTCGATGGCTATCAGAAGCCAGCCACGGCATGGCAACGCCCCACTCATCCATGGCACCCGCATGCCAAGCGCGGTCACCCTGTCACCAAGGTTATCGTGAAGAAGCATGATCACCGCGATCATCCTGGTCATGATCGCTACGCGCCGGACATTCCGCACTCGCGCAGTTGCGTCAGTGAGATCGGCTTTGCCTCTGCCCAGCGGCTTGGGCATCGGTGCGATGCGGTAACGCCCGGGCTCAGCTCACAATGTAGCGTGCACAACAACTGTGCCGGCATCCGTGCGCAAACGGATCGCGGGTGCGGGCTCAGCAACGACAAACCAGAATTCTGCAGCCATTATTAAGGGCCCGGGTGGGGCGATGATTTCTGGCTAACAGGCTGGGGCGGGCCGTCGATGTCCTGGCCAATCGTCGGCTATTGGTGCCTGAGATCAGCACCGATTGAAGGGTGACGGCCGGTGGTGCTGCCCGATTATCCGCGCAGCCCGCTGGCAGTCTTTGCAAGCGCTGTCACAGCGGCCATGTCCGCCCCTTTCGGCGTAACCCAGCTGCCGCCGACGCAGAGTACCGGGTCGAACGCCAGCCATTCCGGGGCTGTGGCCTCGCTAATCCCCCCGGTTGGGCAGAATTTGCACTGGTAGAACGGCCCGGCGAGGGCCTTTAGCGCCTTCAGGCCGCCACTCGCTTCGGCGGGGAAGAATTTGAAATGGGTGAGGCCAAGGTCGAGGCCCGTCATGATGTCACCGGCATTGGCGACACCGGGCAGGAAGGGCACGCCGCTGTCGATGATGGGACGAGCGAGCCGCTCGGTCAGGCCGGGGGAGACGATAAACTCGGCGCCGGCGGCCATCGCGCTGGCGAATTGATCGGCATTCACCACCGTGCCCGCTCCGACGATCGCGCCGGGCACCTGCTTCATTTCACGAATGGCCTCCAGCGCGGCGGCGGTCCGCAATGTTACCTCCAGCACGCGCAGGCCACCTGCCACCAAGGCTGCCGCTAGCGGCGCGGCGGTAGCGGCATCGTCGATCACCAGCACCGGGATGACGGCGCTGGTGCGCATGATTTGGTCGATCGTCGCACTTTGGCTCATTGGGTCGGTCATTGGGCATGCCTTTGCGCAAAGGCCGCCGCCGCGCCGAACAGGCCCGGTTGCGGATGAGTGATGAGCTTGACGGGGATAGACCGCATCAAATTCTGGAAGCGCCCTTTGGCGGTGAAGCGTTGTTCGAACCCCGAATTAACGAGCTTATCCTTGAGGCGAAGGCCCAGCCCACCGGCAATCACCACGCCATGCGGGCCATGCGCCAGCGCGAGATCGCCCGCCACCGCGCCAAGCGCGAGGCAGAAGCGGTCGAGCGCCGCCAGCGCCAGGCTGTCGCTGCCATCGAGCGCCATCGTCCAGATCGTCTTGTCGTCGAGCCGCTGCACCGCACGCCCCTCAATCTCAGCGAGCGTCTCATAGATCGCCACGATGCCGGGCCCGGAGCAGATCCGCTCCACCGACACGCGGGTGAAGGTCTTGCGCAACCGCTTCAGGATGGAGTCCTCCAGCCCGTCAAGCGGGGCGAAGTCCATATGCCCGCCCTCTGTCTCAATGACATGATAGCCGCCGGGCACCTGCAACACTTGCGCGACGCCCAGCCCGGTGCCGGGACCGCAGACGGTAATCGATCCGTGATCGGGCAAGGGCGCGTCGGGGCCACAGAGGTGGAGAAAATCCTCGGGCCCGACCTGCGCGACGGCGTGGCCAATCGCGCCGAAATCGTTGATCAGAATGAAGTCATCAACGTCGAGCCGTTCCTTCACCAGCGCAGGGCGGATGATCCAGGGATTGTTGGTAAGCTTGATGATATCGCCGCCGATCGGCGAGGCGACAGCGATCGCGGCAGCGCGGGGCAGGGGGGCGCCGTGCTGCGCGCCAAAGGCCTGCCAGGCGGTTTGCAGGCTGGCATGCTCGGCTGTCTTTTGCGTCACGGGTTCGCCAAGCGAGACCACACGGCCACCCGCCACTTCGGCAATGGCGAAGCGGGCATGCGTGCCGCCAATATCGACCGCGACGACCTGGGTCATGCGCCCATCGCCGCCAGCATCGCACTCGCGCCCTTTTCCGCTTCGTTCGCGCCATGGCGGAACATCGCGAAGAGCTCGCGGCCGGTTCCGCTGGCCCAGGCGGGGGCGCTAACATGGTCGCGCGATGCCCATTCGGCGGGGGCGACCAAAGCCTCGAGCTGGCCGGTTTCGGCGCAGACCCGGATGATGTCGCCGTCGCGGACTTTGGCGAGCGGTCCATCGCCAAGCGCCTCCGGGCTGGCATGGATCGCGCACGGCACTTTGCCGCTGGCGCCCGACATGCGGCCATCGGTGACCAGCGCCACCCTGAACCCGCGATTTTGCAAAACGCCCAGTGGGGGGGTCAGCTTGTGCAGTTCAGGCATGCCATTGGCGCGGGGGCCCTGGAAGCGCACCACCACCACAACGTCGCGGTCGAGTTCGCCTGCCTTGAATGCCGCCTGCACCGATGCCTGGTCTTCGAACACACGGGCAGGGGCCTCAATCGTCCAGCGGTCGCGCTCGACGGCCGACACCTTGATGCAAGCACGGCCAAGATTGCCGGTGAGAATGCGGAAGCCGCCTTCGGACGAAAAGGGGTTGCTGGCCGGACGGACGATCGTTTCATCCTTGCTTGGGCCGGGATCGATCCAGGCAAGCCTGTCGTCTTCAATCACCGGCTTCAGGCCATAGGCGGACAGATCATCGCCAGCGACGGTGACGATATCGCCGTGGAGCAAGCCAGCACCCAGCAATTCGCGAATGACAAAGGGCATCCCGCCAGCATCCTCGAACCCGTTCACGTCGGCCGACCCATTGGGATAGACGCGGGTGATCAGCGGAATAGTGCGCGACAGGCGATCAAAATCCTCCCAATCGATCACGATTCCGGCGCATGCCGCAATTGCCGGCAGGTGAATGAGATGGTTGGTTGACCCGCCGGTCGCCAGCAGGCCGATCGCCGCGTTGACGATCGCCTTTTCATCAACGCATTCGCCCAGTGGCCGGTAATCGGCGCCCGCCCAGCCAATCTCGGCAAGGCGGTGGACGGCGGCGCGGGTCAATTCCTGACGCAATTTGGTGCCCGGGTTGACGAAAGCGGCGCCGGGCATGTGCAGGCCCATCATCTCCATCATCATCTGGTTGGAGTTGGCCGTCCCGTAAAAGGTGCAAGTGCCCTTGGAATGATAAGCGGCGATTTCCGATTCAAGCAGCTCCTCGCGGCTCGCTTTCCCTTCAGCGTATAACTCGCGGGTATGCGCTTTTTCCTTGTTCGAAATGCCGCTGCGCATCGGCCCGCCGGGGATGAAGATCATCGGCAAATGACCGAACCGCAGCGCGCCCATCAACAGGCCGGGGACGATCTTGTCGCAAATGCCGAGCAGGGCGGCGCCTTCAAACATGCCGTGGCTGAGCGCAATCGCGGTCGACAGCGCGATCGTGTCGCGGCTGAACAGCGACAGCTCCATGCCCGGAAAACCTTGCGTCACGCCGTCGCACATCGCCGGCACGCCGCCCGCGACCTGGGCTGTTGCGCCCGCCTCGCGCGCCCAAATCTTCATCTGTTCGGGGTAACGATAATAGGTCGCATGCGCTGAGAGCATATCGTTATAGGCAGTGACAATGCCAATGTTCATGGCGCGCCCCGCCTTCAGCGTCTCGCGATCCTCCTCGGTTCCGGCAAAGCCATGCGCCAAATTCGCACACCCCAGGATTGGCCGGTCGACACCGCCTTCGCGCTCGGCCCGGATCAGCGCGAGGTAGGCCTCACGCGTCGGGCGCGATCGCTCGATAATCCGGTCGGTAACGGCAGCGATCTCAGGATGCAGGGCCATTTTACGCGCTCCAGTGAATATCCACGGGCAATTCGACATCGGCCAGAATGCGACCAATCGGATAGGGCGACATCGGCCCGTCATTGATCGCGCGCTCAATGATATCGCGTTTCGCTTGCCCGGTCACTGCGATCATCAACGCGCGCGACGCAATGATCGCCTCGCGGGTCAGGGTGACGCGCGCAACTGGCGCTTCGGCGGGCAGATCGCCTGGCATCACGCCGACGGCGCGGCGCTCCTTGGGACCGTTCACCGCTTCATCAAAATCAGGGCCTGGGAAGATCGACGCGGTATGCCCGTCGGGCCCTACGCCGAGCACGCATAGATCGAGCGGCCAATGGACATCCTGCAAGCGCGCATCTGCCGCGCGACCCGCGGCCTTGTAGTCCGCCGCGGCCTCACTGGTGATCGGCAGGACGCGGACCCCTTTGGGCAGGAACACCTTGGCGATGGCGGTGATGTTCGACAGCGCATCGCCCATCGGCACCAGCCGATCATCGGTCGGCAAAATCGTTACGCGCTTCCAGTCCAGCTTGGCCTTGGCGAGTTTTTCATAAATGGCGAGCGGGGTCTTGCCACCGGGCAGCGCGATGACGGCCGCGCCGCGCGCATCGATGGCGCTTTCGATGATGAACGCCGCATCGCCCGACACTGCATCGGCCATTTCATCGGCGTCTTCATAGTCCCACCATTCAATCTCGGTCATAGTCGCTCCGTTGGTTTTGAAAGCGTCGGGCCGAGTCCCCCCGGCATGTCGTGCCATCAACGCTCGGCTTGTGGCACAATACCCCGGATCAAGTCCCGGCAGACGATGAATTTTTATGCGCCTGCGTCAATCATCATGCCAGCTCGCGCCATCACGCTCGGTCAGGGCAACAGCGGCAGACGGGCCCCAGCTGCCAGCGGCATAGGATTTCGGCTTAACATCATTGGCGACCCAGCCAGCGCGGATGCCATCGATCCACTGCCACTGCGCTTCCACCTCATCGCGGCGGACGAAAAGGGTCGGGTCCCCTTCAATCAGATCGAGCAACAGCCGTTCATAGGCGATCCGACGCCGCGATCCGGCGAATTGTGTGTCCAGGCTAAGGTCGAGTGGCACTTCGCGCAGCCGGACCCCTTCGCGGTCTAGCCCCGGTTCCTTGGCCATCACCAACAGCCGGACATATTCGTCTGGCTGCAGCCGGATGACCAAGGTGTTCGGTTGAAGCTTGCCGCCGCGCGCCGCGAACATCGAATGCGGGACGGGTTTGAACTGGATAGCAATTTCTGATTGGCGCGCCGGAAGTCGTTTGCCTGTGCGCAGGTAAAAGGGCGTGCCCTGCCAGCGCCAATTATCGACATTGGCTTTGATCGCGACGAATGTTTCGGTCGTTGAGGGGCGCTCCAGTTCATCTGCATAGCCGCGCACGATCTCGCCGTTGACAGCGCCGCTGGTATATTGGCCGGTCACGGTCAGCGCCGGGGCGTCGGCCTCGCTGATCGGGCGAAGCGACCGCAGCACTTTCACCTTTTCATCGCGGATCGATGTGCCATCAAACCGCGCCGGGGGTTCCATCGCAATTAGCGCGAGCAATTGGAGCATATGGTTTTGCACCATGTCGCGCATTGCGCCCGAACCGTCATAATAGCCGGCGCGCCCTTCCAGCCCGACCGTTTCAGCGATCGTGATCTGGACATTGTCGATCCCGCGCGCATTCCAGATCGGCTCGAACAGCGTGTTGCCGAAACGCAGCGCCAGAATATTCTGGACCGTTTCCTTGCCGAGATAATGGTCGATCCGGAAGGTCTGTTCCTCATTGAACACTTCCGCGACGGCATCATTGATCTCGCAGCTAGAGGCGAGATCATGGCCCAGCGGCTTTTCGAGCCCGATGCGGACATTGGCGCCTGCGAGACCGGCCGATTCAAGGCCCTTGATCGTGGCGCGGAACAGGGAGGGGGCGGTCGACAGGAAAATGGCCAGGCCGCCTGAAATATCGCCGATCTTGTTGGCGAGTTCAGCAAACCCTTCGATCGTCGATGCATCGAGCGCCTGATACCCCACCCGCTCGATAAAGCTGGCGATCACTGCTTCCTCCTTGCGATCGGCAGGCAAATAGGTAGCGAGCGCGGTGGCGGCGAATGCCCGGTAGCTATCGTCGTCATGGTCCGATCGCGCAGTGCCGGTAATCGTCAAGCCATCGGGTAGCAGGCCATCAGCGTGCAACCCAAATAGCGACGGGAGCAGCATCCGCTGGGCAAGATCGCCCGTTGCCCCAAAAAGCAACAACTTGGCCACGGGCTGGCGAGTCATGTGGCGCTGTCCTTCACAAATTAAGCCCGGTCGTCGGCTCGATTCCCGCCATGATATTCAGGCTCTGGACCGCCGCGCCGGCTGCGCCCTTGCCCAGATTGTCGAGCGTGGCGGTGAGGCGTGCCTGACCAAGATCGCTATTACCACTGATCCTGATCGTGAGGCGATCTGTCTCCGCATCATCCTCGATCCGCACCAGCGCGGCGTCGCCTTCCGCCACGCGGATGATCGGGCTGTCGCGATATACGTCGCGGAGCAACGCTTCACAGGCGGCGAGGCTGGGGCGGCGGAGAAAAGCGTGGAGGGGCAAGGCAACCTCAACAACCATCCCACGATAGCGATTGGCGACGGCGGGCAGAAAGAGCGGCGGGTGCGCGAGCCGAGCATGTTTTTGCATTTCGGGCACATGTTTGTGGGCAAGCGCCATGGCATAAGCACGGAAGGCCGTTGTCTCGCCGCCGCCTTCGAATTCAGCAATCATTGCTTTGCCGCCACCCGAATAGCCCGACACCGCGTTAACGCTCAGCACCCAATCTGCAGGGATCAACCCGGCGCGGATCAATGGCCGGACCAGCGCCAGAAAGCCCGTGGGATAACAGCCCGGGTTGCTGACGCGGGCGGCAGTCGCAATGGCATTGGCCTGGCCAGGCTCCAGCTCTGGAAAGCCATAGGTCCAGCCATCGGCGGTCCGAAAAGCCGTTGAAGCGTCGATCACCCGAGTCCGGTCATTGTCGATCAGCGCAACCGCCTCACGGGCGGCATCGTCGGGCAGGCAGAGAATCACGAAATCGGCATCATTCAGCGCTTGGCGCCGTGCTTCGGTGTCTTTGCGCTGCGTGTCATCCAGGCCGATCAGCGCAAGATCGCGGCGCGCCGCCAAACGGTCGCCAATTTCCAGGCCGGTGGTACCGGCAGCACCGTCGATGAAAACCGAAATGGTCATGGCATCGGCCTTAAGCGTCAGCGACGACAAAATCGATCATGTTTCGATCGACATAGCCGACGAGACCAAGATCGACAGCGATGCCCCAGGCTGAATCGCCGGCAAAGTCGAGCGCTTCGAAAACCGCACCGGGCATAATTTCGGCCAGCGTTTCGGCATTTTTGTCGGATGTTGCGCGCAGAAAACCAGATCGCTTTACGGTCATTGCCATCGGCGCGGCATAGTGCGGCGCAAAAACATGGTCTGCGAGTCGGACATCAGCCAGATCGGCGCGGACAGCCGTTGTTCGTGGATCGAGTTTGGTGGTGGGTCCACCCAGCGCGAAGCTTTTATGCGGTGCCCGATTGGGGGGAGAGCCCTGATTCTGCCCCGAGGAAATGCTCGAACTCTTCAAGAAAATTGGCCCCTTCAATCGTGCGCGCAATATAGATGTTACGCTTATCGCTTTCGTCGCGTTGCCGACGCAGATAGCCGAGGCTCCCAAGCCTATTCAAGGCGCGTGTCACTACTGGTTTAGAAACATTCAGGCCGCGCGCCAAGCCGCGTACTGTATGCGGCCCGACTTGAAGATATACGACCATCAAAAGAGCCATCTGGCGATTTGTAAGATCGGGTTCGCCTGATCGGACATAATCAATCAGTGCCGTCATCCAGTGATGAAGGCCAGCGACTTCCGGCTGCATGGCGCGGGGCGGGATGGTGGTTAGCTGCATGGCGTTGTTACCAATTTCTGAAGAATGGGCATATCGGCTCAACGCGTAATCCTGCGGGTAGTTTCACTTCAGCGACGATTTGCGCGAATGCCGACCATCATGGCGGTTGATCACCCGGTTGATCACATCGCGGTGCGCGCCTATGTGCCCGACTTGAGCTTCTTTCTGGAAAATTCAGCCCGCTTATGTTTTTCACCTTTCTCCTCGTCGTTCACGCCCTGGTGGCAGCAGCCCTTGTTGGCGTTATCCTGATGCAGCGATCGGAAGGTGGCGGGCTGGGGATGGGCGGCAGCCCGGCCGGCCTGATGTCGGCGCGCGGTGCCGCCGATTTTCTGACGCGGGCGACATCGATCCTGGCGACGCTGTTTGTATCATTGAGCATTGTGCTCGCCTTTTTGGCGGCCTCGCGGCACGCACAGTCAGTTGATACGACACTGGCGCGACCCACCAGCGCACCAATTACAGCGCCTGGGGCACCTGCGCCGACCCTGGGTGAGGCCCCATCTGCCGCCGCTGTTGCGGCAGCATCCGAAGCAGCGGGTTCCGGCAATGCGGCGGCGCCCGCAAGCAACAGCGTTATCCCGCTGGAGCAATAATTCCCGTTTCTTTCGATTTTTTGGGTACCCGGCATGAGTCGGGTGCTTGTCGGCGACGGCATTTCAACGCTAGGCGTTTTCTCCCATGGCGCGGTTCATTTTCATCACCGGCGGCGTGGTCTCCTCGCTTGGCAAGGGTCTCATGGCAGCAAGTCTTGCAGCTTTGCTGCAGGCGCGGGGCTATTCCGTTCGGATTCGCAAGTTCGATCCGTATCTTAACGTCGATCCCGGCACGATGTCGCCCTATCAGCACGGCGAAGTCTATGTGACCGATGACGGTGCCGAGACCGATCTCGATCTTGGCCATTATGAACGGTTCACCGGCGTGCCGAGCCGCCAGTCGGACAATATCACCTCTGGCCGAATCTATCAGACGATCATTCAGCGCGAACGGCGCGGTGATTATCTGGGCGCGACCGTTCAGGTAATTCCGCACGTGACCGATGCCATCAAGGCCTTCGCCCAGGCGCAGACCGATGATGTCGATTTTGTGCTGTGCGAGATTGGCGGCACTGTTGGCGACATCGAATCGCTGCCGTTTATTGAGGCGATCCGCCAATTGCGGAATGATCTGGGGCGCGGCCAATCGGTCAGCATCCATGTGACGTTGGTGCCCTATATCGCCGCAGCGGGGGAGCTGAAGACCAAGCCGACTCAGCATTCAGTGCGTGAACTGGCTGCGCTGGGCGTCCAGCCCGATGTACTGGTGTGTCGCTGCGAGCATCCCCTGCCGGAGAGCGACCGCGCAAAGATCGCGCTGTTCTGCAACGTCCGCAAGGAAGCGGTGATCCCCGCGCTCGATGCCGCGAGCATCTATGCGGTGCCGATGCAATATCACGCCGAGGGGCTTGATTCAGAGGTTTTGCGCGCTTTTGATATCGTCCCCGGTAGCGCGCCAGATTTGTCGCGCTGGACCAATATCGTCGACCGGCTAACCAATCCCGAAGGTGAAGTGACGGTTGGGGTGGTTGGCAAATATGTTGGCCTGCAGGATGCGTATAAGTCGCTGAACGAGGCGCTGGTCCATGGCGGCATCGCCAATCGGGTGAAGGTCAACATCGAATGGATCGATGCAGAGCTGTTCGAGCAACCCGATAGCGACGTAGCCGCGCGGCTTGAGCCACTGCATGCGATCCTTGTCCCGGGTGCGTTCGGCGAGCGTGGGGCGGAAGGCAAGATTGCCAGCGTGCGCTTCGCGCGCGAACGTGAAATTCCCTATTTCGGCATCTGCTTCGGGATGCAGATGGCCTGTATCGAAGGAGCGCGCGATCTCGGCGGCGTTGCGGAGGCGAGCTCGACCGAATTCGGCCCGACGGCTGAACCCGTTGTCGGCATGATCACCGAATGGATGAGCGCAGACGGCCTGCAGGAGCGGGAGGAGGGCGGCGATCTCGGCGGGACGATGCGGCTTGGGGCCTATCCCGCCAGGCTCGACGGCAACAGCGTTGTCTCGTCAATCTATGGAACGGCGGAAATCAGCGAACGCCATCGCCACCGCTATGAAGTCAACACGGGCTACCGCGACATGCTCGAAAAGGGCGGGCTGGTGTTTTCGGGGATGTCACCCGATGGCATGCTCCCCGAGATCGTCGAACGCCCCGATCATCCCTGGTTCGTCGGCGTGCAGTTCCACCCTGAGCTGAAGAGCAAGCCGTTCGATCCCCACCCGCTGTTCGCGAGCTTCATCGCCGCAGCCGTCCGGCAGAGCCGCCTCGTCTGATCATTGGGGCAGCTGGCCTGCCACCAAAACGTCACGAAGAATTGACACTTTCCATTGTTAAGATAACTAGACACTTGTGCGGATTTGTACGGGTCGTTTCGGGGCTGGCCGGGCGATATCGTGGCGTCGACCGCATCTGTGGATGACGGCCTTCGGGTCGCCTTTCGGTCGTGCTGGATGATGGGACACTTTCTGCACAATGACCGTCTGATGTCCCGAGAGAGGGTGGTAAAAAATGGCAGACGATAGTGACATGGTCTATCCGACCGGGCTCACGCCAAAACAGGCCGAAGAAATTCAAGAAGGCCTGATGTGGGGGACCCGGATTTATGCTGGCATCGCGATCGCCGCGCATGTTCTGGCATTTATCTATTCCCCTTGGCTGCATTGATCGGGAGGACTGACGATGAAAGAAGGACGTATCTGGCTGTATGTCAGCCCTAATGTCGGTCTACCGCTGTTCTTCATTGCCTTTGTGACGGCATCACTGCTCGTTCATGCGTCGATCATGACGCATACGACATGGGTCGATACATTCTGGCAGGGTGCATCGAAAGTAGAAGCTCCGGCTGCTGCTGCACCAGCTGCTGCTGAACCAGCAGCGGAAATGGCACCGGCCGCCGATGCCATGGCGACGAACGAAGCCGCGAAATAGTCTTTTGCGCTGCTGAGCCAGCGCCCAAGGCTAAAATGAAAAAGGGGCAGGGATCCAGCATCCCTGCCCCTTTCTCTATGCAGGTGCCCGGCGTCCCGAGTGGAGAAGGGGCAGCATCGTGGCCAGGGTGGCGACGAGCAGGATGATTTCCAGCGCATAGACCAGGATGTAACCCGTCGCTGCCGGTTGCCACGGCAGCGCGAGACCGGCGGGATTGACGACATCGCGCAAAAAGCCGCCCAGCGCCGCGCCCACGCCCGCAGCGGTTGCCTGTGCCGCGCCCCAGCTGCCGAGCGCGAGGCCAATCTGATCCTTGGGCGCATAGTTCATTGTCGCGGTCAGCGTGCCATGGCCGAACAGCCCGCCGCCAAAGCCGATCAGCGCGACGCCAGCGACAAACATCGGCACCTGTTGGAGGGGCGCCGATGCGATCACCATCACAAAGGCTGGGATGCCGATCAGTGCGCCGATTGTCGCCATGCGAAACGGATCGAAGCCGCGGCTGAGGATGCGCGAGGCAAGCGCAAAGCCAAGCAGCCCGCCACCAGCAAAGGTCGCCGTCAGCTTGGTCGTATCGCCCACACCCAGCCCAAGTATCTGCCCGCCATAGGGTTCAAGCAGGATATCCTCCATGCTGAACGCCAGCGTGCCAAGGGCTACGGCAACCAGCCGCCGTACGGCATGCGCTTCGGCGGCATAAACCGCCCAGGATTGCTGAAAAGTCCGCCCGACCTCTTCCGGTCGGCTGGTATTGCGCGCCTCTTGCTTCCAAAGTGCCGAGACATTGAGGACGAAGGTGATCACCGCTGTCCCCTGGATCACCTGGATCAGCCGACCGTGCGAGAAATCCGCCAGCGCCGCGCCAAAGAGCAGGGCCGCCAAGATCATGCCGATCAGCAGCATCGAATACATCAACCCGACAATGTTGGGATGCGCCGATTCAGGGGCTTGATCGGTCGCGAGCGCGAGTCCGACGGTTTGCGTGATATGCACGCCAGCACCGACAAGCAGGAAAGCAATGCCGGCAGCCGCTTGACCGATCCAGGCAGGGGCGGTGCTTGATTGTCCTGCGCCCGCCAGCACCAGCAAGGCAAAGGGCATCATCGCCAGCCCGCCAAATTGCAGCATCGTGCCGCGAAAGATAAAGGGCACGCGCCGCCAGCCCAGCGCAGACTGGTGCCGATCCGATCGAAACCCAATGAGGGCGCGGAAGGGGGCGAAGAGCAGCGGCAGCGCCAGCATCACGCCAACCAGCGTGGCCGGCACGCCCAGTTCGACGATCATCACCCGGTTGAGCGTGCCGGCCAGCAGCACCAGCGAGACCCCGACCGACACCTGGATCAGCGACAACCGCAGCAATCGCGACAGCGGCAGATCCTCGGTCGCGACATCGGCAAAGGGAAGTACGCGCGTGCCCCAGCCCATCCATACCGACATGATCCCGCGGTTCACGCGCCGCAATGGCCCTGCCGCGACGGATCGTGATGACTTGCCGGAATCGCGCATGATGATCGTTCGCCTCGCCCCGCCGCTGCGCGCCACCAAAGGTCTCCGCAGCATTGGCGACAAATGACGTCAGGCGAGAAGATATTGCAAGGTGCCGACTCTGGAACGGCGGGGGCGACGCCGCTGAATCGGTGCCAGACAGGACGTAGTCGTCCGCCTGCATGGTTAGGCAAATTAGGCCGCTCTTGGGCCAAAAAAGGTGCCCGAACACCGATGTCCGGGCACCCACTTTACGTGTTTACGACAGGCTAGTACTGGGTCACCGCGACACAGCGCAGGGCAGGCCCCACAGCATCACCACCGCAATCAACCCGTCGCCGCAATCAGGCGGCCACGCTGTCTTCCTTGATCACCTGTAGCGGTGCGCCTGACTTGATCGCGATGGTCTTCGGCTTCATCGCCTCGGGCACTTCGCGAAGCAGATCGATGGTCAGCAGCCCGTCGTTGAGCCGCGCATCATCGACCCGCACGAAATCAGCGAGTTCAAATCGGCGTTCGAAGCTGCGATTGGCAATGCCGAGATGCAGAAAGGCGCGATCCTCAGTCACGTCTTCCTTCTTGCCCTTGATCACCAGCAGATTCTGCTGGGCGACAATCTCGATATCGTCACGGGCAAACCCTGCGACAGCAAGCGTGATCCGATAGCGATCATCAGCGAGCCGTTCGAGATTGAAGGGTGGGTAATTCTCAGATGTCGCCTGGCGCGCATTGGCTTCGAGCATGTCGAAAAGCCGGTCAAAGCCAATCGCAGAGCGGCGAAAGGGGGTCAAATCAAACTGACGCATTTTCAAATCCTCTTTTTTGAGCAAGTTGAACGTCGATTCCGGTGCCCGCCAATGCGCGACACCGTTGTCGGTACGGCCCCGTAGGCACCGTACGACCGCGAATTTGGGGCGGTTGGTCGCTGGTTCAAGAGGCGATTGCACAGATTTTCGCGGCAAGAAATTTTCTCTTTCCCGCGCCCAAGATCAGCCAGTGATCTAATTCCTATCAAATCAATAGATATTTGGCAGATGAGGGCGCTCGATCGGGATCGAGGGGCCAAGGGAAGCAAGAGGGGTCATCATGTTCGCTACTCTTTCCATCATGTTACTTGCCCAGGCGACCGCCAATGCGGGTGAACCTCCTGTCGCACCGCCCGATGCCGATCAGGTCGCGGTCCAGGAAACCCCCGGAGACGACACCGGCAAGCTCGGCACCGCGCAGCAGGGCAGCGGCGACATCGTCGTCAGCGCACGCCGCCGCAATGAGACGGCACAGCGCGTGCCGATCGCGATTTCGGTGATCGGCGGGCAAGCGCTGGCCGAAACCGGTACCTATAATGTCGGCCGGTTGACCCAGCTGCAGCCATCGCTGCAATTTTATTCGACCAACCCACGCAATTCGGCCGCTAACATCCGGGGCTTGGGCGCACCATTCGGCCTGACCAATGACGGGATCGAACAGGGCGTCGGGATCTATGTCGATCAGGTTTATTACAGCCGGATCGCTTCGGCGACGTTCGACTTCACCGATACTGAACGGATTGAGGTGCTGCGCGGGCCGCAGGGGACACTGTATGGCAAGAACACCACCGCAGGCGCGATCAACGTCATCACGCGCGCGCCCAGTTTCTCGCCCGAAGCACGGGTTGAACTGACCGGCGGCAATTATGATTTTTTTCAGGGCAAGGCGTCGATCTCTGGCCCGTTGATCAGCGACAAGCTGGCGCTGCGGCTGTCAACGTCAATCACCTCGCGACGGGGTACGATCTTCAACGTGCGCCAGAACGAGTTTCAGAACAGCCAGGATAACGTCAGCGTCCGCGGCCAGTTGCTGCTGCGCGCGACCGACAATCTCGATCTGACGCTCTACGGTGATTATAACCGCCAGGACCCGATCTGCTGCGTCCAATATTATGCGCGCGTCGGCACCACCCAGCGCCCGCTCAGTCGGCAATATGCGGCCCTGGCGGCGGCGTTCAATTACACCGTGCCCTCAACCAATCCGTTTGACCGGGTAACTGACGTCGATTCGCCGCTGCGCGCGCTCCAGGAGCTTGGCGGCGGTTCGCTGCTTGCAAACTGGAATCTTGGCGGGTCGACGCTGACCTCGGTCAGCGCCTATCGCTTCTGGCACTGGACGCCGTCGAACGACCGCGATTTTATAGGTCTGCCGATCACGACGGTGTCAGCCAATCCGTCGCAGCAAAGCCAGTTCACGCAGGAGGTTCGTCTCGCATCGAACGGCACCAATACGCTCGATTACGTGGTCGGCGCCTTCTATTTCTATCAGAAGATCGACACCCAGGGGCTGCAGGTGCAGGGCAGTGCCGCCAGCCGTTTCCTGCTGAACCCCACCACCGCCAACGCCAACAATCCGGCGGTGCTCAATAATCTGACGGCGCGCAACACGATTGGCTTTACCAACACCAGCGCCGCCGTGTTCGGCAAGCTGACCTGGCACGTGACAGACAAACTGGCGATCGCGCCGGGCATCCGTGTGAACTATGACGAGAAAAACGGGTCATTCGTCTCGCTCGTCACAACCGGAACGGGCAGCACGACCCTGAATGCCGATCAGCGTGGCGTTTTGGCCCCGCAACGCTATCAGCCCAGATTCGACGACTGGAACGTGTCGGGTGATATCACCGCGTCGTACCAGTTCACCGCCGACGTGCTGGGCTATGCCACCTATGCGCGCAGCAACAAATCGGGCGGGATCAATCTGTCCGGCCTGCCGCTCGATGGCGCCAATAACCCCATCCTTGCCTCGGCGACGGTCAAGCCCGAGCGGGTCAATCATTTCGAGCTTGGCCTGAAGACCCAGTTTCTGGATCGCCGCGCGACGGTGAACTTTTCGGCGTTCTGGACTGACATTGAGGATTATCAGGCAACCGTCACCAATGGGCAGCTTGGCGTCTTGCGCGGCTATCTGGCCAATGCGGGCGAGGTGCGGACGCGCGGAATCGAAATCGATTCAGCCTTCCGCCCCACATCGCGGCTAAGTCTTTACGCCAATGGCGCTTATACCGATGCGCGTTACGTGCGCTTCACCGATGCACCGTGCCCGCCTGAATTGGCCGGTGGCGCGACGGCCACTGCGGCCAACCCGGCCAGCCCCGCGACAACCCCTGGGGGATTCAGCCCGCCGAACTGCAACATCTCTGGCCAGCGACTCCCCGGCGTTTCCGAATGGGCCTTTTCCTATGGCGCTGAATATAATGTGCCCGTGCGTATCATGGGCGCCGATAGCCAATTTTATATCGGCTATGATGGCAGCTACCGATCAAATTTCTCGTCAAATCCGTCGCGGTCAATCTACACCGATGTCGCTGGTTACGCGATCAGCAACTTCCGCATCGGGGTGAAGGCACGCGATAAGTGGAATGCCTTTGCGTGGGTTCGCAACGCCTTTGACCAGAACTATTTCGATCTGCTCGCGCTGCAGGCCGGTAACACCGGCTTGGTCGTGGGCCAGCCCGGCGATCCGCGCACCTTTGGTTTCACCGTGTCGAAAAGTTTTTAAGGGTAAAACAGCAAACGCCCGGACCGTTTCCAGCCCGGGCGCCTGCGTGACGATCGCTCGTCAGCCCCCTTTTTTAACCCTAGCCCAAGCGTGCGCCCCTGTTCGCGCTCAAAGGCATCAGGCATCCCCGAACCACGGCCATTGCCTGTGTGTCAGTGGAGAAACGCTAGGTCGGACAGGGGGGATTGTCATCGGTGAATCGGCGGTCTTGTGCACTATTGGCGCGGCCTGTGGCGAATTCGCAACAGGGGGAGACCCGGTTGCCAGCGCCATGACGGCACCCTAGATGGGCGATTGCCCAATTCCGGGCGGGGGCTTGGGACCGCACACTATGCTCCTTTCGCGCTATGAACGGATGATCGCGCGCCGCTATCTTTTACCCGGCAAGGGTGAGGGGTTTATCTTTCTTGTTGCCGGGATCAGCCTGGCCGCGGTGATGCTTGGGGTTGCCGCCTTGGTCATCGTGATGAGCGTGATGAACGGCTTTCGCGCGGAGCTGTTCGACAAGATCGTCGGGCTGAATGGCCATGCGGTGGTGCAGGGCTATGGCGGGCGCTTGCCCGACTGGCGGGGGATCGTCGCCCAAGCGCGCGAGACCCCTGGAATTACCCAGGCGACCCCGTTGATCGAGCAGCCGTTGATGGCGACCTATAATGGCCGGGTGGAGGCGATTTTGGTGCGCGGGATGCGCGTTCCAGATATCCGGTCGAATGCCACGTTAAAGGGCAAGGAATTGAGCGGATCGCTTGCCAGTCTGACGCCGGGCAGCGGCCGGATCGGCATCGGATCAAGGCTGGCGGAGGCGCTGGGCGCGCAGGTCGGCAGCCAGATTTCGCTGCTGAGCCCGCAAGGCCAGACAACGCCCTTTGGGACGGTGCCGCGGATCGTCTCCTACACGGTCGGCGCCATTTTCGAGATTGGCGTGTATGATTATGACAAGGCCTATGTGATAATGCCACTGGGCGACGCACAATCCTTGCTATTGATGGGCGACGCGGTTGGCGTGGTTGAGCTGGATACCGTCAATGCCGATCAGGTTGGACCGATCATTGCCCCCTTTGCTGCCCGGGTCGGGAGTCGTGGATTGGTCGCGGATTGGCGGCAGCTCAATGCGCAATTGTTCGAAGCGCTGGAGGTTGAACGGATCGCGATGTTCACGGTGCTGTCGATCATCATCCTGGTCGCGGTGTTCAACATTTTGTCGTCGCTGATCATGCTGGTCCGCGCCAAGACGCGCGATATCGCGATTTTGCGCACGATGGGAGCGACGCGGGGTGGGTTAATCAAGATTTTCATGGTGGTTGGCACCACAATCGGCGCGCTGGGGATGGTCGCCGGATTGGTGCTCGGTTTTGTCTTCCTGTTTTTCCGGCAGGATGTCGTCTGGTTCATCCAGAAGGTAACAGGGCAAAATCTTTGGGACCCGTCGATCCGGTTCCTGACGGAGCTGCCATCAAAGCCCAACCCGGTCGAGATTGTAGTGATTGCCGCTATGGCGCTGGTGCTGAGCTTTCTGGCCACGCTGTATCCAGCCTTCAAGGCGGCCAATACCGATCCGGTCCAGGTGCTGCGTTATGAGTGACCCCGTGCTGCAAACCGCGGGCCTGACGCGCAGCTTTGTTCAGGGCGAAGAGACGATCCATGTTCTGCGTGGGATCGACATCACGGTCGACAAGGGCGAGATTGTTGGGCTGTTGGGCCCATCGGGATCAGGCAAATCGACCCTGCTCCAGGCGGTCGGCCTGCTTGAAGGCGGCTTTGGCGGATCGATTCGGATTGCGGGCACCGAAGCGGCGCGACTGGATAGCCATGGGCGCACGCTGGTGCGGCGTGATTTTCTGGGCTTTGTCTATCAGTTCCACCATCTGCTGCCCGATTTCAACGCCACCGAAAATGTCGTGCTGCCATTGCTGATCCACGGGGAAACGCGTCCCCAGGCAGAATTGCGCGCGACCACGCTGCTCACTGCGCTTGGGCTCGGGCATCGGCTGACGCATCGCCCCAGCCAGCTATCCGGCGGTGAACAGCAGCGGGTGGCGGTCGCCCGCGCGCTGGCCAATAAACCGGCGCTGGTGCTGGCCGATGAACCAACCGGCAATCTGGACGAAGCCACTGCCGATATCGTGATGGCCGAGCTGCTGCGACTGGTGCGCGAAGAGGGCTCTTCAGCGCTGATCGCGACCCATAATGAACGGCTGGCGAGGCGGATGGACCGGGTGGTCCGGCTGCATGAGGGTAGGTTGGGCTAAATGGCCGCCGCCGACGCTTGGAGAGCCGCGCCGCATTTGGTCGGCAGGCACGTAACGCTCCGTCCATTGGTGATGGATGACCGGGATGCTGTTATTGCTGCGGCGGCGGACGGGGCGATAACCGAATTGTTCTTCACCAATGTTTCCAGTCTGCGCGATCCGGACGCCTTCATGGCGGCGGTATTTGCCGAACGTGATTTTGGCCGGGCGATGCCGTTTGCGGTCGAAGCGGCAGGCCGGGTTGTGGGCATGACGCGCTTCATGCGGATGAACGCAGGGCATCGTCGGCTCGAAATCGGCGGCACCTTCTACGCGCAATCGGTTCAACGCACCGGTGTCAACACCGAGGCCAAACTACTGCTGCTGACCCATGCGTTTGAAACGATGGACTGCAATGTCGTCCAGATCCGCACCGACTGGTTCAACAAGCGGTCCCAGCTGGCAATCGAGCGGCTGGGGGCAAAGCGCGATGGCGTGCTGCGCAACCATCAAACTACCGATGGACGCATTCGCGACCTGGTCGTCTATTCAATCATTGCCAGCGAATGGCCCGGCATCAAAATGAATCTCCAATTTTTGCTCAAGCGACAGGAGAGGGTAGCATGACCGCCATCACCGATTTTCAGGTCAAAGGCGCCGATGGCAAGCCGGTCGATCTATCGACCTATGCCGGCAAGGTGCTGCTGATCGTCAACACCGCATCGAAATGCGGTTTCACCCCGCAATATAAGGGCCTGGAAGCGCTGCACCGGCAATATGCCGACCAGGGTTTTGAGGTGCTTGGCTTCCCGTGCAATCAGTTTGGGTCGCAGGAGCCGGGTGATGCCGCTGAGATCGCTGAATTCTGCACCGTCAATTATGACGTGACCTTCCCGGTGTTCGCCAAGATTGACGTCAACGGCTCCGGTGCCGATCCGCTGTTCGATCGATTGAAGGATGCAGCGCCCGGCCTAATGGGATCGCGCGGGATCAAATGGAATTTCACCAAATTCCTGGTCGATCGCAGCGGCGCAAAGGTGACGCGCTATGGCCCCCAAACCACGCCTGAAGAGATCGAAAAAGACATTGAAGCGCTGCTCGCGGGTTGATCGAGTTTATCCACAGCCGCTTGCTTCATGACAGTTTCGCGAATCGTCATAAGCCCGCATAGTCCCCAGCATGACCCATTCTGGTTTCGTCCCGCTTCGCATCTTTTCCTCGTTCACGATGCTCGATGGCGCGATCGAACCAAAGGCGATCGCCAAGCGCGCGCGGGAGCTAGGCTTTCCTGCAGCAGCGCTCACCGATCGTAATGGCCTTTACGCCGCCATGGCCTTTGCCGACGCGGCGCGGGATGCGGGGGTGCAACCAATCATCGGTGCGATGATTGGCGTTGCGCGGCCCGATATGCCCGAAGGCGTGGCGACTCCGCTCGACTGGCTGGCGCTCTATGCGCAGGATGAGGTCGGTTACCAAAATCTATGCGCGCTGGTATCGCAGGCACATCTGGCGCGACCGCTCGAACTGGCCCCGCATGTCGACTTTGCAGCGCTTCAGGGCCATAGTGACGGTCTGATCGCGCTCACCGCCGGCCGGGAAGGCGGGCTCACCCGGTTGTTTGCTGAGGACCAGCCGGATCATGCGCTGGCCTATGCCGATCGTCTCCAGGCACTGTTCCCGGACCGGCTCTATATCGAGCTGACCCGTCGGCTCGATGAGATTGAAGGGCGGGCCGAGGCATCCTTGCTCGATCTCGCTTATGATCGAAATCTGCCGATCGTCGCGACTAACCCCTGCTGCTTTGCGGAACAGAGTTTCGGCGAGGCGCATGACGCAATGCTGTGCATCGCCAATTCTACGTACATCGCCAGTGACGACCGGCCGAAAAGCTCGCCTGATGCGTGGATGAAGCCAGCCAAGGACATGCGCCAGCTGTTCGACGATCTGCCCGAGGCGATTGCCAACACGCTGGTGGTGGCGCAGCGCTGCGCGATTGCCGCCCCCAAGCGCAAGCCGATCCTGCCCAGCCTTGCCGGTGATCGCGATGCCGAGGAGGAGGCGCTCCGCGTTGATGCCCGCGCCGGGCTCGAAAAGCGGCTGGAGCGGATCAAGGGGGAGGGCGAGAACTGGCAGCAAGCCTATCGTGACCGGCTGGAATTCGAGCTCGACGTCATCATCAAGATGGGCTTCCCCGGCTATTTCCTGATCGTCGCCGATTTCATCAAATGGGCCAAGGAAAACGATATCCCGGTCGGTCCTGGCCGTGGTTCGGGCGCGGGTTCAGTGGTCGCCTGGTCGCTGACGATCACCGATCTCGATCCGATGAAGCTCGGGCTGCTCTTCGAACGTTTCCTCAACCCCGAACGCGTGTCGATGCCCGATTTCGACATCGATTTCTGTGAAACCCGGCGCGAGGAAGTGATCCGCTATGTCCAGGCCAAATATGGCTCGGACCATGTCGCGCAGATCATCACCTTTGGACGGCTAAAGGCGCGCGCGGTGCTGAAGGACACGGGCCGCGTGCTGCAGATGAGTTATGGTCAGGTCGATCGCCTCGCCAAGCTCGTCCCCAATCACCCGACCGATCCCTGGACGCTCGACCGGGCGCTGAATGGCGTGTCGGAGCTCGCCGCTGAATATCGCACCGATAGCGGCGTCAAGCATTTGCTTGATCTGGCGATGAAGCTGGAAGGGTTGCCGCGCCACTCCTCAACCCATGCGGCAGGGGTAGTGATCGGTGATCGTCCGCTCGCGGCGCTTGTGCCGCTGTACCGCGATCCACGCTCCGACATGCCGGTCACCCAGTTCGACATGAAATATGTCGAGGCGGCGGGGCTGGTGAAGTTCGACTTTCTCGGGCTCAAAACGCTGTCGGTGCTGCAAAAGGCGATCCAGATGCTCGCCAAGCGGAACATTATCATCGATCTCGACACGCTCGAATGGGACGACGAGGGCGTCTACAAACTGCTGCAAAAGGGCGACACGGTCGGTGTGTTCCAGCTCGAATCCGAAGGCATGCGCCGCACGCTGAGTGCCGTACGCCCTTCCAATTTCGGCGACATCATCGCGCTCGTCTCGCTCTATCGACCCGGCCCAATGGACAATATCCCGAGCTTTGGCCGCCGCAAAAACGGCACCGAGGCGATCGACTATCCGCACCCGCTGCTCGAGACGATCCTGGCGGAAACCTATGGCATCTTCGTCTATCAGGAACAGGTGATGCAGGCCGCGCAGGTGCTGGCCGGCTATTCGCTGGGCGGCGCGGATTTGCTGCGGCGTGCGATGGGCAAGAAGAACCAGGCCGAGATGGACGCGCAGCGCGCGACCTTTGTCGAGGGCTGTGCGCGGGTGAACAACATTCCGGCCGCCAAGGCAAATGAGCTGTTCGATTTGATCGACAAGTTCGCGGGCTATGGTTTCAATAAATCACACGCCGCGGCCTATGCGTTGCTGGCCTATCAAACAGCCTGGCTGAAAGCGCATTATCCCGAGGATTTCTTCGCGGCCTCGATGTGTTTTGACATGACGCTGACCGACAAGCTTGGCGTGTTCACCGATGATATGCGGCGTATGGGCGTGAAGATATTGCCGCCGTGCATCAACGCCAGTGACGCTGAGTTCACGGTTGAGGAGTTCCCGGTCGATGCAGGCGCGGGACTTGGGGTCCGCTATGCCCTTGCCGCGCTGAAATCGGTCGGGGAGGGGGCGATGGAACGCCTTGTCGTCGAACGGCTTGAAAATGGGCCGTTCGCGTCGCTTGACGATCTCGCCACCCGCGTTGATCCCCGCCTGATGAACAAGCGCCAGCTGGAAACGCTGGCGGCGGCGGGTGCTTTTGACAGTATCGATCCCAATCGGGCGGGCATTTATGCCAGCGCAGAGACGATCCTGGCCGTCGCTGCACGGCTGCACGATCAGCGGATCAGCGGGCAGGGCGGACTGTTCGGCGAGAGCGAGCCGTCATCGGGCGCCTCGATCCAGTTGCCGCTCTCTGCACGCTGGACGCTGGCGCAGCGGATGGATCAGGAGAAAGAGGCGTTCGGCTTCTATTTCTCCGCGCATCCGGTCGATCGCCACCGCCATCTTGCCAAGATGCATGGCGCGCGCAGCTATGTTGGGCTGGGAGAGCTCGACATCCCCGATGACGGCACGCGCGCCGGTGCGACGATGGCGGTGCTGGTCGAAGATACGAAATGGCGGACATCTGCTAAGGGGCGGCGCTATTTGATGGCCATGCTGTCCGATGCCTCTGGCCAGTTTGCGGCGACCTGCTTTGACGACACTGTCGCGGCGGACCTCGAAGAGGCAGCACGCAGCGGCGGCTGCGGCATCGCCACGGTCGAATTGGATCGCCGGCCGGGCGAAGAGACCCCGCGCGTCACCGTCAAGCGCTTGCAGGCGTTTGAGGATCTGGCGAACACCGCCCGAATGGTGATGGAGATTGCTGTCGAGGATCCACGCGCGATTGGCGAGCTTGGCGCGTTGCTGGCCGAGGCGCGGGGCGCGCGGGGCGAGGTTTATCTCAAGGCCGCCTTGCCCGACGGTGGCGAAGCATTGCTGTTGCTCGGCCGTGACTTTTTGCTCGATGGTGAGCTTGCGACCCGGATCGAGACAATGCAGGGTATTGCCGAGGTGGCGCTGAAGACCGCTGAGACTAAGCGGCTCGCACTGGTTGGGTAATAGGGAGAGACCCCAAATGTTGGGTGGAATGCAGGATTTTGAGCTGCGGGTACCGCGCTTGCTGGACCATGCGGCACGTGAACATGGCGGGCGCGAGATCGTCACCTATTGGGCCGATGGTCATGAGACGCGGACAAGCTGGGCCGGCATAGCTCGGGATGCCAAGAAACTGGCGCAAGCGCTTGTAAAAATGGGCATGAATCCCGGCGATCGGATCGCGACCCTGGCGATGAACCACAGCCGCCACCTTGCCGCCTGGTATGGTGCGATCGGGATGGGCGGGGTGATCCACACCCTTAATCCTCGGCTGTTCGACGAACAGCTGGTGTATATTGCCAATCATGCCGAAGACCGCGTGCTGCTCTATGACAAGCAGTTTCAGCCGCTGGTCGATCGGCTGAAATCGCAATGGACCAGCATCGAGCAATATATCTGCTTCGATGGTGAAGGGCCGACCAGCTTTGAAGGCATCATCGCGCTGGAAGATGGCCATTATCAATGGCATGAGGGGCCAGAGCGCGATCCCTGCATGCTTTGCTATACCAGCGGCACGACCGGCAACCCCAAGGGCGTGCTGTATGAACATCGATCGACGATGATCCATGCGATGGCCGGGGTGTCCCCCTGGTTGTTGAACATATCGTCCCAAGCCGTGATCTTGCCGGTGGTGCCGATGTTCCACGCCGCCGCCTGGGGGCTGCCCTTTGCCGGGGCGCTGTCTGGCGCGAAATTCGTTTATGCCTGCGTCAATGATGCCGCCGTGCTGTGCCGGTTGATGAACCAGGAAAAGGTCACGCATTCGGCGGGTGTACCCACGGTGTGGCTGTCGATGTTCCAGCATATTGATGCAACGGGCGAAGCGCCGCGCTATCTGAAGCAAGTGACGATCGGCGGATCGGCTGCCCCCCGCGCAATGATTGAGCGGATCATGGGGATGGGCGCGCGGGTCGCGCATCTGTGGGGCATGACCGAGACGTCACCGATTGGCACGGCCGGGGCCCCGCCGCCGCATTGGGATGAGTTGAGCCTGGGCGAACAGCTCGACATGGTCTGCAAGCAAGGGCAGATTCCCTTTGGTGTCGAACTACGCGTGGTCGATGATGGTGACGTGGAGCAACCCCGCGATGGCGCGAGCTCGGGCCGCCTGCAGATCCGCGGGCCCTGGGTCATCAAACGCTATTTCAAGGCCGAGGCTGACTGTGTCGACGCGGAAAACTGGTTTGATACCGGCGATGTCGCGGTCATCCATCCCGATGGCACGATGCAAATCACCGATCGCGCCAAGGACGTGATCAAATCGGGCGGCGAATGGATCAGTTCGGTCGATCTGGAAAATGCGGCAGTTGGCTGTCCGGGCGTCGCCGAAGCGGCGGCAATCGGCATCTATCATCCCAAATGGGATGAGCGCCCGCTGCTGCTGGTAGTGCGCAAGGCGGGCAGCGATGTGTCGCCAGCCGAAATCAACGCCCATCTGGCAGCTCATGTCGCCAAATGGTGGCTGCCCGATGAAATCCTGTTCGTCGACGACCTGCCGCATACCGCGACCGGCAAGCTGCTCAAGACGGCGCTGCGGGCGCAGTATAAGGACCACCGGTTAGCGAGCGTTGCCTAGGAATTGCGCCGCCTAGTCAAAAAGCTGGCCTTGCGCGCCCGGTGGCGGCCGGAACAGATCGGTGCGCAGCGCCACCTGTCCCCGATCGAGCTGGTGCTTGCGGCAGGCAATCTGGAACCGGGTGCGCAATAACTGTCCCCAAGGCCCTTGCCCGCGAAACCGGGTGTGGAAATTGGGGTCGTTATCGCGCCCGCCCCGGATGTCGCGGATGATCGCCATCACCTTGGCGGCGCGATCGGGGAAATGCGCCTCCAGCCAGGCCTTGAACAGCGGCGCGACTTCCCAGGGCAATCGTATCGGCAGGAAAAAGGCGCCGCGCGCGCCAGCGTCGGCAGCGCTTACCAGAATATGTTCGATCTCGTGATCAGTGATCGCCGGAATGACCGGGGAGACTGAGACATAGACTGGGATTCCAGCCGCCGCGAGCGCCTTTATGGCTGCGATCCGCTTGGCGGGGCTGGGCGCGCGCGGTTCGATGGTCATCGCTAGTTTCGGATTGAGCGAGGTGATCGAGATGGCAACCGCGACCAGTTGCTTTGCTGCCATGGGTGCCAAGAGATCGATATCGCGAACGACGCGGTCGGATTTGGTCGTAATCGTCAATGGATGGTTGGTCGCCGCCAACACTTCCAGGCAACCGCGCATGATCCGCCATTCGCGTTCGATCGGCTGATAGGCATCGGTATTGGTACCAAACGCAATTGGCGCGACGCTATAGCCGCGCTTGCCGATTTCGGCGGTGAGCAAGGCGGGCGCATTTGGCTTGGCAAACAGCCGGGTTTCAAAATCGAGCCCTGGCGACAGATCGAGAAAGGCATGGCTAGGCCTGGCGAAGCAGTAAATGCAGCCATGCTCGCAGCCGCGGTAGGGATTGATCGAGCGATCAAACGGGATGTCTGGTGAGGAGTTTCTGGAGATGATCGTCCGTGGCACCTCGACCGTCACCGTCGTGCGCAGCTTCGGCGGCGCGCCATCGATTGCTTCGCGGGCATCGAGCCAGTCGCCATCCGCCGCTGATTGGGGCAGATTGAAGCGTTGGCTGACCTCATTATGGGTTGCGCCACGAGCGGGGCGTGCATGATTGGTCATTGCCCTTGGTGGAGATATCTGTAGAACATATCAAGAACTAAGTGGAGGACATAATGGCTCGTCTCACCTATCTCGAATTGCCGGTCAGCGATCTTGCGTCAGCAAAGGCCTTTTATGCCGCTGCATTCGATTGGGATTTTACGGATTTCGGCCCGAGCTATGCCGCGACCACGAGCGGGGACACAGACATCGGCCTGGATGCCGATCCTGCGGAAAAGTCGGCGGCTGCATTGCCCGTGATCGAAGTCGATGATTTGGAAGCTTGCGAGGCCAAGGTCCGTGCGGCGGGAGGTGTGATCACCGTACCCATCTTTGCTTTCCCCGGCGGACGGCGCTTCCATTTTCGTGATTCTGCCGGGCATGAGTTATCGGCAATGGTCGTGGATCCCGATCAACCTTGACAGTTGTGGTCGGGCTGCGATGACTAGAGTAGGCGCGCGCAGCAAAGTCGGCGCTGGGATTTGGGGGACAATGATGCGTATTTTTGTTCAGATCATCGCACTGTTCATCGGCATAATGGCCGCAGGCCGCGCACAGGCCGCTGACAAGATGCTTGATCTGTCCAGTCCCAAGACATTCGCAGCGGCATTGAATGACGCTGGCTATAAAGCGGTGTTGAAGCAAAATAAGCGCGGCGAACCTTATATTTTAAGCAGCACCAGCGGCAATGATTTCACGGTGGAGTTTTACGGATGTAAAGAACAATCCGCCTGTACATCTTATCAGCTGACGAGCTGGTATAAGCCCGATCCTATTTTTTCCATTGCCCTCGCCAACGAATGGAATGACACAAAGCGCTTTCTGAAGGTGTCAATCGACAAGGATGGTAATCTCTACGAATATATGGATTTCAGCGCGATCGGGCTGGTCAGCCAAGCGCATTTTGCGGACATTGTCGATTGGTACAAAGTGATGGACGCAGAATTGGCGAAGTTCATCGATAGCAAGCGACCGGCGAAATAGACCAACAAGCGGTCGCCGTCACCGCTCCAGCAGGCGCGGCATCAGTTCGACAAAATTGCAGGGCTTGTGGCGGCTGTCGAGTTGGCTTGCCAAAATGCCGTCCCAACCGTCTTTTACCGCGCCGGTCGATCCGGGCAGCGCAAAGATATAGGTGCCGCGGGTGACGCAAGCGCATGCCCGCGATTGCACCGTTGATGTGCCGATCGTCTGAAAACTCAGCCAGCGAAATAGCTCGCCAAAGCCCGGAATGGGCTTGTCCTGCACCTGTTCGATTGCCTCCGGGGTCACGTCGCGTCCAGTGACGCCCGTGCCACCGGTGGTGATGATGCAGTCCACGGACGGATCGTCGATCCACTGGGTAAGCGTTGCGACGATTGTCGGCACATTATCCTTCACGATCTGGCGATCGGCGAGCATATGTCCTGCTGCAAGCAGACGCGCGACCAATGTGTCGCCCGATCGGTCATCAGCGAGACTTCTGGTATCGGAAACCGTCAGGACGGCAATCTGGACCGGCAGGAACACTGCCGCCTCGTCAATTGGCACTGGCCGTCATCGTCGGCGTGATCTTTGCTGTAATGCGGACGGACGGGGCACCAGGCAGTCCAGGAAAACGCGGCCAAAGACCCTGAGCGAGCGCGGCGCGGCTGGGCGATGCCACCTTGCCGCCTTCGCGTTCATACACCCAATAATTGCGCAGCACCGTCACCACATAGCCGCGTGTTTCCCAATAGGGGATGGATTCGATGTACAGCAGCGGATCGCCGCCATCCTTGACGATCGTGTTCCATGCTTCGACCGGGACAGCACCGGCATTATACGCTGCGATCACTTTGGGCAGCAGACCGCGCGTTGCCGGCTGGTCGCGCAGCCATTCAAGATAGGATTGGCCAATCTCGATATTGGTAGACGGGCGGGTAAGGGCAGCGCGATCCGCGCGCGATCCGCGCTGGCGGGCCATATCGGATGCCGCACCCGGGCGGACTTGCATCAGGCCATAGGCTCCAGCGGCACTGACAACATTGGTGCGGAACGCCGATTCCTGCAGCGTATGCGCATAAACCAGCGCCTTATCGACCCGCCAGCCGCCATCGGGGGTCCAATTGGGCGCTGGGTAACGCGCCTCCACCGAGGGTGTCGTGCCGGCAGGCGCATTATGCGCCAGCCAGATTTGCGTAGAGGGCAGATTAAAGGCGCCCGCCAAGCGGAGCAGCCCCGCAAATTCGTTTGCATCGCCGATCCGCGCTTGCCGCTTCATCACATCATCGGCCAGAACATCTTCGTCAATTTCGACTAAAGCGGCGGCAACGCGGAGATTGGGCCGCCGGCCAAGCAGCTGCCAATCGGCGGCGATCCGGGCTTCGTTCGGGCGGCTGACGGGGGTACGGATGCCAAGCGTCTGGCGGGCAAGCAGGCCGTAAAATGTTTCATCATATTGCGCTGCCCCCTTTAACCGGGCTTCGATCCGATCGGGTCGGCCGCAGGCCATATCCGCGCGCGATGCCCAGAACAGCCCGGCCGCGCGCAGTTCGATATCGGTTGATCGACTGGCCACCCGACCAAAGGAGTCGGCTGCGCCAGCGCAATCACGTTCACGCCAGGCGGCCAGCGCTTCCACCCATTGGCCCTGAATTGCCCAGTCGCCGCTGCCCTGGCTGGCCTTTTGTCCCATCAGTCGCGCATTGGCGTCATCACCAGCGATGAAATAGACCCAGGCGACCTTTTGTTGCCATTCGGTTAGCCCGTCAGGGGACAGGCCTGTGGTTGCCTCCAACAAGGCCTGGGCCTCGACGCCGCGATCTTCCTTGATCAGCGGTTGCATCTTTGTGGCGAGATCGGCTGCGATCTGGTCGCTCTTCAGGCTTTTTGCCCGCGCCCGCACGGGCGCGCCGCCAGTCCAGCTGAGCGCCTGCGTGTAGGGCAGACTCGGGAGTTCAGTCATGCCGCGCGCCTTGGCCATGCGTGCCAGCTGTTCCGCCTGCGGCAATTCAGGGGCATCGGCGAGCAGCTTGCTAAGGTCTTCTGCAGTCGTGCGGGGCGACCCCTTGGCGGTAAACAGCTCGGCGAGCGCAATCGAATGGAGCGGTCCGGGTTTCATCGTCGCGAGCTGCAATCGGGCGTCGATCCATTTGCCGTCGCGGATCGCCTGGAAAACCGCCCGATAGCCGGTGCGCTGGCCGTCATCGAGCTGCGCCGGAATGCCATCACCACTGGTTGCCAGGTTGGGCACTTCGCCGGCCATAGCAGGCGTCGTCGCCAGCGTTACCGGCAGCGCGAACAATGAAAGGGCCGGCAGGAGTAACTTTTTCACGCATCGATCCCCTGGATCAGCAACAGTAAATCTTTCCAGGCCTCGGCCTTGGCGGCCGGGCGTTCGAGCAAGAATCGCGGATGATAGCTTGCAACGGCCTGAATCGACGACGCTTGTTGTCTATCTTCCTGGTTAACTGTCCGTAAAGTCCCACGACTTTCGGCAATATCTGCCCCGATCAGCGCACGGCTGACCGCATTGCCGAACAGCAAAACCCGTTTTGGCGCGGCCAGCATCACATGATGCCGCAGCGTTGCCTCGAGCGCGGGCAGCGACTCAGCCGGGAGTCGGCCGGTGCTGGGCCGCGCGGCACACATCGGGAGGAGCAGGATAGTGGTTCGGTCATGGCCAATGGCGGCGAGCATCCGGTCGAACAGCTTGCCGACCACGCCGCTGAGCAACATGTCGGCCTCGCCATCTTCACGCTCGGGCATTTCGACGATGACGGCCAGCTTCGGCTGCGATGATCCTTGGGCAAAAACATGGCGGCCCGGCCACTCGGCATCGGGCGCATCAGGCCCCCGTCGCCAGGCATCGAAGGCGCCGAGTGTTGCCGGCATCGGGGCCAGGGCGCGCGCGGCCAAAATGGGCGCGGCAGCGCCATTGGCTTGGACGGGTTGGCGAACGGCGGATGCGTCTCCGGCCGCTAAAGCTGGCGCGCGGACAGCAGCAGGGACAGCCACGGGAACAGGAGCAGGGGCAAGCCAGTTACGGGGCTCTTCGGCGATCACGGTGTCGACGCCGGCCTCGCGCCACCAGTCCAGTGTGCTTGCCGCGCTTGTCGCCCAATCGAATTTTTGTTCTGCCCCCATGATAATTCCATAAAGTCGCGGTTGACGGCGCGGTCAATTCGCGGGCACGCGTGAATGGACAGGACGTTGCCGGAACGCGACGACAGGCCCCGGTGGCGTCCCTGATGGAGACGATCATGAGTGAACGCGAGTCAATGCCGTATGATGTTGTGATTGTTGGTGGCGGGCCGGCCGGCCTGGCAGCAGCGATCCGATTGAAACAGCTGGCCAGCGCGCAAGACAGCGAGATCTCGGTCTGCGTTCTGGAAAAAGGGGCGGAGATCGGCGCGCATATCTTGTCTGGCGCGGTGGTCGATCCAATTGCGCTTGATGAATTGCTGCCTGATTGGCGCGAAACAGGCTGCCCGATGGCAGAGACGCCAGTCACCGAAAACCACCACTGGATCCTTACCGAAAAGGGTCACCGCGAGGTGCCGCACTGGCTGCTGCCCGCCTTCCTCAACAATCACGGCACCTATACCGGCAGCCTTGGCAATTTATGCCGCTGGCTCGCCGAACAGGCAGAGGGGCTAGGCGTTGAAATTTTCCCTGGCTTTGCGGCGGCCGAAATTCTGTTCAACGACGATGGGTCGGTAAAGGGCGTTGCGACCGGCGACATGGGTATCGCCCGTGACGGCACGCACAAGGGCGATTATCAACCGGGTCTTGAGCTGCACGCCAAATACACCTTCTTCGCTGAAGGCGTGCGCGGGCATTTGTCCAAACAGCTGATCCGTCAGTTTGACCTTGCCAAGGACAGTGAGCCGCAGGTCTACGGCATCGGCATCAAGGAACTGTGGGACATCGCGCCCGAAAACCATGTCCCCGGTCGGGTGCTCCACACGCAAGGATGGCCGCTGAATGACAATGCCAATGGCGGCGCATTCCTTTATCATCAGGCCAATGGCCAGGTTGCGTTGGGGTTGGTCACGTGGCTGAGCTATAGCAATCCGCATCTTTCTCCGTTTCAGGAGATGCAACGCTGGAAGACTCACCCGTCGATTGCCGCGATTCTGAAGGGCGGCAAGCGCGTCTCTTATGGCGCGCGGGCGATCAGCGATGGCGGTTTGCAGGCCATACCCAGGCTGATCTTTCCCGGCGGCGCGCTGATCGGCTGCTCGGCAGGCTTCCTGAACGTGCCGCGCATCAAAGGCAGCCATACGGCGATGAAATCGGGCATGATGGCCGCTGAAGCCGCCTTTGCTGCCATTGCCGAAGGCCGCACCAGTGATCAGCTGACTGCCTATCCGGCCGCTTTTGAGAAAAGCTGGGTTCACAAGGAATTGTCGGTGGTGCGCAATGCACTGCCGCTGATCGAGAAGTTCGGGATGTTGGCGGGCGCCGCGCTGGCGACGGCGACGATGTGGCTGGAAAGCTGGGGCGTGAAAATGCCCTTCACGCTGGGCCATCACGCCAATCACGAAGAGATGTGGCGCAAGGACCTGGTGCCCAAGATCGATTACCCGAAGCCCGATGGTGTCTTCAGCTTCGATCGGCTTTCCTCAGTGTTCTTGTCGAACACCAATCACGAGGAGGACCAGCCGGTTCACCTCCAGCTTAAGGACCCGTCGGTCCCGATCGCCTATAATCTGCCCATGTATGACGAGCCTGCCCAGCGTTATTGCCCGGCCGGTGTGTATGAAGTGGTGGGCGAGGAAACGGGTGATCCAAAGTTCGTGATCAACGCGCAGAATTGCGTTCATTGCAAAACCTGCGACATCAAGGACCCGACCCAGAATATCAATTGGGTTGTCCCTGAAGGCGGCGGAGGGCCTACGTATCCGAACATGTAAGCTCCTAGCCATTGGCGTGCTGATGTTCGGCGCGCCAATGCCAGCACTGGCGGAGAGCAATCCACAGGTCCTGTCCGCCTATCTCCGCGCGCGTGCTGCCGATTCCGACGGCAGGGTGGGCGTTGCGGCAGATGGCTATGCTCTCGCCTTGATGGCGGCGCCTGATGATGCGGTGATTGCGATACGTGCCTATCGTGTCGCGGTTTCGGCGGGTGATTTCACCTTGCTCAACCGCGCGCGTTCCGTGCTGGAACGGGCTGACATGGCCCCGGGTGACGCGGCGATTCTCGCGCTCGCTGAAGCTGGCCTTGCCGGGGATGCGACCGCGACACAGTCCGCGATTGAACGGGTAAAGGCCGGTGCACTGAGCTTTCTTGTGCCGTCGTTCCGTGCCTGGGCGGCGTTTGATAATCCCAAGATGGCAATGGCTGCGCTTGATGCCGCAGGGACAAACGCAATTGCCCGGCGCTATGCGCAGGAAAGCCGGGCGCTGATGCTGATTGCCGCCGGCAAGACGGCGGAGGCCAATGATCTGCTCGCTGTGCTGTTGCTTGCCGATGGTAATCAAGTCGATTTGCGCATTACCGCCGCCCAATTATTTGCCAAAGCTGGCCAGCCTGACGCCGCCCGATCACTGCTTGTGGGCAATGATCCCTCCGTCGTGGCGGTGCGGAATAATTTGGGGGCGGGGCGTGCGGCCAGCACGGCGCTGGGCATTTCCTATCTCCTTACCCGCCTGGCGAGCGACCTTAACGATGGCGAAGCGTCGCGCTTGTTGATTGTGATTGCGCGGGCGGCGCTGCGGATAGACCCAGGCAATGATCGGGTGCGCTTGCTGCTCGCCAGCGCTTTGGCGCGTGACAATGCGCCGGACCATGCGCTCACCGTCCTTACCGCGATCGCGCCGGGCAATGCGTTTTATCATGTCGCGGAAGCCGAACGGGTTGAGCTGCTGCACAAATCCGGTGATGCCAGTGCCGCGCTTGCCGCTGCCGCCGCGCTTGCGGAGGCGCCCAGCGCCACAATCAGTGATTTCCGCCGTTATGCTGATTTGTTGATCGAAGCAGGGCGTGCAGAGGCCGCTGTTGATGCCTATCAACGGGCCATTGATCGCGACCGCGCAGCGGCGGATTGGGTGCTGTACCTGCAATTGGGCAGCGCGCTGGACCGTGCCGGGAAATGGCCGCTGGCCAAAACCATGCTTGAAAAGGCCGTGGCGCTTGCCCCTGACGAAGCAGTTGCGCTGAACTATCTTGGCTATGGGCTGCTCGAGCATGGCGGCGACTTGAGCGTGGCGGGGAAGCTGTTGGAGCGCGCCAGCATGCTGCGGCCACAGGATTTGTCGATCCTTGATTCGCTCGCCTGGGCCTATTTCCTCCAGGGCGAAACGATGCGCGCCCTTCCCTTGCTGGAAACGGCAGCAAAAGGGGAGCCGGCCAACAGCGCCATTAATGAGCATCTTGGCGACGTCTATTGGAAGGCGGGGCGGCGCTATGAAGCCCGTTACGCCTGGCGGGCAGCAGCGCTGCTTGCAAAAGACGCCGATGCTGATCGGATCGTCGCCAAAATTGCCAACGGCCTTGTCGCCCGCTGAGATCCCATCATGATTGTCGAATGCGCTCCGGCCAAGATCAACCTCGCCCTGCATGTCCGCTGCAAGCGCCCGGATGGCTATCACGAACTTGAGACGCTGTTTGCCTTTCTGCAGCATGGCGACACAATTACCCTCCGCCGTGCCGATGAGACCCGGTTTAGCGTGACGGGGCCTTTTGCTGCTGCCTTGGCGGGGGAGGGCGATAATCTGGTCCTGCGCGCGGCATCGCTGTTTTCGGCGCAATTTGGCGATCCGGGGCCGCTGGATATTGTGCTCGACAAGCATTTGCCGGTTGCTTCGGGCATTGGCGGTGGATCAGCAGACGCAGCGGCGACCTTGCGCGCGCTTGCGCGATTGACCGGCATGGCAGCTGACGACCCCGCGCTGTTTACGATTGCCGAAGCGCTGGGCGCCGACGTGCCGGCATGCCTGCTCGGGCGGAGCGCGGTTGGCACCGGCAAGGGCGAACAACTGGACCCGGTGGCGGGACTGGTCGACACACCCGTGCTGCTGGTGAACCCCGGCGTTGCCGTTTCGACGGGGCCGGTCTTTCGGGCCTGGGACGGGGTGGATCGCGGCAGCATTGGCCCCGGCGATTTGCTTGCCCGCGCAATGGCTGGCCGAAATGATCTGGAGCCGCCCGCCCGCGCGCTGGCGCCGGTGATTGGCGATGTCGTGGCGCTGTTGCAGGCGCAGCCAGGGGTGATGCTCGCCCGAATGTCGGGATCGGGGGCAACCTGTTTTGCCCTGTTCGAAACGGTGGCAGCGCGGCAGGCCGCCGCCGCAACTATTGGCCTGGCCCAGCCGGGTTGGTGGTGTCTCGAATCGGCACTGGCGTGACAGTTTTATGTGTCGTTTTGGGACTATGCGCGACGGTGCTGGCCCCAATCAACGGCAATCCGGGCTTGGCCCGATCCTTGCTGCGTTGAGGGGTGAGCGGGTCCGTCGCCTTGAGCGCCGCGTCCGTGGATGGTCCCCGTTTCCCCGGGCATTATCAGGGCCGAAGGGTGGCGATCGCATCGCCACCCTTCGCCAGACTCCCTCCTTGCTGATCCCGGTCCCATGACGCCAGAAATCATCGCCGGCCATGGCCCGATCTTGCTGATTTGCGACCATGCCTCAAATCAGGTGCCACCGGAGGTCGATCTGGGGATTTCCGCTGCCTTACTCGACAAGCATATCGCCATCGACATTGGCGCAGCACCAGTAACCCGCGCGCTGGCGGCGCAGCTCGGCGCACCGGCAATTCTGGCGACGGTGTCGCGGCTGGTGATCGATTTCCACCGGCCGCCAGACCATGCCGGGTTGGTCCCCGAAATTAGCGATGGCCACCCTATTCCCGGCAATGTCGGCGCGGATCGGCTTGAGCGGATCGCGCGCTACCATGCGCCCTATCATCGCGCGCTTGGCGCAATGATCGGTAGCTATCGGCCTTACCTGCTCGTCTCAATCCACAGCTTCACGCCCGCGCTGGAGAGTGGCAGTGCGCCGCGCCCGTGGGAGATTGGCATTCTGTACAATCGTGACACTCGCGCTGCCCATCGAGCAATTGCAGCGTTTCAGGGCGCCGGGGTCGTGACGGGCGATAATCAGCCCTATTCCGGTCGCGATCTGAATATGACGCTCAACCGCCACGGGGAGGGAAACGGCATTGCCAGCTTTGCGATTGAACTGCGCAATGAGTTGATCGATCATCCGGCCGACGTCGATCACTGGGCTGGCGTGATTGCGCCGGTTCTGTCGGGCATTGCTCAAGCTATTCAGTCCGCCTAGCGTCGAGCAATGATCCGGCGTCGCCTTGTGTTGTTTGGCTTGGCCGTCCCGATGCTTGCCAGCTGCGACGGGACGACGCCAATTTCTGCGCCGGTGACAACCAGCACCACCGCACCCAAAGCGATCGTTGATCACAATCCTGCGCATATCGTCTGCGCGCGGCGGGGGAGCGATGTATTTGCCGCGACCTGCACGGTTGAGCGTGAGACTGATGATCAGGGATTGCTATTAACGATTCGGCATCCCGATGGCGGTTTTCATCGTTTCCGCGTGACCACGGACGGGCGCGGCGTGATCGCCGCCGACGGCGCGGAGGCGGCGCATGTGAAGGTGTTGGGCAAAGACCAGATTGAAGTGGCGCTGGGCGGCGATCGTTATCGTTTGCCGGCGACTATTGGTCGACCAACGCCACCTGCACCATGACGCTGATTGCCGGTTTGCCGATCGTCACGGCGGCTGAAATGCGCGCGGCCGAGGATCAGGCGATCGCGGCGGGCCGCAGCGTTGATGATCTGATGGCGCAGGCCGGGGCGGGGGTCGCGGATATCGTCGCACAGCAGGCGAACGGTCGGCGCGTTTTGGTCATCTGTGGTCCCGGCAACAACGGCGGCGATGGTTATGTCGCCGCGTGTCGGCTGGCTGAGGCTGGGCTATCGGTGCGGGTTGCCGCCATTGCTGCACCGCGTACCGATGCGGCGATCCGTGCACGCGCTGGCTGGCATGGCCCGGTTGAGCCATTGGCTGACGCGGCGCCCGCGCCGGTGCTGGTCGATTGCCTGTTCGGCACCGGGCTGGCACGGGCCATTGATCCTGCGATTGCGGCGGCGCTGGCCCGGCTCGTCGCCGCAGCAGAAATTGCGATTGCGGTCGATTTGCCGAGTGGCGTTGCCAGCGATGACGGCACGCTGCTGGGCGCGGTGCCAGCCTTTGATCGCACCGTCGCACTTGGGGCAATGAAGCCCGGCCATCTGCTCCAGCCATCGGCGAGCTTGTGCGGGATGATTGATGTGGTTGATCTTGGCCTGGACCTGCCGGGAACGACGACGGTCCTGGCACCGCCGGTGCTCGGCCCACCGCCACCGGATGCCCACAAATATTCGCGCGGGATGGTCGCGGTGATCGGCGGGGCGATGGCAGGAGCGGGACTGCTTGCCGCCGTTGCCGCCCTGCGTAGCGGGGCCGGCTATGTCACTGTGCTGGGTGGAGAGGGCGGCGGGCCGCATGCGCTGGTGCATCGCCCGCTCGATGCGACAACCCTGGCCGAAACCCGGATCGGCGCGCTGCTGATTGGGACCGGGCTTGGGCGCGACGAGGGTGCCCGGGCCAAATTGGCGGATGCGCTATCCACAGCCCATAAACTGCTGATCGATGGCGATGCGCTGCATCTGGTGAGCGTTGAGCAGCTTGCCACACGCCCTGCGCCGATGATCCTGACGCCACATGCCGGCGAATTCGCCGCCTTGTTTGGCTCAGGCATTGGCAGCAAGATCGACCGGACCCGGGAAGCCGCGCGGCGGAGCGGCGCGGTGGTGGTGTTCAAAGGGACGGATACGGTCATTGCCGATCCAAAGGGCCGAGTGATCGTCGCCGAACCGGCGAGCAGCTGGCTGTCGACGGCGGGCACCGGGGATGTACTTGCGGGCGCGATCGCGGCGATGCTGGCGTCGGGATTGCCCGCGATCGACGCTGCCGCTGGCGGGGTATGGCTGCATGCCGCCGCTGCCCGCCGCTGCGTGGGTGCTTTCATCGCCGATGACCTTGCTTTTGCGCTCAGCGCCGTCAGGGGAGGGGTATGACAGATCAAGACATCATCGTGCGCGTCGCCGGGCGGGGCGAGGGGGTGACGGCGGATGGCCGCCACGCGGCACTCGCGGCGCCTGGCGATACGCTGACCAGCGATGGCCAGGTGGTACCGGGCCCGCACCACCAGGCACCACCCTGTCAGCATTTCCCGCGCTGTGGCGGGTGCCAGCTCCAGCATCTGGATGATGAGAGCTATGCGCAGTTCATCATCGACCGGATCGCGGGGGCGCTGGCCTCTCAGGGGCTGACGACCCAGATCCGCGCGCCCTTGCTGTCCCCGCCGCATAGCCGCCGCCGCGCGAGCTTTCATGCGGAGCGCAAAGGGAGCCAGGTGATTTTGGGTTTCAGCCAGGCGGGCAGCCATGATCTGGTCGATCTGAAATCATGCTGGATCCTGGATCCGGTGCTGTTCGGGTTGCTGAAACCCATGCGCGTGCTGCTCGCCCGATTGATGACGGCAAAACGCCGGGTGGAAATTCAGCTGACGATCGTCGATCAGGGCGTCGATATGCTGATCACCGGGGTTGCTGCCGAAGGACTGGATGCAGCCGAGGCGATTTCCGCTTTTGGCGGCGCGCATGGCATTGCCCGGATTGCGATCGACAATGGCCTTGGTTCTGAAACGCGCTGGGAACCGCTTGGCGCGACCATCACGCTTGGCGGCGTGCCGGTGCCCTTCCCGACAGCGGCATTCCTGCAAGCAACGCCAGAGGGTGAGGCGGCGTTGGTCGCCGCCGTCCAGGAAGCAGTCGGGGCAGCAAAGACAGTGGCTGATCTGTTTGCCGGCCTAGGCACCTTTACCTTTGCGCTGGCGCCTGCCGCCAAGGTCTATGCCGCAGAGGCTGGGCGTGACGCGCTGTTCGCGCTGAAGGCCGCCGGCGCCCGTGCGCAGTTGCCGGTCTTCGCCGATCACCGCGACCTTTATCGGCGACCGCTGACCCCCGCCGAACTAGACCGCTTTGACGCCATTGTGATCGATCCGCCGCGGGCCGGGGCAAAGGAACAGGCCGACGGGTTAGCGGCGAGCAAATCACCGGTGTTTGTCTATGTTTCGTGTAATCCCAGTACCTTTGCCCGCGATGCAAAGACAATCTGTGATGGCGGGTATCAGCTCGATTGGATCCAACCTGTCGGGCAATTTCGCTGGTCGACCCATATCGAACTCGCGGCGAAATTCAGCCACCAGGGATAAGAAACCTAAGGGTAATCGGCGCGCACGAAAAACAAACCGTCGGGCGGCGCATTCAGGCCAAGCGCGGCGCGATCGCGCGCGTCGAGCGCCGCCGCCATGTCGTCAGGCTGCCATTTCCCTTCGCCGACCAGCGCCAGACATCCAACCATCGAGCGGACCTGGTGATGCAGGAAGGAGCGTGCTGAGGCCGCAATCCGGATCACATCGCCTTCGCGCGTTACCTCGAGCCGGTCGAGCGTGCGGAGCGGGCTGTCTGCCTGGCAATGGGCCGATCGAAAGGTTGTGAAATCATGGCGTCCAACCAGTCGGGCGGCGCCCGCTGCCATGGCCTGCGAATCGAGCAGCGCGGGGACACGCCATGCCAGCCCGCGTTCGACCGTCAACGGGGCGCGGCGGTTGATGATGCGATACTCGTAATGCCGCGCAACGCAGGAAAAGCGGGCATGCCAGTCATCAGGGGCGATTTCGCAATTCAGGATGGCAACGGGGGCGGGGCGGAGCAATGCGTTGAGCGCCTCCATCAGCCGAAACGGCGTTATCGCGCGGGTAATGTCGACATGGGCGCGCATTCCATAGGCGTGCACCCCGGCATCGGTGCGGCCTGCCGCATAGACAGCGGGTTGCTCCGGCACGATTCGCGCAATCGCTTCCTCAAGCGCCTGCTGTACGCTGGGGCCGTGCGGCTGGCGCTGCCATCCCATGAAGAGGCGACCGTCAAATTCAATCGTCAGGGCAAAGCGCGTCAAAGCTGGGTCCCGGCCGGAATCGGGAAACCGCGCAGCAATTCGGATGTCGGCATGACGCCACGACCGGCACGCTGAATCTGGGTTGGGATCAGCACGCCCGTGCCGCAGGCGATCTCCAGCGCGTCGCCTATCACCTGACCAGTCAATCCGCTGCCCGCGCCGATCATCGCCGCATGGATACGGAAGCGTTCACCGCCATGTTCGAAGAATGCGCCGGGGACGGGGTTGAACGCGCGGATGAGGCGTTCAATCTCACCGGCGCTGCGGGTCCAGTCGATCCGGGCCTCAGCCTTGTCGATCTTGGGGGCATAGGTCATGCCGTCATCGGGCTGGGGAGCGGGCGGAAAAGCAGCAATGTCGGCAAGCACTGTCGTCATCAGCCTGGCGCCCATGACACTGAGATCATCGGTCAGCGCACCAGCCGTTTTGCCGACGATCGGCGTTGCCGCGTGGTGCAGGACCGGCCCGGTGTCGAGCCCGGCCTCCATCTGCATGATGCAGACGCCTGTTTCGGCATCACCGGCCAGGATCGCGCGCTGGATCGGTGCTGCCCCGCGCCAGCGCGGCAGTAATGAGGCATGGACGTTGAGGCAGCCAAGCCGGGGGGCGGCGAGCACGGACGGCGGCAAAATCAGCCCATAAGCAGCAACCACCGCGATATCGGCCCCAAACGCGGCGAACTCGGCTTGTGCGTCGCTGACCCGCAGGCTTAGCGGCGTCCGGACGGCAATCCCCAGTTGCTCGGCCCTGGCCTGCACGGGTGAGGGCATCAAAGCCTTGCCGCGCCCGGCAGGCCGTGGCGGCTGGCTATAGCTAGCGACGACGTCATGACCGGCATCAACCAGCGCCTGGAGCACTGGGACGGAGAAGGCGGGCGTGCCCATAAAAATGATGCGAAGGCGATTTGGCTGCATGCCCCCTCCTTCGCCGCTTGGCATTGCGGGTTGCAACCCCTTATCTGTCGCGCATGGCTTCTCCTGAAATCGATGCGCTCACCCAGGCGCTTGCCCGACTGCCCGGTCTCGGTCCGCGATCGGCGCGCCGAGCGGTGCTCCATTTGCTCAAAAAACGCGAAACCGCGCTTGATCCGCTGCGCGCCGCGCTGGATGCGGTGGGGGATCGGCTGACGGCATGCGACACCTGTGGCAATGTCGATACCACCAATCCGTGTGGTATCTGTGCCGATCCGCGCCGGGACCAGCGACTGCTTTGCGTTGTTGAGGAAGTCGCCGACCTTTGGGCGCTCGATCGGTCACGGCTGTTTCCGGGGCGTTTCCATATTCTTGGCGGCAAGCTCTCCGCGCTTGATGGCGTGCGGCCAGAGGATTTGTCGATCGACCAGCTGGTGCGGCGGATTGCGGCGGGCGGGATAGATGAGGTGGTGTTAGCGATGAACGCGACGCTGGAGGGACAGACCACCGCGCACTACATTGCCGAGCGGATTGAGCAATTTCCGGTGCGGGTGACGCAACTCGCCCATGGGCTGCCGGTTGGCGGTGAGCTCGATTATCTTGATGAGGGTACGTTGGCCCAGGCGCTGCGGGCGCGGCGGCCGGTCGGCTAAGCTCGGTCGGCTAAGCCCGTTCGGCTAAGCCCAATCGGCTCAGCAATAACGCCATCTTGACGATTGCCTGCTCGTTTCTTAGCTGACCATCATGACCGTCCACAAAATCGTCGAGATTCCAGACCCGCGGCTGCGGACCATTTCCACGCCCGTTGAGGTCGTGGATGACCAGGTGCGGGCGCTGATCGACGATATGTTCGATACCATGTACGCCTCACGCGGGATCGGCCTGGCCGCCATTCAGATCGGCGTACCGAAGCGCGTGCTGGTCATCGATCTTCAGGAGGAAGGCGAAGACGGCAAAGCGGTGCGCGATCCGCAGGTCTTCATCAATCCCGAGATTGTCGCCGCTGGTGACGCATTCAACATCTACAATGAGGGCTGCCTGTCGGTTCCCGATCAATATGCCGAAGTGGAACGCCCGGCCAGCTGCCGTGTGCGCTGGCTCGATCGTGACGGCAAAGCGCATGACCAGCAGCTCGAAGGGCTGCTTGCCACCTGCATCCAGCATGAGATGGACCATCTGGAAGGGATCATCTTCATCGATCACCTGTCGCGGTTGAAGCGCGAAATGGTGCTCAAAAAACTAGCCAAGCAGCGCAAGGCGGCTGCTTAAGGCCGTGATCGGCACCTTTTCGGTGCACTTGCTGCAAATCATTTGAAATCATCACCCGCTTTGGGCCAAGCGTTGCCCGGCATGGGCGGTTTGCGCCCGGCTGAGAGGGTGTTTGGATGACCGATTACCGCCTCTATGGCATGCCCGGCTCGCTTTATACGGCCAAGGCGCGGTCCTATCTGATCAAGCAGCGGATCGATTTCGAAGAAGATATCCCCGCCGCGGCCGCCTGGCCGGATGTTACCAAGGCGATTGGTCGCTGGATCATCCCGGTGCTGGAAACCCCAACCGGCGAGATTATTCAGGACGGCGCGGCAATCATCGACCATGTCGAGGCGGCAGGACTGGCGCGGCGCAGTGCCTATCCCGAAACGCCCGTCCATCGTGCCATATCGCTGCTGTTTGAATTATTTGGTGGCGAAGGGTTGTTGCGCCCGGCGATGCATTATCGGTGGGATTTTGATGCCGAGAATCGTGATTTTCTAAAGACAGATTTCGTGGCTGCGCTGATGCCCGGGGCAACAGGCGATGTCGCCGAGGCCGTGTTCGGTGCCGCTAGTGGCCGAATGCGCAAGGCGAAACAGGGCTTTGGTGTCTCCGACGAGACCATCCCCGTTATCGAAGCCAGCTACGAAGCGTTTCTCGCGCTGTTCGATGCGCATCTGGCGACCCATCCTTATCTGCTCGGCGGGCGGCCGACGATTGGTGATTATGGCCTGATTGGCCCGCTCTACGCCCATCTCGCGCGTGATCCCTATCCGGCGCAGATCATGAAGACGCGCTTTTTCCATGTCTGGCGCTGGACCGAGCGGATGAACGCGCAACAAGCCTTGCTCGATGGCCTTTGTCCCACCGAAGCATTGATCGCGGATGACGGTGTACCCGAAACGCTGATCGCGCTGCTGTGCTTCATTGCGGAAGACTATTTGCCGGAGCTCGCCGCGCATGTCGATTTCGCCAATGACTGGATCGATCGCCATCCTGATCTTCAAAGCGGCACCAACGGGTTGCCCGATCCCGGTACGCGGATGATTGGCAGAGCGAGCTTCGATTGGCGCGGTATGCGGATCGAATCGATGGTGATGCCGTACCGCTTCTACCTTCTCGAACGCGTGCAGGCAGCAATCACTGCTGCTGGCGAATCAATGGCGGGCATCCTTGCGGACACCGGGCTTGAAGCGGTGGCGACTCTTCAGACGCACCGCCCGGTTGAGCGACTCGGGAATTTGGAAGTCTGGGGTGCCGATCGCCGCGGTTAAACGATCAGGCGGTTGGCGTGGTGGCTGGTAGGATCACCATCACCCGCACCCCGCCGAGCGGCGATGCGCCAGCATCGATGCGGCCATGATGCGCTTCGACGATCGCCTGCGCGGTGGCCAGACCAAGCCCTGAGCTGGTGACTGATTCGCCTGGGAGGACGGTGGCGCGGTAAAAGGGTTCGAACAGCCGCTGGGCAAGGTCGACGTCAATCCCGGGCGCGCTGTCATCGATAATCAGTCGCCAAGCCCCGCGGCTTTGCTCCAGGCCCAGCTGGATCCGCCCGCCCGGCGGCGTATAGCGCAGGCTGTTTTCGATCAACGCGGTGAACAGCTGTTCGATCCGCGTCCCATCCCATTTTACCAGCACGGTCGTGGCGGGCAGTTTGCCGGGCTCAAGCGTCACACGGGCCCGCTCGGCACGGCGCTTGTTGGTCCAGATCGCATTATGGATCAGCGCGCAGGGATCGACCTGTGCGAAATTGACGGGCAGACGCCCCAGATCGGCGAGGGCAACGGCTTGAAGGTCCTCGGTAATTTCGATCAGCCGCTGAACATTATCATCGATATTCTCGAACGATTCAGCCTGGATAACATTGTCGCTTTCCCGCGCGGCGCGCAGTTGATCGCCCAGCGTGGCGACGGGTTTGCGCAATTCTTCTGCAATCGCGACCAGCCAGGTGCGGCGCGCGGTTTCGAGGCGATCGAACGAGCGGGCGATCCGGCGCAGATTACGCATCGTGACGACTGTTTCCTGCGGGCCGATTTCTTCGAACTCGGCCGCAAAATTACCCTCGGCAACCGCGTTGCTGGCATCAAGCAGGTTTTTTTGAGGCCGACCGATACGATTGGCGATCATGCTGCCAAAGATCAGCATCAGCAGCAGCATCGCGCCGAGCACACCGCCGATCACGATCAGCTGTTCCCGCAGGAACACCGTGCGGGCAACCTGCGCGCCGAGGCTGTTAGACAGCGTCTGAAAACGCTCAAAAACGAAATTCAGGCCGATGATCAGCGCGAGCGACGGGATCGCTGTGACCAGCAAAGCCTGAGCGGCGAGCACCATAAAAAGCCCGCGAGATAGCCGCACAATAAGTCTCCTGAGCCCCCGGCGTCGCCTTGCGCCAAGCAAAGGCGATAATGCGGTCTATACCATGAAACAATCAGCTTTGTTGCGATTGCTCTGGTCCCTGAGCGGGACGGAGCCGGGCAATGGCGGCGAGCACCGGCGCCGCCCATTCCGGACGGCAGATCAGTAGATCGGGCAGCAACGGATCAATACAGTTATAAACCAGCGGGCTACCATCAATTCGCGAGGCATGGAATCCCGCCGCCATCGCCACCGCCGCCGGTGCGCAATTGTCCCATTCATACTGGCCGCCATCGTGAAGATAGATTTCGGCGTCGCCCGCGACCACCGCCATTGCCTTTGCCCCGGCTGATCCCATCGGCACCAGATCGGCACCAATCTCACCGGCGACTAATGTGGCGATTTCGGGCGCCCGAGTTCTACTGACGACCATGCGTGGGCGCCCTGATGGCAACGCAGGGAGCGGGGCGGTATCGTCGGTGGCAAAAGTGCGGCCACAGGCGGGCAGGGCGACGGCACCGGTTGCCGGAACGCCATCAATCGCCAGGCCGATATGCACGGCCCAGTCATCCAACCGCTCCGAATATTCGCGCGTGCCATCAAGCGGATCGATGATCCACACCCGCCGCGCCGCGCAGCGTGCACGATCATCAAGCGATTCTTCCGAAAGGATAAAGTCGTCCGGCCGGGCGGCGCGCAGCCGATCGATGATTAGCATATTGGCCTCACGATCACCGCGCTGGCCCAATTCGCGGTCGGAACAAGTCGCCTTGGCGCGAATGTCGCGCAGCAAGGCGCCCGCTTCATCGGCAATTGAGCGGGCGAGGGCGGCGTCGCTCACAGGTCGTAACTCCAGATTCCCACGACATGCTCAACGATACGCTGCGCTGCTGCTTCGGGACTTTCGTTGGTGGTGTCGATCCGGATGTCCGGGGATTCGGGCGGTTCATAGGGACTGGAAATGCCGGTAAAGCTTGGGATTTCGCCAGCGCGGGCACGTTTGTACAGGCCTTTGACGTCGCGTGCTTCGGCGAGCTCGATCGGGGTGTCGACGAAAATTTCGACGAATTGGTCAGAGGACAGCATGCCGCGCACCATGTCGCGTTCGGCGCGGAAAGGCGAGATAAACGCGGTCAGCACAATCAGCCCGGCATCGGTCATCAGCTTGGCCACTTCGCCAACGCGCCGGATATTCTCAATCCGGTCGGCATTGCTAAAGCCCAGATCCTTGTTGAGTCCATGCCGGACATTGTCGCCATCAAGCAGGAAAGTGTGCTTGCCGAGCGCATGAAGCCTTTGTTCGACCAGATTGGCAATCGTCGATTTGCCCGATCCCGACAGCCCCGTGAACCACAGCACGCGCGGCTGCTGCCCCATTTGCGTGGCGTGTGCCTCGCGACCGATTTCGATTGTCTGCCAATGGACGTTTTTTGACCGCCGCAACGCGTGGCGGATCATCCCCGTCGCGACGGTGGCGTTGGTGGCGCGATCGATGATGATGAACCCGCCAAGCACGGCGCCTGCGGCATAGGGTTCGAAAACGATTGGGCGGTCGGTATTGATATCGGCGACGCCAATATCGTTGAGACCCAGGCTGCGCGCTGACAATTTGGCCAGGGTGTTGATATCAACGACATGGTCGGGCGCCTGCACCGTTACGCCTGCCGTTTGCGTGCCAAGCTTCAGGATATAGCCGCGTCCGGGCAGCAAGGGCGCTTCATCCATCCAAACGATCGTGGCGGAAAATTGGTCGGCGGCTTCGGGGGGCGAATCGGCAATGGCGATCACATCGCCGCGCGAACAATCGACCTCATCGCTTAATGTCAGCGTGACCGACTGGCCGGCAACCGCCTGTTGAAGATCGCCGTCCATCGTGACGATCCGGTCGATATGCGTCACCCGACCCGAAGGAAGAACGCGAACTGGATCGCCTGGATGGACAATGCCCGCAGCGACCTGCCCGGCAAAACCACGAAAATCGAGATTGGGGCGGTTAACCCATTGCACCGGCATGTGAAACGGCCCGGCCTGGGCCGCATCGCTGGCGACATCGACGCTTTCGAGGTGCTCGATCAGCGTGGGGCCGGCAAACCAGTCAATGGCTTCTGAACGCGTCGCTACGTTGTCGCCGCGAAATCCTGAAATCGGAATGGCGGTAAAGGCCTCAATCCCGATCGACGCGGCGAATGCCCGATACTCAGCGACGATGGTATCAAACACACCCTGACCATAGCCGACCAGATCCATCTTGTTCACCGCCAACACGATGTGGCGGATGCCGATCAGCTTGGCGAGGTAGCTGTGCCGCCGGGTCTGGGTCAGCACGCCTTTTCGTGCATCGATCAGGATGACCGCCAGATCAGCGGTCGATGCGCCTGTGACCATGTTGCGGGTATATTGTTCATGGCCCGGTGTATCGGCGACGATGAATTTGCGCTTTTCGGTTGTGAAAAAACGATAGGCGACGTCGATGGTGATGCCCTGTTCACGCTCGGCGGCGAGGCCATCGACAAGCAGGGCGAAATCAATCTCTTGCCCCTGTGTGCCAACCCGCTTGCTATCGGCTTCCAGTGCCGCGAGCTGATCCTCAAAGATCATCTTAGAATCGTACAGTAAACGCCCGATCAGCGTGGACTTTCCATCGTCGACCGACCCACAGGTGATGAAGCGCAGCAGCGATTTATGCTGGTGCAGCCGCAGATAGGCGTCGATATCCTCAGCGATCAGCGATTCCGTGGCATAAGCGGGGGCGGGGGAGTCGGCCATTAGAAATACCCCTCCTGCTTCTTTTTCTCCATGCTCGCAGCCTGATCGTGATCGATCACGCGGCCCTGGCGTTCGGAGGTGGTGGTCAGCAGCATTTCCTGGATCACATCGGACAGCGTCGTCGCGCGGCTTTCAACCGCCCCGCTCAAGGGGAAGCACCCCAATGTGCGGAAGCGTACCCAGCGTTCCTCAATATCGATCTTGCGACCAAGGACGTGCTCCATCCGGTCGACATCATCGGCCATGAACAACTGGCCATCATGGATACAGGTCGGCCGGGGGGCGCTGAAATAGAGCGGGACGATCTCGATATTTTCCAGCTGAATATATTGCCAGATGTCGAGTTCGGTCCAGTTGGAGATCGGGAAGACGCGAATGCTCTCGCCCTTGTTCTTGCGCGCATTATAGAGCTGCCAGAGTTCGGGCCGCTGGCTTTTGGGGTCCCAGCGCTGATGCGCCGAGCGGAAGCTGAAGATGCGTTCCTTGGCGCGGCTTTTTTCCTCATCGCGCCGCGCACCGCCAAAGGCCGCGTCGAAGCCGTGGAGCGCCAGCGCCTGCTTTAGCCCTTCGGTTTTCCACATATCGGTATGGCGGCTGCCATGATCGAACGGGTTGATGCCCTGGGCGACAGCTTCCGGGTTCTGGTGGACGATCAGGTGCATCCCTGCGTCCGCAGCGGCCTTTTCGCGCAAGTCATACATAGCGCGGAATTTCCAGGTCGTGTCGACATGCAGCAAAGGGAAGGGCGGCGGGGCGGGGAAAAACGCTTTGCGGGCAAGGTGCAGCATCACCGCTGAATCCTTGCCGACCGAATAGAGCATTACCGGCTTGTCCGCCTCAGCGACGATTTCGCGCATGATGTGAATGCTTTCGGCCTCAAGCCGTTGCAAATGAGTAAGCGGGGCGTTCATGGGCGCTGAGATAGCCTGCTGCCGGACAACTGCCACGAAGTTATCGTTGGCACCGCAAAAGTTGCGTCAATCCGCCTGTTGCCGCTCGATTGAATCAAGAATGCGGGCGCCCGCCATGAACACGGCGATCGGGCAAACGGAAAATAACAGCCAACCGCCATAGCCGGGATATTGCTGCACATAATGGAGCCCCCGTTCGATTGCCCCTGTGCCAAGCCCATAAATAACGAGAAATGCCTCGAACTTGGTCTTGATCACAAACAGGCGGGCGATCTTGTGCAGCATGGCTTTAATTAAGCAAATAGCGGGCCATTCCCGGAAATGCGCGATTCCCGGTTTACGAAGATGGTAAACTGTCAATTAACCCGACAATGCCGACGGCATCGAGCAGGGCGATCCGGGCATTTTCGATATCAGCGATCAGCGCGGGGTTGCCGATCTCGTTGGGGTCTATCGTTTCCGGCCAATGACGCTCGATGACAGCCGCAAGCTGATCGAGCCGTTGATCATTGACCAGAAAGCGTGGGTCGACCGTCGCCGGATCGGCCACGACCCGCAGCCTGAGGCAGGCGGGGCCTCCGCCATTGGCCATGGATTCGCGGACATCGACAACCTTGAGCTGACGGATCGGGCCATTGCCGGCGATCATCAGCTGCAGCCAGCCCGAGACTCGGGCGTTGCTGCGTGCTTCTTCGGGCAGGACCAGCGCCATGTCGCCGTCTGGCAAGGTTACCAATTGGGCGTTGAACAAATAGGATGAGATTGCATCGGCGAGGCATACGGCAGCAGCCGGAACCTCGATGATCTGCGCCTCGGGCAATCGATCAGTGAGATCGGCGTAGAATCGTTCGCGATCGGCAAAGGCCAGTTCATGCGCGAACAATACCGGGCCATTGGCGACGGCAACGACATCATTGTGGAATGCCCCGGCCGCAATCGCGGTTTCGGATTGTTCGACGAACAAGGTTCGGGCCGGGTCAAGGCGGTGCGCGCGGGCGACGGCTTCGCTGGCTTCGCGGCGCTGGCGAGCAGGGAACCCGCCGCCTGCCGTGCCATAAACGAAAATCTCTATCCCTGGCGATGCATGCCCATTGGCCATGCGCATATGGTTGGCGGCGCCCTCGTCGCCGAAAGGAGCGGGGACCGGGCCATGGACGGCAAATGCCGGGTTGGCAAAGGCAAGCCGCAACTGGGCAAGTGTGCCCGGCCATTCATGACTGCGATGCGGCATCGTTACCAGATTGGCGACGCTTAGATGGCAGCGCCCGTCCTGGCTATCGGGCGCAGGGGAAACGGTGGCGGCATTGGCCGCCCACATTGCCGACGCCGATAGCGCCTGTGCCTTCAGGGCCGGAGTCGCCGACTTATAGTCGGTCGACAATGCGGTAAGCCAGGCGTGATCAGGGCGGGCGTGCGGTAGCAAAATGCCCTGGTTTAAGCCCAGCGCTAGGTTTGCACGCATCTTGGCAATGCCCTGCAGCGCCGCCTCGCGGGGGCGGGACGTCTTGCCGGCGTTGCTGGTCGCGGCGAGATTGCCGTGGCTGAGCCCGGCATAATTGTGGCTGGGGCCAATCAGGCCATCAAAATTGATCTCGGTCAGCATTATCCCCGCCTTACGAAGCTGATCATGGCGCCGCCGTCGATGGCGAGCGCCGCCGCTGAGGCGCGATCGATAGAGATACCCCCGTTCACCTCACGCACCTTGCCATAGCCGCAGCGGAAATCGGCAAGCGTGCCGGTTGCGATCAGCGCCGCTTCACCACCGTCGTCGTCGATCGCTGCAACGGCGGCAGCGCGGGCGTTGGCGATGGTCTTAACCTGGTCGGTGCGCGCGGTCATGGTCGGGCCACCATCGAAGATGTCGATGTAATTTTCGAATGCAAAGCCTTCATTTTCCAGCATTCTCATTGCCGCCCGACCGGACGGATGCGGCAGGCCGATCGCCGCCCGCGCGGTTTCCGACAGCATCGATACGTAAATCGGGTGCTTCGGGAACAGGTCGGCGATGAACTGGTGGCCGTGGGTCGCGTTGAAATAATCAGCGTCCTGGAAATTCATGCCGAAAAACCGCCCGGCCAGCCCATCCCAAAAGGGCGAGCCACCGGCTTCATCGATGATCCCGCGTAACTCCGCCAATATGCGATCGGCAAAGCGCGCGCGGTGCTGGGCGATGAAGAGATAGCGGCTGCGCGCCAGCAACATCCCAAGCCCGCCCGCGCGTTCGCCCGGATGGAGGAACAACCCGCCGACCTCGCTGCAGCCCTCCAGATCGGTGGTGAGTGCCAGCATATCGGCGCGGAACGTGCGGTTCAGCTCTTTGCTCTGCTGGGTTAGCTGCCCGATCCGGTAGCTGTAGAAGGGGTATTTCTGCCCCACCCGAGTGAATATCTGGCAAGTACCGCGTACCTCCCCGGTTTGGACATTTTCGAGGATCAGGACGAAGAGATCGTCGGTGATCGGTCCATCGGCGCGTGTGAACGCGTCGCGACTGCGCTCGAGCTTGCTCGTCAACGCGGTTTTGTCGGGTGGCAGGTTGGTAAAGCCCCCACCGGTCAGTTTGGCCATTTCATATAAATGCTGGAGATCGCTGTCGCGCGCGGCCCTAATGCGAAAGGTCACAAATGCCCCCGTTCAGCGATCCTGAAGATCGTAAGCGCCGACAAGGCAGCGCGTTCGGCGAGACTGTCCACCAGGAGAAATTCGTCCGCAGAATGGATCGCGCCGCCGCGCGCGCCCATCGTATCGACCACCGGCACCCCGCATGCAGCGATGTTGTTGCCGTCGCAAACCCCGCCCGTTGCGCGCCAGCCGATATCCAGCCCCAGATCTGCGCCTGCAGCTTTGACCAGCTCAAATAGTTTGGCCGCACCAGGATCAATTGGCTTGGGCGGCCGATTGAAGCCGCCATGGACCACAATATTGACGTCATGATGGCGAGCGGCGTCGGCGACGACAGCATCAATATGCGCTTTGGCCCGCGAAATCTCATCACTTGATGCCGGACGAAAATTGACGCGCAGGATGGCAAGGTCAGGCACGACATTGTTCGGCCCGCCGCCATCGATCCGCGCGGGGTTGACCGAAAGCGTCGAGCTTCGCGCACGGGTGAGCTGGATCGCGATGTCTGCAGCGGCGACAACAGCGTTTCGGCCATCATCGGGATTGCGACCGGCATGGGCACTGCGCCCGCGAACGACAATTGAGAAATTGCCCGTCCCGCCGCGCGCGCCCGCCAATGTGCCATCGGGTAGCGCAGGTTCGTAGGTTAGCGCGGCGATTTTGCTGCCTGCCAGCCGCTCGATCAGTTGGGCGGAGGATAACGAGCCCGTCTCCTCGTCCGAATTGATGAGCACATCATAGCCAATCCGGCTTGCCATCGGGCTCGCCTCAATCGCGATCAGCGCTGCGCGCATGATCGCCAGCCCGCTTTTCATGTCAGCAACGCCGGGGCCATTGATCGTCCCGTCGGGGCGATGGGCGATCGTCTGGAAAGGATGATCAACGGGAAACACCGTGTCCATGTGGCCCGTCAGCAAAATGCGAACGGCAGCCTCTGGCCTGACGGACAAATGGAGGTGTTGGCCATGGTCGATGGCGGTGACTGTGCCATCGCTCCCAACGGTATCCACCCCCGGTGCGTCGATCAGCTTTAGTTCCCCCGGCAGGACCGAAAACGCATCGGCCAGTTCGCCCGCCACCGCTGCCAACCCCTTCAGGTTGCGCGTGCCAGAGTTGATGGCCGCCCAGCGCTCAACCTGGGCCAGCAATGGCTGATCGGCGGCACCCTCAATCAGGCGGTGTTCGGGGGAGGTCAGCGCGGTCATGACGCCTGATAGCGGCTCCTGCTCGGCGGCTCCACCCATTTGCGCGGTGCGATGCGCACGGCTTATAGTCGTATTATCGATCGCGCAATTTCTGGGGGCAGCGCATCCATGGTAAGAAAAACGGCTGAAACTACGCCTATTTTTTACGCGCCGGGCATGTCGCGATGGGCGCCGGTGCCTGATCTGCCATTATGGCAGCATAGCGACAGGCTTCAGCGGCTTTTTCCTACCTGGTGGTTTCTGTTGAGCGGATTTTTCAGCGCTTGGCGTGCCCGATCAGGTTTCGATTCCTTGCGGCGGTTGCGGATGAGCAAGCGGGGCCAGCGTGCACTTGCATTGCTCGATCAGATCGAAACACCGGTCCTTGATGGCATGATCGCGCTGGCAAAAGCCAATGCGGAGCGTCAGGGCTATTTCGCGCGGACGATTTTGTTCGCCTATGTTTCCATTCCCTTTTCGATCGGCGCACTGGTGGCGCAGCTGGCGCCTGTGGCGACGCAACAAGCGCTGCTGGCCTATGCACCATCCTGGGGCGGCGCGCTGGCGGGGGTTGGAACGGCTGTCGTCGTTCGGCTCATCCTTGATGGGCAGGCGCGTCAGTTCCTGGCGATCCTCGAAATGGCACGGATCGAGCGCGGCGCGCCTGCTTGACGCGATTGGGGCCACCCGGCAGGGAGCGGCCAGTCGCCGCGTATCGGACAAGCAGCATCTCCATGGCCTATGACATTGCAAAATTTCTGCACATTACCGGTATCGTCATGCTGATGGGCAACATCACAGCGACCGCCTTTTGGAAGGTGTTCGCCGATCGCACGCATGATCCGCGGATCATCGGCTTTGCGCAGCGGCTGGTAACGATCACCGATTGGAGCCTGACATTGTGGGGAATCATCCTGACGATGGCGGGCGGCTATGCGGCGGCGATCATCGCTGGCCTCGACTTGTTCGGGACGAAATGGCTGTTGTGGAGCCAGATTTTGTTCGTGATTGGCGGCATGATCTGGCTGATCATTCTGCTGCCAATCCAGATCCGGCAGCACAAGGTTGCGAAGACCTTTGCCCAGGGCGGTGAGATACCGGAATCCTATCGGCGTGACAGCCTGAACTGGATCATCTGGGGGCTGATCGGCACGGTGCCGCTGGTTGCCGCCGTCTGGCTGATGGTCGCCAAGCCCTATTGAGGCAGATGGTCGGCCAGCGCCGCAAAAACATCCTCATAGAGCGCGCGCTTAAAGGGCACAGCAAGGGCGATGACCTCGTCACGTGTTGACCAGCGCCAGGCGCTGAATTCCTGATGCGCCGTCGCGATATCGATATCATTATCGTCGCCGGTCAACCGGTACAGGAACCAGCGCTGCCGCTGGCCGCGCCATTTGCCCTTCCAAACCTTGCCGATCAGGTCATCGGGCAGATCATAGTAAAATTCGCCGGGCGCTACCGCGACCAGCGTGACCTTGTCGGCGGCAATCCCGGTTTCTTCACCCAGTTCACGCAAGGCTGCCGCTTCTGCGTCTTCGCCGTCGTCAATGCCGCCCTGCGGCAATTGCCACGCCTCGGCAGTGCTATCGATCCGTTGGCCAACGAAGATCAGGCCTGCGGCATTGACGATGATGATTCCGGCGCAGGGCCGATAGGGGAGGTCGCTCATGCTTGCGCAGCTACCGCCTCGGCGATGATGCCTTTCAGCACGGCAAGGGCGCCATCCACCTCGATTTGGGCAGACGGGATCGCTTTACGCAGCGTGACGAAGCCATGAATGTTGCCCACTGCCTCACGGTACGCGGTCGGGATGCCCTGCGCGATCAGCGCAGCCGCATAGGCACGGCCCTGATCACGCAACGGATCGAGCCCGGCGGTAATCACCAGTGTTGGCGGCATGTCGTGGTGCGCGCCGTGGAGCGGTGCGCTGCGCCAGTCCCCAGGGGTGGCGGCATAGGCCTCATCAAACCATTTCATGCCGTCCTTGGTGAGCAGCCGGCCTTCACCGAACATCTCGTACGAGCCATGCACATCGGCGCGATCGACCGTCGGATAGATTGGGAATTGGGCGATCACCGGCACGTGCGCAGGCCCATCGCGCAGCGCCATGGCGGTCACAATCGTTAGGTTCCCACCGGCACTGTCGCCTGACAGCACCAGGCCGGTGACGTTTAGCCCAAGCTCGGCCGGACTGCTGGCGACCCAGCGCGCGGCGGCTTCGCAATCATCTGTCGCTGCAGGGAAGGGGTGTTCGGGAGCGAGGCGATAATCAACGGCGATCACCGGCAGATCGAGCTGACGTGCCATTTCCGCGCAAAAGCCAGCATGGGTATCGAGATCACCGATCACAAAGCCGCCGCCATGGAAAAAGACCAGGGCTGGCCCCGCGGGCCGCTCAGCGCGCGAATCGAACAGGCGCAGCGGGATTGGCCCAGCCGCGCCAGGGGCGGTAAAATCGCGCATTACCGCCAGCTCGCCGATTGGCAGATCAGCGGCATCCTTGCTGGCCACATAGATCGCCCGCGCCGCAGCCGGGGGAAGTTCATGAGTCTTGGGGCCGGGCAGGGCATTCAGAAAGGCCAGAAATTGCGCAACATCGGGGCGGGTGTAGTGTTCGGTCATTCAATCTCTCCTGAAACCATGGCGCGCAGGCCTTTCCGGCTCTACCTAGGCGGCGTGTTCGCTGTCGTCCATCACCCCGATTATGTCGCCCCGGCAACCGCGCGTAGCGGCTATCAATGGAACAAGAACGGGCTGGTCCATGATCTGCTGGCCAATGGCAGCGACGCGATCGGCTGGCATGTTCCCGAACCGATGCCGATTGCACATATCGAGGCGGTCCATGATGCTGACTATGTTGCGGAAGTCGTTGCGGCGCGGGTGCCACCGCATAAGGAGCGCCGCATCGGCTTTGCCGTCACCCCGCTGGTCGCGCGTCGGGCGCAGCTTGTGCCTGGCGGGACATGGCTGGCCGCTTTGCTTGCCCTACAACGGGGATTTGCGGCCAATAATGCCGGCGGTAGCCACCACGCGCTGGCCGATTGCGGCGCAGGATTTTGCGTGTTCAACGATCTGGCCATCGTCGCGGTCCGGTTGATTGACGAAGGTCGTGTATCGCGGGTGCTGATCGTCGATTGCGACGTCCATCAGGGCGATGGCACGGCGGCGCTTACGGCGGGCAGACCCGGTATCGCCACCTATTCAATCCATGCGGAAAAGAATTTCCCGGCCCGCAAAGCACGGTCGACTGTTGATGTCGGTTTGGCGGACGGGGTGGGGGATGAGGGCTATCTGGCGATGCTTAGGGAGACGCTGGTGCCGATCATTGATCAGTTCGCACCCGATCTGATCCTGTATCAGGCGGGGGTGGATCCTTTTGAAGGTGACCGGCTGGGCCGGTTAAAGCTCAGTGCCGCTGGACTTTTGCAGCGCGAGCGATTTGTCGCTGGGCTCGCGATCGATCGCGCTGTGCCGCTGGCAAGCACGCTTGGCGGTGGCTATGGCCTTGATGCAATGGAAGTTGCGCGTCGCCATGTCGCATCGATGCTGGCGCTCGGCACGGCGTTTACCGAGCGGCCAGTGCCTCGTCGCCAACACGGGATGACCCAGGCATGACCGCACCAACATTGTTATGGTTCCGCCGCGATCTGCGGCTCGCCGATCACGCGGCGCTGATTGCCGCAGCGGCGGAGGGACCGGTTGTGCCGGTTTATGTGCTTGATGACGAAACGCCGCGCCATCGGCGAATGGGCGGCGCGTCACGCTGGTGGCTCCATCATAGCCTCACGGCGCTCGACACGGCACTGCGGGCGCATGGATCGCGGCTGATCCTGCGGCGCGGGCGTTGCGAGGATGTGCTGAGCACGCTCGCCGCAGAAACCGGCAGCGTGCGCGTACATGCGCTGCAGCATTATGAGCCATGGTGGCGCAATGCGCAGAAGGCGGTGGCCAAGCGGCTCGATCTGATGCTGCATGACGGCAATTATCTCGCGCCGCCCGGATCGATTGCGACGGGCAGTGGCGGCCAGTATAAGATTTTCACGCCCTTTTGGCGGGCGCTGCAAGCGACAATGCCGCCTCGGCTGTCCCGCGCCACGCCGGAGCGCATTGCTGGCCCAGCGGAATGGCCGGAAAGCGAAGATCTGCGTGATTGGAAGTTATTGCCGACCAAACCCAATTGGGCAACGGGGATGGCGGCGGCCTGGACGCCGGGCGAGACGGGCGCGCTCGCGCGGGTGGCGGCGTTTGATCCGATCGCTGCGGCCTATGCAGAGCAACGCAATCTGCCCTCTATTGTCGGCACCTCATCGCTTTCGCCGCATCTCCATTTCGGCGAGGTTTCGCCTGCCACGCTTTGGCATCGCTTTGCCGGGGCCGGGGGATCGGTCGACACGTTCTTAAGCGAACTTGGCTGGCGTGATTATGCCCAAAATGTGATCCTGCAATTCCCCGATTATGGCAGCGCCAATGCGCGCCCGGCCTTTGATGCGCTGGCCTGGCGTGAAGGGTCGGCAGCCGAAGCCGATCTCCATGCATGGCAACAGGGGCGCACGGGCTATCCGATTATCGATGCCGGGATGCGCCAGCTTTGGGAAACGGGGTGGATGCATAACCGCGTTCGGATGATCGCGGCCTCTTTCCTCGTCAAACATCTGTTGATCGATTGGCGGCGTGGCGAGCAATGGTTTTGGGATACGCTGGTCGATGCCGATTATGGCAGCAATGCCGTAAACTGGCAGTGGACTTCGGGCACCGGCATCGATTCGAATATGTTCGTGCGGATCATGGCGCCGCTTTCCCAATCAGAGAAATTTGGCGCTGAGGATTACATCCGTCGCTGGGTGCCCGAATTGGCCAGACTGAGCGACGGGGTGATCCATGATCCGGAAGCGGCTGGATGCCGGCCAACAGGCTATCCGCCCAAACGCATTGGCCACCGCGAAGCGCGTGAAAGGGCGCTCAACGCCGTCAAATCTATCTAACAGGAACTGTGAGGGTTAGCCCTCAATCCGTTCAAAATGCCCGGTTTCGAAATCTTCCGCCAGCAACGCAGCGATCCGCGCGCCGACCACCGCCGGATCCTTGACCGACGCCGGATTCTCGCCTGGATAGGCGCGTGCGCGCATGGTCGTGCGGGTCGCGCCGGGATCAATCAGGGCGGTGCGGATTGGGCTGATATTGACCATTTCCTGGCCATAGCTGGTGACAATAGCCTCAAATGCTGCCTTGGAGGCAGCATATTCACCCCAATAAGCCCGGTGATCGCGGGCAACCGAGCTGGTCAGCCCGATCACCCGGCCGTGCGCGGATTTGCGCAGCATCGGGTTGAACGCAGTGAGCAAGGCGACCTGCGCGCTGACGTTGAGCGTCAATATCTGGGCCAGCTCCTTGGGATCAATTTCAGCCACCGGGCTGAGCGTGCCCAAGGCCGCCGCGCTGAGGACCAGGATATCGAGCTTTTCCCAACGACCTGCCAAGGCCGTCGCAAGCCGGGCGATGCTGTCATTCTCGGCCAGGTTTAGCGGCGCGATCGTAGCCGTGCCGCCGCTGGCATAAATGGCCTCCTCAACCTCTTCGAGCCCACCGGTGGTGCGCGCGGTGAGCACGACATGCGCGCCGGCTGCCGCCAGCGCCTTGGCAGTTGCTGCACCAATGCCGCGGCTTGCCCCTGTGACCAGGGCAATTTGCGAAGCGAAGGGCTTGTCGGTCACGGCGATACTCCAGTCGCCCTCCATCATGCGGCGGGGCGGGGTGCTGATAGACGAGGGGGCAGGGAAGGGGGTTAGATCACCCGTTCGGCAAGCATCGCGAACTGATCGACCGTCTCGCATTCGTCCTGGTCGGTCAATGTCGTCGGATAATCGCCGGTGAAACAGGCGTCACAATGGCTGGGGCGGGTGTCGGATCGCTTGGGCTGGCCGAGCGCCTTGTAGAGCCCGTCGATTGAGACAAAGGCCAGGCTGTCGGCATGAATGAAATCAGTCATCCCACCAACGTCGAGCTGGGCCGCCAGCAGCTTTGCTCGTTCGGGCGTATCGACGCCGTAAAAGCAGCTATGCCGGGTTGGCGGACTGGCGATGCGCATATGCACCTCGGCAGCGCCCGCTTCGCGCATCATTTGCACAATCTTCAGGCTGGTGGTGCCGCGCACGATCGAATCATCGATGAGGACGATTTTCTTGCCGCGAATCAGCGCGCGATTGGCGTTATGCTTCAGCTTGACGCCAAGGTGGCGGACCTTGTCGCCGGGCTGAATGAAGGTGCGGCCGACATAATGCGACCGGATGATGCCGAGTTCGAACGGGATGCCCGATTGCTGAGCGTACCCGATCGCCGCCGGCGTGCCCGAATCGGGCACGGGGATGACCAGATCAGCCTCAACCGGGCTTTCAATTGCCAGTTGCGCGCCGATCGCCTTGCGTACGGAATAGACCGAACGATCGTCCGCAATCGAATCGGGTCGTGAGAAATAGACATATTCAAAGATGCACGGCCGCGCCGCGACGGGCGGGAACGGCCGAATCGATCGCACTTCGGTACCCTGGACAATGACGAGTTCGCCGGGATCGATCGCGCGTTCAAAGGTCGCGCCCACCACATCGAGCGCGACGGTTTCTGAGGCAAAGATCACCGCATCGCCTAATCGACCCATCACCAGTGGCCTGAAGCCGAGCGGATCGCGACAGGCAATCATGCCTTCAGGCGTCATCACGATCAGCGAATAGGCCCCTTCGACCTGCTTCAGCGCATCAATGAATTTGTCGAGCAGGGTGCGATAGTTGGAGGTCGCGACGAGATGGATAATCACCTCGGTATCTGAGGTCGATTGGAAGATCGATCCGCGCCGGACCAGTTCGCGCCGCAGCCGTATCGCATTGGAAATATTGCCATTATGCGAAATAGCGAAGCCACCACTGGCCAGATCGGCATAGAGCGGCTGGATGTTGCGCAATGCCGTCTCGCCGGTCGTCGAATAGCGGACATGCCCGCACGCTACCGTGCCGACGAGCGCGCGAATCACTTCGTCGCGATCGAAGTTGCCCGCGACATGCCCCATCGCGCGATGGGTGTGGAATTCACGCCCGTCAAAGCTGGTGACGCCGGCCGCTTCCTGCCCGCGATGCTGCAATGCATGGAGACCAAGCGCGACCAAAGCCGCCGCTTCGCCATCGGTGCCGGAGACGCCAAAGATGCCGCATTCCTCACGCAGCTTGTCATCTTCGAATGGATTTGTGGTCAGCATGCTAGCCCATTGGTTGCGCCGAGCCCGCCATATAGGGATGCGAATTGGGTTTGTCGCGCATTTGTCATCATTGATCGCGACAGTTCGTCGATAAATATGGGGGAGCGCCACCGATGCGCTAAAGAACCCCCATGACCGACTCGCGAGAAACCGGCCTGGTGCTGGACCCAAAATATGATTCTGCAGGCCTCATCACCGCGGTGGTGACTGATCGGTCGTCTGGCGATCTGCTGATGGTCGCGCATATGACGGCCCAGGCGCTCGCCGCCACCCGTACGAGTGGAGAGGCGGTGTTCTGGTCGCGAAGCCGCCAAAGCTTGTGGAAAAAGGGCGAAACCAGCGGTAATATATTGAAAGTTCGTGATATTCGAATCGATTGCGACCAGGATGCTGTTTGGCTGATCGTGGATCCAACCGGCCCCGCTTGCCATACTGGTGCGCCAAGCTGCTTCTATCGCCGGGTTGAGGGCGATAGCCTGGTGCCGATCCGATGAGGGCTGCGCTGGCTGTTCTGCTGGCATTGGGGCTGGCGGGGTGTTCGGGCGAATCAAAGCCGCCATCACTCCAGCCCCGGCCAAGTGCCGCGCCCGATCTGGAAAGTGCTGCGATAGCGGCCGGTGTCATCGCTGATCCGGCTAATACCGATATCACCGGGCTCTATGCTCGGGATACCGACCGAATTTGTGTGGTGCCTGATCAGCTTAACTACCGGATCGGCGCTTTTGTCGATTACGGCGATCAGCAAAGTTGCAGCGGTTCGGGAACGGTAACGCGGGTGGGCGAGGCATTGCACATCAATTTTGCCGGGGCGGCGGGCTGCGATTTCGATGCCCGATTCGAAGGGGATCGAATCGTCTTTCCAGGCCGTCTGCCAGCGGCTTGCGAGAAATTATGCGCTCGCCGCGCCTCTTTTGCCGCGCTTGACGTCCGGCGGTTGAGCGAATCGGTGTCTGAGGCATCGACGCTGCGTAACCCGAAGGGCAAATTGCTCTGCACGCCGGGCGGTTGAGCGCTGCAGGTGATTGACGTTCACGTAAACGGGAAGTAATTTCCGCGCATGACGACCTTACCCGCTTATGCCCCAATCGAACCGTTGCCCGATCGGCATCGTTTTTCGATTTCGGATTTGTCGGCTGAGTTTGGCGTTACCGCGCGGGCGCTGCGCTTCTATGAGGATGAAGGACTGATCGCCCCCGAACGCCGCGGCACCGTGCGGATCTATTCGCCGCGTGATCGCGCCCGGCTTGCCTGGATTCTGCGCGGAAAGCGGGTGGGGTTCAGCCTGGCCGAGATTCGCGAGATGATCGATCTTTACGATATTGGCGATGGCCGACGCGCGCAGCGTGAGGTCACAATTGCGCGTTGCCGCGACCGGATTGCCCTGCTTTCCGCCCAGAAAAACGATATTGATGCCGCGATCGAAGAATTGACGCACTTCATTGCCGTGATCGAACCCGGGCTCGCTTAAATCGGGCCGCGTAACCAGAAGGACTGACCATGCCGAAATACACCCCGCCGGTGCGCGATACGCGCTTCATCCTGGAGCATGTTGTCGGACTCGATCGCTACGCCAATCTGCCGGGCTTTCAGAACGCTACCCCTGATGTGGTCGATGCGGTGCTGGAGGAAGGCGGCAAGTTCGTTGCCGAGGTGCTGTTCCCGATCAACCAGTCTGGCGATCAAGAGGGCTGCACCCGCCATCCCGATGGCAGTGTGACGACGCCAAAGGGGTTCAAGGAGGCTTATGCTGCTTTTGTCGAATCCGGCTGGTCGACGCTCGGCGCACCGGAGGAGTTTGGCGGCCAAGCAATGCCGCACGTCGTTTCGTCGGCGTTTGAGGAATATATGATGTCGGCCAACATGGCCTTTGCCATGTATCCCGGCCTCACCCACGGCGCGATTGCTTCACTGCTCGTCAAGGGCAGCCCTGAGCAAAAGGCAAAATACGTCCCCAAAATGGTGTCTGGCGAATGGGGCGGGACGATGAACCTGACCGAGCCACAATGTGGCACTGATCTCGGCCTGATCCGCACGCGCGCTGAACCAGCGGCTGACGGCAGCTGGTCGATCACCGGCACCAAGATCTTCATCTCGTCGGGCGAGCATGACCTGACCGAGAATATCATCCACCTGGTGCTGGCGAAGACGCCGGGCGCGCCGGAGAGTTCGAAGGGCATTTCACTGTTTGTGGTGCCGAAATTCCTCGTCAATGACGACGGCTCGCTTGGGGAGCGCAACGCGGTTTCGTGCGGGTCGATCGAGCACAAGATGGGCATTCACGCCAATTCGACTTGTGTGATGAACTATGACGGTGCGGCGGGCTGGCTGGTCGGCGACGAGATGAAGGGGCTGGCGGCCATGTTCATCATGATGAACGCGGCGCGGTTGGGCGTTGGTATGCAGGGACTGGGCGTCGCCGAGACCGCGTACCAGAATGCCGTGCAATATGCCCATGACCGCCGACAGGGCCGTGCGCTGACGGGGGCCGCTGAGCCGACCGAAAAGGCCGACACCTTGTTCGTCCACCCCGATGTGCGGCGGATGTTGATGGATGCCAAGGCGCTGACCGAAGGCTTGCGCGCTTTGTGCCTGTGGGGCGCGCTGCAAGTCGACCTCACCCATTTCGCGCAGACCGAGGAGGAGCGCCAGCTTGCCGATGATCTGATCGGGCTGCTGACCCCGGTTATCAAGGGCTATGGCACCGACAAGGGCTATGAGATCGCGACCAATGCCCAGCAGGTTTACGGCGGCCATGGCTACATTGCCGAATGGGGCATGGAGCAATATGTCCGCGATGCCCGGATTGCGATGATCTATGAAGGCACCAATGGCGTGCAGGCGATGGATCTGGTCGGCCGCAAGCTTGCCACCAATGGCGGCCGCGCGGTGCAGACGCTGTTCAAGATGCTTGGCGAAGAAATCGCGGTGGCAAAGCAGGATGCCTCTTTGGCTGACTTCGCGACCCGGCTTGAGCGCGCGACCAACGATCTCCAGGCATCCACTCTGTGGTTCGTACAAAATGGCATCGCCAACCCAAATAATGTCGGCGCTGGCGCGCATAGCTATATGCATTTGATGGGGATCGTCGCGCTCGGCCTGATGTGGCTGCGCATGGCGACAGCCGCGACCAAGGCGCTTGCTGATAGCAAGGGCGACAAGGCGTTCCTTGAAGCCAAGCTGGTGACCGCGCGATATTTTGCCGAACGCATTTTGCCTGACGCTGGCGCGCTACGCCGCAAGATCGAGGGCGGGGCAGAAGCGATTATGGCGCTGTCGCCTGAAATGTTCGAAGCGGCCTGATAGGCGGCGACACCGCTGGCGTTAGGGCGTCGGCGGTGTTGGCACAGGTTTCTGGGGCGGGATTGCGCTGGCCCCAGGCAAGGGGTCGGCCGCAGAAGCGCGGGTTATTTTTTCACCAACCGGGCTGAGCGTTACGGGCCCTTTGCTTTCCCGGTCAGCCAGTTGAGCACCGGGAACAAATGTCTGCACCTTCATGCATTGTTTGCGATCGGCGCGGGGAAATTGGTCGCAGTTCCAAAGCGCCTTTTCAAAGCCGCGTGACCGATCACGCAAATAGCTGAACGCCATCGTTGCTATCTGCGAGGGTTCAAGCGGCAAGGCGGTTGGGGCCGCATGACGCTCAGTCCAGATCATATATTTGCAATAGGAGCGGATACCGCAGCCTGCTTCGGCAAGGCGTCGTAAGCTGTCCGGGTCGGTACTACGGTCGATTGTCACCAAAAAGGCATCATCGTTTCCGGCGATTGGGCCAGGTCCGGCATAGGCCGCGGCCAAAATCGCGGCAAAGCGCTCTGCTGACGTCGCCGTCGATTGTGGTGCAAACGGATAGAGGCCAGTTGAATGCACCGGTGAAAAGCGCGCAAGCTGGCCGATAGCCGGTTCTTCACTGGCGATCTGGCGATTAAATGCCGGTGGCGTGCCCCACCAACCCGTCCACCGGAAGAACAGGTGCGTACCGACAGCGCTCACCTTATCCAGACTGGCGCTCCAATAGGGCACAACCCAATCGGTGTGATAATGGGTGGCATAGCCGACCTTGGCAAATACCTTGCCGCTCAATGCCTCTCGCGCCACGGCGCGGGCGCGGTCCCAGGCGGCGTCATTCCAGCTATGCCGGATCAAGGCGCCATCGCACGCAAAAGTAAACTGGCAGCCGGTCCGCCGTTCCGATCCCTGAAAGACCACGCCGCAAATCGTCTTTGGAAAGGCAGGGTGGCGCACGCGATTGAGCACAACCTGGGCAACAGCGCGCTGCCCGATCGAGTCATCGCCGGCCTCATATAGAACCGCCGTCGCCAGGCAATCGATCGCTCGAAGCGATGCGAGCGGCGCGTCGGTCAGTCGAAATGGCTTGGCGGCGGGCACCGGCGCTGCCGTAAACGGGACCGTTGCATTGATGACCCGGGCATCATCAGCCGTGATCGCCGCCAGGCTGACGGGGTCGACCGGGGGCATCACCGCTTTTGGGATGACCGGCAGCGCCGCCGGCGTCAAAACGCGGGCGTACTTGGCGGGCGCGATCGATGAAATGATTGCGGTGGGCACGGCAATTGCCAATGTCGCAATCACCGCCAGCGTGATGCTCATTGTCCGACCGGGACGACCAAACAGACGCTGGTTTAGCGAACCCCGACTATCTGTTGGGGCGGGAGAAAAGGCAGGTGACATCAGCATCAAAAGGGCCCGAACGACATTTCGTTCCGGCCCTTAGCGTAGAATGGTCGATCCGCGAAGCGGTGCAGCAGGACTGGCGATGGGAGGGGGCAGGCCGCCTGATGCGCGCCACGCCCGAGTCTCAAGATGAAACATATCCGTCATCATTGGCAAAAGAGCGAAATCGCGGCGTAACGACTCGATCAGCCCCATCTCCCGGCCGCCGACTCCTGTCCCGGACCGGCCAGCATGATCGCCAGTCAGTTGCCCCAAAAGCCTGTTGCTTCGCACAAATCCCACTGGTCTGCGGATTTCATGCGGCAGGCGCGATCATTGGGTGCGCAGGCAGCAAAGGCGATTTCATAATGGCGGTAACAGCTAATATGTCCAGTCTGACCAACCGCTTGGCTCGTCAGTTTGATCGTTCCCACGGTGGCATTTGCGGGTAATGCCGCCTGTTTGGCGGGGATGATCGATGCCGCCAAAGTGCTTGGTGCGGCCGTCGCTACCACTTGCGCGGGCGTCACTGAATTACCAAAAATCATCGGCCAAAGCTGTAGAATCGCTAGCATCACGCTAACGCAAATCATCGCCTTTCGCATTCCCATTCCCCTGAACGTGCCCCCACGACTCGGCCATGATACTGGGGTTTTTCGGTAAATGCAACGTTCAGTTTAGCCTTCGGGCAGAAAATCCGGGACGGACAAATAGCGCTCGCCCGTGTCATAATTAAAGCCGAGGACGCGGACGGTATCGGGCAGATCGGGAAGCTTTTGGGCGATCGCCGCGAGCGTTGCACCGGAGCTGATGCCGATCAACATCCCTTCTTCCGCGGCGGCGCGGCGCGCCATCTCCTTGGCGGCCCCTGCTTCGACCTTGATGGTGCCATCGATCGACGCGGTATGGAGATTGGTGGGGATGAAACCCGCGCCAATCCCCTGAATCGGATGCGGCCCTGGAGCGCCGCCGGAAATGACGGGTGATGCCGCTGGTTCGACGGCATAGACTTTCAACGCGGGCCAATGCTGCTTCAGGGTTTCGGCAATGCCAGTGATGTGGCCACCCGTGCCGACCCCGGTGATGATCACGTCAATCGGGGTCGCAGCGAAATCGGCCAGGATTTCAAGCGCCGTGGTGCGGGTATGGACATCGATATTGGCGGGATTTTCAAATTGCTGCGGCATCCAGGCACCGGGCATGGAATCAACCAAGGCCATGGCGCGCTCAATTGCGCCGCGCATTCCCTTTTCGCGCGGGGTAAGATCGAATGTCGCGCCATAAGCGAGCATCAGCCTGCGACGCTCGATCGACATGCTCTCAGGCATGACCAGGATCAGCGTATAGCCCTTGACGGCCGCTACCATCGCCAGACCGACACCCGTATTGCCGCTGGTCGGCTCAATTATGGTGCCGCCGGGTTTGAGCGCGCCCGACGCCTCGGCAGCTTCCACCATTGCCAGCGCAATCCGGTCCTTGATCGACCCACCAGGATTGGAGCGTTCGGACTTGATCCAAACCTCTGTATCCGGGAATAATTTGCTGGCGCGAATATGCGGCGTGTTGCCGATCGTTTCCAGGATCGAGTTGGCTTTCATGCGATGGCCTCCATCTCTTTGGGCAAATCTTCGGGGGTATTCGCGGCAGGATCAAAGCTTTTTGCGCGTCTTATGCTGGGAAATAGATAGGTCCACAGGATCGTCACCACAATCGCCCCGCCGCCGCCGATCAAGACCGCGCCGACCGGGCCGAGTGCCGCAGCAAGAAAGCCCGATTCCGCTTCGCCCAGTTCATTCGATGCGGAAATGGTCAGCTGCGATACCGCACCCACCCGACCGCGTTTGTCGTCGGGCGTGTATAGCTGGATCAGCGATTGGCGGATATAGACGGAGAACATGTCGGCCGCCCCGGCCACGGCGAGCGCAGCCAGGCTGAGCGCCATCACCTGAGACAGCCCGAAGATGATCGTCGCGCTGCCATAAACCATCACTGACCAGAGCATTTTGGGGCCGACATTGTGCTTGATCGGGCGGAATGAGAAAAAGATCGCGGTTACCGATGCGCCCACTGCCGGCGCCGACGCCAACAGGCTCAGGCCGAACGGGCCGACTTTCAAGATATCATGGGCATAGATTGGCAGCAGCGCGGTGGTGCCGGCCAGAAAGACCGCGAACAGATCGAGCGTGATTGTTCCCAGGACCAGCTTGTTCTGGCCAACATAGGCGAGCCCATCGGCGATTTGCCGCAGCGGATGGGCCTTGCCAGGGATCGTGGTGCGCGGCACCGGGCCGATCAGCATCAGGCAAATCAGCGCCGCAGTGAACAGCGCCGTCGCCAAGGCATAGGCCGCATAGGGAGCCCAGGCATAAGCCATCCCGCCAAGCGCTGGCCCGATGATCGTGCCAACCTGCCACGAGATCGAACTGAGCGCGATTGCCGTTGGCAGGATTTCCCGCGGCACCAGATTGGGCGCGAGCGCGCCAAAGGCGGGGCCAGCAAAGGCACGGCAGAAGCCCAATGCGACGGCGACAGAAAACAAGACGGGTAGGGTCATTGTTCCGGCATAGGTCACAAGAGCGAGCGCCAGCGCGCACAGGATCTGCAGCGTCACCGTCGCCCGGGTGATCCAGCGGCGATCGAACCGGTCCGCGACCCAGCCGGTGATCGGAGTTGAAAAGAACAAGGGCAGGAACTGGAGTAAACCGATCAGCCCCAGCTGCGCCGCCGCGCCGCTCGGGCCCATGCTTTCGCGCGCAATTGTGTAAGTCTGCCAGCCGATCACGATGATCATCGCATTCTGGGCGATCGTCATGGTGAAACGGGCCGCCCAGTAATAGACGAAATTGTCGATTTGAAAGGGGTGGGTCGGCGTGGTCATCTGCAGCGGCTTTAGATCGCAACTGGCCAGCGGGTCAATCAGCGTTTGCTTCGCGCCGCCAAGCTTTTCTTGACCGGTTCAAAGGCGCCAGCCCATCGCCGACCGGTCTTGGGGCTGGCGGGAATGGGCGCAACCTGCCAGCTTCGCGTCCATCGACTCACATGGGAGCAGTGGATGCGTATCGGCATATTATGGGCAGCTAGTTTGTTGGCGCTGGCGGGGTGCGGGCCGGTGGCGACCGTGCCCGCTGGATCAATGGCGGCAATGGCACAGGCTGGCGACTGGACGAAGTTTCGCGACAATTTCGTCAACCGCTGGTTCGAACTGGACCCGGCCAATGCCGTTTACCAGGGCAAGCATGAATTTGACGGCCAATTGCCGGATTGGAGCGCTGCTGGCCTGAAGAAACAAGGCGATTTCCTGAAAGAGACGATTGCCGCTGCGGCCAACTTTGATGCCACCAAACTTTCCGACGCGGATCGGTTCGAGCGCGATTATCTGGTCAAGGTGGCGCAGGGCAAGTTGTTCTGGCTGGAGGACGCCGATCAACCGCACCACAATCCAACCTATTATGTTGGCGGCGGGCTTGATCCCAATGTCTATATCGCCCGGCCCTATGCCGATGCGCCGACGCGGATGAAGGCGATGATCAAGTTCTTCAACAGCGTGACGGCGCAGGCGCCCAATATCCGCGCCAATCTGAAGACCCCGATGCCGCTGAGCTTCGTCAATTATGGCGTGGCCGGTTTCAACGGCTTTGCTGATTTCTATGCCGGGGACGCCAAAAAGGCGTTTGCCGAGGTGAAAGACTCCGCGCTGCAGCAGCAGTTCGACGTCGCGGCACTATCGGCTGCCAAGTCCATGCGCGAGATTGGCACATGGCTGGAGAGCCAGCGCAGCACGGCAACGCAGGATTTCGCGCTGGGGGCAGAGCGGTTTTCCCGCATGCTTGCCGCGACCGAGGGTGTCGATGCCCCGCTCGCCGAGCTGGAAAAGATTGGCGTGGCTGACCTAAAGCGCAATCAGGCAGCGTTGACCGAGGCCTGCGCCAAATTTGCGCCTGGGGCAACGATTGAGGCGTGTACGGCCAAGATGAACGCCAACAAGCCCGATGGCGGCCCGGTGGCTGAGGCACGGCGGCAAATTCCGATGCTGCGGGCGTTCGTGATCGACCATGATCTGGTGTCGATTCCCGGCACCGAAGCGGCTTTGGTCGAGGAAAGCCCGCCCTATAATCGGCAAAACTCCGCCTATATCGATCCGCCTGGGCCGTTCGATAAGGGCATTCCTTCGGTCTATTATATCTCGCCGCCTGATCCGAGCTGGAGCAAGGAAGTGCAGGACGGGTTCGTGCCCGGCAAGCAGGATCTGCTCTTCACCTCGGTGCATGAGGTGATGCCTGGCCATTTCGTCCAGTTTCTCCATGCCAACCGATCACCCTCTTTGTTCGGGCAATTGTTCGTCGGCTATGCCTTTGCCGAGGGCTGGGCGCATTATGCCGAGGAAATGATGTGGGAAGCCGGCCTGAACAAGGGCGATCCAGAAACGCATATCGGCCAGCTAGGTAATGCGCTGTTGCGCGATTGCCGGTTCCTGTCGGCGATCCGGCTGCATTCCGGCACGATGACGCAGGAGCAGTCGCGGCAATTATTCGTCACCGAATGCCATCAGGATGAGGGCACGGCACGCCAACAATCGGCGCGGGGTACCTATGACCCGGCCTATCTCAACTATACACTTGGCAAACTGATGATCCGCAAATTACGCGCGGATTGGACGGCCAGCCGGGGGGGAGCCAAGGCGTGGAAGGGCTTCCACGACGCGTTCCTCAGTTATGGCGGCCCACCTGTGCCGCTGGTGCGCCAAGCAATGATGAAGGAAGCGTCGGCGAAGGCAGTATTTTAGAGACGCTAAGCCAAGGGTGACCAGCCGGGTTCGGCAAGTTCGAACCCGGCAAAGTCGAATGCCGGCGTCACCACGCAACTGACCAGCGCCCAGCCATCCACCGCCTCGGCAGCTTGCCACGCATTGGCGGGAACGATCGCTTGCGGCAGCTGCCCGTCCAACGGCGCGCCGCCCAGGACATGCGTTTCCATGTCGATCTTCAGCAGCAGCGGGTGGCCAGCGTGCCACAGCCAAAGCTCGGTCGCATCAACCCGGTGCCAGTGCGAGCGCTGCCCCTGTTCAAGGAGGAACAGGATCGCGGTTGCCAACCCGCGGCCACCGCCGGGTGCTGGCTGGCGAAAGGTCTCGCGGTACCAGCCCCCTTCGGGATGCGGAGCAAGGTTGAGCTTAGCAATCAACGGGTGGGGCATGGCGGTGCAATCCGGTTCGGTACATGGGCATCGATCAGCGCGGCAAAACCGTTGCCTGGGATGCCTCGATTGGCCGAAAATTGACCCATCAGCAAAACTTGTTTGATGCGCCTGCAACACCATCTGTTGCACTGCACCATTTTGTGCTAGGAAGGCGCCATGAAGCAGCCCGAATCCCAAGGCGATGACAACGCCCCGACCGGCCCGGTTCCGACAATCCTTGAAGCGATTGTCCGCCGACTGTGCCTGACTGCCGTCTATAATCGCGGCTTGGTGACGCTCGCACCGCACATCATGTACACCAAGCACGACGAGCTTCACATCGATGCAGTCGCCGTTGAGCGCGATGGCAAGCCGCCGCGTGAGCTGAAATTGGGGACCTACCGGCTAAGCGGCCTTGGTGAAATCAAACTGACTGACCGCTCTTTTGTGCCGATCGAGCTGTTTGATCCCATCGAGCCACGCTATGCCGGTGTGACGCTGATGATGGTCGATCGCGCCTGAGGGATTGATTCAGGGCCTGCGCGAGAGCGACGATCGTGGTTGAAGCAACGGTGCGGTTCAGCCGACCGTGACGAAGCTATCCATTACGCGCTTGCGCCCGGCGGTTTCGAAATCGATCTCGAGCTTGTTGCCTTCAATCTCAGCGATAACGCCATAGCCGAACTTCTGATGGAAGACCCGGAGGCCGAGCGACACGTCATCGCGGCCCTTGTTGCCGATGCTGACTGCGCTCGCGCGCGCTTCGACAACCCTTGACGGTTCGCGAACAAAGGTACGGCTGGTGAAGCCACCGCCGGGGTTAACGCCCGCCGCGCGCTGCCAGCCGGGCCCTCGGCCAGTGCCACGCGCGACGTCCGCGAAGGGATCAGCCCGTTCGGACCAATTGGCCCGCCACAGGCTTTCGCCACCCGACATGCTGCTCTCGGTGTCGATATGCGCAGGCGGCAATTCGCCGACAAAGCGGCTGGGGATACTTGATGTCCATTGGCCATAAATCCGGCGATTGGCGGCGTGGAGGATGATCGCGCGCCGCCGCGCGCGGGTGATCGCGACATAGGCGAGGCGGCGTTCCTCCTCCAGGCTGGCGAGCCCACCTTCATCGATCGCGCGTTGTGACGGGAACAGCCCTTCTTCCCAGCCGACCAGAAAGACGGTGTCATATTCCAGCCCCTTGGCGGCATGGATCGTCATGATGGTGACCTTGGCATCCTCAGCCTGCGCCTCATTGTCCATGACGAGGCTGACATGCTCCAGGAACGCGCCAAGCGTCTCATACTCCTCCATCGCCCGGACGAGTTCGGAAAGGTTTTCAAGCCGGCCTGAGGCTTCGGTCGATTTCTCCGCCTGGAGCACGGCGGTGTAGCCGCTTTCGTCGAGGATCTGGCGGGCGAGCTCGGGATGCGGCAGGTCGGCGGCCATCTGTCGCCAGCGGGCCATGTCGATCACGAAATTCCCCAGCGACTTGCGGGCCTGTGGGGTCAGCTCGTCGGTATCGAGGATGCGGGCGGCAGCGGTGGTAAGCGGCACGCCTTGCGCGCGGGCCAGGAGGTGCACTTTCTGGACCGCCTTGTCGCCAAGGCCACGCTTGGGCACGTTGACGATGCGTTCGAAGGCGAGGTCGTCGGCGGGCTGGCTGACGACGCGCAGATAGGCCAGCGCATCGCGGATTTCGGCGCGCTCGTAGAAGCGGAAGCCGCCGACGATGCGATAGGGCATGCCGATGGCGATGAAGCGGTCTTCGAACTCGCGGGTCTGATGCTGGGCGCGGACGAGAATCGCGATTTCATCGAGCGATCTGCCGCCGCGCTGCGCTGATTCGATTTCCTCGCCGACGCGCCGCGCTTCTTCGGGTCCGTCCCAGATACCGAGCACTTTGACCTTTTCGCCCTCCGACTCGTCGGTCCACAATGTCTTGCCAAGGCGGCCTGAATTATTCGCGATCACGCCCGATGCGGCAGCAAGAATATGCGGCGTGCTACGGTAATTTTGTTCGAGCTTGATGACCTTGGCGCCCGGAAAATCCTTCTCGAACTTCAGGATGTTTTCCACCTGCGCGCCGCGCCATGAATAGATTGACTGGTCATCGTCGCCCACGCAGCAGATGTTCTTGCGCTCCTGCGCGAGCAGGCGGAGCCAGAGATACTGGACGCTGTTGGTGTCCTGATATTCGTCGACCATGATGTAGCGAAAGCGCTGCTGATACTGGCTGAGCACCTCACGGTCGCGCTTCAAAATGGTCAGCATGTGGAGCAATAAGTCGCCGAAATCGCAGGCGTTTAGCGCGATCAGCCGCGCCTGATAGGCAGCGTACATCTCCTGACCGCGACCATTGGCATAGGCTTCGCTCTCACCAGCATCGATATCGGCGGGGGTCAGCCCTTTATTTTTCCACCCATCGATCATCCCGCCCAATTGCCGGGCGGGCCAGCGTTTCTCATCGAGATCGGCGGCGATGATCAGCTGCTTCAACAACCGCAACTGATCATCGGTATCAAGAATGGTGAAGTTTGATTGCAGCCCGACCAGCTCGGCATGCCGCCGGAGCATCTTGGCGCCGATCGCGTGGAAGGTGCCCAGCCATGGCATCCCTTCCACGACATCGCCCACGATCGCGCGCACGCGGTGCCGCATCTCGCGCGCGGCCTTGTTGGTGAAGGTCACCGACAAAATTTCGCTGGGATAGGCTTTGCGGGTGTACAGCAGATGGGCAAGCCGGGCGGTGAGCGCCGCCGTTTTCCCGGTGCCCGCGCCCGCCAGCACCAGCACGGGCCCTTCAGTCGTCAGCACCGCCTCGCGCTGCGGGGGATTGAGGCCGCGGATATAGGGCGGGTCCTGTGGGGTTTCAGCGGGGAGACTCATCGGTGAACAGGTAGGGAACGGCGACGCATCGGGCAAGCGCGCTTGTGCTGCACGGCGAAGCTGATAGCGTGATGGCGAGAATTCGGGGAGGGCAGTATGGCGGCGGCAATCGATCACTGGCATCGGCTGATGGAGGCACGCGATCCGCACGGCCTGCATGATTTGATCGCCGAAGACTGCATCTTTCAGTCCCCCGCCGTGCATACCCCGCAATTGGGTAAAGCGATCACGATCAAATATTTGTCGGCAGCCCAGGCGGTGCTGGGGACGCCGAGTTTTCGTTATGTGGAGGAATGGATTGGCAAGACCTCTGCCGTTCTGGAATTCGCGCTCGATTTGGACGGCATTCAGGTCAACGGCGTCGACATCATTCATTGGGACGACGACGACAAAATCACCAATTTTCGCGTGATGATCCGGCCGGTCAAGGCGTTGCAGGCGGTGATGCCGGCCATGGCGGCGGTGTTGGCGCGCGAGCCATGATTATGGGTGGTGTTAACGCCTGATCGGCAATCCGTCGCTGACGCAACGACCCGCATTATCCTGAACTCATGCGCTTATTTGCGGCCGGACAGTTGATCGATCGGATGCTTCACCGCTAAGGGCGCGCAGAGGTGGCGTTGACTGTCATCGGACTGACATAGAAGCACGCCACGGAAGACTCATGGCCAGCAATTCCTTTTCCACCGAAGCCCTGCCGGGCGCAGCATCTGGCGCGCCCTCGCCTGATCGTCCTGCGCTGGATGTGCCCCCAAACCCAATCGGGCGCTTGCTATTCATCCTGACGATCATTGGGGGGCTTGGCTTTGCTGGATACAGCATCGCCAGCGAAACGGCGCAGGCTGGTGAGACGCTGGCGCTGGCGACGATCATCCTGCTGGGCGTGGCGCTGATCATCGCGCTTGGCTTTGAATTCGTGAACGGCTTTCACGATACCGCAAACGCCGTTGCAACCGTGATCTATACCAATTCGATGACGGCACCGGTGGCGGTGGTCTGGTCCGGATTTTTCAATTTCCTGGGCGTGATGCTGTCATCGGGGGCGGTTGCCTATTCGATCGTCACCTTGCTGCCTGTCGAACTGATCTTGAATATCGGCAGTGCGGCCGGATTTGCGATGATCTTCGCACTGCTGATTGCCGCTGTTCTCTGGAACTTGGCCACCTGGTTTGTCGGCTTGCCCAACTCGTCTAGCCACGCGCTGATCGGATCGATTCTGGGCGTTGGATTGGCCAACCAGATCCTGTCGGCAGGCGCAGGGGCAACATCGGGGGTGAATTGGGGCAAGGCCCAAGAAGTGCTGACCGGGCTGGCGCTGGCACCGCTGATCGGCTTTGGCACGGCGTTGTTGCTGTTGCTGATCATGAAGCGCGTGCTGCGCAATCCCAAGCTTTATACCAAGCCCGAAGGCAATGCGCCGCCGCCGCGCGGCATCAGGGCGCTGCTGATTTTCACCTGCACCGCGGTTTCCTTCGCACATGGCGGCAATGATGGGCAGAAGGGGATGGGCCTGATCATGCTGATCCTGATCGGCTGCGCGCCGACCGCTTATGCGCTTAATCGCGGACCGGACGTCAACGCGCCAGCCTTTGTTCAACAGGCGACCACAGCGGCATCGGTTTTTGAGGGGCATGCCGGATCAACCACGGTGCCGCTGGGGACCGCCCGCGAAATCCTCGCCAGCGCGCTCAAGACCAAATCTGCTAACGATCCTGTTGTTTTTGCAGCAGTCGACACAGTTTCACGCCAGATTGCCAGCACGGTATCGGGCTATGGGACACTCGCCAATGTGCCATCCGCCGCGACATCGCGGTTGCGCAATGACCTGTATCTGGTGCTCGACACCAGCAAGCTGGTGACCAAGGGCAAGAATGTCCATGCGACATTTTCCGATCCCGAACTCAAGACGATCGCTGATTTCCAAAAGGGCATGGAAGCGAGCACGCGCTTTATTCCGCTATGGGTGAAGATCGCGGTCGCGGTTGCGCTGGGGCTGGGGACGATGGTTGGCTGGAAGCGGATCGTCATCACGGTTGGCGAGAAGATCGGCAAATCGCACCTCACTTATGGCATGGGCGCTTCGGCTGAACTGACCGCCGCCACGATGATTTTGGCGGCCGATGCTTTTGCCTTGCCGGTTTCGACCACCCACATCCTGTCATCGGGCGTTGCCGGGGCGTCGGTTGCCAGCGGCGCAGGGCTGCAGGTGCGGACAATCCGCAACATGGCGCTGGCCTGGGTGCTGACATTGCCGACGGTGATGGCGCTCGCTGGCGGACTTTATTGGGTTGGCCTTAGCGTCGTCCGCGCCATGGGCGCCGCCTGACCCCGGTACCCTGACTCTCGCCAAGCGCGCCAGGATCGTTATGGCGGAGCAATGGCCGCCCAAACCCCCAATCCGCTTTTCGCCCAGCGCCGCGTGTTGACGGCGAGCCTGGTTGGCACGTCGATCGAGTTCTACGATTTTTACATTTACGCGACAGCCGCCGCCTTGGTGTTTGGGCCTTTGTTCTTTCCGGCGGAGGACAAGGCGGCACAGCTGCTGCTGTCTTATGCCAGCTTTGGGTTGGCCTTCATTGCCCGACCGGTGGGCGCGGCGATTTTTGGGCATTTTGGCGACCGGGTCAGGCGCAAATCTACGTTGGTCGCCTCGTTGCTGCTGATGGGCGGATCGACGGTATTGATCGCGTTCCTGCCAACCTATGCGCAGATCGGCTGGACTGCGCCGCTGATCTTGTGCGTGCTTCGTTTCGGCCAGGGGTTGGGGCTGGGGGGCGAATGGGGCGGCGCATCGTTGCTTGCGGTGGAGAATGCACCGCCGGGCTGGGCGGGCCGGTTCGGGATGTTCCCGCCGTTGGGCGCGCCGATCGGCTTCATTGCTGCGAATGGGTTTTTCCTAATCCTTGGCCTGACGATGAACGACGATCAGTTCCGCGCCTGGGGCTGGCGATTGCCGTTTCTGGCGAGCGCAGCCTTGGTTTTCGTTGGGCTATGGGTTCGCCTGAAGCTGACGGAGACGCCTGCCTTTGCTGAAGCAGCAGCGCATGGGGCGCTGCCCAAGGTGCCGATCGCGCAGCTGCTGCGGCATGATTTGCGCAGCACGCTCGCCGGCACCTTTGGCGTGATCGCGTGCTTTGCGTTGTTCTATATCGCGACAGTTTTTGCACTTGGTTATGGCACGACGACTTTGGGTCATTCGCGCCAGGCTTTTTTGATTGTCGAACTGCTCGCGATACCCTTCCTCGCCGCCGGGGTGATCCTATCCTGCACGCTGGCCGATCGCTTCGGCACGGGGACGATGCTGCGCTGGGGCTTTGCTGGCGCTGTGATTGCCGGGTTGACGATGGGGCCGATGCTGGGTGCAGCTTCCTTGGTGATCGTCTGGTTATGGCTGTCGTTCGCGCTGTTTGCGATGGGGTTTGCCTATGGCCCACTGGGCGCCTGGCTGCCGTCGCTGTTCGGCGCCGGGGTCCGCTATACCGGAGTGTCGCTGGCGTTTAATCTGGGCGGAATCATTGGTGGCGCGCTTGCGCCGATTGTTGCGCAGGCGCTGGCCGAACGCGGCGGGCTGGCATTGGTCGGCGTGTATTTGATGGTCGCTGCGGGCTTGAGCCTTGGAGGGCTGCTGCTGGTTCGGCGTCAGCCGACCAGCTGACGCAGCAGCGTGATCCGTGCCTTGCCATGCGTGCGTTCGGCATCGATCTGAAATCCGGCGACAGTGACGGGTTCGTTAAAGGCGGTTTCGATACTAACCCAGCTGGCCGGGCTAACCCAGCCGAGCCGTGCCAGCTTATCAAGCGCGACCGCCCCTGCGCCCGATCCATAGGGCGGGTCCATCATGATCACGTCGAGCGGTGCGGGCGCGCTGCCCAGCGACAACACCGAAATAGCGCGGACATCGCCCGACGCACCGAGCTTGGTGAGATTGGCGCGGAGCGCGTCGATCGCCGGGCGATCCTGTTCGACGAACAGGCAGCTCGCTGCGCCGCGTGACAGGGCCTCGATCCCCAGCGCGCCCGACCCCGCGAAGAGATCAGCGACTGCCAGCCCTTCAAAGCTGCCAATCCGGCTGATCAGCATCGAAAACAGCGCTTCACGGGTGCGGTCCGCGGTGGGGCGGGTGGCATCACCTTTGGGCGCAACGATCGGGCGACCGCGCCATTGTCCGGCAATCACGCGCATCGTTTAGCGCCTTGTCCGTGATGGGCGCGGCTTGCCGGCCCCGGGTCGTGCCGGTTTCGCGGGGCGCGCGCCGGGCGCTGGCCCGCGCGGGCGATCGACGAGTTCGCCCTCTTTGCGGCGCGGATCAGTGGCGGTGCGGCGTGCGCGGGCGCTGGTGTCGCTGCGCGCGCCTGTCCGCGTGGGTTTGGTCGGCGTAACACCGCCTTTTTCCTTGGCGTCATAGAATCGCTTGGGCTTGATCGCGGCTGGTGCCGGGGCACGCGGGGCCTTGCGCGGATCAGCAGCATCCGGGCCGGGCTTTGGCGCGCGATAGGGGCGATCGGTCTTGGCAGGCGCGGCAGTGCGATCATTGCGGCTGCGCGATGCTGGTGGCTTGGCATGGTCGGGCGCCGGGGTTCGGGTAGGGTCGCGGCGGAAAGCGACGACGTCATGCTGGCGGACCTCGCCAATCTCGCCGGGCGCGAGATCGCCGAGCAGGAAAGGGCCATAGCGGGTGCGGATCAGCCGAGAGACTTTGAGCCCAAGAAATTCGAGCACCCGGCGCACTTCGCGGTTTTTTCCCTCTGTCAGGATCATCTCAATCCAGACATTGGCCCCCGTGCGGCGTTCAAGATTGGCGTTGATCGATCCATAGCGCACGCCTTCGATCTCGACGCCCTCGATCAAGTCCTCAAGCTGGGCCTGGGTAACGGTACCATAAGCGCGGGCGCGATAGGCGCGTTCGACGCCGGTAGACGGCAGCTCAAGTTGGCGTTTCAATTCACCATCGGTGGTGAGCAGCAACAGCCCTTCGGTGTTGAGATCGAGCCGTCCGACCGGCACGAGCCGCGGCAAATCGCTCGGCAATTTGTCATAGATGGTCGGCCGACCAGCAGGATCGCGTTCGGTGACCAGCAGACCGCTTGGCTTGTGATAAAGGAACAGCCGGGCGGGGGCGGGGGCCTGAACCGGGTTACCGTCCACAGTTACCCCGCGCAGCGATGACAGGATCGTCGCCGGGGTATCGATCGGCTTGCCGTCAATCGCAACGCGGCCTTCGGTGATCATCCGTTCGATCTCACGCCGGGAAGCGATTCCAGCGCGCGCGAGCAATTTGGCGATGCGATTGCCTTCGCGAGGCGGATTCTGGGGATCGGATGGGGGCATGGCGACGCTGATACAGGCTATTTGCGTGCTCAATGCAAAGAAAATGCGCGCATGTGCGTTGTGGCTCTATTAATAGGGGATCGACGGTCGATCGATCGGCAGGAGTGACGGCGTGGCAATGTTTGAACGCAAGAAAAGACGATTTCTCCGCTTGATGATCGTTGAGGATGAACCGCTCATCGCTTTTGACAATGAACGATTCCTGACCGACGAAGGGTTCGAAATCGTCGCCACGGTAGATCGGGTTGAGGATGCGGTCGCCCTGATTGAGCGGCAGGCGATCGACTTGGTCCTTGCCGATGTCAGCCTGAGCGACGGCAGCGGGATTGATGTCGCCCGGGCTGCTCATGAGGCCGGGATTGCCGTGCTGTTCGCCACCGGCGAATGCCCAGTCGAGGCGAAATCACTGGCAGATGGTTGTTTGGGCAAACCCTATACCCAGCGCGACTTGCTGTTGGCGATCGGCGCGATTGAGGCTGTTCACGCTGGCCAGATGCCGAAGCGCTTGCCCGCTGGCTTCACTCTGTTCAAAACAGCTACCTGATACAGGGGAATCATGATGCCGGGGAAAAGAACTGCCGCGATTGCGGGCGTGACGATGGTGCTGGCAGTGCTGGTGCTGCTTGCGGGACCGCTGGTAAAATCTGGGGTGCTGCCCTGGGTGGCGGGGCTTGGCCTGTTTGCGCTTGGATCGCTGGTGGCGGGGATTGGCGGGATTATCTGCCTGATCGCGCTGGTGCGGCGCCGGGGCGGGCGGGTAGCGATCGGCGGCGCGATTTCAGGGATTGGTGCGCTCGCCGTGCTCTTGGCGATCATTATCAATGGCCGGGGCGTGCCGCGCATTCACGACATCACCACCGATACCGTCAGCCCGCCGCAGTTTGTGGCGATCACTCCGGCGGTGCGTGGCGCGGGGAGCAACAGCGTGGTTTATGATCCCGCCCTGGCCGCGCAACAGGCCGCTGGGTATCCGGCGCTAAAACCGCTGACGGTTGCCAAACCGCCAGCCGAAGTGTTCGACAAGGCGCTGCGGACGGTCACTGCGCGCGGCTGGCCGGTCGCGATTGCCGATGCGGCGGCCGGCCGGATTGAAGCGACCGAGACGGCCAGCTGGTGGGGGTTCAAGGACGATGTCGTCATTCGCCTGACGCCGACCGAGTCAGGCACGCGCATCGATATCCGATCCGTTTCGCGGGTTGGCGAAGGCGATTTTGGTGCCAATGCGCACCGGATTGAGGGATTGCTGAAGGCAATTGGCGGCTGACCCTCAGGCCAGTCGCGCCTCCACCGCAGTGTGGAAATGGCGGATGCCGGTTTCGAGCGTGCCGAGCGTGACGCGGTCGATCGCGCCGGACGCCAGGCCTTGTTGCCCCAGTTCGGCCGCGCGGAAATCCTCGCCGGCAAACACCTGGCCATCGAGCAAGGCCCAGCTGCGTTCCCAGTGGTTGCGTGCCTTGTCGGTGGCGGGCGCTTCGGGGATCAGCATGAAGTCCTCGACCAGCACTTCGCCTGCCGATTGCGGCATCATGATCATCAGGTTCATGTAATCGGGGCTGACGATCAGCACGGTGCCGGGGAACATCTGATAGGTATAGGTGATCGCCGCGCGCAGTTGCGGCCAATCACTCCCCGCCGCCGCAACCAGATCCGCTTCGCGACCAACGGCGGAGCGCTGGTGCGGGCCGATCTGGTCGCCCGTCGTCACCCCGTCTTTGAAGAAGGGCCCGATCGTCCCCGCATGCAGCCGCTGGACATGGTAGCTTTCCAGGAAGGCGTCCATGATCAGCTTCCAATTGGCGGCAACGCGGTGCGTTTTCCGGCGGAAGAGATAATGGCCGGGCATATCAAAGGCGTCGAAATCTGCCCCTAGCGCGCGGGCCTCGCTGAAATCGGCGGCCTCGTCGAAGGCGAACCAGATCAGCCCGCCTGATTCGACCGTCGGCAATCGTTTCAGCCCAAAATCGCCCTTGTCGAGACCGGGGAAGGTTTCTGGCCGGGGCATGCCGATAAGTGTGCCGTCCAGGCCATAAGTCCAGGCGTGATAAGGGCAGATGAGTTTTGGCGTGCAAACCGGCTCACCCCCTTCGACCAGCCGGGTGCCACGGTGCTGACAAACGTTCAGGAAGACGTGCGCGGTGCCGCTTTTGTCGCGGGTGATCAGCAGCGGCTTGCCAAAGCCGTCATGCGGCACCGCCATATTGGGGGCCGGCAACAGCGCCGATGGAGCGATAATGAGCGGATGCTTGGCGAAGATATGCGCCTGCTCGGCGAGATGGCGTTCGGGAGAGGTATAGGCGGCGGCATCGACATGGGTGATGCCCGCACTCGCCCGCGTCCCGCCCCGCGCGAGGATAGCGGCGAGCGCAAGCTGGCCCTCGGTCGGTCGCAAGCCTTGCGGTGCATGCACGTTCATGGCTGTCCTTCTCCCGTTTTCCGGCTAGTGTCGGCCTGAATTTGGCGGGGAGCAAGTGGGCGATGGCGACAGCGGCTGGGGTTGATTGGCTGTCTGGCATCAGGCCCTATGTGGAAAAAGCGCCGCTTGCCTCTTTTTTCCTCGGCGTTTCGTCCGGCTTTCCCTATGCGATGATCGGCGCAACGCTGACCAGCCGATTAGCGCAGGACGGTATCGACAAGAAAACGATCACCGCCTTCACGCTGGGTTTCCTTGTCTATAATCTAAAGCCATTCTGGGCATGGGCGGTCGATGGCGTGCGATTGCCGCTGATCGGCGGCTTGGGCCAGCGCGTGTCCTGGTTGTTATTCGCTGGCTTGCTGGTGATGGCAGCGGTGGCCAATCTGGCGTTGGTCAACCCGGCCACGGATATTGGCGCAACGGTGGTGGCGGCGATTCTGGTCGGCTTTGCGGGTGCGACCTTTGACATCGTCATCGATGCATATCGGATCGAGCAGCTCGAGCCTTACCAGCTTGGGGTTGGTTCGGGCATGACCCAATATGGCTGGCGGATCGGATCGGTAACCGCTGGCGCGCTGGCGCTGGTACTCGCCTCGCGCGTGGGCTGGGAAGGCGCGTATCTCGCCTGCGCGGCCTTTGCGCTGCCGGCCATGATCACGGGACTGGTGCTCGGCGAACCCAAGCGCCGCCGCGCGCCCACTGAAAAGCGTGGCGCGGCTGATGTGGTCGCCTCGATCGTCGGCCCGTTTCTGGAATTCTTCCGTCGCAACGGGGCGATCATGGTGCTGGCGTTCATCCTGATCCACAAGATCGGCGATACGCTCGGCCAGATCGTTCTGCGGTTGCTGCTCAACGATCTCGGCTTCACCAATGACGAGATCGCGATCTACGATGTCGGGGTCGGCTTCTGGGCGTATCTGATCGGCATCTTCGTCGGCGGCGCGCTTTATGCCCGCATCGGCATGAAGCAATCGGTGTTGTGGAGCCTGATCCTGATGGCGATTTCGAACGCGAGCTTTGCGATTTTGGCAGGGGCGGGGCACAGCAATTGGGGTCTGGCGGGAGCGATCGGGTTCGAAAATTTTGCGAGCGGGATCGGCGGGGTTACCGTGGTCGCTTATTTCGCTGCCTTGTGCGATCTGCGCTACACCGCCGCGCAATACGCTTTGATTTCGGCGGCATCAAGCATTGTCGGTCGCGTTTTGACGGCAACCACGGCGGGCGCGATGGTCGAGAATTTCGGCTATGTCACCTTCTACTGGATTACGACGGTCCTCGCGCTGCCGGGGGTGTTCCTGTTCTGGTGGATGATCCGCAGCGGCTTGGTCGATCAGGCGATCGGCGATGCGGGCGTGGAAGACACGAAGGACGGCGAGCGTCTGGCGAGTTGACGAGTAACGCTATCCCCTGATGCGGCGCCCGGCATCGGCAAAGGCCGACTCGACCAGCGCCATCGTTGCCAGCACACCATCGACGCAGCGGTTGCCGAGCAGATCGGCGAGCAGGGCGCGGGCGGCGAGCGGTTGACCGCTCAGTCGCCGCATGACCTCGATCAGCGTTGCTTCCGATGCGGTCATCCGCATGCAGCAGCAAGGCGCAATCAAGATCGGCGTGCTCGCCACGCTCGCGATTTCGGTCATCATCACGCGCAACCTGATCAGCGGGCGCTGAAAGCCTGATCCGAAGGCGCTGACAAAATGATTGGCGAGCTGCGCATCGGCGAGCCCGTGCGCACCAAGCCGCCGAACCGCGAACAGAAACAATGCGGTATCGCGGGTGAGGGGAAGCGGGTGCGGCAAGGGCCGGGTAAAGTTTTCAGCAGCGAACATCACGACATCTCCCGATCAATGATGAGGGGTATCGAAGTTCTGCTATTGCAAGTCAATCGCAATAACTAACTGGGTCTCTGGCCGTTTGCCGCCAGCACCCCGCCAGCCAGATAGAGCGAGCCCAGAATCAGCACGACCGGCGGATTGGCGGGATCGGCACGGCTCGCGATAGCGTCCAGCGCCGCGCTGATATCGGCAGCGGTGGTGGCCTGCAGGCCCAGCTTTTCAGCCGCGGCCACCAGCGCGTCGGGGGCGTGATGCGCGTGATCGGGGACAGGCACGGCCTGAAGCGAGCGCGCATAACTGGCAAAAGGCAGCAACAAGCCGCGCGCATCCTTGTTGACCAGCATGCCCAGCACGAGATGCACCGGGCGCTTGCCCGCGCGACTTTCAAGGCCTGTACTGACCGAGATGGCAGCGGCAGCGTTATGGCCACCGTCGAGCCATAGTTCGCTACCGGCGGGCAGTCGGGCGAGCAGCGGGCCAGGGCTGAGCCGCTGCATCCGCGCGGGCCATTCCGCCCATTCAGCAGCGGCGCGATAGGCGGTGGGCGGAATTCTCAGCACATTCTGGTGGCGCAGCATGGCGATGGCGAGGCCGAGATTTTCCGGTTGATGCGGGCCAAACAACCGGGGAAGGCCAGTTTCGATCAAGCCATTTTCGTCTTCATACCGGACGCTGTCGCCGACCCCAAGCTGCCAGCCTGTGCCAAGCGCGCTGACACATGCCTCGGCCGATTTGGCAACGCTGCCAACGCGCTGCGCCACCGACGGCGGATAGCGCATCGTCACCAGCATCGCACCTGGCTTCGCAATCCCGGCTTTCTCTCCCGCGATTTGCTCGATCGTGTCGCCCAGAAAACTTTGGTGATCGAGGCCGAGCTGGGCAATGCCGGTGACGATTGGCGCTGCGATGACGTTGGTCGCATCCAGCCTGCCGCCGAGCCCAACCTCAATGATGCAGGCGTCAGCAGGCGTTCGGGCAAAGGCGAGGAAGGCGGCGGCGGTGGTGACTTCGAAAAAACTGGCACCGATATCGCTGCCAGCACTGAGCACTTCTTCGAGCAGCGCGGCCAGCATCGCATCGTCAATCAGCCGACCCGCCAACCGGATGCGTTCGTTGAAGCGCACCAGATGTGGGCTGGTATAGACATGGGCGGTCAGTCCCGCCGCTTCGATCGCGGCGCGCAGAAAGGCGCAGGTCGATCCCTTGCCATTGGTGCCAGCGACATGCAGCACAGGCGGTAACGAGCGATGTGGGTTGCCAAGCCGGTCGAGCAGTGCAGTGATCCGCTCCAGCCCCAAAATATCGGCACCGGGCGACAGCGCCCATAGCCGATCAAGCTGCGCCTGCACCTCGGGCGATGAAGAGCGGGCGTTATCTGCCATGGCTGACTGTGGCTGTGGTGAAGGCTGTTACGCCGCCTGCTTCACGCACAGAAACTCGATCAGCTTGCCGAGCGTCTCGGGCAGTTCCTTGCGCGGTTTGACCATGTCGATCATGCCGTGCGCGAGCAAATATTCGGATGTCTGGAAATCATCGGGCAGCTTTTCGCGGATCGTGTTTTCAATCACCCGTCGGCCCGTGAAGGCCAACGTCGCTTTGGGCTCGGCGATCTGCACATCGCCCAACATGGCATAAGCGGCCATCACGCCGCCCGATGTGGGATCAGTCAGCACGACGATATAGGGCAGGCCCGCATCGTGGAGCATCTGGATCGCCACGGTGCTGCGCGGCATTTGCATCAGCGACAGGATACCCTCCTGCATGCGCGCGCCGCCGCTGGCAGTGAAGATGATATAGGGGCAATGATCAGCAATCGCGGCCTCAACGCCCGCAACAAACGCTTCGCCGACCGCCAGGCCCATTGATCCGCCCATGAAAGCGAAGTCCTGCACCCCGACGATCGCCGACCGGCCACCGATTTTGCCACGGGCATTGACCAGGGCATCGCCTTCGCCGGTGGCGGTGCGCGCCGCCTTGATGCGATCCGCATAACGCTTGGTATCGCGGAATTTCAGCGGGTCTTCCTGGACGCGCGGCTGTGGCAGGGCGGTGTAGGTGCCGCCATCGAAGGTGTAGCCAAAGCGCGTCTTGGGCCCGATGCGCTCATGATGCGCGCAGCTTGGGCAGACATGAAGGTTATCCTCCAATTCCTTGACGAAGATCAGCTGCCCGCAGCCTTTGCACTTGTGCCACAGCGTATCGGGCGTTTCCTTTTTGGGAACGACGAACGACAGCGCGTTGCGGACATTGCTGAGCCAGGTCATGCGGGTATCTTCCTTGCGGTACGGATCGCGGCAGCGAGCGAGGCAATATAGCGGGTAACCGGGGCGGGCGCATCAGCGCCGTGTTTGGCGATGATTTCGACAATGGCCGATCCGACGACGACCCCGTCTGCAACCACCGCGATTGCTTCCGCCTGTTCAGGGGTGCGGACGCCAAAGCCAACCGCGACGGGCAGGTCAGTCTGTGCCTTTAGTCGGGCGACGGCATCCTCAATTGACGTCTGCGCCGCCTGTTGCAGCCCGGTGATGCCAGCCACAGAGACATAATAGAGGAATCCGCTCGCGCCATCGAGCACGGCCGGGAGCCGCGCGGCATCGGTGGTGGGGGTGGCGAGGCGGATGAAATCGACGCCAGCTGCCCGCAGTTCAGGGCCAAGGCCGTCATCCTCTTCGGGTGGCAAATCGACGCAGATCACGCCGTCTATACCTGCTTTGGCGCATTGGTTGGCGAACCAATCAGGACCGCGCCGCAGCATCGGGTTGGCATAGCCCATCAGGACGAGGGGGATATTCGGGTGGCGCGCGCGGAAATCGCTGGCGATCTGCAGGATGTTGGCGGTCGTCGTGCCCGCGGCGAGGCTGCGCAGGTTCGCCGCCTGGATCGCAGGGCCATCGGCCATCGGATCGGTGAACGGCATGCCGAGTTCGATCACATCCGCCCCGCCCGAGACGAGCGCGTCGAGGATGGCGGGCGTGGGGCCGTCACCCGCCGTCACGAAAGTGACGAGCGCGGCGCGGTCAGCGGGAAATGCGGCGGAGAGGCGGGTCAAATCTTGGTCCCCAACGCCTCGGCGACGGTGAAGATGTCCTTGTCGCCGCGCCCGCACAGGTTCGCGAGGATGATCTGGTCCTGCCGCATCGTCGGTGCCAGCTTGGCGACCGCCGCAATCGCGTGGCTCGGCTCGAGCGCGGGAATAATGCCCTCGGTCCGGCACAGCAGCTGGAACGCATCGAGCGCTTCGGTGTCGGTGGCGCTGGTATAATCCACGCGGCCGATATCACGCAGCCAGGCGTGTTCGGGGCCGATGCCGGGGTAATCGAGGCCCGCAGAAATCGAATGCGCCTCGGTGATCTGACCGTCTTCGTCCTGGAGCAGATAGGTCTTGTTGCCGTGGAGGACGCCGGGGGAGCCGCCCGCCAGACTCGCCGCATGTTCCTTGTCGAGCCCATGGCCCGCCGCTTCCACGCCGAGCATCTTGACCTCGGGATCATCGAGGAAGGGGTGGAACAGGCCGATCGCGTTCGATCCGCCACCGATGGCCGCGACCAGCAGATCGGGCAGGCGGTTAATGCGAGCGAGCATCTGCGCGCGGGCTTCCTTGCCGATGACGCTCTGGAAATCGCGGACGAGCTCGGGATAGGGGTGCGGGCCGGCGGCGGTGCCGATGATGTAGAAGGTGTCGTGGACGTTCGCGACCCAATCGCGCAGCCCCTCGTTCATCGCATCCTTCAGCGTCGCCGCACCGCTCGTGACGGGGCGGACTTCTGCCCCAAGCAGATTCATGCGGAACACATTGGGCTGCTGCCGCTCGATATCGCGCGCGCCCATATAAATGACGCACGGCAGTCCAAAGCGCGCACAGACGGTGGCGGTGGCGACGCCGTGCTGGCCCGCGCCCGTCTCGGCGATAATCCGCGTCTTGCCCATCCGCATCGCGAGCAGGATTTGCCCAATGCAATTGTTGATCTTGTGCGCGCCGGTGTGATTGAGTTCGTCGCGCTTGAACCACACCTGCGCGCCCATCCCTGGCGCCGCACCTTTCCGCAGCTCCTCGGTCAGGCGCTCGGCATAATAAAGCGGGCTTGGGCGCCCGACATAATGTTCGAGCAGATCATCAAACTGCGCGTGGAAGGCGGGATCGGCCTTGGCGCGGTTATACTCCGCCTCCAGCTCCAGCACGAGCGGCATCAGCGTTTCAGCGACATAGCGCCCGCCAAACTGGCCGAAATGGCCGCGTTCGTCGGGTTGTGCGCGGAAGGAATTGGGGGCGGGGGAAAGGGGCGCGTTCATAATGCGGCACAGGCTTTAAGGAACAGGGCGATCTTGTCTATATCCTTGATGCCCGGCGCTGTTTCTACGCCTGATGAGACATCGACCAGCGTCGCCCCGGTCTGGCGGACGGCATCGCCGACATTGATGGCGTCTAAGCCGCCCGATAGCGCCCAGGGCAGCCGGTGGCTGAAGCCGTTCAGCAACCCCCAGTCGAAGCGAACCCCCATTCCGCCGGGCAGGGCCGCGTTGTCGGGTGTCTTGGCATCGTACAAGATCCGGTCTGCAGCGCCAGAAAACCCGCGCGCGGCATCAAGATCGGCGCGCGCGCGTACCGCAACAGCTGCCCAGATCGACAAGCCGGTTCGCGTCTGCACTGCCGCTGCGCGTTCGGGGGTAACCTTGTGCAGCTGCAGGTCTGTCAGCTTTCCGGCAGCGATAGCGGCATCGACCAATGCATCATCGGGATCGACAAACACGCCAACGCGGCCAACATGATCGGGCACGCGCATCGCCAGCGCTTCGGCTTGGCCAAGCGCGACATAGCGCGGCGAGGGCGGGTAGAAGAGCAGGCCAATATAGGCCGCGTCATTCGACACGGCAGCATCGAGCGTTTCAGCCGTGGACAGGCCGCAAATCTTTGCAGAGACAGACATGGACCGCGCTTAGCAGGGTCAAGCAGGCGGCGTCACCCCGGCCTTTAGAGCAGACCCGGCACAAAACGCTTCACGCGGTTGCTATAGGCATCATAGGCCGCCCCAAATACAGCCCGGAGCAGCTTTTCTTCGAGTGATACGCGCATCCAGGTGGCAAAGGCGAACAGCGGCATGGCGACGATCAGCATCCGCGTATGGCCAAAAGCAATCGCCATCGCGACCATGAACAGGCCGAGCGCGACGTAAATTGGGTTGCGAACATAGGCGAACGGCCCCGTCGTCACGAGGCTGGCATCGGCCCGGGTGCGGGCGACCAGCGCCCAATTTTTTCCCATTGCCCGTGATGACCAGTCAAACAGGAAAACCGCCCCCAGCATCAGCGCCAGGGTTATCGCCGCGGTGATCAATGAAGCAGGGGACAGCGGATCGAGCACGATATGAATCGGGCCAGCGCCGGTCAGGCCGATCGCCAAACCTTGCAGGGCAATCCAAAGGATGGAGCTATTGGCCCGCCTGCCGCCTTGTTCAGCGGCATCACGTCGCGCGCGTAATCGTGCGCCCAGCAGGGCAACGGCAAAGAGCGCAATGCCAAATCCCAGCGCGGCGAGGCCCGGAAGGCCTACGGGATCACTGGCAGGCAACATCGCCTTGGCTCCTGGCTGTATTGTGATAGCGATACACCTGATAAGCTCGGCGCGCAATCACCGCTTACGAACCACCGCCTGCTCGCTCTTTATGATAGGCCCGCATCGCCTCCACCGCCACTGAACGCCGCAGCACTCGCGCCATCGGATCGATCACGACATGCGCGCCCTTGGGCACTGCGATCCAACCATGACCGTCGGTCATTTCGATGCGGGTGACCATATCGTTGACCTTCACGTCAATCGGCATCGGGAAGGGGAGGTCGGCGGGCAGTTTCCATGCCAGCGCCAGGCCATCACCGCGCGGGGTGGTGATCAGGTCTGGCAGCGGCGCCTGGCGCAAATAGGCGTCGAAGAACCAATGATAATCCTTGCCCGTCACCGCCGCGACCAGGGTTTCGAATTCGCCGGTTGATCCAAAGCGCGGGGTGAAATTGCCTGGCTTTGGATCGGGCCGCCCATAGACCAGCCGACGGGTGGCCTCGAAAAAGGCAGCGTCGCCGATCAGCCAGCGCAGGGTGTGGAGCGTCCAGCTGCCCTTGTAATAGATATCACCAGCAGGGCCGCCTTTGGCAGCCTCATAGACCTCTTCTTCGGTGCGGATGGTGCCTGATACCAGCGGTGCACGGTTTTCAATCTTGCCGCGTTGGAGATCAAGCATCGCCGCGTACCGCGCATCGCCGTCACGCCACTGGCCATAGAGCGGCTGCATAAAGCTGCCAAATCCCTCATGCAGCCAGTAATCGTCCCAATTCGCCGCGGTGAGTTGATTGCCGAACCATTCATGCGACAATTCATGCTGGAACAGCCAGTCAAACCCCTCAATCGCCTTGGCATAGCCATTGCCATAAGCGTTGATCGTCTGGTGTTCCATGCCGAGATGCGGGGTTTCGACCACGCCCAGTTTCTCATCTGCAAAGGGATAAGGACCAATCACGCTTTCGAAAAAATCGAGTGTCGGCGCGAATTCGGCGAACAGCGCTTCCGCCTTCTGCTTTTCGCCGGGCAAATACCAATAATATAACGGAATCTCGTTGCCGAAACGGCTTTTGTACCTGTCCGTCAGAACCGCATAGGGCCCAATGGTAAGCGCGATTGCATAGGTATTGGGGTGCTTGATCCGCCAATGCCAAGTCGTCCGGCCATTGGCGAGCGTGTCTGTCCGCAGCAACACGCCGTTGGCAGGTGCCGAAAGCCCTTTTGGCACCGTAATGTGCAGCGTTACCTGGCCAGGCTCACCCGTCGGGAAATCAAGGCAGGGCCAGAACAGGTCGCAGCCATAGCCTTCTGCGGTGGACGCTATCCAGGGCTGCCCATTTTTTGTCTTTGCCCAGACAAAACCATCGTCCCAGGGTGCCCGAACCGCGACATGCGGCGTGCCGGCATAGCTGATCCGCGCCGTTACATGCGTGCCAGCGACAACGTCATGCGGCAGGGTTATGACAAGCTGACCCTGCGGATTAGCCCAGCTTTTGGACAAGATCGGTTTGCCATCGATGGCGATGGCTGAGACGGGCAGGTTGCGATCGAGATCGATCACCAACCGGTCAAGCGCCGCCTTGGCCTTGAAAACCAAGGTCGCCGTGGCTGAAATTGCTTCTTTGTCAGGGAAAACCTCAATGGCGAGATCGGCACTTTCAAAATCGAGTTTGGCCTGGTCGGGATCGACCACGCCCCCGGATTTCTGGGTTTGTATCGTGATCGGCGGCTCGCCCTTGCGCGGTGGTGCGGCAGCAATCAGCACCAGCATCGCAAATCCTGCCACAAGCCGATTGATGGAACGGTGACCATCCCCATATAAAGAAGAATTGGCGTCCCGATTGGGCGCCGCCGGAGACTGCATGACCAAGACCTATCCCGTATTGCCGCTTCGCGACATCGTCGTGTTCCCGAATATGATCGTGCCGCTGTTTGTTGGCCGCGACAAGTCTGTCGCCGCGCTCGAAGCCGCGATGAACGATACCAAGGAAATTTTCCTCGTGGCGCAGCTCGACCCGAGCGAGGACGATCCCGATCGCGACGATTTGTATGAAATTGGCGTGACGGCGGTGGTGCTGCAATTGCTCAAGCTGCCCGATGGCACGGTCCGCGTGCTGGTAGAGGGTAAGCGACGCGCAAAGCTGGTCGAGATCTCCACTGATGGCGGCCACATGGTCGCCGATATCGAGCTGCTCGACGGCGAAGAAGCTGGCGAAGCGCTTGAGAACCAGGCGGTGGAAGTATCACGCGAAATCGCCGCACTGATGCGTTCGGTGGTCGATCAGTTTGAAAATTACGCCAAGCTCAACCGCAAGCTGCCGGCCGAAACCGCCGTGCAGCTGGGCGAAATTGACGATCCAGGCCGGCTGTCCGATGCGATTGCCGCCAATATTCAGGTCAAGGTCGCCGACAAGCAATCGCTGCTGATCGAGTCTGATCCACAGAAGCGGCTGGAAATGGTGTTTGCCTTCATGGAGGGCGAACTCGGCGTGCTGCAGGTCGAAAAGAAGATCCGTAGCCGCGTGAAACGCCAGATGGAGAAGACTCAGCGCGAATATTATCTCAACGAGCAGCTGAAGGCGATCCAGCGCGAGCTGGGGAATGAGGGCGAGGAGGGCGAGGGCGATGAGATCGCCGAGCTTACGCAGAAAATCGCGACGCTGAAGCTCTCCAAGGAAGCCCGCACCAAGGCGACCACCGAGCTGAAGAAGCTGAAGACGATGGCGCCGATGTCGGCCGAGGCGACGGTCGTGCGCAATTATCTCGATGTGCTGCTGGGGATTCCCTGGGGCAAAAAATCAAAGCTGAAAAAGGATATCGAAGCCGCCCAGGCGATCCTTGATGAGGATCATTATGCGCTTGAGAAGGTCAAAGACCGGATCGTCGAATATCTCGCGGTGCAGGCCCGCACCAACAAGCTGAAAGGGCCGATCCTGTGCCTCGTCGGCCCGCCGGGTGTTGGCAAGACCAGCCTGGGCAAGTCGATCGCGAAGGCCTGCGGGCGTGAATTTGTGCGTCAGTCACTGGGTGGCGTGCGCGACGAGGCCGAGATTCGTGGCCATCGGCGGACCTATATCGGCTCGCTGCCGGGCAAGATCGTCACCAATTTGCGCAAGGCCGGGACGAGCAACCCGCTGTTCCTGCTCGATGAGATCGACAAGCTTGGACAGGATTTCCGGAGCGATCCGGCATCCGCGCTGCTCGAAGTGCTCGATCCGGAACAGAATTCGAAATTCCAGGACCATTATCTGGAAATCGATATCGATCTGTCCGACGTCATGTTCGTGACGACGGCGAACACGCTCAACCTGCCGCAGCCGTTGCTCGACCGGATGGAGATCATCCGGCTGGAGGGCTATACTGAGGACGAGAAGGTCGAAATCGCAGAGCGTCATCTCATCGCCAAGCAGATCGAGGCGCACGGCTTGAAGCCCGGCGAATTCGAGCTGCGCAACGACGGGCTGCGCGCGCTGATCCGCTATTATACGCGCGAAGCCGGCGTCCGTACGTTGGAGCGCGAGATCGCGCGGCTGGCACGCAAGGCGCTGCGCCGCATCCTTGAAGGCAAGATGGAAAGCGTGGTCATCACCGCCGACAACATCGCTGACTATGCCGGGGTGCAGAAATATCGCTTTGGCATGGGCGAGGAAGAACATCAGATCGGCGCGGTGACGGGCCTGGCCTGGACCGAGGTCGGTGGCGAATTGCTGACGATCGAGAGCGTTACGGTGCAAGGCAAGGGGCTGGTGCGCACCACCGGCAAGCTCGGCGACGTGATGAAGGAATCGGTTGAGGCGGCGATGAGCTTCGTCAAGGCGCGCGCGCCAACCTATGGCATCAAGCCGAGCATCTTTGCGCGCAAGGACATCCACGTCCATCTGCCCGAGGGGGCGGTCCCGAAGGATGGACCGTCGGCTGGCATCGGTCTGGTGACATCAATCGTATCGACATTGACGGGTGTCCCTGTCCGCCGCGATGTCGCCATGACGGGCGAGGTTACGCTGCGTGGACGGGTGTTGCCGATCGGCGGCCTGAAGGAAAAGTTGCTCGCGGCAATGCGCGGTGGGATCACCACTGTGTTGATTCCGCAGGAAAATGAGAAGGATCTGGCTGAAATTCCGGCCAATATCCGCGAAGGGCTGAAGATCATCCCGATCCGCCATGTCGATGAAGCATTGCGACTCGCGTTGACGGAGCCGTTGACGGCGATCGATTGGAGCGACGCTGACGAATTGGCGGCGCTCCCGCCAGCGGGCGTGCCCCCTGTGGGCGGCGAAGTGCACCACTGAAACGGCTAACCACACATCAAAGCCTAGAAATCCGTCATAATTTAGCCTGTCGGGCGCAAATTATGACGGATTTGCTTTGACAGGCTGTTGCCAAGCAGCCTTATTGGTCGTCCGGCCGCGCCGTGACTCAATTGATTTTATAAATTTGCAATCGCAAGAGACGGGGGTTCCAACGGATGAACAAGCAGGAATTGATCGGGGCAGTCGCTGATGCGTCAGGCCTCACAAAGGGCGACGCAAGCAAAGCCGTTGAGGCGGTGTTTGATTCAATCTCGACCGCACTGACCAAGGGCGATGAAGTCCGCCTGGTTGGGTTTGGCACTTTCTCTGTCAGCAAGCGCAAGGCGTCGACGGGCCGCAACCCGCGCACTGGAGAGCCGATGACAATCAAGGCGTCGTCGCAGCCAAAGTTCAAGGCCGGCAAGGGCCTGAAGGATTCGGTAAACTAAGCTTTTCTGGCCGGGGCTGGACAAGCTTTGGCCGCATGCTAAAGGCATCACGATTGGGGCGGCGGGAAACCGCCGCCCTTGTCTTTGGTCCCGTACCTATCGGAAATCGAGGTTTCGGGCGCGTAGCTCAGTGGTAGAGCACACCCTTCACACGGGTGGGGTCGCAGGTTCAATCCCTGCCGCGCCCACCATCACCAAAGGCCCCGGCGACCAACGGTCGGCCGGGGCTTTTTTGCTTGAAAAGGGCAGTTTAGCCCTGCTGCGCTTGCCTCTATCCGCCCTGTCTGCCAATAGGCGGCAGGCCAAAAAAAGAGGTGGTAGCGTGCGTTTTTCCGTCGTGATTTCCTTGATTTCAGCCCTTCTCGTCGCCGGTTGTTCGGCACCTGAAGGAGCGGCCAATGATCAGCAGATGGCCAAGGCGCCGGAGGCAGCGACGCCTGGCAAGAAGATGCTCGGGGATGAACCAGCCAGTTCGCCCAGTGCCATTGCCGCCAAGGAAACGGTGGATCGCTATTTCAGCTTCATCCGCGCTGGGGACTATGACAAAGCCTATGTCCTGTGGGGCGATCGCGGCGGCGATACGCGCGGGACGCTGAAAACCTTCAGCGACGGGTTTAAAATCTATAGCGTCTTCGAACCCGTTACCGGCGAACCGACGGCGATCAAGATGACCGACGGCAAGCAATATATCCTGGTGACAGCAACGATCGACGTCAAAAACCGAAAAAAGGGCACCACTGCGCACCGCGAAGGTGTCGTCATGCTACGGCGATCCGCCGACCCGACCGAGACTGACCCTGAAAAGAAGGAATGGCGGATTTGGGGCGTCGACATTCGGGTCAAAAACTGATCGGTCGACCATGGCTGATCACTGCGGATTGGCGGTTGGACCGGGATGTCGGCTGACCGTCGGAAACGGTTGTTTCGCGGCAGTTCGAGAGAAGAGTCGACTAAACCTGAATCCGGCCTAGGCTTGCTTGATACCATCGCGAAGGGAATGGCGGTGAAATCAAGAATGTTGCTTGCCGGTGCTGCCGTTGGCGTGTTGTTCGCTGCATCTGCGGTTGCGGGGCAGAATGATCGTCCGCCTGCTCCTGCCACTGCTGCTGCGGCGGCCACGCTGCTTGCGCCCGACGCGGTATTTGATGGACGCGACGGCATTGTGCATCGCGGCTGGAAAGTGCTGGTGCGGGGCGATCAAATCGCCGCAGTCGGCCCCGACATCGTTGCACCCGCTGATGCGCAGATGATCACGCTGCCCGGATCGACATTGCTGCCCGGGCTCATCGACGCGCATGTCCATCTTTTCCTCCACCCCTATAACGAAGCCAGCTGGAATGATCAGGTTCTGAAAGAATCTTTAGCGCTGCGCACGGTGCGCGCTGCGGCCAATGCGCGCGCTACCTTGATGGCGGGCTTTACCACCGTGCGCGACCTGGGGACGGAGGGGGCGGGCTATGCCGATGTCGGGCTGAAGGCGGCTATTGCCCAGGGTATTGTCCCCGGACCGCGAGTCTTGGTGGCAACCCGTGCGCTGGTCGCGACGGGCAGCTATGGCCCCAAGGGATTCGACCCTGGATTTGACGTCCCGCAAGGGGCTGAAGAAGGCGATGGGGAGGCGCTGGTCGCAGCGGCGCGGCGGCAGATCGGCCGGGGTGCTGACGTTATCAAGCTCTATGCTGATTATCGCTGGGGTGCTGGCGAACCAAGTAGGCCGACTTTTTCAATCGCTGAGATGCGAGCAGTGGTCGATGCCGCCCAGGCAGCAGGTCGCCAGGTTGCGGCCCATGCAAGTACGATCGAGGGGATGCGCCGTGCGACTCTGGCCGGGGTGGATACGATCGAGCATGGGAATGACGGCACGCTGGAAATATTCGCGCTGATGAAGGCGCATGGCACCGTTTTTTGCCCGACGCTCGCGGCGACTGATGCGATCGAGCGGTATCGCGGCTGGCGCGGCGGTAGCCCTGAACCGGCGGCAATTGTTGCCAAACGCGCCAGCTTTGCCGCTGCATTGAAAGCAGGCGTCACGCTATGTGTGGGTGGGGACACGGGCGTCTTTAGCCATGGCGACAATGCCCGGGAAATCACGCTGATGGCCGCATGGGGGATGCCGCCCGCCGCCGTGCTGATGGCAGCGACCAGCGGCAATGCTGCTGCGCTTGGCATCGCGGATCGGGTCGGTGCTATAGGCCAGGGCATGGTAGCCGATTTGGTCGCTGTACAAGGCGATCCGGTTCGGGACCCTGCCGTGCTTCGATCGGTGACGTTGGTGATGCAGGGTGGGGTGGTCGTTCGGCGCCCCTGATTGCGATCTGCTGCAATCGGGGGCTGGTCGTCCGGCGGCCCACGGCCACCGGACGACCAGTGCCGATCAGAACTTCACGCTCATCGAGAATTGCAACGTGCGGCCGACATTATAGAGGTTGTAGTTGATCCGGTTGACCCCGTTGTCCTGGAATTCCTGGAACCGGGTGCCGGTGATGTTGCGTGCTTCGAACTTCATTTCGGTATTGATGCCAGCCAGCTTGACACCCTGGCGCGCGACGAAATCTAGCTGGAAGCCGGGATATTCGAATACGTCAGGCTGGCCGAGCGCCCCTGCACGGATCGTCGCACGGCGGCTGGCATAGTTGAGCAACAAGGTCTGCTGCGACAAGCCATCACGATCTTCAAGCCCAATCTCAAGATTGGCAAGGTGATCCGATTGCCCGGTCAGCGGGACGCCATCACGAAACAGCTGGTTGGCTCGCGTAATGCCCGACAGGAAGGATACCGATGCGGGATCGTTCGCACCGACACTGATCCGCGATTTGGTGTAGGTATAGTTCGCGATCAGCAGCAGGCGACGTGAGGCAAAGAAGGATGACCCTTCAAAGACATCGCTCAGGTTGAAATATTTCTGCGCCTCAACTTCACCGCCATAAAGCGTTGCACTGGGGGCGTTGGCATAGCTGTAGATAAACGATTGCTGGAAACTACCAGTGAAGACTTCAATCGGGTTATCGATCTGCTTGTAGAAACCGGCAGCCGAAACGCGCTGATCGCGGTCAAAATACCATTCGATCCGGCCTTCAGCATTGTAAAGCTGGGTATCGGTTAGACGACCATTACCGCGATATTCGCGATTGACCTCAGGATCGAAATAGGACTGATCGATCAACTCGCGGAATTGTGGGCGCGAAATGGTTTTCGAACCCGCGATGCGGACCTGCAGTTCGGGGGTGATCTTGTAGGTGAAGGTTGCCGCCGGCAGGAAATAATTGCGGTTGATCTGCGCTTCGGCAGAGCGGGAGATCGGTGTGGCAAAGATCTGGACGACATTAACGGCCTGGCGCGCCGTTTCATAGCGCAGGCCGATATCGACATTGAGATCGTCGAAAATGTCCCATTGCAGACGGCCATAGCCAGCATGAATCCGCAGGCTCGCGCCGAAGACCGGCGTCCCTGAATTCTCGTTGATCGAAATACCAAAGGCATCAATCACCGCAGGCGACAGCAACGCATCAGGACGGAGGAAGGATAGCCCGGTCGCGACGCTTTCTTGCGCACCCGCAAGATCGTTCAAGCCCTGTTCGCGCAGACGCGTGGCGATTTGATCGCGGCGGAACTGGAATGCCCGCCGTTCAGTCCGCCGGAACGTGTCGGTATAGGCATAGCCGACCGAGCCGGTCACATCAGGCGTGAACTTGTACGCAACATCGGCACCGACCGAATACAGGTCTTCACGCAGGAACGAGTTAGCGATCGTGGCGTCGCCAAACTGGCCGTTAAGCGGATTAAGAAAGAACTGGCCGGTTGGGCTCGCTGGGTTATTCGAGCGCTGATACTGGAAGGAAATTTCGTCTGGGGCATCGCGCCGCGAATTTGCATAGCCGCCGCGCAGATCAAGACTGAGTGCATCGGTCAGCTTGAACTCGCCTGCCAGCTGGGTATCGATGAGCTGGCGGGCAAACCAGGCGGTGTCCTGCTGCTGGAAAGTGCTGCCCTGCGCCAGGCCAGTGATCGTGCCGACGCCGAGGCGCGCCTGCTTAAGCGTGTCGCGAACGTAAAGCGTGGTCCACCGGATCTTATTCCGGTCAAATTCCAAGCTGGTCCCAATCAACCCGTCAACGACCAGGCGGTTGTCGGTGATCACGCGCTGGAAGCTGGTTTCGGCAAGTGAAAGGTCCTGCGTCGCGGTGGTCTGCTGCAGGTTGTCGCGCGTGCGCCATTTGTTGCTGTACCCAAAGGTCGCAATCAGGCCCAACGTGACATCATCGATATCCCAGGATTTCCCGCCATCCAGGCTGAAGCTCCAATTCGGCGGAATGGCAGTATTGCGCTGGACGACCGAATTGTTGCCGTTGAACAATTGCGACGCGATCGCGCGCTGGGTGGCACGCGTGGTATCGGCAATCTGCTGGCCGCTGCTCAGGAAAGACGCCAGGGCCGGCGGGATATTGCGCGCGCCATTGCCAAAACCAGTCCAGTCACTGGCCGACCCGAAATAGGTGTAACCAAGCTGCCCGGTCGTGACGGTATCAGCGCCGATGCTGGAATTGACGTTGAAAAAGCCTTCCTTGGGGGTCGACTTTGTCGTCAGGTTGATGACGCCACCGCCGAATTCGCCTGGAAAGTTCGCCGAATAGGTTTTTTGAACCAGCGATGAGGCAATGACATTGGTCGGAAAGATGTCGAGCGGCACCGAACGGCGCAGCGGCTCAGGGCTTGGAAGGGGCGATCCGTTGAGCAGCGCGAGCGAATAGCGGTCGCCGAGACCACGGACATAGACAAAGCCGTTGCCGACAACGCTCAGGCCGGTAACGCGCGCCAGCGCGCCGGCGATGTCGCCTTCGCCCGTGCGGGCAATGTCTTCTGACGACAGGACGGAAAGAACCTGCGACGTCGAGCGTGCAATATTGCCATTGCGCTTGCCGACGACGACGATGTCCCCACCACCAGGGATGGAAATGTCGGGGTTCTCAGCGACCTGTTCCTCCTCCGCTGGGGCGGCGGCTTCAGGCGTGGCGACCGCCGGGTCCTGCGCGGGCGTTTCGGCCGTCTGGGCAGGGATTGAAGGTGCCGGGGCTGGCGCGGGCACAGCCTGCGCACGCGCTACCGAAGGCGCTACTAGCGCAGATGAAATCAGCAATAGGCTTGCCAGCTCGAACGGCCTCGACATCGTAAACCCCCTTTGAAATCCTGAACAAGGACGGGGCGTCGCCGCATGGCCACGCCCCGTCCAATTTCACTTACCGAGCATCAGGCCGTTGGCAGCGAGGTGCACAGGCCGGTATTGCCGGTACCGAGGTCGAGCGTCGCGCTGTTGCACGTCCATGTGCGATACCAGGTGTCGTTGGCATCACGGACCGCACCGATATAGTTGGTCAGTTCAAAGAACGGGCCGTTTGCGGCGCTTGCCGTCAACGGAGTCGCGTTGAATGCGGTAACAGCTGTTTCCGCCGGACCATTGATGAAGGTGCTGGTGAAGGACGGTGTGAAGGTTGCGCTGTTGTTGTTGCTGCCAGCGCCGAAGATCGACGTAACGTCAGCATTGGTTACGCCATTGGCACCCAGGAACGGCGTCGCGCCGCACTGCATGACGACCGAGCGGAACACCGGTGCGCCAAGCTCGTCAATGGCAGGGTTGGCCGTAGCCGAGGCGGTCTGGGCACGGCTGATGCGCAGGCACGATGGCGATGGCGACGGCGCTACAACGACGCCGTTGACCAGCGTGTAGTCCGTGCCGCCGCGCAGGAAGATCGCCGAGAGCGCCGAGGTGTTGTTTACGCGGTGAATGAAGGTGAAGTTCGACACGATCGTGTTCTGGCGTGGGTTGTCGCCGTCGACCGCGTTGTCGCTGTCGGCTTCAATGATCGAATCGGTGCCGCGCGACTCACTGCCCGCGCGCTGGGCAACCAGCACATACTGGAAGTTGCCCTTCAGACCGGTATCGGTGTCGAGATTGTCGTCTTCTGCCCCAACCGAGATAAAGTGGGTCATGTTGACGCGACCGCCGAAGAATTCAGCGCCATCATCAGAGCTGTTGAAGGACTGGATGTGATCGAGCCGGGTCCCGCTGCCGGTGCCTTCGGTCGTGAGCGACTGAAGTTCGCTGTTGGCCGAGAGCACGAAGCCCGAATAGCGGATCTGGACGAAGCTCATCCGGCCGCTGCTTTCGGTGTTGTTGGTGCCACCGTAAACGGCAGGATCGATTGCGCCTTCGGTCTGGCGCTCGCAAGCAGCGGTGCCTGGAGCTGCACCCGAAGCAGCGCAGTCAGTGATCTGGGCGCGGCCCATCAGCACGACGCCGCCCCACTGGCCCGACGAGGTGTCGGTGTTGAGGCCGAGCACATTGTCACGGCTGGTGAAGATGATCGGGCGAGCGGCGGTACCGACGGCTTGGATCGAGTTGCCGCGGTTGACGGCGAGCCAAGAAACACCGGTGTTGCCGAAGATGATGGCGCCGGGTTCGATCGTCAGCACGACGTTGGTCGTGCCGGTCGTCGTCGCACCTTGATCGGTGCCGACATCGACGCGGCCGGGCAGGGCATAAAGAACGCCTGGGATGCGCGCGAGCGTCGAGCTGCGCGTAATGCGGGCGGGCAGGTTGCACTGGCGATAGCTGCCGGTTGGGCCCGTGATCGTACCGGCATCGGTCAGACCTGCGGGATCAGCAATGGTCGGGCAGCCAGTTGCTGCGGTGACCAGCGTGCTGGTCGGCGTGGGGGTTGGGGTTGGCGCAGGCGCGGGCGCAGGCGTGTTGTTGATCGTCACGTTGCCGCCGGTACCCGGGGAGGCGATGTCATTGGCGCCGCAGCCGCTCAGCACAGCAACCGACGCGGTCGCAAAGAGGATGCGACGTAGGTTCGAGTTAATCATTTCCCTGTCTCCAGCGTGTTTTCGTGCCCGGCCGAGTGACCGTTGCGTTCACGATGCAGCCGCGAGTCGTTGTGCCCCCGCGCTCTCATCTCCATCGCCTCTAGAAAGGGGTTGTGACTCAAGCATGGTAATTGCGATGCACTTTGATGAACTAAAAGTTACAGTTTTAAGGCGTTGCATCTGCGCATTGGTGCCAGGCAATCATCTATAATACAGGTATTTCTCCTCCGAGCGGCAGCGGTTACCGTGCCGATGGGGGGAGGGCGCTGGTGCCTATCCCCAGCGCCCTTCGCGAAACCATTTGGTCAGGATATATTTTGTCCCGGCACGAACGGGCATGCCCTGGTGCAGGGTTGATGCGTTGATGGATCCGTCGAGGCCGCGATTGTCCCACATTAACAATTTGCCTGTTTCAGGCTGGACGATCTTGTTGATGGCCTTGAACCGAGTGGCCCCGCCAGCCACAGGTTCGTTGAGATAGATCATTGCCGTCCAAGTGCGTTGTCCCGCCACGCTGCAATATTTTTCGTAATCGATCCCGAGCGGATCGAAATAATCCGTATGCAGCTTAAATTCCTGGCCCACTGCATAACGCTGACCTTGCAGCGGTTCGCCAAACGCCGGATCCAATCCCATCAAATCGCAGATCGCGCTATTGACCGTCATGCCCAGCGGGTCATCAAACGCGATGTCACATGTTTCGCTGGTGCGATATTTTGCGTCGCCATTGGGATCTGACAGCGTTGATGGGCGCCGCTCCGCGTCGATGCGATCCATCAGCGCGGCACAAAGATCTGGCTTTAGGAAATGGCGCTTAAGGAACAATGTCAACTTGGCGCTAGGAACTTTTTGGATAGCTGGTTGCCTGCTCAGATGAGCGATGACGGGCAGCGAAGGCTGGCCTGAACCGAAACAGGCTGACGGGAGAGGGTCGCTTGGCGCGCTGGGCATGGATACCAATAGCCAGAAGGACTCCTAGAATTCCAGTCTGGCGTGAAAGGGACTGAAATTGTTGCAACAGGCCATCTTTTTTGTCTCAATTCGTTCACCAAAGTGCCATTGAAATGTAACGCGCCCCGCCTAGCAACGGCGCTTCCTGGGGACCCCACCGATGCGGCTAGAATTTGATGCACGCGCTCAGCGCCTTTTGCAGCTTTTGCCGCGCGCCAATGTCTATTCGGCGATCGAGCTGGTTTTGCTCTGTGCCCTCGCCATTCAAGGCGCGCGATTGGTCTGGACGGTGGTGACCCCGGTTAGCCCTTTGGGGAGCTGGCGGGTTGCGACACCAGGGTCTGGTGCCAATGCGGGCGAGGTGCTTCGTAGCTTTGATGCGTTTTTCCGCCTTGAAGCCACTGCGCCTGGGTCACAAGTGGCGGTCGTGACGCCGCTGTCGCTGGTCCTATTCGGTACCCGAATGGATGAGGCGACGGGCAAAGGCTCCGCCATCATCGCGTCGGCGGACGGTGAGCAGACCAGCTATTCAGTGGGCACAGAGATTATGCCGGGCGTCACGCTGAAATCAGTGGCATTTGACCATGTAACATTGACGCGGGGCGGGGTGGATGAAGACCTGTTCCTTGATCAATCAGCGGGAAGTGTGTCGGCCACCGTTCCTTCAGTCAGCGGGCAGAGTGACGCGCTTACTTCAACACTGCCACCGCAACCGGGCAGCTCGTCGCTAACGCTGGGACGGCTGCGGGCCGAAGTTGGTTTCATCCCGCGAATTGATGGCGGCAAAATCACTGGGTTGGTAGTGCGCCCGCAAGGGTCTGGCGAAATTTTCCGTCAGGCAGGATTCAAAGAGGGGGATATCGTGACGCAATTGGGAGGCCGGCCAATCCGCGGCCAGGGCGATTTGGAGCAGCTGGCCGGGCAGTTTGCCAAGGGTGGCAACCTTTCGGTGATGGTTGAGCGAGGAGCCGAGCAATTGCCCCTCGCCATTACGCTGGCTGGCCAATGAAGCGGCTGCTGCTCTCCGCCGCAATCGCGCTGGTGATCGCTGGGCCAGTTGTTGCCCAGACCACGCTCAACGTGCGCGATGCCGATATCCGCGCCTTTATCGCTGATGCTGCCAAAGTTACCGGCCGAAGCTTCATCATCGACAGCCGAGTGCAGGGCAAGGTAACGGTTGTCACCGATCATGCGCTCAGCCGGTCTGAATATCTTGAGCTTTTCCTATCGACGCTTCGGGCCAATGGGCTGGTCGCAGTGCCGGCAGCAGGCGGCGCATTTCGGGTCCAGCCGATCGATAATGCGTCATCACAGCCCAGCCGGGTGGGCAATTCAGCAACGGCATCGCGCAACAGCTTTGTCACGGATATCTTTCGGCTACGATCGATCGATGCGGCCTCTGCCGTCGATACGGTGCGGCCATTGATTAGCCCGCAAGGATCAGTGACGGCGAATCGCGGGGGCAATGCGATCGTTGTGGTCGATTTTGGCGACAATGTTCGCCGCATTCGCGAAGTGATCCGCCGGATCGATACGGATGGGTCATCGACCAAGGTCGTTGCCCTCAAAAATGCTGGCGCTCGTGAGATCGCGACTGCATTGCAAGCGCTTGTGCCCGCGGCAGCACAGGGCGGGCAGACCGTTTCGGTGGTGCCGGTGAACAGTTCAAATGCCGTCGCCATTCGCGGCGACGCACCCACCGTTGCCCGCCTGGCCGAAGTCGCCCAGGATCTCGACAAGCGCGCCTCGCTGAGCACCGAGATCAAGGTAGTGTTCTTGCAGAATGCCGACGCAGGACAGCTTTTGCCGGTGCTCCAGCAACTGGTCGGCCAGCAGCCCACCGAGGCGCCGCAGCAGGTCCAGCTTTCGCAATCGAGCGTCAGCATCAACGGCAGTAATGGCAGCAACGCGCGCAGTATCGTGGCGCCGCAGCAGAATAGCGCGCCGGTATCGCAGAGCGGCGGCGGCGCCACCAGCCAGCCGGCGGTGGTTGGCGATGGTGGCCGGACGGCCGCAGTTGTCACCCGCTTTGCTGGTGCCAATGCGATCGTGATTGCTGCCCCTGCCGAAGTGCAACGGCAACTGGCAGAGGTGATCCGCCAACTCGACACGAGACGGGAACAGGTGCTGATCGAGGCGATCATCGCCGAGGTTTCCGATGCCACCGCCAATCGGCTTGGCGTCCAATTGCTGCTCGGCAGCCTTGATGGCAGCTTGCCGATCGTGTCGAGCAGCTTTTCGAACACGGCGCCCAATCTCCTCACCGTTGCCGGGGCCATCGGTTCGCGCCAGCTCAACACATCGACCACAACGATCAATGGCAACACAACAACCACAGCGACCAACAGCGCGATCAGCGATTCGCTGGCGCAATCGGCCATCAGCTCGATCCTGGGCGCATCGGGTGGCCTGGGCGGCTTTGGCACCACGATCGGCAGAAACGGCGTGTTCGCCGGCATCATCAATGCCGTTAAAAGCGATTCAACGTCTAATCTGCTGCAGTCGCCCAGCGTGACCACGCTGGATAACCTGCCGGCACGCCTGTTGGTCGGCCAGGAAATCCCGGTCACCACCGGTCAGGCGCTCAGCCAGAATTTCGACAATGCGTTCCGGACCGTGCAGCGCCAAAATGTGGGTATCGAGCTTGAGGTTCGCCCGCAGATCAATTCCAGCGGCACGATCAAGCTGTTCCTGCGCCAGCAGGTCAGCTCGGTCTCCGGTCCGGTTTCGAACGACAATAGCGATCTTGTTCTGAACAAGCGCGAAGTCGAAACGACGCTGACGGTGGATGACGGCCAAATCGCGGTGATTGGCGGGCTGTTGTCGGACGATGAGCGCCGGACGATTGAGAAAATTCCGCTGCTGGGCGACATTCCGGGACTCGGTCAGCTGTTCCGGTCGCGGGCGAAGCAGCGGACCAAGACCAATTTGACGATCTTCATTCGCCCCACGATCATCCGCAATGCAGAGGATACGCGCCGCGCCACCGAACAACGTTATGGCTATTTGCGGCTCCAGCAAGGGCTGCAATATCCGGGTAGTGAACCGACCATTGATCAGTTGGTGCGCGATTATATGGGCGCGGAGCCCCCGCTGCCGCGGTCTCCTGCACCGGGCAGCATCGAGGATCCGCGTATTGCCTTGCCGGCCATGCCGAGTTCGAGCCAGGACCTTCGCGTGCAAGGGAAGCCGAAATGAGCGAATATTCCGGTTCCAGCGACGATTTCGTAGAGCCATCGGTCATGGCATTGCCTGAACCGGGCGATTTGCCGGCGGCGATCATTGGCATCCCCTATGGGTTTGCCCGCCGTTTTGGCGTCGTGCTCGATTCGGTTGAGCCGGGCCATTTCGCGGTGGCGATGCGCGAGGGCAGCGATCCCAAGGTCTTGCTCGAACTCCGCCGCCATCTCGCGCGCCCGTTCGATGTGAGCTTTACCAGCGCCGAAGATTTCGACCGGCTATTGTCGTCGCGCTACGCAATGGACGGGCAGGCGGCGGCCGCTGCCGCTGGCTCGCTGGGACTGGGCGATGAACTCGATATGCTGGCGGGGAACCTCCCGACCGCCGAAGATTTGCTCGATACGGCCGATGATGCCCCAGCGATCCGGCTGATCAATGGCATTATCGCCGATGCCGCGCGCAATGGCGTGTCGGATATCCATATCGAACCCTATGAAACCGGGCTTGTCGTCCGGATGCGGATCGATGGCGTGCTGCGCGAAACCCTGCGGATGCCGCCACATGTCGCACCAGTGGTTGTCAGCCGCGTGAAGGTGATGGCGCGGCTGGATATCGCTGAACGACGCGTGCCGCAGGATGGCCGGATGGGCTTGTCACTGGGCGGCAAATTGCTGGACGTGCGCGTCTCGACACTGCCAAGCCGGGCGGGCGAACGCGTGGTGCTGCGTATCCTGGACAAGGACAATGCCGGAATCGATCTTGACGTGCTCGGCATGGCGCCGGCGATCAACGCCGTGCTGCGCAGCGCGATCAGCGAGCCTAACGGTATCGTGCTTGTCACCGGGCCGACGGGATCGGGCAAGACGACGACGCTTTATGCCGCGCTCCGCCTGCTCAATGATGGCAGCAGCAACGTCCTGACGGTCGAAGACCCAATCGAATATGCAATGGACGGGGTTGGACAGACCCAGGTGAACCCCAAAGTGGGGCTGACCTTTGCGGCGGGCTTGCGCGCAATCCTGCGTCAGGATCCGGATGTCGTGATGGTTGGCGAAATTCGTGATCGCGAGACCGCCGAAATCGCTGTGCAGGCATCACTCACCGGGCATCTTGTTCTGTCGACCGTCCACACCAACGACGCCGTCGGCGCGATTACGCGAATGCGCGACATGAAGATCGAGCCGTTCCTGCTCGCTTCCACGTTGCGGGCGGTGATCGCGCAACGGCTGGTCCGCCGCCTTTGCCAAAGCTGCCGCAAGCCGGTTCAGGCGCAAGGATCGGTGTCGTCGCTACTCGGCTTTGATCCCGGCGCGATCGTCTATGAGGCGGTGGGCTGCGACGACTGCAGCGGCAGTGGCTTCAAGGGCCGGATCGGCGTGTTCGAGGCGATCCGGATCGACGACACCATTCGCCGGTTGATCAATGACGGCGGCGACGAATCGATCATCGCGCGCCACGCCTTTCTGCATGCGCCCAATCTGGGTGCTGCGGCGCGTCAGCTTGTCCGCGATGGGCTGACGACACCCGAAGAAGCGGTCCGTATTTCCCGCAGCGAAATGGCCGATGCCTGATTTCGACTATCTGGTGATCGACACGGCCGGTCGCGAAAAGCGCGGCGCGATTTCGGCCGAATCGATCGATCATGCCCGTGAGGCGCTCGACGCCCGCAAACTCTATGTCGTGCGGATCGATCCAGGCTCTGCCGCGACCAAGGCACCAAAGGCCAAGCCATTGCTCCAGCAACTGCGCGGCCGGCGGATGTCGACCAAGCATTTGACGCTGTTTACGCGCCAGCTGGCGACACTCAACCGGGTCAGTCCGCTCGAGGAATCGCTGCGCACGATCGTCCGCCAGACCGAGCAGGAACAGGTCCGCGAGATCATCAGCGCTGTGCATATGGGGGTGATTGAAGGGCGGCGGCTCGCCGAAGCGATGGCGCGCGAACCCAAAAGCTTTCCGGCGCTTTATTGCGCCATGGTGTCGGCGGGTGAAAATTCGGGGTCGCTGCCGACGATTCTCGATCGGTTGGCGATCCTGCTAGAGCGTCAGGCCGAAATTCGCGGCAAGATGATCACGACCATGGCCTATCCTGCCGTGCTTGCGGTCGTGGCGATGGCGGTGGTGACCGCGCTGATGGTGTTCGTGGTGCCGCAGGTCGTCGAGCAATTCGATACCGTCGGCCAGCAATTGCCGATGCTCACCCGGATTGTGATCTGGATTTCGGGCTTTCTGGTCAATTGGTGGTGGGCGTTGGTGCTCGGCGCCGTCGTACTGACGGGGGGCTTTATACAGGCGCTGCGCGAACCGCCGATCCGACTTGCTTTTGATAGCTGGCTGTTGCGGTTGCCGCTGATTGGCAGGTTGCTGCGCGATCTTCACGCCGCGCGGATGGCGCGGACGCTATCGACGATGGTTGCCAGCCGCTTGCCCTTGCTTGACGGACTCGCGCTGACGGCGGGAACGATTCATAACCGTCGGCTGCGGCTGGCATCCGATGAAATTGTTGAATCAATCCGTGGCGGTGGCAGCCTGTCGGCGGCGATGCGGCGGGCGGGGGTATTTCCACCGCTGTTGACCTATCTGGCCGCGAGCGGCGAGGCAGCCGGGCGGCTTGACGAAATGCTGGAACGCGCGGCGGATTATCTTGAGCGCGAATTTGATCGCTTCACAGCGACCGCTTTGTCGCTGCTCGAACCGCTGATTATCGTTGTGATGGGCGGTATTGTTGCGACCATCGTGCTATCGATTCTGCTGCCGATTTTGCAGCTCAATACACTGGCAGGCCAATGAGGGTGATGATGCGTACCGAACGACGAAAACTGAAACAGCGCCGTCGCGAAAACGGCTTTACGCTGGTGGAACTGATGGTCGTGATCGTGATCCTGGGCCTGCTCGCGACCATCGTGGCGCTGAATGTGCTGCCCAGCGGGGACCGCGCGCGATCGGAAAAGGCCAGGGCCGATATCGCGACGATCGAAGATGCGCTTGAACTCTACAAGCTGCAGAACATTAGCTATCCTGCCACATCGGATGGCCTGAATGCGCTGATCAGCCCACCGCCGTCGCTCACTGATCCAACGCGCTACCAAAAGGGCGGTTACATCAAGAAACTACCCAAGGATCCCTGGGGCCGGGATTATCTCTTTGCCTCGCCCGGTGCGCACGGGGCGATCGACATCTGGACGCTTGGCGCAGACGGTAAGGAAGGCGGCGAGGGGGTCGATGCCGATATTGGCAGCTGGCAATAAGGCCGGGCTGACGGCGCGGCGGGCTGCAGCCATGGCCCGTGCCGCCGAACGCGGCTTCACGCTGATCGAGCTGATGGTCGTCGTCACGATCATCGCGCTCGCATCGGCGGCGGTGGTGCTTGTCATCCCCGATCCGCGTGGCCGGCTGTTGGACGATGCCGAGCGCTTCGCTGCGCGCGCGCATGCTGCGCATGACAGCGCGATTGTCGAGGGGCGATCGGTCAGTGTCTGGGTATCGCGCGAGGGCTATGGATTTGATCGCCGTGCCAATGGAGCGTGGCAGCCAATTAGCGAGAAGCCGTTGCGGGTAGCGCGGTGGGCAGACGATGTTCGCCCGGTCATTGCCAGCAGTGAAGGCCGAGACCGGGTGATCTTCGATTCGACCGGCCTCGCCAATGCTCCTTTCGATGTGCAGTTGCGACGCGGCGGCGACGCGAGCGTGACAATACGGTTCGGCGCAGACGGTACGGTGACGATCGGTGGCTAGGCGCGCGCCCATTGGTGGCCTGCGGGGTCGGTCTGCCGAACACGGCTTCACGCCCTTGGATCGTTCCGCCGAACACGGCTTCACGTTAATCGAAATGATGGTTGCGTTGGCGGTGTTCAGCCTGGCCGCGTTGGCGCTGATCCGGCTTGAGGGCGCGACAATCCGCAGCGCGGCGACGCTCGATTCGACGATGTTGGCGCAGATGGTCGCGCATAATGTTGCCGTTGAAACACTCACCGATGCGCAACCGCCGGTGACCGGGGAGAGCCGCGGTATTGAGCATAATGGCGGGCGGCAATGGTCCTGGCGGCGCGTAGCGACATCGATTGGTGACCAGGGGGTGATCCGCATCGACGTCAGCGTTAGCGATGCGACAGGCACGGTGCTCGGCCATTTGACGATGGTCAGGCCACCGAACCCGCCCGTCGTCGCGCGCTCGGCACCGCTGCCCGGGGGGCAGGCTCAATGATCCGTCTTAACACCGGAAATGGCTCTCGTTCTGTAAAGCGTTCCGCCGAACACGGCTTTACGCTGATCGAAATGATGATCGCGCTGCTGATCTTTGGGTTGCTGGCGGCGGCCGGGGTGGCGCTGTTGTCGTTTAGCGTCCGCGCGCAGGGCGCGACGGCAGCGAAACTCGACGATATTGCCGCGATCGGCCGACTGTCGTCAGCGCTGTCCGCTGATCTTGCCCAGGCATCACCCCGCCAAACCCGTGATGAGGGCGGCATTGCCATTCCCGCTTTCCAAGGCGGCAGCGGTTCGGCCGGTACACCAATGCTCCAACTGGTGCGGAACGGCTGGACCAATCTGGACGATGCGCCCCGCGCTGGCCTGCAAAAGGTCGAATATCGCGTCGAGAACAATACATTGCTGCGCGTCGCATATCCGATGCTCGATGGCGCGGCGCCGCTACCGCCTGCAACATTGCTGGGATCGGTGGCGTCGGTCGGGCTCCGCTACCGCATCGGTGGAGCCTGGAGTGATCGCTGGACGGCAGAGCCAGGCATGACCTTGCCCGAAGCAATGGAAATGCTGGTTACGCGATCGGATGGGACGCGGTTTCGCAGCGTCTATCTGGTCGGCACTGGCTATAACAAGCCAGCACCAAAAGGGGGCATCAATGGCCCCGGCTAAGCGCAAAATCCCTCGGCAAGAGCGCGGAGCGGCCTTGTTAACGGTGCTGTTGCTGGTGGCTGTGATCGCCGTACTGGCGGCAACGGCGCTTGAAAAACTGCGCCTGTCGACCAGGCTCGCTGCCAATTTGATCGCGATCGATCAGGCGCGTGGCTATGCAATGGCCGCCGAAACGCTGGCAGTGACGCGGATTGACACTCTGCTAGGCCGGGATGCGGCCCGCGTGACGCTGGTTGGTGGCTGGAGCGGCCAACCCTTCCGGCTGCCGGTGCCGGGCGGCATGGCGACGGCGATCGTCACCGATGGCGGCAATTGCTTCAACCTAAATGGTCTGGTGGTAGAAAATGGACCCAATAGCTACACCCCGCGGATAGGAGCGATCGCACAATTCACGCGGTTGATGCAGATCATCGGCATTCCCGAACAGACCGGCGGCGGCATTGCGGCGGCGACTGCCGACTGGATCGACAGCGATTCAACCCCGCTGCCCAATGGCGCTGAAGACGGCCAATATAGCGGCGGCAAGATCGGCTATACCACGGCCAATACGCTGATTGGCGACATTAGTGAGTTGCGGGCGATCGCAGGCGTTACGCCCCAAATCTATGCCAAGCTGAGGCCATGGGTTTGTGCGCAGCCCGTCGCCGAACAGTCCCGAATCAATGTCAACACGCTGTTGCCGGAACAGGCACCCCTGTTCGCCATGCTCGCCCCTGATCGGCTGTCGGTGGAAGCGGCGCGCGCAATGCTGCTTGATCGTCCGCCACAGGGCTATACGAGCACCGTTGCGTTCTGGAAGGTGGCGGCGTTGAAGGGGGTGACTCCTTTCCCTGAACAAGAAGCGCAAACGGCAATCACCACCAAATGGTTTGCGCTGCATATTGATGTTGAATTGGGGGGGACCGAATTGACCCAGACTGCGCTCATCGACGCGACAACCCGGCCGGCCCGGCTGGTGGCGCGTGCCTGGGGTGATCCGGCATGAGCACCAATGTTGTCTTCCTGCCCAGCACGAGCGAAGAGAATTATCGTTGGCTGCGGGTTGGCAATGGCGTCATCGCCGCGCGCGGTGAGGGGCTGCCGGCGGCGGATGACAGCCCGGCATTTGTGATCGTGCCCGCCGAAGATGTAACCTTGCATTGGGCTGCACTGCCCGATCGATCGGCCGCCCAGTCAGTCGCCGCCGCGCGCGTGCTGGTTGCCGATGCGAGTGCCGCCCCGATTGGTGAATTGCATGTCGCGGTGGGGCGCGAGGCGGGTGAAACGGATCGCCCGATCGGGGTCGTATCGACTGCGCAAATGCAGCACTGGCTCGTCTCGCTGGCCAAGGCCGGGCTTGATCCCGATGCGATGATCCCTGCGCCGATGCTGTTACCGCGCCCTGCCGAAGGGTATCTCCGCGCGGATTTTGGCGGTGACGCGGTGTTGCGCGGCGCAAGTGCGGGCTTTGCCGATGATCAGCAGCTGACCCCCTTGATGACGGGCGGCGTTGCGCCCGTCATGATGGCGCGCGAAGCGATTGAGGCGGCAATCGTAGCGGCGGTTGCGGCGCCACCGCTGGACCTGCGCCAGGGGCTGTTCACCAAGCGACGGCGCGTGGACATCAACTGGCGGCTGATCCGTCGGCTCGGCTGGATCACCGTCGCCATTCTGACGATCAGCCTGTTCATCAGCCTGACGCAGATCATGCAATATGGGTTTGCCGCAGATGCGATTGAGCGGCGGACCGATCTTCTTGCGCGTCAGGGTCTCGCGCGCGGGGAGACGGTGAATAATGCCGCGCAGCAGCTTGATGCTCGTCTTGTACGGATGCGGGGTGCCGGGATGGGGTTCAGCACCACAGCAGCGACGGTGTTCGACGCGATCAGGGCTGTACCAGGCACGGAGTTGCGGGGGCTGGCATTTGATCAAAAAGGGCAATTGGACATGACATTGGTTGCCCAAAATCAGGGTCAGCTGCTGGATGTGATCAGCCATATCCGCGCGCAGGGCTTCGGTGCTGAACCGAGCACATTTGAGCAAAGCGGCAACCGGCTGAGCGGCCGCATCACGGTGAAACCGAAATGACGACGGCAATTCAGCGCTGGTTCGGCGCGCTATCGTTGCGCGAAAAGCGCCTTGTGCTGGTCGCGGTCGCTTTGGCGATCATTACCTTATTCTGGTTCGGGCTGGTGCGGCCGGTTGGGGACGGGCTGTCCGATGCCAAGGCACGCTACAGCAGCGCCGTCCGCCGGCTGGCCGAGACCGAAGCCCAGCTTCGCGACGTGCGCGCATTGCAGCGTCAGCGCCCGGCGCCGATCGCGGCGCCGCTTGAAAGCGTGGTCCGCGAGCGCGCTGCCAATGCCGGTTTCGCCTTGTCATCCGTGACACCCGCATCGGACAATGGCATCCAAATTGCCATCCCCACCGCGCGCCCGGCGGCGTTCTTCGCCTGGGTGGCGGATCTGGAAAGCAATGGGATATTGGTCGACAGCATGACGACCACTGACAATGCTGATCAAACAATATCGGCGACGCTGGTGCTGAAACTACAGGGTTTGTAATGAAAATTCGGCTCGATACGCGCCCTGCCGTCCTGTTTAGCGCGATGTTCGTGGTGGCGATGATCGTGCTGATGCCGATGCGGCTCGTGCTGTCGCTCGTCGGGCTGGGCGATGCCGGACTGTCGGCACGCGCCGTGAGCGGCCCGGTTTGGTTCGCCCGGTTGACTGAAGCGCATGTTGGCGATCTCGATCTGGGGGACATCCGCGCCCGGCTGTCCCCATGGCAGTTGTTGTTGGGACGGGTTCGGCTCGATCTGGCCAGCATCGGGGCCATCAGCCCCGGACCTGGCAATCCCGCGCCGCTGAGGGGGGCAATCAGCACCAGCCGACATAGTTTTGGGATCGATGGCATGACGGCGTCGGTGCCGAGTGGCGCGGTGTTCGCCCCGCTGCCCATCACCCGGATCGATCTGGATGATGTCAGCGTCCGGTTTGATAATGGCGACTGCGCGGCCGCTGAAGGGCGCATCAAGGCACAATTGAGCGGGGCGGTTGCGGGTATTCCCCTCACGCAAGGGATGAGCGGTGCCGTGCGCTGCCTGGGCGGGGCGCTGCTGGTGCCACTTGTTAGCCAGGCGGGGACCGAGACAGTAACGCTGCGGATTTCGGGCAATGGCCGGTATCGTGCCACGCTCGCCATTCAGTCGCCCGATCCGTCAGTGGCGCAAAAGCTGTCGCTTGTCGGCTTCCAACAAAGCGGCGCTGGATATGCGCTTTCGGTGGAAGGGCAGTTTTGATGGTCTTGACGCTGCCGCCATTCGCCCGCTAGGGCCGCGGTCTTCGTGGCGATCGTAGTTCA